>NZ_JANTHY010000001.1:0-1208948 GCF_024752335.1 Ancylobacter mangrovi | reverse complement strand
TCGATCACTCGATGATGGCGGCGACGACGCCGGCACCGACGGTGCGGCCGCCCTCGCGGATGGCGAAGCGCAGCTTCTCTTCCATCGCGATCGGAACGATCAGATGGACGTCGACCGAGATGTTGTCGCCCGGCATCACCATCTCGGTGCCCTCGGGAAGCGTCACCACGCCCGTCACGTCCGTCGTGCGGAAGTAGAACTGCGGACGGTAGTTGGTGAAGAACGGCGTGTGGCGCCCGCCCTCTTCCTTGGTCAGGATGTACGCCTCGGCCTTGAACTTGGTGTGCGGCTTCACCGAACCCGGCTTGCACACGACCTGGCCGCGCTCAACGTCCTCACGCTTGGTGCCGCGCAGAAGAACGCCGATGTTGTCGCCCGCCTGCCCCTGGTCCAGAAGCTTGCGGAACATCTCGACGCCCGTCACCGTGGTCTTGGTGGTCGGGCGGATGCCGACGATCTCGACTTCCTCGCCCACCTTCACGATGCCGCGCTCAACGCGACCCGTCACCACCGTGCCGCGACCCGAGATCGAGAACACGTCCTCGATCGGCATCAGGAACGGCTGGTCCACCGGACGCTCCGGCTGCGGGATGTAGGCGTCGACCGCCTCCATCAGCTTCAGCACCGCCTTGGCGCCAAGCTCCGGATCCCCGTTCTCAAGCGCCACCAGCGCCGAGCCGCGGATGATCGGGATGTCGTCGCCCGGGAAGTCGTACTTCGACAGAAGCTCGCGAACCTCGAGCTCGACCAGCTCGAGGAGCTCCTCGTCGTCGACCATGTCGCACTTGTTCAGGAACACCACCAGCGCCGGAACGCCGACCTGGCGCGCCAGCAGGATGTGCTCGCGCGTCTGCGGCATCGGGCCGTCCGCCGCCGACACCACCAGGATCGCGCCGTCCATCTGCGCCGCGCCCGTGATCATGTTCTTCACGTAGTCCGCGTGGCCGGGGCAGTCCACATGCGCGTAGTGACGGTTCGACGTCTCGTACTCGACGTGCGCCGTCGAGATCGTGATCCCGCGCGCCTTCTCTTCCGGCGCCTTGTCGATCTGGTCGTACGCCGTGAACGTCGCGCCGCCCGTCTCCGCAAGAACCTTCGTGATCGCCGCCGTCAGCGACGTCTTGCCATGGTCAACATGGCCAATCGTCCCAATGTTGCAGTGGGGCTTCGAACGGTTGAACTTCTCTTTGGCCACGGGGCTCTCCGTCGGTCAGTATTCGATGTTGTTATGACTTCGCTCAGTGAAAAGCTCAGGCGTATTTCGCCTGAACCTCCTGGGCGACGTTCGACGGCACCTGCTCGTAGTGGTCGAACTGCATGGTGAAGGTCGCGCGGCCCTGGCTGAAGGAACGCAGCGTATTGACGTAGCCAAACATGTTGGCGAGCGGCACCATCGCATTGATGACGTTCGCATTGCCGCGCATGTCCTGGCCCTGGATCTGGCCACGGCGGGAGTTGAGGTCGCCGATCACCGAACCCGTGTAGTCTTCCGGCGTCACCACCTCGACCTTCATGATCGGCTCGAGCAGCACCGGACCGCCCTTCTGCAGGGCCTCACGGAACGCCGCACGCGACGCGATTTCGAAGGCCAGGGCCGACGAGTCGACCTCGTGGAAGGCGCCGTCGATCAGGGTGACCTTGACGTCCACCACCGGGAAGCCGGCGAGCACGCCCGCGCCCATGACGCTCTCGAGGCCCTTCTGGACGCCGGGGATGTACTCCTTCGGCACCGCGCCGCCGACGATCGCGCTCTCGAACTCGAAGCCCTTGCCGACTTCGTTCGGCTCGACCACGAACTTCACCCGCGCGAACTGGCCGGTACCACCGGTCTGCTTCTTGTGGGTGTAGTCGACTTCGGTCTTGCGCGTGATCGTCTCGCGATAAGCCACCTGCGGGGCACCGATGTTGGCGTCGACCTTGTAGGTGCGCTTCAGGATGTCGACCTTGATGTCGAGGTGCAGTTCGCCCATGCCCTTGAGGATGGTCTGGCCGCTCTCGTGGTCGGTCGACACGCGGAAGGACGGGTCCTCGGCGGCGAGCTTGGAGAGCGCGATGCCGAGCTTCTCCTGGTCAGCCTTGGACTTCGGCTCGATCGCGATCTCGATGACCGGCTCGGGGAACTCCATCTTCTCGAGGATCACCGGCTTCACCGGGTCGCAAAGCGTGTCGCCGGTGCGCACTTCCTTGAGGCCCGCGAGAGCGACGATGTCGCCCGCATAGGCTTCCTTGATGTCCTCGCGATTGTTCGCGTGCATCAGCAGCATGCGGCCGACGCGCTCGCGCTTGTCGCGGGTGGAGTTCAGCAGGCCCTGGCCCGTCTCGATCTTGCCCGAGTAGACGCGGCAGAAGGTGATCGTGCCGACGAACGGGTCGTCCATGATCTTGAACGCAAGCACGGAGGCCGGCTCGGCATCGGACGGCTTGCGGTCGGTCTCTTCCTCGGTGTTGAAGTCGATGCCCTTGATCGCGCCGCGATCGATCGGGCTCGGCAGGAAGTCGACGACCGCGTCGAGGAGCGGCTGCACGCCCTTGTTCTTGAAGGCCGAGCCACAGAACACGGGATTGAAGACGCGGCCGATCACCGCCTTGCGGATCAAGCCCTTCAGCGTCGCCTCGTCGGGCTCGATGCCCTCGAGGTAGTTGGTCAGCGCGTCATCGTCGAGCTCGACGGCCGCCTCGACCAGCTTGCCGCGATACTCGGCGGCCTGGTCGGCGAGTTCCGCCGGGATCTCCTCGTCGTGATACTTCGCGCCGAGCTCCTCATTGTCCCACACGACAGCCTTCATGCGGATCAGGTCGATCACGCCCTTGAAGTTGTTCTCGGAACCGATCGGGAGCTGGCAGCACACCGGCTTGCCGGCGACACGGTCGATGATCATCTCAACGCAGCGGAAGAAGTCGGCGCCGATCTTGTCCATCTTGTTGACGAACACGATGCGCGGCACGTTGTACTTGTCCGCCTGGCGCCACACCGTCTCGGTCTGCGGCTCCACGCCCTGGTTGCCGTCGAGCACGCACACCGCGCCGTCGAGCACGCGCAGCGAGCGCTCCACCTCGATGGTGAAGTCCACGTGGCCGGGGGTGTCGATGATGTTCAGGCGCTTGCCCTGCCAGAAAGCGGTCGTCGCGGCCGACGTGATCGTGATGCCGCGCTCCTGCTCCTGGGTCATCCAGTCCATGGTGGCGGCGCCGTCATGGACTTCGCCGATCTTGTGGCTCTTGCCGGTATAAAAGAGGATCCGCTCCGTGGTCGTGGTCTTGCCGGCATCGATGTGGGCCATGATGCCGAAGTTGCGGTAGTCCTCGATAGCGTGCGTGCGCGACATATCAGATCCTCGTCCCGGCTCTCGTCATCACCAGCGGTAGTGAGAGAAGGCGCGGTTCGCCTCCGCCATGCGGTGGGTGTCTTCACGTTTCTTCACGGCCGTGCCGCGATTGTTCGAGGCGTCGAGCAGCTCGCCCGACAGACGCTCGACCATGGTCTTCTCGTTGCGGGCGCGCGCGGCGATGATCAGCCACCGGATCGCCAGCGCCTGACGACGCTCGGGGCGAACCTCGACCGGCACCTGGTAGGTGGCGCCGCCAACGCGGCGGGAGCGCACCTCGATGGCCGGGCTGACATTGTCCAGCGCCTGCGTGAACACGCCGAGCGGCTCGGACTTGGCACGGTTCTCGACGAGGTCGAGCGCGCCGTAGACGATCTTCTCGGCGACCGACTTCTTGCCGTCATACATGACGGCGTTCATGAAGCGGCTCAGCACCTCGCTCCCGAACTTGGGATCGGGGGTAACTTCGCGGCGCTCTGCACGGTGACGACGGGACATCGCTCAGATCCTCACTTCGGCCGCTTGGCGCCGTACTTCGAACGGCGCTGCTTACGATTCTTGACGCCCTGGGTATCGAGCACGCCACGCAGGATGTGGTAGCGCACGCCCGGAAGGTCCTTCACGCGGCCGCCGCGGATCATGACCACGGAGTGCTCCTGAAGGTTGTGACCTTCGCCAGGGATGTAACCGATGACTTCGTAGCCATTGGTCAAACGAACCTTGGCGACCTTACGAAGCGCCGAGTTCGGCTTCTTCGGGGTCGTGGTGTAGACGCGGGTGCAAACGCCGCGCTTCTGCGGGCTGGCCTGGAGTGCCGGAACCTTGTTCCGGGCCTTCTGGGCTTCCCGCGGCTTGCGGATCAGCTGGTTGATCGTCGGCACGTCTCTCGCCTTCGTCTCGCTGCGCCAAGGACGCAAGCGTCCCGCGCTAACCCAATTCCGCGGCCGCAACCGCATTGAACTCTCGACTGGCAGGAACTCATCGCATGACCGCCGGTCCAGCCGGCTTCCGGAGCACCTAGCGAACGAAAGAAGCGCCGCCGGCCAGAACCTGGCCGAGGGCGCTGCACGTTCAGAGGATCACGCCTGGGCTTTCGCCCCTTGGTGCGCGATCTTGCGCCGGATGTGGTCTCGCTTGCGTCCCAGCAGCGTCTCGGAACTATCCGTCTGGACAAGGTGTCCTAACGCGTCAATTCCGACCTGCCTGCCGTGAAAGTAGGCGCCTTCTACGCGCCGACTCGCGTTCCGTCAAGCCCGAAGCTGCAATTTGGCGGCTCACGGCGGCGTGCGAGCGGTTGAGGACATTAGATTCCGCCCGCGGGGGCCGGCACGCAACAAAGTAAGCCGGATGGTCCGGGCGCGCGACCCGGATCGCGGGCGTGGCTTTCGGCACGGGCCCGCCGAATCCGGCGCGCCGGTGCGGCGTCTTCAACGTTCGAGGAGATTTCGGTACTCCTCGCTCAGGACCTCGATCTCCTTGGCCGAGAACGGCCATGCCCCGTCGATGATCCCCTCCCGGATCTCATTGGCCAGAACAGGCCAGAATCGATCCACTAAGTCGCTCGCCTCCTGATCGTCGAAGCCCTTCGCCTTCAGATCGAGGAGACAGATCTCCCGCGCCGTCTGCTCCGTTCTCTGCACCGCCGCTCCTCGTCGACGTCCTGCCCATCCCCATCGGGCAGTTCTGGAGCATCTATAAGCCGTTAAGGCCGATTTGCGCTAGAGGAAGATGTCGATGGAACGATGCGAATCCGCACGAATCGTGAAGGCGAGGCCGGACGGTGTCAGATCGCGAATATCGATGCCGACGGCGCGCCCATCCTCGAGCACCAGCACGGCGCGGCGCGCGTGACGCGCCTCCACCATCGTGCCGACTTCCGCCGTCAGGACACCGTCCGCCGAGGGCGCCGCCTCGTCCGCGCCCGACCGTCGTACCGTGATTTCGTAGGACGCCGTGGACGAGCCGAAGCCGAGCGTGCGCAGCCAGCCATCACCTTTGACGATCGTCGCCGTCATCGCATTACCCCGGAACTGTCCGCGGGAGCGCCATCCGCAAATTTCCGCCTTCGCGGACGCTCCGCCTGGATGATCACGCAGCGGAAGATCCCTTCCGCTGCCTGCCTATCCCGTGGTTACGCCGGATTGTTTAATGTCGTCTTTCATCCGGGAGGCCGGCGCGCGGTAGTTTCAGCCGGCCCGGAACGAAAAAAGGGCCGCTCCCTGCGGAGCGGCCCTTCGATTTTTCGGCTCTGCGGCGCCGGTCACTCGGCCGCGGCAGGCCCCTCGATCTGCGGCACGTCGGAGGCAGCGTTGTCCTGCTCGTTCTGCGCCGCGATCAGGTCGTCGCGGGTGGTGGCGGTGACGCGCAGCTTCGACATCTGAGCGCCGGTGCCGGCCGGGATCAGGCGACCGACGATCACGTTCTCCTTCAGGCCGGCGAGGTCGTCGGACTTGCCGTTGACCGCCGCCTCGGTCAGCACCCGCGTCGTCTCCTGGAAGGAGGCGGCGGAGATGAAGGACCGGGTCTGCAGGCTCGCCTTGGTGATGCCGAGCAGCACCGGGTGGCCGGAGGCGGGCTTCTTGCCTTCCGCCAGCAGCACCTCGTTCATCTCGTTCAGCTCGGAGGCGTCGACCTGCTCATTGGTGAGCAGATCGCTGTCGCCGGCGTCATCGATCTCGACCTTCTGCAGCATCTGGCGGACGATCACCTCGATGTGCTTGTCGTTGATGAGCACGCCCTGGAGCCGGTAGACCTCCTGGATCTCGTTAACCAGATAGGCGGCGAGTTCCTCGACGCCCTTGATCGCCAGGATGTCGTGCGGCGCGGGGTTGCCGTCGACGATGAAGTCGCCCTTCTCGACGAGGTCGCCATCCTGCAGGTGGATGTGCTTGCCCTTCGGGATCAGGTACTCGGCCGGCGAGTCCGTCGAGTCCTGCGGCTCGATGGAGAGGCGGCGCTTGTTCTTGTAGTCCTTGCCGAAGCGGATGGTGCCCGCGATCTCGGCGATGATCGCCGCATCCTTCGGACGACGCGCCTCGAACAGCTCCGCCACGCGCGGCAGACCGCCCGTGATGTCGCGGGTCTTGGCGCTTTCCATCGGCACGCGCGCCAGGACGTCGCCGGCCTTGATCGGCGAGCCCGGGTCGCAGGACAGGATCGCGTCGACCGGCAGCGTGTAGCGGGCGTCGCCGCCGCGCGGCAGCTTCAGCACCTTGCCGTCCTCGCCACGGATGACGATCGCCGGACGCAGCTCCGAGCCGCGGCCCGTACGCCAGTCGATCACGAGGCGCTTGGCGATACCGGTCGACTCGTCGACCGTCTCGGTCATGGACGCACCTTCGACCAGGTCCTCGAAGCCCACCGTACCCTGAACCTCGGTCAGGATCGGGCGGGTATAGGGGTCCCACTCGGCGATGCGCTGGCCGCGCTTGATCGCGTCGCCCTCGTCCACCTTCAGCTTGGCGCCGAACTGGATGCGGTGCGCCGCCTTCTCGCTGCCGTCCTGATCGACGATCAGGACCGAGAGGTTGCGGCTCATCGCGATCAGCTCGCCTTCCGAGTTCCGCACCACGTTGCGGTTGCGGATCTTCACCGTGCCCTCGAAGCTGGCCTCGATGAAGGACTGCTCGGAGAGCTGCGCCGCACCGCCGATGTGGAAGGTGCGCATGGTGAGCTGGGTGCCCGGCTCGCCGATCGACTGCGCCGCGATGACGCCGACCGCCTCGCCGATATTGACCGGCGTACCACGCGCGAGGTCGCGGCCGTAGCAGGTGCCGCAGACGCCGTTCTTGGCTTCGCAGGTCAGCACGGAGCGGATCTTGATCTCCTGCACGCCGGCCTTGGTGATGCGCTCGACATCGGCCTCGTCGATCATCTGGCCCGCGGCGACCAGGACGTTGCCGGTGCCGCCCTCGATCACGTCCTCCGCCGTAGTGCGGCCGAGCACGCGCGAGCCCAGCGTCGCGACGATCTGGCCGGCGTCGACGATGGCACGCATGGCGATGCCGTTGGTCGTGCCGCAGTCACGCACCGTGATGATGCTGTCCTGCGCCACGTCCACCAGGCGGCGGGTGAGGTAGCCCGAGTTCGCGGTCTTCAGCGCGGTGTCCGCGAGGCCCTTGCGGGCGCCGTGGGTCGAGTTGAAGTACTCGAGAACCGAGAGGCCTTCCTTGAAGTTCGAGATGATCGGCGTCTCGATGATCTCGCCCGAGGGCTTGGCCATCAGGCCGCGCATGGCGGCGAGCTGGCGCATCTGCTCGCGCGAACCGCGGGCGCCCGAATGGGCCATCATGTAGATCGAGTTGATCGGCTTCGCCCGGCCCGTATCCGGATCGGTCTTCACCGCCGAAATCTCGGCCATCATCTCGTCGGCGAGGCGCGCCGAGCACTTGCCCCACGCGTCGACGACCTTGTTGTACTTTTCGCCCTGGGTGATCAGGCCGTCATTGTACTGCTGCTCGTATTCCTTCGTGAGCGCGCGGGTCTCCTCGACCATGTTCCACTTCTTGGACGGGACGACCATGTCGTCCTTGCCGAAGGAGATGCCGGCGCGGAAGGCGTTGTAGAAGCCGAGCGACATGATGCGGTCGCAGAAGATGACCGTCTCCTTCTGACCGCAATGGCGGTAGACGGTATCGATCATGTTCGAGATTTCCTTCTTGGTCATCAACTTGTTGACGACCTCGAAGGAAGTCTTCGCGTTCCTCGGCAGCAGTTCGCCGAGCTTCATGCGGCCGGGCGTGGTCTCATATACCTTCGAGACCTCGTTGCCGTCCTCGTCCACGCCGATGTAGCGGCCCTTCACCTTGGTGTGCAGGGTGATGACCTTGTTCGCCAGCGCGTGGTCGATCTCGCCCATGTTCGCGAACGCCATGCCCTCGCCGGGCTCGTTGTCGCGCATCATGGTGAGGTAGTAGAGGCCGAGCACGATGTCCTGCGAGGGGACGATGATCGGGGCGCCGTTGGCCGGGTGCAGGATGTTGTTGGTCGACATCATCAGCACGCGCGCTTCGAGCTGCGCCTCGATCGACAGCGGCACGTGCACCGCCATCTGGTCGCCGTCGAAGTCCGCGTTGAAGGCGGCGCAGACCAGCGGGTGAAGCTGGATCGCCTTGCCCTCGATCAGCACCGGCTCGAACGCCTGGATGCCCAGGCGGTGCAGCGTCGGCGCGCGGTTCAGCATCACCGGATGCTCGCGGATCACCTCGTCGAGGATGTCCCACACCTCGGGACGCTCCTTCTCGACCAGCTTCTTCGCCTGCTTCACGGTCGCGGAAAGGCCCTTCGCGTCGAGGCGCGAATAGATGAAGGGCTTGAACAGCTCGAGCGCCATCTTCTTCGGCAGGCCGCACTGGTGCAGCTTGAGCTCGGGACCGACCACGATCACCGAACGGCCGGAATAGTCGACGCGCTTGCCGAGCAGGTTCTGGCGGAACCGGCCCTGCTTGCCCTTCAGCATGTCGGCGAGCGACTTCAGCGGGCGCTTGTTGGCACCCGTGATGACGCGGCCGCGCCGGCCGTTGTCGAACAGCGCATCGACCGCTTCCTGAAGCATGCGCTTCTCGTTGCGGATGATGATGTCCGGCGCCTTCAGCTCGATCAGCCGCTTCAGGCGGTTGTTACGGTTGATGACGCGGCGGTACAGGTCGTTCAGGTCCGAGGTCGCGAAGCGGCCGCCGTCGAGAGGCACCAGCGGACGCAGGTCCGGCGGGATGACCGGGACGTGGGTCAGGATCATCCACTCGGGCTTGTTGCCGGAGAGCTGGAACGCCTCGACGATCTTCAACCGCTTGGCGAGCTTCTTCGGCTTGAGCTCGGTGGTCGCCTCGGCGATCTCCTTGCGCAGGTTGCCGGCGATCTTCTCGAGATCCATGCCGCGCAGCAGCTCGCGGATCGCCTCCGCGCCGATCAGCGCGGTGAACGAATCCTCGCCGTACTCTTCCTGCGCCCGCAGATAGTCCTCTTCCGAGAGGAGCTGACGCTCCTTCAGCGGGGTGAGGCCCGGCTCGATGACGCAGTAATATTCGAAGTACAGGATGCGCTCGAGGTCCTTGAGCGTCATGTCGAGCAACAGGCCGATGCGGCTCGGCAGCGACTTCAGGAACCAGATATGCGCGACCGGGGCGGCCAGCTCGATATGGCCCATGCGCTCGCGGCGCACGCGCGAGAGGGTAACCTCGACGCCGCACTTCTCGCAGATGATGCCCTTGTACTTCATGCGCTTGTACTTACCGCACAAGCACTCGTAGTCCTTGATCGGCCCGAAGATGCGCGCGCAGAACAGGCCGTCGCGCTCGGGCTTGAACGTCCGGTAGTTGATCGTCTCCGGCTTCTTGATCTCGCCGAAGGACCACGACAGGATTTTCTCCGGACTCGCGATCGAGATCTTGATCTGATCGAAAGTCGGCGCCGGCGTGGCCGGATTGAAGAGATTCATGACCTCTTGATTCATCGCCGTCTCCTTCGGCTGGACCCTGCCCCCGCCGCCGCGGGTCGCCTGGGTCGCTGAAAAGTCTGATCTGGGACGCGTAGGACGCGGTCGGAGGACGCGGGTGCCGTCAGGGGCTCCCGCGTCCTCGGGTCAATCGGTCATTCGGCCGCCGGCAGGCTCTCTCCGGCGCCGGGCACCGGGCTGTGGGTCTTGGAGTTCATCAGCTCCACGTTCAGACCCAGAGAGCGCATTTCCTTCACGAGCACGTTGAAGCTCTCGGGAATGCCCGCCTCGAAGGTGTCGTCGCCGCGCACGATGGCCTCGTAGACCTTGGTGCGGCCGGCCACGTCGTCCGACTTCACGGTCAGCATCTCCTGCAGCGTGTAGGCGGCGCCGTAGGCCTCGAGCGCCCACACCTCCATCTCGCCGAAGCGCTGGCCGCCGAACTGCGCCTTGCCGCCCAGCGGCTGCTGGGTGACGAGCGAGTACGGGCCGATCGAGCGCGCGTGGATCTTGTCATCCACCAGGTGATGCAGCTTCAGCATGTAGATGTAGCCGACGGTCACCTTGCGGTCGAACTGCTCGCCGGTGCGCCCGTCGAACAGCGTCGACTGCGCCGACTTGTCCAGCCCGGCCAGATCCAGCATCCGCTCGATGTCGCCTTCGCGCGCACCGTCGAACACCGGGGTGGCGATGGGCACGCCGCGCCGCAGGTTCGAACCCAGCTCGACCAGCCCATCCTCGTCCAGGGACTCGATGGTCTCGTCATCGCCGTAGATCTTGCCGAACGCGTCCTTCAGCGGGGCGACGTCATGGGTCGCCCGATAGCTCTCGATCGCCCGGTCGATCACCCGGCCGAGGCCCGCGCAGGCCCAGCCCAGATGGGTCTCCAGGATCTGCCCGACATTCATGCGGCTCGGCACGCCGAGCGGGTTGAGCACCATGTCGACCGGGGTGCCGTCCTCAAGGAACGGCATGTCCTCGACCGGGACGATGCGCGAGACCACGCCCTTGTTGCCGTGCCGGCCGGCCATCTTGTCGCCCGGCTGGATCTTGCGCTTCACGGCGATGAAGACCTTGACCATCTTCATCACGCCGGGCGGCAGCTCGTCGCCGCGCTGCAGCTTCTCGACCTTGTCGAGGAAGCGCTGCTCCAGACGCTTCTTGGACTCGTCGTACTGGTTGCGGATCGCCTCCAGCTCGCTCATGAGCTGGTCGTCCGCCACCGCGAACTGCCACCACTGGCTGCGCGGATAGTCGGCCAGCACCGTGCGGCTGAGCACCGTATCCTTCTTGAAGCCCTTGGGGCCGGCGACGCCGGTCTTGCCGTCCAGCATCTCGGCGATGCGGCCGAACACGTTGCGGTCGAGGATCGCCTGCTCGTCGTCGCGGTCCTTGGCGAGACGCTCGATCTCCTCGCGCTCGATCGCCTGCGCACGCTCGTCCTTGTCGACGCCGTGGCGATTGAACACGCGCACTTCGACGATGGTGCCGGTGACACCCGGCGGGACGCGCAGCGAGGTGTCGCGCACGTCGGCGGCCTTCTCGCCGAAGATGGCGCGGAGGAGCTTCTCCTCCGGAGTCATCGGGCTTTCACCCTTCGGCGTGATCTTGCCGCAGAGGATGTCGCCGGCCTGCACCTCGGCACCGATATAGACGATGCCCGCCTCGTCCAGGTTCTTCAGCGCCTCTTCCGACACGTTCGGAATGTCGCGCGTGATTTCCTCCGGACCCAGCTTGGTGTCGCGGGCCATCACCTCGAACTCCTCGATGTGGATCGACGAGAAGATGTCGCCCTTCGAGATGTTCTCGGACAGCAGGATCGAGTCCTCGAAGTTGTAGCCGTTCCACGGCATGAACGCGACGAGGATGTTCCGGCCGAGCGCCAGGTCGCCGAGATCGGTCGAGGGACCGTCGGCGATGATGTCGCCCTTCTTGACCCAGTCGCCCACGCGCACCAGCGGACGCTGGTTGATGCAGGTCGACTGGTTCGAACGCTGGAACTTCTGCAGCCGGTAGATGTCGACGCCCGACTTCGACGGATCGTTCTCTTCCGTCGCGCGGATGACGATACGGGTCGCGTCCACCTGGTCGACGATGCCGGTGCGGCGAGCGCCGATGGCCGCGCCCGAATCACGGGCGACCACGCTCTCCATGCCGGTGCCGACGAACGGCGCATCGGCGCGGACCAGCGGCACCGCCTGGCGCTGCATGTTCGAGCCCATCAGCGCGCGGTTGGCGTCGTCGTTCTCGAGGAATGGGATCAGCGCCGCGGCGACCGACACGAGCTGCTTCGGCGACACGTCCATGAAGTCGACGCGGTCCGGGGTGACCAGCAGCACGTCGCCGGCATGGCGGCAGACGATCAGGTCCTCGGTGAAGCGGCCTTCCGCGTCGAGCGGGATGTTGGCCTGCGCGACGTAGTACTTCCCCTCCTCCATGGCGGAGAGATAGACCACCTCGTCCTGGACCTGGCTGTCCTTCACACGCCGGTAGGGCGCCTCGATGAAGCCGTACTTGTTCACGCGGGCGAAGGTCGCCAGCGAGTTGATGAGGCCGATGTTCGGGCCTTCCGGCGTCTCGATCGGGCAGATGCGGCCGTAATGCGTCGGGTGCACGTCGCGCACCTCGAAGCCGGCACGCTCGCGGGTCAGACCGCCCGGGCCAAGCGCCGAGAGACGGCGCTTGTGGGTGATCTCCGAGAGCGGGTTGGTCTGGTCCATGAACTGCGAGAGCTGCGAGGAGCCGAAGAACTCGCGCACCGCCGCCGCCACCGGCTTGGCGTTGATCAGGTCCTGCGGCATCACGGTGTCGATGTCGACGGACGACATGCGCTCCTTGATGGCGCGCTCCATGCGGAGCAGACCGACCCGGTACTGGTTCTCCATGAGCTCGCCGACCGAACGCACACGGCGGTTGCCGAGGTGGTCGATGTCGTCGATCTCGCCCTTGCCGTCGCGCAGCTCGACCAGCGTCTTGATGACCGCGAGGATGTCCTCGCGGCGCAGCACGCGCACCGTGTCCTCGGCGTCGAGGTCGAGGCGCATGTTCATCTTCACGCGGCCGACGGCCGAGAGGTCGTAGCGCTCGGAATCGAAGAACAGCGAGTGGAACATCGCCTGCGCGGAATCGAGCGTGGGCGGCTCGCCCGGGCGCATCACGCGGTAGATGTCGAATAGCGCGTCCTCGCGCGTGACGTTCTTGTCGATCGCCAGCGTGTTGCGGATGTAGGCGCCGATGTTCACATGGTCGATGTCGAGGATCGGCAGCTCGTCATAGCCGAGCTCCTCGAGCTGCTTCAGCATCTTCTCGGTGACTTCCTCGCCGGCTTCGACGTAGATCTCGCCGTTCTGGGGATTCACCAGATCCTGGGCCACGTACTGGCCGATCATCTCCTCGTCGGAGATCTTGAGCGCCTTCAGGCCCTTCTCGGCCAGCAGGCGGGCCTGGCGGACCGTCACCTTCTTGCCGGCCTCGATCACGATCTCGCCGGTGTCGGCGTCGACCAGGTCGGCGACGGCCTTGTAGCCCTTCATGCGCTTGGGATCGAACGGCATGCGCCATCCGCCCGCGGCGCGGGTGAAGGAGATGGTGTCGTAGAAGGTGTTGAGGATCTCCTCGCCGTCGAGACCGAGGGCGAACAGCAGGCTCGTCACCGGAATCTTGCGGCGGCGGTCGATGCGCGCATACACGATGTCCTTGGCGTCGAACTCGATGTCGAGCCAGGAACCGCGATACGGGATGATGCGGGCGGCGAACAGCAGCTTGCCCGAGGAGTGCGTCTTGCCCTTGTCGTGGTCGAAGAACACGCCCGGCGAACGGTGCATCTGCGAGACGATGACGCGCTCGGTGCCGTTCACGATGAAGGTGCCGTTCGACGTCATGA
Organism: Ancylobacter mangrovi; assembly: GCF_024752335.1. NCBI lineage: Bacteria > Pseudomonadati > Pseudomonadota > Alphaproteobacteria > Hyphomicrobiales > Xanthobacteraceae > Ancylobacter > Ancylobacter mangrovi. The sequence goes on along the minus strand of NZ_JANTHY010000001.1, from coordinate 1,195,306 downwards.
GCGGGATGTCGCCCATGTAGACGTCCTGCTCCTTGATGTCCTTGACGGACCGGGAGCCGGAATCGGGATCGACATCGAACACGATGAGGCGGAGGGTCACCTTCAGCGGCGCGGCGAAGGTCATGCCGCGCTGGCGGCACTCATCCACGTCATATTTCGGCAGCTCGAACTCGTAGCGGACGAATTCGAGCATGGCCGCGCCCGAAAAGTCCGAGATCGGGAAAACCGACTTGAAAACCGCCTGAATGCCGTCGTCCGCGCGACCGCCCTTCGGCTCGTCGATCTGCAGGAACTGGTCGTAGGACGCCTTCTGAACCTCGATGAGGTTCGGCATCTCTGCGACTTCCTTGATCTTGCCGAAAAACTTGCGGACCCGCTTACGACCGGTGAACGTCTGCGCCATGTCGCTCCTCGCTCCGTCCGAGTACCCGTCCGCGCCGCACCACACGAGGGCGAACCCCTCGCGCAGCGAGACGCATGCTGCCGGAACAATCCGACGAGGATGCGGCATGCCGCTCCCCGCCCTGCTCCGCGCCGACGGCTCGCCTGGAGATCCCGCTCGGGGATCGCCGGGGAAGCCGTCGCGCTTCCCTTCGTCGCCGCCGGCAAGCCGACGGCAGAGGCCGCCGGCGTACCGGCGGCCTCGAAATCGTCAGAGGCTCACTTGAGCTCGACCTTGGCGCCGGCCTTCTCGAGCTGGCCCTTGAGCTTCTCGGCCTCGTCCTTGGCAACGCCTTCCTTGACGGGCTTGGGCGCACCCTCGACGAGGTCCTTGGCTTCCTTGAGGCCCAGGCCGGTGATGGCGCGGACTTCCTTGATGACCTCGATCTTCTTGTCGCCGGCCGCGGCCAGGACAACGGTGAACTCGGTCTGCTCCTCGGCGGCCGGAGCGGCAGCGCCGCCGGCCGGAGCGGCAGCCACGGCCACGGCGGCCGCAGCGGAGACGCCCCACTTCTCCTCGAGGAGCTTCGCGAGCTCGGCGGCCTCGAGAACGGTCAGGTTGGAAAGCTCGTCAACGAGCTTCGACAGATCAGCCATTTTACTTAAGTCCTTGGATTTCGGTTCGAACCAGAATTTACCGGTAAAGCCTCACGCGGCTTCGTTCTCGCGGCTGTAGGCCCCGAACACGCGGGCGAGCTTCGCCGCCGGCGCGGTGCTGAGCTGGGCGATCTTGGTCGCCGGGGCCTGGATGAGGCCAACCAGCTTCGCACGCAGTTCATCGAGGGACGGCATGGTGGCCAGAGCCTTCACACCATCCACATCCAGGGCCGTCTTGCCGAAGGCCCCGCCAAGGATGACGAACTTGTCGTTCGCCTTGGCGAAGTCGACGGCAACCTTCGGAGCCGCAACGGGATCGCTCGAATAAGCGATGATGGTCGGCCCCTTCAGCAGGGACGCGACGTGCGCGACGTCCGATCCTTCGAGAGCGATCTTGGCGAGGCGGTTCTTGGCCACCTTCACGGTCGCACCGGACGCCCGCATCTGCCGGCGCAGGGCCGACATCTGGGCGACGGTGAGGCCGGAATAGTGGGCCACGACGACGACAGAGGTGCTCTTGAACACCTCGCCGAGCGACGTGACGAGCTCTTCTTTTTGTGCTCGATCCACTTCACTTGCTCTCCGGTGGCGAGGAAGAGGACTTCCCCGCCTGGTTTGCGCCTTGCCCCCTCCCGCGAGCGGGAGGTGACGGTTAGCATCCTGTCCCCTTGGGACCGGAAAACCGGCCAAGGCGCTGGTTCGAGCCGAAATCCAAGTTCCGGCACGCCGGAACCCTGCACTACGGTCGTACCCCGTCTATGCTGGCCCCGGAGCGGGATTAAGCCACCCCGAAGGGAGGCACCGGCAGTCTCGGACAGGACTTTGGCCGGCAGGGCGAGCCCTACCGGCCTCTCCACCCGTTTTTACGCGGGCGAAAGCCTCGAATCTCATCGGCTCCGCGCTCGACCGGAGTCGAGAGCGAAACCGCCCATATAGAGGGTCGATTGGGATTTGTCACCCCTGATAGCACCCGGGACTTGACAAATCCACCCCTTTAAGTTCACGGCGCCGCGACCCGCAAAGGCGGGCCGCGCAGGGCCGCTCAGTTCGCGGTCAGCACCGAAGCCGGCTCGATCTTCAGGCCGGGGCCCATGGTCGAGGACACGGCGATGCGCTGGACATAGGTGCCCTTGGCGCCGGTCGGCTTGGCCCGGACCACCGCGTCGGCGAAGGCGCGGATGTTCTCGGCGAGCTTGTCGGTCGAGAACGAGATCTTGCCGATGCCGGCGTGGATGATGCCGGCCTTCTCGACGCGGAACTCGACGGCGCCGCCCTTGGCGGCCTCGACCGCGCCCTTCACGTCCATGGTCACCGTGCCGACCTTCGGGTTCGGCATCAGGCCGCGCGGGCCCAGCACCTTACCGAGGCGGCCGACCAGCGGCATCATGTCCGGCGTGGCGATGCAGCGATCAAAGTCGATCGTGCCGCCCTGGACGGTCTCGAGCAGGTCCTCGGCGCCGACGATGTCGGCACCCGCCGCCTTGGCCTCGTCGGCCTTGGCGCCGCGCGCGAACACGGCGACGCGCACCGTGCGGCCCGAGCCGTTCGGGAGCTGGCACACGCCGCGGACCATCTGGTCGGCGTGGCGGGGATCGACGCCGAGATTCAGCGCCACCTCGACGGTCTCGTCGAACTTGGCGGTCGCCTTCTCCTTGAGAATGGCGATCGCCTCATCGAGGCCGTACAGCTTCACGGGATCGACGCCCTCGCGGACGGCACGCATACGCTTGGAGATCTTGGCCATCAGCTCAACCCACCACCTGGAGGCCCATCGAACGGGCGGAGCCCTCGATCATGCGAACCGCCGCCTCGACGGTCTCGCAGTTGAGGTCCTTCATCTTCTTCTCGGCGATCTCGCGCATCTGCTCCTGCGAGACCTTGCCGACGAAGCCGCCCTTGCCCGGGGTCTTGGAGCCCGAGCCGGGCTTCTTCTTGGTGTCGAGGCCGGCGGCCTTCTTCAGGAAGTAGGAGACCGGCGGGGTCTTCAGCTCGAAGGTGAAGGAACGGTCCTGATACGCGGTGATCAGGACCGGGATGGGCATGCCCTTTTCCATCTGGGCGGTCTGCGCGTTGAACGCCTTGCAGAACTCCATGATGTTGAGGCCGCGCTGGCCGAGCGCGGGACCGATCGGCGGGGCGGGATTCGCCGAGCCGGCCGGCACCTGCAGCTTCACGTAGCCGGTGATCTTTTTCGCCATGGGGGACTCCTCGACGTCGCGACTGCCGGTCGCAAACGCCAAAGCACGCCGACGCGACGGCGGGTCGCGGGCGGCGCATATTGAGGATCGCGGTAGCGGCGTGCTTCGTTCCGGCTGGCGAACCGGACACGCCTCCCGCGTATGGATGCATCCGGGGATGCGGCCGCCGCCATACAGCAATTCGGGCGGAATGGAAAGTCCCTGCCGCGAATTGGCCTGCGGCGGAACGTGTCTTGAGATGGGGATTCAGACGATCGACGGCAAGCCTTCCCGCCGGACGCCTTCACGGCTGGCACCTTCGTGCCGGACGCCCTCACGGCTGGTCCCTTCACGGTGGACGTCTTCCGGCCCCGTCCCCTCCTGCCGGCGCGAACGGCGCGCCTCGCGCGCGAGAATCGCATCGGCGTCGAGGCTGCGGATCGGCGTTCCGAGGTCGCGCGGCACGTCGCCCTCCACCTGCAGGGCAAGGTAGCGCCCGCAGCACACCCGCAGGAAGGAGGCGAAGTTCTCCACCTGCCCGTGTGCGAAGGTCAGCTCCTCGTGCAGTCGGGAGAGGAGTTGCGGCAGGCTCATGCCGTCGCGCCGGGCGATTTCCTCCAGCACCTGCCAATAGAGGTTCTCCAGCCGCACGCTGGTCGAGAAGCCGTGCATGCGCACGGATTTGAGGCGCGTCTGCCACAGGCGCGGATCGGCCTCGACGAAGAGCTTGCACATGGCGCCCTCCCTGGCTGCGGGGCGGACGGCCCCGCCCGCATCATAGCCCCTATCGGCGGGCCCGCGAACCGGCACCGGAGCCTCCCGGTGCCGGCGATGCGGGGAGGCTCAGGCCGCCTTGCGCGCGGCGGTGTTCACCTCGCCATGGACGAGCGAGGTGCCGAGCACGGCGAGGAACTGCCCGATCCAGGCCGGATGCGCGGGCCAGGCCGGGGCGCTGACGAGGTTGCCGTCCGTCACCGCGGCGTCGATGGCGATGTCGGCATAGGTGCCACCGGCGAGCTCCACCTCGGCCCGGCAGGCGGGATAGGCCGAGCAGGTCCGCCCTTCCAGCACGCGCGCGCCGGCGAGGAGCTGGGCGCCATGGCAGATGGCAGCGACCGGCTTGTCGGCGGCGAAGAAGTGCTGGACGATCTCGATCGCGCGGGCGTTCATCCGGAGATATTCCGGCGCCCGCCCGCCCGGGATCACCAGCGCGTCGTAGCGCGCCGGGTCGACCTCGGCGAAGGTCGCGTTCAGCGCGAAATTATGCCCGCGCTTCTCGGAATAGGTCTGCTGGCCCTCGAAATCGTGGATCGCGGTGGTGACCGTGTCGCCCGCCTTCTTGTCCGGGCACACGGCATGCACCGTATGGCCGACGGCGAGCAGCGCCTGGAACGGCACCATCAGCTCGTAGTCCTCGACGTAGTCGCCGATGACCATCAGGATGCGCTTGGCGGCCATTTCATATCCTCCCATGTCCGGCCTTGTTGGCGGGGGAAGGATAGGCCGGGCGTTCCGCGCACGGGTGTTAACCCGCTAACGCGCCGCGACGGCCCGATGCGATGGCCGCCCGACAAAACGAAAAAGGCGCGGACCCTGCCCGCGCCTTTCATGCCTGTATTCCGAAGCTTTCGCCCTGCCGGTCAGGTCTTCTCGACCTGGCCGTATTCCAGCTCCACCGGCGTGGCGCGGCCGAAGATCGACACCGCGACCTTGAGGCGCGAGCGGGCGTCGTCCACTTCCTCGACGATGCCGTTGAACGAGGCGAAGGGGCCATCCGCCACCTTGACCGTCTCGCCGACCTCGAAGGTGACGGAGGGCTTGGGCCGCTCGATGCCTTCCTGCACCTGCTGAAGGATGCGCATGGCCTCCTTCTCGGAGATCGGCATCGGCTTGTTGTCGGCGCCGAGGAAGCCCGTGACCTTCGGCGTGTTCTTGATGAGGTGGAAGGCCTCGTCGGTGAGGTCCATCTTCACCAGCACGTAGCCCGGGAAGAACTTGCGCTCGGCGTCGACCTTGCGGCCGCGGCGCACCTCGACGACCTTCTCGGTCGGGACCAGCACCTGCTCGAACAGGTCGGAAAGACCACGCTGGCCGGCCTGCTCCTTGATGGAGTCGGCGACCTTCTTCTCGAAGTTCGAATAGGCGTGGACGATGTACCAGCGCATCGGCATCGCGTGTCTCCTCAACGCCCGATCTGGAGGATCTGGCCGATCACGAAGCTCAGGATCTGATCCGCGACCAGGAAGAACAGCGAGGCCAGCACGACCATGACGAAAACCATGGCGGTGGTGATCAGCGTCTCGCGACGGGTCGGCCAGGTCACCTTGCGCGCTTCGGCGCGGACCTGCTGAAAGAACTCGACCGGGTTCGTCTTCGCCATGCTCGTCTCGAAATGCCTCTGTTGCGCGAAAGGATCACGCAGCTGCGGAAACCCGTGCGGCGGCCGGAAGGCTTTCGCATCCTCTTCCGTCCACGCGCACGAAGCGGGCGTATAGCCCGCCAAACCGCCTCGCGTCAAAGGACGTCTGCGTTTCGCCTGCCATCCTGCGGAATGGATGGCAGGAGTGGAGGGACTCGAACCCCCAACCCCCGGTTTTGGAGACCGGTGCTCTAACCAGTTGAGCTACACTCCTAGACCGGCGCCCCGAGGCGGGAGACGGACGCTCGCCGGCTTCGGACGACGATCGCGCCGCGACCCGCGAAAACCGGTCCGGCGCATCGGCCGCGTGTGTGTAGTGGTACGCGCGCCGCCTGTAAAGAGGACCCGCGCCGCGAACGCCAACTCGCCCCTCCCCGCCGCGCGCAACGCCCTCCATGCCCGCTTCGTGCCCTGCGCGCGGAGCGTCGAGGGCGCCCTCGATGCGGCCGGCGGCGGCGCTCGCGATTCGCTCTGGCAGCGGACGGCGCCGTAACCATCGGCTCAGCTCCGCGCCGCGCCCTTCTCCGCTTCGCGGGCATCGCGCCAGCGGCGATAGTCCTGCGGCAGGCAGACCGCGCAGGGCCGGAAGCCCGCGGCTATCGCCGTCGCCTCGTCGGCGAAGAAGACCCGGTGCGGCACATAGCCCCCGCGCGCGATCGCCCGCAGCGCCGCTGCGCAGTCGAGCCGGCCATACACCTTGGTCTGGCGATGGCCGCCATAGGTCCCCGGAACGGCGCTTTCATAGACGCGCCGGTCGGGCCCCAGCAGCTTGAACATCTTGCCCATCTCGACCCCCGCGTTTCCCCTGCGCGGCAGGATCGGACGAAATGGCGGGTTCGCAAAGCACCGCGTTTGCCGGCGCGACTCAGTCCGGGCCGGCGCCCTTCGCACCATTGGCCTCCTTGCCCAGCGCGCAGTCGCGATTGAGGCCGGTGCCGGGCGCGTTCTCGAAACGGCAGCGCGTGGTCGGCGGCGTGCCGCAGACGCGGGTCAGGTTCTTGAAGCCGACGCATCGCCCGTCCGGGCCGCGATAGCCCGGCCCGCCCCGGCAGCCGCATCCCTTGCAGGGCGGCCGTTCGGGACATCCCGCGCCGGCGGCGGGTATCGGCATCATCAGCGCGAGACAGGCGAGGCACAGGCCGATCGGGCGAAGCACGTCACGAAGCATGACCGCCAGCGTCGCCTCAAACCGGCGCGCGCTCAAGCGCAAAAACAACTATTGCGTGTATTTCGCCGTCTGCACGCGAACGTACAGCTTCACGCCATTCGCCACGCCGGAGTGGCCGCGCAAAGAAAAAGGGAGCGCAGAGCGCTCCCTTCCGATTTTCTCGACGAGGACCCGGCCTGCCCGCCCGCGGGCGGCGCCGGAAGGGACGCGGCTCGCGCGCCCCTCTCGATCACTCGATGATGGCGGCGACGACGCCGGCACCGACGGTGCGGCCGCCCTCGCGGATGGCGAAGCGCAGCTTCTCTTCCATCGCGATCGGAACGATCAGATGGACGTCGACCGAGATGTTGTCGCCCGGCATCACCATCTCGGTGCCCTCGGGAAGCGTCACCACGCCCGTCACGTCCGTCGTGCGGAAGTAGAACTGCGGACGGTAGTTGGTGAAGAACGGCGTGTGGCGCCCGCCCTCTTCCTTGGTCAGGATGTACGCCTCGGCCTTGAACTTGGTGTGCGGCTTCACCGAACCCGGCTTGCACACGACCTGGCCGCGCTCAACGTCCTCACGCTTGGTGCCGCGCAGAAGAACGCCGATGTTGTCGCCCGCCTGCCCCTGGTCCAGAAGCTTGCGGAACATCTCGACGCCCGTCACCGTGGTCTTGGTGGTCGGGCGGATGCCGACGATCTCGACTTCCTCGCCCACCTTCACGATGCCGCGCTCAACGCGACCCGTCACCACCGTGCCGCGACCCGAGATCGAGAACACGTCCTCGATCGGCATCAGGAACGGCTGGTCCACCGGACGCTCCGGCTGCGGGATGTAGGCGTCGACCGCCTCCATCAGCTTCAGCACCGCCTTGGCGCCAAGCTCCGGATCCCCGTTCTCAAGCGCCACCAGCGCCGAGCCGCGGATGATCGGGATGTCGTCGCCCGGGAAGTCGTACTTCGACAGAAGCTCGCGAACCTCGAGCTCGACCAGCTCGAGGAGCTCCTCGTCGTCGACCATGTCGCACTTGTTCAGGAACACCACCAGCGCCGGAACGCCGACCTGGCGCGCCAGCAGGATGTGCTCGCGCGTCTGCGGCATCGGGCCGTCCGCCGCCGACACCACCAGGATCGCGCCGTCCATCTGCGCCGCGCCCGTGATCATGTTCTTCACGTAGTCCGCGTGGCCGGGGCAGTCCACATGCGCGTAGTGACGGTTCGACGTCTCGTACTCGACGTGCGCCGTCGAGATCGTGATCCCGCGCGCCTTCTCTTCCGGCGCCTTGTCGATCTGGTCGTACGCCGTGAACGTCGCGCCGCCCGTCTCCGCAAGAACCTTCGTGATCGCCGCCGTCAGCGACGTCTTGCCATGGTCAACATGGCCAATCGTCCCAATGTTGCAGTGGGGCTTCGAACGGTTGAACTTCTCTTTGGCCATAACTCTCTTCCCTCAGCGACGTCCGGGGGCCGGAAAAATCGCGGCGTGGGATAGGCGGTTTCCGCCCGATCCGCAAGACCTGCGTGACAACAAGCGCAGGCGCAACAATGCGCGGCGCGCGGTGAAGCGCGTCCCACAGCACGGCAGCGACGACAGCCGCATGACAGTCGGAGGGCGCGGATCAGCCCCCAGGACGCGGCAGAACTGGAGCGGGTGAAGGGAATCGAACCCTCGTCATCAGCTTGGAAGGCTGTTGCTCTACCATTGAGCTACACCCGCGCAGGCGACCGACGGGGGCCGCAGACGTGGTGGGGGAGGTAGGACTCGAACCTACGAAGGCATAGCCAGCGGATTTACAGTCCGCCCCCTTTGCCGCTCGGGACACTCCCCCAAGTCACTTCGAGAAGTCACTTGAACACGTCGACTGGTCGCAACCGGGCCACGAGGGGAACCGGCTGGACCGCGCGGGAGGCGCAAGGCGATCTCCCGTGCGGCCGGCTTTATGGTGAGGTGCCCCTGCCCTGTCAACCCCGCTACCCGGCACTGTCCCCGGTGACGGCGCGGCTTGGTGCCGGCCGGAGCGCAGGCGCAAATTGCCAAGCGCCCCGGGCCGTGACAGAAGCGCGCCATGATCGATCGTCCGCGCCATCCTCCGCACCGGCCCCAACGTCCGCCCTCGCCGCGCCCCGGCGGGGCCGGCGGGCGCCATGGCGAACGCGAGCGCCCGGCCGGGCGGCCCTTCGGCGAGTGGCCGGACGACGTCGCCATCCTTTATGGCTGGCACAGCGTCAGCGAGGCGCTGCGCAATCCGCACCGGCGCTTCCGCAAGCTGATGGCGACGGAAAACGCGCTCAAGCGGCTCAATGACGAATCGGTCCCGCTGTCCGTCGAGCCCGAGGTCGTCCGCCCCGGCGCCATCGACCGGCTGCTCGACCGCGACGCGGTGCATCAGGGCCTGTTCGCCGAATGCGACCCCCTGCCCGCGCTCAGCCTCAAGGAAGCGGCGCAGAACGATCTCCTGCTGGTGCTCGACCAGATCACCGACCCGCACAATGTCGGCGCCATCGTGCGCTCGGCCGCGGCGCTGAAGGTCGGCGCCATCATCACCACCGCCCGCCACAGCCCCGCCGCCACCGGCGTGCTGGCGAAGAGCGCCAGCGGCGGGCTCGAACACGTGCCGTTCTGCTTCGTCGGCAACCTCGCCCGGGCGCTGGAGGAGCTGAAGGTGCAGGGCGTTCAGGTGGTCGGGCTGGACAGCGAGGGCGCGGCCGACCTCACCGACACCGCGCTGCGCGCCCCGCTGGCGCTGGTGCTGGGGGCCGAGGGCAAGGGGCTGCGCCAGCTCACGCGCCAGACCTGCGACGTGCTGGCGCGGATCGACCTTCCCGGCGCCATCGTCAGCCTCAACGTCTCGAACGCCGCGGTGCTGGCGCTTCACATCGCCCACCGCGCCATCGACCGCGCGCGCTGAGAGCGCCGGCTCCCCGCCCGGCACGGGTGGCGGAACGGGTTACGACCAATTGCCAATCGTCAAGCTGAAGCGTTTTCGTCAAGCTTTCCTCTAAGGCAGCGACGGAATCGAAGAATTGCGCGCGCCTGTCGTCCGGAGAAGGGCGCTGGTAGAGCGGGCCGTCTCCGGGAGGAAACAGCCCGAGCGTAAGGTGTTCCCCCAGGAACTCCCAAACTCGACCAAGACCAACAGCCGAACTCCCCGGCGGAGCTCGTCGGGAAACGTGCGTCCTGCGACGCGCGGCTGGACTTCTGCGCGACATAACTTTGGGGAAGGGAACGATCATGAGCGTCTCAACGGCGGCTCCTGCCGCGAAGCCGGGACGGATGACCGGGGAAGAGAGGAAGGTGATCATCGCCTCCTCCGCCGGCACCGTCTTCGAATGGTACGACTTCTATCTGGCCGGCTCGCTGGCGGCCAACATCGCCGCCACCTTCGTACCGGGCACCAACGACACGGCGAAGTTCATCTTCGTGCTGTTCGGATTTGCCGCCGGCTTTGCGGTACGCCCCTTCGGCGCCCTGGTGTTCGGACGCCTCGGCGACCTCATCGGCCGCAAATACACCTTCCTCGTGACCATGACGCTCATGGGCATCTCCACCTTCCTGGTCGGACTGCTGCCGAGCTACGCGGCGATCGGTTATGCCGCTCCGGTCATCTTCATCATCTGCCGCCTGCTGCAGGGCCTCGCGCTCGGCGGCGAGTACGGCGGCGCGGCGACCTATGTGGCCGAGCACGCCCCGCACGGCCGGCGCGGCTTCTACACCTCGTGGATCCAGACCACGGCGACGGTCGGCCTGTTCCTCTCGCTGCTGGTCATCCTGACGCTGCGCCTGTCCATGTCGCCGGAGAACTTCGCCGCGTGGGGCTGGCGCGTTCCGTTCCTGCTGTCGATCATCCTGCTCGGCTTCTCGATCTGGATCCGCCTGCAGCTCAACGAATCGCCGGCGTTCCAGAAGATGAAGGCCGAGGGCCTGCGCTCCAAGGCGCCGCTCACCGAAGCCTTCGGCCGCTGGTCGAACGCCAAGATCGCGCTGATCGCGCTGCTCGGCGGCACTGCCGGCCAAGCGGTGGTCTGGTACACGGGCCAGTTCTACGCCCTGTTCTTCCTGACCCAGACTCTGAAGGTCGACGGCACGACGGCGAACCTGCTCATTGCCTTCAGCCTGCTCATCGGCACGCCGTTCTTCATCTTCTTCGGCTGGCTGTCGGACAAGATGGGCCGCAAGCCGATCCTCATCGCGGGCTGCCTGATCGCAGCGGCGACCTACTTCCCGCTGTTCGAGAACATTGCCCGCATCGCCAACCCGCAGCTCATTGCCGCGACAGAGAACGTGAAGATCGACATCACAGCCGATCCCGCGAGCTGCGGCACGCTGTTCGACCCCGTGGGCGTGCGCCAGTTCACCCGGCCCTGCGACGTGTTCCGCCGCACGCTGGCGACCAATTCGATGCACTATGAGCTGATGCCCGGCGCACCCGGCTCGGGCGTCACCGCCACCGTCAACGGCACCGAGGTGACCATTCCGGAGACCGACAAGACCGGCGCCTCGATCGTCGCGGCGGCACAGGCGGCGGGCTATCCGGCGGCGGGCGACGCCTCGATCCTGAAGGCGCCGAGCATCGGCGGCGTGCTGTCGGATCCGCGGGCGCTGTCGATCATCGGACTGCTCTTCATCCTCGTCCTCTACGTGACGATGGTGTACGGCCCGATCGCCGCGCTGCTGGTCGAACTGTTCCCGACCCGCATCCGCTACACCGGCATGTCGCTGCCCTACCACATCGGCAATGGCTGGTTCGGCGGCTTCCTGCCGCCCACCGCCTTCGCCATCGTGGCGGCCTCGGGCAACATCTTCTCCGGCCTGTGGTACCCGATCGTGATCGCCCTCATGACGGTGGTCATCGGCCTGCTATTCCTGCCGGAGACCAAGAACCGCGACCTCGAGAACTGGCACTGAGCCTTACGGCCCGCCGTCTTCCGCGGCGGGCCGGTTCCAGCAAAACAAAACGGCCCCGTCCTGCGACGGGGCCGTTCTTTTTGTCCGGAGCGGACGGGCGGACGCGGTCAGATCGCGGCGGTGACGACGATCTCGACCTTGTAGTCCGGCGTCGCCAGCGCCGCCTCGACGGTCGCGCGGGCCGGCGTGTTGCCGGGCGAGACCCAGCCTTCCCACGCTGCGTTCATCTCCGCGAAGGTCGCCATGTCGGCGAGGTAGATCGTGGTGGAGAGAAGCTTCGACTTGTCGGTGCCGGCGGCCGTCAGCAGCGCGTCGATCTGCGCCAGCACGGCCTTGGTCTGCGCGCCCACGCCGTCGCCGGCGGCGACCTGCCCGGCCAGATACACGGTCGAGCCGTGCACCACGGCCTGGCTCATGCGCGGGCCGGATTCGATTCGCTTGATGCTCATTGCGAAAAACCCTCTTCGTCAAAGGAAAGGCCGGCCGGCGCATGCGCACCGGCCGGCCCGTGGATACGGCAAGCGGCGACGATGTCGCCCCTCACCTCATTGCGGGTTGGTCGTGCCCTTCGGCATCGGCGCGACGGTGCCGATGTTGTAGATCTGCACGCGCCGATTGATCGGATCATCCGGCTTGGAGGGCACCTGCAGCGCCTCCTGGCCAAGGCCGAGCGCCTGCAGGCGGTCCGGCGAGACGCGGTAGAGCGTGATCAGCGCCTGCACGATGGCGTCCGCGCGCTTCTGGCTGAGCTCCAGATTGTACTTGCGGGTGCCGGTCGCGTCGGTGTTGCCGACCACGACGAACTTGTAGTTCCACAGGATCGGGTGGTGCATCGCGTCGGCAATCGAGCCGAGCGTCTCGTAGGATTCCGGACGGATGACCGCGGAGTTCAGCGCGAACTGGATCTGCACCGTGATCTGCGCCAGCTTGTCGAGCTTCTTGGCGATCTCGGACTTGTTGAGCGAGAGTGGCTGGTTCGCCGCCACGGCATCCTGCGCCATCTTGCGCAGCAGCTCGACGGTCAGGCTGGGATCGTCATTGGTGACGCTCGACAGCCCCTTCATGATCTGCGCGGCGCTGTCGTCGGTCTGGGCGCTGGCGCTGGTGGCGAGCGGCGCGGCGAGCACCGCGGCGAGGGCGAGTCCCCCGAGAATGCGGGTAAAGCGGGTCATGATCAGTCTCTTTCCCCTGGACGTTGCCGTGGCCGTCAATTCGCCCAACCGGCGTTGAGCAGCGTTTCCTTACACACGGGCCGCACGACCTTGGACGAGGCGAGCAGGCAGTCGAGCAGGTTGGCATCGCCCGGCTGGACGCCGGAGCAGAACTGCTGCGCACTGGCGGCGCAGGCCTTCCACGCGCCCTCCTGGGCGGCGACGCGCTTGGCGATCGAGGCCTGCACGGCCGCGAAGTCGGTGAAGCACTGCGGCGGCACCTTGTCCTTGTTGTCCTGCAGGCACTTCTGCACGTCGCCGGTGCCGATGTTGAACTTCGAGCAGTAGCGCTCGATCGAGGGACCGCAGCTCTTGGCGATGAGCGCGCCCGCCTGGGCGTAGCTCATGGTCTGTGCCGATGCCGGGGCCGCAAGGCCAGCCAGCATGAGGGCACCGAGCGCTAGGATCTTTCCCTTCATTTCCCGCCTCCCGAGAAGGTTGGTCGTCTCCGGCGGCGACTCCGCCGGGGAGGGAAGACGCATCGCTCCTGTCGGCACCCCTTCCCGCTGACTCGTCTCGCAGATGCCGGGCCTCGGCGCAATCGCTTAATCCACCATTCTACCGGCACGGTGGGCCGGCCCCGCCGGGCCGGACGAGGCGCGCGGCGAGCGGCGGGCGGATGGCAGGAATGGCGCTGCGCGGCGGTCCGTAACCCCGAAAATGCCGACATGGCGGAGCGGCGGCGCGGTGCCGTGCGCCGTTCCGGCGCTTGACCCATGGGCGCAGTTGGGGGAAGACGGCCGTGTCGAGGCGGGCCGCTGGCGTGGGCCGGCCGAGTTCGGCATCCTGCCGCCAAATGCCGGTTTAGCTCAGCGGTAGAGCAGCGGTTTTGTAAACCGAAGGTCGGGGGTTCGATCCCCTCAACCGGCACCAGCATCGCCTGCGATTCGCCTCAGCCGTCATTGCCGAAGGGCGGGGGATGGTCGCGCACGGCCGGCGGCGGACCCAGCGTGGTGATGGCCGGTGCCGGCGCGGGGCCCTCAACGAGGTGCTCGCGCGCGAGGCCGGCGAGCCAGAGCGTCAGCCCGATCAGCGCCGCGATACCGACCCACGCGCCCGGATCGGACCTGCGACGGGCACGCGCCATCGCGGCGGCGATGAAGAGAGACCCGAGCAGAACAACGATCCACGGAGCCATGGCGTTTGCCCGATCGTTTGCGCTCCAAGGCGCGGGCCTTCGTGCGCGAAGCGCGCATCGCGCCCCCTTGTTCCGGCCCGTGACGCGCCCGTGACCCGCGACATCAAGACTCAGCGTCATTTCTTTCGCGTAAGGCACTGAGATTCCCACGAATCAGCTATATTGATTCAAATTTCCGGGGGATTGGACATGCAAGCTAAGTGGCGTGCGCCTGCGTGCTATGTCGGTGTTGCCGTCATATGTGCCTTGTATCTCTCCATCGTGCCGGGTGTCCGGATCACGGATGTCTGCGCCGGCGCGGGGATCGGTGCCGCAGTGATGTGGGCCATCAACGAGTGGGAGACCGGCAAGTGGAACGTGCCGGTGACCACGCAGACCATGGCGCTCGCCGCGCAGGCGGTCGCAATTCCGGTCGCGCAGGCGGCGGTTCCCGCCGGGGCTGTCGCTGCCGTGCCGGCAGCCGCACCTCAGGCGGCTCCGCCGCAGCCGGGGGCGGACGAAGCCGCCGCAGCCGCGCACGATCCTGAGCCGCGTCAGCGTGTCGACTCGGGCGTCGCCACAGCGGAAACGCTTGAAAAATGGGACATCGACGAGAACGAGCCGAGCTGGGATCCTTCGGCGCTTGCCGAGACCTGGGCCAAGCTGCGCCGCGAACTCTCGAGCGCCGGCCCCAAGCGTGCCACCGCCGTCGCGGCCGATCTTCCCCGCACCGCCCAGCTCGCCAAGGGGCCGGTCGGCGGGGTTCCCAAATCCGGCCCGGCGCCCAAGTCCGGCTCCGTACCGAAGTCCGGCACGGCCGGTACCACGCGCCACCACAATGCGCCGCCCGCCAAGCCGATGACGGCCAAAGCCGCAGCCGCGAAGCCGGTGACCGCCATGGCCTCGGCCATGCCGACCCTGTCCTCCCGGCTGGCGGCGAACTCCTACGCGCCCGCCCCGGTCAAGGCGTCCTACGTTCCGGGCGGTTCCTTTAGCGGCTACGGCTCGACCCCGACACCGCCCGCCGGCACGCTGCGCAAGGCGGCGGGCGCGGGCGAGCCAACCAGCGCGCCCGCCTTCCTGCGGCCCGGCACCAGCCGGCCGCGTTGAGGCCGACCACCCTTAAAGCAGAACGGCCGGGCTGAGCCCGGCCGTTTCGATTCAGAGAGCCGTCGATGGAACGGCGCTCACTCGTCGTCCGAGTAGCGCTCCTCCTTCCAGGGATCGGCGTGGTTGTGATAACCGCGCTCCTCCCAGAAGCCGCGCTGGTCGCTGGTGCGGAACTCGATCTTCTTCAGCCACTTCGCGCTCTTCCAGAAATAGAGATGCGGCACCATCAGCCGCACCGGCCCGCCATGCTCGAGGGTCAGCGGCTGCCCCTCCCAGCTATGGACCAGCAGCGCGTCCTCGGCGGCGAAATCCTCCAGCGGGAGATTGGTGGTGTAGCCGTCATAGGAGTGGAGCATGACGTGGCTCGCCTCCGCACGCGGCATGACGAGGTCGAGCAGGTCGCGGGTCGAAAGCCCCTCCCACCGGTTGTCGTAGCGCGACCAGGTGGTGACGCAGTGAATGTCCGTCACCTCGCTCGTCTGCTTCTGCGCGCGGAAGGTCGGCCAGTCCCAGGAGACCGGGGTCTCCACCGCCCCCGTCACGTCGAGCCGCCACGTCTCCAGCGGGATGCGCGGCTGCAGGCCGAGATCGAGCACCGGCCAGTCGCGCACCAGATGCTGGCCGGGCGGCAGGCGCTCGTTCTCCGGCCGCGTCACGCGCCCGGTGAGGAACTTGCCCTCGCGGGCCCAGCGCCGCTTGGTGGTGGTGAGCTTGCTATCCGCCGGCAGCGCGTCGTCGCCGCGCGCCGCCTCGTATTCCTCGGCCATGCCCGGAGCTCCTGCGATTGGTTGCTCCATCATAGCATCGTCCGGCGGCGCGTCCTTTCAAGGGGGCACGCCGCCGGAGCATCTGTCCGCCGCCGCCTCAGGCCGCGTGGCGGCGACGCTGGATCATGTTCAGCATCTCGACGCCGGCGGAGAACGCCATCGCCGTGTAGATGTAGCCCTTCGAGACGTGGGCGCCGAAACCCTCGGCGATAAGCGTAGTGCCGATCAGCAGAAGGAAGCCGAGCGCCAGCATCACGATGGAGGGATTGCGGTTGATGAAGTTCGCCAGCGGGCCCGCCGCGAACAGCATGGTGAGCACCGCCACGATGACCGCGATCACCATGATCGGGATGTGATCGGTCATGCCGACCGCGGTGATGATGCTGTCGACCGAGAACACGAGGTCCAGGATCAGAATCTGCACGATCGCCGCACCGAAGCCCATGGAAAGCGATCCTCCCTCCATGGCGTCCTGCTCGTCCGGCGGCGCCATGGCGTGATGGATCTCCTTGGTCGCCTTCCACACCAGGAACAGTCCGCCGCCGATCAGGATCATGTCCCGCCAGGAGAACGGCTGGTCGAACAGGGTGAACACCGGCTCCGTGAGCTGGACGATGATCGCCACCGTGCTGAGCAGGCCGAGCCGCATGATGAGCGCCAGCCCGATGCCGATCCGGCGCGCGCGCGGGCGGATGTCAGGGGGCAGCTTGTTGGTCAGGATCGAGATGAACAGCAGGTTGTCGATGCCGAGCACGACTTCCATCGCGATCAGCGTCACCAGCGCCGCCCAGGCCGCCGGGCTGACGGCAAGTTCGATCAGATAATCCACCGGATCACTCCCCCCAGGTCGAGACGTAGTCCCGCGACGCGCGACGCTGCGCGGGCACGGGATCACGGTACAGGAAACAACGCTTCATGAGCGGACACGACTACAGCCGGCGCGACATCGGAAAAGCGATCCGACATCACGCGAACGCCGGCTCGGCTCGCGTCAGAGGGGCCCGGATCAACGGGTAGGCGGAATTTAGGCCACCCCTGCCGCAACGCCAGCGAAACCGGACATGACAGATTGTCGCACCCCTATCCACGCACCCCTTGCCGCCACCTGCGGCAACGTTGAACGGAATCGACACCCGTCTTGTCTTCATCCGACAGCACCCCTTGCCCCTACGCGCGGCGCTTTGTGGGCCCGAAAGCTCGTGTCATCGTCCGTTCATCGCGCCTCACTAGAGCGGACGCGGTTCCGCCCCCCGGGGGCTAAGGGAGGTTCAAATGTCTCGTTTTTCCCGTCGCGACCTGATGAAGGCCAGTGCCTTCGCCCTCGCCGCCCCGGTGGTGCTGCGCGCGCATGACGCGCTCGCCACCTCCGGCTCGGTCGACGTCTATGCGTGGGGTGACTATTTCGACAAGAACACCGTGCTGGCCGACTTCACCAATGCCACCGGCGTCAAGGTGAACCTGTCGACCTACGGCTCGAACGAAGAAGCCGAGAACAAGCTGCGCGCCGCCGGCGGCAAGGGCTTCGACCTGCTCTTCCCCTCGGTCGACACCGGCCCGAACTACTACAAGGACAACCTGCTGCAGCCGATCGACGAGAAGAAGTTCAAGGTCGACCAGGTCATCCCCTCGATCTACCGCAACTCGCTCACGCTCGGCGCCGCCTATCGTGGCAAGCGCTACTTGGTGCCCTTCGACTGGGGCACGGAGGGCGTGACCTGGGATTCGACCAAGTTCCCCGGCAAGAAGTCCGGCGAAATCTCCTATGGCGACATGTGGATGCCGGCGAACCCGAAGCAGACCGCCATCCGCCAGAAGTCGGTGTTCAACGGCGTCGCCCTCTATCTCGACGCCAACGGCACGCTGCCCTCCAACCGCGGCCTCGACCTGTACAAGTCCGAGGCTGACTCCCGCCGCGTCTTCGAGGGCTGCCTGAAGTTCATCGTCGAGCACAAGGGCGAGATCGGCGCGTTCTGGAACAACGCCACCGAGGCGACCGCGGCCTTCACCGACGCGGGCTGCACCATCGGCCAGACCTGGGACACCACCGGTATCCTGCTCCACCGCAACGTCGACAAGAAGTGGAGCTACGGCATGCCGAAGGAAGGCGGCCTCGCCTGGACCGACACGCTGGCCATGCCGGCCGGCGCGGCCAATGTCGAGCAGGCTTACGCGCTGGCGAACTTCCTCTACCAGCCGGAGATCGGCGCCAAGTTCTCCAACACCACCGGCTACAATTCCTGCGCCAAGGGCTCCTCGGAGTTCCTCTCCGACGAGGCGCGTTCCGCCTTCGAGGCCGCCTATCCGGGCGACACCATCGACAACCTGTTCTGGTGGCCGATGCAGACGGACTTCTACGCCAAGCTGCGCGGCGAGTACGTCGAGAAGCTGACCAACGCCTGACCGGCGTTCCCTCCAGCCAACGTCATCCCCGGGCGGGTCCCGGGGATCCACGCCAGCTCGGATGGCCCCCGACGACGTGGAAGGCCGGGACATGCCCGGCCTTGGCGGCGAACACGGCGCCGATGGCGATCCCATGCGCGGCAAGGACGTACGTCTCGACAAGGTGTCGATCCGCTTCGGCGAGGCGACAGCGGTTCATCCCACCGACCTGTCCATCCATGCGGGCGAGTTCTTCTCCATCCTCGGGCCGTCCGGCTGCGGCAAGACCACGATCCTGCGCACCATTTCCGGCTTCATCCACCCCACCGAGGGCCGGGTGCTGATCGGCGGCGAGGACATGGCGGGCAAGGAGCCCAATGAGCGCCCCACCGCGCTGATCTTCCAGAACCTCGCGCTCTTTCCCTTGATGAGCGTCGCCGAGAACGTCGCCTTCGGGCTCGAGGCGCGTGGCATCGGCAAGGCCGAGCGGCTGAAGCGCGCGCAGGAGCTTCTGGAGCTGGTGGCGCTGGGCGGCTTCGGCGACAAGAAGCCCGCGGACCTGTCCGGCGGCCAGCGCCAGCGCGTGGCGATCGCCCGCGCGCTGGCGGTCGAGCCCTCCGTGCTGCTGCTCGACGAACCGCTCTCCGCGCTCGACCTCAAGCTGCGCCAGCACATGCGCACCGAACTGCGCACGATCCAGCGGCGGGTCGGCATCACTTTCATCTACATCACCCACGACCAGGGCGAGGCGCTCGCCATGTCCGACCGCGTGGCGGTGATGAGCCGCGGCCGGCTGGAGCAGGTCGCGGAGGCCGACATGCTCTACGCCGATCCCGCCACGCCCTTCGTCGCCACCTTCGTCGGCGAGCAGAACGTGCTGCGCGGCCGGGTCGCGACGCTCGCCGGCGGCGAGGCCGGCGTCGACACGCCAGTCGGCCGGCTGCAGGGCCGGACCAGCGGCACGCTTTCGGTCGGCGACGAGGCGCTGGTCATGGTGCGGCCCGAGCGCATCGCGCTCGCCGGCACCGGCGAGAACAGCTTCCCCGCCCGCCTCGTCTCGCGCAGCCTCGAAGGGCCCTCGGTCAATCTCGACTGCGCCGCCGCCGACCAGCAGTTCATGGTGACGCTGCCCAACGGCCCGGCGATCCGCGAGCTGCCCGAAGAGCTCTCGCTCTCCTTCGGCCGGCAGGACGCGCTGGTGTTCCCGGTGGGAGCGCTCGCCAATGGGTAGCCTCGCCCGCGCCTACGGCAAGCCGCTCGCGACGCTGATCGCGCTCATCACAATCGTCTGGATCTTCGCGCTGATCCTCGTGCCGCTCGGCGCGATGGTCCAGCAGTCGCTGTGGTGGCGCGACGCTAAGGGCAGCGTCTCGCTGACGATCGACCGGCTCTACAACGACATCGCGGTGCTGGAGCTCGACCAGGGCAACGCCACCGACCCGGCCAAGAAGGCGGCGATCGAGGCCCAGCTCGCGGCCAAGCAGGCCGAGGTGACCGAGCTCGAGGCGCAGGAGAAGAATCCACCCAAGACCTACGGCTTCGCCAACTTCACCCGCATGAGCTCGCTGCACTTCTACATCTTCGTGCGCACCATCATCTACGCGCTGATGGTGACGCTGCTGGCGCTCGTCGTGTGCTACCCGGTGGCCTATGTGGTGGCGCTGGCCTCGGGGCCGCGCAAGGCGATCATCCTGATGGTCTGCCTGATCGTACCCTACGCCATCAACGAGCTGCTGCGGGTCTATGCCTGGCTGATGATCCTCGACTATCGCGGGGTCATCAACGGCATCCTCGGCTGGCTCGGCATCGTCGACCTCGACAATCGCGGCTGGATCCCGTTCCTCGAGAACCCCTCCGCCGTTTTCCTGGCGATGATCTACACCTACGTGCTGTTCATGGTGTTCCCGATGGTGAACACGCTGGAGACGCTCGACCGCAACCAGATCGAGGCGGCGCGCGACCTCGGCGCCTCGACCGTGCGCATCCACCGCCGGGTCATCATCCCGCACGCCAAGCCGGGCATCGCGGTCGGCTGCATCATGACCTTCATGCTCTCGGCCGGTTCCTATTCGGTGCCCTCGATCATGACCCGCGGCCAGGGCGGGGACTGGTTCAGCCAGCTCGTCTACCGGCAGTTCTACGAGAGCAACAACTGGAACATGGGCTCGGCCTATGCGGTGTCGCTGCTGGTCGTGTGCACGATCTTCATCCTGATCATGATGCGCCTGTTCGGCGTCGGACTGAGGGACATCGCGAAATGAGCGCCTCCGCCGCCGACAGCCGGTCCGCCCAGCTCGTGCTCAACATCTATGTCGGGCTGTTCGTGCTCTATCTCTTCCTGCCGCTGGCGGTGATGTCGGCGGCGGCGTTCAACTCCTACGGCTACCCCTCGGTCACCCAGTGGCGCGGCTTCACGCTGGAATGGTTCGTCGCCCTCGCCCATGACCAGCGCCTGCTGCAGGGGCTGGTCAACTCGGTGCTGGTGGCGCTGGGCGTGATCGTGGTGTCGATCCCCGCCGGCCTGTCGGGCGCGCTCATCCTCACCCGGCTCGGCCAGCGCTCCGGCACGATGCTCTATTCGGTACTGGTCTCGCCGGTGCTGACGCCGGGCATCATCCTCGGCATTTCCAGCCTGATCTTCTGGCGCCAGTTCGGCGTCGCCGGCGGCCTGTTCGTCGCGGTGATGGCGCAGTCGAGCTTCATCGCCTCCTACGCCATGCTGCTGTTCCTCGCCCGGCTGCAACGCCAGGACCGCACGCTGGAGGAGGCCGCGCTCGACCTCGGCGCCAGCCATACCATGGTGTTCCGGCGCATCACCCTGCCCTTCCTCGCGCCGACCTGCTTCACCGCCGCGGTCGTCGCTTTCCTGCAATCGTTCGAGAACTACAACACGACCGTCTTCGCCATCGGCGGCGAGTGGACGCTGGTGACCGAGATCGCCTCGCGCATGCGCTTCGGGCTGTCGCCCGTCATCAATGTCGTGGGGGTGATCTTCGTCGTGGTGACGCTGCTGGCCGCGACGAGCTATGTGGTGTTGAGGGGCAAGCCGAAGCGCTGACGGCGCGGCGCGCCCTGTCAGCTTCGAGGGGCGTTCCAACATGAAGTCTGCCTATGCCGCCGCGGTCGTGGCCGTTCTGTTCGCGGGACCGGCTCTCGCCGCGGAGAACGAGATCGGCGTGTCGATCACGACCCAGCGCGAGCCGAACGACTTCAACGCCAGCAAGGCGACGGTGACCGGCGTCAGCTACGGGCACACCTTCGACAACAACGTCGTCGCCGCGCTCTCGGGCAAATATTACGACATCTCCGGCACCGATGCCTGGGACCTGAAATCCGAGGCCGGGCTCGGCTACAAGTTCGCGCTGTCGGAGGCGTTCTCGGTCACCGCCATGGCCGCGCTCGGCAGCAACGTGCAGAGCGCGGGGCCGGATTTTCCCTATTACTCGCTGACGGCCTCCGCGGACTGGAAGGTCACGCCGGTCGTCACATGGTCGATCGTCAACCTGCGCTACCGCAACGCCTTCGACACGGCCTATGATTTCGACACGCCGGCGGTCGGCACTTCGCTCGGCTTCCGGATCGACAAGGCCAACTCGGTCTCGGTCGGCTTCACCCGCGAATGGGCCAACGGCAAGGTGTCCGACAACGAGATCGGGCTCGGCTACAAATATCACTTCTAGTCAGCCTCTCACCCGAACGTGAAGCGCGGTGCCGTGACCGGCTGACGTAGCGCCACTAGCCTGCGCCGGCCTGCCCCCTCGGGCGGCTCTTGCAGCCATGGAGCCCGCAATGACGAACCTCTCCCGCCGCCACATCCTCGCCGGGGGCGCCGCCCTGCCGGCCCTTGCCGCCACGCTTCCGCTGGCCTCCGGCGTGCTCGCGCCGAGCCCGGCCGCGGCGCAGACCGGCTCCGGCCAGCAGGTGCCGGGCCTCTACCGCTACAAGGTCGGCGACATCGAGGTCACGGTGGCGAATGACGGCGCGCGCAGCTTCCCGCTCCCGGAGGGCTTCGTAAAGAACGCCAGCCGCGACGAGGTGAACGCGGCGCTGGAAGCTGCCTTCATGCCGAAGGACACGATGACGATCCAGTTCAACCCGCTGCTGCTGAGCACCGGCGGCAAGCTGGTGCTGATCGACACCGGCAACGGCCCGCAGGGCGGCAGCGCGCCGGTCGGCAAGCTGCCCGCCAACCTCGCCTGGGCCGGGGTGAAGCCGGCCGATATCGACACCGTGGTCATCTCCCATTTCCATGGCGACCACATCAACGGCCTGCGCGCCACCGACGGCGCCCTCGCCTTCCCCAATGCCGAGATCCTGGTCCCGGCGGCAGAGTGGTCCTACTGGATGGACGACGGCGAGATGAGCCGCGCGCCGGAAGGGCTGCAGGGCAACTTCAAGAACGCCCGCCGCATCTTCAAGGACATCGACAGCCGCGTCACCAGGTATGAATGGGACAAGGAGATCGCGCCCGGCCTCACCACGGTGGAAGCGGTCGGCCACACGCCCGGCCACACCGCCTTCGTGCTGGCGGACGGCGACGAGAAGCTCTTCATCCAGTCCGACACCACCAACCTGCCGGCGCTGTTCGCGGTGCATCCCGAATGGCAGGTGCAGTTCGACATGGACGGGCCGAAGGCGATCGAGACCCGCAAGCGCATCTACGACATGGTGGCGGCCGACCGGCTGCCGATCACCGGCTATCACTACACCTTCCCCGCCCTCGGCCATGTGCGCCGCAACGACGGCGGCTACGAGTTGGTACCGGCGATCTGGAACCCGGTGCTCTGAGGCGGCAAGTCTTCCTTTCCCGATCCCATCCGACCCGAACTTGGCAAGGTGCGGGGGCGCGGCTATGTCTCGCCTCCGCATAGCAGCCCCGAGGACGACCATGACCGACACCGTGCCCGGCACCTTGCCCGACCGCCTCTCCAGCGACCCGACCAGCCCGTTCTATGACGAGGAACTGCTCGCCCGCGGCGTCGGCATCCGCTTCAAGGGGGTCGAGAAGACCAATGTCGAGGAATATTGCGTCAGCGAGGGCTGGGTCCGGGTCGCCGTCGGCAAGGCGAAGGACCGCGCCGGCAACCCGATGACGGTGAAGCTCAAGGGCGCGGTCGAGCCCTATCTGCAGGACAAGCCGGAAGGCTGAACGGGCCAGGAACCGACGGTGCGGGCGGGCGGGCGGCCCGTTCGCACCGTCGCTTATTCGCCCGTCTCCTATTCGCCGGTTTCCTGCTCGATCCAGTCGAGATAGTCGGTGTCCCCGCCCGTGACGGGCAGGAACAGGATCGCCGGCATGTCGTAGGAATGGCGCGCCCGCACCGCCTGCGCCACCGCGTCGGCGAGGTCCTCTCGGGTCGCGAGGATCATCACCACCTCGTCCGCCCGCTCGATCTCGCCGCGCCAGCGATAGATCGAAACCATGCCCGGCATTATATTGACGCAGGCGGCCAGCCCGTCGGCGACGATGGCGCGACCGGCGGCTTCGGCCTCGACGGCGCTCGGCCAGGTCGTATAGACCATCATGGTGCCAAACTCGTCTTCCGGCGCCACCATATCCACCCCCCCTGCCCGGGCTCACATGCATGAACGACGTCGCCCGCCCCACCCCGGAATCACCCGCGGATGCTGACGCTGCGCCAGCATATGGCCGAATCGCCTTTGTCGCGAGCGAGGCACCGGACGCGCTCCACGCGCAGGCCCAGCTCGTCGCCCGCTACGGCAACATCGCGCCGGAGGATGCCGACATCGTCGTCGCGCTCGGCGGCGACGGCTTCATGCTGCAGAGCCTGCACCGCTTCCGCGATAGCGGCATCCCGATCTACGGCATGAACCGGGGCTCGGTCGGCTTCCTGATGAACTCGTTCCGCCAGGAGGACCTGCCCGAGCGCATCGCCGCCGCCCAGCGCGTCGTCATCCATCCGCTGATGATGGAAGCGACCGACGTGAACGGGCGCCAGCATCGCGCGCCCGCCATCAACGAGGTGTCGCTGATCCGCCAGTCCTACCAGGCGGCCAAGCTGCGCATTGCCATCGACGGCAAGGTGCGCATGGAGGAGCTGATCTGCGACGGCGTGCTGGTGGCCACCCCGGCCGGCTCCACCGCCTACAACCTCTCCGCCCAGGGGCCGATCTTGCCGATCGGCACGCCGCTGCTCGCGGTCACGCCGATCTCGGCCTTCCGGCCGCGGCGCTGGCGCGGCGCGCTGGTGCCGGACCGTGCGCGGGTCGACATCGCGGTGCTGGAATTCGAGAAGCGCCCGGTCAACGCCACGGCCGACCATTTCCAGGTGCTGAACGTGGTGGCGGTGCGGGCCAAGCTCGACAATGCCTCCTCGATGACCATGCTGGTCGATCGGGATCATTCGATCGAGGAGCGCATCCTGCGCGAGCAGTTCGGCTGAGGCCGAACCGCCGCCCTCGGAGAACGTGCCGCGGTCAGGCCGCGAGTTCGCGCTGCTCCCGGCGCTCGCGGGCGTCGCGCACGGCATTTTCCTTCCAGCGCTCCAGCACGCCGACCAGCTTGTTATCGGTCTCGCCCTGCGATGCGTAGCGGTCGAGCACCGTGTCGACAATGCGCCGCTTGAGGCCGGCCTCCTCCTCGTCCGCCTCGTCGACATAGTCCTCGCGCTGCAGCACCTCGAGCGCGGTGCGGAAGGCGAGATAGGCGCCGGCGGGCAGGCCGATCCGGTTGTAGAGCACGCGGAACGCGTCGCCCGAACGGTCCGCCGCGAGCGCCGCGATGCGGTCGGTCGGCAGGCCGGAGAGCACCGAGACGGTCTCGAGGAACATCCGCACCTGCCCCGAGAGCAGGGAGCGCAGCGCCAGCGCGGGCGTGAGCTCGCCCTGGCTTTTCAGGATCTCGACCAGCGCGCGCACATCGGCACCCTCGCGGCCGGCGGTCTCGACCGCTGCGCTGTCGCAGGCCTCGCGCACGACGCGGGCGGCGACGTCGGGCTCGAGCCACTGGCGCTGGGCGACGAAGCTGGACAGCGTTCCCGCCACCGCGCGGATGACGGCCTGATGCGCCGCCGCCGGCAGGTCCGGACGCGCCAGCAGCGCCTCGCGGATGGTACCGACATGGCCGTGCCGCACCACGATGCGCCCGAGCGCGAAACCGGGAATGTCGGCCGAGACATTGCGCACCAGCGCGAGGCAGGCTTCGGCGTGGCCGGTCTCGGCGAGCGCGGCGGCGACCGGGGCCGGCAGGCCCTCGCGCGAGGCGATGGCGGCCTGGCGCACCGCGTCGCCGCTCTCGCAGAACTCGATCAGTTCGCGCGTATTCAGCACCGGGGAGTGGGTGAGCATCACCTGCCCCGCCTCGCCGTCGAGCTCGGCCAGCGTCAGCACGATGTCGACGGGCACCAGCGGGTGGCGGCTCAGCGCGCTCGCCAGAGCGAGCCGGACGTCGGGTGAGGGATCGGCGGCCAGCAGCGGCAGCGCGGTCTCCAGCGCGGCACGGTCCGCGGCACCGAGATCGGCGCTCGTATAGGCGCGCGCGAGAGCGGAGATCGCCTTGGCCCGCGCCGCGTCCGGCGCCGTCCGGGCCCACAGCAGAAACTGACGCACGATCATCTCAATGCCCTCCGTCTCTAGGGGAGAGGCAATGATGAAGGCGCCTTGATTAAGAAAGCGTTGACCATAATACCGCCGGCCCTCGAGGGCGCCGGCGGGCCCGTCAGTCGCCCGATCCCTCGGTCAGGTCGGGCGGTGCGGCCTGCTCGCCGACGACCACCTCGATCGGGCCGTCCTTGCCGGCCTCGACGTTGAAGTCCTTGCTGTAGGTCTTGCCCTCGTAGCGGGCGACGGCGGTGTATTCGCCCTCGGCCAACGCGAGGGTCGGCGTCGAGCCGATCGATTCCTTGATGGCATCGCCGCCGGGGCTGAGCACCGACCACTGGGTGCCCGGCAGCGGCTCCTGTCCGGCGGCGTTCACCAGCCGAAGCGTCACCTCCGCCGCGCGGTGGTGCAGCGTCGCCTCGGCCACCTTGCCGGCGACGACCGAGACGTCGACCTGGATGGTGGCGTTGCCGTCGCCATAGGTGGAGACGACGTAGTAATTGCCGGCCGGCAGCACGACCAGATCGCCCGAATTGGCGCCGCGGAAGAACGGGCGGCTCGACGCCCGCCCCTGCAGGAAGCTGCCCTCGTAGATGTCGTAGGTCACCTTCTGCGCCGGGATCGGCTTGTCGGCGACGTCGCTCTCCAGCCGGATCGCGCCGGCCCTGAGGATGAGCTGCTCGCGGCGCGATTCCTGCCCGACCACGATGCGCCGGGCGACGCTCGCCAGCCCGTAGGAGACGTGCACCACGTAGCCGCCCGGCGAGAGGAAGAACACCGGCGCCGGCTCGGCCGCCTCCGCCACCAGCGGATAGGCGCCGGAAGCCTCGGCGCGGTCGGCGAAGACGCGCCAGACCAGCCCGCGCGGGATCAGCGGCTCCTTGTCGCCGAAGCGCGCGCTCATGCCGATGGCGGCCTTTCCGGGCGGCGGCTGCGGCAGGATCGTGTGCGGGTCGCCATGGGCCGGCGTGCCGGCGGCAGCGGGAGGCACCAGCGGCGGCGCCATGCGGTTGGTGGGCGAGATCGGCTCGTCGCCGACGAAGGGCAGCGCCTTCGGGGCCCCGTTCTGGGCCGGCGCGCCCTGCGCCATTGCCGGCATCGTCCCCATGACGACGACTGCCGCAAGGGCAATCCGCAGGGCGGTAAACGCCGGAGCTGGACGGAAGGCGGGGCGATGGCGGGCGGGCTGGACCATGTGGCACTGGTGACCGCAAACGGCGGCAAATTCAAGTCATCTAGAGCCCTCATCCGCATGGCCCGGCTGCGATGCGCGCTGTTGGTCAGTGGCCGCCCGGCGTGCTACCGGCTAGGGTAGAAGGATGCTCTCCATGACCGCTGCACCTGCCGCCTCCCCCCACGCCCCGACGAACGCCACCCTCTCCCTCCTCAAGACCCGCAAGAGCCCGAAGGTGCTCGACATGGCCGGCCCCGGGCCGACGCCGGACGAGGTCGACGAGCTGCTCGCCATCGCCTCGCGCGTGCCCGACCACGGCAAGCTCACGCCCTGGCGCTTCATCGTGTTCGAGGGCGAGGCGCGCGAGCGCGCGGGCGTGGCCATCGCCAAGGTCTTCCTCGCGGACAATCCCGATGCCGATGCCGACCGCGTCGCCATCGAGCGCAGCCGCCTCACCCACGCGCCGGTGGTGATCGCGGTCGTCTCGAAGGCCGGTCCGCATGTGAAGATTCCCGAGTGGGAGCAGACCCTCTCGGGTGCCGCCGCCGCGACCCTGCTGGTGGTCGGCGCCCATGCGCTCGGCTATTCCGCCACCTGGCTCACCCAATGGTTCAGCTACGACGCGCGGGTGCGCGGCGCGCTGGGGCTGGCGGAGGACGAGCGCTTCATCGGCTTCGTGCATATCGGCACCCCGGCGCACCCGCCGGAGGATCGCCCCCGCCCCGCTCTCGCCGACATCGTCACGAGGTTCTGATCCATGTTCTACGAGCCCGCCCGCCGCAATCACGGACTGCCGCACGACCCGCTCAAGGCCCTTGTCGCCCCGCGCCCGATCGGCTGGATCTCGACGCTGGCGGAGGACGGAACCGCCAACCTCGCCCCCTACTCCTTCTTCAACTTGGTAAGCGAGAATCCGAGCATCGTCATGTTCTCCAGCGCCGGCATCAAGGATTCGGCGCGCAACGCCATCGCCAGCGGCGAGTTCGTCTGCAACCTCGCGACGCTGGAGCTGATCAAGCAGGTCAACCTGTCCTCGAAGCCCATTCCCCCGGACCAGAGCGAGTTCGAGCTCACCGGCCTCGCCACCGCGCCCTCGCGCATGGTCAAGCCGCCGCGCGTCGCCGCCACGCCCTGCGCGCTGGAATGCGTGGTGACCGAGACGCTGGAGGCCAGGGACCGGCACGGTGCCGCCTCCGGGCGCCACCTGATCTTCGGCGAGATCGTCGGTGTCCACCTCGACGAAGCCTTCATCGAGGACGGCCTGGTGCGCACCGACCGGCTCCACGCCCTCGCCCGCTGCGGCTATTTCGACTTCGCCTGGGTCGAGGAGCTGCGCTCCCTGCCGCGGCCGGCCTGACCGCGTCCGCGGCGCCCGCCGACCACACCTGCCCGCCCGTGTCCGCCTCACGCGTCTGGCAACAACTTATTCACCATAAGCGCATTAATATGTGCCAAGTTGATCGCTGGAGGGTTGCGGATCATGAAAAGTTTCGATCGTCGCGCTGTGCTCGGCTTCTCGCTCGCCGGAGCCGCGATGGCGCTTGGCGGATGCCAGAGGACCACGACCGCCGGCGCGCCGCTGGAGCCGATTTCCTCGGTGTCGAGCTATGCGAGCATGGGCAACACCGCCGACCATTACGGCGAGGTGTCTGACCGCTTCACGATCGCCGCCTTCGACACATCGTCCATCAACCCGGTCTATCTGCGCCACGAGGTGCCCTACACCACCAGCCAGCCGCCGGGCACCATCGTCATCGATCCGCGCGAGCACTTCCTCTACTACGTGCAGCCCGGCGGGCGGGCGATCCGCTACGGCGTTGGCGTCGGCAAGGAAGGCTTCGGCTGGTCGGGCACCGCGACCATCAATTCCAAGCAGGAATGGCCGGATTGGTATCCGCCCAAGGAAATGATCGCGCGCCGGCCCGACATCAAGCCGCAGCTCTCCCAGCTTCAGAGCGGCATCGGCGTGCCGGGCGGCCTGTCCAACCCGCTCGGCGCCCGCGCCATGTATCTGTGGCAGAACGGCAAGGACACGCTCTACCGCATCCACGGCACGCTGGAGCCCACCACCATCGGCACCAACGTCTCCTCCGGCTGCATCCGCATGATCAACCAGGACGCCATCGACCTCTACAGCCGGGTCGCGGTGGGCACCAAGGTGGTCGTGCTCGGCTCGCGCGCCGGCGTCTGACGCCGGGAGCCTGACCCGGCGGGGGCTATCCCGCCGGCCGTCGGCAGGGCCGCCCTCCGCGAATAATCGTTGCCGCCCGCCCGCTGCAGTGCAAACCTGCGCCGGCGGGGGGCCAGACCGATGAGCGGCCGAATCATCACCATCGCCCAGCAGAAGGGCGGCTCGGGAAAGACGACGCTGGCCGCGCATCTGGCCGTCGCCCTCGCGCGCGGCGGCGGGCGCGTGGTGCTGGTGGACTGCGACCCCCAGGGCAGCCTCGGCGAGTGGTTCGAGGCGCGCGAGCAGACGCTCGGCGAGGACGGTACCGGCCTTTCCTTCCGCACCGCCAGCGGCTGGGGCGCCCGGCGCGAGGCCCGCGCCCTCGGCCGCGACTACGACTTCGTCGTCATCGACACCCCGCCCAAATCCGACATCGAATCCCGTCCGGCGATCGAGGCCGCCAGCCTCGTCGCGGTGCCGGTGCAGCCGACCCCCATCGACCTGTGGGCGACCCAGCCGACGCTGGAGATGATCGCCAAGGAGGGCATTCCCAGCCTCCTCGTCATCAACCGCGCGCTGGCGCGGGTAGCGCTCACGCAGGAGATCACCGAGGCGATCCGCGCGCTCGGCCACCCGGCCGCCGTCACCCGCCTCGGCAACCGCGTCGCCTTCGCCGCCAGCATGGGCGACGGGCTGACGGTGATGGAGACCGCGCCCGGCAGCAAGGGCGCGGACGAGGTCGACGCCCTGGCGCAGGAGATCCGCGCGCAGATCGCCGACTGACCGCCCTCCTGATCCCCCTTCCGATCCCCACCACGGCCGATTCCATGGCCTGCCCGTGCGGCTTCCGGGGAACCTCTCCCGTCCCAACCCGTTGTTCCAGCAACACGCGCCGCTGTGGCAGCCTGATTGCCCCGGCGCTCAGAGAAGGGAGACGTGACATGAAGAAGCTCATCATCGCCGCTGCCGCCGCGGGCACGCTGGGTCTTTCCGCCGCCGCCGCCAATGCCGACGTGATCGTCGACAGCTATGGCAATCCGGTCGTGGTCGAACGCCAGATGGTGCCGCAGCACGCCCCGGTCATCATCGAGGGCCGCAACGTCGCGGTGCCGCAGCAGGGCCCGACGGGCACCTATTATCGCGGTTACCCGAATCCGGTGCCGGATTGGTACCGCCCGGGCGTCGAGCCCTATATCGGCAAGCAGATCGAGCAGGACCACAAGGGCGGCTGACGCTGAGGTCCCTCGCGAGAATATCGTCTCCGCTTCGTCGGAGATCGTGACCTTCGAAAGGCGCGGACGGCAACGTCCGCGCCTTTTTTCGCTGATATCCAGGCCCGTGACCGGTTGACCCAGCGACGGTATCGCGGCAATCAGCTTCTATAATTAGGTTTGGAAAGTGAAAATTCATTGCCGTGGCGATAGGTTCGCGGCTTCATCGTGTCTTCGTGCTGCGGCGTGCGAGGCGCCGGTTCGAACCTGACGTCGGATGAAGAGTATTGAAGGGTGGCGTAGCTAGGGTCCTGGGGGGAATGAGACGCGCTCCGTGCGTGCTCCTTGCGCTCGCCTTCGCCACGCTCGCCGCCCCGCACCCGGCACGCGCCCAGACCTCGACCCAGACAGCCACCGAGACGGACGTCGAGAAGAAGACGGAGCCGGGTCTTTTCAATGACTTGGCGAATCTTTTTAATCCACAGCGCCTTGCCGATGCCGGCCCGCCGCCGGCCGACGCCACGCCCTATACGGTCAAGATCGAGGTCCATGGCGACAGCGACCTGCGCAAGCAGGTGGAAGCGGCCTCCAATCTCGAAACGCTGAAGGCGCGTCCTCCCTCGGGGGCGGCCGGGTTGGTCCGCCGGGCCCTGGCCGACCAGCGCGACATCAACGCCGCGCTCTACTCGGCCGGCTATTACGCCGGTACGGTGCGCATCCTTATCGCGGGCAACGCGCCCGACGCGCCGAACATCTTCGAGATCGTCGAGGCCGCCCGCAAGCGCGGCCCGGTGCCGGTGATGGTCGACGTCCAGCCCGGCGCGCTGTTCCATTTCGGCACCGTCCGCGTGCTCGACGCTTCGAGCGGACGCCCGCTCGCCGACGGCCCGACGCTGAACGAGCTGCGCCTGCGCCCCGGCGAGCCGGCACTCGCGACCGAGGTGGTGCGCTCCGAGGGCATCATCGTCGACTACTACCGGCTGCATGCGCGCCCCTTCGCGCGCGTCGTCTCGCGCGATGTGGTCGCCGACCACGCCACGCACACGCTCGACGTGACGCTGAAGGTCGATCCCGGCCCGCACGCGGCCTTCGGGCGCTTCACCGTCTCCGGCGCGGACTTCCTCACCCCAGGCTTCGTCGAGCAGCGGATCGAGATCCCGCCCGGCACGCCCTATTCGTCGGACGCGCTGAACCGGCTCCGGCGGCGCCTGCTGACCTATGAGTCCATCGGCAGCGTGCGCATCAACGAGGCCTCGAAGCTCGACCCGGACGGCACCCTGCCGATCGAGATCGTCGTCTCGCCGCGCAAGCCCCGCTATTTCGGCTTCTCCGCCTCCTATTCCTCGACCGACGGCTCGCTGATCGACGTCTATTGGGGTCACCGCAACCTGTTTGGCGGTGGCGAGACGCTGCGCCTCGACGCGCAGGCCTCCTGGTTCGGCGAGCAGCCCGAGGCGGTTCCCGACGCCGACCCGTTCGGCTACAAGATCTCGGCGTCCTTCATGAAGCCGGGCATCTACACCGCGCAGGACGACCTGCTGGCGGACGCGGCGGTGCTGCGCGAGGTGACCAACGCCTATGTGCGCGAGGCCGTGACCTTCGTCGCCGGCGTGCGCCACCGCTTCAACGACCAGCTCAGCCTGCAGGTGAGCCTCGACCTCGAGCAGTCGCAGGTGGAGGACACCACCGGCACGCACGACTACAGCATCGTCGGCGTCCCGTTCTATCTGAAGTACGACACCACCGACAGCGAGCTCGACCCCTCGCGCGGCATCCGCTTCTCCGGCACGGCGGAGCCCTACGCCTATCTCGGCGACGCGGGCGCGGGGCCGACCATGGTGGATGTGGCGTTCTCCACCTACCACGCCTTCGACGAGGAGAAGCGCTTCATCCTCGCCGGGCGGGTGGCCGGCGGCAGCGTCATCGGCGCCAACGACATCTACGACGTCCCGCCGCAACGCCGCTTCTATGTCGGCGGCGGCGGCTCGGTGCGCGGCTACGACTACCAGTCGATCAGCCCGCGCAACGAGGACGGCATCATCATCGGCGGTCTCAGCTATTTCGAGGCCTCGGCGGAAGCGCGCATCCGTGTCACCGACACGATCGGCATCGTGCCGTTCTTCGACATGGGCGCGGCCTTCTCGTCGGCCACACCGGACTTTGATGGGCTGAAATATTCCGCGGGCATCGGCCTGCGTTACTATACGGCGGTCGGCCCGCTGCGGCTCGACCTCGCCTTCCCGATCAATCCGGGGCCCGATGACGGCGATTTCGGGCTCTATGTCAGCTTGGGGCAGGCTTTCTGATGAAGCGAATCCTGAAGGTCCTCGGCATCACCCTGCTCGCCCTCGTGGGCGTGGTGCTGCTCGCCTTCGGCGCGATCCAGACCCCGCCGGGCAAGGCGATGCTGGCGCGCCTCGGCTCCTCGCTCGCCTCTTCGGAGGGGCTGAAGGTCGGCATCAGCGACATTCGCGGCTTCGTGCCCTTCGACATGAGCGTCGGGCGCATCGAGGCCGCCGATGCCAAGGGCACCTTCGCCGAGATCGACAATCTACGCCTCGCCTGGCGCCCGCTGGAGCTGCTGCGGCGCACGCTCGACGTCACGCGCCTCCAGGCCGACGCGCTGAAGCTCGCGCGCCTGCCCGATCTGCCGCCCGCCGCGCCCTCGGAGAGCACGGACGGCACCTCCTTCGCGCTGCCGGTGCGGGTCGCGCGGCTCGCCATCGGCGACATCGACATCGCCGAGCCGGTGCTCGGCCACGCCGCGCGCCTGTCCTTCGAGGCCTCGGCCGACGTCGCCTCGCTGGCGCGCGGCCTGTCGCTCGACTTCGACCTCAAGCGGCTCGACGAGCCGGGCAGCGTCAAGGGCCGCGCCGCCTATGCGCCGGAGACCAGCCGGCTCGAGCTCGACATCGCCGCCAGCGAGCCCGCCGGCGGCCTGATCGCCCGCGCCGCCGGCCTCGACGGCCTGCCCGAGATCGCGGCGACGCTGAAGGGCGCCGGCCCGCTGGACAACTGGGATGGCCGCCTCACCCTGAAGGCCGGCGACGTCGCCGAGGCAGGCGGGGTCGCGGGCATCCGCGCCGTGGGCGACGCCCACCGCATCACCTTCGCGCTCGACGCCGACATCGCGCGGCTGCTGCCCGGCGACATCGCCCCGCTGTTCGAGGGCCGCACGGAGCTTTCCGGCGCCGCCACGATTGATCCGAACCAGACGGTCGCGCTGGAGAAGGTGAGCGCGCGCGCCGCCGGTTTCGGGGCCGCGCTCAACGGCACGATCAGCCCGGCGCGCGTGTTCGACCTCGCCTTCGACGTCACCGTGGGCGACGCCGCCCGCTTCTCCGCCCTCGCGCCCGGCGTGAGCTGGCAGAGCATGCGGCTCAACGGCACGCTGAAGGGGACGCAGGCCGCCCCCGCGCTGAACGCCAGCCTCGCCGCCGCCGGCCTTTCGGGCATGGGCTACGGCGCCTCGACGCTCGACGCCACCTTCGCCACCACGCCCGGCACTGGCGGCACCCTCGCCGTCACCGCCAAGGGCACCGCCGGCGGGCTGAGCGCGGAGGACCCGCAGGTCGCCGGTGCACTCGGCACCAGCGGCGATTTCAGCCTCTCGGCCACCGTTCCCTCGGGCCCGGATTTCGCCAATGCCGTCCTCACCGACGTCGCGCTGCGCCTCAGCGCGCTGACGGCCCGCTTCGACGGGCGGGCGGACGCGCAGACCATCGCCGGCAAGCTCAATGTCGAGCGGCTCGATCTCGCCGCCTTCGGCCCGCTCGCCGGCCGTCCGCTGGCGGGCGTCGCCACGCTTGACGCGGATGTGGACGGCACCACCGACCTCAGCCGGCTGTCGCTCACCGTGAAGGGCAGTGCCGACAAGCTTGCCACCGGCCTCGCCCAGCTCGACGGGCTGATCGGCGGCGGGCTCAGCATCGACGGCGCGCTCGCCCGCAACGGCGAGAACGCGATCTCCGTCAACGAGCTGAAGGTGAATGCGCAGGGCCTCGCCCTCGTCCTCGACGGGCGGGTCGCGACCGACCTCGCCGACCTCAAGGCCAAGCTCACGCTCGACAACCTGGCCCGCCTCGATCCGCGCGTCTCCGGCGCGCTCGACGCCGACGCCGCCTTCTCCGGTACGCTGGAGAATCTCGGCGTGACGGCGAAGATCTCGATCCCGGACGGCCGGGCGATGGACCGCCCGATCAAGGACCTCGCCCTCGACGTGACCGCCACCGACCTGACCGGCAAGGTCGGCGGGCGCTTCCAGCTTTCGGGCGACGTGGCGGGCAAGCCCGCGACCGGCGCCGGCAGCCTCGAGACGCTCGCCGACGAGACGCGCCGCCTCACCGGCCTCGACATCGCCATCGGCTCGGTAACCGCGCGCGGTGACGTAGCGCTGGCGCCGAGCAATCTCGTCACCGGCACGCTCGCGGTGAAGGCGGGCAACCTCGCCGACATCTCGGCACTGACGCTCACCGAGGCGTCGGGGCGGCTCGACGCCGATGTGACGCTCGACGCGGCGGACGGGCGCCAACGCGTCGCCGTGAAGGCCGACGCCGCCGATGTGCGTTTCGCCGGCCAGCGCGTGGGCACGGCGAAGATCGACGCTACCGTCGTCGATCCCGCCCGTGTGCCGCTGATCAACGGCACGGTGGACCTCGCCGCCGTGGACGTCTCGGGTGTGGTGATCGAAAGCGCCAAACTCAACGCCAAGGGCAGCACGGCCGGCACCGACCTGACCCTCGACGCGCAGGCGCAGGGCGTGCGGCTCAGCACCGCCGGCCGGCTCGACCCGCTCGACAATAACGGCGCGCGGCTGCGCCTCGACACGCTGAACGCGACGCGCGGCAAGGTCACGATCCGCACCACCCAGCCCGTCACCTTCACGGTCGCCGACGGCTCGGTCAGCATCGACAAGCTGGCGCTGACCGCCGGCAGCGGCAGCGCCACGGTCTCGGGCAAGGCGGGGCAGACGCTCGACCTGTCGGTCGACATCCGCGCCCTGCCGCTTTCGCTCGCCGACATGGCGGTGCCCGGCCTCGGCCTTACCGGCACGCTGGCCGCCACGGCGCGCGTGACCGGCACGGCTAGCGCGCCGACCGGCAACTACCAGGTTACGGTCTCCCGGCTCAGCAGCCCGGACATCGCCAATGCGGGCGCCGGCCCGTTCGACATCGCCGCCAACGGCAATCTGGCCAATGGCCGCGCCAGCATCACCTCCACCATCAGCGGGCGCAATCTGCGCGGCGTCACCGTGAACGGCTCAGTGCCGATCGCGGGCGGCAATCTCGACCTCGCCATCCGTGGGGCCATCGATCTCGCCATCATCAACCCGCTGCTCGGCACCACCGGCGCGCGCCTGACCGGCAACGCCAATATCGACGCCACGCTGCGCGGCACCGCCGCCGCCCCGAGCGCAGGTGGCACGGTGCGCATCAGCGGCGGGCGCTTCGACGACGCGGTCAACGGCGTGTCGCTCGACCGCATCGAGGCGGTGATCACCGGCACCGAGCGCTCGGTCACCCTCACCTCCTTTTCCGCCCGCACCTCCAATGGCGGCACGGTGACCGGGCGCGGCAATGTCGCGCTCGATCCCGCCGCCGGCCTGCCGGGCAAGATCGACCTCACCCTCAGCAACGCGGCGCTGGTCAACAGTGACCTGATGCGCCTCGTCGCCGAGGGGCCGCTCAGCGTCGAGGGTGCGTTCCTGCGCGACCCGCGCATCACCGGCCGCATCACGCTGCGCGCGCTCGACATCAGCATCCCGGACCGCTTCCCCGGCGGCGTGCAGGACCTCGACGTGCGTCACGTCAACGCCAGCCAGAGGTACCGGCAGGCGCATCCGGCACGCCCGTCGGAGGCGACCGCCAGCGGCCCGAGCAGCGGCGGCATGCCGCTCGACCTCGTCATCGCCGCGCCCAACAACACCGTGTTCGTGCGCGGCATGGGCGTCGACGCCCAGCTCGGCGGCGAGCTGCGCCTCACCGGCACCAGCCACGCGCCGGTGACCAACGGCGCGTTCGAGATGCGCCGCGGCACCTTCGAGCTCGGCTCGCGCCGGCTCACCTTCACCCGCGGGCGCATCACCTTCACCGGCAACACCGACCCCGAGCTCGATTTCGTGGCCGAGACCACGGCGCAGGACATCACCGCCCGCGTGCTCATCTCCGGGCCGGCCTCGCAGCCCGACATCACCTTCACCTCGACCCCCACCCTGCCGCAGGACGAGGTGCTTTCGCGGCTGCTGTTCGGGCGCAATGCCGGCGCGCTCAACGCCAGCCAGGCGATCCAGCTCGCGCAGATCGTCGCCCAGTTCTCCGGCGGCGGCACCGTGCTCGACAGCGTGCGGCGCTCGCTCGGGGTCGACAATCTCGACGTCGGCGCCGACTCGACCGGCAAGGGCGGACAGGTCGGCCTTGGCCGCCGGCTGAACGACAACATCTATCTCGGCGTGCGCCAGGGCACCTCGTCGAATTCGAGCCGCGTGACGGTCGACATCGACGTCACCCGCAACATCAAGCTGCAGGGCGCGACCAGCGCCAGCGGCGCGGCCGAGGTCGGCATCGGCGCCCAGTGGGACTACTGAGCGCCGCACCGGCCACCGGTTGGCGCGGCTATTCGGCCGCCTCGGCCTTCAGCCCGTAGCGCGCCGCCGCGTGATCGCGCGACAGATCCGGCAGCATCGCCATGCGGGCGGCGACCAGCGCGTCCCAGGCACCGGCATCCGGCAGCGAGGGGATGGTGATCACCTCCCCCATCTCGAGCCCGGCGAGGGCGGCGGCGACCAGCTCGTCCACCTCCATCATCATCTCCGGCGGATAGGACGCGATATCGAGCCCCGAACGGTCGAAGAACTCGGTGCGGGTGAGCCCCGGCAGAACCGCCTGAATCCGCACCGGGCCGTCCTTCAGCTCGTTGTGCAGCGATTGAGTAAGCGCGAGCACGTAAGCCTTGGTCGCGCTGTAGGCACCGAGAAGGTTCTCCGGCATCAGCGCCACCACCGAGGCGATATTGACCAGCGTGCCGCGCCCGCGGGCTGCGAAGGCATTGGCCGCCGCCACCGCCAGCCGGCTCAGCGCCACCACGTTGAGCTGGACCATGGCGTCGATCTTGCCGACATCGGCGCCAATCACCGGGCCTTCCGTGCCGGCTCCGGCATTGTTGACCAGCAGGGTGATGGCCGGGTCGCCGGCGATGCGATCCGCGAGCGCGGTGACGTCCGCCGCGCTTTCGAGATCGGCCACCAGCACCTCGAAGCTGCGGCCCGGCGAAGCGGTTGCGAGTTCGCCCGACAGCGCCTCCAGCCGCCCGCGATTGCGGGCGACGAGGACGAGGTCGTAGCCCTTGCGCGCGAGCTGGGTGGCGTAGCTGCGGCCGATTCCGGACGAGGCGCCGGTGACGACGGCGGTTCCAAGTGACTGGGAATTCATGAGGATCTCCAATGTTCGACGGGCGGCATGCCCAAGATGTTTTTTACATTATCATCATCATATAAAAATTGCCAATGGGGCCAGCCCTTCTCGGTCGGAGGGCACGAACTATCTGCTGCCGGGCGGCGTGATCCGCGCCAGGATCCTGATCGTAAAAGCGGTCTCGTCCGCTTCCACAGAAGGTGCGCGATGAACGCTCCCGCCGCTCGCCCCGCCCTGGTCTGGCTCCGCGACGACCAGAGGCTTGCCGACAATCCCGCCCTCGACGCCGCGCGGGCCAGCGCCCGCCCGCTGGTGCTGCTCCATGTGCTGGAAGAAGGCCCGGACATCCGCCCGCCCGGCGGCGCGGCGCGCTGGTGGCTCGGCCGTTCGCTCGCGGCCCTCGCACGCGACCTCGCCCGGCACGGCGGCACGCTGACGCTGCGCCGCGGCGATGCGCGCGAGATCCTGCCCGCGCTCGTGCGCGAGACGGGTGCCGGCGCGGTTTACTGGAACCGGCGCTATGACGGCGCCGGGGTCGCGACCGACACGACGCTGAAGGCCGCCCTTCGCGACGAGGGCATCCAGACCGAGAGCTTCAGCGCCACCCTGCTGCACGAGCCCTGGACGGTGCTGACCCGTGAGGACGGCCCCTATCGCGTCTTCACGCCGTTCTACCGCGCCGCCCGCAGCCGCGAGGTGCGCCAGCCGCTCGCCGCGAGCCATGCCCGCTGGCCCTGGGCCGAGCCCCCCGCCGGCGACAGGCTGGAGGACTGGCGGCTCGAGCCTCAGGCGCCGGACTGGGCCGGCGGGCTGCGCGCCGCCTGGACACCCGGCGAGGCCGGCGCCCGCGCCGCGCTGGAACGCTTTCTGGAAGACGGAATCGACGGCTATGCCGCCGGCCGCGACCGGCCCGACCGCGAGAATACCTCGCGGCTCTCGCCCTATCTGCGCGCCGGCAACATCTCGCCGCACCAGATACGCGCAGCGGTCCTGCATGCGGAGGCGAGCGGCGAGGCGCGGCCCGCCGATGTCGAGAAGTTCCTCAGCGAGCTCTACTGGCGCGAATTCTCCTACCACCTGCTGTTTCACAATCCGGACCTCGCGACGCGCAACTTCAACGCCCGCTTCGACGGTTTCGCCTGGCAGCGCGACGCCGCATTCGAGCGCGCCTGGCAGCGCGGCCTCACCGGCTTTCCGATCGTCGATGCCGGCATGCGCCAACTCTGGCAGACGGGCTGGATGCACAATCGCGTGCGCATGATCGCCGCCTCGCTGCTCATCAAGCAGGGGCTGGTGGACTGGCGGCGGGGCGAGGAATGGTTCTGGGACACGCTGGTCGACGCCGATCCGGCCAACAACCCCGCGAGCTGGCAGTGGGTCGCCGGCAGCGGGGCCGACGCCGCGCCCTATTTCCGCATCTTCAATCCGGTGCTGCAGGGCGAGAAGTTCGACCCGGACGGCGCCTATATCCGCCGCTTCGTGCCCGAGATCGCGGCTCTTCCCGCAAAGGTGATCCACAAGCCGTGGCAGGCTCCGGAAGAGGTGCTGCACAAGGCGGGAATCGTCCTCGGCGAGACCTATCCGCGCCCGGCGCTCGATCTCGACACCGCCCGCCGCCGCGCGCTCGAGCGTTTCCAGCGGCTGGGCAAGGATTGAGGACAGGCGGCGGTTGCCGATCCCCACCGGCGCGACTAACGTCGTGAATCCTTTAAAACGCCACGCGTCGTATTCTCATGAACATCAAGAACGGCCTTGTCGAGGCCATCGGCAACACGCCGCTCATCAAGCTCCAGCGCGCCTCCGAGATGACGGGCTGCACCATTCTCGGTAAGGCCGAGTTCCTCAATCCCGGTCAATCTGTGAAGGACCGCGCCGCCCTGTACATCATCCAGGACGCGGTCGCGCGCGGGACGCTGCGGCCGGGTGGCGTCGTCGTCGAGGGCACGGCGGGCAATACCGGCATCGGCCTCGCGCTGGTCGGCAATGCGCTCGGCTTCCGCTCGGTGATCGTCATTCCCGAGACCCAGAGCCAGGAAAAGAAGGACATGCTGCGGCTCGCCGGCGCCACGCTGGTGGAAGTGCCCGCGGTCGCCTACGCCAATCCCAACAACTATGTGAAGGTCTCCGGCCGCCTCGCCGAGGCGCTCGCCAAGACCGAGCCGAACGGGGCGATCTGGGCCAACCAGTTCGACAACGTTGCCAACCGGCAGGCCCATGTCGAAACCACCGGCCCGGAGATCTGGGACCAGACCGAGGGCGAGGTCGCCGGCTTCGTCGCGGCGGTGGGTACCGGCGGCACGCTGGCGGGCACGGCGATGGCGCTGAAGGAGCGCAACGCCCACATCAAGATCGCGCTCGCCGACCCGTTCGGCGCCGCGCTCTACAGCTACTACACGACCGGCGAGCTGAAGTCGGAGGGCTCCTCCATCACCGAGGGCATCGGCCAGGGACGCATCACCGAGAACCTCAAGGACGCGCCTATCGACCTCGCCTACCGCATCCCGGACTCGGAAGCGGTGCAGATCGTGTTCGACCTCCTCGAGCATGAGGGCCTGTGCCTCGGCGGCTCGTCCGGCATCAACGTCGCCGGCGCGATCCACCTCGCCAAGGAGCTCGGGCCCGGCCACACCATCGTGACCGTGCTTTGCGACTACGGCACCCGCTACCAATCCAAGCTCTTCAACCCCACCTTCCTGCGTGAGAAGGGCCTGCCCGTGCCGGGCTGGCTGGAGCGCAAGATCGAGCTGCCGAACGTTCTGGTGTGATGACGACCACTCTCCTGTTCCGCGACGACGCCTATCTCGCCGAGACCCCGGCCACCGTGGTCAAAGTGACGCCGGAGGGCGGCATCGTTCTCGACCGCACGGTGTTCTACGCCACCGCCGGCGGCCAGCCGGGCGACCGCGGCGTGCTGGTGCGCGCGGATGGGGCTGAGATCGCCATCTCCACCGCCGTCTACGGGCCGGACAAGGCGGAGGTGATCCACGTGCCCGCCTCCGCCGACGCCGAGCGGCCCGAGGCCGGCGAGGGCGTGACGCTGCGGCTCGACTGGCCGACCCGCCACAAACGCATGCGCATGCACACGGCGCTGCATCTTCTCTCCGTCGCCCTGCCCTACCCGGTGACGGGCGGCTCGATCGGCGAGGAGGAGAGCCGGCTCGACTTCGACATCCGCGAGGCCGGGCTCGACAAGGACGAGATCACCGCCCGGGTCAACGAGATGATCGCCACCGGCGCGCAGGTGAGCGAGCGCTGGATCAGCGACGAGGAGCTCATCGCCAATCCCGGCCTCGTCAAGACCATGTCGGTCAAGCCGCCCATGGGCACGGGGCGGGTGCGCCTCGTCGAGATCGCGGGGCTGGACCTGCAGCCCTGCGGCGGCACCCATGTGCGAAGCCTGGCCGAAATCGGGCCGGTGCAGGTCACCAAGATTGAAAAGAAGGGCCAGCAGAACCGCCGCGTGCGGCTGGCCTGGGCGTGAGCCTCACGCCCGAAACCCTGGAGTTCCACCATGTCCAGTGACAGTCACTTTGTCTCCACCGAATGGCTGGCCGCCCATCTGGGCGCACCGAACCTCGTCATCGTCGACGGTTCGTGGCACCTGCCGGCGTCGGGCCGGAAACCGCATGACGAGTACCGTCAGGCGCATATTCCCGGCGCGGTGTTCTTCGACATCGAAGCCATCGCCGATGCGGCGAGCCCGCTGCCACACATGCTGCCGTCGGAGATCGCCTTCTCGGCGGCGATGGAATCGCTCGGCATCGGCCGGCTGATGAAGATCGTCGTCTACGACACCGAGGGCCTGTTCTCGGCGCCGCGCGTGTGGTGGACGCTGCGCGCCTTCGGCGCCATCGACGTCGTCATCCTCGATGG
This sequence comes from Ancylobacter mangrovi, assembly GCF_024752335.1. NCBI lineage: Bacteria > Pseudomonadati > Pseudomonadota > Alphaproteobacteria > Hyphomicrobiales > Xanthobacteraceae > Ancylobacter > Ancylobacter mangrovi. The sequence goes on along the minus strand of NZ_JANTHY010000001.1, from coordinate 1,153,635 downwards.
CGGCTTCCCGAAATGGCAGGCCGAGGGGCACCCGGTCGAGAGCGGCGACGTCAAGCACCTGCCATCGCATTTCGAGGCCAAGCTCGACCGCGCGTGGGTCGCCAGCATGGACGACGTGGCGAAGGCGATCGCCGGCGGCACCGCCCAGGTGCTCGACGCGCGCTCGCCCGACCGTTTCCGCGGCGACACGCCCGAGCTGCGCCCCGGCGTGCGCGCCGGCCATATTCCCGGTTCGCGCAACGTGCCGGCCTCGAAGATGGTGAAGGACGGGCATCTCGTCGATCCGCAGACGGTCCGCGCCGCGGTGGCGGCGGCGGGCATCGATCCCGGCCTGCCGATGATCACGAGCTGCGGCTCCGGCGTGACGGCCGCCATATTGTGGCTGGCGCTGGAGAGCATCGGCGCCCAGCCCAAGGCGCTCTATGACGGCTCCTGGACCGAATGGGGCTCGTCCACCAAGCCGGTCGCCACCGGCCCGGTCTTCTGACGCGCCTTCCCCGCCCCTGACGAAAACGGCCGGCCGCGCTCGCGGGCCGGCCGTTTGCTTGTCGGCGCCGCGCCCCGCTCAGTGCAGGATCTGGCTGAGGAACAGCTTGGTGCGCTCGTGCTGCGGGTTGGAGAAGAACGCCTCGGGCTCGTTCATCTCGATGATCTGGCCGGCATCCATGAAGATGACTCGGTTCGCGACCTGACGGGCGAAGCCCATCTCGTGGGTCACGCACAGCATGGTCATGCCCTCCTCGGCGAGGCTGACCATGGTCTCCAGCACCTCCTTCACCATCTCGGGGTCGAGCGCGGAGGTCGGCTCGTCGAACAGCATGATCTTCGGCTTCATGCAAAGCGCGCGGGCGATGGCGACGCGCTGCTGCTGGCCGCCGGAGAGCTGGCCGGGATACTTGTTCGCCTGCTCGGGGATCTTCACCTTGGTGAGGAAGTGCATCGCCAGCTCCTCCGCGTCCTTCTTGGGCATCTTGCGGACCCAGATCGGCGCCAGCGTGCAGTTCTCGAGGATGGTGAGGTGCGGGAACAGGTTGAAGTGCTGGAAGCACATGCCGACCTCGCGCCGGATCTCGTCGATCCGCTTGAGATCGTCGGTCAGCTCGATGCCGTCGACCACGATGGTCCCCTGCTGGTGCTCCTCGAGCCGGTTGATGCAGCGGATCATGGTCGACTTGCCGGAGCCCGACGGCCCGCAGATGACGATGCGCTCGCCGCGCTTCACCTTGAGGTTGATGTCCTTCAGGACATGGAACTCGCCGTACCATTTGTGGACGCCGACCAGCTCGACCGCGACCTCGTGGCCTGGGGCCGTATGCACCGCGTGCAGCTCGTCGTCCGGCACGATGGAGTGGGATTCGCTCATTGGACAGGTTCTCCGTCGTTTAACGCCAGAGGCGTGGTCGGCGTCAGTGCCGGTGGGAGGTGTTCAGCCGCCGCTCCACGAAGAGCGAGTAGCGTGACATGCCGAAGCAGAAGAAGAAATAGATCAGGCCGGCAAAGGCGAAGCCCGTATAGAGCGTCACCGGGCTGGCCCAGTTCGGGTCGGTGAAGGAGGCGCGAAGCTGGCCCAGGAAGTCGAAGATCGACACGATGAGCACCAGCGTCGTGTCCTTGAACAGGCTGATGAAGCTGTTCACGATGCCCGGGATCACCAGCGTCAGCGCCTGCGGCAGGATGATGAGGCGCATCATCTGGCTCCAGGTGAGGCCCATCGCCATGGCGCCCTCATACTGACCCTTGGGGATGGCCTGGAGCCCGCCGCGCACCACCTCGGCCATGTAGGCGGCCGAGAACAGCGCCACGCCGACCAGCGCGCGCAGCAGCCCGTCCGGGTTGGCGCCCGCCGGCAGGAACAGCGGCAGCATGTAGGTGGCGAAGAACAGCACCGTGATCAGCGGCACGCCGCGCCAGAACTCGATGAACACGATGGACAGCAGCCGCACGATCGGCATGGTCGAGCGGCGCCCCAGCGCGAGCGCGATGCCGAGCGGCAGCGAGGCCACGATGCCGGTGACCGCGATCACCAGCGTCACCAGCAGCCCGCCCCACTGGCGCGTCTCCACGTAAGGGAGGCCGAAATCGATGTCCCAGATCAGCACCAGCATGCCGAAGGCAGCGAACACCATCAGCGTGTTTCGGGCCGCCGAGGGCGCGCTGCCCCCGATCACGCCGATCACCGCGCCGACCAGCAGCGCCACCGCGATCGCTGTCAGGATGTAGTCCACCCAGAAGGCGATGTTGATCCCGGCGATGGTGACGTCGCCGACGATCAGGTGGATCAGCCCGAAGCGCTCGAACAGGAAGGCCGAGGCGTCGATGTTGCCGCCCGTCAGCAGCACGAAGGCGACGATCGGGAAGGCGACGAAGAACAGCAGCGCGTTCAGGCGCTTCATCGGCCAGCTCGGCACCAGCAGCGGCACCAGCAGAAGCGCGCCGAGGGCGAAGACGACGTTCGGGCGCCAGCGCTCCTCGATCGGGTAGAAGCCGTAGATGAGCTGCCCGAACTTGGCGCCGATGAAGGGCCAGCACGCGCCGACGTCCGGCCCGAGGCAGGCCTCGCGGCTGTCGCCGGTCCATACCGCGTCGATCACCATGAAGCGGAGGAGCGGCGGCACGATCAGGAGGAACAGGCCGACGCCCACGATGGTGAGGATGGTGTTCAGCACGCTCGAGAACAGGTTCTCGCGCATCCAGCCGATGACGCCGATATTGCGCACCGGCGGCGGCAGGGGGGTCTCCATCTCCGCGCGGATGAAGGTTCCGTCGTCGAATGTCAGGCTCATCGCCGCCCCCTCACCGTTCCACGAGCGCGACGCGCTTGTTGTAGGCGTTCATGATGATCGAGGTGATGATCGACAGCAGCAGGTAGACGCCCATGGTGATGGCGATGATCTCGATCGCCTGCCCGGTCTGGTTCAGCGCCGTGCCGGCGAACACCGCGACGAGGTCGGGATAGCCGATGCCGACCGCCAGCGAGGAGTTCTTGGTCAGGTTCAGGTACTGGCTGGTCAAAGGCGGGATGATCACCCGCATCGCCTGGGGAATGACAACGAGGCGCAGCGTCTGGCCGTTGCGCAGGCCCAGCGAATGCGCGGCTTCGGTCTGGCCGTGGCTCACCGCCTGGATGCCCGCGCGCACGTTCTCCGCGATGAACGCCGCCGTGTAGGTCGCCAGCGCCACGGTCAGCGCCACGAATTCGGGAATGATGCGGATGCCGCCGGCGAAGTTGAAGCCCTTCAATTCGGGATGGTCGAAGCTGATCGGGAAGCCGGTGACGATCAGCGCCACCAGCGGCAGCCCGATCAGGATCGCGAGCCCGATCCGCAGCATCGGCATGCGCTGGCCGGTCTCCTCCTGGCGCGCACGCGACCAGTAGTTGATCAATACGACGGCAAGTATCGCGGCACCGGTCGCCCACACCACGAGGCCGGAGCCCTCGCCGAATACCGGGCGGGGCGCGAAGATGCCGCGATTGGAGAGGAAGAACTCGCCGAACACGCTGATGCTCTGGCGCGGCCCCGGAAGGGCGCTGAGCACGGCGAGGTACCAGAACAGGATCTGGAACAGCGGCGGCAGGTTGCGCAGGATCTCGACATAGACGGTCGAGAGCGCGCGGACCACGAAGTTCTTGGAAAGTCGCCCGACGCCGACCATGAAGCCGATGATGGTGGCGAGGAAGATGCCGACGACGGCGACGAGGATGGTGTTGAGCAGGCCCACCACGAAGGCGCGGCCATAGGTCGAGGTCTCGGTATAGGGGATCAGGGTCTGGTTGATGCCGAAGCCGGCGGTGTTCTCGAGAAAGCCGAAGCCGGTGGCGATCTTCTGGTCGGCGAGGTTCTCGCGCGCATTGTCGATGAACATCCACCCGAGCACGACCACGACGATCAGGGCGATCACCTGAAGGCCGATGCTGCGCACCTTCGGGTCGTTGATGAATAGCGTCTTTGATTGCCCTTCGCCGGGCATGGCCATATCCGACATGGTCCCCCTTCGCCTCTTTGCGAGGCCAGATCATTGCCCGGGGCCGGACTTGGCGCCAGCTTGGCCGGGAAAGGCGGGCCCCCGGTATAACCAGGGGCCCGTTTCATCGAAACGTCAGCGGATCGGCATGCCGTACTGGATGCCGCCCTTGGTCCACAGCGCGTTGACGCCGCGCGGCAGCTTCAGGGGGGTGTCGGGACCGACGTTGCGGTCATACATCTCGCCGTAATTGCCCACGCTCTTGATGATGTTGTAGGCCCAGGCGTTGTCGATACCCATGCCCTCGCCGTACTTGCCCTCGAGGCCGAGCAGGCGGCGGATCTCGGGATTGGTCGCGGACTTGAGCTGGTCGTCGACGTTCTTGGAGCTCACGCCGAGCTCCTCGGCGTCGATCTGGGCGTAGAGCACCCACTTCACGATGTCGAACCACTGGTCGTCGCCATGCGAGACCACCGGGCCGAGCGGCTCCTTGGAGATGATCTCCGGCAGCACGATGTGGTCGTCCGGGTTGGTGAGCTTGAGACGCTCGCCGGCGAGGCCGGAACGGTCGGTCGTCAGCACGTCGCAGCGGCCCGCGTCATAGGCCTTGACCACCTCGTCATTGGTGGCGAAGGCGATGACCTCGTAGGTCATGTTGTTGGCGCGGAAGAAGTCGGCGAGGTTCTGCTCGGTGGTGGTGCCGGTCTGGGTGCAGACCGAGGCGCCGGAGAGCTCGAGGGCCGAGTTCACCTTCTTGTCCTTGCGGATCATGAAGCCCTGGCCGTCATAATAGGTGACGCCCGCGAAGTTCAGGCCCAGCGAGGTGTCGCGGGTGATGGTCCAGGTCGTGTTGCGCGAGAGGATGTCGATATCGCCCGACTGCAGCGCGGTGAAGCGGTCCTTCGCCGACAGCGGCGTGAACTTCACCTTGTCAGGGTCGCCGAAGACCGCCGCGGAGACCGCGCGGCAGAAATCCACGTCGAGGCCCGTCCAATGTCCCTGGTCGTCCGGGCTCGAGAAGCCCGGAAGGCCCTGGCTGACGCCACACTGGACGAAGCCCTTGGACTTCACCTGTTCCAGCTTGGTGGCCGCCTGAGCGCTCACGGCCGCGAGGCCGAACGCACCCGCAAGGGCGAACGTGGAGAGGAGGCGTTTCATGTTTCTAGCCTTCTTTCTTCGGTTTTGACGGAGGCATCAGGTCCAACGGGCGCACCTGACGCTAGCGAAAGTCGAAGCAATTCGTGTGCCGGTCGGCGCATCATTTTCCGCAGGCGCCATCCGTCATTCGTCCAACAGAGCGCAGAGAGACGCTCGTCCTGGCCTGCCGCAGCGGACCTAACGTCATGAGAACGCCGTATTTATGCTTGGTCAAGCGCTTGACGATACTTCGCGGGAAAGACTCAATGGCGTTTCAGTAGCAGACAAAGGACAGCGAGAGGGCATGGCCAAGCAGGCAAGAACCAAGAATTCACCGGCCTATGCCGTCGAAACGGAACTGGTCATCGGCGGTCGCGATCCCCAACACTCCTACGGCTTTGTGAACGTGCCCGTCGTGCGCGGCTCGACCGTGCTCTCGCCGACCGTCGCCGACCTCGAGGGACATACCGGCCGCTACGCATACGGCCGGCGCGGCAACCCGACCACGGAAGGGCTGGAAGAGGCGCTGACGCGGCTCGAGGGTGGCGAGGGCGTGGTGCTGGCGCCGTCAGGGCTCTCCGCGGTCAGCCTCGCCCTGCTCTCGGTGCTCGACAGCGGCGACCATTTGCTGATGGTCGACACCGCCTATCAGCCGACCCGGCGCGTCTGCAACATGACGCTCAAGCGCTTCGGCATCGAGACCACCTTTTACGATCCGCTGGCCGGCGGCGACATCGCCGCGCTGTTCCGCCCCAACACCCGCGCGATCTTCATGGAATCGCCGGGCTCGCAGTCGTTCGAGATACAGGACGTTCCCGCCATCACGGCCGCCGCCGCCGAGCGCGGCATCTTCACGCTGATGGACAACACCTGGGCGACGCCGCTGTTCTTCCGGCCGCACGATGTCGGCGTGGACATCTCCATCCATGCCGGCACCAAGTATCTCGGCGGGCATTCGGACCTGAACATCGGCACCGTCTCCGGCAATGCCCGCACCTTCGGGCGGATCAAGGGTACCCATGGCGACCTCGGCATCACGGTGGCGCCGGAGGACGCGTTCCTCACCGCGCGCGGCATGCGCACGCTCGGCGTGCGGCTCGCCCGGCACCAGCAGTCCGGCCTCGCCATCGCCCGCTGGCTGGCCGAGCGGCCGGAGGTGCTGCGCGTGCTCCATCCGGGCCTGCCGAGCGACCCCGGCCATGCGCTGTGGAAGCGCGACTACACCGGAGCCTCGGGGCTGTTCAGCTTCATCCTCAAGCCGGTTCCGAAGGCGGCGGTGGACGGCTTCCTCGACGAGTTGCAACTCTTCGGGCTCGGCTTCAGCTGGGGCGGGTTCGAGAGCCTCGCCATCCCGTTCGACTGCTCGGCCTACCGCACGGCGACGCGCTGGCAGCCCGGCGGGCCGGCCATCCGCGTGCATGTCGGGCTGGAGGACACGCACGACCTTATCGCCGACCTGACGCGCGGCTTCGCCCGCCTCGCCTCGCTGAGCTGAGCGAGGACGGGGCCGGCGGCGCGAGGCCAGTGGGAGCGGCCGGGAGGCGGCTTCAATCGGCGTTGCGGTAGAGCGAGAGGCGCACCCGGCGCCCGGCCGCGGGATCGAAGCCCGCGACCTCGGCGCCGCGCTCGATGTGCAGGCCGAGCCATTCGGCGCGGCGCCCGAACCGCGCCTCCTGGCGCCGCTCGACGAACACCACCCGGCAGCCGGGCTGGTCGAGGAAGTCGGCCGCACCCTCCCCGTCGACGAAGCGCACCGGGCCGGGCATGGCGAAGAGCAGGCTCGGCTCGCTGAAGCCGGCCGCCGCCACGATCCGCTCGCCGGAGCCCTCGGCGCAGGGCGTGCGGGACGCGAGCGCGGCGAGGCGCGGCGAAATCCACAGGCTCTGCATCTGCGGCAGCACGAGCTGCACCACGCCGAAGCCGGAGACCAGCATGCCGGCGATGGCGAGCAGCGTCGCCTTCTCGATCCCGTAGTCGCGCACGAAGGAGGCCGCCGTCACCAGCGCGTAGAAGCCCGCGATCAGCAGCGGCCAGGCGAGCATGCTGGTGGTGCCGTCGAACACCGCGAGCCCCAGCAGCGCCAGCACCGCGATCAGCGCGCCGATCACCGGCCACAGCCAGAGCACCCGCACGAGCCGCGTATTGGAAAGCGCCAGCGCCCCGCGCTCGACAGCCACCGCAATAAGGATCGCAAGGGCCGGGAAGACCGGCATGAGCTGGGCCGGCACCTTGGCCGGCAGCAGCTCGAACAGGATCCAGGCCGGCAGCACCCAGGCCAGCAGGAAGCGCATGGCGCGCAGCCGCCGCGCCTTCCAGACGATCGGCACCGCCAGCGCCGCCAGCGGCGCGCCCGGCCAGAACATGCCCCAGAACATCAGCAGATAGGTGCCCGGCAGGGCGCGGAACCCGTCGAACACCGGCCGGACCGCGCCGGTCAGCGCGCGCAGGGCTGGATCCCCCTCCGAGCCGCCGAAATGGCGCAGCACGAACCACAGCGCCCCGACCACGAGGCACAGGCCGAGACCAGCCAGCGGGGCGCTGCCGCGCAGCACGCGCGCCGAGCGATCCATCGCGACCAGCGCGCCGACCGCCAGCGCCGGGTAGAGCGGCACGATCAGCCCCTTCACCATCAGCGCCAAGGCCAGCGCGCTCCAGAGGATCGCCGGCAACCGCCAGCCGCCCGCATCCGCGACCTCGTCACGCATGTAGAGCCGGCCGAGCGCGCCCATCATCGCGGCGATGCAGGCGACGAGCGGCATGTCGGGCAGTGCGAGCCGGCCGGCAACGCCGAACGAGGCGGAGGAGACCAGCAGCGTCGCCGCGAACAGCGCCGCGCGGCGGCTGGTGAAGGCAAGCGCCGCCCAGTAGGTCAGCAGCGCGGCGGCGATGCCGCCCGCGAGCGAGGTGAGCCGGTAGAGGCCGATCGTGCGCGGCGCCTTGGCATAGCCCGCCGCCTCGGCCGCCCTGACGATGCCCGCCTGGATCCAGTGCAGGCCGAGCGGGCGGGTATGGCGGGCCTCGAGGCCGACACGGACCTCGGCGAGATCGCCGGTCTCGGCCATCTGGCGCGACACATAGGCGAAGCGCGCCTCGTCGCGATCGACCGGCGGGATGGCGAACATGCCCGGCAGCAACGCGGCGAGGCACAGCAGCACGAGGAACAGCCCCGCCCGGCGATGCGAGGAGGCGGCGGCGTCGAACAGCGCCATGATCCGCGCGGCGACCTGCCAGCCGTCGCGCCGGAGGTGCGTCGCACCGCGCTCCTGCTCGCGCGCCGTCACTGGCTTCATCGAGTCGGCCCCTGAAGAGAGTTTGAACATAGCTGGCTGGAGGGAAAGATGAAATTGCGCCTAAGGCTTAGTGTCAGACCGCCCGGTCGAGCGAGGCGGAGGCCTGAAGTGCGACTTCCTTGGCGTTCCAGCCCTTGAGCAGGCCCGGAACGCGCGCGGCCGGCAGCGCTTTCGAATACAGGAATCCCTGCGCGAAGTCGCAGCCATTCGAGCGCAGATAGGCGGCCTGCGCCGGCGTCTCGACGCCCTCCGCCACCGTCTCTATGCCGAGGCTCTGGCCGAGATTGATGACGGCGCGCACGATCGCCGCGTCGTCGATGTCGTGCTCGATGTCGTGCACGAAGGAACGGTCGATCTTGATGCGGTCGACGGGGAACTGCTTGAGGTGCGACAGCGAGGCGTACCCGGTGCCGAAATCGTCGAGCGCGATGAACACGCCCGCCTGGTGCAGCGCCTGCAGGCTCTGGCGCACGGTCTGCGCGGTGCGGCCGAGGAACACCGTCTCGGTCACCTCCACCACCAGCCGCTCCGGCGGCACGCCGGCCGAATCGAGGGCGGAGAGGATGCGCTCGGGCAGTTCGCCGCGGGCGAATTCGGGCGAGCTGACATTCAGCGCCACATGGCCGAAGGAACAGCCGAGCTCCATCCATGAGGCCATGTCGCGCGTGGTCAGAGCGAGCAGCCGCTCGCCGATGGCGACGGACAGGTCGGCATCCTCGAACACCTGCCCGAATTCCTGCGGCCCGAGCAGCCCCTTGCGCGGATGGCGCCAGCGCAGCAGCGCCTCGAAGCCGACGATCGCGCCGGTGTTGAGGCAGACCTTGGGCTGGTAGTAGGGCAGGAACTCGCCGTTCTCCAGCGCCAGCCGCACCCGCGCGGAAAGCTGTATCCGGCTCTCCGTCGCCTGCTGCATCTGCGGGTCGTATTCGACCGCGACGCCGCGCCCGGCGGCCTTGGCGCGGTAGAGCGCGATATCCGCGTTCTTCAGCAGCGTCGAGGGGTCGGTGCCGTGGGCCGGCGCCATGGTCACGCCGATGCTGGCCCGGCAGGACAGCGCGGTGCGGCGATAGACGAAGGGCGAGCTGAGCGCGGCCAGAATGCGCTGCGCCGCCACCATGCCCTCCTGCGGGCCGTCGATCCCGGTCAGCAGGATGATGAACTCGTCGCCGCCGAGACGCGCGACGGTGTCGACCTCCCGCACGCAGTTGCTGAGCCGGCGCGCCGCCTCGATCAGCAGCGCGTCGCCGGCATCGTGGCCGAGCGTGTCGTTGACGTCCTTGAACTGGTCGAGATCGGCGAGCAGCACCCCGACATGCTTGCCCGAGCGCCGCGCCCGCCGCAGCGCGGCGTCCAGCTTGTCGCGCATCAGGCCGCGATTGGGCAGTCCGGTCAGCGCGTCATGATTGGCCATGTGCCACATGCGCTGCTCGGCTTCCTTCTGCTCGGTGATGTCCTGCAGGATGCCGAAGGCGCGCACGACCCCGTTGCCGTCGACCTCCAGCTCGCAGGACTTGCGCACCAGCCGATGGTGGCCGTGCGCGTTCACGAAGGGCAGCTCGATCTCGAACGGCTCGCGGTGGTCCAGCGCCGTTTCGAATTTGCGCAGGAACTGCTGGCGCGCCTCGGGCGGGAAATGGGACAGCGCAATCTCCGCCGTCGTCTCCCGGCCGGGCGTCAGCCCGTAGATGCGGTAGACGCCGTCGGACCAAGTGAGCCGCTCCGAGGCGACGTCGAACTCCCAGCCGCCGACCTTGGCGAGGCGTTCGGTCTGCGCCAGCAGCGTCTGGCGGCGCCACAATTCGCGGCTCTGCATCTCCAGCAGGCTCTGCCCGGTGCGCCGGTGCTCGAGCTCGCGCTTGGCCCGGCGGGTCGCCTCATGCAGGCGGAACTGGTCGACGATGATGTTGGACAGGTGCCGGACGACGTCGAGCTGCTCGTCGCTGATCTCCCGCGGCTCGGGATCGAACAGGCATAGCGAGCCGATGTTGAGCCCCGGCCGCAGCGCGATCGGCGCGCCGACATAGAAGCGGATATGCGGGTCGCCGGTGACGAAGGAGTTGGAGAGGAAGCGCTCGTCCGCGCGCGTGTCGGGAACCACCAGCACGTCCGGGCCGAGAAGGGTCCAGGTGCTGAAGGAATCCTCGCGCGTCGTCCCTTCCATCTCCTCGAAGCCGGACTGCGCCATGAACCACTGGCGGTCGCGGTCGACGAGGCCGACGCAGGCGAAGCTGAGATTGAGCACCTGCCGCGCCAGCAGGCAGATGCCGTTCAACGCGGCGGACCGGCCGGAATTGAGGACGTCGAGAGCATAGAGCTCCGCCAGCCTCTCCGCCTCGTTCTCCGGCACCGGATAGTTCATCGCGCACCTGACAGGGCAGCAGTCGAACCGACGAACGACCCCTCGCCCGCCAAGCCATCCCGGCGCGACGACGGGGTTCGACTATGCCGAATACGGTACGGCCGCCGCGCGCAAACCAAACGGCATTTCAGCGTGTTTTCGCGCGCCCGTCCATAGAATCGCTCGAGTCTCAGGGGTGCGCGGCGCCGACGGACGCCATTTCGTCCAGCCCGCCGGTCTCGACGATGAAACGGGCCACGTCCTCCACGCCCTGGCCGGAGCGGATATTGGTGAAGACGAAGGGCCGCCGGCCGCGCATGCGGCGCGAATCGCGGTCCATCACCTCCAGCGAGGCGCCGACATAGGGGGCGAGGTCGACCTTGTTGATGACCAGCAGGTCCGATCGGGTGATGCCCGGCCCGCCCTTGCGCGGGATCTTCTCGCCGGCGGAGACGTCGATCACGTAGATCGTCAGGTCGGCGAGCTCGGGCGAGAAGGTCGCCGCGAGATTGTCGCCGCCCGATTCGATCAGGATGAGGTCGAGCGCGGGAAAGCGCCCGCGCATCTCGGCGATCGCGGCGAGGTTGGCGGAGGCGTCCTCGCGGATGGCGGTGTGCGGGCAGCCGCCAGTCTCGACGCCCATGATCCGCTCCGCCGGCAGGGCGCCGGCACGGGTCAGGATCTCCGCGTCCTCCTTGGTGTAGATGTCGTTGGTGATGGCGCACAGGTCGTAGCGCTCGCGCAGATGTCGGCACAGCGCCTCCATCAGCGCCGTCTTGCCCGAGCCGACCGGCCCGCCGATGCCGACCCTGAGCGGGCCCGAACTGTCCTGTGCCATCACCTTCCCCTCGCCTTCAGCTTCGAAATAGCCGCGTATACTGCGTCTCGTGGCGCATCGACGCGATGTCGGAGCGCAGTGCCGCCCCGCCGATCCGCTCCAGCGGCACCTCGCCCGCCTCGGTCGCGGCGAGGCGGACGGTCGGCAGCAGCGCCGCCAGCACCCGGTTGCCGTCGCTCTGGCCGAGCGGCACCAGCCGCACGGCGGCGGAAATCAGGTTCGCCGCCACCGCGTTGAGGAAGGCGGCCAGCGTCGCCGGCAGCGGCAGGCCATGCGCCGCGGCGGCCGCGCCGACCGCGACCGGATAGGCGACCCGCCCGTCGCACATCGCCGCCATCCGTTCCAGCGCCGCCGCCGGCCAGGCGTGGCGGGTGGCGGCCATGAACGCGTCGCCCTGGTTCAGCGTCTCCATCTGCCGCTCGCGCGAGGGCGCGAAGGCGGCGGCAAGCTCGAGCACCTCGTGCAGGCCCGCCTCGTCCCCGGCCGCCATGGCGCGCCAGCCATGGGCCAGCAGCACCGCGTCCGAGAACGGGCCGCCATGCAGCAGGAGATCGCCGACCCAGCCCCGCAGCGACGCCGCGTCGGCGACGTCGCCGGTCTCGACCGCCCATTCCAGCCCGTGCGAATAGGCGAAGGCGCCGACCGGATAGGCGGGCGACAGCCAGACGAACAGCGCCAGCAGGTCCGCCGCGCCGGCTCCCGCCGCGCCGTCGGCGTCGCTCACCGCTCACCCATGGCGGTGGCCATGATCGTGATGGGCATGGTCATGATGGGCGTGATCGTCGTGGGCATGATGGTCGTGGGCATGCTTGGCGTGGTCGTGCTTGGCGTGGTCGTGCTCGCCATGGCCATGATCGCCGTGGTCGTGGCCGCAGCCGCACGCTTCGCCATGTTCGTGGGCGTGTTCATGCTTCCCGGCGTGCGCCTTGTGCCCTTCGTCATTGGTGTGCGCATGCTCATGATCGTGCCCGTGGTCGTGATGGTGGGCATGGTCGTGGTCGCCATGGTCATGGCCGCAGCCGCAGGCTTCGCCATGGGCATGGTGCTCGTGGCCATGATGATGGCCATGCGCCTCGGCCGCCTCATAGGCGCCGCCTTCCGGCTCGAACGCCGCCTCGACGATCTCGACGCTCGCCCCGAGCCCGCGCGCCATCTCCTCCAGCACGCTGTCGCGGGCGATGCGGATGCGGTCGGCGAGCAGTTCGGCCGGCACGTGGCGGTTGCCGAGGTGCCAGGCCAGCCGGGCGAGGTGGTGCGGGTCGGTGGCGACGATCTCCGCCACCGGCTCCTCGGCCGCGACCACGGCGACGGTGCGCCCGTCGTCCAGTGACAGCCCGTCGCCGTCCTTCAGCCGCATCGCCTCCGGCAGGTCGAGCAGGAAGGCGACGTCGGCCTCGCCGCGCATGGCGATGCGCCGGCGGTGGCGCCCGTCATGGGGCAGGACGACGCGGTCGGCCGCGGTGGCGGGATCCCAGGTGCCGGCGGGCAGCAGCGAACGGGCGTGGATCATGATCGTCTCCTCGAGGGCCTGGCCGGCAACGCTGGCGCCGCATTGCGGCCGGATGAGGCCCTGCATGTCGTGGCCGCGCCGCGGCCGGTCAAGCGCCGGCCGGCTCCGGGCCGTCGATTCATCCTTAGAACAGGAAGTAGCGCTGCGCCATGGGCAGCTCGCTGGCGGGCGCGCAGGTCAGCAGTTCGCCATCCGCGCGCACCTCGTAGGTCTCGGGATCGATCTCCAGCACCGGGGTCGCGCCGTTGTGGACCATGGACGCCTTGCCGATGCCGCCGCGCACGTTCTCGATCGCCACCGTCTGCTTGGCGAGGCCGAGCCGCGCGCCGACGCCGAGCTCGACCGCCGCCTTCGAGACGAAGGTGTAGCTGGTCGCCGTGCGCGCCTTGCCGAAGGCGCCGAACATCGGCCGGTAATGCACCGGCTGCGGGGTCGGGATCGAGGCGTTGGGGTCGCCCATCAGCGCGGCGACGATCGCCCCGCCCTTGATCACCATGTCCGGCTTGGTGCCGAAGAAGGCCGGCGACCAGACCACGAGGTCCGCCAGCTTGCCCTTCTCCACCGAGCCGATATGCGTCGACATGCCGTGCGCGATGGCGGGGTTGATGGTGTACTTCGCCACGTAGCGCTTGGCGCGGGCGTTGTCGTTGCGCTCGCTGTCGCCCGGCAGCAGGCCGCGCTGCTGCTTCATCTTGTGCGCCGTCTGCCAGGTGCGGGTGATGACCTCGCCGAGCCGGCCCATGGCCTGGCTGTCCGAGCTCATCATCGAGATCGCGCCGAGGTCGTGCAGGATGTCCTCCGCCGCGATGGTCTCCTTGCGGATGCGGCTCTCGGCGAAGGCGAGGTCCTCGGCGATCAGCGGGTCGAGATGGTGGCACACCATGAGCATGTCGAGATGCTCGTCGAGCGTGTTCACGGTGAAGGGCCGCGTCGGGTTGGTGGAGGACGGCAGCACGTTGGGCAGGCCCGCCACCTTCATGATGTCCGGCGCATGGCCGCCGCCCGCGCCCTCGGTGTGGAAGGCGTGGATGGTGCGGCCCTTGAAGGCGGCGATGGTGTCCTCGACGAAGCCGCTCTCGTTGAGCGTGTCGGTGTGGATCATCACCTGGATGTCGTAGTCGTCCGCCACCGACAGGCAGTTGTCGATCGCGGCCGGCGTCGTGCCCCAGTCCTCATGCAGCTTGAGCGCGCAGGCGCCCGCCTCGATCTGCTCGACCAGCGAGTCCGGCAGCGAGGCGTTGCCCTTGCCCGAGAGGGCGAGGTTGACCGGGAAGCTGTCGAAGGCGCGCAGCATCATCTCGATGTGCCAGGCGCCGGGGGTGCAGGTGGTGGCGTTGGTGCCCGCCGCCGGGCCGGTGCCGCCGCCGAGCATGGTCGTGACGCCGCTCATCAGCGCGTGCTCGATCTGCTGCGGGCAGATGAAGTGGATGTGGCTGTCGAAGCCGCCGGCGGTGATGATCTTGCCCTCGCCGGCGATCACCTCGGTCGAGGCGCCGATGACGATGTCGACGCCGGGCTGGATGGCCGGGTTGCCGGCCTTGCCGATGCCGGCGATGCGACCGTCGCGGATGCCGATATCGGCCTTCACGATGCCCCAGTGGTCGAGGATCAGCGCGTTCGTGATGACCGTGTCCACCGCGCCGCCGGCGCGCGTCACCTGCGACTGGCCCATGCCGTCGCGGATGGTCTTGCCGCCGCCGAACTTCACCTCCTCGCCATAGACGGTGAGGTCCTTCTCCACCTCGATGACGAGCGAGGTGTCGGCGAGGCGCACGCGGTCGCCGGTGGTGGGGCCGAACATCTCGGCATAGGTGGAGCGGGAAATCTTGATCGACATGGAAAAATCCGTCTCGGGCCAACGGGCGGCGAAGGGCGGCGGAAAACGCGGGCGAACGAAGGGCTAGAGCGGGCCCATGACCTCCTGGCGGAAGCCGTAGACCTCGCGGTCGCCGGCGAGGGCCACCAGCTTCACCTCGCGCGACTGGCCGGGCTCGAAGCGCACCGCCGTGCCCGAGGGGATGGCGAGGCGCATGCCGCGCGCCTTGTCGCGCTCGAAGGCGAGCGCGGGGTTGGTTTCGAAGAAATGGTAGTGGCTGCCGACCTGGATCGGGCGGTCGCCGGTATTGGCGACGGTGAGCGTGACGAAGTCGCGCCCGGCGAGCAGCTCGATCTCGCCCTCCTCCAGGATGAACTCGCCCGGCGCGCCGGAACCCTGATGCCAGGGAATGGGCTCGTGCACGGTGACGAGCTTGGTCCCGTCCGGAAAGGTGGCCTCGACCTGGATCTCGTAGATCATCTCCGGCACGCCGGGCATGACCTGATCGACGGTGAGCACCTGCGCGCCCAGCGCCATCAGCTCGGCCACCGTCCTGCCGTCCCGCGCGCCTTCGATCACCACGTCGGTGATGAGCGCCACCGCCTCGGGGTAGTTGAGCTTGACGCCGCGCTCCAGGCGGCGGCGGGCGACCATCGCCGCCATGGAGACCAGGAGCTTGTCCTTCTCGCGCGGGCTCAAATTCATCGGGCGTCTCCGGATACTGAAAAGCTGAGCTTAAATCGGGCGGGGTCGTCGGTGCCGGCGTTCGTGCGTCGGCGATGCTTGCATCATGAATGCCAGATGCGCGGGACCTCCGCCACGCCGAGCGCGGCGATGGCCCGGCGGATGGCGGTCTCAAGCGGTGCGCCGTCGCGCGCGAGCAGGCGGACCGACAGCATGCCGTCCCAGGCGCTGGCCCCTGCCTCGAGCGTTTCCGGGCCGCGACCGGCGGGACCGGGCACGTCCGGCGGCTCGTCGGAGGCGCCGTCCGGCAGGCCGAGCGCGGCGCGCACCGCGGCGAGCCGGCCCTCGGCATCGGGCGCGACAAGAAGCAGCGTGGCGAAGGCCGCCCAGCCGCCGGCAGCGGCGCGGCGATCGAGCGTGGCGGCGATGTCGCCGTCCAGCACCAGCCCGTCGGCATAGATCAGGCGCCCGCCGCGCCGGACCCGCCAGCTATCGTGCAGCCTGCCGATGGAGAAGCGCTCGCCGCGCGCGGTACGCCCGAGCACGACCGGCTCCACCAGCAGAAGCCGGCTGCTCGGCGCGACCTCGGCGGCGATGGTGCGCTCGACCCGCGCGCCGTCGAACACGATGGTCGCCTGCGGCATCCAGTCGAGGCTCGCCCCCTCCCCGGCCGAAAGGTCGACCGAGATGCGCGAGAGCGAGCCGTCGGAGCGGTAGATCTTCTCCGCCGCCTGCGTCGTGACCACGAGATGGGCACCCGATGCCGCGCGGATGGACGTGTGCGAGGTGTCGCCGCCGGCGAGCCCGCCGCCGGTGTTGATCAGCACCGCCTCCAGAGCGTGGCCGCGCCGGCCCGACAGGGGAAAGCGCGCGCGGGCGAAGCCCGACTCTTCGATCCGCCCGCGCACCGTGCGCCCGGCCTGGGCCAGCGCCTCCACCGAGAGCCGCCCGTGCCCCCGCCGCTCGACCGGGATCGAGGCGGGACGGGCGGGCTCACACGGCAATTCGGTTGCGTACATCCGGGTCCTCGAGGGCGGCGCCATCGCCCGACATCACCACCGCGCCGCGCTCCATCACGATAAAATGGTCCGCGAGCTCCTTGGCGAAGTCGAAATACTGCTCGACCAACACGATGGCCATATCGCCCTTGCTCCGCAAGTAGCGGATCGCATTGCCGATATCCTTGATGATGGAGGGCTGGATGCCCTCGGTCGGCTCGTCCAGCACCAGCACCTTGGGCCGCATGGTCAGCGCCCGGCCGATGGCGAGCTGCTGCTGCTGGCCGCCCGACAGGTCGCCGCCGCGCCGGCGCATCATCGAATCGAGCACCGGGAACAGCGAGAACACGTCGTCGGGGATGGAACGGTCCGAGCGCTTGAGCGGGGCGAAGCCGGTCTGGAGATTTTCCGCGACGGTCAGCAGCGGGAAGATCTCGCGCCCCTGCGGCACGAAGGCGATGCCGCGCCGCGCCCGCTCTGAGGACGCCATGGTGGTGATGTCCTCGCCGTCGAAGCGGATCGAGCCCTTCGCGACCGGCGCCTGGCCGACGATGGCGCGCATCAGGCTGGTCTTGCCCACGCCGTTGCGCCCGAGCACGCAGGTGACCTTGCCCGCTTCGGCCTTGAGCGAGACGCCGCGCAGCGCCTGGGCGGCGCCGTAGAACAGGTTGATGTCGTTCACTTCCAGCATGCGTCAGCGCCCCAGATAGACTTCGATGACGCGCTCATTGGCGCTGACCTGGTCAAGCGTGCCTTCCGCCAGCACCGAGCCCTCGTGCAGGCACAGCACCCTCACGCCGAGGTCGCGCACGAAGGTCATGTCGTGCTCGACCACGACCACCGAATGGCCGTTGGCGTTGATCTCGCGCAGCAGTTCGGCGGTCTGGGCTGTCTCGGCGTCGGTCATGCCGGCGACCGGCTCGTCGACCAGCAGGAGCTTGGGGTCCTGCGCCAGCAGCATGCCGATCTCCAGCCACTGCTTCTGCCCGTGCGAGAGATTGCCGCCGAGGCGGTCGCGATGCTCGGTCAACTTGATGGTCTCGAAGATCTCGTCGATGCGCTCGCGCTCGGCCGCCGTCTCCTTGCGGAAGATGTTGGCGAGCGCCGCCCGCTGGCCCTTCAGCGCCAGGCGCAGATTGTCGAGCACGGTGTGGCTCTCGAACACGGTCGGCTTCTGGAATTTGCGGCCGATGCCGAGCGTGACGATCTCGGTCTCGTCGAGCTTGGTGAGGTCGGTCGTGCCCTCGTTGAAGTAGACGTCGCCTTTGTCGGGCCGCGTCTTGCCGGTGATGACATCCATCATCGTCGTCTTGCCGGCGCCGTTGGGGCCGATGATGGCCCGCATCTCGCCGGGGTCGACGGTGAAGGAAAGCTCGTTCAGGGCGCGGAAGCCGTCGAAGGTGACGGTCACGCCGTTGAGGTAGAGCAGCGCCTCGGTGAGGCCCGTCTTGGCCGCACCCAGCCCTTCGGCGGGGGCGTCGGCGGTTTCGGGAGCCAGCGTTTCGATGTCGCTCATGACTCGTCCTTCACTCGGCGGGCCTGGGTTCGGCAACGGGCTCGTCCGCCTCGCCGGCAGCTGCCTTCCGCCGGTCGCGCCACTCGTAGAAGGTGCCGACGATGCCCTTGGGCAGGAACAGCGTCACCGCGACGAACAGCCCGCCCAGCATGAACAGCCAGTAGGGCGCGAGGAAGCCGGAGGTGAAATAGGTCTTGGCGTAGTTCACCAGCACCGCACCGAGCGCCGCGCCCACCAGCGTGCCGCGCCCGCCCACCGCGACCCAGACGATGATCTCGATCGAGTTGGCGGGCGAGAATTCGGACGGGTTGATGATGCCGACCTGCGGCACGTAGAGCGCGCCGGCGATGCCCGCCAGCGCGGCGGAGACCACGAAGGCGACCAGCTTGTAGTTCTCCGCCCTATAGCCGGTGAAGCGCACCCGGGTCTCGGCGTCGCGGATGGCGATCAGCACCTTGCCGAAATGCGAGCGCACCAGATAGCGGCACAGCACGTAGCCGAGCGCCAACGCCAGCGCGGAGAGCGCGAACAGCGTCGCGCGGGTGCCGTCGGCCTGGATGTTGAAGCCGAGTATGTCCTTGAAATCGGTCAGGCCGTTATTGCCGCCGAAGCCCATGTCGTTGCGGAAAAAGGCCAGCAGCAGGGCGAAGGTCATGGCCTGGGTGATGATCGACAGATAGACGCCGGTCACGCGCGAGCGGAAGGCGAACCAGCCGAACACCAGCGCCAGGATTCCCGGCGCCAGCACCACCATGACGGCGGCGAAGGGGAACATGTCGAAGCCGTACCAGAACCAGGGCAGTTCCTTCCAGTTCAGGAACACCATGAAGTCCGGCAGGATCGGGTCGCCATAGACGCCGCGCGTGCCGATCTGACGCATCAGGTACATGCCCATCGCGTAGCCGCCGAGCGCGAAGAAGGCGCCGTGGCCGAGCGAGAGGATGCCGACATAGCCCCAGATCAGGTCGACCGAGAGCGCCAGCAGCGCATAGGTCAGGTATTTCCCGAGCAGCGAGACGACATAGGTCGGCACATGCAGGGCCGATCCCGGCGCGGTGAGCAGGTTCAGCACCGGCACCAGTATCGCCGCCGCGACCAGGACCGCGATGAAGATGAGGCCGCTCGTGCCCAGCAGGGCGGGCGGGCGCGTATCGCTCGTACTCATGCCTCGATCGACCTCCCCTTGAGCGCGAAGAGGCCACGGGGCCGTTTCTGGATGAACAGGATGATGATGACGAGGAGCGCGATCTTGCCGAGCACGGCGCCGGCATAGGGCTCCAGCAGCTTGTTGGCGACGCCGAGCGACATGGCGCCGACCAGCGTGCCCCACAGATTGCCCACGCCGCCGAACACCACGACGAGGAAGCTGTCGATGATGTAGCCCTGGCCGAGATTGGGCGAGACGTTGTCGATCTGGCTCAGCGCCACCCCCGCCATGCCGGCGATGCCGGAGCCGAGGCCGAAGGTCATGGCGTCGACCCAGTTGGTGCGGATGCCCATGGAGGCGGCCATGCGCCGGTTCTGTGTGACGGCACGCATCTCGAGCCCGATGCGGGTGAGCCGCAGCACCGCCAGCAGCGCGGCGAAGACCAGCATCGCGAAGATGATGATCCACAGCCGGCCATAGGTGATGGAGAGCTGGCCGATGTCGAACGAGCCGGACATCCAGCTCGGCGCGCCGACCTCGCGGTTGGTGGGCCCGAAGATGGTGCGGATCGCCTGCTGCAGGATCAGCGAGATGCCCCAGGTGGCGAGCAGTGTCTCGAGCGGCCGGCCGTACAGGAAGCGGATCACGGTGCGCTCGATGATGACGCCGATCAGCCCGGTGAACAGGAAGGCCAGCGGGATGGCGATGATGAGCGAGGCGTCGAACAGGGCCGGATCGTAGGTGCGGATCGCCTGCTGCACCACGAAGGTGGTGTAGGCGCCGAGCATCACCATCTCGCCATGGGCCATGTTGATGACGCCCATCACACCGAAGGTGATGGCGAGGCCGATGGCGGCGAGCAGCAGCACCGAGCCGAGCGAGAGCCCGTACCAGACGTTCTGCACCACGTCCCACATGGCGAGGCTGTGCTGGATGCCGGCGATCTCCTTCGCCGCGGCTTCCTTCACCTCGGGCAGCGCGTTGTCGGGCAGGCCGCGCAGCACCGCGAGCGCGTCCTGGTTGCCTTCGGCGCCGACCACCTCGATCGCCTTGATGCGCTCTTCCGGCGGCACCCCGTCCATGCCGATGACGATGGCCGAGCGCGCCAGCGTCATGGCCGACTTCACGTGCCGGTCGGTCTCCTTGGCGAGCGCCTTCTCCAGCGCCGGCAGGGCGGCCTCGTCGCGGGTGCGCAGCACGGCGCCCGCGGCGGAGAGCCGCGTGGCGGCGTCGGGGCTGGTAAGTGAGAGCGTGCCGCTGGCGGCCTCGATGGCGCGGCGGATGCGGTTGTTCACGCGCACCGGCTTCACCGGACCCGGATCGGGCACCGGCTGCATGGTGAGCGGGTCGAGCAGGCCCTTGTCGGTCTCGATGAACACCTTGCGCGGCAACGCATTGCTGAACACCAGCTTGCCGTCCGCGAGCGCCTGGACGATGCCGGCGGCGGCC
This sequence comes from Ancylobacter mangrovi, assembly GCF_024752335.1. NCBI lineage: Bacteria > Pseudomonadati > Pseudomonadota > Alphaproteobacteria > Hyphomicrobiales > Xanthobacteraceae > Ancylobacter > Ancylobacter mangrovi. The sequence goes on along the minus strand of NZ_JANTHY010000001.1, from coordinate 1,132,949 downwards.
GGGCTGCCGCTGACGGCGAGCTCGCCCAGCGCCGCTTCCGTGGCGCCGTAATTGCCCTGGGTGAACTGGTCGAGGGCGCCGCTGATGTCCTGGGCCGAGGCCCGGCCGGCGCAGAGGAGCGTGGCGAGAGCCAGCGCGGCGAAGAGAAGCGCGCAGGACAAGCTGCGGCAGCGGGCGGGTGAGGTCATCACAATCCGTCGGTGTAGCGCTGCGGACGGCCGGAATGGCGCCTGCGGCGGCGGAAAGGCGCCGATGCCTTTCCCGGGATGTGGAAGCGGAAGCCGGCCGCCCGGAGGCGACCGGCACAGGTCAGGCGAGGACGGGCCTCGTGCGCGGGCGGCTCACTGGCCGGCGCCGCCGCACTTGCCGGTCTTGACGTTGAAGTTGCCGCAGTTGAGCGGCTTGCGCCAATCGGCGATCAGGTCCTTGGAGCCCTCGAGATAGGGGGACCATTCCTGCGCGACGATCAGGCCCGGGGTCTGCTCGACGATGTCGAACTGCCCGTCATCCTTCACTTCGCCGATCAGCACCGGCTTGGTGATGTGGTGGTTCGGCATCATGGTCGAGTAGCCGCCCGACAGGTTCGGCACCGAGACGCCGATCAGCGCGTCGATCACCGCGTCCGGGTCGGTGGTGCCGGCCTTCTCGACCGCCTTCACCCACATGTTGAAGCCGATCATGGTGGCTTCCATCGGGTCGTTGGTCACGCGCTTGTCGTTCTTGGTGTAGGCGCGCCACTTCTCGATGAAGTCCTTGTTCTCGGGCGTGTCGACCGACTGGAAGTAGTTCCAGGCCGCGAGGTGACCGACCAGCGGCTTGGTGTCGATGCCGGCGAGCTCTTCCTCGCCCACCGAGAAGGCCACGACCGGAATGTCGGTCGCCTTGATGCCCTGGTTGGCGAGCTCCTTGTAGAACGGCACGTTGGCGTCGCCGTTGATGGTCGACACCACGGCGGTCTTCTTGCCGGCCGAACCGAACTTCTTGATGTCCGCCACGATCGTCTGCCAGTCGGACTGGCCGAACGGCGTGTAGTTGATCATGATGTCCTCGTCCTTGACGCCCTTGGACTTCAGGTAGGCTTCAAGGATCTTGTTGGTCGTGCGCGGATAGACGTAGTCGGTGCCCGCGAGCACCCAGCGCTGCACGCCCTCGTTCTCCATCAGGTAGTCGACGGCGGGAATGGCCTGCTGGTTCGGCGCGGCGCCGGTGTAGAACACGTTGCGCTCGCTCTCCTCGCCCTCGTACTGCACCGGGTAGAACAGGATGCTGTCCAGCTCCTTGAACACGGGCAGCACGGACTTGCGGGACACCGAGGTCCAGCAGCCGAACACCACGGCCACCTTGTCCTTGGAGATCAGCTCGCGCGCCTTCTCGGCGAAGAGCGGCCAGTTGGACGCCGGGTCGACGACCACCGCCTCCAGCTTCTTGCCGAGCACGCCGCCCTTGGCGTTCTGCTCCTGAACCATGAACAGCACGGTGTCCTTCAGCGTGGTCTCGCTGATGGCCATGGTGCCGGACAGAGAGTGCAGAACGCCGACCTTGATCGTTTCCTGCGCATGAGCGGGGACGCTGGCCGCAGCCAGTGCCACGGCAGCCGCGCCGACGGCGGCGCGGCCGGCTATGCGCCGCGCCTGGGTGAACAGGTTGAGCATATTCTTTCCCTTCTGGAGTTCGCACGCAGGACCCCCGTCCGCGTGCCAGGGAAAGTTTTGCAATGGCCGTGCCAAAGGCCGCCGGACGCCAGCCCGCACTACGACGAAGGTCAAAAACGACGATTGCCGCCGGGCGCGCCCAAAACTTAGGCGTCGTGCCCGATATCAGGCGAAAATGAGTCCATTCCCGGATTTATGTGTATACATTTTCCGACGAAAGCCGATCCGATGCCTTTCCCGTCGCCTTTTCCAGCCGCCCCAGAGCGCGGTCGAGCGTGGCGTCGGTCTTGGCGAAGCAGAAGCGGACCACGCTCTCCACCGGCTCCTGCGCATAGAAGGCCGAGACCGGGATCGCCGCCACGCCGTGGCGCCGCACCAGATCGAGGCAGAACGCCTCGTCGCGCGCGGCTGGATCCAGCGGGGCGAGGTCGACATTGAGGAAATAGGTGCCCGACGAGGGCAGTACGGGGAAGCCGCGCGCGCTCAGCCCTTCCGCCAACCTGTCTCGCGAGCGCTGCAGCCCGGCGCGCATGGAGACGAACCAGTCCCGCTCCTTGGCGAGGCCGTAGGCGACCGCGTATTGCAGCGCCGGCGGGGTGGTGAAGGTGAGGAACTGGTGCGCCTTCGACAGGGTGCGCATCAGCTCCGGCGCGGCACAGACGAAGCCGACCTTCCAGCCGGTCATGCCGAAGATCTTGCCGGCCGAGCCGATCTTCACCGCGCGCTCGCGCAGGCCCGGCAGGTCCAGCGCCGAATGATGGGTCAGCCCGTCGAAGATGACGTGCTCCCACACCTCGTCGCTCACCAGCACCGCGCCCGAGCGGGTGCAGAAGCGGGCGAGCAGCTCCAGTTCCTCGCGCGTGAACACGCGGCCGGTCGGGTTGTGCGGGTTGTTGAACAGGACGAGGCGGGTGCGCGGGGTGAAGGCACGCTCCAGCGCCTCCTCGGTCAGCCGCCATTCCGGCGGCACCAGCCGCACCAGCCGCGGCACGCCGCCCGCGCGCAGCACCAGCGGCAGATAGGCGTCGTAGAGCGGCTGGAACAGCACCACCTCGTCGCCCGGCTCGATCAGCGCGAACAGCGCGCCGGCCAGTGCCTCGGTGGCGCCGGAGGTCACCATCACCTCCGCCTCCGGGTCGAGATCGAGCCCCTGCCAGTCGCGGTAATGCGCGGCGACGGCGTGGCGCAGCTCCGGCACGCCCATCATCGGCGGGTACTGGTTCCACCCCTCGACCACCGCCTCGGCCGCCTTGCGGCGCACATCCTCCGGCCCGGGATCGTCCGGGAAGCCCTGTCCGAGATTGACCGCCGCATGCTCGCGCGCGAGCCGCGACATGGTCTCGAACACGGTGGTCGGCAGGCCGGCGAAGAGGCTGTTCATTTACAGGCGATCCATGCGGAAAGGCGCGAAAGTCGCGCCACCGCTGTTTTATCCGCCCGCCGCCGGCAAAAGGCAACGCCGGCGCAGCGCCGGGCTCAGCCTGCCGCCAACACCGCGTGATTGTCGAAGCGTGGCCCGCCCGAGCGGCGGGCGACGACGCCCACGCCTACCTCGTCGGCGGCGATCAGCGCCACTTCGCCGAGCCCGCTGGTGGCGAGGAACTGCCCGCCCTCGCGGGTCGGCGCGAGGCCGCAGCCGTCGACAAGGGTGAGCGAGCCGAGGAAGCGCCCGTCGCGCTTCCACACCGCGACGCGGTTGCCGCGCGGGCTTGCCGCGGCGACGAAGGAGCCGGACGCGTCGACCGCGACCGAGCCGACATAGGTGCGCAGCCCGCGCCATTCCTCCTCGGGAGCGTCGAAGGCGCGCAGCCCCTCGCCCTCCACCGCGTAGACGAGCGGGCGCGCCATGCCGTCGGCGAGCAGGTCCTGCGCGGCGATCACGGTGAGCCCGTCGGGCCCGCTGGCGAGATGGCGCAGCGAGAGCGACTCCAAATCCTCGCCCAGCTCCGCCACCGAGCGCACCTCGCCGGTCTGCGGATCAAGACGCGCAACGCTGGCGCCGGCAACCTCGGCACCGACCGCTTCGGGCGTGTGCGGCTCTACGCCGCCATTCGCCACCACCAGCGCTCCGCCGGCGGGCAGCATGTCGTGCGGGCCGATGCCGGCGGAGGCCCATTCCGCCTCGATGGCGAAGTCGGCCTCGACCACGCGGCGCGTCACCACGCCCTGCCCGCTCGCGCGCTCGATCTCGACCGCGAGGAAGCGGCGCCCCCCGTCGATGAAGCGGCCATGGCCGGAGAAGACCCGCCCCTCGCCCGGCTCGAAGGTCGCGAGCACGGCGCCGGAGCGGCACTCGAACAGCACCGCCATGGTGCCGGGACGGCGGGCGACGGCGATCGCCGTGCGCCCGTCCGGGTTGGGTTCGACCCAGTGCAGGCGCTGCGCGCCGGCCTTCACCTGCGTGGCGGCGTAGTCGGCGCCGAGCATGACCGGGGCGAAGCCGCCCTCGACGCCTGCGGTCGCCAGCCATTCGGCGTCGAGCGCATGGTCGTGGGCGTGGGCCGCGCCGCCGAACAGCACGCGCGGAGCGCGGGCGAGATCGCCGAACCGGCCCATGAGGTTGCGGCGGGAGAGATCGAGAATGCCCATGTCTGCCTCCTCAATCGCCGTCGAGCGCGTTGAAGCCGAGCGGCACGCCGAGCCCGGACGCCAGCGGATCGGCGACGCTCGCCTGCGCCGCCTTGAACACCGCCATGGCATCGCTGAGCTGCTTGCGGCCGGCCTCGGTCTCGGCGGCCGCGCCGATGTCGTCGGGAAGCGCCTTCGCCGCCGCGTCGGCATCGGCCATCTTCTTGTCGATGGTCGCCTGCGTCGTCGCGTCGAGCCCCTCGGCGAGCCGGCGGCCGAGCGCGTCGGCGCTGGTCACGATGGCGACGATGGTCTCCTTGGAGAGCCCGCTGCGGCGCCGGTCGGCGAGCAGCGGCTTGGCCTGGTCGACATTCTTGCCGAGCACCACCAGCAGGCGCAGGTCGTTGACGCGCTGATAGGCACCGGCGAGGTCGGTCACCATCTGGCTGAGCAGCGCATTCGGGTCGGGGAAGTAGACCGGGTCGGACTTGCCGGCATAGAGCTGGCCGAGCAGGCCGGAGCTGCGGTCGCCCCAGCCCTCGCGCAATTCGCCCGCCAGCTTGGCGAGGTTGCCGGCGATGGCGAGGCCGAGCGCACAGCGGCGCTTCGATTCGGGGCCGGAGACGAGGTCGGCATCCGCGCCCTCGTCATAGAGCAGGCGCTCCATCGCCGGCAGGCCCTGTACTGCGGCGCTGAGGCGGAAGAAATGGTCGGGTTGGAGCCGCTCGTCGGTCTCGTCGGCGATGATCTCGGCGACCGAGCGACCGACCGCGTTGCGCCGTTCCGGGAAGAAATTGAACCGGTCGCCGCGCAGCGACAGCATCACCGGGCCGAAGGACACGAACTCGACGCCCGACCAGTCGAGCGAGAGCGCGGTGAAGCTCTCCTTCAGCGTCTTCACCCCCTCGGCGGACGGCGCCTTGCAGAACGCCTCCCAGGCGGCGAGCTGCGTCTTCGCGTCGGTCCGCAGCTTGTCGTAGCGCGGCAGCAGCCACTGCTCGACCACTTCGGGCGCGGACACGGCGGCGGCATGGGCGCGCACCGTGAACATGCCGGTCAGGAAGGTCGCCACCGTGGCCACGGTGGGCACGCCCTGCACGGCCTGGCCGAACTGGCCGGCCAGCGCGAGCGCCAGCGCATAGGGGGAACGTCTCATAATCGCCTCGCTAGAGTGAGGACACAAAATCGACCAGCGTCTGCCGGTCGCGCGCATCGAGCGCTTCGAATCGGGTCCGCGCGCCGGCGGCCTCGCCATCGTGCCAGCGCACCGCCTCGGCGACGTTCGCCGCGCGGCCATCGTGCAGCAGGCCGGCGCCATGCGCCAGCGAGCGTGAGAGGCCGGCGAGCGGGGCGGTGCGCCACTCCCCCGCCCCCGCGCCCGGCACGCCGGCGCTGTCCGCGAGCCCCTTGCCAAGATCGTGCAGCAGCACGTCGGTGTAGAGCGACACCTGCCCGCCGCCCTCGGTCGGCAGCGAGGGCCGATGGCACGCCGCGCACCCCGCCGCCGCGAACAGCGCCGCACCCTTCGGGTCCGGCGCGGCGGCCGGGGCCTTCAGTCCGCGCAGATAGAGCACGATGCGCCGGACGATCGCGTCGGAGATTTCCGGCTCGCCTTCGGCGTCGCGCCCGTGCGGGGCGTTGCGGCAGGCGGTCTGCGCCTCGGTACAGTCGCCCCAGGGTTCCAGGCGCTCCGGCGTCGACAGGCCGAGATCGAGCGAGAACGCCTCCGCCGTCTGGCTGGCGATGGTGGCGTGGCTCGCCTTCCAGCCGAAGCGGCCGATCGAGGAGCCGCCTTCCGGCGTCTCCAGCCGCCGCGCGCGCCCGCGCACGCCGTCGCCGTCGCGATCGTCGGGGTCCTGAAGGGCGAGGATGGTCGCGTCCGAGACCCGCTCCAGCGCCCCGCGCCCGTGCAGCTCCGGCGCCACGCGCAGCGAGATATGAGTGGCGGGATCGAGCGGGCCGTAGCCGAGAGCGTCCGCATGGGGCACGCGCCGGCCATCCACCACCGAGACGCCAATCGCCCCCTCCGCCGGAACGCCCGGCAGCGTCATCGTCTCCAGCCTGTGGCCGTAGACGGGATCGGGCCCGCCATCGTCGCGGAACAGCGACAGCACCAGCCCGAGCCCTTCGGGTCGCCCGGCGGCATCGAGCGCGGTGGCGCCGTGGCCGGAGCCGGGATGGCAGGACGAGCAGGAGCGCGCGTCGAAGAGCGGGCCGAGGCCGTCATTGGCGCGGGTCGAGCTCGGCGCCGGCACCCAGGGGCGCTCGAACAGCGCCTTGCCGATGGCGGCGTCGAGGCGGGTATCGTCCGCCGTCGCGGAGGTCGCCAGCGCGAGACCGAACAGCGGCGTGCCGAGAAAGGCGAGCATGGCAACGGCGCGCCGCCCCGCCCGGCGCGGGGCTGGAGCGACAGTGCCCTGCCGGCGGCGCGCGTTCATCATATCACCCGGAACCAGCCCATCATCCCGGTCTCCATATGCTCCAGGATGTGGCAGTGGAACACCCAGTCGCCCTGCGCCGCGACGAAGCCGATCTCGACCGCCTCGTTCGGCTGCACCAGCACGGTGTCGGCGAAATGCTGCGGCAGCCGCCCTTTCGACGAGCTCAGCACCGCGAAGGCGTGGCCGTGCAGGTGCATGGGATGGGAAAAGCGGGTCTCGTTCTTGATCTGGATCCGGTAGCTGCGACCCTCGTTCATCACCGCCAGCGGCGGCGGCAGGCCGAGGCGGTTTCCGGTCGCCCAGGACACCTGGCCGATCGACCAGTACGTCGTCGCGCCGACGCAGAAGCTTGCCACCAGCGCCTTGGACAGCGGATCGTCCGGCGGCAGGCCGAGCTGCTTCACCGCCTGGTCGGTCGCCTGCTGCAGGGTGAAGGAATGGAACTCGGCGGAATCGAGGTCGGGAAAGGGCAGCTCCGCGCGCGGCAGCGCCAGCGGCCCTTGCCCCGGATGCGCCTTGGCCGGGCCGGATGCGGCGAGGCTGGCGAAATAGTAGATGTCCGCCGCCGCGTAGTCGCCGACACGCACCGGGGCGCCGTCGGTCGGCATGCGCAGATGGACGTCGATGCGCTGGGCCGGGCCCATGCGCCAGATGCCGTCCGGCAGGTCGTCGAGCAGGATCGGATCGAGCGCGTGGCCGTCGACCGCGATCAGCCATGCCTTGGCGCCCTCGACGCCGATGCCCATGACGCGGCTCGCATCGACGTTGAGGATGCGCAGGCGCACGTCGCCGCCGGCGGGCGCAGTGAGTTCGAGCTGCGGCACGCCGTTGACGCGGCGGGTCTGGCCGAAGGTGCCCGCCTTGGAGGCGCCGGACGGCTCGGTCAGCTCGAGGAAGCTGCCGTCGTCGTCGAGACGCCAGTCCTTGAGGCACAGCACCTCGTCGAGATCGAAGGGCGGATCGCGCTCGTCCTCGACGATCAGCGTGCCGACAAGGCCGCGGCCGGACTGGCCGGTCTCGTCGCAATGGGGATGGAAAAAATAGGTGCCCGGATCGTCGAGCGGCAAGCGGTGGACGAAGCGCTCGCCCGGTCCGACCAGCGGCTGGGTCAGCGGCGGCACGCCGTCATATTCGTTCGGCATGCGGATGCCGTGGAAATGCAGCGAGGAGCCCTCGTCGAGCCCGTTCACATAGGTCGCCTCGAGCCGCGTGCCGCGCGGCATGCGCAGCAACCTCAGCGGCTGGCCGTCATAGGCGTAGACGCGGGTCGCCGGCTTGTCGGGCCCGAGCAGGTGCAGCTCGGTCTCGCCCGAGGTGAGCGTGAGCGTGCGGGTCGGCACGAAGGGCTCGGGCGTATGGGCCCGGCCCGTGCGCGAGGGGGCTATCGCCGCCATCGCGCCCAGAGCCGCGCCCGCACGAAGGAAGGCGCGGCGCGAGAATCCCGCGCCGCTTCTCGTCATGACGACCTCACTGGCCGACCTTGGAGGGATCGTCCAGGCTGTCGGAGCCCTCGACCTTGATCTGCAGGCCGAGCGCGGCGACCACGCCCTCGAAGGCGCGGGCCTGGGCCACGAGCGAATCGACGCCCTTCTGCACCAGCGCGTTGCCCTCGACATTGCCCTCGCCGATCATCTGGTCATAGGCCTCCTTGCCGCTATCGCCCTCGTCCTTGATCGCCTTCAGCGCGGCGAGCGCGGCGTCGACCTTGGTCTTGGCTTCGTCGGCCGCCTTCGGCGCCTTGGCCGCGGCATAGCCGGCGACGGACGCACCCTCGACCACCGAACCGTCCACGCGGGTGTACTTGCCGCGATAGATGGAGGCGATGCCCAGCTCGTCATAATAGTGCGAGTTGTAGGTGTTGTCGGAGAAGCAGTCGTGCTCTTCCTCCGGGTCGTGGAGGATGAGGCCGAGCTTCATGCGCTCGCCGGCGAGCTCGCCATAGGAGAGCGAGCCGAGGCCGGTGAGGATGGTGCCGAGCGCGGCGTTGTCGTCCTGCTCCATGACCGCGGCGCGGGCCTTGCCGTCCTTGCCCCACCAGTTGTGCATGTCGGTGAGGTCGGAGACCAGCAGGTCGGTCGCGGACTTGAGATAGGCGGCGCGGCGGTCGCAATGGCCGTGCGTGCAGTTCTTGGTGTCGTAGTCGGTCGCCGGCCGCTTGCCCGCGCCCGGACCCGTGCCGTTGAGGTCCTGGCCCCACAGCAGGAACTCGATGGCGTGATAGCCGATGGCCACGTTCGACTCGACGCCGCCCGCTTCCTGCAGGCTGTCGATCACCTCGGGCGTGATCGTGGTCGCGTCGATGGTCGTCTTGCCGACGCGGATCTGCGTGTTGGCGATCACGTTGGCGGTGTAGAGCGGGTTCTCGTCCGAGGAATCGCCGTAGCTCTTGTCGACATAGTCGATCAGCCCCTCATCGAGCGGCCAGGCGTTCACGCGGCCCTCCCAGTCGTCGACAATGGCGTTGCCGAAGCGGTAGCCCTCGCTCTGCTGGTAGGGAACGCGGGCGGCCTTCCACGCGGCCTTCGCCTTGTCGAGATTGGCCTCGGTCGGCGCGGCGAGGAAGGCGTCGACCGCCGTCTGCAGCGTCTGCGCGGTGGTCAGGCTGTCGCCATACATGGCCTCGGCGATGTCGGCGTAGTTCACGACGATGTCGTGGACCTTCGGCGCATCCTCGGCCCGTACCGGACCGGCGACGACGACGGTGCCCAGCGCGACGGCCGCCAGCAGCGGCGCGGCAAATAATGATCTGGCTCGCATGATATCTCCTCCCAGCCGCCAAAGCGGCGCCCGTGTTGGCGGAGACTCCTACGCCAGCGCATCAAACACTCGCAAGTGTTTGAACTTACTTTAGAATTGTTTTACATCAAAACTCCGGCCGCAACTCCCTCCACCGCATGTAATTCTTCAGTAATACTTGAGATTAAATAAATACTCATGACGCAGCGTCAAGCAGCGGCTGCAAGGCTTCGCGCAAATCGTCGTCATGGACTTCGGACAGCGGCTTGAAGAGTTTCGCCGCTTCGGTACGCCGACCGGGGCGCATCACCAGCACCACGGTCTCCGCGCCGCCGCAGGCCGGGTCGCCGCAGGCGATCTCGGTGATGGAGATGGTGGTTTCCTCGTCGACCCCGAGCAGCGCCCGCGCCCGCGCGGCCAGCTCGCGCGCCGCGTCCGGCGCCGCCTCGGCGCTCTGCCCGCGGCGGAAAAACAGCCGAGCCATTCCGTCCTCCACTCCTCGCTCGGCATTTCGGCCGGCCGTTCGCCCGCGCTTGCGCGCCCCTAGGGGGTACGCCGCCTGCCCGCGCGTCGCAAGCCGGCGCGGCGACGGCGCGGCTCCTAAGTAATCGCACGCGCGAATAGTTTAGAACTGTAATAATATTTAAAGATAATCGTTGTCGAATGCAGTGCAGCGGCGTATTTCTCCACGCGAAGTCGCCGGCAGCCCTGCTTACCTTCTTTCGGAACGCAGGTTGATCGGCGCCCGCTTCGCGAGGCCATCTTCCCGGCAGGTCTCGTGAACCGCGCGGGACGACGGCACGCGCTCCCTCAGCCGTCGTCCCGCGCTTTCGCTTCCCCTAAATCCGCCGCGCTCCACGCCCCTCGCCAGGGGTCGGGCGGCGCGAGGCCGAGATGGGCGAGCATGCCGCACGCCGCCGCATGGCCGGTGGCGAAACATCCCTGCAGCAGGTAGCCGCCGGTCGGCGCTTCCCAATCCAGCATCTCGCCGGCCGCGAAGGTGCCCGGCCGCGCGCGCAGCATCAGCCCGGCGTCGAGTGCCGAACGGGAAATGCCGCCGGCGGAGGAGATCGCGCGCTCCAGCCCGCTCATGCCGCTCACTTCCAGCGGCACCGCCTTGATGAGCGCGGCGAGCTTTTCCGCCTCCGCCGGCAGCGCCGCGACCGCCTCGCGCAGCAGGCCGGCGGCGGCGGGCGACAGGCCGGCGGCCTTGCGCAGGCGGTTCGCCATGCTCTCGCCCTTGCGGCTGCCCGACAGCCGGGCCGCCAGCGCCTCAGGTGAGAGGTCCGGGCGCAAATCGACGAGGAGACGCGCCCGCCCCTCCCAGGCCGCCGCCTCGCGCAGCCCCGCCGAGAGGGCGTAGACCGCGCCGCCCTCCAGACCGGTCTGCGCGATCACCGCCTCGCCGCGCACCGTCGCGCCCTCGGCGGACAGCGCGATGCGCTTGAGCGGCGCGCCGGCGAAGCGGGTACGGAAGATCTCCGACCACGCGATCAGCGCGCCGCTATTGGCCGGGCGCAGCGGCGCAAGCGCGACGCCGTCCCGCTCCAGCAGCGCGGTCCAGCGCCCGTCGCTGCCGAGCCGCGGCCAGCTTGCCCCGCCGAGCGCGAGCAGGGTCACCTCGGCGCTCACCGCCCGCTCGCCATCGGGGGTGATGAAGAGCAGGTCGCCGCCGGGTCCCCAGCCTCGCCAGTCATGGCGCAGCCGCAGCTCGACGCCTAGCCCGGCGAGCCGCGCCATCCACGCGCGCAGCAGCGGCGAGGCCTTGAAGGCGCGCGGAAACACCCGCCCGCTCGAGCCGACGAAGGTCGGCTGGCCGAGCCCTTCCGCGAAGGCGCGCAGCCGGCCGGGCGGAAAGGCGTCGATCATCGGCGCGAGCCAGTCGGCGGCGCGCCCGTAGCGGGCGAGGAAGGCCTCGCGCGGCTCGGAATGGGTGAGGTTCAGCCCGCCGCGGCCGGCGATCAGGAACTTGCGCGCGAGCGAGGCCATGCGGTCGAACACCGTCACACGGCACCCCGCCTGCGCCAGCGCCTCCGCCGCGATCAGCCCCGCCGGGCCGGCACCGACGATGGCGATGCGCGGATTTCGCGAGTCGCGCGAGGGAGTTGCGCTCACCTGCTCGCGATCCGATTCAAGCCGGTCCCGCCGGGAAAAGAACCGCGCCGGCAAACGACTGGCGCGGCCGGTCGAGAAACCGATTCCACCGGCCGCGCGTGCGCCGTCGGCCCTTCACATGTCGTTTCAGGAAGGTCGGGCATCGATTCCGAAAGCTGCCGCATGGTCCTGATTGTCATGGCATTTCCAGCGGCGCGACGTCGGTGATGCGCAGGGAGGGCTGCGAACGCCCCTGCCAGCTGTCGATCTCCAGCACGCCGGCGGCGTGGACCTGCCGTCCGCGCGCGGCGATCAGCGCCTGGCCGAGCGGGGTCGCCGCCGAGCGGAAGGCGATGGCGGACAGCACCGCCCCGTCGGAACCGCGCAGGCGCACCCGCACATGGTCGCCATTGCCGGCCTCGGCATAGACCACACGGTGCGCGGGGAAGGCGAATACCGGCTGCGGGTTGCCGGCACCGAACGGGCCGGCCTTCTCCACCAGCTCGATCAGCTCGGTCGTCGCCCCGGCGGCGGAGAGCGCGCCGTCGATCATGGTCTCGTCCACCGCGCGGGCCTCGTCCACGGCGTCGGCCAGCGCTTCTTCCAGATAGGCGCGCAGCGCGCCGAGCTGCTCGCGCTCCACGGTGAGGCCCGCCGCCATGGCGTGGCCACCGCCCTTGACCAGCAGCCCGCGCTCGACCGCGCCGCGCACCGCCCGGCCGACATCGACGCCGGGGATGGAGCGCGCCGAACCCGCGCCATGGGTGCCGGTGAATGCGACCGCGAAGGCGGGGCGGCCGAACTTCTCCTTCAGCCGCGCCGCCACGAGGCCGACCACGCCGGGATGCCAGCCCTGCCCGCTGGCGAGGATGACGGGTGTCGCCCCCTCGCGGCCGAGCGCGGCCTCGGCCTCCGCTTCGGCCTGGGCGACGATGGTGCGCTCCATCACCTGGCGCTCGCCGTTCAGCCGGTCGAGCTCGGCGGCGATCACCTGCGCGTCGATCGGGTCCTGGCTGAGCAGCAGCTTGGTGCCGAGCGCGGCATCGCCGATGCGCCCGCCGGCATTGATGCGCGGGCCGAGCAGGAAGCCGAGGTGCCATGCCTTGGGCGGCCCGGAAAGCCGCGCCACGTCCATCAGCGCGGTCAGCCCCGGCCGGTGGCGCTGGCGCAGCGCGATCAGCCCCTTGGTGACGAAGGCGCGGTTGAGCCCGACCAGCGGCACCACGTCGGCCACAGTGCCGAGCGCCACCAGGTCGAGGCTGGCGAGCAGGTCCGGCTGCGGGCGGGCGCCGGTCCACCAGCCGCGCCGGCGCAGCTCGCGCAGCAGGCCGACTGCCACCACGAAGACGAGGCCGACCGCGCATAGATGGCCGAGGCCGGACAGGTCGTCGGCCCGGTTCGGGTTCACCAGCGCCGCCACCTCGGGCAGCGCCTCGCCAGCCTGGTGATGGTCGATCGTCACCACGTCGAGGCCGAGTTCGCGGGCGCGGGCGAAGGGCTCGAAGCTCATCGTACCGCAGTCGACCGTGACCAGCAGAGTGGCGCCCTGGGCGGCGAGGGATTCGATGGCGGGCACGTTGGGGCCGTAGCCCTCGAAGATGCGGTCGGGAATGTAGAAGGCGGGGTCGAGCCCGCCCGCGCGCAGCACCTCGACCAGCAGCGCGGTCGAGGTGGCGCCGTCGACGTCGTAGTCACCGAACACCGCGACCTTCTCGCCCGCGGTCACCGCGTCGGCGAGGCGGGCGACACAGGCCGGCATGTCGGTGAGCGAATCCGGGTCCGGCAGCAGGCGCTTCACGGTCGGGTCGAGCCAGGCCTCGGCCTCCTCGATGCCGACGCCGCGGCCGGCGAGCACGCGGGCGAGGATTTCCGGCATGCCGAAGCGCTGCACCATGGTGAGGGTGGCCTGCGCGCCGCGCAGATCGATGCGCTCGCGCCAGAAGCGGCCGCAGGCCGAATGCGCAACGCCGAGGAAGGGCCGCGGCGCGGGCGCGGCGGTGGGCTGAACGAGACTCATGCGGCAAGGATAAGCCCGAAGCCGGCCGCCACGTCGAGGGGGCGCAGCCCGTGCGGGCTCACGGAGCGAAGGTCAGGCGCAGGAAATCGCGGAACAGCAGGATCTGGCGCGGCAGTATGGTCGGGTCCTTCAGCGCCCGGCCCATCACCAGCCCACCCTCGACCAGCGTCGAGAGCATATCGGCGAGCGCGTCGAGATCGACCGGCTGGCGCGACGGGTAGCTGGCGGCGATCGCCTCCAGCCGGGCGCGGAAGCGGCGGCGCCAAGCCAGCACGCTCTCCGCGTTCAGCGCATGGACGGTGCGGTCGAAAAGCTGGTCCTGGTAGCACAGCGTCGCGGCGAGGCAGCCGGGATGGGCCTCCGGCAGCGCATCCATCATCTCGGCGAACAGCCTCAGGCCGACCAGGAAGCCGTGCAGCGGATCGTCGTTCAGCTCGTCGGCGCGGCGGAAGATGTCGTCCAGCAGCTCCCGGTCACGGGCGATGTGCCGCTCCAGCAGCGCGCGGGCGAGGTCGTTCTTGTCCCTGAAATGGTAGAAGAAGCCACTCTTGGTGATGCCGACGCCGGCGATCAGCTCGTCGATCGAAGTCGACGCGAACCCCTTCGCCAGAATCGCCTGCTCGGCGAGACCGAGCAGGCGCTCGCGTGTGTCGGTGCGGCGCCGAGGTACCTGTTCCAGCATGACGTAACTGTACCACAGGTACAGTAAGCTCGCGCGGCCGGACTTCTCCGCCTCGATGCCGAAGCACCCTCATCGTCATAATATATTGAAGACAATAATCAATTTCGTTTCTTCGCTCCACTTGACCACGAGACGGCTAGGTCGGGCGCGCCGTTTCTGGCCATCTAGCGGACGACCGGCGGGCCCTTCCGCCACCCGGAACGAGAGGACATCATCATGACCTGTATCGACAATCGCGGGTTCAACACGGTCCGCGCCAAGTATCGCGACGAGCTCCCCCTGCTCGCCGACCGCCTTTTCCTGATGGATGGCGGCATGGAGACGAGCCTCATCTTTCACGAGGGCATCGACCTGCCCCACTTCGCCGCGATCGACCTGATGCGCCGCCAGCGTGGCCGCGAGGCGCTGCGGGCCTACTATGCCCGCTTCCTCGAGCTTGCCCGCGAGCGCGGCACCGGCTTCGTGATGGACGCGCCGAGCTGGCGGGCCAGCGCCGACTGGGCGGCGCCGCTCGGCCTGACGCAGGAGGAGCTGGGCTGGCTCAACCGCACCAGCATCGGCCTCATGTCGCGCCTGCGCGAGCGGTTCGAGACGCCCGCAACGCCGATCGTGCTCTCCGGCGTGGTCGGCCCGCGCGGCGACGGCTACACGCCCGGCGCGCGGATGACGGCCGGGGAGGCGGCGGACTACCACGCCTGGCAGATCGGCATTTTCGCGGACACCTCGGCCGACATGGTGAGCGCCTACACGCTCAACTACGTGGAGGAAGCGATCGGCGTCGCCCTCGCCGCGCGCGAGGCGGGCCTGCCCTCGGCGATCTCCTTCACGCTGGAGACCGACGGCCGGCTGCCGAGCGGGCAGGCGCTGGCGGAGGCGATCGAGCAGGTCGACGACGCGACTGACGCCGCGCCGGTCTACTTCATGATCAACTGCGCCCACCCGACGCATTTCGATCACATCGTCGCCGGGGGCGGCGCGTTCCTCGACCGCATCCGCGGGCTGAGGGCGAACGCCTCGATGCGCAGCCATGCCGAGCTCGATTCCGCGCCGGACCTCGACGACGGCAATCCGGTGGAGCTCGGCCGCCAGTACCGCGACCTGCGCGGCCACCTGCGCCGGCTCAATGTCGTCGGCGGCTGCTGCGGTACCGACTTTCGCCACGTGGAGCAGATCTGCTTCGCCTGCCAGTCGGTCGACGCGGCGTGAGGTGACGTGACGGGGGATGTCACGCCCCCGTCACCCGTCCGTTACGTCAACTACATGAGCGGGGGTCAGGAAGTTCGGCGGCATTGCTGCCGAACCACTGGAGAACCGCTCATGTCCCGCACCTCGCTGCTCGCGAGCGCCGCGCTGGCGCTCGCCGCGCTCGGCGCCGCTTCCGCCGCCCGCGCCGACGACGCCTTTCCCGCGACGCTCGCCGGCCACGCCGTGCTGCCGGCCGAGAGCTTCATCGCGATGCCCGCCGACGCGCCCGCGGACCTCAGGAACGCCGGCAAGTACACCACCGGCAAGCGCGTCGAGACGCTGGGCTCGGTGGAAGGCACCTCCGCCGGCCGGCCGACCGGCGTGTCCCTGCCCTTCGAGGGCCAGCCCCGGCAGGGCAATTCCGGCATCAAGACCATGCCGGACGGTAGCTTCTGGATCCTCACCGACAACGGCTTCGGCTCGAAGGCCAACAGCCCAGATTCGGCGCTCTACCTCAATCGCTACCGGATCGACTGGAAGGCCGGCACGTTCGAGCCGCTGGAGACCATCTTCCTGCGCGACCCGGACAAGAAGGTGCCGTTCCGCATCGTCCACGAGGACACGGATGCGCGCTACCTCACCGGCTCGGATTTCGACCTCGAGAGCTTCCAGATCATCGGCGACACGCTGTGGATCGGCGAAGAGTTCGGCCCCTTCCTCATCAAGGCCGACATGAGCGGCAAGGTGCTGGCGATCTACGAGACCATGGCCGGCGAGACGCCGGTGCGTTCGCCCGACAACTACCAGGTTGCCTCGCCCTCCGCGCCGGACCAGACCGGAAAGTTCAACGCGCGCCGCTCCAAGGGCTTCGAGGGCATGGCCGCCTCCAAGGACGGGCGGTTCCTTTACCCGCTGCTCGAAGGCCCGCTCTGGGACGCGGACAAGAAGGCCTGGCAGCAGACCGCCGACGGCAAGGACTATCTGCTGATCCTCGAATTCGACGTGGCGAACGAGAAGTGGACCGGCCGCTCCTGGCAGTATGTGCTGGGCCAGAACGGCAACGCCATCGGCGACTTCAACATGATCGACGCCACCACCGGCATGATCATCGAGCGCGACAATGGCGAAGGCACCGCCGACAAGGCATGCGCGCAGGGCACCAAGGGTTCGGACTGCTTCAGCGACATCGCCAAATTCAAGCGCATCTACAAGATCGAGATGACCGACGCCAACGTCGGCGGCCCGGCGCGCAAGATCGGCCATATTGACCTGATGAAGATCGCCGATCCGGACAAGCTGGCGCGCAAGCCACTCAATGAGGGCGTGCTCACCTTCCCGTTCTTCACCATCGAGGACGTGGACGTGGTCGACGCCACCCACATCGTGGTCGGCAACGACAACAACCTGCCCTTCTCCTCCAGCCGCGACCCGAACAAGGCAGACGACAACGAGCTGATCCTGCTCGAGGTCGGCGAGTTCCTGAAGGCGAAGTGACGGCGTCTCGACGCCCGCCGGCTTGCTAGCCCATGCATTGGCAAAGGCCGGGGCGGCGACGCTCCGGCCTTTTGCGTGTCAGGCCGTGTCGGGCAACGCCGCGTCCCGGCGCCGCAGGATCAGCGCCACGCCGAGCACCATCACCAGCGCGCCGATCATCTTGACCGGGGACGGGTCGTCGCCGATCAGCACGATGCCGAACAGCACCGCCAGCAGCGGGTTCAGCATCGAATACGGCACCACCGCATTGATGGAGTGCCGCCGCAGCAGCCAGTACCACACGCCGTAGCCGACGATGGACGAGCCGATGGCGCTGTAGACCACCGAGAACCAGCCGTTCCAGCCCGCCAGCGGAACCATGTTCCAGCGATCGGATTCGACCAGCCACGAGGCCAGCAGGAGCTGGGGCGTGGCGAACAGCGACGACCATCCCATCATCGCCATCGGCCCGACATCGGGCATCGCCTTGATGATGAGGTTGGTCACCGCCCAGGCGGTGGCGCTGACGACGAGCAGCGCGAAGGGGGCCAGCCCCGGCAGTGTCGGCCCGGCGGCGAGGATGGCGATGCCGAGCACCGAAATGGCGAGCCCCGCAAGGCGCATCGCGCCGAGCGGCTCGCGCAGGAACAGGCACGCCAGCAGCGTCGCGATCGGCGCGCCGAGCTGGATGATCACCGCGCTGGTCCCCGCCTCGGCCGATTGCAGCGCCACGAACAGCGCGCCGAAATGCAGCGAGCCGAAGGTGAGCGAGACCAGCAGCACGCCGTGCAGGCGCCCCAGCGGAAAGCGCGTGAACGGCACGACGAGCGCGGAGACCAGGATGAAGCGCAGGGCGCACATCAGCATGGGCGGAATCTCGGCGACGCCCAGCTTGATGACGATCATGTTGAGCGCCCACAGACAGACGACGGCGAGCGCGAGAATCGAGTGCCGGATCGGCATGGCAAACCGGAGATGATGCGAGGATGGCGATTCGCACGGGTTTGGCGGCGCCGACGACACGGCAATAGCCCCGCCGTCGCGCGAAGCAAAGGGGGCGCGCCCTCGCGGCGCGTCGTCCCGGATGCGACTTTGGGAGGATGGGTCCGGAGAGAGCGGCCCCGGGGCGCGGCGCCTGTGAAAAACCCACGGCATGGTGCGGCCGAGGGCCCTCCGCCGCCGCTCGCGGCTTTTCGCGGGCCGGTACGCGCATTATGGTGCGCGCCATGCTCGACCTCTCGCTCATGGGCCGGCTCAGCTTCCGGCATGCGCCGCCCACCCGGCCCGCTCTTCCGCCCGGCCGGCACGATCTCGGCCTGTTCGACACCCGCGACTATGTGCTGGTGGTGCCGGAGGGAATCGATCCCGCAGCGCCGACCCCGCTGGTCACGCTGTTCCATGGCGGGGGCGGCAGCGCCGAGAAGATCATGCCGATCCTGCGCACCCATGCGCAGACGCGCGGCTTCCTGCTGCTGGTGCCGCAGTCGCTGTTCCCGACCTGGGATATCGTCATCGCCGGCAACGGGCCGGACCGCGAGCGGCTCGACGTCGGCCTCGCCGAGGTCGCCTCGCGCTTCACCCTCGATCCCGGCCATTTCGCCTTCGCCGGCCATTCGGACGGCGGCAGCTACTCGCTCTCCACCGGGCTCAGCAACGGGCGGATCGTCAGCCACATCCTAGCCTTCTCGGCCGGCTTCATGACCGTGCTGGCGCAGGAAGGCGAGCCGAAGGTGTTCATCGCCCACGGCCAGCGCGACACGCAGACGCCGATCGGCACCGCCGGTCGCTCGCATGCGCGCAAGCTGCGCCGCGCCGGCTACGATCTGACCTATGTCGAGCATCCCGGCCCGCACGCCTCGCAGCCGGCCATGGTGCAGCTCGGCGTCGACTATTTCCTGCGCGACGTCGCCCGGCGGGGCTGAAGCCGGGCGGCTTTCCTCCCCTGACAAGCAAAAGGCCGGCGCGAAGCCGGCCTTTCTTCATCGGGATGCGAGGTCGCTCAGGCGACCTTCTTCACCGTCTTGGCGATCTCGGCCACCCGGCCCTCGTCGCGGGTCGCGAGCTCGGCGAAGGCGGCGGGGCCTTCGTTCAGCGCTTTCTTCACGTCCTCGGCCCAGGTGATGTGCTGGAGGGTGAAGGTCGAGGTCGCCGACGAGCCGAACTTCTTCGCGAAATGGTCGCCGAGCTTGAACGGCACGGGCTCGGACGCGAGGAAGCGGGTCGTGGGGTGCTCCTTCACGAAGGCGGCGTAGGCCTCGGCGGCCTCGGTGTACTTGCTGGCCTCGATCAGGGCGGTGAGGTTCTTCAGCAGGCCGGGCAGCTCAGAATGCATAGCGGACATGGGTCGTTCCCTTGTAACTGGTCTTCGGCATTCACGAAGAATGCGCCGTGTCACGCCCTTGGTATACAGCACACAGGACGATCGCCAAAGGGTCGAGGCGGGAAAGCGCGTCGTTTCCGCCGGTGAAACGGCCCGGTTGGCCCCACCGGCGGGCGGAAACGAAAACGGGGCGCCGAAGCGCCCCGTCCGTCAAGAACGACCGCTGCGGGCCCGCTCAGCCGAGATGGAACTTCGACAGGTCGCGGTGCTCGGCCTCGATCCAGCGCACCGTGCCGGAGGCCGAGCGCATGACCACCGTGTGGGTCTTCACCACGCCCTTCTCGTACTTCACGCCCTTGAGCAGGTTGCCCGTGGTGACGCCGGTGGCGGCGATGAGGCAGTCGCCGCGCACCATGTCGTAGATGGTGTAGATCTTCTTGGGGTCGGCGACGCCCATCTTCTTGGCGCGCTCGCGCTTCTCCTCGGTGTCGAGGATCAGGCGGGTATACATCTCGCCGCCGATGCAGCGCAGCGCCGCCGCCGCCAGCACGCCCTCGGGCGCGCCGCCGGTGCCGATGTAGATGTCGACCCCGGTCTCGTCCGGGTTGGTGGTGTGGATCACGCCCGCGACGTCGCCGTCGGTGATGAGCTGAACCGCCGCGCCGGTGCCGCGCACGGCGGCGATCAGGCCGGCATGGCGGGGGCGGTCGAGGATCAGCGCGGTGATCTCGGACGGCTTCACGCCCTTCGCCTTGGCCAGCGAGTGGATGTTCTCTTCCGGCGAGGCGTCGATGTCGATCGTGCCCTTGGGATAGCCCGGGCCGACGGCGATCTTCTCCATGTAGACGTCCGGCGCGTAGAGCAGCGTGCCGCCCTCGGCCATCGCCATCACGGCGATGGAGCCCGGCATGTTCTTGGCGCAGAGCGTCGTGCCCTCGAGCGGGTCGACCGCGATGTCGACCGCCGGCCCCTTGCCGGTGCCGACCTCCTCGCCGATGAACAGCATCGGCGCCTCGTCGCGCTCGCCCTCGCCGATCACGATCCGGCCGGCGATCGGCAGGCGGTTGAGCTCGCGGCGCATGGCGTCCACCGCCGCCTTGTCCGCCGCCTTCTCGTCGCCGCGACCGCGCAGGCCGGCCGATGAAACTGCCGCGCGCTCGGTAACGCGCACCAGTTCGAGCGTCAGGATGCGCTCGAGAGCCTGGCCAGCCTTGACCGTGATTTCAGCCATATTCGGAGCCCCTCTCAGTCTTTCTCGATCCGTATCACCTGCGGCGGCGAGGCGATGACGCCGTCCGCGTCGATCGCCTCGATCGCCCGGCGAACCGCGTCTTCCGTTGTAGCGTAAGTGATCAGCACCACGGGTGCCGGATCCTCCGCGCTGTCTGCCCGGTCGCCGCCATGCGGACGGCCGCGCCGATGCTGCATTATGGACTCGAGCGAGATGTTCTGCTCGGCCATATGACGGGCAATCGCTGCCGCCGTTCCAGGCCGGTCGACCGCCGCGAGGCGGATATAATACCCACCTTCATGACGCTGGATCGTCGGTTTGCCGGCCGGGCGCAGCGTATCCACCGGCCAGCCGAACGGTGTACCGGCGCGGCCGGCCGCGCGGTCGCACAGATCGCCCACCACCGCCGAGGCGGTGGCGTCGCCGCCCGCTCCCGGGCCGACCAGGGTCAGGGCCACCGCGTCGCCGTCGATCGCCACCGCATTGGTGACGCTCGAGACCTGCGCGATCGGCCAGTGCTTGGGCACCATGGTGGGATGGACGCGAAGCTCCACCGCCTCGCCCGAGCGCGCGGCGACGCCGAGCAGCTTGACGCGGTAGCCGAGTTCGTCGGCGGCCTCGAGGTCGGCCAGCGTGATGGTGCGGATGCCCTCGACGTGGATCGCGTCGGGATCGGGCTGGACCCCGAAGGCGAGCGCGGCCAGCAGCGCCAGCTTGTGGGCGGTGTCGAAGCCGTCGACGTCGAAGGTCGGGTCGGCCTCGGCATAGCCGAGCTGCTGGGCCTGGTCGAGGCAGACGTCGAAGGACAGCCCCTCCTCCTGCATCCGGGTCAGGATGTAGTTGCAGGTGCCGTTGAGGATGCCCGAGACGCGCGCGATCTCGTTGCCGAGCAGGGCCTCGCGCAGCGCCTTGATGACCGGGATGCCGCCCGCGACGCCGGCCTCGAAATCGATGCCGACGCCCTTGGCCTCGGCCATCTTCGCCAGCGTCATGCCGTGATGGGCGAGCAGCGCCTTGTTGGCGGTGACGACATCATGCCCGGCGGCGATGGCGGCCTCGACCGCCGCCTTGGCGGCGCCCTCATGGCCGCCGATCAGCTCGACGAAGACGTCGATGTCCGGCGAGGCGGCGAGTTCTTCGGCGCTGTCGAACCAGGCGACGCCCGAGAGGTCGCAGTCGCGATTGCGGTTGCGGTCACGTGCGCTGACGGCCACCACCTCGATCGGCCGGCCGATCCGCGCCGCGATCTCGTCCTTGCGGCGCGCCAGCATGCGAACCACACCCGCGCCGACCGTACCCAGGCCGGCGATGCCAATCTTGAGCGACGGCGCCATCACGTATCCGAACTCGACAGAACTGGAAGCAGCGCCACCCGGGAGGACCGGACGTCAGCGCGCCGCAGCGAGAGGGACGACGTTGTGCAATGTTTCCGCGCCGGTTTCAAGGAAGCGGCGGACATTGCGGGCGGCCTGGCGGATGCGTTGCTCATTCTCCACAAGGGCGATGCGCACATACTCGTCGCCATGCTCGCCGAAGCCGACGCCGGGGGCGACGGCGACGTCCGCCTTCTCGATCAGCAGCTTGGAGAATTCGAGGCTGCCGAGGTGGCGGAACTTCTCCGGAATCGGCGCCCAGGCGAACATCGAGGCCTGCGGGACCGGGATCTCCCAGCCCGCCTTGCCGAAGCTGTCGACCAGCACGTCGCGGCGCTTGCGGTAGATCGAGCGCATCTGCGCGATGCAGTCCTGCGGGCCGTTGAGCGCAGCGGTGGCGGCGACCTGGATCGGCGTGTAGGCGCCGTAGTCGAGATAGGACTTCACCCGCCCCAGCGCCGAAATCAGCCGCTCGTTGCCGACCGCGAAGCCCATGCGCCAGCCGGCCATGGAGAAGGTCTTGGACATGGAGGTGAACTCGACCGTCACGTCCATCGCGCCGGGAACCTGCAGCACCGAGGGCGGCGGGTTGTTATCGAAATAGACCTCCGCATAGGCGAGGTCCGACAGGATGATGAGGTCGTGCTTTTTCGCAAAGGCGACCACGTCCCGGTAGAAATCGAGGTCGGCAACGCAGGCGGTCGGGTTCGAGGGATAGCAGAGCACCAGCGCCAGCGGCGAGGGAATCGAGTGCGCCACCGCCCGCTCGAGCGCGTGGAAGAACTCCGGCCCCGGCTCGCACGGCACGGCGCGGATCGCCGCGCCCGCCATCAGGAAGCCGAAGGCGTGGATCGGATAGGAGGGATTCGGCACCAGGATCACGTCGCCGGGCGCGGTGATCGCCTGCGCCATGTTGGCGAAGCCTTCCTTCGATCCGAGCGTGGCGACGACCTGCGTGTCGGGGTTGAGCTTCACGCCGAAGCGGCGCTCGTAATAGGCCGCCTGGGCGCGGCGCAGGCCCGGAATGCCCTTGGAGGCGGAATAGCGGTCGGTGCGCGGCTTGCCGATGGTCTCCTTGAGCTTCTCGGCCACATGCGTGGGGGCGTCGAGGTCCGGATTTCCCATGCCGAGATCCACGATGTCGGCACCGGCGTTGCGGGCGGTGGCCTTCACACGGTTGACCTGCTCGAACACATAGGGCGGAAGCCGGCGGATACGGTGGAAATCGGTCATGGCTCTCAGGCTCCAAGCCGCCCGTCTCGTCAGGGGCGGCGCAACGGGCGCTTCATATCACTGTTCACGCGAGCGCACAGCGAGGGATGTCAGGCCAAGGTGGCATAAGCGTGGTTAAATCAACCCTTCCGGCGCCATTTCAGCCGCTATTGCGACTGCTCGATATCCTGCAGCATCTTCTGCTCGCGATCCTTGGCCAGGTTTTCGAGATCCGACTGCACCTTCTGGGTCTCTTCCGGGGTCATGACCGGCCGGTCGCCGATCTGCTTCGGCGCCCCGAAGTTGGGATAGGGCAAGTCCTGCGGCGCGCCGGTCATGGCCGGATTCGGATTGTTCGGGTCCTGCTTGGGCGCCGCGCCGATCGCCTGCGCCAGCGTCTCGGCCGGCGCGTCGGACGATTTATCGCCGATGGCCGCGCAGCCGCCCAGAATCAGGGCGACGCCCAGGAGGGAAAGGCACCCCGCGAGGCGCCCGGCAGCCGCGTTGCGCTGGTCCGGCTTCATATCTGGTTCATCCGCCATGCTCACTCTCGCCCCGGCGCCTTCCGGTCAGTTACGCACTCGCTACGCCCGGGCGGCGCGTCTATGATGTCCCACCTATGAACGCACGTACCCGCGGGGACAAGCGGTGAGCAATCGACGTACCACCCGGACGCCAGCCGACGGCTCCACGACGCCCTCCACCCCGGAACGGATTCCGCCCGCCACGCCAAAGGCTTCGGCGAAAAGAGCGGCCTCCGGGGCGGGCAAGTCGGCATCCACCAAATCCGCGCCGGCCAAGGTGCCTCCCAGCAAGGCGGTGGGTTCGAAATCGCCCCCGGCCGCCCCGCGCGCCGGCAAGGCCGCGGCGGGGACGGCCGCGGCGGCAAAGACGGCACCCGCGCGGTCGACCAAGACGAACGCGGTACCGTCAAAGCCGCGTGATGCGAAGACGGCGGCGGCTGGCCCCGCCCCGGCCGGCAAGGCCCGGGCGGCGGCCACGGCCAAGCGTACCGAGCGCGCGCCCGCGAAGACCGAGGCGGCCGGCAAGAAGAGGGTAGCTCCGAAGGCCGCGACCTCAAGGCCGTCTGCCGGCAAGGCGGCATCGGGCACGACGTCAGCGAAGACGAGGGCGAAGGGCACCAAGGCGACGGCGCCGAAGGCCACCGCAGGCGGAGCGTCGGCAAGGGCAACCACCGCGAAGTCCTCCGCGTCCAAGTCCTCTGGCCCCAAATCGCCCTCCTCCAAGTCCGCCACCCGCACATCGCCCGCCGCCATCGCCACCCCGCCGTCGACGCGGCGGCCGGGGCTCGCCCGCCCGGCGGCCGCCAAGCGGGTCGCGCGGCAGGCCGTTGCCGCCGGAAAGGGCAGCGAGGCGCCGAATCCGGCCGCGCTCACGCCCGACGAGACGCTCGCCCTGCCCCGCTACGCGGTCCGCCCCTCGCAGCGGCGCAGCGCCCGGGAAGCGGTCGTGGCCGCCCGCGCCACCCCGCCACGCGCGGGCGCCGCTCCGCTCGCCGCCGCCAAGCCGACCTCGGGCACGCGCCCTTCCCGCCCCGCCTCGCCCCGCCCCGAGGCGGTGACGGCCTCGCCGCCCCCGTCGGCCGTCCCCTCTGCCAAGCCGGCTGACGATTCCCGGCGCGGCGGGGAGGAGGCACAGGGCTCGCCGATCGACTTCGAGGCCTTCGCCGGCAATCTCGCCCGACTGGTGGAGGAAGGCGGCAAGGCCATGGCCGCCTATCTGCGCCCGCGCGAGGAAGGGCTGGTCAAGGACGACGTCGCCGACGACATCGCGGACGTGATGAAGACGATCGGCAACGTCGCCGAATACTGGCTCGCCGATCCCCAGCGTACGCTGGAGGCGCAGTCGCAGCTCGTCGGCGGTTACCTGTCGCTGTGGGCGTCGACGCTCAAGCGCCTCAGCGGCGAGAAGTCCCGCCCCGTGGCCGAGCCGGCGGCGCGCGACGCGCGCTTCATCGACCCGGAATGGACCAACAACCCGTTCTTCGATGCCCTGAAGCAGACCTACCTGCTCACGACCAACTGGGCCGAGGACATGGTCGAGAAGGCGGAGATCGACGCCCACACCAAGCACAAGGCGGAGTTCTACGTGCGCCAGATCGCCAGCGCGATCTCGCCCTCCAACTTCGTGCTGACCAATCCCGAGCTGCTGCGCACCACGCTCGCCTCCAACGGCGAGAACCTCGTGCGCGGCATGAAGATGCTGGCCGAGGACATCGAGGCGGGCGGTGGCGACCTGAAGATCCGCCAGACCGACGCCACCAAGTTCCGGGTCGGTGAGAACCTCGCCTCGACGCCGGGCAAGGTGATCTTCCAGAACGAGCTGATGCAGCTCATCCAGTACACGCCGCAGACCGAGAAGGTGCTGGCGACGCCGGTGGTCATCGTGCCGCCCTGGATCAACAAGTTCTACGTGCTCGATCTCAGCCCGGAGAAGTCGTTCATCCGCTGGGCGGTGTCGCAGGGGCTGACCGTGTTCGTGGTGTCCTGGGTTAATCCCGGGCCGGAGCTCGCCGGGCGCGGCTTCGACGACTACATGAGCGAGGGCGTGCTGACCGCCATCGACGTCGCCAAGAAGGCCTGCGGCACACGACACGTCCATGCGGTGGGCTATTGCGTGGGCGGCACCATGCTGGCGATCACGCTCGCCTGGCTCGCCGCCACCGGCCGCGACGTCGGCATCAAGTCGGCCAGCTTCCTGACCACGCAGGTCGACTTCACCTATGCCGGCGACCTGAAGGTGTTCATCGACGAGCAGCAGATCGCCCAGCTCGAGCGCAAGATGCTCGAGGCCGGGGTGATGGAAGGCCGCACCATGGCCAACGCCTTCAACATGCTGCGCGCCAACGACCTGATCTGGCCCTATGTGGTCAACAACTACCTGAAGGGGCAGGCGCCGTTCCCGTTCGACATCCTTTACTGGAACTCGGATTCGACCCGGCTGCCGGCGGCCAACCACTCCTTCTATCTGCGCAACTGCTACCTCGACAACCGGCTGGCGCAGGGCACGCTGCTGCTCGCCGGCAAGCAGCTCGACCTGAAGAAGATCAGCCTGCCGATCTACAATGTGGCGACGCGCGAGGACCACATCGCGCCCGCCCCCTCCGTGTTCTACGGCGCGCAGTATTACGGCACGCCCGGCCGCTTCGTGCTGGCCGGCTCGGGCCACATTGCCGGGGTGATCAACCCGCCGTCGCGCGGCAAGTACCAGTACTGGACCGGCCCGGCGCCGAAGGGGAAGATCGAGGACTGGCTGAAGGGCGCCGAGATGCACCCCGGCTCCTGGTGGCCGGACTGGTTCGAGTGGATCGCGGCGCAGGAGCACCGCCACGTCGCCGCCCGCGTGCCCGGCACCGGCCCCTACCCGGCGATCGAGGATGCGCCGGGAAGCTATGTGAAGGTGAAGGCGTGATGTCCGCCCGCGCCCACACGGCCGCCGCACTGGTCGTCGCCGCCGTGCTCGTCGCCGCCGGTGCGGCCGCGTCTCCCGCCTCCGCTGCCAGCTTCGACTGCGGCAAGGCGCGCACGCCGGACGAACGCGCGGTCTGCACCGACCCGGCACTGTCCGCGCTCGACAGCGAGATGGGCGCGCTGTGGTTCGCCTATAGCCGCATGCCGCTGCTGATGGGCGCGAGCGGCGCGCGGCGCGACGATGCGCGCACCTTCCTGTCGGACCGCGCCGCCTGCGGCGCCAACACCCCGTGCCTCACCGCGCTCTACCACAAGCGCAACGCCACGCTGAAGCAGCAGCTCGGCGGCGCCATCGAGACCCTGACGAAAGAGGCGAACGCCGATCCCGCTCCCACCGCCCCAGCGCCGAGGCCGGTGATGGACCAGGTCAGCACGCTGTTCGCGCAGTGCCGCAATCTCGGCGGCGAGCTCAAGGGCAACGCCTGGCCGGAGCTGATGAGCGCCGACATCGACCATGACGGCCAGCCGGACTACGTGCTGAACGCGCAGAACCTGCAATGCGACGGCGCAGCCACCGCCTATTGCGCCAACAACGGCTGCGACATCTGGGTCGACCTGTCGAGCGCCGGCTTCGCGCCGATGAAGCTGCGCGGCAGCCACCCGACGCTGGTGCAGGGCGTGGAGCTGACGACGCTCGACATCTGGGTCGACAAGAGCCAGTGCGCTGACCTGCCGACCGGCGCGGCCTGCTGGGGCACGTGGAAATGGGACGGCTCGGCGCTCAAGGCGAGCTACGCCGCGCGCCCAGGCTGAACGTCAGGCGGCGCGCGGCGATGAGCCGGCTAAGCGACGGGGCTACCGTCAATCGACTCGGACGACAGAACGGCACACCGGCCGAAGCCCGACGCACGCACCGCCGGCCGCCGACAAGGCACGAATCCCCGCCGGCACGCCGCCCCGCTCAGGGGAAGAGCGCGATCTGCTCCAGCCCCGTCGTCTCGGGGAAGCCGAGGACGAGATTCATGCTCTGGACCGCCTGGCCGGAAGCGCCCTTGACCAGGTTGTCGGTCGTTGAGATGACGATGACGCGGTCGGCCGCGCGGTCCTTGATCACGCCGATGAAGCACATGTTCGAGCCCTTCACGAAGCGCGACTGCGGCACCTGGCCGAGCGGGAGCACGTGGACGAATGGCTCGCCGCGGTAGAAGTCCGCCAGCACCCGGTGCACGCCGTCCGCGCCGACGCCGGCGGCGGTCTTCACATAGATGGTGGCGTAGATCCCACGGCTCATGGGAATGAGATGGGGCGTAAAGCTCGGCACCACGGTGCGGCCGGCGGCCTTGGAATATTCCTGGTCGAGCTCGGCCATGTGGCGGTGGCTGCCGACGCCATAGGCGTGCATGCCGTCCGTCACCTCGGCATAGAGCAGCGATTCCTTGGCCGAGCGCCCCGCCCCGGTCACGCCGCTCTTGGCGTCGACGACGATCTGGTCGGGCTCGATCGCGCCGGCCTCGATCAGCGGCACCACGGGCAGGATGGCGGTGGTGGTGTAGCAGCCGGGATTGGCGACCAGCCGCGCCTTGCGGATATCGCTCCGGTACAGCTCGACCACGCCGTAGACCGCCTCCTGCTGCAGCTCCAGCGCCTGGTGCGGATGGCCGTACCACTGCTCGTAGACGCCGGGATCGCGCAGCCGGAAATCGGCCGAGAGGTCGACCATCCTGATATGCGGCGCGGTCTCGAAGACGCGCTTGATCACCTGCTGCGTGGTGCCGTGCGGCAGCGCGCAGAAGGCGAGGTCCACCCCCGACCAGTCCACCTCGTCGATGGTGACGAGCTTCGGCAGCACCAGCGTGGCGAACTGGGGAAACACCTCGGCCATGGCCTGGCCGGCCTTGCGGTCCGCGGTGAGCGCGACGATCACGACGCGCGGGTGGCGCGCCAGCAGACGCACCAGCTCCGAGCCGGTGTAGCCCGAGGCTCCAAGAATGGCGATCCGTGCCTTGCCTTCGCTCATCGTCGCGATCTCCGTCGCTGGCCGCGCGCGCATCGGCATGCGCCGCGTGGGTGAAGGCGCGCCATTACACCGGATGCATGTCCGGCGGAAGACGCGATGCGCGCATGGCCCCTGCGCCGCGCACGCGCGGAACCCGAAGCCACCCGCCGCACTTTGATTGATGCCGTCCCGGCCCCTCCCCCTGGAAACCCCACATGCTCCCCTTCACCCTGTTCTCGCTCGGCGTCGGCGTCACCCGCCTCGCCCTCGATTCCCAGCTCGTCATCGCCGAGCGCCTGAGCCGCCTGTCGCGCGGCGATCCCGGCGCCGCGGTCGAGGCCGTGCGCATGGTGGCCGAGAAGACGGTGGCGCTCGGCGAGGCCAATGCCCGCATCGTCTCCGCCGCCGCCACCGGGCGGCTCGACAAGGTCGGGCCGGAGATCGTCGCCCTCTATGGCCGCAAGGTGCGCGCCAACCGGCGGCGGCTGGCGCGGGGGCGCGCGAAATAGCAGGGCTGCGTTCATGGCTTGTTCCTGCTAATGCTGACGGCACCCAATCTGTGCTCTAATCGAATCGACCCTCCACCGCCAGCTGAAGGCCCCCACGCTCGATGTCGAACGCCGACGACCTGTTCGCCTCCCCTTCTCCCGAGCCGCGCCGGCCCGCCAAACCGGCGCCGCGCACCGCCCCGGCGGCCGGCCTGCCCGGCGAGAACGGCTACACCGCCGCGGACATCGAGGTGCTGGAGGGGCTGGAGCCGGTGCGGCGCCGGCCGGGCATGTATATCGGCGGCACGGACGAGAAGGCGCTGCATCACCTGTTCGCCGAGGTGATCGACAATTCGATGGACGAGGCGGTGGCCGGCCATGCCAGCTTCATCGAGGTGGAGCTCGGCGCCGACGGCTTCCTCACCGTGACCGACAACGGCCGCGGCATCCCGATCGAGGAGCACCCGAAATATCCCGGCAAGTCGGCGCTGGAGGTGATCCTCACCACGCTGCATGCCGGCGGCAAGTTCGATTCGAAGGTGTACGAGACCTCGGGCGGCCTGCACGGCGTCGGCGTCTCGGTGGTCAACGCCCTCTCCGACATGCTGGAGGTGGAGGTCGCGCGCGGGCAGACGCTGTTCCGCCAGATCTATTCGCGCGGCCTGCCGCAGGGGCCGATCCAGGAGATCGGCCGGGTGCTGAACCGGCGCGGCACCCGCGTGCGCTTCCACCCCGACGCACAGATCTTCGGCGAAGGTGCCCGCTTCAAGCCGGCGCGCGTGTTCAAGATGGCGCGCTCCAAGGCCTATCTGTTCGGCGGGGTCGAGATCCGCTGGAGCTGCGACGCCGAACTGGTCGCGGGGACCGAGATCCCGGAGAAGGCGACCTTCCGCTTTCCCGGCGGCCTGAAGGACTATCTCGCTGCCGACATCGCCGGCCACACGCTGGTGCATCCCGACATCTTCGCCGGCAAGACGTCGCGCCCCGGCGGGCACGGCTCGGCGGAATGGGCGGTGGCGTGGCTTGCCGACGCGGACGGCTCGGTCGCCTCCTATTGCAACACGATCCCCACCGCCGAGGGCGGCACCCATGAGGCGGGGCTGCGCTCCGTGCTGCTGAAGGGCCTGCGCGACCATGCCGAGCGCACCGGCAGCGCCAAGCGCGCCTCGATCGTGACCTCCGACGACATCATGTCCGGCTGCGCCGCCATGCTCTCCGTGTTCGTTCGCGAGCCGGAGTTCCAGGGCCAGACCAAGGAGAAGCTCGCCACCGCCGAGGCGACCCGCATCGTCGAGGCGGCGATGCGCGACGCGTTCGACCACTGGCTCGGCGGCAACCCGAACCAGGCGAGCCGGCTGCTCGACTGGGTGGTGGAGCGCGCCGAGGAGCGCCTGCGCCGCCGGCAGGAGAAGGAGGTCTCGCGCAAGACCGCCGTGCGCAAGCTGCGCCTGCCCGGCAAGCTCGCCGACTGCTCGAACAATTCCGCGGCCGGCTCGGAGCTCTTCATCGTCGAGGGAGACTCGGCCGGCGGCTCGGCCAAGCAGGCGCGCGAGCGCCAGACCCAGGCAGTGCTGCCGCTGCGCGGCAAGATCCTCAACGTCGCCAGCGCCGGGCGCGACAAACTCGCCCAGAACCAGCAGATCGGCGACCTCGTCCAGGCGCTGGGCTGCGGCACCGGCGCGAACTACCGCGAGGAAGACCTGCGCTACGAGCGCGTGATCATCATGACCGACGCCGATGTCGACGGCGCGCACATTGCCTCGCTGCTGGTCACCTTCTTCTTCCGGCAGATGCCGAAGCTGATCGAGAACGAGCACCTCTTCCTCGCCGTCCCCCCGCTCTACCGCATTACCCAGGGCGCCAAGACGCTCTATGCGCGCGACGAGGCGCACCGCGACGAATTGTTGGCGAGCGGATTCGCCGGGCGCGGCAAGGTCGAGATCGGCCGCTTCAAGGGTCTGGGCGAGATGATGCCGGCGCAGCTCAAGGAAACCACGATGAGCCGCGCCACCCGCACGCTGCTGCGCGTCACCATCGAGGAGGCCGAGCGCGCCGCGACGGCCGACGCGATCGAGCGGCTGATGGGCAACAAGCCCGAAAGCCGCTTCGCCTTCATCTCCGAGCGCGCCGCTTTCGCGAGCGAGGAACTGCTCGACATCTGACGACACGCCCGGACGCGGGCGGCTAGCGCTGCTCCAGCGCGATGCGCGCGGCGAGGCCGAGGAAGATCACGCCGGTCAGGCGCTGAAACGCGCGCGCGAGGCTGGCGCGGCCCGCCATCCGCCGACCGATCACGCCGGCGAAGCCGCCGACCAGCGCGTTGACCAGCGTGCCGCCGCCATTGAGGATCGCCCCCAGCAGCAGGAACTGCAGGAAGGGCGAGCCGCGCGAAGGGTCGACGAACTGCGGCAGGAAGGCCAGCACGAACACCACGATCTTCGGGTTGGTGAGGCTGACCACCACCGCCTGCCGGAACGCCGCCCCCGGGCTCTCCCTCAGCGCATCCTCCGCACGGAGATCGATGCCCGGCGCGCGGAGCGCCTTCACCGCCAGCCAGACGAGATAGGCGACGCCCGCCCAGCGGATCGCCTCGAAGGCGCCGGGATGGGCCGCGAGCAGCGCCGCGAGGCCGAGCGCGGCGGCGAGCGTGTGGATGACCCCGCCGCAGGTGATGCCGAAGCTGGCGGCGATGCCGGCCTTCGGCCCGGACTTCATGCCCTGCCCGAGGCAGAACAGCATGTCGTTGCCCGGCGTGAGGTTGAGCGCCAGCGCGGCGGGGGCGAAGATCAGCAGGGTTTCGGCGGAAAGCAGCATGGGAAGGCCCGCAATGAATGCGTCGCTTCTGCCCGCCTTTCCGCCCGCCGGCAAGGCCGACGATGATGGGCAAGGTCGATATCGGGCAAGGCCGACGACCCGCCGCACCTAGCCCGCCGCCGGCCGTCCGCCCAGCGCGCGGAGCGCGTTGAGGATCACCGCGACGTCGATCGCCTCCTGCGCCAACGCCCCCTGCACCGGGCTCAGCAGGCCGGCGGCGGCGAACCCCATGGCGAGGAAGGACAGGCCGATGCCGGCCAGCACGCTCTGCCGCGCGATGGCGAGCGAACGGCGGGCGATGCCCATCGCCTCGCCCAGCCGGTCCAGCCGGTCGGTCATCAGCACCGCGTCGGCCGCTTCCGAGGAAGCGGCGGCGCCGCGAGCGCCCATGGAGACGCCGAGCGTCGCGGCGGCGAGCGCGGGGGCGTCGTTGACTCCGTCGCCGAGCATCATCACCGGCCCGCGCTGGCGCTCCTCCTCGATGATGGCAACCTTGTCCTGCGGGCGGAGCTCGGCCTTCACCGCGTCCACGCCGAGCGCCGCGCCGATGCGCTCGGCGACGTCCCGCCGGTCGCCCGAGGCGAGGACGATGCGGCTCACCCCCTGCCGGCGCCAGGCGCCGAGCGCGTCCATCGCCTCGGCGCGCAGCCCGTCCTCCAGCAGCATGAGGCCCGCCGGCCGGCCGTCGACGGCGACCGCCACCCGCAGCGTGCCCGGCAGGCGGGAGCCGCCTTCCTCGAAGCCTGCGCTCGCCCGGCGCACATAGGAGATGCCGCCGACGCGTACCCGGTGCCCGTCCACCTCGCCTTCCACGCCCTCGCCGGGCGCCTCTTCCACATGGCTCGGCGGGGTGAGCGCGAGGCCGCGCGCCTGCGCCGCGTTCACCAGCGCGGAGGCGACCACGTGCTTCGAGGCCTGGTCGACCGAGGCGGCGAGGCGCAGCACCTCGTCGGCGGATGCTTGGCCGAAGGTCTCGATCCTCACCAGCCCGGCGCGGCCATAGGTCAGGGTGCCGGTCTTGTCGACGACCGCGGTGCGGATGCCAACCAGCGCCTCCAGCGCGCCGCCGCCCTTCACCAGCACGCCGCGCTTCGCCGCCCGCGAGACGCCGGCGATCAGCGCCACCGGCACGGCGAGGATGAGCGGGCAAGGGGTCGCGGTGACCAGTACGGCGAGCGCGCGCACCGGCTCGCCGGTGACGAGATAGGCGCCGCCCGCGATCACCAGCACCACGGCGAGGAAGACCAGCGCATAGCGGTCCGCGAGGCGGCCGATCGGCGCCTTGGCATCGCGCGCCGCCTCGACCAGCCGCACGATGCCGGCATAGGTGCTCTCCGCCGCCGGGCGCTCGGCCACGAGATCGAACGGCGCGCCGGCATTGAGCGCTCCGCTCGGCACCTCGCCGCCAACGCCATGCGTCACCGGCAGCGCCTCGCCGGTCAGCGCGGAGAGATCGAGCAGGGCCAGCCCCTCCGCGACCCGGCCGTCGACCGGCACCACCTCGCCCTTGCGCACCAGGACGCGGTCGCCCGGCACGACCGCCTCGATCGCGACTTCCTGCAGGCCGCCCTCGCCGTATTTCATCGCCGCGCGCGGGGCGCGCTCAAGCAACGCCTCCATCTCGCGCTGGGCACGCCGCTCGGCAAACGCCTCGAGATACTGGCCGCCCGCATACATGAGCGCGACGACCACGCCGGCGAGATACTCGCCGAGCAGCAGCGCACCGCCCATGGACAGCGCGGCGACGATGTCGAGCCCGGTGTCGCCGCGCCGCAGGCTGGTGACGATCTGCGCCAGCAGCGCCCCGACCACGGGCAGCGTCGCCAGCGCCCAGACCGCGCCGGCCGCCGGGCCGCGCCCCGCCGCCAGCAGCGAGAAGCCGGCTATCAGACCAAGGGCGGGAATGAGGACGAGCAGCGGGCGGATCGTGCTCATCCACACGCGGCGCAGGCGAACCATGGCGGCGGACGGTTTCAGCGGACGCGGCCCGCCCGAGGCGCCCGGCGCCATGCCGGGCCCGGCGAGGATACAGATTGGAACAATTGAAAAGAAGAGCCTCGCGGCGCCGCGTGCGGTGCTCGTCCCGCGGCTCGGGAGCGGCTATTCCGGCGTCGCCTCGGGTGCGGGCTCGGCCGTGCGGTCCACGGCGACGATCTCCATCGTGCCGGCGGGCAGCTCGATCTCGTCGCCGATCCACTTGCCGGTCAGCGCGCGGGCGACCGGCGAGATCCAGGCGATGCGCCCGAGCTTGGGGTCCGCCTCGTCCTCGCCGACGATCCGGAAAGTGCGCCGCCGCCCGGCTGCGTCCTCAAGCGTCACGGCCATGCCGAAGGTAATGGCCTCGCCCTCCTGCGGGGGATCGACCGGCTCGGCGCTGGCGCGGCGCGCGCTCCAGTAGCGCAGCTCGCGCGAGGCGGCGGCCACGGCGTCACGCTCACCGCGGGCGGTGGCGGCAGCGAGCGCCGCACGCTGGCGCGCCGCCTCGAGCTCGATCAGCGCAAGGCCGCGGCGGGTGACGAGATTGCGCTCGGCACTGACCGGACGCTCGGGCAGCGCCTCGCCGCCGCCGTCTTCCTTCACGAAAGCGCGGCTCATCGCGCGAGCCTCCCGGAGAAGAGGCGCGCGGCAGACCTGCGAAAACTCTTGACAGGACCGATTTCCATTGACTTTCCGAGCATTGTGCCTATGTTGCGGCGCGTCGTCTAATAAATCCGACCGATGCGTTCCGCGCGACGACATTGCAGCCCGTTCCCGGTTACGGCTCGAGGGCGCTGGCAAGCGGTGCGCTGCCGCAGAATTGATCCTAGATGCCTTTTACCGAACTGGGCCTGAGCGACAAGGTGCTCTCGGCCGTTGCCGACACCGGCTATACCGAGCCCACGCCAATCCAGGCGCAGGCGATCCCGCACGTGCTCGCGCGCCGCGACGTTCTGGGCCTCGCCCAGACCGGCACCGGAAAGACGGCCGCCTTCACGCTGCCCATGCTGACCCTGCTTGAACAGGGTCGCGCCCGGGCGCGCATGCCGCGCACGCTGATTCTCGAGCCGACGCGCGAACTCGCCGCGCAGGTGGAAGAGAACTTCACCCGCTACGGCAAGAATCACAAAGTAAACGTGGCGCTGCTAATCGGCGGCGTCTCCTTCGGCGACCAGGACGCCAAGCTGCTGCGCGGCGTCGACGTGCTGATCGCCACGCCGGGCCGCCTGCTCGACCATGTCGAGCGCGGGCGCCTGCTGCTGTCGGGCATCGAGATCCTCGTCATCGACGAGGCCGACCGCATGCTCGACATGGGCTTCATCCCGGACATCGAGCGCGTCTGCAAGCTGGTGCCGTTCACGCGCCAGACGCTGTTCTTCTCGGCCACCATGCCGCCGGAGATCCAGCGCCTCGTCTCGCAGTTCCTCTCCAATCCGGTGCAGATCGAGGCCTCGCGCCCCTCCTCCACCGCGTCGACCATCACGCAGCTTCTGGTCGCCTCCGGCAAGGAGGACTACGAGAAGCGCGAGACGCTGCGCAGCCTGATCCAGAACGCCGAGAACCTGCAGAACGGCATCATCTTCTGCAACCGCAAGCGCGATGTCGCGGTGGTGCACAAGTCGCTGCAGCGCCACGGCTTCAAGGTGGTCGCGCTGCATGGCGACATGGACCAGCGCTCGCGCATGCAGGCGCTCGACCAGTTCCGCACCGGCGAGGCGAACCTGCTGGTCGCTTCCGACGTCGCCGCCCGCGGGCTCGACATTCCGGCGGTGAGCCATGTCTTCAACTACGACACGCCGCACCACGCCGAGGACTATGTCCACCGCATCGGCCGCACCGGGCGTGCCGGCCGCGCCGGCGCGGCGTTCACCATCGTCACCCCGGCCGAGGTGAAGTCGGTGGCGGCGATCGAGAAGCTGATCGGCCGCTCGATCGACTGGAAGGACGGTGCCGGCCTCGACACGGTGAAGCCCTCCGAGCCGCGCGCGCGTGGAAGCGAGCGTGGCGGTGAACGCGGCCGTGGGCGCGATGGCGACGGCGAACGTCGCGGCGCCCGCCCGGCTCGACGGCGCGACGGTGCCGAGCGTCCGGCTCCCAAGGCCGAGCCCGCCATGGACGAGGTGCAGGAGATCGCCGCCGCCAAGCCCTCGCGCCGCCGCTCCGCCAAATCGGGTGCTGCGTCGGGCGAGGCGACTGCCGCCAGCGCTCCGGCGGCCAGGGCCCCGGCGGCCAAGGCTCCGGCCTCTGCCGCGAGGCCCGCGAACAAGCCGGCGGCCAGCGCCGCTCCGGCGCGCGCGCCGGTCACACCGCTGTCGCATCGCCGTAACGAACGGTCGGCGCCGATGGACGAGCCGGCCGATACCTCGCACCTGCCGGCGTTCCTGCTGCGGCCGGTGCGGATCAAGGCGGGCTGAGGCCCGCCTTCCTCACGAGGACTTCGGCGCGCCGTCCCTGATGCGGCTGCGCAGATAGGCGACGAGATCGCCCCGCGCCCCGCCGGCATCCGCCGCCGAGGCCCAGCCGGAAAAGCCGATCTCCACCCGGTCCAGTGAGATCTTCGAAATCGCCGCCGAGGGACCGGGCGCGGCGGCGACGCGCGCATCCGCCTTCAGGAAGGCGAGCCCGTCCGCCATCACCCCTTCGATATCGTCGTCCGGCTTCAGCTCGAGCGAGAAGCTGAAGCTGCGCGCGCCATAGACCGACTTGTTGACGATCGGCCCGCCCCAGACGCGGCTGTTGGGCATCAGCACCTGCACATTGTCGCCCGAGGCGATCTCGGTGGTGAAGAGCGACAGCCCCTTCACCGTCCCCGCCTGCCCGCCGACCTCGACCGCGTCGCCGACCTTGAACGGGCGGAACAGCAGAAGCATCACCCCGGCAGAGACGTTCTGCAACGTGCCCTGCAGGGCTAGGCCGATGGCGAGGGAGGTCGCGCCCAGCACGGCGATGATGCTGGTGGTCTGGATGCCGAAGCGCTGCAGCACCGCGATGCCGACGAACACCAGCACCGAATAGCGCGCCAGACTGGCGGCGAAGCCGACGATGGTCGGATCGACGCGGTGCGTCGCGCTCAGGGCGCGCGTCACCAGCCGCTCGATGAGGCTCGACACCCACCAGCCGACGATCAGCAGCACGACCGCGTAGAATACGTTGAGCCCGTGCAGGATCAGGACCTCGCCGAGGCCGTCGAGTTCGCTGAAATCGCTGAAGTTCATGCCGCCCGTCCTGGCTCGAATCCGCACCGCAGGCGCCAAGGTAGGCATCGCGCGGCGACGGGAGCAAGCGCGCGAGGGTTAGGCGCGGGGCTTGCGGTCGGCCTCCCTTCAGGCGGGCAGGCTGCCCCGCCGGGCGGCGCCCCGCCCTTTTGCGCGCGGCCGCTTCGCCCCCGCGGCCATGCGCGCGATGCCGAGCGCCGCGCGGGCGAGCTCGGCCGCGTCGTCGGCATCGTCCAGCGCCGCCTCGGGCAGCGA
Source organism: Ancylobacter mangrovi (assembly GCF_024752335.1). Lineage (NCBI taxonomy): Bacteria > Pseudomonadati > Pseudomonadota > Alphaproteobacteria > Hyphomicrobiales > Xanthobacteraceae > Ancylobacter > Ancylobacter mangrovi. Next base: position 1,095,789 of record NZ_JANTHY010000001.1, on the reverse strand, counting down.
CCAGTAGGCGACCGTCACCGCGCGGCCCTTCGCCTCATAGACGAACGGCTCCGCCCCGCGCGCGGCCAGCGCCCGGGCGAAGTCCTCGTCGGTCTTGAGATAGATGCGCCCCTTGATGACGAGCGCGAACATCACCCCGTCGGCATAGACGCCAAGCCCGCCGAACAGGCGCCGGCAGCGCACCGGACCGAAGGCTGCGAAGATGTCCGCGACCGCTGCCTCGTCCATGAGATGCGCTCCCGCGCGGCGCTCCGGCCGGGATCAGGCGCCGACCGAGGCCTCCGGCTGGGCCGGCGTGATGGCGACCGATTCGCCGCAGCCGCAGGCAGAGGTCTGGTTCGGATTGTTGAACACGAACTGGGCCGCGAGCTTGTCGGTGCGGAAATCCATCTCGGTGCCGAGCAGATACAGCACCGCCTTCGGATCGATGAGCACCTTCACGCCCTTGTCCTCGACGACCTCGTCGAAGCGCCCGGCCTGCTCGGCGAATTCCATCGTGTATTCCATGCCAGCGCAGCCGCCGTTCTTCACGCCCACGCGCAGGCCGATCACGGGCCTGTCGGAACGCTCGATGATGCTGCGCACGCGCGCCGCCGCGGCGTCGGTGAGACGCATCACGGGCGGACGGGAACGGGTCTCGGTCATTTAAGCTCGTCTCCACATCGGCGCCGGTTCAAGGCCGGCGGATCGGTACGCCTAAGATGGGGCACTCCGCCGCCCGGTACAAGTCAGGGCGTCTGCGCAGCGGCGGGGCGCGGGACGCAAGGCTCGCCAGCCTGCGCGGCTTCCGGCGTCAGTAGTTCAGCCACAGGCCGGGCGTCGCGAGTTCGACGAGATTGGCGTCCGGGTCGCGGAAATAGAGGCTGATGCCGCCGCCTCCCCAGTCGACCCGGCTCTCGATCGTCACACCCTGCCCGGTCAGATGGGCCTGCCACGCCTCGACCGAGCCGGCGGGGATCGCCAGCGCGTAATGCAGCGGCCCGTGACCGTCATGGGGCGGGATGGTGCCGCCGTCGAGCTCGACCGGCTCCAGCGTACCGCCGCGCGTGAACAGCAGCAGCACGCTCGCCGGTCCGGCATTGTAGGCGCAGAAGCGGGTGTCGGCGACCATGGGCTCGAGCCCCAGCACGCGCTCGTAGAAGTCGCGGGCGCGGGCGAGGTCGTCGACATAGAGCCCGGTTTCGAGAACGCCGGTGATCGGCGGCATGCCCGCCCGGCCCGGCATCGAACTCACCAGAGATTGAGCGCCAGCCGCGCCTCTTCCGACATCCGCCCCTGGTCCCAGGGCGGGTCGAAGGTGAGGTTGACGGTGACGCCGGACACCCCGCCCACGCTCGCCACCGCGCCTTCCACCATGCCGGGCAACTCGGCGGCGGAGGGGCAGTTGGGCGTGGTCAGCGTCATCTCGACCGCGACCTGCCGGTCGTCGGTGATGTCGACCTTGTAGATGAGCCCGAGCTCGTAGATGTCGACCGGGATTTCCGGGTCGTAGACGGTCTTCAGCGCCGAGACGATCTCGTCGGTCAGGCGCTCAAGCTCCTCCTGCGGGATCGCGGAATCGATCTCCGGCGCGTTCGGGCTGTCCGCGGCGGCGGCGCCGCTGGTCTGGGTCTCGCTCATGCGAAAAGATCCTGAGCCTTGATGAGGGCGTCGGCAAGCGCGTCGACTTCCTCATGCGTGTTGTAGAGCGCGAACGACGCCCGGCACGTCGCCGTTACACCATATCGCCCCAGAAGCGGCATCGCGCAATGGGTGCCCGCGCGCACGGCAACGCCGGCGCGGTCGATGATGGTGGCGATGTCGTGCGGATGGGCGCCCTTCACGTCGAAGGCGAAGATGGCGCCCTTGCCCGGCGCGTCGCCATAGATCTGGATCGAATTGATCTGCGACAGCCGCTCCTTGGCATAGGCGGCGAGCGAGGCCTCGTGCGCGGCGATGCGCTCGCGGCCGAGGCTCTCCATATAGGCCAGCGCCTCGCCGAGCCCGATCGCCTGCACGATCGGCGGCGTGCCGGCCTCGAAGCGGTGCGGCGGCTCGCCATAGGTCACGCCGTCCTCGGTGACGGTGCGGATCATCTCGCCGCCGCCCTCATAGGGCGGCATCTTCTCGAGCAGCTCGCGCCGGCCGTACAGCACGCCGATGCCGGTCGGCCCGTAGAGCTTGTGGCCGGTGACGCCGTAGAAATCGACGCCGAGTTCCTGCACGTCGACCGGCATGTGCACCGCCGCCTGCGCGCCGTCGACCACCACCACCGCGCCGACCTCATGGGCGAGGCGCGCGATCTCCCTGATCGGCGTCACCGTGCCGAGCACGTTCGACATGTGGGTGACGGCGACGATCCTGGTGCGCTCGTTCAGCAGTTCCTTGAACGCGTCGAGATCGAACGCGCCCTCCTCCGTCACCGGCGCCCAGCGGATCACCGCGCCCTTGCGCTCGCGCAGATAGTTCCACGGCACGATGTTGGAGTGGTGCTCCATGATCGAGAGCACGATCTCGTCGCCCTCGCCGATCGACTGGCCGAGCGAGGAGGCAACGAGGTTGAGCGCGCCGGTGACGGAGCGGGTGAAGATCACCTCCTCCACCGTCGACGCGTTGAGGAAGGCGCGGCAGCGCTCGCGCGCCTCCTCATAGGCCTCGGTCATCGCGTTGGCGAGGAAGTGCAGGCCGCGATGAACGTTGGAATATTCGTTCTCATAGGCGAAGCGCATGCGGTCCAGCACCTGCACCGGCTTCTGGGCCGAGGCGGCGTTGTCGAGATAGACCAGCGGCTTGCCGTAGACCGTCTTCGACAGGATCGGGAAATCCTGCCGCACGCGGTGGACGTCATAGGTGCCGTTCGCGACGGCGGGATGGATGGTGACCGGCTCGGTCATGGTGCGGCCTCTCCAGAGGGCGTCATCCCGGACGAAGCGAAGCTTCGAGCCGGGATCGCGGGCCGACAGCGGCCCCTATTTCCGCGGACGACCCCGGATCGCGGCTGTGCCGCGTCCGGGATGACGACATCAACGGGCGGCGTGGCGGGCCTCAGGCCCGCGCCTTCAGCCAGCCTTCCGCACAGGCGATCAGCGCCTCGCGCAGGCCGTCATGCTCGACGGTCTCGATCGCCTCGCCGACGAAGGCCTGTACGAGCAGGCTCTGCGCCTCCTTGAGCGGAATGCCGCGGGCGCGCAGGTAGAACAGCAGTTCGTCGTCGATGGCGCCGCAGGTGGCGCCATGGCCGCACTGCACGTCGTCGGCGAAGATCTCCAGCTCCGGCTTGTTGTCCATCTCGGCGTCGTCGCCGAGCACCAGCGCGCGGCTCATCATCCGCCCGTCGGTCTTCTGCGCCGCCTGGCGGACCACGATCTTGCCCTGGAACACGCCGCGGCTCTGATCGTCGAGCACGGTCTTGAACAGCTCCCGGCTCTCGCAGCCCGGCACCTTGTGGTCGACGAACAGGGTCGAGTCCGAATGCTGGCGGTCCTTCAGCAGCGTGGCGCCGTTGAAGGCGATGTGGCTGTCCTCGCCCGACAGCGTCGCGTAGAGCGAGGTACGCGCGACGGCGGCGCCCGTGGCGAAGGTGAAGGTGTGGAGCTGCGTCCGCCGCCCGACCTCGAACAGCAGGGTCGAGAGATGGATCGCGCTCGCGCTCTCGTCCTGAAGGCGCACCACGTCGAGATGGGTCTCGTCGCCGACATAGAATTCGGTGGCGCTGTTGACCTGGTAGGCGATGCCTGCCGGCCCCTCGAAGCTCTCGACATAGGTGAGCGTCGCGCCCTCGCCGACCACGACCAGCGAGCGGGCGTAGCTCGCCGCCGGCGCGCTGCCGGCGAAGACGTGGACCACGTGGACCGGGCGCTCGATATGCGCGCCGGCCGCGACCTCGAGCACGACGCCGTCCTTCGCCAGCGCGGTGTTGAGCGCCAGCGCCGCGTCGTAGCGGCCGGGGACGATGCCGCCGATGCGCGCCGCCACGTCGTCGCCGGAGGCGATCACGTCGGCGAGGCTGCGCAGCGCCAGACCTTCTTCCAGAGCCGAGAAGTCGGACAGCTCCGGCACCACCGCGCCGTTGGCGACCACGATGCGGCGGGCCTCGACCTCGCGCAGGAGCTTCGCGCGGGCGTCGGCCTCCGCGACGGCAGCGGTGCCGGCGACCGGAACCGCGTCACGCATCAGCGTGCGCAGGTCTGTGTACTTCCACTCCTCGACGCGCCGGTGCGGCAGGCCGTTCTCCTCGAAGGAACGGGCCGCGGCGAGGCGCAGATCGCCCAGCCGGTCGTTCACCGAGCGGAGCTGGTCGAGCTCGGCGATGAGCGCCTGCTCGGCCGGCGTCCGGATCGGACGGATGTCAGCGTTCATCATCCTCTCCTCACGCCGCGTCCTGCTGGTACTCGGCATAGCCATTGGCCTCGAGCTCGAGCGCCAGCTCCTTGCCGCCCGAGCGCACGATGCGGCCCTTGTTCATCACATGGACGACGTCGGGGACGATGTGGTTGAGCAGGCGCTGGTAGTGGGTGATGACGATCATCGCGCGGTCCGGCGAGCGCAGCGCGTTCACGCCCTCGGAGACGACCTTGAGCGCGTCGATATCGAGGCCGGAATCGGTCTCGTCGAGGATGCACAGCTTGGGCTGGAGCACCGCCATCTGCAGGATCTCGGCGCGCTTCTTCTCGCCGCCGGAGAAGCCGACATTGACGCCGCGCTTCAGCATGTCCTGGCTGATGCCGAGCCCGCCCGCGCGCTCGCGGATGAGGCGCAGGAAGTCCGGGGTGGAGATTTCCTCCTCGCCGCGCTTCTTGCGCTGCGCGTTCAGCGCCGAGCGAAGGAAGGTCATGGTGGCGACGCCGGGCACCTCGATCGGGTACTGGAAGGCGAGGAACAGGCCCTTCGCGGCGCGCTCGTCGATCTCCATCTCCAGAAGGTCCTCGCCCTCGAAGGTGACGGAGCCGTCGGTGACCTCGTAATCCTCCTTGCCGGCGAGGATGTAGGAAAGGGTCGACTTGCCCGAGCCGTTCGGGCCCATGATGGCGTGCACCTCGCCGGGGTTCACGCTGAGCGTCAGCCCCTTGAGGATTTCCCGGCCCTCGTCGCCTTCGATCTTGGCGTGGAGGTTGTCGATTTCGAGCATGGCCATTTCATCAATTCCGTTCTGGAGCGCATCGTCCCCGCGGTCGGGTGGCGCTGATGTCCGATTGAGGTTCCGCAGCACGGCCGGGCCGCCTCCGGAACGACGAAGATCGAAAGGGGCGTCAGCCCACCGAGCCTTCCAGGCTGACCGAGATCAGCTTCTGCGCCTCGACCGCGAACTCCATCGGGAGTTGCTGGAGCACGTCCTTGACGAAGCCGTTCACGATCAGCGCGGTCGCCTCCTCGGGATCGAGGCCGCGCTGCTGGCAGTAGAACAGCTGGTCCTCGGAGATCTTCGAGGTGGTGGCCTCGTGCTCGAACTGCGCGCTGGAGTTCTTCGACTCGATATAGGGCACGGTGTGCGCCCCGCACTTGTCGCCGATGAGCAGCGAGTCGCAGTTGGTGAAGTTGCGCGCGCCGGTCGCCTTGCGGTGCGCCGAGACGAGCCCGCGATAGGTGTTGTCCGAGTGGCCGGCAGCGATGCCCTTGGAGATGATCCGGCTGGTCGTGTTCTTGCCGAGATGGATCATCTTGGTGCCGCTGTCGACCTGCTGGTAGCCGTTCGAGATAGCGATCGAGTAGAACTCGCCGCGGCTCTCGTCGCCGCGCAGGATGCAGCTCGGGTATTTCCAGGTGATCGCCGAGCCGGTCTCGACCTGGGTCCAGGAGATCTTGGAGCGGTCGCCGCGGCAGTCGCCGCGCTTGGTGACGAAGTTGTAGATGCCGCCCTTGCCCTGGCTGTCGCCCGGGTACCAGTTCTGGACCGTCGAGTACTTGATCTCGGCATCGGCCAGCGCAACCAGCTCGACCACGGCGGCGTGGAGCTGGTTCTCGTCGCGCATCGGTGCGGTGCAGCCTTCGAGATAGCTCACATAGGCGCCCTCGTCGGCGATGATGAGCGTGCGCTCGAACTGGCCGGTGTTGCGCTCGTTGATGCGGAAATAGGTCGACAGCTCCATCGGGCAGCGCACGCCCTTCGGCACGTAGACGAAGGAGCCGTCGGAGAACACTGCCGAGTTCAGCGTGGCGAAGAAGTTGTCGGTAACCGGGACCACCGAGCCGAGATACTTCTTCACCAGCTCGGGATATTCGCGGATCGCCTCGGAGATCGGCATGAAGATCACGCCGGCCTTGGCGAGCTCTTCCTTGAAGGTCGTCGCCACCGAGACCGAATCGAACACCGCGTCGACCGCCACCCGTGAGGCGCCGCTCTCGATGCCGAGCAGCGCGTCGCGCTCGCGCAGCGGGATGCCGAGCTTCTCATAGGTCGCCAGGATCTCCGGGTCGATGTCGTCGATCGACTTCGGCCCGTCCTTCTTCTTCGGAGCGGCGTAGTAGTAGAGCTCCTGGTAGTCGATCGGCGGATAGTTCACCCGCGCCCAGTCCGGCTCGCGCATGGTCTGCCAGCGCCGGAAGGCTTCGAGCCGCCATTCCAGCATCCATTCCGGCTCGTCCTTCTTGGCCGAAATGAAGCGGACGGTCTCCTCGGTGAGACCCTTTGCGGCCTTCTCCGACTCGATATCGGTGAAGAACCCGTACTTGTACTGATCGACGTCGATGGAGCGGACCTGCTCCACTGTCTCCTGTACCGCCGGCATCGTCTCATCTCCTCTCCCGCGCGGGGTCAAGGCCCGCGGGTCAGGTCAACTGGACCCCTTAAGCTGCTTCGTGCGCGCGAAACCGCAAGGGGAAAGGCACGTTCGGCGCCGTGCCGGGCACGGGCGCTCTTCGCTTCGTCACGCCGCGCGGGCGCGACGCAAAAGACCGGGCCACACACGGCGGAAGGCGCCGAGTGCCCGGTCGACATCCTCTTCCCCGCTCGACCAGCCGAAGGACAGGCGGATGGCGGAACGGGCGATCCGCTCCGGCACGCCCATCGCTCCCAGCACGTGCGACGCGGTGACCTTGCCCGACGAGCAGGCGGCACCGGCACTGGCCGCAACCCCTGCCAGGTCGAGCGCGATCACCAAGGTTTCCGCGGGCACGCCCGGAAAGGCGAGGCACGACGTGTTGGGCAGGCGCTCGACGTCGCCGACGAGCAGGACCAGCTCGGGGAACTCGCTTCTTAGAGCGCTTTCAAGCCGTTCGCGCAAGGCGTCGATGCGCGCCATTTCGTCTATGACCGACGCGCCCGCGCGCTCCGCCGCCGCGCCGAACGCGGCGATGGCGGGAATGTTCTCGCTGCCGGCCCGGCGGCCCCTCTCCTGCCCGCCGCCGGCGAACACCGGCGCGGGGCGCAGGTCCGGGTCGGTGGCGACCAGCGCCCCGGCCCCGGGCGCGCCGCCGATCTTGTGCGCCGAGAGCGACAGCAGGTCGACGCCGAGCGCCCCGATCGACACCGGGATGCGGCCGGCAGCCTGCACCGCATCGGCATGCACCAGCGCGCCGTGGGCATGGGCGCGGCGCGCCACCTCGGCGAGCGGCTGGATCACGCCGGTCTCGTTGTTCGCCAGCATGACCGAGACCAGGGCGCGCCGGCCGGCCTGCGTCGTGCGCTCGAGCGCCGCGTCCAGCTCCTCCAGCACCACGCGCCCGCGCGCATCGACGGGCAGCAGCTCGACCCGCTCGGCGGGGAACCGGTGGCCGCGCAGCACGGCGGCATGCTCGACGGCGCTGGTGAGCAGCACGTCGCAGCCGAGCGGCGCCTCGCCGCGGCTGAAATCGGGCGTCAGGGCGAGCGTGTCGGCCTCGGTGCCGCCGGCGGTGAAGATCACCCCGCGCGGGTCCGCACCGACCATTGCCGCGACGCGCGCCCGCGCGGCCTCGATGGTCGCGCGCGCACCGCGTCCCTCGCCATGGACCGCCGAGCCGTTCCCGGTCGCGTCCAGCGCTTCGATCAGGGCCGCGCGCGCCTCGGGGCGGATCGGGGCGGTGGCGTTATGATCAAGATAGGTTCGTTCGTGCATGATGCTCGTGGGCTCGAATTGCCGGGCTCACGTCCTATATAGGTATTGCCTGCGCGATGCGCCTGCCCTGCACTCGGCGAGCTTGCAAATTGAGTCGCCGTCCGGCATAGCTTCGCATCCGCATCTACGTCGGGTTGGCCAGTAGGCGATTGAGCGCGCAACCGCTGCAACCGGACGTTGAAAGTTAGAATTATTCTAATAAATTAGGATTCATACCCCTTGCCGTCAAGGCGCTCGCGGCAAGATCAGGTCCGGACGGCGTAGGCTCCACGGCCCGCGCCGGGCCCGGAAATCATCGGATCCGCCCGCACCGTATCCCAAGGTTTCGAACTTCATGCCCGAGGTCATCTTTACCGGCGAGAAGGGGCGTCTCGAAGGCCGCTATCAGCCGGCCAAGACGCGCCATGCGCCGATCGCCATCATCCTGCACCCGCACCCGCAGTTCGGGGGCACGATGAACAATCCGGTCGTCTACAACCTCTATTACCAGTTCGTGAATCGCGGATTCTCGACGCTGCGGTTCAACTTCCGCGGCGTCGGCCGCTCGCAGGGCTCGTTCGACCACGGCCAAGGCGAGCTGGCGGATGCCGCCGCGGCGCTGGACTGGGCGCAGTCGATCAACCCTGACGCGCGCGCCTGCTGGATCGCCGGCTTCTCCTTCGGCGCCTGGATCGGCATGCAGCTTCTGATGCGCCGGCCCGAGGTGGAGGGCTTCATCTCCATCGCCGCGCCGGCCAATCTCTACGACTTCTCGTTCCTGGCGCCCTGCCCGTCCTCGGGCCTGTTCGTCCATGGAGACAAGGACGCGGTGGTGCCGTTCTCCGCCGTCACCGGCCTGGTCGAGAAGCTGAAGACCCAGAAGGGCATCATCATCGAGCAGCAGACCGTGCCGGAGGCCAACCACTTCTTCGACGGCAAGACCGACGAGCTGATGGAAGTGGTGGGCACCTATCTCGACAAGCGCCTGCCCGGCACCGCCAAGAAGACCAGCGCCGCCTGAGCGCCCCGCTTGGGCGCCAGGCTCCCGTCGCGGCGGGGCCGGCGAAGGACGACATGAAAAAGGCCCGGCGCGCCTCGTGCCGGGCCTTTTTCTTTCCGGCCGCTCCGCGTCAGTTCAGGACGAGGCGGGCCGGATTGGTGACCAGCACGGCATCGCCGCGGCGGGCGATCTCGACGGTGCGGGTCACGCCGTCGCTCGCGCCGGGGACGGAGAAGCTCACCACCTGCTCGGGCTGAAGCGTGGCGGCGACGCGTACCGGCGCGCCATTGGCCGCGCTCAGCGTGGCGACGACATGGTAGCCGTCATCCTGGGCGACGTAATAGGCGATGCCGGTGACGTAGCCGAGTTCGATCTTCTGCGCCGCGCCGGGCTGAAGGCCGGCTTCTGCCACCTTGTGCGCCTCCTCGGCGCGCAGCGGGGCGATGACGGCGACGGCGATGAGGCCCCCGGCAACGGCCAGGGGCAGGATGTCGCGGAAAAGGCTGCGCATCTTCTTTGCTCCAAAGTTCTGTCCAGGCTTGTTTTGCGGAAGCTGCCTGCCTGGCGAGCCGGACTTCCCGGGAGCCCTCAAGATATACTGGATTTTGTGCGCCGCATCATCGAGTTTTGCATCGCACCATTGCATTTCAGGAATACTGCGACGATCGATCAATAAATTCAGTTTTTCTGAAGATAATCTTCAATTCGGCTTTCACCGCGTCCACGACGCCTCAGGCGCAGAGAATCCGGCCGCCGGAAAGGGGGCGCGGCGCGCCGGTCGTGGTGGGAAAAGTGAGCGGCAGGCCGCGCACCGCGCGCACGGCGAGAAAGCCGAAGGCCTGCGCCTCCAGGAAGTCGCTGGACCACCCGACCGCGTCGGCCGTGACCAGCTCGATGCCCAGCCGCGCACGCAGCATGGCGAGCAGGGTCGGGTTGCGCGCCCCGCCACCCGCCACGATGACGAGGCGCGGGCGCGCCGGCAGAAGCGGCAGGCAGGCGGCCACCGAGGCGGCGGTGAGCGCGGTGAGCGTCGCCGCGCCGTCTTCGAGGCCCATGGAGTCGAGGCCGCCGCGCTGCGCCACCCAGGCGCGGAAGTCGTTGCGGTCGAGCGACTTGGGCGGCGCCTTGGCGAAGAAGGGGTGGTCGAGCAGCCGTGCGATCGCGCCTTCGTCGACCGTACCGCGCGCGGCCGCCGCGCCGTCGCGGTCGCAGGGCGTGCCGGTGCAGGCCTTCATGAAGTCGTCGATCAGCGCGTTGGCGGGGCCGGTGTCGCCGGCCACCGGATCGCGTTCGCCGTCGATGAAGGTGATGTTGGCGACGCCCCCGAGATTGAGCACCAGCATCGGCCCGGGAGAAGTGAGCCGGCGCGCCAGCGCGCGATGATAAACCGGCACCAGCGGCGCCCCCTGCCCGCCCGCTGCGACGTCGGCGGCGCGCAGGTCATAGGCCAGCACCGGGCCGGGCGCCGGCACCATGGCCCGCACCGCGTCCAGCAGCGCCGGCCCGTCGCCGATCTGCACGGTGAGGCGCCGCTCCGGCCGGTGCAGCACCGTCTGGCCGTGGAAGCCGATGACGGAGACGTCGCGATGCTCGGGAAATTCGGTGAAGAACGCGGCCAGCGCCTGCTCGTGGCGCTCGGTCAGGAGTTGCTCCGCCTCCTCGATCACGCCGGGACGCGCCGAGCGGTCGGTAAGGCTGGTCGCCGCCTCGAGCGCCTGCTCGAACAGCGCGCGGTCTGCCGCTTCATAGGGGAAGGTCCGTCCGGGACCTAACCCGTCGACGTCTTCGCCGTCGGTCTCGATTAGCGCCACGTCGACGCCGTCGAGCGAGGTCCCGCTCATCAGCCCGATCGCCTTGACAGGCCGGTCCATGCACAAGTCTCCGGGATGCTTTCCCCGCGTGAAGCTGTTACATCACCGGCCCGTTCCTAATATGGCGTTGATGCCGGCAGGCCGAGATGATGAGCTTCCGATCCGATTTCCTCCGCACGCTCGACGAGCGCGGCTTCATCCATCAGATCTCCGATGATGAAGGTCTCGACAAGCTTTTCGCTACGGAAACCGTCACCGCCTATATCGGCTTCGATCCGACCGCGCCGAGCCTCCACGCCGGCTCGCTGATCCAGATCATGATGCTGCACTGGCTGCAGGCGACCGGGCATCGCGCGGTCTCGCTGATGGGCGGCGGCACCGGCATGGTCGGCGACCCCTCCTTCAAGGACGAGGCGCGCCAGCTCATGACGCTGGACACGATCGAGGCCAACATCGCCTCGATCAAGCGGGTGTTCTCGAACTATCTCGACTACGACGCCGGCGCCACCAGCGCGCTGATGATCAACAACGCCGAATGGCTGCGGGGCCTCAACTACCTCGAATTCCTGCGCGACGTCGGCCGGCACTTCTCGGTCAACCGCATGCTGTCCTTCGACAGCGTGAAGATGCGGCTCGAGCGCGAGCAGTCGCTGTCGTTCCTCGAGTTCAACTACATGATCCTGCAGGCCTACGACTTCGTCGAGCTGGCCAAGCGCTACGACTGCCGGCTGCAGATGGGCGGCTCGGACCAGTGGGGCAACATCGTCAACGGCATCGATCTCGGCCACCGCATGGGCACGCCGCAGCTCTATGCGCTCACCTCGCCGCTGCTCACCACAGCCTCCGGCGCCAAGATGGGCAAGTCCGCCAACGGCGCGGTGTGGCTGAACGCCGACATGCTCGGCGCCTACGAGTTCTGGCAGTACTGGCGCAACACCGAGGACGCGGACGTTACACGCTTCCTCAAGCTCTACACCACGCTGCCGATGTCCGAGATCGCCCGCCTCTCCGCGCTTGGCGGGGCGGAGATCAACGAGGTGAAGAAGATCCTCGCCACCGAGGTCACAGCCATGCTGCACGGCCGCGCGGCGGCCGAAGCGGCGGCGGAGACGGCGCGCAAGACCTTCGAGGAAGGCGCGCTCGCCGCCGACCTGCCGACCGTCGAGCTGGCGGGCGGCACGCTCGGTGCGGACGGGATCGGCGTGCTCTCCGCCTTCTCCGAGGTGGCGGGCCTCGTCGCCTCCAATGGCGAGGCGCGGCGGCAGATCAAGAGCGGGGGGCTGCGGGTCAACGACGTCGTCGTGACCGACGACAAGCGCGTCCTCACCCCAGCCGACCTGACGCCGGAAGGCGTGATCAAGCTCTCCTTCGGCAAGAAGAAGCACGTGCTGCTGAAGCCGGTGTGAGCCGGCGCGCGCCGCGCGCCTCCGCGCCTCATGGCGGAAAACACCCGGCCGCACGCCCGGCCGTCCGCTAGCGCGTGGGCACCAGCGCCGGCGGGGTCGGGTCCGGCGCCTGCCGGAACTCGAAGATCTTGCGCAGGAAGCCCGGCGCCACCGCCGAGATCGGGTTCACCCGCAGCGTCGGGCCACTGAGCGGGCCGACGACCTCGTAGGTCACGCCCACCAGCCCCTCATTCGGCCCGCCGCCGAGGAAGAAGCCCAGCACCGGCACCCGGCTGAACAGGTTGTTAAGCCCGAAGGCCGGCACATAGGTGCCGCGCACCGCGACCCGGTCGGCGGCGAAGTCGAGCGTGCCGTCGAAGGTCGAGCCCATGGTCGGGCCCCAGATCGCGCCCTCGCGGATGGTGAGCTGCTCGGCCGAGCGCTGGAAGTCGGCCTGCAGCTTGCGGAAGGCTATCGCCGCGCCCGGCGCCGGCCGGCCGTCCTTCGTCTGGGTCGGGGCGGCGGCGATCAGCCGGTCGAGCCCGGGCTCGCCACGGATCACGAAGTCGCGCATGTTGACCACGCCGCTCTGCGGCCTGCCGTCACCGCTCGGCGGGTCGACGTCAATCCACAGGTCGCCGCCATAGATGCGGGTGTAGAGATCGACGAAGCGCAGCAGCGCGCCGGCGTCGCTGGTCGCCACGCGCAGCACGCGCTGGCCGCCCTGCTTGGTCAGTTCGCCCTTCACCCCGCCGTCGCGCCCGACCAGCGCGGCGAGGTCGAAGGCGGTGAGCGTCCCGTTGCGCCGCGACATGCGCAGCACCGCCTGGCGCATGGTCTCGCCATTGTTGCCCGCCACCACGCCGAGATTGACGTCGAGGTCGATGTCGGCCGGCTTGTCGTTCTGGCGCCCGGCGACCGGGGCCTCGAGCAGGTTCTTGAGGAAGGCGCGCGCCTCGATCACCTCGCCGCGCACGGTCAGCTTCATCACCCCGTCGACGTTCTCCGCCTTCACGCTCGCCTTGTCGCCGTCCGAGAGCTGGAAGGTCGGCAGGTTGGCGCTCACCAGCGAGGCCTTGGCATCGAGGTCGACCGAGCCGCGTATGTTGACGCCCTGCCCGGTGATGACGAGGTCGTCGAGCTCGGTCTCGGAGTTGGTCACCACCGCCTTGGCAGTGAGCCGCGCCGGGCGGCCGGCGGGCTTCGACCAGCCGGGCACCAGTTCGGCGAGGCGCGCGCGGGTGAGGTCGATGTCGACGTCGGCGGTCTTGCTCTTGGGCCCGATCTTGCCGGAGAGCTTCACCCCCACCGTTCCCGACAGGCTGGCGAGGTCGAGATTGAGATTGCTCCTCGCCGCGTCGTCGAGCGTGGCGGCGACGGCGAAGGTCGCGTCGCCCTTGGCGGGCTTGGTGTACTCGAAGCTCGCCAGCGCGCCGCCGACCTTGCCCTCGCCGCGCAGCACGGTGGCGGCGGGGGTCACGAAGGCGCGCACGGTGGCGTCGTCCAGCTTCTGGCCGAGCAGGATGTTGTCGGCGCTGAAGTCGGACAGATTGGCATCGAAGGCGTAATCGACATCGGCCGGCGTCATGTGGTCGGACAGGCGGACATTGATCTGCGCCGTGCCCTTGATGGTGCCGTCGACATCGGCCGGGTCCATCTGCTCGGCCGCCGCGCCGCGCAGGGGTGGCGTGCTGCCGAGCTCGACCGCTGCCGCCGCCGAGCCGCTCACGCTCACCTGGATCTTGGCCGGCGGGTTGTCGACCACCACGTCGGGCACGTCGAGCACGCCCTGCGGGAAGTCCAGCTTGCGCCCGTCCGGCGTGTTGATGCTGGCCTTCGTGGCTTCGACATGGGCGCTGCGGCCGGTGGCGTGGACGCTGATGTCGGCGCCCTCGAAGGGCGGCAGGTCGGGGATCGGGCGGAACACGCCGTTGCTGCCGGTGACGATAATGGAAACGGCGTCGGCCGGCAGCGGGCGCTCCTTGTTGCCGATCGAGCCGAGCGGCGCCGTGAAGGAGATCTCGGCGCTGGTCACGTCGCCGGAGACGACGTGGTCATAGACCCATTTGCGCACCGGCGGCGCGGCCACGATCGGCCACAGCCGCTTGAGCGACGTGGCCGACATCGGCGTCGCGCTGACCGAAAGCGCGAGCGAGGGCTCGACGCCGCCGAGGTCGAGCGCACCCGTCAGCTTCACCCCGCCCTGCGGCCCCTTCAGGTCGCCCTGGTCGATGACGATGCGCGACTGCGCCGGGTCCATCGAGAGGGCGAGCGCGATGTCGTCGAGCACCAGCGGCGGCTCGTTCTCAGAATATTTGCCGCCGCCGCCGAACACCGCGCGCGCCGCCGTCGTGCGCAGCTGCCACTTGCCGCTGCTGTCAGCCGGCCCCTGCACCTCGCCGGTGAGCTGGAGAGCGAACGGGCCGGCATGGATCGACAGCGGCGCCAGTGCCAGCACGCGGCGCGCGGGATCGTAGCGGAAGGTCAGCGAGGCCTCGTCGACGAGGGTCCGCCCGGCCTTGTCGGGGCCGAGCTGGAACTCGCCCGCCCCCGCCACCAGACGCCCCTCGCTGCCGATCAGCACGCCCTTCCGGTCGATGCGGGCGGAAACGTCGACCGAGATGGGCGAGGTCGCCACGAGGTCGGCATCGGCCTTGCCCGCGGCGATCATCAGGTCGCGCGGGGCGAGGTCGCGCACCTTCACCGTGAGCGGGCGCTCGCCGTTCCTGAGCCCGCCGATGGTGGCGCTGGCCGACCAGGGGCCATCCGTACCGCCGGCAGTCAGGTCGAAGCTCATGCCCCCTTCCGGCGGGCGCGAGAGCGAGAGGTCGATGTCGTCGAAGGTCCATTGCCGGCCGCTGATGTCGCTGCGCACTACCAGCGTGCCGTCCTTGAGGCCGATTTCCGAGAGGTCGGCGCCGTCGAGACCACCACGGTCGATGCCGTCGGCGAAGGCGGCGAGGCTGGAAAGGCGCAGCGGTCCCACCGGCGTCGGCGCCGCGCCGGAGGCGGGAACGACGGCGGCGCCCGTGGAGGCCGGCGCAGCCGCATCGGCGGGCGGCGCGGGCTGCGGCGCCGATGTGTCGGCCACGTTCGCATCCGGCCCGGCGGCGCCCGGATCGTCGACGTCCGGCTCGTTGTCCTCCGCCGGTGTCTCCAGCGGCTTGCTGCCCTCGGTCGAGATGACGATGCCGCCCTGCGCGTTTACCCGCACCATGAGCTTCACGCCCACAAGGTCGATGCGCCGGGGCCGGGCGATCCAGGGCAGCAGGCCGTCCTGCATCGTGACCTCGGCCTGCGGCGCCACCGCGATGATGTCGCCCGCCGCGTCGCGCACGGTGATGTTGCTCGCCCTGAGTTGCATGCCACCATCGGGCGCGCGCGCCGCGACGATCTCGCCGATCGCCACCTTGCGCCCACCGCCGAGGCGCGATTCGAGCGCGCTTTCGACATAGGGGCGCGCCATGTCGACGGTCAGGATGCCGGTGGTGAACATGAGGTACAGACCGAACGCGGCGGCGAAAGTCAGGCCGACCAGCGTGCCGAACGACCAGCCGCAGACTCGAAGCCAGCGGCGCCCGCGCCGGGAGCGCGCAACGCCCGCCTTCGCGACGCGCCGTGGACGCGGGCGCCTAATGACGCGCTTCGCGCCGGCACCCGCCTTCGGCCTGGTCGGCTGCTTCATGAATGCTTCGAATCTCCGCGACGTGCGCCATAATGCCCGGGCCGCCCCAGCCCCGCGATACCTTTTGCCTCAAAGTTCCCGCCAGCGGAGCGACCGTCACCTCTTCAGCCGATCACCCCAAAACCCGCCGAAAGGAAGGCAGATGACGCGTATCGACGTCGGTAGCCCCGCCCCCGACTTCACGATTTCCACCGACACCGGCGAGAGCCTGACGCTCGCGGCCTGCCGGGGGCACAAGCTGGTGCTCTACTTCTATCCGAAGGCCGGTACCCAGGGGTGCACGATCGAGGCGCACGACTTCGACCGGCTCGGCCCGCAATTCGCGGCGGCGGATACGCGCGTCATCGGGATCTCGCCCGATTCGGACCGCGCCATCGGGCGCTTCCGCTCCAAGCAGGCGCTCTCGCTGGCGCTGGCCGGCGACGAGGCGCACGCGGTGCTTGAGGCCTATGGCGTGTGGACCGAGAAAAGCATGTACGGGCGCAAGTTCATGGGCGTCGAGCGCACCACGGTGCTGATCGACCGCGAGGGGCGCATCGCCCGCCTCTGGCCCAAGGTGAAGGTCGCCGGCCACGCCGACGAGGTGCTGGAGGCGGCGAAGGCGCTGTGACGGATCGCGCCGGCCGGGAGCGCGGCCGGCGGGCGGCCGCCCTCAGTCGACGTCCTCGACGTCGGCCGGGCCGCCGCCATAGGCGCGCTGGGCCAGCGCCGCTTCCATGAACGGGTCGAGGTCGCCGTCCAGCACTTCCTGCGGCGTGCCCGAGGAGACGCCGGTGCGCAGGTCCTTCACCAGCTGGTAGGGCTGCAGCACGTAGGAGCGGATCTGGTGGCCCCAGCCGATGTCGGTCTTGGCGGCCTGCTCGGCGGCGGCCTGCGCCTCGCGTTTCTTCAGCTCCAGCTCGTAGAGCTTGGCGCGCAGCATGTCCCATGCGGTGGCGCGGTTCTTGTGCTGGGAGCGGTCGCCCTGCGCCACCACGGCGATGCTGGTCGGGATATGGGTGAGGCGCACGGCCGATTCGGTCTTGTTGACGTGCTGGCCGCCCGCACCGCCCGAGCGCATCGTGTCGACGCGCACATCCGCTTCCTTGATGTCGACCACGATGCGGTCGTCGATCACCGGGTAGACGTCGATCGAGGCGAAGGAGGTCTGGCGCCGCGCGTTCGAATCGAAGGGCGAGATGCGCACCAGCCGGTGCACGCCGGCCTCAGTCTTCAGCCAGCCATAGGCGTTGTGGCCCTTGATCAGCACGGTGGCCGACTTGAGACCCGCCGCTTCGCCGGGCGAATCCTCGATCAGCTCCACCTTGTAGCCGCGCCGCTCCGCCCAGCGCGTATACATGCGCAGCAGCATCTCGGCCCAGTCCTGGCTGTCGGTGCCGCCGGCACCGGCATGAACCTCGAGATAGCTGTCATTGGCGTCCGCCTCGCCCGAGAGCAGCGCCTCGAGCTGGCGGCGGGCGACCTCGGACTTCAGCCGTTCCAGCGCGGCGGCGGCCTCGTCGACGATGCCCTCGTCGCCCTCCATCTCGCCGAGTTCGATCAGCTCGACATTGTCGGCGAGCTCGCGGTTGATGCGCTCGATCGCGCCGAGCCCGTCCTCCAGCGTGCCGCGCTCCTGCATCAGCTTCTGGGCGCGGTCGGGATCGTTCCAGAGATTGGGGTCCTCGGCGAGCGCGTTGAGCTCCGCCAGGCGGGCTTTGGAACGGTCGAAATCGATGTGCTGCCGGAGGAGACCGGCGGCTTCGCGGATTTCGTCGACGCTCGCGGCGAGCTCGGCGCGCATGGGGACACTCTCAAAAGGACGCGGAAAGGCGGCGGAAAATAGAGGCGTTGGGCATGGCTGTAAACGGGCGGTGCCGTGCATGGCGGAACAGGCGGCGTTGCGAGCCGAACGGCGGGCGGCACGGCACCCGGCTCGGTACGCCACCCTGACGCTCGACCGGCGGCAGCCCGCTGGCGCCCGGCGCGACAGCCCCTAAGATCGGGAGCCCCCCGCCCAGCGGCCCCAAGGAGGAAAGCCCGAATGCGCCTGATCGGCATGCTCGATTCGCCCTATGTCCGCCGCGTCGCGATCTCGCTGACCGCGCTCGACCTGCCCTTCACCCATGAGAGCGTGTCGGTGTTCCGTCACTTTGACGCCTTCGCGGCGATCAACCCGGTGGTGAAGGCGCCAACGCTGGTGACGGATGACGGCGTGGTGCTGATGGATTCGACGCTCATTATCGCCCATGCCGAACGCCTCGCCGCCCCCGGCATGAGCCTCGAGCCGGCCGACATCGCCGCCCATGCCCGCAGCCAGCGGCTCGTCGGCCTTGCGCTGGCGGCCTGCGAGAAGACGGTGCAGATCGTCTACGAGCACCAGCTGCGCCCGGAAGAAAAGCGCCACCAGCCCTGGCTGGACCGCGTGCAGGGCCAGCTCTTCGCCGCCTACCGGGCATTGGAAGCTGAGATCGGCGAGGGCTGGCTGACGGGCGAGCGGCCGATGCAGGCCGACATCACCGCCGCGGTCGCCTTCACCTTCACGCGCAACATGATCCCCGAGGTGGTGCCCGCCGACGCCTTTCCGGCGCTGGCGCGCTTCACCGCCCGGGCGGAGGCGCTGCCCGCCTTCCTTGCCATGCCCTATGACGGCTGAGCCGGCGCCGGCCGGGCTCAGTAGAGCCCGCCGGTTCCGCTGTTGCCGAGCGCCCGGTCCGCCTCCGGCGACACGCCGATCGGCTTGCCGGAGGCATCGGTCGCGCCGATGACGGAGTAGCTGTCGGGCGGGGCGGTGCCGGGCTTGAACGCCTCGAGGATCGAGGGGTCGCCCGGCCCGGCGCGCAGGCCGGTCTTCGGGTTGACGCGAACCAGCTTGATCCCGGGCGGCACGCGGAACGGCACCGCCGGGCGGTCGGCCAGCGCCGCCTGCATGAAGTCGCGGACCACCGGCGCGGCGAGAACGCCGCCGGTCGAGCCATGGCCCATCGGCTTGGGCGTGTCGAAGCCGAGATAGACGGCGACCACCATGTCCGGGGTGAAGCCGACGAACCAGGCGTCCTTCTCTTCGTTGGTGGTGCCGGTCTTGCCCGCCACCGGCTTGCCCAGCGCCTTGAGCGCCGAGCCGGTGCCGCGCTGGACCACGCCTTCCAGCATCGAGGTGATCTGGTAGGCGGTCATCGGGTCGAGCACCTGCTCGCGCCGGTCGATCAGCGTCGGCTCGGGCTGGTGCTCCCACTTCTTGGCGTCGCAGCCCCGGCATTCGCGTTCGTCGTGCCGGTAGATGGTCTTGCCGTAGCGGTCCTGGATGCGGTCGATCAGGGTCGGCTTGATCTTCTTGCCGCCATTGGCGAATTCCGAATAGCCGGCCGCCATCCGCATCACCGTGGTCTCGCCCGCGCCGAGCGACATGGAGAGCACCGGCAGCAGATTGTCGTAGATGCCGAAGCGCCGCGCATATTCCACGATGGTGGGCATGCCGAGGTCGTTGGCGAGCCGCACCGTCATCACGTTGCGCGAGTTTTCGAGGCCGAAGCGCAGCGTCTGCGGCCCGTAGAACTTGCCGGAATAGTTGTTCGGCCGCCACGTGTCCTGGCCCGGCTGGGTCAGCTCGAACGGCGCGTCGAGCACGATGCTGGAGGGCGTGTAGCCATTGTCGATCGCCGCGGCGTAGACGAACGGCTTGAAGGAGGAGCCCGGCTGACGCATCGCCTGGGTGGCGCGGTTGAACTGGCTCTCGTCGAAGGAGAAGCCGCCGGCCATGGCGAGCACGCGCCCGGTCTGCGGATCCATGGCGACGAGCGCGCCCTCGATCTTCGGCTCCTGGCGCAGCCGCCACTGGTCCGGCTTGCCCTCGATGGCCTCGACATAGATCACGTCGCCCGGCTTCAGCACCGAATCGACGCCGGCCTTCTTGCCGCGAATCGCCCATTTGGCGCCGTCCTGCGTGATCAGCCCGACCTGGCGCTGCTTGGACAGGCTGCCGGAGCGGTCGCGCTGCGGCTGCAGGCCGATGCGGGCCGAATCGCCGTCCGCCTCCAGCACCACGGCGAGGCGCCAGGGAATGTCGGTGAACGAACTCACGTCGGCGAGCCGGGCGCCCCAGTCGCCCGAAGTCTCGATGCGCGAGACGACGCCGTGCCAGCCGCGCTTCTCGTCATAGCCGGTGAGGCCGTCGATCAGCGCCTTCTTGGCCATGAGCTGGAGCTTGGGATTGAGCGTCGTGCGGACGGACAGGCCGCCGCCATACAGCTTATCCTCGCCATAGCGCTCGAAGATCTCGCGGCGCACCTCCTCGGCGAAATATTCGGCCGAGAAGATGTGCGCGCCGGTCGGGCGCACGGTCACGGCGAGGTCGGTCGCCTTCGCCTTGTCGGCCTGCTCCTGCGTGATGTAGCCGTTCTCGGCCATGCGATCGATCACCCAGTTGCGGCGTTCGACGGCGGCCTCGTGGTGTCGGAACGGGTGGTAGTTGTTCGGCCCCTTGGGCAGGGCGGCGAGATAGGCCGCCTCGGCGACGGTCAGCTCGGAAACCGACTTGTCGAAATAGAGCAGCGAGGCGGCGGCGACGCCGTAGGAGCCGATGCCGAGATAGATCTCGTTCAGGTACAGCTCGAGGATCTTGTCCTTCGAATAGGCCTGCTCCATGCGCAGGGCGAGCAGCGCCTCCTTGATCTTGCGGTCGAGCGAGACCTCGTTGGTCAGGAGGAAGTTCTTCGCGACCTGCTGGGTGATGGTGGAGGCGCCCTGCGGGCGGCGGCCGGAGCCGTAATTCTGCAGATAGGCGAAGGCGGCGCGGATGATGCCGGTGATGTCGATGCCGCCATGGCTGTAGAAATTCTTGTCCTCGGCGGAGATGAAGGCCTCCTTCACGAGGTCGGGAATGTTCTGGATCGGCAGATAGAGCCGGCGCTCCTTGGCGTACTCGGCCAGCAGCGAGCCATCCGCGGCGTGGATGCGGGTCATCACCGGGGGCTCGTAGTTCTGCAACTGGCTGTAGTCCGGCAGGTCCTGCGAGAACTTCCAGACGAAAAAGCCGGCGACCCCGCCGCCGATGATGAAAAGAATGGTGCCCAGGGCGAACAGAAAACCCAGGAACCGCAGTAGCAGCCGCATGCGGCCTCGCCCTCTCAGCTGCGACCCCTTCTCCGTCCAGGCGAAAAGAGGTCCGTATCCGATGTCGCCCCAGGGGCACCCCTGTGCGGGGCAACTATGGCCTTATCGCGGCTTCCGGCCGGCTTCCACCCCCGGAATCACCAACCGTCGCATCAAGGCTGGCAGGCATGGCGACCGGAAGCACCTGAGCCGGCTTCTGGGTCGCGAAATAGGCATTGATCGCCACCACCATGGCGTCCGTAACCTTAGACTGCCAATCCTTGGATGTCATGAGTTCGAGGTCCTTGGCGCTCGAAAGATAGCCGAGCTCGAACAGCACGGAGGGAACGTCGGGCGCCTTGAGCACCTTGAATCCCGCCGATTTGAGCGGCGACTTGTGCAGGCGGGCGGTGTCCTCGATGTAGCCCGCGAGCGTGCGGGCGAACTGGGCGGAGAAGTTGCGGGTCTCGCGCTGGGCGAGATCGAACAGGATGCCGGCGACGTCGTTCGGCTCCTCGGAGAGGTCGACGCCGGAGATCATGTCGGCCTTGTTCTCCGAATCGGCGAGGCGCTGGGCTTCCGCGTCCGAGGCGCGATCGGACAGCGTGTAGATAGTGCCGCCGCGCGCATCGCCCGAATGGCCGGGCAGCGAATCGGCGTGCAGCGAGATGAACAGCCGCGCGCTGCTCTCGCGGGCCACCCGCACGCGCTGGCCGAGCGGCACATAGGTGTCGTCCTCGCGGGTCATCAGCACCCGGTAGCGGCCGGTGGCGTTGAGCTTGTCGCGCAGCTCGAGGCCGACGGCGAGCACGAGCTCCTTCTCGGCGACGCCCGACGAGACGCTCACCGTGCCGGGGTCGATGCCGCCATGGCCCGGATCGATGACGATGACCGGGCGGGTGTCGCCGGCCGCCGCCACCGCGGGCGCGGGCATGGGCGGCTCCTGCATGCGCCGCACCGGCGCCGCGACCATCTTGAGGAAGCTCTTGCGGTCGGTCTTGACCAGATCGACGACGAGGCGCGCCGGCTGGCCGTCCATCGGCTCCAGCACGAACGCCTTGTCGATCTTCACCGGCGCCGACACGTCCATGACGATGCGCGCCTTGCCGGGCGCGAACAGGCCGAAGCGGTAGGCGGTGACGAGCCCCCTGCCCTCCTGCCCGGCGCTGGCCGGCAGGGTGAAGACGACGTCGGGCACGTCGACCACCACGCGGTAAGGATCGGCGAGGGTGAAGGCGCCGAGCGGCACCGCGCGCGACAGGTCGACCACCAGGCGGGTGCGCTCGCCGTCGCCCGCGAGCCGCGCGTCGGTGGCGATCGCCGGCGCGCTGTCCACCACCGCCTTCGGGACCGCGCCCGTGACCGTGCCGGTGGTGGTCGGATCGACCGCGCCGGTGGTTGCGGGGGCAGACGCCTCCGGGGCAGCCTTGTCCGAAGCGGGCGCGTCCGCCGCGCCGGCGGCCTCGGCCGTAGTGGTCTGGCTGGCGGCAATCGGGGCCGACGCCTTCGCACCCGGCTTCGAGGCCGCTCCGGCGTGAGCAGGCATGCCGGCGGGCGCGAGGGCCGCAACCGCCGCGAGCATGACCGCCAAGATCGCCTTGCGCCACTTCATGCCGGGATCCGGCCTCCAAAAATTGCACGCGCGTCGCCGCGCGCTTTTCGGCCACGCATCGGCCGCGTCGTTCCTGTCGCTATTCTCTAACGAAATATAAAGGCTCGGTTAACCGAACGTTGCGGTTGCGCGGCGCGTGTCCGGCACGGCGTGGCGCCATGGCAACGGCCGGACGGTGGCAACATGATGACGAACCGGCGAAGGGTCGCAGGCGACCGACTGACGGCAATCCTTGCCAAATCGGCACGCATGCCGCTATTAAGGGCATGCATATGGTTCGCATTTCCGGGTCGCTCGACTGACATCCGGCATTCGCGGTCCGGCGGCGACGGGCGCACCAGCGATGGAAGCCTGCATCCGGTCACGATTGGGTCCCTTGTGGGCGCGTGACTGCCGTGAGCGCGGGCCGAGGCCCGCGACGCCAAGGGACAGCGCACCGCCGATGTCGCCACCGGGCTTCCGGACGCGGCAGGGTTTCACGTCCGGCGCCGGACGCGCCCGCGCATTTCGTCACCATATGTCGCGAGTCGGGCCGTGCGCGGTCGCGGCTCACCCTGTTCGGTCGAGAAATGGACGGCACTCAGCGATGACGCGACAGTCGGCAAGTGCGGGAGAGGCGCGGAGCAGCTTGCTTCGTCGCGCCCACAACCGCCGCCGCGCCGCGTCGCCGACCTCCCGTCCGCGCTGCACGTTCGCCGTGCTGCGCCCCGCTCGCCGGTTTTCGGACCCGTTATCGGTCACCGCTTGCAGGCACGGTTCATGCCGTCGGACGTCCCATGCGACGTCGACGCCGCCGTTGCCGGATATGAGAGTTCAATGGCCAACAAGATGCTTATCGACGCCACCCATCCGGAGGAGACCCGGGTGGTCGTGGTGCGCGGCAATCGAGTCGAGGAATTCGACTTCGAGGCCGCCGACCGCAAGCCGCTGCGCGGCAATATCTATCTCGCCAAGGTAACCCGGGTCGAGCCGTCGCTGCAGGCCGCCTTCGTCGAATATGGCGGCAACCGGCACGGCTTCCTCGCCTTCAGCGAGATCCATCCCGACTACTACCAGATCCCGGTCGCCGACCGGCAGGCGCTGCTCGACGAGGAAGAGCGCCAGCAGCGCAAGGAGGCCGAGGACGAGGCCGAGGAGAAGCCGAAGCGCTCGCGCCGCCGCAGCGCGGCGAAGAAGTCCAGCGCCGAGGATACCGTCTCCGAGGACCCCGCCTCCGGCGAGGCCGGCGCGTCCGCCGGCGACGACGAGGTCGCCGAGAAGCCGAGGCGCTCGCGCCGCCGCGCCGCGCCCAGCGACGACGAGCCGGGCGGCGAGGTCGAGGAGATCACCGCCGAGGAGGACGTGGTCGAGCAGGTCGGCTCCGACGACGCCATGGAAGAGGTGCCCGAGCGCCAGGCGCCGCGCACCCGCGCCCGCACCTACAAGATCCAGGAAGTGATCAAGCGCCGGCAGATCATGCTGGTGCAGGTCGTGAAGGAGGAACGCGGCAACAAGGGCGCCGCGCTCACCACCTATCTGTCGCTCGCCGGCCGCTATTCGGTGCTGATGCCGAACACCGCGCGCGGCGGCGGCATTTCGCGCAAGATCACCTCCGCCGACGACCGCAAGCGGCTGAAGGAGGTCGCCTCCGACCTCGACGTGCCGGAGGGGATGGGCGTCATCCTGCGCACGGCCGGCGCCAACCGCACCAAGACCGAGATCAAGCGCGACTTCGAGTACCTGCTCCGGCTGTGGGAGAATGTGCGCGAGCTGACCCTGTCCTCGACCGCGCCGTCGCTGGTCTATGAGGAAGGCTCGCTGATCAAGCGCTCGATCCGCGACCTCTACAACAAGGACATCGACGAGGTCCTCGTCTCGGGCGACGACGGCTATCGCGAGGCCAAGGACTTCATGCGCATGCTCATGCCGAGCCATGCCAAGAACGTGAAGCCCTACAAGGAATTGCAGCCGATCTTCACCCGCTTCGGGGTGGAGAGCCAGCTCGACGCGATGTTCCTGCCGCAGGTCCAGCTCAGATCCGGCGGCTATCTCGTCATCAACCCGACCGAGGCGCTGGTCTCGATCGACGTGAACTCGGGTCGCTCCACGCGCGAGCACAACATCGAGGACACGGCGCTCAAGACCAACCTCGAAGCGGCGGAAGAAGTCGCCCGCCAGCTGCGCCTGCGCGACCTTGCCGGCCTCGTCGTGATCGACTTCATCGACATGGACGAGAAGCGCAACAACCGGGCGGTCGAGCGCAAGCTGAAGGAATGCCTGAAGAACGACCGCGCGCGCATCCAGCTCGGCCGCATCTCGCATTTCGGCCTGATGGAGATGAGCCGCCAGCGCATCCGCACCGGCGTGCTGGAAAGCTCCACCGAGGTCTGCCCGCATTGCGGCGGCACCGGGCATGTGCGCTCTTCGGCCTCGGTCGCGCTCCAGCTTCTGCGTGCCTGCGAGGACCTGCTGCAGCGCTCGAACACGCACAACCTCATCGTGCGCACCCGCACCGAGAACGCGCTTTATGTGCTGAACCACAAGCGCGCCCATCTGCATGAGCTGGAAGCGCGGTTCGGCGTCATCATCACCATCAGCGCCGACGCCACGCTGACCGGCCTCACCCCCTTCGCCATCGACAAGGGCGAGGCGGTGCTGAACCCGATCCCGATCCCGCGTGCGCCCGAGCTCGTCGTCGAGCCCGAGGACGAGGTGGAGATCGAGGAAGAGGAGATCGAGGAGACCGAAGAGGTCACCGAGGCTCCGGCCCAGCGCGCGGCCAGTGGCGAGAACGCCGATGGCGGTGGCCGCCGGCGTCGCCGCCGGCGCCGGCGCCGTCGTGGCGGCCAGAACGGCGAGAGCCAGGGACGCGACGATAATGGCGGGTCGGACCTCGATGCCGCCGGAATCGAGTTCGAGGACGACGGCGAGGACTCCGACGAGACGCCGGCCGCCGCGGCCGACTCCGCTCCTGCCGATTCGGTGCACGAGGCTCCGGCCGAGGACGCGCCGGTCGCCGAGGCTCCGGTCGTGGGCGAAGCCGCCGAGCAGGCGGTCGAACTCGCCGAGGCCGGCGCGGCCGATGCCGCGGAAGCGACCGAGGAGCCGGCGGCCGAGAAGGCCCGCCCGCGCCGCGGCCGTCGCGGCGGCCGCCGCACCCGCGCCGAGAAGGCAGAGGAAGAGATGGCTGAGGGCGAGAAGGTCGAGGGCGAGCAGGCCGGGGGCGAAAGCGCCGCGGCCGCCGAGGCGCCGGCGGAAGCCGCTGCCGAGCCCGCTGCTGCCGAGCCTGCGGAACCGGCACCCGAGCCGGAAGCCAAGCCCAAGCCGCGCCGTCGCCGCTCCACTGTGCGCGAGCGTGCGCCGGTCGCGGACACCGCTGCTGCCGAGGCGCCCGCCGAGACGGCGCCGGCCGAGACCGTGACGGCCGAGCCGGCTGCGGAAGCGGCGCCGGAGGCCCCGTCCGTAGAGACGGCGGCCGAGGCCGAGCCCGCGCCGGCCGAGAACGCGCCCGTCGAGGAAGATCGTCCGCGCCGCACCGGCTGGTGGCAGCGCAAGCTGTTCGGCGAATAAGGCCGGCCGGCCCGAAGATCGAAAGGCCACGCGAGCGCACGCCCGCGGGGCCTTTTCATTTCAGAGCGCCATGGGTGGCCGGGCGCGCATCGGCCCCGCCCTCGTTCAGCCCAGCGCCGGGCTCAGCCCCGCGCGAGAAACGCGCCGATCCGCTCCACCGCCTCGCGCATCTCCTCCCGGCTCCCGGCATAGGACAGGCGCAGAAAGTGGTGGCCGCGATGCGGGTCGAAATCGACACCCGGCGTCGCCGCCACATGCGCCTCGTCGAGCAGCCGCCGCGCGAAGGCAGCGGAATCGTCGGTGAAGCGGGAAATGTCGGCATAGAGATAGAACGCCCCGTCCACGGGCAGGAACTCGGGCAGCCCCGCGCCCGGCAGGCCGCGGGTGAGGATCAGCCGGTTCTCCTCATAGCCGTGCTTGACCGCCTCCATCTCGGCCGCCCCGTCGAAGGCCGCCTCGGCGGCGACCTGCGAAAGTGTGGGGACGGAGATCATCAGGTTCTGCTGCAGCCGCTCGACGGCGCGCACCAGCGGCGCGGGCATCACCATCCAGCCGACCCGCCAGCCGGTCATGCAGAAATATTTCGAGAAGGAATGGATGATGGTGGCGTTGGGGCTCAGCGCCGCCGCGGTCGTCGCCGGGAAGGCGTAGTCGAGGCCGTGATAGATCTCGTCGGAGATGAAGCGGATGCCGAGCCCCTCGGCGGTGGCCAGAAGCTCGGCCAGCGCCTCGGGGCGCATCATGGTGCCGGTCGGATTGGCCGGGCTCGCCACCAGCACGCCGCTCAGCGGCGCCTGCCGGTGCGCCTCGGCCAGCGCCTCCGGCGTGATGACCCAGCGCGAGGCGGCGTCGGTCTCGATCAGCACCGGCTCGCAACCGAGCGCGGTGAGGATGTGCCGGTAGGGCGGATAGCCGGGATTGGCGATCGCCACCCGGTCGCCGGGCTCGAACATGGCGAGGAAGGCGAGCAGGAAACCGGCCGAGGAGCCGGTCGTCACCACCACCCGCGCCGGGTCGAGGTCGACGTCGTAGGTCTCGCCATAGTGGCACGCGATCCGCGCGCGCAGGCTCGGCAGGCCGAGCGCGGTGGTGTAGCCTATCCGTCCATGGTCGAGCGCGCGCCGGGCGGCCTCGCGCGCGCTTGCCGGCGCCGGGGCGGCGGGCTGGCCGACCTCCATGTGGATCACCTGCCCGCCCTGCGCCTCGATGCGGGCGGCGCGCTCCATCACGTCCATCACGATGAAGGGGGCGATCTCGCTGCGGCGCGACGCCTGGAGCAGGAGCGTGGCGGCGGCCGCCTCGCGGGACGCGGAAAGAGGGTTCATGCGATCGGCCCTGCCGGCTATGCCGTAACCGTGCCGCAATCTGCGGCTGCTCTCGGCATACTTCAAACGAAGATGATGTGCACAAGACTTGACCCTGCGTCGATGACAGCGTCAGGTCCCCGCACATTCAGTTCCGCCCGATGGATGATGCGTCTCAACCAGCTTGACAACCCCTCGCTTCGGCCAAGGGGCCCCGAAATCCGCCCGACCCGCCCGCGCCCGGCGCGCCTTCTCGCGCGCGTCGCGGGCCGCACGGCCTATGGCCTCGCCGTGCTCGCCACCGGCATGCTCGCCGCCGGCCCTGCCCGGGCGCAGTCGCGCGGACCGAACATCATCCGCGATGCCGAGATCGAGACGCTGCTGCGCGACTATACGCGGCCGATCTTCAAGGCCGCGGGCCTGACCCAGCAGAACATCAAGGTGGTGCTAATCGGCGACGATTCGTTCAACGCCTTCGTCGCCGACGGCAAGCGCATCTTCATCAATACCGGCGCGCTCAAGCAGGCGAAGACGCCGAACGAGGTGATCGGCGTGCTGGCGCACGAGACCGGCCACATCGCCGGCGGGCATCTGGCGCGCCAGCGCGAGATGCTCGAATCCGCGCAGACCGCCGCCATCGTCGGCATGCTGCTGGCCGCGGGCGGGGTCGCCGCCGGCGCGGCGAGCGGCAGCAATATGGGCGGCGCCGCGGCCGGCGCGATGATGATGCCGCAGGACATGATGCGCCGGACCATCCTCTCCTACCGGCGCGAGCAGGAAATGGCGGCCGACCGCTCCGCCATCAGCTTCCTGAACGCCACCAAGCAGTCCGCCGCCGGCATGCTGACGACCTTCGAGCGGTTCGAGAACGAGCAGATGTTCATCAGCCAGCGCGTCGATCCCTACGTGCTGAGCCATCCCATGGCGGCGGACCGCATCGCGCTGCTCTCCAACCTCGCGCACAAGAGCCCGTACTTCAACGCCAAGGACTCGCCGGCCCTGCAGGCGCGGCACGACATGATGCGCGCCAAGCTGGTCGGCTACACGGAAACGCCGGACGCGGTGAACCGCACCTATTCGCCCTCCGACACGTCGCTGCCGGCGCGCTACGCGCGGGCGATCTCGGCCTATCGCTATGGCAGCATTCCCGGCGCGATCAGCCAGATCGACGCGCTGATCGCCACCCAGCCGTCCAATCCCTATTTCTACGAGCTGAAGGGCCAGGCGCTGCTGGAAGCCGGCCGGGCGCGCGAGGCGGTGCCGCCGCTGCGCCAGGCGGTGAAGCTGTCGGGCGGCAATCCGCTGATCCGCATGCTGCTCGGCCAGGCGCTGGTCGCCACCGACAACAAGGCGGTGATGGACGAGGCGGTGCGCGAGCTGACCTTCAGCCTGCAGCGCGAGCCCGATTCCCCCGCCGGCTGGCGCTATCTCGCCATGGCCTATGGCGACAAGGGCGACATTCCAAATGCCGACCTCGCCTCGGCCCAGTCCGCCTTCGTCGGCGGCGATTATGCGCTTGCCAAGGAGCTCGCCTCCCGCGCCCGCACGAAATTTCCACTCGGCTCGCCCGGCTGGCTCAAGGCGGATGATATCGTGAAGTTCACGCCGCCGCCGAGTTCGCGCGCGCAGCGCCGTCCCTGACCGACGACCGACCGAACAACGTCCTTTCCGGAGATGAACATGCCGCCGCTCACCTTTTTCCGCCGTGCCGGGTGCAGTGCGATCGCCGCCTGCCTCCTCCTCGGCATCGGCCTCGCGCCGGCCTCCGCGCTCGACGACAGCCAGCGCAAGGAGTTCGAGGCGGTGATCCACGACTACCTCCTGAAGAACCCGGAGGTGATCCAGGAGGCCATCGTCGAGCTGCAGAAGCGCCAGGCCGCGGCCGAGGCGAACCAGCGCGACCAGGCACTCGCCTCGTTGAAGCCGCTGATCTTCGAATCGCCGCGCGGCGCCGTGGTCGGCAACCCCAATGGCGACGTCACGCTGGTCGAGTTCTTCGACTACAATTGCGGCTATTGCCGCCACGCGCTCGCCGACCTCGTCAAGCTGACCCAGGAAGACCCCAAGCTGAAGGTCATCCTGAAGGAATTCCCGGTGCTCGGCCCCGGCTCGGTCGAGGCCGCGCAGGTGGCGGTGGGCGTGCGCATGGTCGCGCCCGACAAGTACTTCGCCTTCCACCAGAAGCTGCTGGGCGGGCGCGGGCAGGCCAACAAGGACAAGGCGCTGGCCGCGGCCAAGGAGGCCGGCGTCGACATGACCGCCCTCGCCAAGGCGATGGCCGACCCGGAAGTGAACGCCACGCTGCAAGAGAGCATGAAGATCGCCGACGCGCTCGGCATCGACGGCACGCCGAGCTATGTCGCGGGCGACTCGGTGATCGTCGGCGCGGTCGGCCACGACCAGCTCAAGAGCGCCATCGACTCGGTGCGTTCCTGCGGCAAGACCCAGTGCTGAACCGGCCGCGGGGGCGCCCCGCGACCTTGCGTCCGGGGATTAACCCCCGCTCCGGCCGGCTCGGGGCTTGGCGGCGGGCCGGGCATTGCCTATAAACCCGCGGCCCCGGCAAAAATCGGGCAGCGGCTGATCTTTCGAGGGGCGATGCCCGACACGGTACATGTTCTCAACGGCCCGAACCTGAACCTGCTCGGCACGCGCGAGCCGGAGGTGTACGGCCGCGCGACCCTCGGGGACGTCGAGAACGCCTGCCGCGCGGCCTGCGAGCGACACGGGCTGGAGCTCGTGTTCCGCCAGACCAATCACGAAGGCGAGCTGGTCGGCTTCCTGCAGGAGGCCCGCGGCTCGCTCGGCGTCGCGCTCAATGCCGCCGCCTACACGCACACCTCGGTCGCCGTTGCCGACGCCATCAAGGCGGTCGGCCTCAATGTCGTCGAAGTGCACCTGTCCAACGTCTTCGCGCGCGAAGCCTTCCGCCATCACTCCTATGTCTCGCCGGTCGCCCTCGGGGTGATCTGCGGGCTCGGGA
Source organism: Ancylobacter mangrovi (assembly GCF_024752335.1). Classification (NCBI taxonomy): domain Bacteria; kingdom Pseudomonadati; phylum Pseudomonadota; class Alphaproteobacteria; order Hyphomicrobiales; family Xanthobacteraceae; genus Ancylobacter; species Ancylobacter mangrovi. The sequence goes on along the minus strand of NZ_JANTHY010000001.1, from coordinate 1,065,399 downwards.
TCGATGGCTACCGGCTCGCCATCGACGCGCTTGCCGCGCGCCGTGTCAGCTGAGGGAGGCGGGCAGCCCCCCGTCACGGGATGATGATGAAAACCAACAAGCCGAACATCGACCCCGCGCTGGTGCGCGAGATCGCCAACCTTCTCTCCGAGAGCGACCTCACCGAGATCGAGGTGCAGCACGAGGACCTGCGGATCCGCGTCGCGCGCGCCGCGCCGGTCTACGCGCCCGCGCCGGTCGCCATGCCCGCGCCCGCGCCGATGCCGGCCGCCCTGCCCGTGGCCGCCGCGCCGGCCGCCGCCGGGGGCGACGACCTTGCCAAGCACCCCGGCATGGTGCCCTCGCCGATGGTCGGCACCGCCTATCTCGGCCCCGAGCCCGGCGCCAAGCCCTTCATCGGCGTCGGTTCCGTGGTCAAGGAGGGCCAGACCCTGCTGATCGTCGAGGCGATGAAGACGATGAACGCCATCCCCTCCCCGCGGGCGGGCACGGTCACCCGTATCCTCGTGGACAATGCGCAGCCGGTCGAATATGGCGAGCCGCTCCTGATCATCGAGTGAGACACGCCTGATGTTCGGGAAGATCCTCATTGCCAATCGCGGCGAGATCGCGCTGCGGGTCCTGCGGGCCTGCAAGGAGCTCGGCATCGCCACCGTCGCCGTGCATTCCACGGCCGACGCCGACGCGATGCATGTGAAGCTCGCCGACGAGAGCGTGTGCATCGGCCCGCCCGCCGCGCGCGACAGCTACCTCAACATCCCCGCGCTGCTCGCCGCCTGTGAGATCACCGGCGCCGAGGCGGTGCATCCGGGCTACGGCTTCCTCGCCGAGAACGCGCGCTTCGCCGAGATCCTGATCGACCACGGCGTGAAGTTCATCGGGCCCAAGCCCGAACACATCCGCATCATGGGCGACAAGATCGAGGCGAAGAAGACCGCCAAGAAGCTCGGCATCCCCTGCGTGCCGGGCTCGGACGGCGGCGTCTCGAGCGACGAGGAAGCGGCCAAGGTCGCGAGTGAGATCGGCTTTCCGGTGTTGATCAAGGCTGCCGCCGGCGGTGGCGGGCGCGGCATGAAGGTCGCCCGCTCCGAGCAGGAGCTCTCCTCCGCGCTGTCGACCGCCCGCTCGGAAGCGCGCGCGGCGTTCGGCGACGACGCGGTCTATATCGAGAAATATCTCGGCACGCCGCGCCATATCGAGATCCAGGTGCTGGGCGACGGCCAGGGCAATGCGGTCCATCTGGGCGAGCGCGACTGCTCGCTGCAGCGCCGGCACCAGAAGGTGTGGGAGGAGGCCCCCTCCCCGATCATCACCCCCGAGCAGCGCGCGCGCATCGGCGGGACGGTGGCGCAGGCCATGCGCGACCTGAAATATCTCGGCGCCGGCACGATCGAGTTCCTGTACGAGAACGGCGAGTTCTACTTCATCGAGATGAACACCCGGATCCAGGTCGAGCACCCGGTGACCGAGGCGATCACCGGCATCGACCTGATCAACGAGCAGATCCGCGTCGCCGCCGGCCTGCCGCTCGACATCACGCAGGAAGACGTGGTGCTCGAGGGGCACTCGATCGAGTGCCGCATCAATGCCGAGCACCCGCGCACCTTCCGCCCCTCCCCGGGCAAGATCGACTACTGGCACGTGCCCGGCGGGCCGGGCGTGCGCGTCGATTCGGCGGTGTATCAGGGCTATTCGATCCCGCCCTTCTACGACAGCCTCGCAGGCAAGCTGATCGTCCATGCACGCACGCGCGAGGAATGCCTGCGTCGCCTGCAGCGCGCTCTCGACGAATTCGTGGTCGAGGGCATCGAGACCACGCTGCCGCTGTTCCGCGAGCTCGTCGCCAATGACGACATCCGGCGCGGTGCCTACGACATCCACTGGCTGGAGCAGTTCCTCGCCGACGGTGAGCCGGCGAGCTGACCGGCCGCCGGGCGGCGTCGGACAGCGCGCGGTAGGGCGCGCCCGGCCGGCTCCCTGCCGGGCGATGCATCCGGTTCCACAGCTGTGATCGCGGGCGGTTGCCGCCCGCCCCGGCGGCGCGCGATTTGCCTTCACAGCGCCGCCCATCTCGGTCATGCTCCCGCCATGTCACACCCGCGCGAGCATCAGGTCGAGATCACGCCCGAAGTCCTGCTGAAGGCCTATGCCTGCGGCATCTTCCCCATGGCCGAGAGCGCGGACGACCCCGGCCTCTACTGGATCGAGCCGGAGCGGCGCGGCGTGATCCCGCTCGGCGAGTTCGCGATCACCGACCGCCTCGCCCGCACCGTGCGCTCGGACCGCTTCGAGATCCGCATCGACCATGATTTCGAGGCCGTGATCGACGGCTGCGCGGCCCCCGCCGAGGGCCGGGGCTCGACCTGGATCAACCGGCGCATCCGCAAGCTTTATACCGACCTCCATTCGCGCGGCTTCTGCCATTCGGTCGAGGCATGGGAAGACGGCGCGCTGGTCGGCGGGCTCTACGGCGTGCGGCTCGGGCGGGCCTTCTTCGGCGAGAGCATGTTCCACCGCTCGCGCGACGCCTCGAAGGTCGCGCTGGTGCATCTGGTGGCGCGGCTGAAGAAGGGCGGCTTCACCCTGCTCGACACCCAGTTCGTGACCGATCACCTGCGCCGCTTCGGCGCCATCGAGGTGTCGCGCCGCCACTACCACCGCCTGCTCGCGCAGGCGCTGGACGGCGAGGCGGACTTCTACTGCTGGGGCCCGGGCGAGGCGATCACCGGCGCGGTCTGCTTGCAGTCGGTGAGCCAGACGTCATAGATCGGGTGCTCGACGCCGTGCAGGCCGGGGCTGGAGGCGAACATCCAGCCGCCGAACAGCGGCTTGATCTTGCCGTCGAGCGCAATCTCCTGAATCTCCACGAAGCCGGTCGTGTTCTGCTTCTCGGTCGAGGGCCGGGTGTAGCAGGCGCGCGGGGTGATGCGCAGCGCACCGAACTGCACCGTCTCGTTGACGGCGACGTCGAAGCTGATGATGCGGCCGGTGATCTTGTCGAGGCCGGCGAAGACCGCGGTCTTGTTCTCGATCTTCTCCTCGGGCGGCTGGACGACCTCGATGTCGCCACCCGGCCCGTAGGTCGCCTGGCCCGGCACGTCCGGCTGCTCGGGTGCGGGCGTGCGCGGGGCCTCCCCACCTTCCGGCGGCTCCATGATCGAGGGAACGCCCGGTCCGCCGGGCGGAGAATCGGGGTTCTGCACCTGTCCACTGTCGGGAGGTGCCGGCTGGCCCTGAGGTGCGGGCTGGCCCGGCGGGGGCGCCAGGGGCTGCGATTCGACGCCGCCCTGCCAGCCCTGCTGCGCGGCCAGCGGGCCGCCAAGGACCAGGAGCGCCACGGCGGCGCAAAGGAAAGAACGCATCGGAACGGCCACACTCGAGAGGGCGCGCGGCGCGCGCATCGGGCTGCCCGTCGCAGCATGCCGGGCAATGCGGCGATGTCGGGGCGCGTCCGGGCGGAAGGAGGCGGATGCCGGGGCGCCGCCTGGCACGTTCGCCGCTGCCGGCCGGTTCCCTTCCGACGGCGGAAGGCTCACTCCGGCGTCCAGGCCTTGTAGTCGCCCGTCACCGCCGGGCGATGGCCGAAGCCGAGCGTGGAGCCCGGCGGACGATAGGCGGCCGGCGTGCCGGTCGGGTTCGGCCGATGCGGCTTCTGCCATTCGCGCGGCACGTAGTTTTCCTCGCTCGGCGGCACGTCGGAGCGCTGGTGCATCCAGGCGTGCCAGCCGGGCGGAATGGCGGTCGCCTCGGCCGGGCCGTTGAAGATCACCCAGCGGCGCTGGAAGCCGAGCGTGGGGTCGATCTTGCCGCCCTTGGCGCGGTAGTAGCGATTGCCGAACTCATCCTCGCCGACGAGCTCGCCGTAGCGCCAGGTATGGAAACGGGTGCCCATGGTCTGCCCGTTCCACCAGGTGAACATTTCGGTGAGGAAGTCGGAAAAGGTCACGGAAGTCGTCCTGCGCCAGCTCAAGCTTGGCCGGAACATGCCACCCGGGCCGGCCCGTGTCCAGCCGAGGAAAGGCGCCGGAGGCACCTATGTCGCGGCCGAACGCGGCTCGGTGAAGAAATAGAGCAGCGCCAGCACCAGCGCGCCGATTCCGGCCACCGTCACATATCCCCAGCCGCCCTGCTGGTAGAGCGGGCTCGCCACCGCCGAGCCGACCGCGCCGCCGAAGAAGAACAGCGCGATGAACAGCCCGTTGAGGCGCGAGCGGATCTCCGGCGCCAGCATGAAGATGGCGCGCTGGCCGAACACCAGATTCGCCGTCGCCGCGCAGTCGAGCAGGATCGCGCCCACCGCCAGCACCACCACCGAGCCGGAAGCGACGCCGATCTCGGTGACGCCGAAGCCGAGGATCGCGCACACCAGCGCCCCGCAGGTCGCCGCGCGCGAATAGCCGCGATCGGCCAGCCAGCCGGCAAGCGGCGAGATGACGACGCTGGCCGCGCCCGCGAGGGCGAAGATGGCGATTCCCTCCTGGCCGAAGCCGTACACCGGCCCCGCGAGCTCGAGCGGCACCGCGGTCCAGAACAGGGTGAACACGCCGAACATGGCCGACTGGTAGGCCGCGCGCCGGCGCAGCACCGGCTGCGAGCGGAAGAGCGACCAGAGCGAGCCGACCAGCGCGCCATAGGCGGCGCCCCCGCCGGTGGCGGCCGCCTGCGGCCGGCGCACCGGCAGGGCGAGCCTCAGTCCCACGGCGAGGGCGAGGATCATCACCGCCGCGATCGCGAACACCGCGCGCCAGCCGAAGAAATGGGCCACCATCGAGGAGGCGGGCCGCGCCAGCAGGATGCCGGTCATCAGGCCGCTGACGATGCTCCCCACCTTGCGCCCGCGCTCCTCGGGGCGGGCGAGATGGGCGGCGAAGGGCACCGCGATCTGCGCCACCACCGAACCCACGCCGAACAGGAGCGCCGCGAGGAGGAAGACCGAGGGCGTCTGCGCGCTGAAGGCGAGGCCGAGCCCCGCCGCTGCGCAGATGAGCACGGCACCGATCAGCCGCCGGTTCTCGACGATGTCGCCGAGCGGCACCACCAGCAGGAGGCCCAATATGTAGCCCGCCTGGCCGATGGTGACGACGAGGCTCGCCAGCGTCTCGTCGAGCTGGATGTCGTCGGCGATGAGGGCGATCAGCGGCTGCGCGTAATAAAGATTGGCCGCACCGAGCCCCGCCGCCAGCGCGAGCAGAAAAAAGGTAAGGGCGCCGGCGGAGGGCCCGGCGGGCGTGTCGGTGCTCATGAAGCGGAACCGCAATGAGAAAGGGCAGGAATGCTGCCCGTCATTTGAGGGGCCGGGACGCCGCTGTCCAGATGCCCAAGGGACAGAGCCGCCTTGCAGGAATGCATTCCGGCAAAGATGGGAAGCCTGCAGCGTTTTCCCTCACCTATTCCGGTGGCCGGCTGGCGCTGCCGGCACGCACCGACACGGCTCTGTCACCCGGAAATGGTAAAATCTACCGCCAGCAATATTTCCCCACTTTTCTCGCTATTCGCCCTTCGACGAGAAGGGCAGGCATCAACGCTGGACTCCGTTCACGAATCCGCGCTCGATAAGGCTTTAGGGGATGGTGCGGCGGCGGCTCACCCCCATATACAACATATAGACGGACTATTAACCGCCCCACCATATCTTGACGTCGTTGGGTGACTCGCACAGTTTGGTTCCGCTCTCGGTCGACTGGCGTTTGTGTCCGTCCGGGAGCAAATCACCCGCGTCAAAGCTCGCTCACGGCAGAAGCGCCGGAGGCGCTTTTGCGTGCGGGATCGATAATTCGGAAACGATAGGCGCGACAGCGGTTGTTTCCTTCGCAGGCAGGGGTGGCTTGGACGGAGAACCAGGCCTTATCGAACAAGGAGCGGCCGGACGGGACCGCTTCTCGAGCGAGATTGGGGACGAAGATCATGCGCATCGAGCGCCGCTATACCAAGGCTGGCCGTTCACCCTATGCGGACATCGCGTTCCGCAAGGCGACGAGCGAAATCCGCAATCCCGACGGATCGGTGGTGTTCCGCCTGGAAGGCATCGATGTGCCCGAGCACTTCTCCCAGGTCGCGACCGACATCCTGGCGCAGAAGTACTTCCGCAAGGCCGGCGTGCCCGCGCATCTGAAGAAGGTCGAGGAAGAGACCGTCCCCTCCTTCCTGTGGCGCGGCACGGCCGACGAGAAGGCGCTCGGCGCCCTGCCCGAGAAGGAACGCCTGATCGGCGAGACCGATTCCCGCCAGGTGTTCGACCGTCTCGCGGGCACCTGGACCTACTGGGGCTGGAAGGGCGGCTATTTCGATTCCGAGGAGGACGCGCAGGCCTTCTTCGACGAGCACCGCTACATGCTCGCCATGCAGATGGCCGCGCCCAACTCGCCGCAGTGGTTCAACACCGGCCTGCACTGGGCTTACGGCATCGACGGCCCCGGCCAGGGGCACTTCTATGTCGACTACGCCACCGGCAAGCTGACGCGCTCCAAGTCCTCCTATGAGCATCCCCAGCCGCATGCCTGCTTCATCCAGTCGGTCGGCGACGACCTGGTGAACGAAGGCGGCATCATGGACCTGTGGGTGCGCGAGGCGCGCCTGTTCAAGTACGGCTCGGGCACCGGCTCGAACTTCTCCGCCCTGCGCGGCGAGGGCGAGCGGCTCTCGGGCGGCGGCAAGTCCTCCGGCCTGATGAGCTTCCTCAAGATCGGCGACCGCGCCGCCGGCGCCATCAAGTCGGGCGGCACCACGCGCCGCGCCGCCAAGATGGTGGTGGTCGACGCCGACCATCCCGACATCGAGACCTATGTCGACTGGAAGGTGAAGGAGGAGCAGAAGGTCGCCGCCCTCGTCACCGGCTCGAAAATCGTCGCCAAGCACATGAAGGCGGTGATGAAGGCCTGCGTGAACTGCGAGGGCGAAGGCGAGGACTGCTACGATCCGGCGCTCAACCCGGCGCTGAAGCGCGAGATCCGCGCCGCCAAGAAGGCGCAGGTGCCGGAGAACTACATCCGCCGCGTGATCCAGTTCGCGCGCCAGGGCTACACCGACATCGAATTCCCGATCTACGACACCGACTGGGATTCGGAGGCGTATCTGACCGTCTCGGGCCAGAACTCCAACAATTCGGTGCGGGTCGACGACGCCTTCCTTACTGCGGTCGAGGCCGACGGCGCGTGGAACCTGACGTCGCGCATCACCGGCAAGGTGACCAAGACGCTGAAGGCGCGCGAGCTGTGGGAGAAGATCGGCTATGCGGCCTGGGCCTGCGCCGATCCCGGCATCCAGTTCCACACCACCATCAACGACTGGCACACGAGCCCGGCGGGCGGCCCGATCCGCGCCTCCAACCCGTGCTCGGAATACATGTTCCTCGACGACACGGCGTGCAACCTCGCCTCGCTGAACCTGCTGCAGTTCCGCCAGGAGGACGGCACGTTCGACGTCGGGAGCTACGAACATGCCTGCCGGCTGTGGACCGTCGTGCTCGAGATCTCGATCCTGATGGCGCAGTTCCCCTCGAAGGCGATCGCCAAGCTCTCCTACGAGTACCGTACGCTCGGCCTCGGCTACGCCAATATCGGCGGCCTGCTGATGACCTCGGGCATTCCCTACGATTCCGACGAGGGCCGCGCCTATTGCGGCGCGCTGACCGCGATCATGACCGGCGTCGCCTACGCCACCTCGGCGGAGATGGCGAAGGAGCTCGGCCCCTTCCCCGGCTATCAGCCGAACGCCGCGCACATGCTGCGCGTCATCCGCAATCACCGCCATGCCGCCTATGGCGAGAAGGGCGGCTATGAGGGGCTGAACACCAACCCGGTGCCGCTCGACCATGCCAGCGTGCCGCAGCCGGCGCTGGTCGCCCACGCCAAGGCGGCGTGGGACCGCGCGCTGAGCCTCGGCGAGGAGCACGGCTACCGCAACGCCCAGACCACGCTGCTCGCGCCCACCGGCACGATCGGTCTCGTCATGGACTGCGACACCACCGGCATCGAGCCCGACTTCGCGCTGGTGAAGTTCAAGAAGCTGGCCGGCGGCGGCTACTTCAAGATCATCAACCGCGCCGTGCCGGAGGCGTTGCGCACGCTCGGCTACAGCGAAAGCGAGATCGCCGAGATCGAGGCCTATGCGGTCGGCCACGGCTCGATCACCCAGGCCCCGGCGATCAACCATTCGACGCTGCGCAGCAAGGGCTTCGACGACGCCATGCTGGCGAAGATCGACGCCAGCGTGAAGGCGGCCTTCGACATCAAGTTCGTGTTCAACCGCTGGACGCTCGGCGACGAGGCGCTCGCCAAGCTCGGCGTGCCGGCCGACAAGCTGGCCGATCCCTCCTTCGACCTGCTCACCTTCCTCGGCTTCTCGAAGAAGGACATCGAGGCAGCGAACATCCATGTCTGCGGCGCCATGACCCTCGAAGGCGCGCCGTTCCTCAAGGCCGAGCACTACCCGGTGTTCGACTGCGCCAATCCGTGCGGGCGCATCGGCAAGCGCTACCTCTCCGTCACCAGCCACATCCTGATGATGGCGGCGGCGCAGCCCTTCCTCTCGGGCGCGATCTCCAAGACCATCAACATGCCGAACGAGGCGACGGTCGAGGACTGCAAGGAGGCCTATCTGCTCTCCTGGCGCCTGGCGCTGAAGGCCAACGCGCTCTACCGCGACGGCTCCAAGCTCTCGCAGCCGCTCAACTCGCAGCTCCTCGCCGACGATGACGAGGAGGAGGACGCGATCGAGGCTCTGCTGGAGAAGCCCGCCGCCGCCCGCGCGGCGCAGGTGACCGAGAAGATCGTCGAGAAGGTGGTTGAGCGCATCGTCGCCGTGCACGATCGCGAGAAGATGCCCGACCGCCGCAAGGGCTACACCCAGAAGGCGGTGGTGGGCGGCCACAAGGTCTATCTGCGCACCGGCGAATATGACGACGGCCGCCTGGGCGAGATCTTCATCGACATGCACAAGGAAGGCGCGGCGCTGCGCTCCTTCATCAACAACTTCGCCATCTCGGTGTCGCTGGGCCTTCAGTACGGCGTGCCGCTGGAGGAGTATGTCGACGCCTTCACCTTCACCCGCTTCGAGCCCGCTGGCCCGGTGCAGGGCAACGACACCATCAAGTACGCGACCTCGATCCTCGACTACATCTTCCGCGAGCTCGCGGTCTCCTATCTCGGCCGCAACGATCTCGGCCATGTCGATGCCGGCGAGTCGAATTTCGACGCGCTCGGCAAGGGCGTGGACGAGGGCAAGGCGGCGCCCGGCGGCACCCCGGCCTCGCGCATGGTCTCCAAGGGCCTGCTGCGCGGCAAGTCGGTCGGGCTGATGGTGGTGCCGGCGAGCTCGATCACCGCGCCCACGGCCTCGAACGTCACCGCGCTGCGCGGCGGCATCCAGGGCGCGACGGCGCTGAAGGCGGCGCCCGACGCGGAGGAAGAGGTGGAGACCGGCGACACCGCCGCCCTCCCCTGGGCCGCCCCCGCGCCGGCGGCGCCCGGCCCTTCCAAGGCCGAGGCGCGCGCCATCGCCCGCGCCAAGGGTTATGAGGGCGAAGCCTGCCCCGAATGCCAGAACTTCACCATGGTGCGGAACGGCACCTGCCTGAAGTGCGAGACCTGCGGCTCGACCACCGGCTGCAGCTGAGGCATCGCCAAGACATAGGCCCGCTCGCCACCCGGCGAGCGGGCTTCTTTATTGTCGCCGACCGCAAATCGAAGAAGAGAGGCGCCTGCCGGGACGACCAGGCGCGTCACCGGAAACGGTTGCGCAGCACAGTCGCCCGGCATGACCGCGCGGCACCTGCTTTATATTTGCAGGAAGACGAGTCCCGCGCAGATGCGTTAAGCCGGCCTTTACCGGACATGCTGCGAGGTCGAGACATAGAAAAACCCGCCGCCTCGAACCGAGACGGCGGGTTCTTTTCTTGCAGCCGACGGGCGCTGGATACCCGGACGATCAGTCGACGCGCAGGTTGACCGCGGAAGTCTTGCCCGAACGCTGGTCGGTGTAGAGCTCGAAGGAGACCTTCTCGCCGTCGCGCAGGCCCTGCAGGCCCGAACGCTGGACCGCGCTGATATGGACGAACACGTCCTTGCCCGGATTATCCGGCTGGATAAAGCCGTAGCCCTTCTGATCGTTGAACCACTTAACGGTGCCGGTCAGGGTAGACATAAGGGTAGTCTCACGTATCGAGGTTGCACATTCAGCGGGGCACGCTCACCCCGCCGCTGGGTCGAATTTGGAAGAAAAGCTGAACGTGCACCCAGCAACAAGCGAGGTGAAACGGCCCAGAGTCCAGCCAAAGTCTGCGCGGAAGACTACCGCGAATGGCTTTCAATGCAAGAGCCACCAAAGGTAATCGGTGGACTCTCGCAGCAGAAATCCGCCCTTCCCCATGGGGAAAGGCTACATTGTATTCAATCTAATCGGTAAAGACCCGAAAAGCGGCAGTCGAAACGCCGCTCAGAGCGGACGCAGGTTCACCGCCGAGGTCTTTCCGGAGCGCTGGTCGGTCTGGAGCTCGAACGACACCTTCTCGCCGTCGCGCAGGCCCTGCAAGCCCGAACGCTGAACCGCGCTGATGTGGACGAACACGTCCTTCCCGCCGCTATCGGGCTGGATGAACCCGTAGCCCTTCTGATCATTGAACCACTTGACGGTGCCGGTATCAGCCATGACAAAACCTTGAGGAGCAGAAGTGATAGCCGGAGAGCCCGAGGCCTCCCGCCGATCTCGGCCGAACTTCGCAAAACGATCTGACCGCCCAGCGGGCGCCCAGCTCATTCGGCCAAATTCGGGCCGCGCTCAGATTGGTCAGAATTGTGTCTTTTACGCGGCAAAAGATGACGTATTTCAGACATAGTTTCCCGCGCGGCGTGTCATAAGAGCCGGCGACCAACCCCGCAAAGCTAATGGCGGTGCCGTTTTGCGCCCCTTGCCGCCCACCCGCGAGGCGCGCGGGCGGATCGCCTGCGGCGCCGGTAACAATCGTCTTCCGCACGGGCAGGAATGGCGCCGCGACAGGGCCGGCGGCCGAATCCCCTCTCCTGTTACCGCGACGCCGGGGCGTGCCGGCCGCGACGTCCAACGCGATCGGAAGCCGGCGCCGTCCGGGGACGGCGCCGGAAGCCGGCTCAGTTGCCCTGCGCCTCGACCACCGCGATCGCGGTCATGTTGACCACGCCGCGCGCCGTCACCGAGGGGGTGAGGATGTGCGCCGGGCGCGCCGTGCCCAGCAGGATCGGCCCCACCGGGAGCGCGTTTCCGAACACCTTCACCATCTGGTAGCTGATGTTCGCCGCATCGAGGTTGGGCATGACGAGGATGTTGGCGACGCCCTGAAGCCGGCCGCCCGGCATCACCCGCTCGCGCATTTCCGGCACCAGCGCGCTGTCGCCCTCCATCTCGCCGTCGACCAGCAGGCCGGGCGCGCGCTCGATGATGAGGTCGAGCGTGCGGCGCATCTTGATCGCGCTCTCGTCGTCGCGGCTGCCGAAGTCCGAATGCGACAGCAGCGCCACCCGCGGCTCGATGCCGAAGCGGCGTACATGGGCGGCGGCGAGTTGCGCCATCTCGGCGAGGTCGTCGGGAGACGGGTCGGGCGTGACCTGGGTGTCGCACAGGAAGAAGGCGCCCTTGGGCGTCAGCAGCATGGACAGCGCGGCCACGTCGCGCACGCCCGGCGCCAGGCCGATGATGGTGCGGATGTGGCGCAGATGGCGGATGAAGCGCCCCTCGACGCCGCACAGCATGGTGTCGGCATCGCCGCGGATCACCGCCAGGGCGGCGATCACGGTCGGCGTGGTGCGCACCAGCGTGCGGGCGAGCTCGGGCGTCACGCCGCGCCGGCCGGCGCACTCGACATAGGTCTGCACGTAGTCGCGGTAGCGCGGGTCGTCCTCGGGGTTGATCAGGTCGAAATCGACGCCGGGACGGATCGACAGGCCGAAGCGCTCAAGGCGCGTGTCGATCACCGAGGGCCGGCCGATCAGGATCGGCCGGGCGAGCCCCTCCTCCACCACCACCTGCGCGGCGCGCAGGATGCGCTCATCCTCGCCCTCGGCGTAGATCACCCGCTTGGGCGCCTGCTTGGCGAGGGTGAAGAGCGGCTTCATGACGAGGCCGGAGCGGAACACGAAGCGGTCGAGCTGCTCGCGATAGCTGTCGAAATCGGCGATCGGCCGCTTGGCGACACCCGAGTCCATCGCCGCCTTCGCCACCGCCGGCGCCACGCGCAGGATCAGGCGCGGGTCGAAGGGCGAGGGAATGAGCGAGGTCGGGCCGAACACCGGCGTCTCGCCGCCATAGGCCCGCGCCACCACGTCCGAGGGCGTGTCCCGCGCCAGCTCGGCGATGGCGTGGACGGCGGCGATCTTCATCTCCTCGTTGATCGTGGTCGCGGCGGCATCGAGCGCGCCGCGGAAGATGAAGGGGAAGCACAGGACGTTGTTGACCTGGTTGGGGAAGTCCGAGCGGCCAGTGCAGATCATCGCGTCGGGCCGGGCCTCGCGGGCGAGGTCGGGCATGATCTCCGGGGTCGGGTTGGCGAGCGCCATGATGAGCGGGCGCTCGGCCATGGTCTTCAGCATTTCCGCCTTCAGCACGCCGCCCGCGGACAGGCCGACGAAGATGTCGGCGCCGGCGATCACCTCGGCGAGGGTGCGCTTGTCGGTCTTCTGCGCGAAGGCCCCCTTATAGGGGTCCATCAGCTTCTCGCGGCCCTCATAGACCACGCCTTCGATGTCCGTGACCCAGATGTTCTCCCGCTGTGCACCCATGGAGACGAGCAGGTTGAGGGTCGCGATCGCCGCGGCACCGGCGCCGGAGGTGACGATCTTCACGTCCTCGATCTTCTTGCCGCCGATGTGCAGCGCATTGACGATCGCCGCCGCGACGATGATCGCCGTGCCGTGCTGGTCGTCATGGAAGACCGGGATGTTCATCTTGGCGCGGAGCTGCGTCTCGATCTCGAAGCATTCCGGCGCCTTGATGTCCTCGAGGTTGATGCCGCCGAAGGTCGGCTCGAGCGCCGCGACCACGCTGACAACATGGTCGACCTCGAGCGCGTTGATCTCGATGTCGAACACGTCGATGCCGGCGAATTTCTTGAACAGGACCGCCTTGCCCTCCATCACCGGCTTGGACGCCTCGGGCCCGATATTGCCGAGGCCCAGCACCGCCGTGCCGTTGGAGACCACGGCGACGAGGTTCTGCTTCGCCGTCAGCTCGGCCACGAGCTGGGTATCCGCGGCGATCGCCTCGCAGACCGCGGCGACGCCCGGCGTATAGGCCAGCGCCAGATCGCGCTGGTTCGCCAACGGCTTGGTCGCCTGGATTTCGAGCTTACCGGGGCGCGGCAGGCGGTGGTAGATCATTGCGCCAGAGCGCAGGTCGTCGGAAATGTACGAGGCCATTGCGTTTCCTTCCCCCGGGGACAGACGGCGAAGATGGAGGGCTTCCCCAATATGCGTATCCGCTTCAGCGGTATATCGGGATTCCGAATTTCTGATGCCCGCCTTTGGGCGGTTCGTTTAAGGTTCTCCTAGGCGAGTCCCGATCCGAGGACCGGGCCGGAACCGTCAATCTCAGGTCACCGCGGCATGCGCAAGACTTTCCTTATTGCCATCATCGCTTTGCCGGTCGTCGTCATTGGCGGCTATCTCGGCCTCAAGGGCTATGTCGCCCATTTCGCCGAAAGGCAGATCGCGGATCTGTTCGGCGAGTTGAAGGCGGTCGGGGTCGAGGCGAGCTACGGCTCGGTGAGCTATGACGTGTTCGAGGGCCGGTTCGAGCTGGACAATGTGTCCTTCGCCGCGCCCGGCGAGGGCACGCTCAAGATCGGTTCGTTCCTCGCCTTCGGGCTGGAGGAGCGCTCGCCCTCGCGCGTCTTCGCCAAGCGGGTGGAGCTGAACGGCGTCGCCTTCGACGGGCCGCTGCCGCTCGCCCCCGCGACCGACGCCAGCTACCGGGCGCCGCATATCGAGGTCGACGCCTTCGAGGCGCCGGTGGAGCTGAGCTCGCCCGACGCCCTGCCCTGGCAGCTTGCGCTCGCCTTCATCGAGAGCGCCACCGCCGAGCGGATCGCGATCCCGGAATCGACCACGACCACCTGGACCGGCGAGGACACGGCGCAGACGCAGACCGACATCGTGCATGGCGCGACCACGCTGGAGCAGCTCGCGCAGGGGCGCATCGCCAAGGCGAGCGTCGAACCCTCGCATTTCAGCGTCAAGAGCGCGGAGGTCGACGCGACCGGAACGGTCGGGCGCATCGATGCCGCCTCGATCGACGTTGCGGCCATGCTGATCCTGCTCGATCCGGACCGGCGCCAGAGCGAGCAGGACTTCCGCACCCTCTACGGCTCGCTCACCATCGACGGCTACGAGCTCGCCTCGCCCTCCGGCATCCAGCAGGGGTGGCATCGGCTGGAGATCAAGGACGTCGAGATCAAGCCCTCCGCCATCCCCACCGAGGACCTGATCGCCGCCAGCGAGAAGGCCCGCGACTACGCGATCGCCGGCGAGCGCCTGCCGGAGGAGGACACGGTCGAGCTGCTGCGCGCCATGGCGGACGTCTATGACGGGCTGCGGATCGGCTCGATCACCTTCTCCGACCTGACCTCGCGCGAGCCGGACGGCGGTTCGGGAACGCTGGCGAGCCTCAAGGCCGGCCCGCTCGCGGACGGGCGGCTCGATCACTTCACGCTCGACGACTTCAAGGGCACGGACGGCAAGGGCGCGCCGCTGCGCATCGGCCACATGGCGCTGACGGGGCTGCGCCCCGGCGCGGTGATGGAGATGGCGGCCGACAGCATGGACGACCCGGACGGCGTCGCCAGCCTGAGCTGGTTCATGCAGCTTTCCGGGCTGATCGATTCCGTCGATCTCACCGGCGCGGCCGCCCCCTCCGGCGACAAGAGCGACCCGCTCACCATCGACCGGCTGGCCCTGTCCTTCCAGGGCGAGGCGGACACGCTGCCCACGCGCTTCTCCGCCAGCCTGCGCATGTCCGGCCCGACCTCGGCGATCGAGAACGACAAGCCGGTCTTCGCGCTCGTCCCGGACGGCATGAAGCGCGCCAGCGTGGCGGTCGACCTCGCCGGGAACTGGGACGAGGACACGTCCAAGGTGACGCTCGCCCCGCTCTATATCGAGGTGTCGGACGCCTTCTCGCTGTCGGCCAAGATGGAGCTGTCGGATGTCGACGAGAGCGTGTTCTCGGCCCAGCCGGACGAGGTGATGGCGGGGGCGCTGCAGGCCAACGTCAAGCTGGTGGAGCTGACGGTGCGCGATTCCGGCATCTATGAGCGCAAGCTCCACGAGGCGGCGCGCCAGCAGAACCTCGATCCGGCTTCGATCCGCCAGCTCTTCGCCGGCTTCGCCGAGCTGCTGCTCTCCCAGTCGGTGTCCAACCGGCCGGAGCTGGAGCCGGCGGTGCAGTCCTTCATCGGCTTCATCCAGCAGCCGATGAGCACGCTGGCGCTGCGCATCACGCCGCGCCGCGAGCCGCTGCCGGTGGAGGACGTGGTGAAGGCGCTGCAGGGCGACGACCCGCTGGCGCTGGTGGACGAGCTGAATTTCGCGGTGATGGACCCGCTCGGCCCGCCCGGCGTGCCGACCGGCCTGCCTCCGGCTTCGTCTCCCTCGGCACCGATGCCACTCAAGCCGACGCCGCTGAAGCCGACCGTGCCCAAGCCGGCCCCGCTCAGGCCCTGAGCCGAACGCCTGAAGCGAAAACGCCGCCCCGAGGGGCGGCGCGTCGTTCATCGTGGCTGGAAGCGGGGCGCGGGGCGCCTCACTTCTCCGGCAGGTTGGTGCGGATGTGCAGCTCGCGCAGCTGCTTGGGGCTCGCCTCGTTTGGCGCGCCCATAAGCAGGTCTAG
Source organism: Ancylobacter mangrovi (assembly GCF_024752335.1). Taxonomy (NCBI): domain Bacteria; kingdom Pseudomonadati; phylum Pseudomonadota; class Alphaproteobacteria; order Hyphomicrobiales; family Xanthobacteraceae; genus Ancylobacter; species Ancylobacter mangrovi. The sequence continues at coordinate 1,049,550 of NZ_JANTHY010000001.1, read as the reverse complement.
GGCCTGCTGGTTCATCGGGAACATCGAGATTTCGCGCAGGTTCGTGGTGCCGCACAGCAGCATCACGATGCGGTCGACGCCCGCCGCCATGCCGCCATGGGGCGGCGCGCCGTACTGGAAGGCGCGGTACATGCCGCCGAAGCGCTCCTGCACGGTCGCCTCTTCATAGCCCGCGAGTTCGAACGCCTTCACCATCGCCTCGGGGCGGTGGTTGCGGATGCCGCCGGAGGCGATCTCATAGCCGTTGCAGGCGATGTCGTACTGGAACGCCTTGATGGTGAGCGGGTCCTGCGACTTCAGCGCCTCGAGCCCGCCCTGCGGCATGGAAAAGGGGTTGTGCGAGAAGTCCACCTTCTTCTCGTCCTCGTCCCATTCATAGAACGGGAAGTCGACGATCCAGGCGAGTTCGTAGCGGTCGAAATCGACCAGCTTCAGCTCCTCGCCCACGCGGGTGCGGGCGAGGCCGGCGAACTTCACGAACTTCGACGGGTCGCCGGCGACGAAGAACGCCGCGTCCCCGGCCTTGAGGCCGAGCTGTTGGCGGATCGCCTCGGTGCGCTCGGGGCCGATATTGTTGGCAAGCGGACCGGCGCCCTCCCCGGTCTCGCGCCACATGATGTAGCCGAGCCCCGGCTGGCCCTCGCCCTGCGCCCACGAGTTCATGCGGTCGCAGAACGCGCGCGAGCCGCCCGTGGGGCCCGGGATCGCCCATACCTGGTTCTGCTCGGCCTCCAGCAGCCGCGCGAACACCTTGAAGCCCGAGCCGCGGAAATGCTCGGACACGTCCTGCATCTCGATGGGGTTGCGCAGGTCAGGCTTGTCGGTGCCGTATTTGCGCATCGCCTCGGCATAGGGGATGCGCGGCCAGTTCTTCGTCACCGGCTTGCCGTCGGCGAACTGCTCGAACACGCCGGTGATCACCGGCTCGACCGCGGCGAACACGTCCTCCTGCTCGACGAAGCTCATCTCGAGGTCGAGCTGGTAGAACTCGCCCGGCAGGCGGTCGGCGCGCGGGTCCTCGTCGCGGAAGCAGGGGGCGATCTGGAAGTAGCGGTCGAAGCCGCTCATCATGATGAGCTGCTTGTACTGCTGCGGCGCCTGCGGCAGGGCGTAGAACTTGCCCGGATGCAGGCGGCTCGGCACCAGGAAGTCGCGCGCGCCCTCCGGCGAGGAGGCGGTGAGGATCGGGGTCTGGAACTCGAAGAAGCCCTGCGCCTTCATCTTCGCGCGCATGGCGTCGATGATGGCGCCGCGCGTCATGATGTTCCGATGCAGCTTCTCGCGGCGCAGGTCGAGGAAGCGGTAGCGCAGCCGCGTCTCCTCCGGGTACTCGACATCGCCGAACACCGGCAGCGGCAGCTCTGCGGCGGGGCCGAGCACTTCCATCTCGGTGCAGTACACCTCGACCTGGCCGGTCGGCAGCTCCGGGTTCTCAGTGCCGGCGGGGCGCGAGCGCACCCGCCCGTCGACGCGGATCACCCATTCCGAGCGCGCGGTCTCGGCCAGCTTGAAGGCCGGGCTGTCGGGGTCGACGACGACTTGGGTCAGGCCGTAATGGTCGCGCAGGTCGATGAACAGGACGCCGCCATGATCGCGGATGCGGTGGCACCATCCCGAAAGCCGGGCGGTCTCGCCGACATCGCTCGCGCGAAGGGCTCCGCAGGTGTGCGTGCGATAGCGGTGCATCTTGTCATCCCAGGTCTTGGCGCCGCAGCTATTGGCGGCACGGGTCGTAGCACGTCGTCTCGCCCGTCCGGTCGCGGACGAACGAAAACACCCCTCTCGCGGGGCGCGCGGAGGGGTGCATGCAGGGCTCGGCTTTGTCAAGCGCGGCGCGGGACGCAGCGGCCCCGCGCCTGTCGTAGGAAGGCCTCAGGGCGTATAGCGCAGCGTCAGGCCGGCGACGCCCAGCGCCAGCGAGGCGCCGACATTGCCCTCGACCGAAACCGGGTTCAGCGCGAAGGAATTCTTGCCCCCGATCAGCACGTTGGCGCCGACGCCGACGCCGAGCGCCACATCGCCCGACACGCCGCGATAGGTCCCCGCGAGCGCGCCCACCTCGACGCCCTTGTCGACCGCCGCCACGCCCCAGGTCATGACGCCGCCGCCGGTGACGCCGAGATCAAGGCCGATGTTCTTGATGGTGCCGGCATAGTGCTGCACCGGCGTGTTGTCGGAAGGCGTGAAGGTGCACTTAAGCTCCTGCTTGGATTCGATGAGCATGCCGATGCTGGAGCCGGCATTGCACACCAGCACGCCGACCTTCACGCGATCGGCTGCAGCGGCGGGGGTAACCGCGCTCACCAGCGTGACGGCGGCAAGAGCGAGCAGTGTCTTCTTCATGGTCATTCCCTCGATCGGCCGGCGATACCCGGCACTGACGACTGTAGTCGAACACTAATGTCACATGGTTAACGCAGCTGCACCAAATCGCACGATTACGTGTCGTCTCGCGCGCGCGACTCCGCTATGAGAGGTGCCGACATGGACATGATTACGACCACAGACTCTCTTGAAGCCGCCTGCGCACGCCTCGCAGCCCACCGTTTCATCACCGTCGACACCGAATTCCTGCGTGAATCGACGTTCTGGCCGAAGCTGTGCGTGATCCAGCTCGCCAGCCCCGATGAGGCGGTGGTGATCGACGCCTTGGCGGACGGCATCGACCTCGCCCCGTTCTTCGCTCTGATGGGCAACGAGGCGGTGCTGAAAGTGTTCCACGCCGGACGGCAGGACATCGAGATCATCTGGCACCTCGCCGGCATCATCCCGCACCCGGTGTTCGACACCCAGGTGGCGGCCATGGTGCTCGGCCATGGCGACTCCATCTCCTACGACCAGCTCGTGCAGCGCCTGACCGGGCGCGTGCTCGACAAGTCGCTGCGCTTCACCGACTGGTCGCGCCGCCCGCTCTCCGCTGCGCAGATCGCCTATGCGGAGGCGGACGTCACGCATCTGCGCGAGGTCTTCCTCAAGCTCGACGCGGACCTGCTCAAGCGCGGGCGGGCCGACTGGGTCGGCGAGGAGATGGCGGTGCTCACCTCGCCCGACACCTACCGGCAGGAGCCGGCGCGCGCCTGGGAGCGGCTGCGCACCCGCGCGCGCAAGCCCAAGGACCTCGCCGTGCTGATGGAGGTCGCCGCCTGGCGCGAGCGCGAGGCGCAGTCACGCGATATTCCGCGCTCGCGCATCCTCAAGGACGAGGTAATCGGCGAGATCGCCACCCAGCATCCCGCCTCGGTCGAGCGCCTCGCCCAGCTCCGCTCGGTGCCGAAGGGGTTCGAGCGGTCGCGCTCGGGCGAGCAGATCGTCGAGGCAGTCAAGGCGGGGTTGGCGCGTGACCCGAAGACCCTGCCGCGCATCGAGCGCGACCGCCCGCTGTCCAACGGCGCCTCGGCCACGGTCGAGCTCCTGAAGGTACTGCTGCGCATGACCTCGGAGCAGCACGGCGTCGCCGCCAAGGTCATCGCGACGGTGGACGACCTCGAGCGCATCGCCGCCGACGAGGATCCAGACGTCGCCGCGCTGCGCGGCTGGCGGCGCGAGCTGTTCGGCGACCGCGCCCTCGCCCTCAAGGCCGGCCGTCTGGCGCTCGCCATGCAGAGGGGCCGGGTGATCGCACTCGACCGCACGGACGACTGAAACGCCGCGCCGGGACCCGGTACCGGGTTCCGCCACGGAATGCCCCAACGGACGCCCGAATCGTGCGGCTCCCTGCTGACCGTCTTCCACGATGGTCAGGGGTACCCATGTCCTACGCGATCGATTCCGGCGCGATCGATTCCCGCGCGCTCGATTCCCGCGCGCTCGATTCCCGTGCATCCGATATTCATGCGCTCGATCTTCCCGCCGGGGCGCCCGCGCCGGATCTCGGCCGCGTGCAGCACGCGCGGCGGCGGACGCTGTTCCTGATCGCGCTGCCCGCCCTCGCCGTCTTCCCCTTCATCCGCTCGGTGTGGGACTGGCAGGGCCCGGTGCAGGAAGTCGTGGAGGATGTCGGCTTCGCGCTGGTGCTGGTCGCCGTGGTCGGCCGCTGCTGGTGCTCGCTCTATATCGGCGGGCGCAAGATGAAGAACCTTGTGGTGCGCGGCCCGTTCTCGATGGTGCGCAACCCGCTCTATTTCTTCTCGTTCATCGGCGCGTTCGGCATGGGCGCGTGCAGCGGCAGCGTGGTGCTGGCCACCGCCTTCTTCGCCGTTACCTTCCTCGTCTTCCGCGGCGTGGTACGGAAGGAGGAGGCCGCGCTGCTCGCCGCCTTCGGCGCGCCCTATGCCGCCTATTGCGAGCGCGTGCCGCGCTTCCTGCCCGATCCGCGCCTGTGGCACGACGAGGGCACGCTGGAGATCCATCCCGGGCGCGTCGCCCGCACGCTGATCGACGCCCTACCCTTCATCCTCGCCATGCCGATGTTCGAGCTGATCGGCGCGCTGCAGCTCGACGGCACGCTGCCGGTGCTGCTGCATCTGCCCTGACGGCGGCGAGGCCGACCGCGGCGACGCTGACGGCGGCGAGGTCGGGCCGCCGTCCCTAGTCCGTCACCACCACCGACTCGCGGCCGATCAGCCGCGAGAGGGTCTTCAGCCGGTTGGCGATGCGCTCGCTGCCGAGCGGGGCGAGGTCGCCCTTGAGCTGGAGCAGCAACCGGCCCTTGTCGACGGTGAGCGGGGCCAGCGGCAGCGTGCCCGGCATCGCCGCCGAGAGGATGTAGCCGACCCGCATCGCCGCGCCGAGGATGCGGGCCCGGTCGAGCAGGCGGGCGGAGACCAGCTCGCGGATGCGCGGCGACAAATCCTCGTCCACCAGCCCCATGTGCCGGTAGTAGATCGCCAGCGCGAGGAACGCCCGGCCGGGATGGTCGACGCCGATGAAGGCGGCGTGGGCGATGAGGTTGAGGCTCTGCTCGCCGCGATAGTCGGGATGCGCGCGCCAGCTTATGTCCGCGAGCAGGCAGGCGGCATGGCGCAGGTGCATCTCCTCGACCGTCTCGTCGATGCCGGAGGAGGCCATGAAGCGGTCGGTCCACTCGATCAGCTCCCAGCCATGGGCGGGCGAGCGCGAGCGGATCTCGTTCAGCTCCGCCGAGGCGGTGATCAGCGGGTCGGCCTGGCGGTGCTCGTCGTCGAGCAGCTCGTAGAGCAGCCCCTCGCGCACGCCCTGGGCGGACAGGTAGATGGAGGACGGCTTGCCGATGCGGATGATGGTCTCCAGCACCACCGCGCCATAGGCGAGCAGCGGGCGGCGCGTGTCCGACACCGTCTCGATGCGCGAGAGCGTGTCGACCGGCACGCGGCGCAGCAGCCTCACGAATTCCAGCGCCTCCTTGGCGGGGATGACGTAGCCGTGCATCACATGCAGCGGGTAGCCGCGCTGGAACATGTGCAGCCGCGCCAGCGCGCGCCAGGTGCCGCCGACGGCGTAGAAGGTCCGCCCCTTCAGGTGCTGGAGATGCGGCTCCTTGGCCAGCGTCTCCTTGACGATCTTCTCCGCCTTCTTCAGCGAGCGGCCCGATGTGTCCTGCAAGGCGAGGCCGCCGAGCGGGAAGGTGACGCCCGAGCCAATGCGGTGGCCGTGCACGTCGGCGAGCTCAAGCGAGCCGCCGCCGAGGTCGCCGACGACCCCATTGGCGCGGTGCACGCCCGACAGCACGCCCAGCGCGGAAAGCTGTGCCTCCCGCTTGCCCGAGAGCAGCTCGACATCGGTGCGGCAGATGTCGGCGCACGCCTTGACGAATTCCGGCCCGTTGCTGGCGTCGCGCGCCGCGGCGGTGGCGAGCACGTAGAGCTTGCCCACCCCCATGCGGTCGCACAGCACGCGGAAGCGCCGCAGCGTGGTGAGCGCCTTCTCCACCGCGTCGGCGTTCAGCCGGCCGGTCGTCGCCACTTCGCGGCCGAGGCCGCAGGAGGCCTTCTCGTTGAAGATCGGCGTCGGCGAACGCGTCAGCCGCTCATAGACGACGAGGCGCACTGAGTTGGAGCCGATGTCGATGACCGCCACCGGCTCGCCCGTGACCAGGCACGTCGAGGGCACGCCCTCCCCGTGAACGTCACTCATATGGTCACGCGCGATCGCGACGGCGGACAAGCTTGCGCGGAGACGATTCTTTGAGCGACTTGCCACGTCCGGACAGACTCGGATTGGTCATGAAGTACTGCTGGGCGTTGAAGCTTTCCTCGCCCTCGGCCGGCACTATGCGTTGCGAACTGCCATCGGGCAACACGCGCCAGCTCTGTTCGTTGTCCTGCAGGTTGGCTACCATGATCTGGTCGAGGATCTGCATGTGGACCGTCGGGTTGAGGATCGGGCACAGCGATTCGACCCGGCGATCGAGGTTGCGCGGCATCAAGTCGGCCGAGGAGATGTAGAGCGCCGCGTCGGGATGCGGCAGGCCGTGGCCGTTGGCGAAGGCGTAGATGCGCGGGTGCTCGAGGAAGCGCCCGACGATCGATTTCGCCCGGATATTGTCGGACAGGCCTGGCACGCCGGGGCGCAGGCAGCAGATGCCGCGCACCACGATGTCGACCGAGACGCCGTTCTGGCTGGCGCGGTAGAGCGCGTCGATGACGGTCGGGTCGACCAGCGCGTTCATCTTGAGCCAGATCGCGGCCGGCTTGCCGGCCTGGGCGAACTCGATCTCGCGGTCGATGTGGTCGAGGATGCGCTTCTTTAGCGTCAGCGGGGCGATCGCCATCGCCTCGAGCTCGGCCGGCTCGGCATAGCCGGTGATGTAGTTGAAGATGCGCGCGACGTCGTGGCAGATCACCGGGTCGGCGGTGAAGAACGACAGGTCCGTGTAGATGCGGGCCGTGATCGGGTGATAGTTGCCGGTGCCGACATGGCAGTAGCTGGCGAGCTGGCCGCCCTCGCGGCGCACCACCAGCGAGAGCTTGGCGTGGGTCTTCAGCTCCAGGAAGCCGAACACCACCTGCACGCCCGCGCGCTCGAGGTCGCGCGCCCAGCGGATGTTCGCCTCCTCGTCGAAGCGGGCCTTCAGCTCCACCAGCGCGGTGACCGACTTGCCGGCCTCGGCCGCCTCGGCCAGCGCCTTGACGATCGGGCTGTCGGAGGAGGTGCGGTAGAGCGTCTGCTTGATGGCCACGACGTTGGGGTCGCGCGCCGCCTGGCGCAGGAACTGCACCACCACGTCGAACGATTCATAGGGGTGATGGACCACGAGGTCCTTCTCGCGGATCGCGGCGAAGCAGTCGCCCGCGTGGTCGCGGATGCGCTCGGGAAAGCGCGGATTGTAGGGCTTGAACTTGAGGTCCGGCCGGTCGACGCCGACCAGCTGGCTGAACTCGTTCAGCGCCAGCACGCCGTCGACAAGGAAGATCTCGTCGTCGCTGACCCCGAGCTCACGCGCCACGAAGTTGCGCAGTTCCTCCGGCATCGAGCCGTCGATCTCGAGGCGGATCACCTGCCCGAGGCGCCGGCGCTTCAGCGCCGTCTCGAACTGGCGCATCAGGTCCTCGGCCTCTTCCTCGACTTCGAGGTCGCTGTCGCGGATGACGCGGAAGCCGCCCTGCCCCTTCACCTGGTAGCCGGGGAACAGGCGGCCGATGAACAGGCCGATCATCTGCTCCAGCGTGATGAAGCGCTGCGCGCCGTCCTCGCTGTCGGGCAGGCGGATGAAGCGATCGACCTTGGCCGGCACGCGGATCAGCGCGTTCATCGCCCGTCCGTCATGGATGCGCGAGAGCTGAAGCGCCAGCGAGAAGCCGAGATTGGGGATGAACGGGAACGGGTGCGCCGGGTCGATGGCGAGCGGCGTCAGCACCGGGAAGACGTAGGACAGGAAGAACTCATCGAGCACGGCCCGGTCGGCCTTGGTCACGTCGGGTCCGTCGACCAGCACGATGGCGTTGGCGATCAGCTGGCCGCGCAGCTCGCGCCAGCGCGCCTGCTGGTCCTCGGCGAGCTCGGCCACCGCCGCGCCGATGAGGGGAAGCTGCTCGGCCGGGGTGAGCCCGTCCGGGCTGCGCCCGCCATAGCCGCCGCGCACCTGCTCCTTCAGGCCGGCGACGCGGACCATGAAGAACTCGTCGAGATTGTTGGCGGAGATGGAGAGGAAGCGGAGCTGCTCCAGCAGCGGATGGGCGCTGTTGGCCGCCTCCTCCAGCACGCGGCGATTGAACTGCAGCCAGGAGAGCTCGCGGTTGATGAAGCGCTCCGGGGACGCCATGAGGTCGTCGGTCAGCCCGGTCGATGCCGGGACTTCCTCGACCCGGTCGATCAGGACCTCGGTCACCGGCTGCGATTCGGTATTCGCCACGGTCTCCACTCCATCCTTCTTGCGGCTCACACGCCTTTTCCGGCCGGAAGGTCGCCGGGCTTCGTGACGGCGGGATGACATGGACAGACTAACCTATCGTCAAGTCGTTTCGGCGCGATCGGATAGCGTGTCGTCATCACTATCCTGCGCCTGGGAACGTGCGCGGAGCAACTCTGAAGCGAGCGCGCGCGTGAGGGGGCGCTTGCGCGCCAGGGCTTCGCGGTCGAGCTGGGCGACCACGTCGCGCAGCGCGCCAATGGAGCGATCGACGCGGGTCAGCAGGTAGGCGAGCAGCCCCTCGTCCGGCGTGATCTGGCGGTCGGCGAACAGCTTGAGGGCCACCGCCGCCAGCAGCGCGTCGTCCGGCACGCCGAGCGTCACCGCCGGCATGGCGCGAAGGCGCGAGGCGAGATCGCGCGTCGCAACCGTGTCCGCCAGCATCGCCGGCACACGCGGCGCGGTCACCAGCATGCTGGCACGGTGCTCGGTGACGAGGTTGAAGAGGTGGAACAGCGCCGCCTCGGGCACCGGCCCGTCGCCAAGATTCTCCAGCACCACCGCGCCCGACGAAACCAGCCTCGGCAGGTCGGCGGCGCCGAGATCGGCGGTGCGCACGGTCGCCGCGCCGCTGCGCTCGGCGAACAGGGCGGCGAGGTGCGACTTGCCCGAACCGGGCGGGCCCACCAGCGCCACCGAGAGCGCCGGCCAGTCCGGCCAGGCATCGACGAGCGCCAGCGCCGCCTCATTGGCGGGACCGGGCAGGAAATCGTCCCGCGCCCGGCTTTCGACATGGGGCAGGTCGAAGGGAATCTGCTGTTGCGGCATGATCAGGGCGCCTGGATCCGCCGCGGCTGCGGCGCGGCGAGCGTACGGGTGCCCGCCTCGGGCGGACGCTCCTCTTCGCCGGTGTAGAGCGGGCTCTCCAGATAGCGCGAGATGGCGAAGCGCACGATCACCCCGGCCGCCGCCGCCAGCGGCACCGCGAGCAGCAGGCCGAGGAAGCCGAGCAGGTAGCCGAAGGCGAGCAGCGCGAACATCAGCCACACCGGGTGCAGGCCGACGCTGTTGCCCACGAGCTTCGGCGACAGGATGTAGCCCTCGATGAACTGGCCGAAGATGAAGATGCCGATGACGATGGCGATCATCGTGTAGTCCGGGAAGAACTGGACGATGGCGACGCCGCCGGCCAGCACCAGCCCGGTCAGCGAGCCGACGTAGGGGATGAAGGTGATGATCCCCGACACGAAGCCGATGACGAAGCCGAAGTTGAGCCCGGTCATGGTGAGGCTGATGGCGTAGAAGCTGCCGAGGATCAGGCACACCATGGACTGGCCGCGCACGAAGCCGGCGATGGCCTTGTCCATCTGCCGGGCGAGGCTGCGGATCACGTCGCGATTGTGCAGCGGCAGCCAGGAATCGACCTTGTCCACCATGTGGTTCCAGTCGTTGAGGATGTAGAAGGCGACCACCGGCGTGATGACCAGCAGCGAGAACACCGAGATCAGCGCCTGCCCGCCGGTCCACAGCCCCTGGATCAGCGTCAGCATGTAGGTGGCGCCCTGCGACACCAGCTCGTTCAGCCCCTGCTGGATGCTCGGCAGGCGATCGCCGACGAAGTCGCGCAGCCACGTGCCACCCTCGCCCGCGAGCATGTTCTGCAGCCGCACGATGTAGTCGGGCAGCCGCTCGATGAAGGCGGCGAGCTGGGAGCCGAAGATCGGCAGCACCAGCAGCATCAGCATGATTGCGACCAGCAGCGTCAGCCCGATCGCGGCCAGCGAGGCGACCAGCCGGTTCACGCCCCACCCCTCCAGCCGGGTCGTCACCGGATTGAGGAAATAGGCCAGGGCGAGACCGGCGACGAACGGCAGCAGCACGCTGCTGAGCAGCCATGCGGTGGCGATCACCACCGCCAGCACGGTCAGCCAGAAGGTCACCTGCTTGTGCCAGGCCATGCGCCGCCTTTTCCTCTCGCGTTGCGGTCGAAACGTAACGTCCTGACCAATAGATACAGAAAAAACGCGTCGCGGCGATGTTCGCGTATGCAACATTGCATCCTATCTTCGCTATCCCCACGGATTTTCCCCGCAACCATGCGCCGGGCGCCGCCGTTGGACGCCACCGCGGCGGCATGGCACAAGGCGAGGTCGGCTTGACCGCCGACACCCCGCCCCTTCCCCTTGCCCCGCCGCCCACCTCCCCTACGTCCGCCCCGCCGGCCCGATCATGCGCACCTCCGTCATCACCTCCGCCGTCGTCGCTGCCCTGGTCGGGTTCGGCGGCACGCTCGCCCTCATCGTCGCGGCGGCGCAGGCGGTCGGCGCCACGCCGGCGCAGACCGCTTCCGGCGTGATCGGGCTGTGCCTGTCCATGGCCGCGACCAGCGCCTGGCTCGGCTGGCGCCACCGCATGCCGATCCTCGCCGCCTGGTCGACGCCCGGCGCCGCGCTGGTGGCCGGCTCGCACGGGCTCACCGCCGGCACGGCGGTCGGGGCCTTCCTCGTCGCCGGCGCGCTGATCCTCGTCACGGCGGCGGTGAAACCGCTCGGCGCGCTGGTGCAGCGCCTGCCGGTCGCCATCGCCGCCGCCATGCTGGCGGGCGTGCTGTTCCGCTTCTGCACCTCGGTGTTTCCCGCCGCGCAGGCGGACCCGCTGCTGGTGCTGCCGCTGATCGCGATCTTCCTGGTGGCGCGGCGCATCAACCCGTTCGGCGCAGTGCTTTCCGTGCTCGTCATCGGTATCGCGCTCGCCTTCATGCTGGGGCGCGTCGGGCCCCTGCCCGGCCCGCTTCAGGCGCCGGTGGTCGAGCTGATCGTCCCCCGCTTCGACATCGAGGCGCTGGTCGGCGTGGCGGTGCCGCTCTTCATCGTCACCATGGCCTCGCAGAACCTGCCCGGCTTCGCGGTTCTGCAGGCGGCCGGCTACACGCCGCCAACGCAGTCGATCCTCGCCGTCACCGGCCTCGCCTCGCTCGTCACCGCGCCGTTTGGCTCGCTCACCTCGAATCTCGCCGCCATCACCGCCTCGATCTGTACCGGACCGGACACCCATCCCGATCCGGCGAAGCGCTGGCCGGCGAGCCTGTTCTACGCGCTGAGCTATCTCGTGCTGGCGGCGGGCGGTGCCTCGCTGGTGGCGCTGATCGCCGCGCTGCCGCCGGGGCTGGTCGCCACCTTCGCCGGCCTCGCCCTGCTCGCCCCGCTGGTCGGGGCGCTCGGCACCGCGATGGGCGACATGGCGATGCGCTTTCCCGCCGTGCTGACGCTAGCGGTCACCGCCTCGGGCGTGTCGCTGCTCGGCGTCGGCTCGGCATTCTGGGGACTGATGGCGGGTCTCGCCGCGCTCGGCATCGAGCGGGCGGGCCGGCGCGCGGCGTGACGCTCGCCCGCCCCGCGCACAGCCCGCGCTTGCCGGAGCGGCGATAAGCGGCTAATCCGCCACCGTTCCCGGGGGAAGAGATGAGCGACACGGAAAAGGGCCTGAGCTATCGCGACGCGGGCGTCGACATCGACGCCGGCAACCGGCTTGTCGACCTCATCAAGCCGCTGGTGCGCGCCACCCGCCGCCCCGGCGCCGACGCCGAGATCGGCGGTTTCGGCGGGGTGTTCGATCCGAAGGCCGCGGGCTTCAAGGATCCGCTCATCGTCGCCACCACGGACGGCGTGGGCACCAAGCTGAAGATCGCCATCGAAACCGGCCGCCACGACACGATCGGCGTCGACCTCGTCGCCATGTGCGTCAACGACCTGATCGTGCAGGGCGCCGAGCCACTGTTCTTCCTCGACTATTTCGCCACCGGCAAGCTGGCGCCGGAGGTCGGTGCGGCGATCGTCGCCGGCATCGCCCGTGCCTGCGCGGAAGCGGGCTGCGCGCTGATCGGCGGCGAGACGGCGGAGATGCCCGGCATGTATGCCGAGGGCGACTACGACCTCGCCGGCTTCTCCGTCGGCGCGGTCGAGCGTGGGGCGCTGCTGCCCTCGCCCAATGTACGCCCCGGCGACGTGCTGCTTGGCCTCGCCTCCTCCGGCGTCCACTCGAACGGCTATTCGCTGGTGCGCCGCATCGTCGAGCGCTCCGGCCTCGGCTGGGACGAGCCCGCACCCTTCGCGCACGGCAAGACGCTGGGCGAGGCGCTGCTTACCCCGACCCGGCTCTATGTGAAATCCGCGCTCTCGGCCATCCGCGCGACCGGCAAGGTGAAGGCGCTCGCCCACATCACCGGCGGCGGGCTCACCGAGAACCTGCCCCGCGTGCTGCCCAAGCACACGATCGGGCGCATCGATCTCGCCGTGCTGCCGGTGCCGCCGGTGTTCCGCTGGCTCGCCCAGATGGGCGACGTCGCGGGCGAGGAGATGCTGCGGGCCTTCAATTGCGGGATCGGCATGGTGGTGGTCTGCGCCCCGGAAGACACCGAGACCGTCGCCGACGCGTTTGCCGACGGCGGCGAAGAGGTGGTGCATCTGGGCTGCATCGAGCCCGGCGAGGGCGCCGCCCACACCGTCTATGACGGCATGCTCGACCTCAATTCGCCGCTGTGACGGAGAGCCGACCGTGAGCAAGCCCCGCGTCGGCGTCCTCATCTCCGGGCGCGGCTCCAACATGATGTCGCTGATCGAGGCCGCCGCCGCGCCGGACTTTCCGGCCGAGATCGGTTGCGTCATCTCCAACCGGCCGGACGCCCACGGCGTGGTCCGGGCGCAGGCCGCGAACATCCCGACCCGCATCGTCGACCACAAGGCCTATGAGGACCGCTCGAGCTTCGACGCCGCGCTCGACGAGGCGCTGACCGAGGAGCAGATCGACGTGGTCTGCCTCGCCGGCTTCATGCGGCTGCTGACCCGGGCCTTCGTGATGAAGTGGACCGGGCGGATGATCAACATCCACCCCGCCCTGCTGCCGAGCTTCAAGGGGCTGAACACCCATGAACGGGCGCTGGCCGAGGGCGTGAAGATCCACGGCTGCACCGTGCATTTCGTCACCCCGGAGATGGATGTCGGCCCGATTCTCATCCAGGCCGCGGTGCCGGTGCTGGAGCACGACACGCCCGGCTCGCTCGGCGCGCGGGTGCTGGAGCAGGAACACCTCGTCTATCCGCAGGCGCTGCGCATGGTGTGCGAGGGCCGTGCCCGACTGGAGAACGGACGGGTGGTGATCGACGGGTTCGAGATCGCCCCGCCGCCGCTGGTGGTGCCCCCGCTGGGCTGAGGCGGGCGGCTTCAGGCGCGGGCGATCCGCACCCGGTTGTCGTGCAGCGCCGCGCCGCCGAAGGGCGCCACCGGGTCCGAGCCGGTGAGGCTGTTGATGCCCTTGCCGCCCTCATGGGCGCGGTTCGGCCAGATCGATTCCGCCACCACCACGCCGCGCCGCAGGCCGTCGAACAGGCGCGCATGCAGCAGCGTCGCACCGCGCGCGCTCGCCAGCTCGACGAGATCGCCCTCGGCGAGGCCGAGCGCGGCCGCGTCCTCGGGATGGATCATCAGCTCGGGCCGCTTCTCGCGCGCCTGCGAGCCCGGCGTCTCGGTGAAGCTGGAATTGAGGAAGGAGCGCGCCGGCGCGGTGACGAGACGGAACGGGTACTCCTCGTTCGCCTCCTCGATCACGTCCCAATGGTCCGGCCATTCCGGCATCGCCTGATGCGGGCCGAACTTCGCCGGCGTCTTGAACGGCACCTTGTTCCATCGCGGGCGCAGCCGGAAGCGGCCGTCCGGCCAGGCGAAGCCCTTCAGGTAATGCGCGGTCTCGAAGTCGGGCTGCACGTCGATGAAGCGCCGCTCCTCCAGCTCCTCGAGCGTGCCGCGTCCGGAATTGCGCAGGGTCCAGTCGACCAGCTCGCGCGGGCTCATGGCAAAGCCGGGGTGCTCCGCCCCGAGCCGGTCCGCCAGCGCGGTGATCACCTCGTGGTTGGAGCGGCACTCGCCCGGCGGGTCGACAAGCTTCGGCCCGAGCAGCACATACTGGTTGCCCCCGCCCTGATAGAGGTCGTCATGCTCGGTGAACATGGTCGCCGGCAGCACGATGTCGGCCATCTGCGCGGTCTCGGTCATGAACTGCTCATGGACCGCGACGAACAGGTCCTCGCGCGCGAAGCCGCGCCGCACGCGCTCCTGGTCCGGCGCGATCGAGACCGGGTTGGTGTTCTGGATCAGCATGGCGGTGACGGGCGGCCCGCCGGCCAGCGCCTCCTCCTCGCCGTCGAGGATCTCGCCGATGCGCGACTGGTCGAGCTGGCGCGCCGCCCCGGCCGGGCCGGTGAGAAGGTCGAGCCCCTCGATCATCCGCTTGTTCCAGCCGAAGATGGCGCCGTTGGTGTGGAAGGCGCCGCCGCCCTCGTGTCGCCAGCTACCCGCCACCGTGGCGATGCAGGTGACCGCGTGCATGTTCACCGCCCCATTGCGCGAACGGGTGAAGCCGTAGCCGGCGCGGATGAAGGTTTTCGGAGTCCGGCCAATGAGTTGCGCGAGTTTCTCGATCTCGTCCGCCGGCATGCCGGTGATGGCTTGTGCCCATTGCGGGCCGCGGTCTTGAAGATGCGATTCAAGACCGGCCGAATCGTCAGCGAATTCAGCGAGATAGGCGCGATCGGCAAAGCCGTCCCGGAACAGGACGTGCATGATCGCGCAGGCCAGGGCGCCGTCCGTGCCGGGGCGGATAAGAACCGGCACGTCGGCCTGCTCCATGGTCGGCGAGCGGTAGACGTCGACCACGACGATCTTCGCCCCGCGCTCCTTGCGGGCGCGCACGGCGTGGGTCATCACATTGACCTGCGTCGACACCGGGTTGGTGCCCCAGATCACCACGAGGTCCGACTTCGCCATTTCGCGCGGGTCGGGGCCGGCAAGGCGCCCGGGGCCGGCGAGGAAGCCGCTCCAGGCCGGATTGACGCAGATGCTGGAGAAGAAGCGCGAATAGCCCTTCGCATGGGTCAGCCGGTTGATGCCGTCGCGCATCACCAGCCCCATGGTGCCGGCGTAGAAATAGGGCCAGACCGTCTCCGGCCCGTAGCGCTCCTCGGCGTCGCGGAAGCGCCCGGCGATCTCGTCCAGCGCCTCGTCCCACGATATCGGCGCGAAGCTGCCCGAGCCCTTGGGGCCGGTGCGGCGCAGCGGCTGGGTCAGGCGGTCGGGGTGGTTGGCCCGCTCGGCATATCGCGCGACCTTGGCGCAGATGACGCCCGCCGTGTAGCTGTTGGCGCGCGAGCCGCGCACCCGGCCGATGCGCCCGCCGGAGATGTCGATCTCCAGCGCGCAGGTCGAGGGGCAGTCGTGCGGGCACGCGGAATAGCCGGTGCGGGCGGCGACCGCCGGATGCTTCGGGTCGATGTGCTGGTTCATGAAAGGCGCTCCGCCGCGCAGGATAGCGGAGCGCCTTCCGATTGAACATCACCGGCGGGGACCGCCGGTGATGGTGCGCGCTCAGTGCGAGCCGGCGGCGGCCGCCGAGCGGCGGTTCTTCAGCAGCCAACCGAGGCCGAGCACGAAGGCGATGCCCACGGCGCCGGCCAGATAGTGCGGCACGGCCGCCGCCCTCAGGCCCACCGGGTCCTCCGGGTCCATGACGACGTCGACGAGACCCGCCGAATAGCCCTGCATGAACTCCAGCACCACCTTGTCGCCGACCAGCATCTCGCCCGCGATCCAGCCGAGCAGCGCGGCGCCGAACCAGATCAGGATCGGGAAGCGCGAGATCAGCTTCAGGATGAGCTGCGAGCCGAAGACGATGAGCGGGATGGTCAGCAGCAGGCCGAAGATGAACAGCTCGGCATGGCCGCGCGCCGCCGCCGCGATGGCGACGACGTTATCGAGGCTCATCACCGCATCGGCGATGGCGATGGTGCGCACGGCCTTCCACAGGCTGTCCGAACTCTCGACGTGATGCTCGCCGCCATCCTCGTCCAGCACCAGCTTGATGGCGATCCAGAACAGTAGCGCCGCGCCGACCACCTTGAGGAACGGCACGCCGAGCAGGAACGACACGGCGAGGGCGAAGACGATGCGCAGGCCCACCGCGGCCCCGGCACCGAGCAGGATGCCCCATTTGCGCTGCCGGTCCGGAAGCGACCGGCAGGCGAGCGCGATGACGACCGCATTGTCGCCGGAGAGCAGCAGATCGATCCAGATGATCTGCAGAAGCGAGACCCAGAACACAGGGCTGGTGAAATCCATCGGTTCCTCTCTGGTCGGTAGATCGAGCGTAACCTCCCCCGCGAAACCCTGCCGCCCCTTCCGGCGCCGAACTGGCATACTTTATTATTCGTGCCAGTTTCGACCCCTGAAACGGACGGCGCCCGCGGCCTTTTCAGGTCGCGGGCGCCCCGGCGAGGGAAATCGCGGGCCGGCTCGTCAGGCGTGCGGGTCCGCCGCGTGGGCGGACTGGCGGAACCGCGAGATGATCCAGCCGGCGGCGACGACAAGCACCGCGCCGAGGCCGGCGGCGACATACTCGAAATGATGGACCGTAGCCTCGCCGAAATATTCGAGGATCTTGATGTCCGAAACGAACATCTCGCCGGCCACCCAGCCGAGCAGCGCCGCGCCGGCCCAAACCAGCACCGGGAAGCGGCTGAGCAGACCCATGATGAGCGCCGCGCCGGCAATGATCATCGGGATGGAGATCACGAGGCCGATGATGATCAGCGTCCAGTTGCCGTCCGCCACGGCCGCGATGGCGACGACGTTGTCGAGGCTCATCACCAGGTCGGCGATGGCAATGGTGCCGACGGCACGCCACAGGCTGTCATGAGCGGTAACGCCGCCCTCCTCGCCCTCGGATTCCGGCAGCACCAGGTCCACGGCGATGTAGAGCAGCGCCAGCGAGCCGACGATGCGCAGCCACGGCAGCCCCAGCAGCACCGCGATGATGGCCGTGAAGACGATACGCATGCCGACCGCGACGCCGGCGCCGAGGATCATGCCGGTGCGCCGCATCTTGTCGGGCAGCGAGCGGCAGGCCATGGCGATGACGACCGCGTTGTCGCCGGAAAGCAGGACGTTGATCCAGATGATCTTCAGGAGTGCAAGCCAGAAGAGCGGCTCAAGGTAGCTCATGATGGTGTTCCCTCACCTTGCCGTCCGCTCCCGAAAAGGGAGATCGAACGTGGTCCTTTGGCGTTGGCGCGCCATTTCAAGGTGAGGCAAGAGGAGGTGACTCCGGCGGGTCCACTCCCGGGCGCTCTTCGGCGCGCCATAATCGGCATCCCCGCTGCGGGCCACTTCTCCAATGGCCGGACCCCCGCAGCGCCCATGGGGCCAACATACATAATAATCTATGCGGCGGCCAAGCCTTCCGGGCAAAATTTCTTGAATCAATGATGCTGCAGACGCACAAATCTACGCTGCCGCGCAAAATGAAAACGCCCCGCCGGTATCTCGGCGGGGCGCGAACTCAGCGGAACCTGCCGCAAAGACTATGATCGTCAGCCGACGATCTCGTTGCCCGCGAAGAACTGGGCGATCTCGATCGCCGCGTTCTCGAGGCTGTCCGAGCCGTGCGCCGAATTCTCGCCGACCGAGAGGGCGAAGTCCTTGCGGATGGTGCCTTCCGCCGCGTTGGCCGGGTTGGTCGCGCCCATCACCTCACGATACTTGGCGACGGCGTTCTCGCCTTCGAGAACCTGCACCACGATCGGCTCGGAGATCATGAATTCGACGAGCTCGCCGAAGAAGGGGCGCTCCTTGTGCACCGCGTAGAAGGTCTCGGCCTGGGCGCGGGTGAGAAGTATGCGCTTCTGCGCGACGATGCGCAGGCCAGCCTTCTCGATGTAGCTGTTGATGGCGCCAGTCAGGTTGCGCCGGGTCGCGTCCGGCTTGATGATCGAAAAGGTGCGCTCGAGCGCCATGACGTTCGTTCCTTGAAGCCATTTGGGTTGCTGGTTTCGCTGCGGCTTATAGCGGCGCCCCCGGGCGACGACAAGACGAGCCGCACTCGAGCCGCACTTGCGAAGAAGAAGTGCCTCCCGAAGCGCTCCTCCAGGCGCCCTTCGACCCCGCCTCAGCCCCTTCCTTGCCGGAACGACCGGCGCGCCATCCGCGCCCGACATGGCGTGCGCATGCGGAAAACGCCGCCCGCGCGCCCTCTATGGTGGAACGCAACGGCGAGCCGGCCGTTCTTGTCCGCAGTGCAGCAGAATGGGGGGCACGACGTGAAGAAGCTCTCACCGATCATGGTCGCGGCGACGCTGGCCCTCACGGGCCTTCTCGCCCTTCCCTACATCTCCGTGGCCGACGCCACCGACAACGGGCAGGCCAAGGTCCCGCAGGGCTACCGGACGTGCTTCATGCAGGAGCGGGCCGTATTCACCGGCACGCCGCGCATGGAGAAAGTCCCCCACTGCGTATTCGCGCGATAAGCGTTATCACGACTTCATGAACGGGTCTTGGAACCTTATCCCCACTACACACGTTAAGACCACGTTAACGGATCACACAGGTCAGCCACGGATGAGTGGAAGCGTATTGGAAACTTCCCTTGGGCCACCCGGAAGGGGCGGCGGCAGGCTTGCGTGCGTATCCGCTGACGAGGAAGGCGCAGTGACGTCATAGCAGGGCCGGTGGCTTCCACCGGCTGGTGGAGGGACCGACATGCTGAAGACGATTGCCATCAGTGCCGTCGCTGCCGTCATGGGTTTCACGGCCCTGTTCGTCGGCGCCGCCTCGGCCACAGGCTATTTCACGCCGAAGCCGAAGGTTGCCACGGTGGAAATTCCCGCCCAGCCGGTTGCTGGTGACTGCGTTATCCAGACGCGCTGGATGAGCGATGCGGGCCGGATGGTCCAGGTCGAGCGCCCCGTCTGCTACTGACAAGAGATTTTCAGGGATAGGCTCGCGGCATCCCCACTCCCCCAAGCCCCACGCGAGCCCATACGCCCCGGCTCCTCCCCCCAAGGAGCCGGGGCTCTTTCTTTTCAGACCCTCCCCGGCCGCTCCCGACACATGAACAGATAGCAACGCGGCGTTCAGCACGGGTTCCGGCGCATGGCGGCAAGCTCACGACATCCGGGCCGAGCCCGGACGCCTGACGCGGGGTCGCTGCCGCCGACCTGACCCCGCGCATGCGGCCCCGGTCGGCTGGTGTCCGGCCGGGGCCTTCCCTTTCCCGCGCATCGATTATCCGGCACGGCTCTGCACCGATCACGCCGACGCGATGGCATCCATCACCGCAGGGAATTGGTGAATCGGTGCGGAACGGCCGATCATGGCCGCTCACCCCTGCCGCGAGTGAACGCCATGAACGATCTTGCCGTCGGCCGCTATCGCCAGCTCGCCGGCTACAACGCCTGGGCCAACAAGCGCCTCTACGCCGCTGCGGCGGCCCTCAGCGACGAGCAGTACCGCGCCGAGCGGGGCGCTTTTTTCGGCTCCGTGCACGGCACGCTAAATCACCTGCTGGTGACCGATCGCATATGGATGCGCCGCATCACCGGCAGCGGCGAGGCGCCCGACCGGCTCGACGCCATTCTGTTCGACGCGCTGCCGGAACTCGCCACCGCGCGCCATGTGGAGGACGAGCGCATCGGCGCCTTCGTCGACACGCTCAGCGACTGCGTGCTCAGGGCGGATCTGCACTATGCCAATATGAGCGGGAAGCCCTTCGCCCAGCCGGTCGCCGGCGTGCTCGACCACCTCTTCAACCACCAGACCCATCATCGCGGGCAGGCGCACTGCCTCATCAGCGGCTTTCTCGGCAATGCCGCGACGCCCTCGCTCGATTTGCTGATGTTCCAGCGCGAGGCCGGCCTCGCCCACGCTGAAGCGAACTGAGCCCTCCCGCCGGCGGGAGGGCGGCGTGGCGCCGATCTGATGCGCGCCGAGTGGGACGAAATGTTCGGCCCGAAGGCCCTTGCCCGCCCGCCGCACGCGCGGCACAAGACGGGCATGATCTCCTTCGACGACATCTCCCTGCGCATCGCCGGCCGCCTGCTGATCGACCACGCCTCGGCCTTCATACCGGACGGGGCGCGGGTCGGCCTCGTCGGCCGCAACGGCGCCGGCAAGACGACGCTGTTCCGCGCCATCACCGGCGAGATGGCGCTGGAGACCGGAAACATCCGCATTCCCCAGGGCATCCGCATCGGCCAGGTGGCGCAGGAGGCCCCGGCCGGGCCAGAGCGGCTGATCGACATCGTGCTCGCCGCCGATGTCGAGCGCGCCCGGCTCATCGACGAGCAGGCGACGGCGAGCGATCCGGCGCGGATCGCGGAGATCGAGCTGCGGCTCGCCGATATCGGCGCGCATGCCGCCCCGGCGCGGGCGGCGCGGATCCTCGCCGGGCTCGGCTTCGACGAGGCGGCGCAGCAGCGCCCCTGCTCCGACTTTTCCGGCGGCTGGCGCATGCGCGTTGCCCTCGCCGCTATCCTGTTCGCCGAGCCGGACCTGCTGCTGCTCGACGAACCGACCAACTATCTCGACCTCGAGGGCACGCTCTGGCTGCAGGACTATCTCGCGCGCTATCCCCACACGGTGCTGATCGTCAGCCATGACCGAGAGCTTCTGAACGCCTCGGTCTCCTCCATCCTCCATCTGGAGAGCGCCAAGCTCACCCTCTGGCGCGGCGGCTACGATTCCTTCGAGCGCCAGCGGGCGGAGAAGCTCGTGCTCGACCAGAAGGCGCGCACCAAGCAGGACGCGCGGCGCAAGCATATGGAATCGTTCGTGGAACGCTTCCGCGCCAAGGCATCGAAGGCGCGCCAGGCGCAGTCGCGGCTGAAGGCGCTGGCGCGCATGGCGCCGATCGCCGAAGCCGTCGGCGAGGCCGCGGCGGCGATCTCGATCCGCCATCCCGCGCGCATTCCCTCCCCGCCCATCCTCGCGCTCGACAATGTGAGCGTCGGCTACCAGCCGGGCCGGCCGGTGCTGCGCAACCTGACATTGCGCATCGACCATGACGACCGGATCGCGCTGCTGGGCCCGAACGGCAACGGCAAGTCCACCTTCGCCAAGCTGATCGCCGGGCGGCTGGAGCCGCAGGGCGGCTCGATGGTGCGCGCGGCCGGGCTGGAGATCGCCTATCTCGCCCAGCACCAGCTCGACGAACTGGTGGCCGAGCAGAGCGTCTACGATCACGTGCGCCGGCTGATGCCCGACGCGCCCGAGGCCAAGGTGCGCTCGCGCGCCGCCGAGCTCGGCTTTTCCGGCGGCACAGCGGACACCACGATCGCCGCGCTCTCGGGCGGCGAGAAGGCGCGCCTGCTGCTCGGGCTCGCCGCCTTTCACGGGCCGCATCTGCTGATTCTCGACGAGCCGACCAACCATCTCGACATCGCCGCACGGCAGGCGCTGATCGAGGCGCTGAACGACTATCCGGGCGCGGTGATCCTGATCAGCCACGACCGCTCCCTGCTCGATGCCAGCGCCGAGCGGCTGTGGCTGGTGGCCGACGGCACGGTGCGCGCGTTCGAGGGCGACCTCGAGGAGTATCAGCGTCTCGTGGTCGGCCGCGGCGCGTCCTCGCAGCGCAAGGAGGCGGCTGGCTCGCGCGCGCAGGAGCGACGGCAAGCCGCCGAAAAGCGGGCCGAGACCGCGCCATTGCGCAAAAAGATCAAGGAAACCGAATCGCTTATCGCCAAGCTTGAACGCAGTCTGTCAGGGCTGGATGGCCTGCTCGCGGACGAGACCCTCTACAGCCGCGACCCCGCCCGCGCTCAGCGCACCGCGCGCGAACGCGCCGACGCCGCGACCGCCCTCGCCGAGGCCGAGGAGGCATGGCTGGAACTCTCGACCGCGCTCGAAACCGCCGAAACGGGCGAGGCGTGAGTGTCGTTCGTTCCCATTCGGTGGGAACGGGAGATTCGGGAAGGCTTTATTCGCGCAGCGCATCCGGGCGGACATGACCGCCGCCGGGATGAACATTTGTGCCGTCGAGCGCGCCACGCCGGGGTCGATTGCCGCGTACGTCTCTCAAGCCGCAGACGACTGATTCAACCGCTGACGGCCGGACATAATGGCGGGGCGGCTGGCTAAAGCGGTGCGCTTGCCGGCCTGCCGGAATTTCACTTCAGAAGATTGTCCGGCTCGGCCAACGACAGGTCTGTCTCGCAACTGATGCCGGCGGCATGTCGATGCGCGCATGCCTCGCTCCGCCTGCTGACCAGCCTCGACCTCGCGTCAAGCCGTTCGCGGCACGTACAAGGACGGGTGCCCCGAGGCAGGTCTCGCCGAGGACGTTCATGCCGGCACCCATGGCAAGGCACCCGTGGGTCGACATCCAAGGTCGACACTCACACGCCGACGCGGCCAACCGAACGTGCGCCCGCATTCGTCCTGTTGATCGGCGCGGATCGCCGCCCAATCAACTGAGCCGGCAAAACAGCCACCTGGAGCTAGCTCGCTCCGTACATCTTCGCCGGCGAACGCGATGACCGAGCTCACCGTCGTCCAGACAAAAAGAAACCCCGGCACAAGGCCGGGGTTTCCATTAGGACCGTTCTGATCAGATCAGAAGGTGCGGCGAACCGACAGCAGGACCTGGTTGAAGTCCGAGTTGCTGGTCAGGTTGCCCTTGTAGTCGTAGACCGGCTGGTTGTAGTTCGCTTCGCCGTAGGTGTACTGGGCGACGAACAGCAGGCCCTTGACCGGGCTCCAGTTCAGGCTGGCGCCAACGTTGAAGAGGTCGAAGCTCGACGTGGTGGTGTTGGTCGGGATGTCCGCCTCACCGTAGTTGCCGAACACGACGCCGTAGACGTTCGGCGAGAAGAAGTGGGTCAGCTCGCCAGCGATGGTCCAGCTCTTCGACGACTCGTAGCTGTCGGTCACCGGGTTGTAGTACAGGTCGTAGACCGCGCTGATCGGCGCGTACGAACCGTTGATGCCGGTGTACTCGGAAGCGCCATCAGCGTAGGTGCCTTCGATGTACAGCGTGTCACCCTCGCCGAAGGTCGGCAGGTTGAACTTCACGCCGCCCAGGACGGCCCAACCCACGTCGTCGCCGCTGCTCCAGCCGTAGTAGTCGGAGTCCAGCTGACGGACCATGCCCGAAATCTGGAAGCCGCCCCACTCGCCTTCGTAGTTGATGTTGCCGATGAGGGCCGGGATGTCGGTCTCGGTGTCGCCGTAGATGTCGTAGTCGACGCCGTCAGCGCGCGAGGAGTCGTCCTCGATCGAGATCGTGGCCGTGAAGCCGTTGCCGAAGTCCGCGGTGTAAGCGGCGACGATCGAGTTCTCGTCCGAGGTGATTTCGATCGAGTCGACACCCCAAACGTTGTTGTCGGCGTAGTAGTCGAAGAACGACTGAACCTTACCGAAGGTGAACCCAGCGAACTGGATGTAACCCTTGTCGAGGTTCGAGTTGGTCGACTCCGAGAAGTTCGAACCGCCGCCGCCGTAGGTCAGGCGATACTCGAAGTACGAACGCAGCGTGCCGTACTCGGTCTGGGTGCGGGCGTCGACGCGCAGAGCGCCACGAGCCAGGAAGTAGGAGTCCTGGTACTCGTCCTTCGGCAGGTACGAGAAGTCCTGGTAGTAGTAATCGGTCTGCACGAAGCCACCGATCTTCAGGCACGTGTCAGAGCCGGGAATGTAATAGAAGCCCGCACCGTAGGTGGAGCAGATCTTCACGTATTCCGCAGCCTTCGCCTTCACAGGCAGATCGGCCGCCGCAGCAGTCCCGACCATGGCAAGCCCGGCAACGGAGCCGAGCAGCGCGTTCTTGATGACCGTCTTCAACTTCATTCTCCCCCAAATTGGACCAATGTTGGGTTTTCGATTGTCAGGACTCCCCGCGAGGCGCGGCATCCGTGGAGGATATTGTTGGAAACGCCCGGACGGTGCAAAGCCAAAGTGGCCTCAAACGGGCTCTGGCGGCCATTCCGCGACGGAGTGTTGCCGTCCAGACACAATTTGGGCAAGGGGTATGGCGTTACGCGCGGCCCTTGCCGATCAAACTAGAAAAGACGTGGTGAATCAACGGTTAACGCCGTGATGCCGGGACAGGCGCCGCGGGCTCAGCGCCGTTGCCAGCGGCCGTCCGGGCCCTGCTGCCAGTAGGCGATGTCATGCCCGGCGGCCTTCGCGGCGCGCCAGCTCTCGCGGGCCTGGTCCACCGCGTCGGGATCCGCGCCGTCGAACAGGTGAATCACCCGCGCATAGGTATCGGGATCGTCGATGACCGCCTGCTCGACCAGGAAACGCACCGTGGCGCCGTTCGGATTGGCCGGATTCGTGGTCAGGAGAATCGGCTGGCGCGCGGCATCGGGCTGGCGATCGGTGCCGTGCGGCAGGAAAGACGCGTCGTCATAGGTCCACAGGAGCTGGTCGAGCGCTGCCACGCGCTCGTCCGTGGTCGCCTGCACCGTGCAGCGCCAGCCCCGCTCGAAGCACTTCTCCAGAAGCTGGGGAAGCGCCGATTCGAGCGGGCGATTCGTCAGGTGATAGAAGAACACCTCGGTCATCGGCCGGTCGCTGCCTTCGATTCGTGGAAAGGCGGCCGCCGGCCGTCGCCGGCGCTCACGATTCGTAGTGCTGCGCCACCAGATGGTCGAGCAGGCGCACGCCCCACCCCGACCCCCAGCTCCGGTTGAACTCGCTCGTGGGCGAGTTCAGGCCGGTGCCGGCGATGTCGAGATGCGCCCACGGCACCTCGCCCACGAAGCGCTTCAGGAACTGCGCGGCGGTGATGGAGCCGCCGAACCGCCCGCCGGTGTTCTTCATGTCGGCGAACTTGGAATCGATGAGCTTGTCGTATTCGGGCGCGAGCGGCATGCGCCACACCTTCTCGCCGGTATCGAGCCCGGCCTGGTGCAGGCGGCCCGCCAGCGCGTCGTCATTGCAGAACAGGCCGGCATTCTCGGTGCCCAGCGCCACCAGGATGGCGCCGGTCAGGGTGGCGAGGTCGACCATGAACTGCGGCTTGAAGCGCTCCTTTACGTACCAGAGCACGTCGCCCAGCACGAGCCGGCCCTCGGCGTCGGTGTTGATGATCTCGATCGTCTGGCCCGACATCGAGGTCACGATGTCGCCCGGGCGCTGGGCGTTGCCGTCCGGCATGTTCTCGACCAGGCCGATGGCGCCGATCGCGTTCACCTTCGCCTTGCGGCTCGCCAGCGCGTGCATCAGCCCCACCACGCAGGCGGCGCCGGCCATGTCGCCCTTCATGTCCTCCATGCCGGCGGCCTGCTTGATCGAGATGCCGCCGGTGTCGAACACCACGCCCTTGCCGATGAACGCGACCGGCGCGGTGCCGGACTTGCCGCCATTCCAGCGCATGACGACGACCTGGCTGTCCTGCTTCGAGCCCTGGCCGACGCCGAGCAGGGCGCCCATGCCGAGCTTCTTCATCTCCTTCTCGCCGAGCACCTCGACATCGACGCCGAGCCTGGAGAGGTCGCCGGTGCGCTTGGCGAATTCGGTCGGGGTGAGAACGTTGGCCGGCTCGTTGACGAGGCTGCGGGCGATCATCACGCCGTCGCCGATGCCCTCGCGCTTGCGGAAGGCGCGCTTCGCCGCGCTGTCGTTCTCTATATATAGAGTCACCTTCGGCTTCGCGGTCGCCTCGTCGGGCTTGGGCCGGGTCTTGTAGCGGTCGAAGGAATAGGCGCGCAGGCGCATGCCGAGCGCGAGCTCGGCGGCGGACTGGGGCGTCACCTCGCCTTCGGGCAGCGCCAGCACCACCGAGACCTCTTTCGCCGCGGTGGGAACCTTGCCCATGATGGAGCCGCCGAGCTTCAGCCAGTCGAACGGCTTGAGCGCGGACGGCTTGCCGACGCCGACGACGATGACGCGGCTGGCGTCGAGCCCGGCGGGCGCCACCAGGTCGAGGGTCTTGCCCGACTTCCCTTCAAAGTGATCAGCGCGCGCCGCGCGGGCGAGGAGGTCGCCGGCCGGCGCCATCAGCGCCTCGACGGCGGGCGCAAAGGCCGGGCCTCCCTCGCTTCCACCCTCGGCCGCGAGAAGCACCACAAGGCCATCGAGGGTGGTGGGAAGCCCCGCGAAACTGATTTTTACCGTATCGCCCATCGTCGTTTCCACTTTCGCATCCGGATTGTGGGTCATGTTTAGCCGAATGACGCTGCCACGACGAGGGCCCCGATACGGCCAGATTCGCGGTCCTTATCCACTCGCCGGCACGAGTGAATTGCACCGCGCGCCGTGCCCGCTTATTGATCGCATTCCACCTTGCCGACGCTCGGGGCGGCGGACGTTTCGGAAGGCACGACAGGGAACGCCGCTTGATGACCCGACTTGACCGCTATGTCTTCCGCTCGGCAGCGTTCGCCTTCGTGGGCACGCTCGCGGTCCTCACCGGCATGATCTGGGTGACGCAGGCCCTGCGCCAGCTCGACATCATGACGACCCAGGGCCAGACCATCGTGGCCTTCATCGTCATCACCAGCCTCGCCCTGCCCGCGCTGATCCTAGGCCTCGCGCCGGCGGCGCTGTTCATCGCCGTGTCCCATACCCTGTTCCGCATGAACAGCGATTCGGAAATCGTGGTCGCCAGCGCGGCGGGCATCTCGACCTGGCGCTTCCTGCGACCGCTGATCATCCTCGCCCTGCTGGTGGCGGCGGGCTGCACCGCCCTGTCGATGGAGCTGGTGCCGGCGGCGATGCGCCAGTTCCGCTATGAAATCTCGCGCGTGCGCGCGGACGTGGTCGCCTTCATCGCCCAGCCCGGGCGATTCACCACGCTCGCCGACGGCATCGTGTTCAATGTGCGCGAGCGCAATTCCAGCGGCGTCCTCGGCGGCATCTTCATCAATGACGCGCGCAACCCCAACGAGGTGAACACCTATCTCGCCGACCGCGGCCAGGTGGTGGACACCCAGGAGGGCACGTTCCTCATCCTCGAGGACGGCGCCATCCACCGGCGCACGCCCGGCAAGTCGGACAGCAACGTGGTCGAGTTCCAGCGCTACGCCTTCGACCTGTCGCCCTTCACCTCGGCGGGCGACAACGCGGTCTATCGCGCGCCCGAACGCTCGTTCAGCGAGTTGCTCCACCCCGACCCGAACGATCCCGGCTACCAGCAGGACCCGGGACGCTACACCGAGGAGATCCATCGCCGCCTGTCGCTGCCGCTCTACGTGCTCGCCTTCTTCGGCATCGCGGTGGCCGCGCTCGCCGAGCCGCGCACGACGCGCGAGGGGCGAGGGCTCGCGCTCGCGGCGACGGCGCCCTACGTGATCGTGCTGCAAGTGGTGAGCTTCGGCCTCATCAACCAGGTGCGCCACGACCCCGACCTGGTGCCGATCGTCTATGTGGTCCCGATCGTCTTCCTCATCGGCTCGGCGCTGTCGCTGAGCGGCCGGTTCAAGCCGCGCATGCCGGAAGCGATGCGGCGCCATATCGACCAGATGGCGCAGCGCGTCGTGCGCGCGACGGTCGATTGAGGCGCGCCATGGCTGCAGCAATCGCCTGCGGGGACCGCCCGTGATCGGACGCACGCTCGGGCTCTATTTCGGCCGCCGCTTCCTCGGCTCGGTGCTCGGCATCTTCGTCGGCTGCGCCGTGCTGATCATGCTGATCGACTTTCTCGAAATGTCGCGGCGCGTGGGCGAGCGCGACGTCGACAGCCTCACCCTGCTGCTGCTGATCATCTACCGCGCGCCCTTCTTCACCGAGCAGCTCCTGCCCTTCGCGGTGCTGTTCGGCGCCATCGGCACCTTCCTCACCCTGTCGCGCCGGCTGGAGCTGGTGGTGGCGCGCGCGGCCGGGGTCTCGGCGTGGCAGTTCATCACCCCCGCCTGCATTATCGCGATGCTGCTCGGGGTGGTCTCGACGACGGTCTACAATCCCGTTTCGGCGGAGTTCAAGGAACGCGCGAACCGGATCGAGGCGGAGATATTCAACCGCCAGACCGGCCTGTTCTCCTCGACCAGCGCCGGCTTCTGGATCCGCCAGCAGAGCGTCGACGGGCAGGCCATCATCCAGGCCGCGGCCAAGACGGATGGCGGGCGGCAGCTTTCCGGGGTGAACGTGTTCCTGTTCGGGCGCGACGGAAAGCTGGAAGAGCGCATCGAGGCGCGCAATGCGACGCTGGAAGACAGTGCATGGCGACTCCATGACGCGCGCGTCTTAACGCCTGGAATAGGTTTGCAGAATTACGATACCTACATGGTCGCGACGAATCTCACCCCGAATCAGGTCCAGGAATCGCTGCAGAGCGAAACCGTGTCCTTCTGGGACCTGCCCGCTGCGGTCGATGCCGCCACGCGGGTCGGCTTCGGCGCGGAACGTTATCGGCTGCAATATCAGAGCCTTCTCGCCCGTCCCATGCTGTTGCTGGCGATGGTGCTTATCGCTGCCTCGCTCAGCCTCCGCGTCTTTCGATTTGGGGGCATCGGGCAGACGATTCTCGGTGGCGTGGCCGCCGGCTTTCTGCTTTATGTTTCGACCAAGCTTGCCGAGGATCTCGGTGAGGTCGGGATTGTGCATCCCGTGATTGCAGCGTGGTTTCCAGCGGTCGTTGGAGCATTGATGGGTATTCTCATCCTGCTTCACCGGGAGGACGGATGAAGGTCGGCAACGTCGACGCCGGCCAGTCCGGGGTGGTGAAGAAGCGGTTCAAGGACCGCCTGCACGCCTCGGCCTGTTGGCTGTTCTTTACGGTAGTTACCAGCACGTTGGGTACGCTTGTCCCGGCGCATCAGGCGCTCGCGCAGGAGCCGGGCGGGGCGGCGATGGCGCGCGACATGCTGAGCAAGCGCCAGTCGGACCCCAACGCCAAGATGCTCGTAACCGCGGATGAGCTGGTCTACGACTACACCCGTAACGAGGTGATCGCGAACGGCAACGTCCAGATCTACTATGACGGGAACGTGCTGGAGGCGAAGCGCGTGGTCTATGACCGCGCCAACAACCGCCTGCGTGCCGAAGGCGGCGTCCGGCTGAAGGATTCCACCGGCCAGATCATCTCCGCCGAGAACCTCGACCTCTCCCAGCAGTTCACCGACGGCTTCGTGAACTCGCTGCGCATCGACACGCCCGACAACATGCATTTCACCGCCGCGCGGGCCGACCGCTCCGGCGGCGACACGACCGTGCTCACCAGCGGAGCCTACACGCCCTGCGAACCTTGTAAGGAGCATCCGGAAAAGCCCCCCCTGTGGCAGGTGAAGGCGGCGCGGATCATCCACAAGGAAAAGGAGCAGATGATCTATTTCGAGGACGCCCGGCTCGAGTTCTTCGGCGTCCCGATCGCATGGGTCCCCTACCTGTCCGCTCCCGACCCGACGGTGAAGCGCAAGTCGGGCTTCCTGATGCCGAAATTCATCAACACCAGCGAGATCGGCTACGGCGCGACGATTCCCTATTTCTGGAACATCGCGCCGAACATGGACGTGACCTTCTCGCCCCTGTTCGTCTCCAAGCAGGGCGTGCTGCTGGACGGCGAGTTCCGGCACCGGCTGGACACCGGCGTCTACTCGATCCGCGCCGCCGGCATCGAGCAGCAGGACAAGGACGAATTCCTCGACCAGCCCGGCTACCGCGACCAGCGCGGCATGCTGGAGACGCACGGCCGGTTCAACATCAACGAGCAATGGTACTGGGGCTGGGACGGCTGGCTGACCTCCGATGAAACCTTCATGGAGGACTACAACCTCATCGACGATTCGACGCGCGAGGTGGTCTCCCAACTCTACCTGATCGGCCAGGGCGACCGCAGCTACTTCGATGCGCGCACGCAGTACTTCACCGGCCTGACCGCCTACGACAACCAGGACCAGCTCCCGGTGATCGCGCCGGTGATCGACTACTCGAAGACACTCGACAAGTCGGTGTTCGGCGGCGAGTTCAGCTACGACTTCAACCTGACCAGCCTCACCCGCGACGAAGTGGACCTGCGCGCCACCTCCGCGGCCTACGCTTCGGCGGTGAGCTATGAGGGTCCGGCCAACGAGTGCGACCTCACCAAGGTCGGTGCCGATCCCGCCGCCCAGCGGTCGGACTGCCTGATGCGCGGCATGGCCGGCACCTATACCCGCCTGTCGGGCCAGGCGGACTGGCGCCGGACCTTCATCGACGATGCCGGGCAGGTGTGGACGCCGTTCCTGAACGTGCGGGTCGACGTCGCCGCTGTCGAGGCCGAGGCCGCCGACGAGCCCTGGCTGTCGAGCGGGGATGAATCGCTCGTGCGCGCCATGCCGGCGGTCGGCCTCGAATATCGCTATCCGTTCATGTCGGTCGAGAGCTGGGGCACCCAGACGCTGGAGCCGATCGCGCAGATCATCGCGCGCCCGGACGAGTCCGACATCGGCAAGTTCCCGAACGAAGACGCCCAGAGCCTGATCTTCGACGACACCAACCTGTTCGAGATCAACAAGTACTCGGGCTATGACCGGGTGGAAGGCGGCGGCCGCGCCAACGTCGGCCTGCAATACATCGCCAACATCAACGGCGCGGGCCAGGTCAACGCCCTGTTCGGCCAGTCCTACCAGCTGTTCGGCAAGAACTCCTACGAATACGAGGACATGGCGAACACCGGCGCCGAGTCCGGCCTCGACCAGGATGTGTCGGACTATGTGGCGCGCGTCTACTACGCGCCGACCAACGACCTGTCGCTGGTCAACCGCTTCCGCTTCTCCGAGGACGACTGGTCGGTGCAGCGCTACGAGCTGGAAGGCCGGGCGGTCGTGAACAAGCTCATGCTCTCGGCGACCTACGGCCTCTACGCCGCGCAGCCCGAGCTTGGCTATTACGAGCAGCGCGAGGGCCTGCTGGGCACCGGCCAGTACAAGATCAATCAGAACTGGAGCGTGATGGGCGCGGCGCGCTACAATCTGCGCCAGGACGAGATCGACTACACGCTGTTCGGCATCTCCTACGCCGACGAGTGCTTCGGCCTGACGCTGAGCTACAAGTCGGACTACACGGAGAGCGGAAACCGCGAGCGGGTCGACACGGTACTGCTGACCGTGAGCCTGCGGACGCTGGGCGCTGCCGGGTTCTCCAGCAACGTCGGCGACTCGTCGAGTTCGAACTGATCGGCAGGACCCGGCGCGCTTTCTGCGCCGGCGTCGTATTGACGCCACAACCGCTGATCAGAACAGCCCGGATCGGATAACCGCCGGGCAGCGGGAGGAAAATGAGGCGCGACATGGAGAAATTGGCTCGCATAGGGGGCGGACGGCGCGTGAGCGGCTGGTTCCGCGCCGCACTCTGCGCCCCGGCCCTGCTCGCCGGCCTCCTCGCCGTCGCCGGGACCGCCGCCCTGCCCTCGCCCGCCCAAGCGCAGCAGATCCTGGTGATGGTGCAGGGCCAGCCCATCACCAGCTTCGACGTCAGCCAGTGGATCAAGCTGGTGCGCCTGACCGAGCGCCGCAACATCAACAGCAAGCAGGCGCTGGACGAGTTGATCGACCAGCAGCTCAAGATCTTCACCGCCAAGCGCTACGGCGTGAGCGCGGACAAGGAGGAGGTCGACAAGATGTTCGCCTCCATGGCCAGCCGCAACGGACGCACGCCCGACCAGCTCGCCGCCGGCCTCGCGCAGCAGGGCCTCAGTGCCGCCTCGCTCAAGACCAAGATGCAGGCGGACTACGTCTGGAATTCCTATGTGCGCGGGCGCTTCTCCTCCGTCGCCACCATCCGCGATTCCGACATCTTCGCGGCCATGGAGGACAAGGGCGAGGACCTGACCAAGGCCCAGCGCACCACCGAATACACCGTGCGCCAGATCGTGCTCGTGGTGTCGCGCACCGCGCCCGCCTCGGAACGCTCCCGGCGCATCGGCGAGGCCAATGCCCTGCGCAAGAACTTCACCGACTGCGAGAGCGGCGTCGCCGCCGCGCGGGCCATGCGCGAGACCGTGGTGCGCGAGCCGGTCATCCGCACCTCCGCCGACATGTCCGAGCAGGCGCGCAAGGTCATGAGCGACGTGCCGGTCGGTCACACCACGGCGCCGGAGGTGACCCAGGCCGGGGTCGAGCTCATCGCCGTGTGCGGCCGCCGCGAGATCGTCGGCGAGAGCGTGCGCAAGAAGGAAGTGCGCAACGAGCTGCAGGCCAAGCAGCTCGATTCCCTGTCGAAGAGCCTGCTGGAAGAAGCCCGCAAGCAGGCCATGATCCAGTATCGCTGACCGCCCATGCCACGTTCGTCCACGCCTGCCCTCGCCCTCTCGCTGGGCGAGCCTGCGGGAATCGGCCCCGACATAGCGCTGCTCGCCTGGGAGAGCCGTGCCGACCTGCGGCTGCCGCCCTTCTTCATCACCGGTGATCCGGCCTGCCTGCGCGCGCGCGCCGCGCGGCTCGGCGTGCCCGCCCTGGTGCGTGAATGCGCCCCCGAGGACGCCGCGGAGCTGTTCGCGGACGTGCTCCCCGTGGTGCCGGCCGGGCCGGCGGCCACCGCCACGCCGGGCGTGCCCGACACCAGCAGCGGGCCGGCCGCGAAGGCCGCCATCGACGCCGCCGTGCAGTTCGTGAAGAGCGGCCGGGCCAGCGCGATCGTCACCAACCCGATCTCCAAGGCGGTGCTCTACGACACCGGCTTCCGCTTTCCCGGCCACACCGAATATCTCGCCCATCTCGCCGGCGATCCGCCGCCGCCCCCGGTGATGATGATCTGGTCGCCAGAGCTCGCCGTGATCCCCGCCACCATCCACGTGCCGGTGGCCGACATCGCGCGCACCCTCACCCGCGAATTGCTGGTGGAGACCGGGCGCATCGCCGCCCGCGACCTCGAGCGCCGCTTCGGCATCGCCCGGCCGCGCATCGCCTTCTGCGGCCTCAACCCGCATGCCGGCGAGCAGGGCACGATCGGGCGCGAGGACGAGGAGATCACGCGCCCCGCCGTCGAGGAGCTGCGCCGCGAGGGCATCGACGCCCGCGGCCCCTTCCCGGCCGACACGCTGTTCCACCCGGCCGCGCGCAAGGGCTACGACGTCGTCGTCGGCGCCTATCACGACCAGGTGCTGGCGCCGGTGAAGATGCTCGCCTTCGACCGTGCGGTGAACGTGACGCTGGGGCTTCCCTTCGTGCGCACCTCGCCCGACCACGGCACCGCCTTCGACATCGCCGGCACCGGCCGCGCCAACCCGGCGAGCCTCGTCGAGGCGCTGCGCCTCGCGCGCCGGCTCGCCGACCGCGATCGCGAGCTGAGCGACGCCGCCCCGGCGGGCGAGGACGCACCGTTGCTCGCCGACGGCCGGCCGGCATGAGCGCCATAGACGACCTGCCGCCGCTGCGCGAGGTCATCCGGGACCATGGCCTCTCGGCCCTGAAATCGCTGGGCCAGAACTTCCTCCTCGATCTCAACCTCACCTCCCGCATCGCCCGCACCGCCGGGCGGCTGGAGGAGATGACGGTGATCGAGGTCGGCCCCGGCCCGGGCGGGCTCACCCGCGCCATTCTCGCGCTGGGGGCGCGCAAGGTCGTCGCCATCGAGCGCGACGCGCGCTGCATCGCCGCGCTCGGCGAAGTGGCTGCGCGCTATCCGGGACGATTGGAGGTGGTGGAGGGCGACGCGCTGGCGATCGACCATGCCCGCCTTGTGGCGCCCGGCGAGCGGGCCTGCATCATCGCCAACCTGCCTTACAACATCGCCACGCCGCTTCTCGTCGGCTGGCTGTCGGCCGAGCCCTGGCCGCCCTGGTACGAGAGCCTGACACTGATGTTCCAGCGCGAGGTGGCCGAGCGTATCGTCGCCGCGCCCGGCACCGCCCATTACGGGCGCCTCGCCGTGCTGGCCGGCTGGCGGGGCGAGGCGCGCATCGCCTTCGACGTGCCGGCCTCGGCCTTCGTGCCGCCGCCCAAGGTCACCTCCTCGGTGGTCCACCTCGTGCCCCGTCCGTCGCCCCTGCCCTGCCCGCGCCCGGCGCTGGAGCGCGTCACCGAGGCCGCGTTCGGCCAGCGCCGCAAGATGCTGCGCCAGAGCCTGAAGAGCCTTGGCGTCGACACGGCGGCGTTGCTGGAGCGGGCCGGCATCGCGCCCACGGAGCGCGCCGAGCAGGTGCCGGTCGAGGGCTTCGTCGCCCTCGCCAACGGTTGGGTAGCGATGCGCGCGGAAGCCGCTCAGGCGGTCAGCGCCACCAACTCCTGATCCAGCCGCTCGATGATCGGCGAGAGGCCGAGCTGGCGCTCGCGCCGCAGGCGTTCGGCGGCGAGGATGTTCATCAGCGCGTGGAAGGTGACGTCGAGGTCCTGGTTCACCAGCACGTAGTCGTATTCCTGCCAGTGCGCGATCTCGGTGCGGGCGTTCTTCAGCCGCTTCTCGATCACGCCCGAGGCGTCCTCGGCGCGCCGCTCCAGCCGCGTCTTCAGCTCGAAGGCGGAGGGCGGCAGGATGAACACGCCGACGATGTCGCTGCGCATCTTCTCGTAGAGCTGAAGCGTGCCCTGGTAGTCGATGTCGAACAGCACGTCCTTGCCGGCCTGCAGCGCCTCCTCCACCGGCTCGCGCGGCGTGCCGTAGAAATTGCCGTGCACCTCGGCCCATTCCAGCAGATCGCCGGAATCGCGCATGCGCTCGAAGCGCTCGCGGGTCAGGAAGCGGTAGTGGATGCCGTCCACCTCGCTCGGCCGGCGCTCGCGCGTCGTCACCGAGACCGAGAGGTGGATCTCGGGATGCTCCTTCAGCAGAAGCTGGGCGAGCGTCGATTTGCCCGCCCCCGAAGGCGAGGACAGAACCAGCATCAGCCCGCGCCGGGCGATGGCGATCTCGGCGGTGGTCGCGTTCATATCCTCACTCGATGTTCTGCACTTGCTCGCGGAACTGCTCGACCAGCCCCTTCAGCTCCAGGCCGATCGCCGTCAGCGAGACGTCGTTGGCCTTGGAGCACAGCGTGTTGGTCTCGCGGTTGAATTCCTGCGCCAGGAAGTCGAGCTTGCGCCCCACCGCCCCGCCCTCGGCCAGCATCGCGCGGGCGGCGGCAACATGGGCGACCAGGCGGTCGAGCTCCTCGCGCACATCGACCTTGGTGGCGAGCATCAGCGCCTCCTGATGGAGGCGGTCGGGGTCGAAATTCGCCCCCGTGTCCATCAGCGCGCGGATCTGCTCGGCGAGCCGGGCGCGGATCGCTTCGGGCTGGCGGGCCGGGTTGGCCTCAGCCTGCGCGGTCAGCGCGGCGATGCCGTCGAGGCGCTCATTGAGCACGAGACCGAGCGCGGCACCTTCCTGCGCCCGCATGGCGGCAAGCTCGCCCAGCGCCTGCTCGAAGCCGGCGATCACCGCCGCCTCCGCCACCCGCCGCTCCTGCGGGCTCTCCTCGGCCTCGGCGACCTCCATCACCCCCTTGATTCCGAGCAGCCCCTCGACCCGGATCGGCGGGGCGTCGAGATCGGCGGCGACACGGCGCAGCGAGGTGGCGATGGTGCGCAGCACGTCCTCGTTCACGCGCACGCTCACGGCGGCTTCGGCGCGGGTCATGGAGAGGTTGGCCGAGACGTTGCCGCGGCTGAGGGCGCGCGCGGCGATCGGCTTCAGCACGGGCTCGAGCGCCTCCCAGCCGCCGGGCAGGCGCAGCCGGACGTCGAGCCCCTTGCCGTTGACGGATTTCAGCTCCCAGGCCCAGCCCCACGCACCGGCGGTGCCCTGCGTGCGCGCGAAACCCGTCATGCTGGCCAAAGCCATACTCTACCCCGCCCCTGCGCCGTTCACCGCCGACCGGCTGTCGGCGCGCGGAACATACCGGCGGGGCCGCCCGCCCTCAAGCCGGGCGGACGATCAATCGATGTCCGGCGTCGCGCCCGTGTGGCCGGAGGCGCCGGCGGGCGCGCTGGAAGGGTCGACCTTCTTGTCGCGTTCGATCTCGCGCCACTTGGCGACGTTGCGGTTGTGCTCCTTGAGCGTCTCGGAGAACACGTGCCCGCCCGACCCGTCGGCGACGAAATAGAGATGATTCGTCTTCGCCGGGTTGGCCACCGCCTCCATCGAGGCCCGGCCCGGATTGCCGATCGGGCCCGGCGGCAGGCCGCCGATGGTGTAGGTGTTGAACGGCGTCGGCGTGGTGATGTCGTCCTTGGTCAGCGGCCGGTCGAGCCGCCCCTTGCCGCGCACCAGCCCGTAGATGATAGTCGGGTCGGACTGCAGCCGCATCTTCTTGTTGAGGCGGTTCACGAACACGGCAGCGACCATGGGACGCTCATTGGCGACGCCGGTCTCCTTCTCCACGATGGAGGCGAGGATCACCAGCTCGTCCGGCGAGCGCAGCGGCACTTCCGGGTCGCGATTGGCCCAGATTTCCTTCAGCGCGGCCTGCTGGGCGCGCGCCATGCGACGCAGGAAGTCCTCGCGCGTCATGCCGCGCGTGATCTTGTAGGTCTCGGGCAGCAGGCTGCCCTCGCGCGGGATCTGGCGCACCGTGCCCGACAGTTCGGGCACCTCCATGATGCGCTCGACGATCTGCTCGCTGGTCAGCCCCTCGGGAACGGTGACCTTGTATTCGACCACCTTGCCCGAAACGATGTCGTTGAGGACCTGCCGCGTGGTCGCGCCCTTGGCGAACTCGTACTCGCCCGCCTTCAGCCGGCTCGAGGAGCGGGTGCCGAGCGCCGCGCCGACGAATACCCATTTGTCGGCAATGACGCCCTGCTTCACGAGCAGCTCGGCGATGTCCATCAGGCCGTACTCGCCCGGAACGACCACCGCCTTGTCCTCGGCGAGCGGGCCGGGTGCATCATAGCGGGCCTTGCCGATCCACAGCGCGCTGCCGCCGATGATGATCGCCACCATGAGCAGGGTGAAGATCATGCTGCCGGCGACGACGAGCGGATGCCCGGCCCGCTTGGAGGCCTTGCTCGGCGTCTTGGTCTTGCGCGCACGTGTGGGTTTCGCCGCCGGGGGCCTCGACGCGGGAGGGGGCGTCGCGCCGGAAGGGGGCGGGGGAGGAGCGGGCGTCGGCTCCGGGGGCGTCTGCTCGTTCATCGGTTTCCTCGCCTGGCTTTGCGGGCCGCTCAAACGCTGTGGCAGCCTAGCGTCAAATATGGCGAAAGCGGGAACCGGAGGGCGGGCGGAGCCGGGTCGGCCCCGGCCCTCCGTCCGCTGTCAGTGCATGTAGCGCTTGAAGACCAGCGACGCGTTGGTGCCGCCGAAGCCGAACGAATTCGACAGCGCGTAGTCGATCTTCCGCTCGCGCGGCGCGTGCGGCACCAGATCGAGCGGGGTCTCGACCGAAGGATTGTCGAGATTGATGGTCGGCGGCGCCACCTGGTCGCGAATCGCGAGCAGCGAGAAGATCGCCTCCACCGAGCCGGCCGCGCCGAGCAGATGGCCGATCGCCGACTTGGTCGAGGACATCGAGGCGTGGCCGACGGCGTTGCCGAGCAGGCGCTGGACGGCGCCGAGCTCGATCTCGTCGGCCATGGTCGAGGTGCCGTGGGCGTTGATGTAGTCGACCTCGGAAGCCGAGATGCCGGCCCGCTTCAGCGCCGCGGTCATGCTGCGGAACGCCCCGTCGCCGTCCTCGGATGGCGCGGTGATGTGGTAGGCGTCGCCCGACATGCCGTAGCCGATGATCTCGCCATAGATCTTGGCGCCGCGCGCCAGCGCATGGTCGAGCGCCTCGACCACGACGATGCCGGCGCCCTCGCCCATGACGAAGCCGTCGCGGTCCCTGTCATAGGGGCGCGAGGCCTTCTCGGGCGTGTCGTTGAAGCCTGTCGACAGTGCGCGACAGGCGGCGAAGCCGGCCAGCGCCACCCGGTTGATCGGCGATTCGGTGCCGCCGGCGACCATCACGTCCGCATCGCCGAAGGCGATCAGGCGTGCCGCGTCGCCGATGGCGTGAGCCCCGGTCGAACAGGCGGTGACGACGGCGTGATTCGGTCCCTTCAGGCCATGCTCGATCGAGACATAGCCGCCGGCGAGGTTGATCAGCCGGCCGGGAATGAAGAACGGGGAGACGCGCCGCGGGCCACGATCCCTCAGCAGCAGCGCGGTCTCGGCGATGCCCTGCAGGCCGCCGATGCCCGAGCCGATGAGAACGCCGGTGGCGCACTGGTCCTCATAGGAGGCCGGATGCCAGTCGGCGTCGTCCAGCGCCTGCCGCGAGGCGGCCATGGCGTAGATGATGAATTCGTCGACCTTGCGCTGCTCCTTCGGCTCCATCCACTGGTCGGGATCGAAGGTGCCGTCGGTGCCGTCACCGCGCGGGATCTGGCAGGCGATCTTG
Organism: Ancylobacter mangrovi; assembly: GCF_024752335.1. Classification (NCBI taxonomy): domain Bacteria; kingdom Pseudomonadati; phylum Pseudomonadota; class Alphaproteobacteria; order Hyphomicrobiales; family Xanthobacteraceae; genus Ancylobacter; species Ancylobacter mangrovi. The sequence continues at coordinate 1,011,248 of NZ_JANTHY010000001.1, read as the reverse complement.
GCCGGCAGATCGGAAACGTCAAAGTTCTCGACACGCCGTGCGCCGCTCTGGCCGGCGAGAAGCCGCTGCCAGGTGACGTCGACGCCGCAACCGAGCGGCGTCACCATGCCGAGGCCGGTAACGACCACACGCCTCATACGATGTCTCCGGGAAAGCACATATCGAAAGGCGCCGCGGCAAACGGGTTGTCGCGGCGCACCGACGCGCCCTCAGGCGGCGTTCTTTTCGAGGAACTTGATCGCGTCGCCGACCGTGAGAATGGTCTCGGCGGCGTCGTCGGGAATCTCGCAGTTGAAGGCCTCTTCGAAGGCCATGACCAGCTCGACGGTGTCGAGGCTGTCCGCGCCGAGATCGTCGATGAAGCTGGCGTTCTCCGTGACCTTCTCCGGCTCGACGCCGAGGTGTTCGGCCACAATCTTCTTCACGCGCTCGGCAATATCGCTCATCGGTTCACCCTCGTCCGTATCCGGAGGTTGCTACGTTGTTCCATATGGGCCCCCGCGCCTAGGCGCGGTCTGGCGGCCTGTTTTCTGCCCCGATTACAGGAAGCGCCCGGGCCTTCCGCAGTGGTTCCGCGGCGCCCGCCCCTGTGAGCCGTGGCGGTCGTTAGCACACTTCATCCGGCAAAACCAGCGCCCCTCGCGAACGCCCGGAAACACCGGATTCCATGGCTTTTTATCAGATCATCGCCATACCGCCATTCACGTGCAGTGTCTGCCCCGTGACATAGGCGGCTTCGTTTGACGCGAGATACACGGCGGCGGAGGCGATGTCCTCGGGGCTGCCGAGCCGGGCAGCCGGCACGGAAGTGAGAATCGCCTCGCGCTGCTTGTCGTTCAGCACGTCGGTCATCGGCGTGGCGATGAAGCCCGGCGCGATGCAGTTCACGGTCACGCCGCGCGGTGCGACCTCGCGGGCGAGCGACTTCGACATGCCGATCATGCCGGCCTTGGCGGCGGCATAGTTGCCCTGCCCGGCATTGCCCATCACCCCCACCACCGACGTGATGCCGATGATGCGGCCGGCGCGCCGGCGCATCATGTTGCGCGCCGCCGCCCGCATCAGCCGGAACCCGGCCGTCAGGTTGACGGCGATCACCTCGTCCCACGCCTCGTCGCTGATGCGCACGAACAGCGCGTCGCGGGTGATGCCGGCATTATTGACCAGAATGTCGAGCTCGCCCATGGCCTCCTCGACCTGGGGCACGAGTTGCTCGACCTGCCCGCTGTCGGCGAGATTGCAGGGCAGCACGTGCACCCGCTCGCCCAGCTCGCCCGCCAGCGTCTCCAGCACCTCGCGGCGGGTGCCGGAGATGGCGACCGTGGCGCCCTGCGCGTGCAGCGCCACCGCGATCGCCTTGCCGATGCCGCCGGTGGCTCCGGTGACGAGGGCGGTCTTGCCTGTCAGATCGAACACGGCTCTCTCCTGAATTCTCTCAACCCACGGCCTCGACGACCGCGAAGGACGCGACATCGGCCGGCGTGCCGACATTGACCGAGGCCACCTGGCGGGCGATGCGCTTGGTCAGGCCCGAAAGCACCTTGCCGGTGCCGACCTCGACCAGCCGGGTCACGCCCGCCTCGGCCATGAAGGCCACGGATTCGCGCCAACGCACCGTGCCGGTGACCTGCTTCACCAGCAGCGACTTGATCTCGGCCGGGTCGCTCACCGGGCGCGCCGTGACGTTGGCGACCAGCGGCACCTTCGGCGCGCGCATCTCGACGCCCGCCAGCGCCTCGCGCATCGCCTCGGCGGCGGCGCCGATCAGGCTCGAATGGAACGGGGCGGAAACAGTGAGCGGAATCGCCCGTGCCGCGCCCTCGCGCTTGGCGATCACGCAGGCGCGCTCCACCGCCGCCGCATCGCCCGACACCACCACCTGGCCCGGTGCGTTGTCATTGGCGATGTCGCAGACCTGGCCCTCGGCCGCCTCGGCGGCGACCGCCCGAACCTGGTCGAAGTCGAGGCCGAGAATGGCCGCCATCGCGCCCGCCCCCACCGGGGTCGCCGTCTGCATCGCCGTGCCGCGCAGGCGCAGCAGGCGGGCGGTGTCGGCGATCGACAGGCTGCCGGCGGCCGCGAGGGCCGAATACTCGCCGAGCGAATGGCCGGCGACGAACGCCGCGTCGCGGGCGAGATCGAGGCCCGCCTCGCTCTCCAGCACGCGGATCGCGGCGAGCGACGCGGCCATCAGCGCCGGCTGCGTGTTCGCGGTCAGCGTCAGCGTCTCGATCGGGCCGTCCCACATGATGGCGGACAGCTTCTCTCCAAGGGCGTCGTCGACTTCGGCGAAAACCGCGCGCGCGACGGGGAAGGCATCGGCGAGCGCCTGGCCCATGCCGACCACCTGACTCCCCTGCCCCGGGAAAACGAAAGCATTGCTCATGACGTAACGAAATCCATTCGTTAAGAATTGGCGGCCGCAGGAACACCGCCGGGCGCCCCATGTCAAGCAGCACCGGGCGAGGCGGTGCCCTGCCGTCAGGGTTCTCCACCCGATTGCCAGCAGGTTCCCTTAAGGCATGCGCAGTCTCGTTCTCCTTGCCGGCCTGCTCGCTGCGATGCTCGCGATCGCCGCCATACGCCATCTCTACGCGCTGACGCGGCTGGCCCGGCACAGCTGGCTGAAACAGGCCTGGACGCTGCTCATGGGCGTGCTCGTCTGCGCCGTCGCAGTCGCGTTCTACGCGCTCGTGGCCCAGTTCAACGCGCAGACCGTGACCGAGGTCGAGGCGCTCGACGCCGCCGTCCATCTGCTGGGCGCGGCCTTTATCTACGCCATGGCGCGGCTGTCGCTCGACATGGCGCACGACATTCTCCGCTCGGCGGCGCTCGAGACCGCGGCGCTGACCGACGCCCTCACCCAGCTTCCCAACCGGCGCCAGTTCGACACGGTGCTGGCGGAGCAGATCGGCATTTCGCGCCGGCGCCACCAGCCGCTCGCCCTGATGTCGCTCGACATCGATCACTTCAAGCGGGTGAACGATTCCTACGGCCACCTGCGCGGCGACGAGGTGCTGGAGCGTATCGGCGAGCTGCTGCTCACCCGCAAGCGCGCCTCCGACACCGCGTTCCGCGTCGGCGGCGAGGAGTTTGCCGTGCTCGCGCCGCGCACGACGATGGAGGAGGCGCACGCCCTCGCCGAGCGGCTGCGGCTGGCGGTGGAGACCTCGGTGGTCGAATCCAACGGATACGCGATCGCCATCACCATCAGCGTCGGCGTGACGATACTGCGCCCCGACGACGACGTGCCGAGCCTGCTCGACCGCGCGGACGTCGCGCTTTATGAAGCCAAGCGGGCCGGACGCAACCGCGTCTGCATCGCCCCGTGCGAGGCGACGACGACACTCACGGCTTGATTTTGCAGCGATTGCGCGTATAAGCGCGCGCACTGTTGGTCCCGGCCGGGGGCTGAACGGACGGTCGTGCCTTGTGCGCGGCAGGAAGCAGGCGCTTCCGACGTCCCGTGTCCCCGCCTTCGAGAAGTTTCGAGCCTTTCCGGGGCTCGAAGGGCTCGGCGTCGGGACGACGGCCGCAATAGTGCGGACAATCTTAGGAAAGGCACGAGACATGGCTCTCTACGAGCATGTGTTCCTCGCGCGCCAGGACGTGACGGCGCAGCAGGTCGAGGAACTCACCACCCGGTTCAAGGGTGTCATCGAGGCGAATGGCGGTTCGGTCCAGAAGAACGAATACTGGGGCGTGAAGACGCTTACCTACCGCATTCGCAAGAACCGCAAGGCTCACTTCTCGCTGCTCAACATCGACGCGCCGGCCGCCGCCGTCGCCGAGATGGAGCGCCAGATGCGGATCGACGAGGACGTGCTGCGCTTCCTCACCATCCGCGTCGAGTCGCTCGAGGACGGCCCCTCCGTCATGCTGCAGAAGCGTGACCGCGACGACCGTGGCGATCGCGGCTTCGGCGGCGGGCGCGGCTTCGGCGGCGACCGTGGTGATCGCGGCGACCGTGGGGATCGTGGCGATCGCGGGGATCGTGGCCCGCGCCGCGACCGTGAAGAGACCTCTGCCAACGTGGAGACTGAGTGATGGCTTTCGGTGGCACCGGCGGCTCGGCCGCTTCCTCGGGCGCGCGTCGCCCCTTCTTCCGCCGTCGCAAGACCTGCCCGTTCTCCGGCGCCAATGCGCCGAAGATCGACTACAAGGACGTGCGGCTGCTGCAGCGCTACATTTCCGAGCGCGGCAAGATCGTTCCCTCGCGCATCACGGCCGTCTCGGCCAAGAAGCAGCGCGAGCTGGCCCAGGCGATCAAGCGCGCGCGCTTCCTCGGCCTGCTGCCCTTCGTGATCCGCTGATCGCGTGACGCCTTCGTCCCCGGCCCGCGCCGGGGACGCCTCTGCCTTGACGTGACGGCCGACAGGCCCGCGGGAATGGTCCCGCCGGCCTCTGCTGGGATGGACCCGATCCATCCCTAACCGCTCGGAGCGGGACAGCTCGTCGATGATGATGACCTGGCTCATAGCCCTCGGCGCCGGTGCGGCGTCCGCCCTCCTGGTCGCGACGGTGGCGACCGGCAGCGCCCTGGCTGTGCCGCTCTTCTACCTCGCTCCCCTGCCCGTCCTCATCGTCGGGCTCGGCTGGTCGCAGCTCGCCGCGCTGGTGGCCGCCTCGGCGGCGGCGGTCGCGATCGGCCTGTTCTTCGGCCTCGAGCTGCTGCTCGCCTATGTCGCCGGCGTCGGCCTGCCGGCCTATGTGCTGGCCTATCTCGCGCTGATGGCGAAGCAGGAGACGCCGGACGGGCCGCTCGAATGGTTTCCCATCGGGCGTGTCGTGCTGGCGTCGGCCGTGCTCGGCTGCATCGCCGTCGCCGCGCTGATCCCGCTGGTGGCCGGCGACGTCGAGGGCTACCAGGCGGCGCTGCGCACGCTGTTCGAGGCGATGCTGCAGCAGCCGGCGGACGGCCCCAGCCCCGACGCGGAGCGGCTGATCGACCTCTTGGTCACGGTGATGCCGCCGGCGGCAGCGGTGGTCACCATGATGACGCAACTCGCCAATCTGTGGCTGGCGGCCCATGCGGCGCGGGTCTCGGGGCGGCTGATGCGCCCGTGGCCGGACCTCGCGGCCATCCAGGTGCCGCTCGCCACCGTGGTGCTGCTGCTCGGCGCCTTCGTCGCCGCGGCGGTGTCGTCCGGCTTCGTCGGCCTGCTCGCCGAACTGCTGGGCGCCACGCTCATCATGGCCTTCGCCCTGATCGGCCTCGCCGTCATCCACTGGATCACGCGCGGGGCGGCGGGGCGCTCGCTGGTCATCGCCACGGTCTGGATCGCGGCGCTCGCGCTCGGCTGGCCGTTCGGCGTGCTGGCGCTGCTCGGCATCGCCGAGACCCTCTTCGGCCTGCGCGGCCGCTTCCGTCGCCGGACCGGCACGGGCGGGCCGCCGGCCGCGAACGACAGCTAACACAATCGAAGATCGAACGACTGAACGGAGAACTGCAATGGAAGTGATTCTGCTTGAGCGCGTGGCCAAGCTTGGCCAGATGGGTGAAGTGGTCCGCGTGCGCGACGGCTATGCCCGCAATTTCCTGCTGCCGGCCGGCAAGGCGCTGCGCGCCACCAAGGAAAACAAGACCCGCTTCGAATCGATGAAGTCGCAGCTCGAGGCCCGCAACCTCGAGCTCAAGAACGAGGCGTCGAAGGTCGGCGAGAAGCTGGGCGGGCTCGAGGTGGTGCTGGTGCGCCAGGCCGGCGAGACCGGCCAGCTCTACGGCTCGGTGTCGACCCGCGACATCGCCGAGGCGCTGACCGCCGCCGGCTTCACCGTCGCCCGTAATCAGGTGATGCTCAACCACCCGATCAAGACGATCGGCCTGCACGAGATCCCGGTGACGCTGCATCCGGAAGTCGAGGTCGCCGTTCGCGCCAATGTCGCGCGTAGCGCCGAGGAGGCCGAGCGTCAGTCGCGCGGTGAAGACTTGACCCTTAACCGCGACGACTACGACGACGAGGAGGAAGCCTTCGAGGAAGCTCCCGCCGCCGAATCCGAGGGCGAGGCGGAAGTCGAAGCCGAGGCCGATTCCGAACAGGCCTGAGCGTATTACCTTAGGTAATAGGCCAAACTGCGTAGCCCGGCTGTCCGCAGCCGGGCTTTTTGTCGTGCGATTACAACGTCCACCATGTTGCGAGGCAGTTCATGTTGTGATGCAATCCTTTGCATCACTTGAGACATGCCCTGGCTTTGGGCAGGCGGTTCTCCCGAACCAGAACCGCCGGTACCTTGGAGGCGGCCGATGGAGCGCTTGCTGCAGCGCGTTCTCTCGCGCATTGTGCGTCGTGGATCCCTCATCATCACATTTGCATCCGGTCAGGCACTGACCTTCGGCGACGGGACAGGCACCCCGCTCGCGGTGCGATTCACAACGAAGGAATGGCAACGACGCCTTGCGCTCGATCCCGAGATGGAGCTGGGCGAGGCCTATATGGAAGGCGGGCTGGTCGTCGAGCAGGGCGACATCGCCGAACTGCTCGCCCTGCTGATGTCGCAAGTCGGCTATCAAGTGCCGAGCATCGCGGCCAAGTCGCTGATGAAGCTGCGCTTCATGGGCCGGCGCCTGGCGCAGTTCAACCCGCGTGAGCGGGCCCAGCGCAACGTCGCCCACCATTACGACCTCGACGGCCGGCTCTATTCCCTCTTCCTCGACGCCGACCGGCAATATTCCTGCGCCTATTTCGAGCATGAGGGCCAGTCGCTCGACGACGCCCAGCTCGCCAAGAAGCGGCACATCGCGGCCAAGCTGCTGTTCGACCGGCCGGAGCTCGACGTGCTCGACATCGGCTGCGGCTGGGGCGGCATGGGCCTCTACCTCGCCGACAATGCCGGCGCGAACGTCACCGGCGTCACGCTCTCTCAGGAGCAGCATGGCATCGCCAATGCCCGCGCGCAGGAGCGCGGCCTGTCAGAGCGCGCCCGTTTCCTGCTGCAGGACTACCGCGACACGCCGGGCCCGTTCGACCGCATCGTCTCGGTCGGCATGTTCGAGCATGTCGGGATCGGCCATTACGACGAGTATTTCACCAAGGTCGCCGGGCTTCTGAAGGACGACGGCGTGGCGCTGATCCATTCGATCGGCCGCTCCGAGGGGCCGGGCATCACCAATCCGTGGATCGCCAAGTACATCTTCCCGGGCGGCTACATCCCCGCCCTGTCGGAGGTGCTGCCGGCGATCGAGCGCGCCGGCCTGTTCGTCACCGACATCGAGGTTCTGCGCCTCCACTATGCCGAGACGCTGAAGGCGTGGCGCGAGCGCTTCCTCGCCCATGAGGAGGAGATCGAGCGCCTGTACGACGCGCGCTTCGTGCGGATGTTCGAGTTCTATCTCGCCTCCTCGGAAATGGCGTTCCGCCATCAGGGGATGATGATCTTCCAGGTGCAGCTCGCCAAGCGCGAGGGCCTGGTGCCGCTGACGCGCACCTACATTCCCGAGGCCGAGGCGGCGCTGCGCAAGATGGAGAATCGCAACCGCATCGGGCTGCGGCTGGCGGGCGAGTAGCGGGCGCGCCGGACGCGCCCGACGCGGCGGAATCGCGTCAAGCGCGATTCCGCTTTCCACAGGCCCTCCACAGGACAAAATGGGGCGCTCGTGATTCGCCGCGGACTCGGTCGCCGTGGTGGCGTTAGCTGTTCGCCGACACCAGCGCACCCGGATTGGTCATGCTCGATTCTCCCGCCCGCCCCCCGGCGGACTCCGATGTTGCCTACCGCACGCCGCCCCACAACATCGAGGCGGAGCAGGCGCTGCTGGGCGCCATCCTCGTCAACAACGAGGCGTTCTACCGGGTCTCCGACTTCCTGGAGCCGCGCCACCTGTTCGAGCCGATCCATGTCGCGATCTACGAGACCGCCTCGGCGCTGATCCGCGCCGGCAAGGTGGCGACGCCGGTCACGCTCAAGACCTTCCTGCCGCCGGAGCTCGACGTCGCCGGGCTGACCGGCCCGCAATATCTGGCCCGACTCGCCGCCGAGGCGACGACGATCATCAACGCCGAGGATTACGGGCGCACCATCTACGACCTGTCGGTGCGCCGCGACCTGATCGCCATCGGCGAGGAGATCGTCAACGAGGCCTATGACGCGGCGATCGACGCCACGCCTCAGGACCAGATCGAGGAGGCGGAAAAGCGCCTCTACGAGCTCGCCGAGACCGGCCGCTACGACGGCGGCTTCCTGCGCTTCAACGACGCGCTGAAGGAAGCGGTCGACATGGCGAGCCGTGCCTTCCAGCGCGACGGGCACCTGTCCGGCCTCGCCTCCGGCCTCGACGACCTCGACCACATGATGGGCGGGCTCCAGCCCTCCGACCTCATCATCCTCGCCGGCCGCCCCGGCATGGGCAAGACCGCGCTCGCCACCAACATCGCCTACAACGTCGCCGCCGCCTACCGCTCGGAGACGCTGCCCGACGGCAATATCCGCGCCCTCGACGGCGGCGTGGTCGGCTTCTTCTCGCTGGAAATGTCGGCCGAGCAGCTCGCCACCCGTATCCTCGCCGAGCAGACCGAGATCCCCTCCTACAAGATCCGGCGCGGCGACATCTCGGAGAGCGAGTTCGACAAGCTCGCCGCCGGCGCGCAGATGATGCAGACCATCCCGCTCTATATCGACGACACGGGCGGCATCTCGATCGCCCAGCTTCGCGCCCGCGCGCGCCGGCTGAAGCGCCAGCGCGGGCTGGACTTCATGGTCGTCGACTACCTTCAGCTTCTGTCCGGCTCGTCCAAGAAGGCGTCGGAAGGGCGCGTGCAGGAGATCACCGAGATCACCACCGGCCTCAAGGCGCTGGCGAAGGAGCTCGCCGTGCCGATCATGGCGCTGTCCCAGCTCTCGCGTCAGGTGGAGACGCGCGACGACAAGCGTCCGCAATTGTCCGATCTGCGCGAATCCGGTTCGATCGAGCAGGATGCGGACGTGGTGATGTTCGTCTTCCGCGAGGAATATTACCTCAAGAACAAGGAGCCGAAGGAAGGCACGGAGGAGTGGTTCACGTGGGATTCGGAGATGAAGGCGGCGCAGGGCACCGCCGAGGTCATCATCGGCAAGCAGCGTCACGGACCGACCGGCACGGTGAAGGTGGCCTTCGAGGCCCAGTTCACCCGCTTCTCCTCGCTCGCCCTCGGCGATCGCATGCCGCATCAGTGAGCGTCCCGACGTGAGCGACGACGACATATCGCAGGCCGAGGCGGGCGGCCTCCTGACCATCGACCTCGCGGCGCTGCGGGCCAATTTCGCCGAGATCGCCCAGCGCGTCGCCCCGGCGGCGTGCGCCGCGGTGGTGAAGGGCGACGCCTACGGCACCGGCCTCGTCCCAACCGCTTCTGCCCTTTGGGACGCGGGCGCGCGCACCTTCTTCGTCGCCCTGCTGGGCGAGGCGCGCACGCTGCGCGCGGCTCTGCCGGAGGCCGAGATCTTCGTGCTCAACGGGCTGTTCCCGGGCACGCAGGAGATCTACCGCGAAGCACGGCTCACGCCGGTGCTCGGCAGCCTGCCGGAAATCGAGGGCTGGCGCGCCTTCTGCGCCGAGGTGGACGAACTGCTGCCGGCAGCGCTGCATGTCGACACCGGGATGAACCGGCTCGGCGTCTCCCCGGCCGAGGCGATCAACCTCGCCGAGGGGCGCGAGGAAATCGGCTTCCCGCTGGCGCTCGTCATGAGCCACCTCGCCTGCGCCGACGAGCCCGACCATCCGCTCACCGCCCAGCAGCTCGAGGACTTCCAGGCCATCGCCGCGCTGTTCCCGGACGTGCGGGCCTCGCTCGCGAACTCGGCCGGGGCGATGAGCAGCCCGGCCTTCCGGTTCGACCTGGTGCGGCCGGGAATCGCCGTCTATGGCGGGCGGGCGCGCACCGACGTCGCGCCCCTGCGCCCGACGGTCCGGCTCGACCTGCGCATCGTCCAGGTCCGCCATGTGCATGAAGGCCAGACGATCGGCTATGGCGCGGCGCACACGGCGCGTCGGCCGAGCCGCATCGCGATTCTCTCAGCCGGCTATGCCGACGGCATTCCGCGCCTCGCCGGCGCCTCGGACCTGCGATCCGGCGCGGAAGCCATGGTCGCCGGCCGGCGCTGCCCGCTGGTCGGACGCATCTCGATGGACCTGCTCGCGGTGGACGTGACCGACGTGCCCGAGGACGACGTCGCGGCCGGAGACTGGGCGACGCTGCTGGGCGACGGCCTCACCCTCGGCGATCTGGCCCGCCACTCGCAGACGGTCGACTACGAGATCCTCACCTCGCTCGGCCGGCGCTACTGCCGCCGCTGGACGTACTGAACCCGGACTTTCCGCTCCGGCGGCATGGCATCGCGCATGCCCGCGCGCACGGCCTCGATCACCTGCGTCCCGTTCTCCAGCCAGTTCGGCAGCACCAGCCCGCGGCCGCGCTCGAGGACGACATCAAGACGCAACACTGGCTGTTCGATATTGGCATAGCCCTTGCGAGTGACGACGCTGCGCACCTCGGTCCACGGAACGAAGCGGCCTGACCATAAGTAAATGCCGTCGCCGTCGACCTTGTACACAAATGAACGACGCCAGAACCAAAGCAATATGCACCCCGCGCCCAGAGTCGTCGGCACCAGGGCGATCATCAACAGAGAAAATCTGTTATTTGTTCGAGCGACTACAGGTTGCATAGATTTCCAGTTGGCCTATCGACAACTCCACCACCCACACGCGATCGAACGTTCGGCGGCCGAAGACCACACAAACTTACCGCCAATTTGGAAGTAAATCACGATCTATTACCAACCATGCGGTCGCATCCGCGCACGTAATTTCGGCAAGGGCCGATCGTCACCCCCTCCGCATGGGGCCGGAATGGCGCTAGGACTGCGTTCCGAGTCCTGGATGAACCGATGGCCAAACGCACAACGTCCTTCGTCTGCCAATCCTGCGGCGCCGTGCACATGCGCTGGCAGGGCCGCTGCGATTCCTGCGGCGCCTGGAACAGCATCGCCGAGGAGCAGAGCGGCGGCGCCTCCGTCCCCTCCGCGCAGCGCGGCGGCCGGCGCGGCCGGCTGATCGCGCTGGAGAGTCTTGCGGGCGTGAGCGAGGACGCGCCGCGCATCCGCATCGGCATCAACGAGGCCGACCGCGTCGCGGGCGGCGGGCTCGTGCCCGGCTCGGTGCTGCTGATCGGCGGCGATCCGGGCATCGGCAAGTCGACCCTGCTGATCCAGGCCTCTGCCGCGCTGGCGCGCGAGGGGCACCGCGTCGTCTACGTCTCGGGCGAGGAGGCGTCGGCGCAGGTGCGTCTGCGCGCCGAACGCCTCGGCCTTGCCGGCGCGCCGGTGGAGCTCGCCGCCGAGACTAATGTCGAGGATATCGTCGCCACCCTGTCCGAGGGCGGGCGCCCCGCGCTGGTGGTGATCGATTCGATCCAGACCATGTGGACCGACACGGTCGAATCCGCGCCGGGAACCGTCACGCAGGTGCGCTCCTCGGCCCAGATCCTGATCCGCTTCGCCAAGCGCTCGGGCGCCTGCGTCGTCCTCGTCGGCCACGTCACCAAGGACGGGCAGATCGCCGGGCCGCGCGTCGTCGAGCACATGGTGGACGCGGTTCTCTCCTTCGAGGGCGACGGTGCCCACCATTTCCGCATCCTGCGCGCGCAGAAGAACCGCTTCGGCCCCACCGACGAGATCGGCGTGTTCGAGATGACCGGCCTTGGCCTGCGCGAGGTCGCGAATCCCTCCGAGCTGTTCCTGTCGAATCGCGACCATGGCGCGCCCGGCACCGCGGTCTATGCCGGCATGGAGGGCACGCGCCCGGTGCTGGTGGAGATCCAGGCGCTGGTGGTGCCCACGAGCCTGGGCACGCCGCGCCGCGCGGTGGTGGGCTGGGACCCGAGCCGGCTTTCCATGGTGCTGGCGGTGCTGGAGGCGCGCTGCGGCATCAAGCTCGGCGCGCATGACGTGCATCTCAACGTCGCCGGCGGCTTCCGCATCTCCGAGCCAGCTGCCGATCTTGCGGTCGCGGCCGCACTGGTGTCCTCGCTCAGCGGTTCCGCCCTGCCCTCGGACGCGGTCTATTTCGGCGAGGTCAGCCTGACCGGGGCCGTGCGCCCGGTGTCCCACACCGGCGCGCGACTGAAGGAAGCGGCCAAGCTCGGATTCGCCAGCGCGGTGGTGCCGCAGGGAAAGTCCGCCGGCACGGAGGCGGGCGAGACCGGCCTGAACGTGGAAACCGCCTCTTCACTTGGGGATATCGTGGCGACGATTGCGGCACGGGGGCCACGTCGGGCTCCGCGCGTGGCGCAAGAGGGATGACGCCATCCGCGCGCCGCGCTATACGTCGCGCGGTCCCGTCGGCGTGCGACGGAACGAAGATTCGCCGCCTTTCTTGAACGCCGCGATCACGGTGCGAAACTCTTGACGCTGCTCGACATCATCCTTGTCGCCGTGATGGTGATCTCCGGCCTGCTGGCGATGGTGCGTGGTCTCGTGCGCGAGGTCTTCGCCATCGCGTCGTGGGTCATCGCCGCAGGCGTGACGCTGTACGCCTATCCGCTGGCCCTGCCCTACGCCAAGCAGTACATCGCCAACGACACCTTCGCCATGGCGGCGACGGTGGCGGCGGTGTTCCTCATCACGCTGCTGATCGTGTCGCTCATCACCGTGCGCATCTCCGATCTCGTGCTCGACAGCCGGATCGGCGCGCTGGATCGCACGCTGGGCTTCATCTTCGGGCTGGCGCGCGGATTCCTCATAATGGTTGTGGCCTTCCTGTTCTTCAACTGGCTGGTCCAGAACGAACAGGGCCAGCCGGGCTGGATTCGCGACGCGCGGTCGCGTGTGGTCTTGCAAAACGCGGGTGACTGGCTCATCTCCATTCTGCCGGAAGATCCCGAGAAGCTGATACGCGACATCAAGAACTCACGGGACGTGGAGCCGAGCGAGCCGCCGCCCGAGCCCTTCAATCCGGGGCCGGCGCCTTCGACGACACCTCCGGCGCCATAATTTCTCCGCGCCTTCGGGACAAGCCGTCGCGGCGGCGCGTGGATGGCATTCCAGCGTAGAGAGCGGGCGCAGCCTTGAACTGCGCAGAGCGGAGCGATGGTGAGATGGCGCATATAGCCGGGCACGCGGTGTCGAAATCGGGCGAAGCCGACGATTTCTACGATGATTACGGGGATACGCTGCGCGAGGAGTGCGGCGTATTCGGCATTTACGGGCATCCCGATGCTGCCGCCATCACCGCGCTGGGCCTGCATGCGCTCCAGCATCGCGGCCAGGAAGCGGCGGGCATAACCACTTACGATGGCCAGCGTTTTCACTCCGAGCGCCGCCTCGGACTGGTCAGCGACGCCTTCTCCGACGCCGAGACCATCAAGCGCCTGCCGGGCCAGATCGCGGTCGGCCATGTACGCTATTCGACCACTGGCGAGACCATCCTGCGCAACGTGCAGCCACTCTTCGCCGAGCTCGACGGCGGCGGCTTCGCCATCGCCCATAACGGCAATCTCACCAACGGCCTGTCGCTGCGCCGCCAGCTCATCCGCGACGGCGCCATCTGCCAGTCGACCTCCGACACCGAGGTGATGCTGCACCTCGTCGCGCGCTCCAAGCGCCCGCGCTTCACCGAGCGCTTCATCGACGCGCTGCGCGCGATCGAGGGCGCCTACGCCTTCGTCGGGCTCACCAACAAGAAGCTGGTGGGCGCGCGCGACCCGCTCGGCATCCGTCCGCTGGTGCTGGGCGAGCTCGACGGGCACCCGATCCTGACCTCGGAGACCTGCGCGCTCGACATAATTGGTGCGCGCCACGTGCGGGACATCGAGCCCGGCGAGGTGATCGTCTTCTCCTCCGACAAGGTCGAGACGCTGCGCCCCTTCGGCGCCGTCACGCCGCGCCCCTGCATCTTCGAGTACATCTATTTCGCCCGGCCGGATTCGGTCGTCGGCGGGCGCTCGGTCTACCAGGTGCGCAAGAACATGGGCGTGCAGCTCGCGAGCGAGGCGCCCGCGAATGCCGACGTCGTGGTGCCGGTGCCCGATTCCGGCGTGCCCGCCGCCATCGGCTACGCGCAGGCCGCCGGCATCCCCTACGAGCTCGGCATCATCCGCAACCACTATGTCGGGCGCACCTTCATCCAGCCGACCCAGTCGATCCGCGACCAGGGCGTGCGCATGAAGCACTCGGCCAACCGTTCGGTCGTCGAGGGCAAGAGCATCGTGCTCATCGACGACAGCCTGGTCCGCGGCACCACCTCGGTGAAGATCGTGCGCATGATGCGCGAGGCCGGGGCGCGCGAGGTGCATTTCCGCATCTCCTCGCCGCCGATCACCCACCCGGACTATTACGGCATCGACACGCCGGACCGCGACAAGCTGCTCGCCGCCACCCACGACCTCGAGGGCATGCGCCACTATATTGGCGCCGACAGCCTCGCCTTCCTCTCCATCGACGGCATCTACAAGGCGATGGGCTTCGAGGGCCGCGACCCGATGCGCCCGCAGTTCACCGACCATTGCTTCACCGGCGAATATCCGACCCCGCTCACCGACCGCGTGGGCGAGGTGGCGCCGCGCCAGCTCTCGCTGCTGGCCGAGGCGAGCTGAGGCGGCGCGGGAGAGGGACGAACGAGGCGGCATGGTCGAGCTCAACCAGTGGCATCGCGGCCGCCTCATCGACCACATTCAGCTCGTGGTGCGTGACCTCGAGGCGAGCCGGCGCTTCTATGGCGCGGTGCTCGAGGTGCTCGGCGTGCCTCTCGTCGCCGGCGAAGGCTATTTCTACGCCGACGAACTCTTTGTCTCGCCGGGCGAGCCGCTGACCGGGCGCGCCCACATCGCCTTCCAGGCGCCGGACCACGAGACCGTCCAGCACTTCTACGCCGCGGCGCTGGCGGCGGGCGGGCGCGACAATGGCGCGCCGGGCCTGCGCAGCTATCATCCGGGTTACTACGCCGCCTTCGTGCTCGATCCCGAAGGCAACAACATCGAGGCCGTCTGCCACGGCCCGGCCACGCGTTCCGCGCCTTCGGTGGTGCTGACGGACGCGTCTTGAATCTCGGGGAAACGTCGATGACCGATACCGCAGCAGAGGGCGCCGCGCGCCCGCTCGAGGGAAGCTACGCGCTCGTCACCGGCGCGACCCGGGGCATCGGCCGGGCGATCGCCCTCGCACTCGCCGGCGCGGGCGCCCATGTGGTCGCCGTGGGGCGCACCGCCGGAGCGCTGGAGGAGCTCGACGACGCTATCGTCGCCGCCGGCTCCACCGCGACGCTGGTCCCCCTCGACCTGAAGGACGGCCCGGGCATCGACCGGCTCGGCGGCGCGCTCTTCGAGCGCTTCGGCCGGCTCGACGTGTTCGTCGGCAATGCCGGCGTGCTCGGCCCGATGACGCCGCTGGCGCAGGTCGAGCCGAAGGAGTGGGACGACGCCATCGCCGTCAACCTCACCGCCAACTGGCGCCTGGTGCGCTCGCTCGATCCGCTGCTGCGGCTCTCGACCGCCGGCCGCGCGGTGCTGGTCTCCTCGGGCGCCGCCCACAAGGCGCGCGCCTTCTGGGGCACCTATGCCGTCACCAAGGCCGGCGTCGAGGTCCTCGCCCGCACCTGGGCAGCCGAGGTCGCCAACATTTCGCCGCTCGCGGTCAATCTGGTCAATCCGGGACCGATCCGCACCCGCATGCGGGCCAAGGCGTTCCCGAGCGAGGACCCGCAGACGCTTCCCACGCCGGAGGAGCTCGCGAGCGCGATCCTGCCGCTCTGCCTGCCGAGCTTCAACGAGACCGGCAGGCTCTACGACTTCCCCACCCGCTCGCTCAAGGAATTCCCGGTTCCGGCGTGAGCCGGCGCCGGCTGAATATCGCCACCGCCGCCACCACGCCGACGAGCTGCAGCGCCGCGCCGGCCGTCTCCGCCGCGCTCGGCCAGCGCTGCTCGAAGGCGAGCCCGTAGCCGAGGCCGAACACCGTCTCGGCGACGATGAGCTGCGCCGACAGGGCCAGCGGCAGGCGTTGCGAGGCGACGACCCAGCCATAGGTGCCGAGCCAGGAGGCGACCACGCCCATGCCGAGCGCCCAGGCGAGGAAGCGCGTCGTCACCTCGCGGTCGTGGCCGAGCAGCCCGGCGTCGAGCCCGAAGGGCATCAGCGCCACCGCCGCCGCGCCGGCCCCGAGGCCCTGCAGGCCGGTCCAGCGCAGCGCGTCCGGCGCGGCTGCCGCACGCAGCGCGGCGGCATTGGCGAGTCCGTAGAGGATCCAGATTCCCAGCGCCAGCAGCGACAGCGCCGCGCCGGCGAGCACCGCATCGGCCTCATCCGGCGCCGCCGCGCGAAGGTCGTGGGCGTTGACGAGCACCAGCCCGGCGACGATCAGCGCCAGCGGCAGTGCGATCGAGCGCCAGGCCACCGTGCGCTCGCGCAGATTGGCGACCACCGCGAGCAGCACCGGCGCGGTGCCGGTGATGAGCGGCGGCAGCACCGCGCCGGCGAACAGGACGGCGTAGGAGATGGCGAGGAAATAGCCGAAATAGCCGAACGCCCCGAGCGCGCCGCCCAGGACGAGCTGCCGGGTGGTCATGCCCGAGGGGCGAAAGCGCGGAGCGGCCATCAGCAGCAGGCTGACGAGGCCGAACAGCAGGTAGCGGACGACGGAGAAATCGAACGCCGACACCGGCGCAATCGCCCGCGGCGCGACGAAGGAAAGCCCCCAGGTCGCGCCCGTCAGCAGGCCGCCGAGAATGCCGATCAACATGCCGGAAAATCCAGGAATCGGGAGGCTGCCAGCATGCCAGCCGCGCGGCGCCGTTTCGAGCCCCGGCGGGCGCCTTCGCCCCGCCCTTTATCCCCTGCCCCGCCGGGCGGGCCGCCTCAGTCCTTCTCGGCGTAGGGATTGTCCTTCTCGCGCAGCGTCAGCCGGATCGGCACGCCGGGCAGGTCGAAGCTGGTGCGCAGATTGTTGACGAGATAGCGCAGATAGCTCTCCGGCAGCGCGTCCGAGCGCGAGCAGAACAGCACGAAGCTCGGCGGGCGCGCCTTGGGCTGGGTCATGTAGCGCAGCTTGATGCGCCGCCCGGACACCGCCGGTGGCGGATGCTCGCTCGTCATCTCGCCGAGCCAGCGATTGAGCGGGTTGGTCGCCACGCGCCGGTTCCACACCTTGTGCGCCGCCTCGACCGCGCGTACCAGCCGGTCGAGGCCGTCGCCGGTGAGGCCCGAGACCAGAACCACCGGCGCGCCCTTCACCTGCGGCAGCCAGTGGTCGGCCTCCTCGCGCATCTTCTTGGCGAAGCCGGCGCGGTCCGGGACGAGATCGGACTTCGACAGCGCGATCACCACCGCCCGGCCCTCGCGCTCGGCGAGGTCGACGATGCGCAGGTCCTGCTCCTCGAACGGGTGGGTGGCGTCCATCAGCACCACCACCACCTCGGCGAAGCGCGCAGCGCGCAGGCCGTCGGCGACGGAGAGCTTCTCCAGCTTGTCGTCGATGCGGGCGCGCTTGCGCATGCCGGCGGTGTCGAACACACGCAGCGCAACGCCGTGACGCTCGACGTCGACCGAGATCGAATCGCGGGTGATGCCGGCCTCCGGGCCGGTGAGCAGCCGCTCCTCGCCAAGCAGGGCGTTGATCAGCGTCGACTTGCCGGCATTGGGGCGCCCGAGCACGGCGACGCGGATGCGCCGGCCGCCCTCACCCTCGCCGTCCTCCTCCTCGTCCTCGTCCGGCACGAATTCGGCGAGCGCGCGCACGAGGTCGGCCATGCCGTCGCCATGCTCCGCGGAAAGCTCCACCGGGTCACCGAGGCCGAGCGCGAAGGCGTCGAGCGCATCGGCGCCGCGCGCCTCGCTCTTGTTCGCGACCAGGATGGTGGGCTTGCCCGAGCGGCGGGTGAGCTCGGCGAAGGAGCGGTCGGTGGGCGTGACCCCGGACTTGGCGTCGATCATGAACAGGATGACGTCGGCGTCGGCGATCGCGGTCTCGGTCTGCGCCCGCATGCGCCCTTCGAGCGATTCCGCCTTGGCCTCCTCCAGCCCGGCGGTGTCGATGACGCGGAACGACAGGTGCCCGAGTCGCCCGTCGCCTTCGCGGCGGTCGCGCGTCACACCGGGCCGGTCGTCGACCAGCGCGAGGCGCTTGCCGACCAGCCGGTTGAAGAGCGTCGACTTGCCGACATTCGGCCGGCCGACGATGGCGATGGTCATCGTCATGGCGGGAACGCTGTGGCGCTATTCGGGCGGCGGCGAAGCGGCGGGGGCCGTGCCCTGCGCTCCTGCCGGCGGAGCCGTGCTGGGATCGGGCGCAAGTCCGTAGGCGGAATTGGCCGGCTGCGGCGGGGCGGCGTTGTAATCGACGCCGGGAACGCCCTCCGGGAACACCGGGACGCGCGTGCCCGGCAGCTTCTTCTCCTTCTCGGCGAAGGGGTTCAGCTTGTCGAGCGATTCGCAGCCGGCGACGGTGAGCGCCGTACAGCCGACGAGGGCGACCAGCAGCAGCCGGCGCAGAAGCTGCCGGGAAGAAGTCGAAACCATACCCGCCTCCTACTGCACGGCCGGCGCGTGCGCGCCCGGCGTTTCGCTCGCCGCGGCGCTCGGAGCCGGCGCGGCAGCCGGCGTCGAGGTGGCCGCCGGCGCCTCGGCGGTACCGGCCGAAGCGGCCGCGAGCGTGCGCATCAGGTCCGCCCGCTGGTGCAGCCCCGGCGGGGTCTGCGCATCGTTGAGGATCTTGGTGAAGGTGGCCTCGGCGCCCTTGTAGTCGCCGGCCTTGTACTGGGCGAGGCCGATCAGCTCGCGCGCCGAATGGCGGAAGGAATCGTCGGGCGTGTCGAGCGTGCCCATCCGGCTCTGGATCTCCGACAGCGGCGCGGTGTCGACGAGCAGCGCCGCCGCCCGCACGCGCGCCATGTCGCGCATCAGGAAGGGGATGCCCTCATCGGATGCGAGGGCGTCGAAATCCGCTACCGCCTTAGTCTGGTCGGTGGCGGCGAGCTCGGTCGCGGCGCGGAAGCGCGCCAGCGTGCGGTAGCCAGCCGTGCCGTCCTTCTCGATCTCGGTGAAGGCGGCCTCGGCCTCCTGATGCTTGCCCTCGGTGCCGAGCTTGAGCGCAGCCTCGAAGCGGGCACCCACGGCCTCCTCCTGCTGGAGCTTCCACCATTCATAGGTGCGCCAGCCGGCGACGCCGAGAACGATCAGCACCGCCAGGGCGATGATGTAGATGCCGAACCGGTTCCAGAGTCGGCTGAACCGTTCGCGACGAATGTCCTCGTCGATCTCGTGGAAGATGTCAGCCATGTCGTGTCCGTGGGCAATGCATCGAGAAAGCCGGCGCGGCCGCGCCGTGGACGGCAGACCAGCTTGGGAAAAGGCCGCGTAAACTAGCGATGCGGCTTCAACAAGGCAAATCGGGTTACCACCCTGCGCGTCGCGCCTTCCGGCGCTCTGCGAAGGGCTTCCGATGCCCGGTGGTCATGCTTTCTTCGGCGCGTAGGTGTGCTCCTCGGCCGGGAAGCTGCGGGCGCGCACCTCGCTGGCATAGGCCTCCACCGCCTCGCCGATCGCGGGGCCGATATTGGCGAACTTCTTGACGAAGCGCGGCACCCGGTCGGACAGGCCGAGCATGTCCTCGAGCACCAGGATCTGCCCGTCGCAGGCGGACGAGCCGCCGATGCCGATGGTCGGCGCCGCCACTTCCTGCGTGATCTGCCGGGCCAGCGGCTCGGAGATCGCCTCCAGCACGATGGCGAAGGCCCCGGCCTCGGAGATCGCGCAGGCGTCATCGAGGATGATCGCGGCGCTCTCGTCGTCGCGCCCGAGCGCGCGGAACGAGCCGAGCGTGTTGATCGACTGCGGCGTCAGGCCGACATGGCCCATCACCGGCACGCCGCGATCGGCCAGGAAGCGCACCGTCTCGGCCATGCGCCGGCCGCCCTCGAGCTTGATCGCGCCGGCGCCGGTCTCCTTCAGCACCCGCGTGGCGGTGGCGAAGGCCTGCTGCGGCGAGCCCTCATAGGAGCCGAACGGCAGGTCGACCACCACCAGCGCGCGCTTCGAGCCGCGCATCACCGCCTGCCCCTGAAGGATCATCATCTCGACCGTGACGGGGATCGTGGTCTCCAGCCCGTGCATGACGTTGCCCAGCGAATCGCCGACCAGCATGAAGTCCACATGCGGGTCAATGAGGCGCGCCGTATGAGCGTGGTAGGCGGTGAGCGAGACGATCGGCTCGCCGCCCTTCCTCGCGCGGATATCCGGAGCGGTGAGCCGGCGGACAGCGGACTGGACGGACATGGCGGACGTTTTCCTCTTATTCTTCTTGGGCTTGCTCAGCCCATGACAGGCACCCCGACGATGTGGGGGTGGAACCAGAATGCGAGGGCCGCATAAAGCACGACACCGCCGACGACCGCAATGATGTCCCCGGTCCAGCCGGCGGGGGCGACCGGCAGCGGGTCGCCGCGCCGCTTGGCGCTGATCCGCATCATCACCGCCCAGGCGAGGATCACCACCGCGAGCGTCACCGTCGCCGCGTCGCCATTGGCCAGAAGATGCGCCAGCGCCCAGGTCTTCACCGCGACGAGGAAGGGGAATTTCAGCATCGCCTTGAGGCGGCTCGGCACGAACTGCGCCACCGCGGCGATCGAGGCCAGCAGCATCAGCAGCAGCGCGACGTGCCGCAGCCCGACCGGCGGCGTGTAGAGCTGCGCCGGCCCGGCCGCGCGCCACTCGCCATAGCCGTAGGCGATCATCAGGACGCCGACCAGGGCAAGGATGCCGTGGATCGCCTGATACGGCACCTTGCCGAGCTGGCCGATCGCCGCCGCGCGCAGCGACCGCCGGGCGGAGAACAGGTGGATGGCAACGAACAGCACGAGGCCGGCCAGCATCAGGATCATGACATCGCTCCCAGATGGATTCGGCGCGACGCTAGATCGTTTCCAATCAGCACGCCATGCGCCTCTCGGCCACGCGCCGGGCGCCTTTGGGCCTCTCCAGGCCGGAGGTAGGCCCGGAAGGAAGGGAAACAGCGCGGCGACATAAACCATAGGCTGCATAGGGGCTCCCTCTTCGCCTCCACGTGTGCGACATTTCGCGAAACGGAGGGTAAAGGGGTATGAGGCGCCTGTTCGCCGCGCTGGCTCTGTTCGTCTTGACCGCGCTTCCGGTTTCCGCGCTCGCGCAGGCCGTGGTCGCCCGTATCGACCTGTCGTCGCAACGCATGGAGGTGTGGGTCGACGGCTGGCGCGAATATGTGTGGTCCGTCTCCACCGCGCGCCGGGGCTATCGCACGCCGGTCGGCACCTTCCGTCCCCAGCGCATGTACCGGCGCTACTTCTCGCGCAAATACTACAATTCGCCGATGCCATACTCGATCTTCTTCCATGGCGGCTACGCCATCCACGGAACGAACGATCTGCGGCGCCTCGGCCGGCCGGCCTCGCACGGGTGCATCCGGCTGCGTCCTGGAAATGCCGCGACCCTGTACGCACTCGTCAACAGCTATGGCCGCAACAACACGTCTATTGTAATCACCCGGTAGTTCGGGCTGTCGCCTGCGTCTGCGTTCCTATCGTACTCCAACCCGCGACCTCGCAGCGTAGATGCGCGGAGCCCTCGAGATGCTGCTCGACTACGTCACGCTTCTGGCCGCCGTCGGCATCTCCGCCGCCTGCCTTTCTATCATGGTGTTCCTCGCCTGGCTGATGGCGCCGCGCGACGCGTTCCTGCTCACCGTCTCGCTGGGCGGGGCGATGTGCGGGCTCGGCCTGCTGCTCTACGGGTTCTACGTCGCCAATCTCCAGCCGATCGTCGCGACGTCCGCCTTTTCGATCATCTACTGCGGACTCGCCATGCTGGTTGGCGCCGGCCACCAGTTCCGCACCGACCGGCTGCCGCGCTGGATGGTGGCCAGGCACGCGATCGCCGCCAACGTCATTGGCCTGCCGATGCTCGCGGCCGGCTATACCGGGCTCGGCTTCGTCCCAGTCAACCTGATGGTCACCTTCCTGCTGCTCGCGGTGATCGTGCAGTACTGGAAGGCCCGGCGGCAAGCACCGGTGATCATCACCAGCCTGTGCATACTCTACGGGCTGATCGCGGCGAGCTTCCTGCTCTGCGCGCTGGCCATCCTGCGGGACGGGCGCACCGTGCTGCCCGGCGCACCGGGCAACTGGGCGGAGGACCTGTCGCTGCTCGTGCTGATCGCGGTCGTGCCGGGCATCGGCGCGCTGACGCTGGCGCTCACCCAGGCGCGGCAGGTGCGCCGCCACCGCCAGGACGCGATGACCGATTCACTCACCGGGCTGCTCAACCGCCGCGCCCTGTTCGACATGTTCGGCCTGCGTCCGCTGCCGCGCGAAACCGCCGTCATCGTGTTCGATATCGACCGCTTCAAGGCCATCAACGACCGGCACGGTCATGCCGTGGGCGACCGCGTCATCACCCTGTTCGCGGCGGCGCTGGAGATGCATCTCACCGATGGCGGAGCGGCGGCGCGCCTCGGCGGCGAGGAGTTCGCCCTCGTGGTGCCCGCGACCACGGCCGAGGGCTCGCTGCACACCGCCGAAGCCGTGCGCGAGAGCTTTCAGCTTCTGGTGAACCAGCTCGGCCTCGACGGGATGGGCGGCACGGCGAGCGCGGGCATCGCCTTCGGCATGACCCATGGCGCCGCGTTCGAGACCGTGCTCAGCGCGGCCGACAAGGCGCTCTACGCGGCGAAGAACGCCGGCCGCGACTGCGTGATGTCCGCCGAGCCACAGATCGCCAGCCAGACCCGCTCCAAGCTCGGCTGACCCGAGGCGGCGGGAACCGAGGGCGGCGGCTAGGCCGCCTTCTTCACGTCCTTCACGTCGGTGAACACGATGCCCGGCCAGCGGTCGCCGGTGTAGCCGATCATGAACGCCGACGGGCTGAGGAAGACCAGGTCGCCGTCGAGATCGTCGGCGGTCGACAGACGGTTGGCGGCGGCGAACTCCTCGAGCTTCTTCCCGTCCTCGCAGGAGACCCAGCGCGCGAGCTGGAACTCGGAGGTGTCGAAGCCGACATCGAGCCCGTATTCGGCATCGAGGCGGTTCTTCAGCACGTCGAGCTGCAGCGGGCCGACCACGCCGACCAGCGCCGGCGAGCCGTCGGTCGGGCGGAACACCTGGACCACGCCCTCCTCCGCCATCTCCTGCAGCGCCTGCTTCAGCTTCTTCGCCTTCATGGCGTCGGAGAGCTTCACGCGGCGCAGGATTTCCGGCGCGAAGCTCGGCACGCCGACGAAGTTGATCTCCTCGCCCTCTGTGAGCGTGTCGCCGATGCGCAGGTTTCCGTGGTTGGGGATGCCCACCACGTCGCCGGCATAGGCCTCCTCGGCGAGCTGGCGGTCCTGCGCGAAGAAGAACTGCGGCGTCGCGAGGCTCATCGGCTTGCCGGTGCGCACCAGCTTCGCCTTCATGCCGCGGGTCAGCTTGCCCGAGCACAGGCGCGCGAACGCCATGCGGTCGCGGTGGTTCGGGTCCATGTTCGCCTGGATCTTGAAGACGAAGGCGGTCATCCGGCCCTCCTCCGCCTCCACCCGGCGCTTGTCGGCGTCCTGCGCGCGCGGCGGCGGGGCGAAGCGGCCGAGGCCTTCCAGCAGGTCGCCGACGCCGAAATTGCGCAGCGCCGAACCGAAATAGACCGGCGTGAGATGGCCCTCGAGGAAGGAATCGAGGTCGAACGGGTTGCAGCCCTCGCGCACCAGCGTGAGCTCGTCATCGAGCGCGCCGGCGTCGAGCGTGACGTTCAGCGCGGCGATCTCGGCCGCCGACATCTTGCGCAGCGGACCGGTCTTGCCCTCGTCGCCGTCGAGCAGGCGCACGCCGCCGGTCGCGACGTCCACCGTGCCGACGAAGTCGCGCCCGCGCCCCACCGGCCAGGTCATCGGCGTGGTGTCGAGCGCCAGCGTCTTCTCGATCTCGTCGAGGATCTCGAACGGGTCGCGGCTCTCGCGGTCCATCTTGTTGATGAAGGTGATGATCGGGATGTCGCGCAGCCGGCACACTTCCAGCAGCTTGCGGGTGCGGGACTCGATGCCCTTGGCGGCGTCGATCACCATTACCGCCGCGTCGACCGCGGTCAGCGTGCGGTAGGTGTCCTCCGAGAAGTCCTCATGGCCCGGCGTATCCAGCAGGTTGAAGACGTGCCCCTCGAACTCGAAGGTCATCACCGAGGTGGCGACCGAGATGCCGCGCTCGCGCTCGATCGCCATCCAGTCCGAGCGGGTGGAGCGGCGGTCGCGCTTGGCGCGCACATGGCCGGCGAGCTGGATCGCGCCGCCGAACAGCAGCAGCTTCTCGGTCAGCGTCGTCTTGCCCGCGTCCGGGTGCGAGATGATCGCGAAGGTGCGCCGGCGCGCGACTTCGAGCGCGATGGGCGAAGCGGCCGAATTGGAGGCGGCGGAAGTCGAGATGGCGTTCATGGCGCGGGATGTGGCAGGGAAGGCGCGCCGGATCAAGGGGTGGCGCGGTCGGCGTGGCCATGCAATCGCGTAGGATGGCGTGCCCGGCAGCACGATCGGTCGCCGGGCGGAACGGTCAATGCGGAGGAAAAGCGTATGTATGGTCTGATCGGCCGCATGGTCGCCGTCGCCGGCCGGCGCGAGGAACTGCTCGACATCCTGCTCGGCCAGATCTCCGACATGCCGGGCTGCCGGAGCTACGTCATCGCCCGCGATCCCGCGCATGGGGACGGCATCTGGATCAGCGAGGTCTGGGACAGCGCGGAAAGTCACAAGGCCTCGCTCGCGCTCCCCGCCGTGCAGGCGACCATCGCGAAGGCGCGCCCGCTGATCGCCGGCTTCGATAACCGGCATGAGACCGAGCCGCTGGGCGGCGTCGGCCTCTAGGGCCGGCTCAGCCGAACTGCTTCTCGTAGATCTCCGGCTTGAAGCCGACCAGCACGGCGCCATTCGCCTCCAGCACCGGCCGCTTGATCAGCGAGGGCTGCGCCTGCATCAGCGCGAACGCCTTCGCCCGATCGATATCCGCCTTCTCCGCATCGGAGAGCTTGCGGAAGGTGGTGCCGGCCCGGTTGAGCAGCACCTCCCAGCCGACCTTGCCGGCCCATGCGTTCAGATGGGCGGGGTCGATGCCTTCGGCCTTGTAGTCGTGGAAGCCGTAGACGACGCCGTGCGCGTCGAGCCAGGCCCGCGCCTTCTTCATCGTGTCGCAGTTCCTGATGCCGTAGATGGTGACTGCCACGCCCGTTTCCCTCAGCCCTGCCCGACGATCCGCGCCACGGCGCGCTTCGTCATAACGCCCGCGAGATGGGCGCGATAGGCACCGGAGCCGTGGATGTCGGCGATCATCGCATCGCCGTCGAGCGCGAGGCCCTCCAGTGCGCGCGGGGTGAAATCGCCGGCGAGCGCCGCCTCGGCCTCGCTCCATCGGAACACACCCTCCTGCCCGGCGCCGGTGATGGCGACACGGACCGCACCCTCCCCGCGCCAGACGAAGGCGCCGGCCATGGCGTAGCGCGAAGCCGGGTTGGGGAACTTCTCATAGGCCGCCGCACCGCCGACCGGGAAGGCGACGGACAGGATGATCTCGTCCGGCTCGAGCGCGGTCTCGAACAGGCCGAGGAAGAAGTCACCCGCCGCGATCCGGCGCCGGTCGGTCACGATGGTGGCGGCGAGGCCGAGGCAGGCGGCCGGATAGTCGGCCGAGGGGTCGTTATTGGCGACCGAGCCGCCGATGGTGCCGCGATTGCGCACCGCCGGGTCGCCGATCAGCTCGGCGAGCTCCGCCAGCGCCGGCAGCGCCTCGCGCACCAGAGGCGAAGCGGCGACGTCCGCATGGCGCGTCATCGCGCCGATCACGAGCGCGTCGCCCCCGCGCGACACGCCGGCAAGGCCCGGCACGCCGGCGAGGTCGACGAGGTCGCTCGGCCCGGCGAGGCGCTGCTTCAGCGTGGCGATGAGGGTCTGGCCGCCGGCGAGGAGCTTGGCCTCCTCATTGGCGGCGACGAGGCCGCGCGCGGCGTCGAGGTCGGCGGGACGGTGATAGGTGAAGGGAAACATCGGTGCTCCGCCTCGTGCTCACTCGGCCGCGGCGGGCAGGGCCGCCATCGCCTGCGCGCCCGCCATGATGGCGAGCACGATGTTGTGGTAGCCGGTGCAGCGGCAGATATTGCCCTCGAGCTCGGCCCGCACGGTCGCCTCGTCGAGATCGGCGCCGTGGCGGCGCACGATATCGATCCCGGCCATGATCATGCCCGGCGTACAGAAGCCGCACTGCAGGCCGTGATGCTCGCGGAAGGCCTCCTGCATCGGGTGCAGATGCTCGCTGCCGCCGACGCCCTCGACCGTCGTGACCTCGGCCCCGTCGGCCTGCACGGCGAGCACCGAGCACGCCTTCACCGCCAGCCCGTCAAGATGGACGGTGCAGGCGCCGCACTGGCTGGTGTCGCAGCCCACATGGGTGCCGGTGAGGCGCAGATCGTCGCGCAGCAGCTGCACCAGCAGCGTGCGCACGTCGATGGTCGCCGTGACCGGCGCGCCGTTTACGTTGAGTGTGATGGTCTGCATCGGCTTGCTCCCGGTCGCCCAATGCCTCGTTCTACTATTGCGCGGCGGCTTCGTCCGCCTCGGGCGCGGCCTGCGGGGCCACCACCCGGCCGAAGGCGCCGAAGAACTCGCCGGCCAGCTTCTTGGCGGTGCTGTCGATCAGCCGCGCGCCGAGCTGGGCGATCTTGCCGCCCACCTTGACCTGCGCCTCGTAGTTGAGGATCGTCGCCGCCTCCTCCTCGACCAGCCAGACCTTCGCCCCGCCCCTGGCGAAGCCGGCCACGCCGCCCTGCCCCTCGCCGGTGATGACGCAGCCGCTGGGCGGCTCCAGCTCCGACAGCGTCACCGCGCCGGCGAAGGTCGCCTTCATCGGGCCGATCTTGAGCACCACCTTGGCGGTGAACTCGGTCGGCGAGGCCTGGGTGAGTTCCTGGCAGCCGGGAATGCACTGGCGCAGCACCTCGGGATCGTTCAGCGCGCGCCAGACCTCGTCGCGCGGCGCCTCGATGCGCTGTGAGCCGGTCAGATCCATGATTCCACCCGATCCTTTCTGATCATTCGCCGGCATCTTCCGCCGGCGCAGCCGATGCCGAGCCCTGCTCCCGCCCACCTGCTCTTACGCAGCGGAAATTGTGGGCCCTTCCCCACATACCGCCCGAGCCGGGGCGGCGCGGGATGCAGCAACGCGCGTGCCAAGCATGACACCACCTGACTTTGCGGCGTCTTCGACCCCCGCGGACGTAGGGAAAGCCGAATGAATGCTTGTATGTCAGGCGTCTCGTGCATAAAATTCACTCAGCCCTAAGTCTCAATCAGTATTGAGCAAAAAGGGGGCATTGGTATGGTCACATAGCACACCATACCTGCCGCAAGTAAACGACGTTCGGCGAGGTTACGGCGGGCGCACCTTCCAAGAAGCCCCTCAACCTACGGGGGTAACGGTCACAACTGTTCCAGAACAGGGGAAACTGACATGTCCAGACAGGGTTTCTTCCGCTCGGCGCGGCTCGCCTTGATGGCGGGCGGCCTCGCGACGGGAATTTTTGCCTCGGTCCCCGCCGGGGCCCAGGACGCCGACACCATCAAGATCGGCGCACCGCTCGCGCTCACGGGCGGCCTGGCCGACGAGGGTAAGAAGCAGGACATCGTGTGGAAGATGTGGGTCGAGAAGGTCAACGACGCCGGCGGCCTTGAGGTCGGCGACAAGAAGATGAAGGTTGAACTGATCGAGTACGACTACCAGTCGGAAGGTCAGCGCGCCGCCCAGCTCGCCGAGAAGCTGATCACCGACGACAAGGTGCAGTTCCTGTTCGCTCCGTTCGGCTCGGGCCACACCAAGATCGTGGCGGGCGTTGGCGAGCGCTACCAGGTCCCGACCATCGCCTGTGTCGCCTCCTCCGAATCCGTCTTCGACCAGAGCTTCTCGCACCTGTTCGGCACGCTCTCGCCCAATGGCGGCATGACCACCGCCATGGTGAAGTTCTTCAAGCAGAAGTTCCCGGACACCAAGACCATCGCCGTGCTCGGGCGCGACGACGTGTTCCCCAAGTCGATGGCCGAGGGCATCGCCAAGGCGGCCGAGGATGGCGGGCTGAAGGTCGTCTACAAGGAGCTATACCCGGTCGGCACCATGGACCACGCCGCCGCGCTCTCCTCGATCAAGGCCGCCAAGCCGGACTGGATCTACGTCACCGGCTACACGCAGGACCTCATCCTCGCGCGCAAGCAGATGCAGGATCTCGGCGTGTCCGCGCCGATCGTCACCATGGTCACGGGCCCGTCCTACAAGGAGTTCACCGAGGGCCTCGGCCCGCTCGCCAACGGCGTGACCTCGTCGAGCTGGTGGCACTACGCCACGAGCTACAAGGGCCAGGGCGTGTGGCCGACCACCGCCGACTTCTACAGCGACTTCAAGGCCAAGACCGGCGGCGACCCGGACTATGTGCACGGCTCCTGCGCCGCCGCCGGCGAGGTGATCGCCGACGCGCTGAAGCGGGCCGGCACGCTCGACAAGGCGAAGGTGCGCGACGCGATCGCCGCCACCG
This sequence comes from Ancylobacter mangrovi, assembly GCF_024752335.1. Classification (NCBI taxonomy): domain Bacteria; kingdom Pseudomonadati; phylum Pseudomonadota; class Alphaproteobacteria; order Hyphomicrobiales; family Xanthobacteraceae; genus Ancylobacter; species Ancylobacter mangrovi. The sequence continues at coordinate 982,728 of NZ_JANTHY010000001.1, read as the reverse complement.
ACATCCAGACCTTCTACGGCCCGATCAAGTTCGGCCCGAACGGCATGAACCTCGTGCGCGAGCTGCCGATCATCCAGGTCCAGGACGAGGCCATCAAGGTGCTCGCCCCGGCGGACATCAAGAACGCCGACATGATCGCGATGCCCAAGTGAGCATCTACTCCGCTTCGTGAAACGGCGCCGGGTGCCGCATGCGGCATCCGGCCCGCCTTGTTCAGGGAGAGGCCCGTCCGCCCTCCCCCCGCAGCCGGCCGTCATGCGCCGGGACCGGCGACGCCCGGACCCGGCGAGCCCTGAAGCCGAAACGCAAGTGACCCGATGGCCATCTACCTGCAAACCATCGCCAACGGCCTGATGCTGGGCGCGCTCTATGCGTGCCTGGCGGTCGGCTTCTCGCTGGTCTGGGGCGTGTTGAACGTGATCAACATGCTGCACGGCTCGTTCATCATCCTCGGCGGCTACCTCACCTATTTCGCCTGGCACTATTACGGCATCCATCCCATCGTGATGCTGCCCGTGGTCGCCCTGCTCATGTTCGCCCTCGGCTTCGTCCTGCAGCGCGGCGCGATCAACCGCGTCGTCAGCGCGCCGGTGCTGACCACGCTGACGCTGACCTTCGGGCTGGACATGATCCTCTACAACCTCATGACCTACTGGTTCACCGCCACGCCGCGGCGCATCACGCTCGACCTCGGCGCGGTGAACCTCGGCCCGGTGGTGCTGCCGGTGGACCGGCTGCTCGGCACCGGGCTCGCGCTGCTGCTGACCTTCCTGCTCTACGCGGTGATGCGCGGCTCCAACATCGGGCGCGCCATCGTCGCGGTGCGCATGGACCGCACCGCCGCCGAGCTGATGGGCATCCGCACCGACCGCATCTACGCCATCACCTTCGGCATCGGCACGCTGATGGCGGGCGCCGCCGGCGTGGTGTTCGCGCTGGTGTTCCCGATCACCACCAACGTCTCCGGCACCTGGCTCGGCAAGGCTTTCGTGGTCTGCGTCGTCGGCGGGCTGGGCTCGGTGCCCGGCGCGCTGGTGGGCGGGCTGGTGCTCGGCCTTGTGGAGAGCTTCGCGGGGTTCTGGTTCGGGCCGCAGAACGCCATCACCGCCGGCTTCGTGCTGATGCTGGTGCTGCTGCTGACCCGCCCCACCGGGCTCATGGGCGTGAAGGGCTACGAATGAAACCGCTCGCGCAATACGCCGCCATCCTGGTCGGCCTCGTCCTGCTCGGCACCACACCGCTCTATGCCGACAACTACATCCTGCGCACCGCGGCGACGGTGGCGATGTACGGGGCGCTCGCCACCTCCTGGAACTTCATCGGCGGCTTCACCGGCTATCCGTCCTTCTCCACCGCCGCCTTCTTCGGCCTCGGGGCCTATGTCGGCACGATCTGCCAGCGCAACGGCATCCCGATGGGCGTCGCCTGGGCGATCGCCACCGTCAGCGTCGCCGCCTTCGCCGTGCTGCTGGGCGGTATCATCCTGCGCCTGCGCGGGCATTACTTCGCCATCGGTTCGATCGCCATCGTCGAATTGTGCCGGCTCATCGTCTCCTCCTGGTCCGACCTCACCGGCGGCGGCGACGGGCTCAACGTGCCGCTGATCCATGCGAGCCCGGACGCTGTGACGCGCCTGTTCCTGTTCGTAATGCTGGGCATCCTCGCCGCGAGCCTCGTCGTGACCATCATCGTCGACCGCTCGCGGCTCGGCTTCGGCCTGCGCTGCATCCACCAAAACGAGGATGCCGCCGCCATGGTCGGCATCAACACCACCGCCTACAAGATCGCCGCCTACACGCTCTCCGCCGTGTTCTGCGCCACGGTCGGAGCCGCCTATGCCTCCTGGACCGGCTATATCGACCCGACCGACTCGTTCCAGATCGTGATGACGGTGAAGGTCGCGGTGATGGCGATCCTGGGCGGGGCCGGCACGGTGGTCGGCCCGGCGCTCGGCGCAGCCGCCTTCGTGCTGCTCGAGGAGGTGTTCTGGGCCAACTTCATCGACTGGAACCGCGCCATCCTCGGCGTCGTCATCGTGCTGCTGATCTTCTTCCTGCCCGGCGGCCTGCTGAGCCTGCGCGCGCGCCTGCGCCGCGCGTCGGGAGGCGCCACATGAGCCGCGAGCCGATCCTGCGCCTCGAAGGCGTCTCCAAGACCTTCGGCGGCCTCAAGGCGCTGACCGACGTCTCCTTCGCGCTCGACGAGGGCGAGGTGGTCGGTCTCATCGGGCCGAACGGGGCCGGCAAGACCACGCTGGTGAATGTCGTCACCGGCAATCTGCGCCGCTCCTCGGGGCGCGTCCTGTTCGAGAGCGAGGACGTCGGCACCCAGAAGCCCTATGAGGCGGCGCGGCGCGGGCTGGCGCGCACCTTCCAGATCGTCCAGCCCTTCCCGGCCATGACGGTGCTGGAGAACGTCACCGCCGGCGCGCTGTTCGGCGGCGGTGCGGAGTCGCTGGCCGACGCGCGTGACAAGGCGCGCGAGAGCCTGGAATTCGTCGGCCTCGCCGGCTTCGCCGACCGGCCGGCGGCCAATCTCGCCCTCGCCGCCCGCAAGCGGCTGGAGCTCGCCAAGAGCCTCGCCATGAACCCCAAGGTGCTGATGCTCGACGAGGTGAATGCCGGGCTCAACTCCTCGGAGATCGACGGCGCGCTGAACCTGATCCGCCAGATCGCCGATCGCGGCGTCACGGTGCTCATCATCGAGCACCTGATGAAGGTGGTGCTCTCGCTCTCGAAGCGCCTGCTCGTGCTCCATCACGGCCAGCTCATCGCCGACGGGCCGAGCGCCGAGATCGTCGCCGACGAGCGCGTCATCGAGGCCTATCTCGGGCAGAAATTCGCGGCACGGCTCAAGGAGATGCACCATGGCTGACCCGATGCTGTCGCTCGAGGGCGTCACCGCCGGCTATGGCCAGATCCAGGTGCTGTGGGGCATGGACCTGGTGGTGCATCCGGGCGAGGTGGTCGCGCTCGTCGGCTCCAACGGCGCGGGCAAGAGCACGCTGCTGCGCACCATCTCCGGCCTGCTGCGCCCGAATGCGGGCACCATCCGCTTCGAGGGCGCCGAGATCGGCGGCGCCAAGCCGGACGCGGTGCTGAAGGCCGGCATCGCCCATGTGCCGGAAGGCCGGCGCCTGTTCCGCGGCCTCACCGTGCGCGACAATCTCATGCTCGGCGCCTATCTGCGCGCGGACCGGGAGGCGATCGCCCGCGACCTCGAAACGGTGTTCGACCTGTTTCCCATCCTGCGCGAGCGCCAGCGGCAGGACGCGACCACGCTCTCCGGCGGCGAGCAGCAGATGTGCGCGGTCGGCCGCGGGATCATGTCGCGCCCGCGCCTGCTGATGATCGATGAGCTCTCGCTCGGCCTGTCGCCGCGCATGGTGGAGCATCTGGGCGAGGCGCTGGCGGCGCTGAACAAGGCCGGGCAGACCATACTGCTGGTGGAGCAGGACGTGATGACCGCCTTCGACCTCTCGCACCGGGCCTATATCATCGAGAACGGGCGGGTCGCGCGCGGCGGCGCCTCGGCCGAGCTCGCCCGGGACCCCACGGTCAGCGAAGCCTACCTGTCGATTTAAGACCTCTTTTATGAATAAGAATTTGCACAAGTGGTTCTATCATTAGTATCATAGAAAATCGCTGACACGTCCCGCACCGCCCGCTGCCCGGAAAGCTGCCTGCATGAATCCGTTCGACCTGCCCACCCACATCGCCGACGAAGGCGTCCACGCGCGCACCGTCGCGCATCTGCGCGAGCGCGGCATCGTGCTGCCGACCTTCGCCCAGCTCGCCGCGCCGCAGACCATTCCGGCCGGCACGCGGGCGATGGCCGATGCGGCCGACAAGGACGCCCCGGACCCGCGCAACCTGTTCGGCGTGCACTGGTTCAACAACGCGATGACGGTGAGCGGGCAGACGGTTCCTTCCTTCATCGAGCTGCCGAGCTCGGTCACGGGCGTTCCCGCGCGCATCGTGGTGATGCAGGGCCGCCACTTCCCGATGATCCATGCCCACAAGGTGCTGGCGGCCTATGCCTGCCTCGCCCCGCGCCTCGTGACCGGCATGTTCGACCCGACCCGCCACCGCGCGGTGTGGCCCTCCACCGGCAATTACTGCCGCGGCGGCGTCGCCATCTCGCGCATCCTCGGCTGCCGGGGCGTGGCGGTGCTGCCGGGCGGCATGAGCGCCGAGCGCTTCAACTGGCTGGAGAAGTGGGTCACCGACCCGGCGGACATCGTGCGCACGCCCGGCACCGAGTCCAACGTGAAGGAGATCTACGACGCCTGCGCCGAGATGGCGAAGGACGAGGCCAACTTCATCCTCAACCAGTTCTCCGAGTTCCCGAACTACCTCGCCCACTACGCCATGACCGGCGCGGCGGCCGGCACGCTGTTCGAGGCGCTCGCTGAGACCGCCCCGGGGCTGCGGCTCGCCGCCTTCGTCGCCGGCACAGGCTCGGCCGGCACGCTCGGCGCGGGCGACCGGCTGAAGGAGGCCTATGGCACGCGCATCGTCGCCATGGAGCCGGTGGAATGCCCCACGCTGCTCTATAACGGCTTCGGCGAGCACAACATCCAGGGCATCGGCGACAAGCACGTCCCGCTGATCCACAACGTCACCAACACCGACATCGTCGCCGGCGTGTCGGACGCGGCGACGGACGACCTCGCGCTGCTGTTCGGCTCCGAGGCCGGGCGCAGCTACCTCGCCGGCCGGCGCGGCATCGACGCCGCCACCATCGAGGGCCTCGCCCAGCTCGGCCTGTCCGGCATCGGCAACGTGCTGGCCGCGATCAAGACCGCGCGCCGGCTCGACCTCGACGAGAACGACGTCATCATGACCGTCGCCACCGACGGCGCGGCGCTCTACGAGAGCGAGCGGGCCGAGCATCTCGGCCGCAAGGGCAATGTCTACGACCAGGTCGATGCCGGCGAGGCGTTCGGCCAGCACCTGCTCGGCGCGGGCGCGGACCACGTGCTGGAGCTCGACCACCGCGACCGCCAGCGCGTGTTCAACCTCGGCTACTACACCTGGGTCGAGCAGCAGGGCGTCTCGGTCGAGGACTTCGACCGCCGCCGCCGCCAGGAGTTCTGGCGCGGGCTGCGCGACAGCCTGCCGATCTTCGACGAACTGATCGTCCGCATGAACCGCGATGTCGGCATCGCGCAGGCGGCGTGAGGAGACGCGCGTGACCCCCTTGGCCTATTCGGACCTCCGCCAGCGTACCCGCGAACGCGACCGCAGCCTGCGCGAGAAGGTGATGTCGCTCGAGGAGGCGGCGAAGCTGGTGAGCGACGGCGACCATCTCGCCGTCGGCGGCTGCACCGCCTCGCGCACCCCGTTCGCGATGATCTGGGCGCTGGTGCGGGCGAGCAAGCGCGACCTCACCGTGTCGCGCTCCATCATGTCGACCGAGGGCGACATCTTCTACGCGTCTGGGCTCTCCACCCACCTCATCACGAGCTGGTTCAGCCAGGGCATCGTGTGGGGCGTGTCGAAGGTGATGCGCGCCTACACCGAGAGCAAACGCGCGCGCTTCGAGGAATGGAGCCACATGGCGATGGGCCTGCGTTACCGCGCGGGCGCGATGGGCGTGCCTTTCCTGCCGATGCGCTCCATGCTCGGCTCGGACGTGCTCGGCATGGTGAGCGGCGACGGCGAAGGGCCGGCCGACGCCTCCTTCGCCGCGGCGAAGACCATGGAATGCCCCTTCACCGGCGAGACGCTGCTGGCGGTGCCCGCGCTCAACCCGGACGTCGCCATCATCCACGTCCAGCGCTGCGACGCCTATGGCAACGCCCAGCTCGACGGGCTGACCTTCATGGACATCGACATCGCGATGGCCGCCAACCGGGTGATCCTCACCACCGAGCGCGTGGTCTCCAACGAGCAGATCCGCCGGCACCCGGACCAGACCAAGATCGGCTTCTTCACCGTCGACGCGGTGGTCGAGGTGCCGTTCGGCTGCGCGCCGCACGAGTGCTACGGGCTCTACGAGCCGTTCTACAGCCACATGGACATGTATGCCGAGATGACCGCCCGCGACCCGGAGGCGGGCGCGCGCGCCTATCTCGAGCGTTTCTATCACGAGCCGAAGGACTGGGCCGACTACCTCAGCCGCATCGGCATGGCCGAGCTGCTGGACGCCCAGCGCCGCGGGAGTGGCATCTATGACGATTGAAGCGACACGCATGAGCCTCGCCGGCACCCTCGCCCCGCAGGACTACACGGCGTCGGAGCTGCTGGGCGTGATGAGCGCGCGCCTGCTGAAGGACGGCCAGACCGTGTTCGCCGGCGTCGGCATTCCCCTGCTCGCCGCCATCCTGGCGCAGAAGACCCACGCGCCGGGCCTGACCATCCTGTTCGAGGGCGGGGTGATCGGCCCGTTCGTGGAGCCCGGCAAGCTGCCGCCCTCCACCAATGAGCAGCGCTGCACCCGGCGCGCCAACATGCTGGTGTCGATCACCGAGGTGCTGCTGATGCTGCAGCGCGGCTATGTCGATGTCGGCTTCATGGGCGGGGCGCAGATCGACCGCTACGGCAACCTCAACTCCTCCTTCATCGGCGACGCGCGCAACCCGAAGATCCGCCTGCCGGGCACCGGCGGGGGCAACGACATCGCCAGCCTCGCCGACATGATCGTCGCCATGAAGCACGAGAAGCGCCGCTTCGTGGAGAAGGTCGACTTCATCACCAGCCCGGGCTTCATCAATGGCGGGCAGACCCGCGCCGCGGCCGGCCTGCCGGCGGGCGGCATGTTCCGCGTGGTGACCGATCTCGGCATCCTCGGCTTCGATGCCGAGACCCGGCAGATGATGGTGGTCGCGCTCCACCCCGGCGTCACGGCGGCGGACATCAAGGCGAATACCGGCTTCGAGCTGCCGGTGCCGGCGGACGTGACGACCACCGAACCCCCGACCCCGGAGGAGCTCGCCATCCTGCGCGAGCTCGACCCCGAGCAGCTCTACACGGCCTGAACGGCCATCCTTAACGTGCAGCGGAGACGATCATGAGTGCCCCGGCCTACGGCGTGGCGATGCGCAACTTCACCCGTTTTCCCGAAATGCCGGACGCGGGAGCGCTGATCGACTACGGCGTGCGGATGGAAGATCTCGGCTTCGAGTCGCTCTGGGTCTGGGACCACATCCTGCTCGGCACCGACCCGAACTTCCCCATCATCGACTCGCTGTCGCTGCTCACCGCGGTCGCCGCCCGCACCAAGACCATCAAGATCGGCACCGGCGTACTGGTGCTGCCGCTTCGCAACCCGGTGACGCTCGCCAAGCAGCTCTCCTCGATCGACCTGATCTCGAACGGGCGCCTCATGCTCGGCGCGGCGGTCGGCTGGTACAAGCGCGAGTTCGACGCGGTCGGCATTCCCTATGAGCGCCGCGGCAAGATCATGGACCGCAACCTCGACATCCTGAAGAAGCTCTGGACCGAGGACAGCGTCACCGGCGAGTGGGACGAGCTGAACCTGCGCAATGCGGTGATGTTCCCCAAGCCGGTGCAGAAGCCGCACCCGCCGATCCTGATCGGCGGCTATGTCGACGTGGTGCTGAAGCGCGTCGCCAAGCGCGGCGACGGCTGGCTCACCTATTTCTACACGCCGGAAGGCTACAACGAGGCCTGGGCCAAGATCTCCGCCTATGCCGAGGAGGAGGGCCGCGACCCGGCCTCGCTCTACAGCCTCAACCAGCTCCCGATCTATGTCGGCCCGCGCGATGTCGGCGTGCCGAAGATGAACGAGTGGCTGAACGCGGAGTGGGACCTGTCCAAGGGCTCGCTCTCGACCTTCGACAGCGCCATCGTCGGCACCCCGGCCGAGTGCGCCGAGCAGATCGCCAGGCACATCGAGACCGGCGTGAAGAAGATCGTCTTCGTGCCGTGGCGCTACGAGAAGGAGCAGGTCGACCTGCTCGCCCACGAGGTGCTGCCGCTGCTGCGCAAGTGAGCGGCGCGACCACCGCGAAACATCAGGACGCCGGCCGGAAGGCCGGCGTTTTCCGTTCCTGGAACGGCTCCCGCGACGCGCCGGGCGCGCGGGCGGAAACCCTGCGGCATCCCGCTGCCGTTTACCGTGCGGACGGATGTTGCGCCCCGGAGGGCCTTTACGGCTCGACTCCCGCGCCTCTGCCGTTACCGTAGAACCGCCGGGAAGCTAAGCCCCTTCAGGAGAACAGCCGTGAAACTGCCTTCCATCGCCGCTCTGGCGCTCGTCAGCTTCGCCGTCGCGGGTTGCGTCACCGAGACCGAGAACAAGGAAAACATGCTGTCCGCCGCGGGCTTCCAGGTACGCATGGCCGACACGCCGACCAAGGTGGCCTCGCTCAAGTCGCTGCCCCCGCACCAGTTCATCGTGCAGAACAAGGACGGGCAGCCGGTGTACATCTACGCCGACCCGACCGTGTGCGGCTGCATCTATTACGGCAACCAGTCGAACTTCCAGTCCTACCAGCAGATGGTGTTCCAGCAGCAGATCGTCAGCCAGGAACAGATGACGGCGATGATCAACCAGCAGGCCGCCTTCGACTTCGGCGCCTGGGGCCCGATGGTCGTGCCGGTGGACGTCTACTGACATTGGCCTGAGCTGCTCCGCCCGGCCGCCGGCCGCTCGGGTGGCGGCCGGTGCCCGGCTTCAGCCTCGCCGCGCGGCGAGGCTGCCGACCCTGGCGAACTTGCCGGCCGCCGGCTCCACGCGCGGGTTCAGCGCCGCCGCCGCGTAAGAGCGCTGCTTCTGCCGCGAGGGCGCCTCGGCGTAGAGCGTGGTCCGCTGGCGGGCGAGCCGGCCGGCGGCACGGATCGCCGCCTCCATGCGGTCGGGCGGGAATTCCTGCCCGTGGGCACCACCCGCGGCGCGGCTGATCGACTCGTCCATCAGCGTGCCGCCGATGTCGTTCGCGCCCGCGCGCAGCGCCGCGACGATGCCGCCCTCCCCCAGCTTCACCCAGCTCGCCTGCACGTTCGGGATCAGCGGATGGAGCGCCAGCCGCCCGACGGCGTGCATCAGCAGCGCCTCGCGCCGGCTCGGCCCCTGCCGCGTGCCGCCCTTCAGGTAGAGCGGCGCCTCCATGTGCAGGAAGGGCAGCGGCACCAGCTCGGTGATGCCGCCGGTCTCGGCCTGCAGGTGGCGCAGGCGCAGCAGGTGCCGCGCCCAGTGCCGGTAATGGTCGACATGGCCGAACATGATCGTCGAGGTGGTCTTCAGCCCGACCCGGTGCGCGGCGCCGACCGTCTCCAGCCATTCAGCCGTGTTCAGCTTGTCCGGGCAAATGATGGCGCGCACCTCGTCGTCGAGGATCTCCGCCGCCGTACCGGGCAGCGTGCCGAGGCCCGCCTCCTTCAGCCGCAGCAGGAACTCGGGCACCGGAAGGCCCAGCGTCGCCGCCCCGTGCCGCACCTCGAGCGCGGAGAAGGCATGGACGTGCATGTCGGGCACCGCCGCCTTCACCGCGCGGATGATCGCGAGGTAGGTCTCGCCGGAGAAGTCCGGATGGATGCCGCCCTGCATGCACACCTCGGTCGCCCCGCGCTCCCAAGCCTCCAGCGCGCGGCGCTGGATCTCGCCGAGATCGAGCTCATAGGGCTTGCCGCGCAGGTGCTCGTTCTGCCGGCCCTTGGAGAAGGCGCAGAAGCCGCAGCGATAGGCGCAGACATTGGTGTAGTTGATGTTGCGGGTGACGACGTAGGACACCGTCTCGCCCACCGTCTCCCGCCGCAGCGCGTCCGCCGCCGCACAGACGCGGCTGGCCTCGTCGCCACGCGCCTCGAACAGGCGGACGATCTCGGCCTCGGACAGCTCGTGCCCGTCGAACGCCTTGTCGAACAGCCGGTCGAGCCGGCCGCCCTCGCCCGCGATCGCCGGGCTCACCGGCCATTCGACCACCGTGTCGTCGAAATCCTCGCCCGCGCCGACCCGCCAGCCGCTCTCATGGGCGAGCCCGCCCGCATCCGCCCGCCGCAGAACATGGGGCGCCACCGCCTTGTCGAGCCAGCGCGGCGCATCGTCGAGATAGGCCGGGTAGACCGCGAGGCGGGGCGCCAGCACCTTGCCGGCCCGGGCGGTCGCGTTGGCGAGCGCGGCGAGCGCGGGCCAGGGCGCCTCCGGATTCACATGGTCGGGCGTCACTGGCGAGACGCCGCCCCAGTCGTTGATGCCGGCGTCGATCAGCGCCTTCAGCCCGTCCGGCTGGAGGTTGGGCGGCGCCTGCAGCGAGATGTCGGTGCCGAGGATCAGCCGCGCGACGGCGACGGTCCACAGATGGTCGTCCAGCGTCGGCTCCGGCGCGTTCGCCATCCGGGTCCCGGCCTTGGCGCGGAAGTTCTGGATGATGACTTCCTGCACATGGCCGTGGCGCTCATGGCTGTCGCGGATGGCGAGCAGCGCCTCGATCCGCTCGGCGCGGGTCTCGCCGATGCCGATCAGCAGGCCGGTGGTGAAGGGCACGCCGGCACGCCCCGCCGCCTCCAGCGTCTCGAGCCGCGCCGCGGGCGCCTTGTCGGGCGAGCCGAAATGCGGGCCGCCGCGCGCGGAAAGGCGCGCGGAGGTGGTCTCGATCATCATGCCCTGCGAGGCGGAGACGGCGCGCAGCCGGCGCAGGTCGTCCTCGCTCATCACCCCGGCATTGAGATGGGGCAGCAGGCCGGTCTCCTTCATGACCAGCCCGGCCATGGCGGCGAGGTAGTCGAGCGTCGAAGCGTAGCCCAGCGCCTCCAGCTCCTCGCGCACCACCCGGTAGCGCAGCTCCGGCTTGTCGCCGAGCGTGAACAGCGCCTCGTCGCAGCCGACCCGCGCGCCGGCGCGGGCGATGTCGAGCACCTCGTCCGGCGTCAGGAAGGCGCGCTGTCCCTTGCGGGGCGGATGGGCGAAGGTGCAGTAGTGGCAGACGTCGCGGCAGAGCTGGGTGAGCGGGATGAACACCTTGCGCGACACGGTGACGGCGGCGCCGAAGGCCGCGTCGCGCCGCGCCGCCGCCGCGCGCATGAGGGCGGGCAAGTCGTCCCGACCCGCCGCCGTCATCTCCGCCAGCGCCGTATCGGCTAGCGCCATGGCCTCGGCGGCCTCGAGCCGCCTGCCGGCCGGCACCTCATCCCGCCGCATCGGCCTCAGCCCTTCATCATCTCGGGAAGCGTCACCAGCTCGACGCCGGCATCGCGCAGCGCCTTGCAGCACGCCTCGGCCACCGCGATGGCGGTCGGCTCGTCGCCATGGATGCACAGCGAGTCGAACTTGGTCGGCATCTTCTTGCCGTTGACCGAGATGATCTCGCCGTCGAGCACCATACGCACGGTGCGCTCGGCGGCGACCTTCGGGTCGCGGATCATGGCGTCGGCATTGGTGCGCAGGCGCAGATTGCCGTCATCCTCGTAGAGACGGTCGATGAAGGCCTCGCGCGCCAGCGGCAGGTCGAGGTCCAGCGCCGCCTTCTCCATCTCCGTGCCCGCCAGGGCGAGATAGTAGAGCGAGGGGTCGACCGTCTTGATCGCGCGGCCGATGGCGAGCGCGTAGTCCTTGTCGATGGCGCACATGTTGTTCAGCGCGCCGTGCGGCTTCACATGGGTGACCTTCATCCCCGCATAGGCCGCCATGCCGGCGAGCGCGCCGAGCTGGTAGGCGACGAGGTATTCGAGGTCGTTCGGGTTCATGCGGATCTGGCGGCGGCCGAAGCCCCACACGTCGTTGAAGCCGGGATGGGCGCCGACCGAGACGCCGCGCTCCTTCGACTTCAGGCAGACCTCGCGCATCACGCCCGGATCGCCGCCATGCTGGCCGCAGGCGACGTTGACGCTCTGCACCAGGTGCAGGATCGCGTCGTCATTGCCGATGTTGTAGTGCCCGTAGCCCTCGCCCATATCGGCGTTGATGTTCATGCGCACTGCCACGGGCCTTCTCCTTCTGGCTGAATGGGTGCGATATTAACACATTAAATAATAATGGAATTCAAGCTCAAACATACTAACATTAGTACGATTGCCGCAACGGCCGGTTCCGGGGCGGCCGACGGGCGTTGCCACGGGGAGGAAGCATGGGCGAACCGCACGAGCGGGCGGACGGGCGCATCGGCGCGCTGGCGCGCTTCCTGCCGGTAGGCGACACCGCCTTCGCGGTCGAGTTCGGCGCGCGCATAGCGCCGGAGATCAACGCCCGCGTCCACCGCGCCGCCGCCGTGCTGGCCGAGGCGGCGCCGGCCGGGCTGGTCGAGACCGTGCCGACCTTCCGCTCGCTGCTGGTGCATTACGACCCGACCCTGACCAGCGCCGCCGCGCTGCAGGACATCGTCGGCGCGCTCGACCTCGGCGAGACGACGCACGGCGCGCTGGCGCGCATCTGGCGGATCCCGGTGCTCTATGGCGAGGAGGCCGGCCCCGATCTCGACGACGTCGCCCGCGTCACCGGCCTCTCGCCAGAGGAGGTGGTGGCCCGCCATGCCGGCGAGGTCTACCGCGTCTATGTGCAGGGGTTCCTGCCCGGCTTCGCCTATATGGGCGACCTGTTGCCCGAGCTCGACCTGCCGCGCCTCTCAACCCCGCGCGTGCGGGTGCCGCCGGGCTCGGTCGCCATCGCCCAGCGCATGACCGGCATCTACCCCGTCGCCTCGCCGGGCGGCTGGCGGCTGCTCGGCAACACGCCGGTGCGCCTGTTCGATCCCTCGCACAGCCCGCCGACGCTCTTAGCGCCCGGGGACGGGGTGCGCTTCGTCCCGGTGGACGCGGACACCCACGCGGAGGTCCGCCGGCAGGTTGCCGACGGCGCCTATATGCCCGACTGCGAGGTGCCGGCATGAGCGCGCGCCTGCATGTCACCCAGCCCGGCCCGCAGATGACGGTGCAGGACCGCGGCCGCATCGGCTTCCAGGCGTTCGGCGTGCCGGTGTGCGGCGCGCTCGACATGGTGGCGCTGCGGCTTGCCAATGCGCTGGTCGGCAACGCGGCGGACGCGGCCGCGCTGGAGTGCCGGCTGGCGGGGCCGGCCTTCACCGTGGAAGGCGGGCCGGCGCGCCTCGCGCTGGCCGGCGCGAGCGCGACCATCGAGGTCACGGCCGAGGGCGACACGCAGCGCTTTTCCGCCTGGCGGGCGGTCGACGTGCCGGCCGGCGCGCGGGTGCGCATCGGCGCGCTGGGCGGCAGCGGCTGCGCGGTGCTCGCGGTCGCGGGCGGGATCGACGTGCCGCAGGTGCTCGGCTCGCGCGCAACCGACCTGAAGGGCGGCTTCGGCGGGCTGGAGGGGCGTCCCGTCGCGCCGGGCGACGTGCTGCCGCTCGGCCCGGCGCCGGCGGCGGGGCCGCCGCTCGAACTGCCGCGCCCGCCCGCGCTCCCCCCCGAAGGGCCGCTGCGGGTGGTGCTGGGCCCGCAGGCCGACGCCTTCACCGAGGACGGCGTAGCCACCTTCCTCGGCACGCCCTACCGCGTCTCGCGCGAGGCGGATCGCATGGGCATGCGGCTCGAGGGCGCGCCGCTCGCCTTCCGGGAGAGCGCCGACATCGTCTCGGACGGCATTGCCGGCGGCTCGATCCAGGTGCCGGGCTCGGGCCTGCCGATCGTGCTGCTCGCGGACCACCAGACCATCGGCGGCTACGCCAAGATCGCCACGCTCATCTCCGCCGACCTGCCGGCCGCCGGGCGCCTGCTGCCGGGCGCCGAGCTGCGCTTCGCGGCGGTGTCGGTCGCCGAAGCGGAGGAGGCGCGGCGCCGGCTCGAAACCGAGATTGGCCGCCTGCTCGCCTCGCTCACGCCGGTACGGGAGGGTGCGCGCGTCGATGAAGCGGCCCTGTTCGGCGAGAATCTCATCTCCGGCGTTGTATCCGCCTTCGAAAGCGAGTAACGGCGCCGAGCGCCGGATAGGATTGCATGATACTGAAGATAGGACGACCTGACTGATTCCGGCGCCAATGCAAGGCCGCCCTGGGAAACGACACTGCCGATGCTCAAGGATTCCGCGGCCGCTCTGGCCAATCCCGACTACCGCCGCAGCCCGGTGCCGCGCTATCTGCAGATCGCCGGCGTCATCCGCCGCCGGATCGAGGACGGCGTGTGGAAGCCGAACGAGAAGATCTCCACGCTGCAGGAGCTCGAGGCGGAGTTCCGGGTCGCCCGCGTCACTGTCCGGCAGGCGGTCGAGGTGCTGCAGAGCGAGGGGCTGGTACGCCGGATCCAGGGCAAGGGCACCTTCGTCTCCGGCTCGGTCGAGGAGAAGCGCTGGCTCAAGCTAGACCTGAAATGGCACTCGCTGGCCGGCACGATCGGCGCCAACGTGCCGCGCTTCCTGCCGGTGACGACCAACCCGCCCCCGCCGCCGATCCGCCCCGAGGACGGCACGCCGGCCCCGCACTACCGCTATCTCGAAAGCGTGCAGTCGCGGCGCGGCCAGCCCTATTCCTTCGCCAAGGTCTATTTCGACGAGCGCATCTACGCGCTCGCGCCCGAGCGCTTCGACCGAGAGCCGACCATCAGCGTCATCGCCACGCTGGACGGCCTCAAGGTGAAGCGGGCGCAGCAGAGCTTCATCGTCGGCACGGTGGAACCGCGCGTCGCCAACCTGCTCGCCACCGGCATCGGCTTCCCGACCGTGGAGGCGCATCTCGTGGTCGAGGACGAGAACGACGTCGTGGTCTATGTCGCCGACATCATCTATCGCGGCGACTGCGTGCAGCTCGACGTCGACCTGCTGCGCTGACGTAGGAAAAACGAGTCGGAACAGGCGCTTGCGGCCTGTTCCGCACAAGGTGATTCATTCACCCCGCCGGCTTCGCGGCGCCGGCCGTTAAGCGCGGCCCTTCTTGCTGATCCGATTCAACGGCGCCGAATATTCGCCGTCTTTTCAATCGGTTGGGCGCGGGGGGCGCGCAACCGGATTCCGCGCCCCGTTCACAAACCGATTCAACCGCCGCCTCGCCTCATTCCGCCTCGTGCGGCGCGTAGGTGGCGGGGTCCACCACCTGCGGGCGGCCCGGCAGGTCGAGCACCGAGGCGCGCGGCGTGCCTTCGGCGATCACCCGCCCGCGGCGCACGACGAACAGCCGCGTCGCCTTGAGCCGGATCGCCTCGATCGGGTCGGCAGCCTGCAGCACGACGAGGTCGGCGTTGCAGCCCGGTGCGATGCCATAGCCTTCCAGCCCCATGATGCGGGCGGGGTTGGTCGTCACCGCCTCGAAGCACCAGGTCATCGCCTCACGCGAGGTCATCTGACCGACATGCAGCGCCATGTGCGCCACTTCCAGCAAGTCGCCCGAGCCGAGCGAGTACCAGGGGTCCATCACGCAGTCATGGCCGAAGGCGACGTTGATCCCCGCCGCCCGCAGCTCTGGCACGCGGGTCATGCCGCGCCGCTTCGGGTAGGTGTCGTGGCGCCCCTGCAGGGTGATGTTGATGAGCGGATTGGCGATGGCATGCACGCCCGCCTCGGCCATCAGCGGGATCAGCTTGGAGACGTAGTAATTGTCCATGGAGTGCATGGAGGTGAGATGCGAGCCCGCCACCCTGCCCTGAAGGCCGAGCCGCTGCGTCTCGTAGCTCAGTGCCTCGATATGGCGCGACATCGGGTCGTCGGTCTCGTCGCAATGGATGTCGACGCGCAGCCCGCGCGCGGCGGCGATCTCGCACAGGGCTTTGAGCGAGGCGGCGCCGTCCGCCATGGTGCGCTCGAAATGGGGAATGCCGCCGACGACGTCGACGCCCATGTCGAGCGCGCGCTCGAGATTGCGGGCGGCGTCCGGCGAGCGGTAGTAGCCGTCCTGCGGGAAGGCGACGAGCTGGAGGTCGATATAGTCCTTCACCCGCTCCCTGACATCGAGCAGCGCCTCGACCGCCAGCAGCCGGTCGTCGCAGATGTCGACATGGGAGCGGATGGCCAGCAGGCCCTGGCTCACCGCGAGGTCGCAATAGGCGAGCGCGCGCTCGATCACCGCCTCATGGGTGAGGAGCGGCTTCAGCTCGCCCCACAGCGCGATGCCCTCCAGCAGCGTGCCGGAGCGGTTCATCCGCGGCAGGCCGAGCGAGAGCGTCGCGTCCATGTGGAAATGCACGTCGACGAAAGGCGGCGCGACGAGCTGGCCGGCGGCGTCGATCACGCGGGCCGCCTCGGTCTCGATGCCCGCTTCCACCGCGACGATGCGCCCGTCCGCGCAGGCGATGTCGACGCCCATCCGGCCGTCGGGCAGGCGGGCATTGCGTATCAGGAGATCGAGGCTCATCGCTGACCTTTGAAATAGGGCTTCATGAGAGCGCGCGGATAGTCGGCGCGGCGGGCCACCAGCACTAGCGCGGCGATGGAGAAAATATAGGGCAGCATGAGGAAGATCTGGCTCGGCACCGCCCCGCCGGTGATGGTCTGCAGGCGGAGCTGGTAGGCGTCGAGCGCGCCGAACAGCAGCGCCCCGACGAGCGCCTTGCCCGGCCGCCAGGAGGCGAACACGGTCAGCGCGATGCACACCCAGCCGCGCCCGTTGATCATGCCGAAATAGAAGGCATTGAAGGCGGACAGGGTGAGGAAGGCGCCGCCCAGCGCCATCAGCGCCGAGCCGGCCATCACCGCGCCCATGCGCAGGCCGATCACCGAAAGTCCCTGCGCCTCCACCGCCTCGGGATTGTCGCCCACCGCCCGCAGCGCGAGGCCGAGCGGCGTGCGCGCCAGCACGAAGGCGACGAGGATGACGCAGGCGAAGGCGAGCACGGTGAAGGCGGTCTGCTGCCCCACGATCGGGCCGATGAAGGGCAGATCGCCGATGACCGGCACGTCGAGCGGGGGGAAGGGCTCGATGCGCGGCGGCGTGCCGACATTGGGGAAGGCGACGCGATAGCCGAAATAGGCGGCCGAGGTCGCGAGCAGCGTCACCCCGATGCCGGTGACGTGCTGCGACAGGCCGAGCGGCACGGTGAGCACGCCATGGACGAGGCCGAAGCCGGCGCCCACCAGCGCGGCGACCAGCACGCCGCCCCAGAGCGGCAGGCCGAGATAGACCGCCAGCCAGCCCGACATGGCGCCGGCGACGAAGATGCCCTCGATGCCGAGATTGAGCACGCCCGCCCGCTCGCACAGCAGCGCGCCGAGCACGCCGAAGATCAGCGGGGTGGCGATGCGGATGGTCGCAGCCCAGAAATTGGCCTGCAGCAGGATGTCCAGCGCGTCGAGCATCAGGCGGCCTCCCGGCGGACGAGGACGAGGCGGAAACGCGTCAGCAGGCCGCCGATCAGCACGCTCAGCAGCGCGAAGGCGACGACGAGGTCGGCGAGGTAGTTGGAGACGCCGATCGCCCGGCTCATGCTGTCCGCGCCCACGAACACGGCGGCGATGAAGATCGCCGAGGGGACGACGCCGAGCGGCGAGAGATTGGCCAGCGTCGCCACCACGATGCCGGCATAGCCGAAGCCGGGCGAGAGGTCGGAGGTGAGGTAGCCTTTCAGCCCCGCCACCTCGCTCGCCCCGGCGAGGCCGGCGAGCCCGCCCGACAGCAGGCTGACCAGCGCCAGCGAGCGGCCCACGGGCAGGCCCGCATAGCGGGCGGCGCGGGCGTTCTCGCCCACCGCGCGGATGCGGAAGCCCCACACCGTGCGCGAGATCAGCACGTGCAGCAGCACGGCGGCGGCGACGGCGATGACGAGGCCCCAATGGAGCCTGAGCCCGGTGAAGAGCTTGGGCAGCGTCGCCTCGTCGAGCACGGGGGCGGATTGCGGCCAGCCGAGAGCCATCTCGTCCTTCATCGGGCCCTCGATCATCATCTGCACGAACAGCAGCACGATGAAGTTCATCAGCAGCGTGACCACCACCTCGTCGGCGCCGAAGCGCGACTTGAACAGCACCGGCACGAGCAGCAGCGCGGCGCCCGCCAGCGCCCCGGCGAGCAGCACCAGCGGCAGCAGCACATAGGCCGGCGCCTCGATCAGCCCGGCGCCGAGCGCGACCGTCGCCAGCGCCCCGGCATAGAGCTGGCCCTCGGCTCCGATGTTCCAAAGTTTGGCGCGGAACGCGACCGCCGCGGCCAGCCCGGTGAAGATCAGCGGCGTGGCGCGGGTCAGCGTCTCGGCGAGCGCGAAGCCGCTGCCGGCCGCGCCGAGCGCCATCAGCCGGAAGGCGTCGAGGATCGGTGCACCGGAGAGCGCCAGCGGGAGGGCGGTGAGCAGCAGCGCAGCGAGGCCCGAGCCGACCGGCACGGCGATGGTGAGCCAGAGCGGCGTGCGCTCGCGCGGCACGAAGCGGATCATCGCGCGCCCCTCCCCGGCCCGGCCGAGCGGTTGCTGCTGTGCGTCGGGCGATCCATCACGCGGCCTCCCCGGGCATGTGGCCGGCCATCATCAGCCCGACCGTGCGCACGTCGAGCCCTTCCGCCACCATGGCCGGAGACAGGTGCCCGGCATGGACCACGGCGATGCGGTCGGACAGGGCGAACAGCTCGTCGAGATCCTCGGAGATCAAAAGCACCCCCGCCCCGCGCCCGCGCGCCGCGATCAGGCGCCGATGCACCTCGGTGGTGGCGCCGATGTCGAGGCCGCGCGTGGGCTGATGGGCGAGGATGAGGCGCGGCGCGCGCTCCAGCACCCGGGCCAGCACCACCTTCTGCATGTTGCCGCCGGACAGCGCGCGGATCGCCGCGTCGGGTCCGGGACAGCGAATGTCATAGGCCCTGATCGCCTCCCCCGTGCGCGCCCGGATGCCGGCGCGGCGAAGGAAGCCGAAGGCCTGGTTGCCGGCCTCGGAAACGGTCTCCAGCACGTAGTTCTCGGCGACGCTGAGCGCGCCGATGGTGCCGTCGCGATGGCGGTCCTCTGGAATGCGCCCCACCCCGGCGGCGATCCGGCCGGCGGTATCGGCTTCGCCCGCCGGCGCGCCGGCGATCGTCACCTCGCCCGAGCGGGCGGCCGCGAGCCCGGCGACGAGAGCGGCCAGCGCGCCCTGCCCGTTGCCCGACACGCCGGCGATGCCGACGATCTCGCCGGCGCGCAGCACGAGATCGGCCGCCTCCAGCCGGTCGCGCTGGCCGGGTTTGCCGACGCTCGCCGCACGCAGCTCCAGCACCGGCGCGCCAGGCGTGGTGGGCGGGCGCTCGCGCGCGGGGATGGCGCGGCCGACCATCAGCTCGGCCAGCGTCGCCCGGTCGGCCCCGGCGGTCGGCCGGTCCGCCACCTTGGCGCCGCCGCGCAGCACCACGACGCGCTCGCACAGGGCCAGCACCTCGTGCAGCTTGTGGCTGATGAAGATGACGGCGAGGCCCCTCCCCGCCAGCCGGCGCACGGTGGCGGCGAGCCCGTCCGCCTCCTGCGGCGTCAGCACGGCGGTCGGCTCGTCGAGGATGAGCACGCGCACCTCGCGATAGAGCGCCTTCAGAATCTCGATGCGCTGCTGCTCGCCGACCGAGAGCCGCGCCACCGGCACGTCGAGGTCGGCGGCGAGCCCGCTTTCCTCGATCAGGCGCTCCACCCGCGCCCGCGCCTCGCGGCGCTTCAGCCGTGTGCTCCACAGCGACTGGGTGCCGAGCACGATGTTCTCGAAGCCGGTGAGGTTCTCAGCCAGCGCGAAATGCTGGTGCACCATGCCGATGCCCGCCTCCAGCGCCGCCTCGGCCGAGCCGCCCGGCAGGGGCGCGAGCTGCCCGTCCGCGCCGGCGACGTTCACCGTCCCCTCGTCGGCGACGTAGTGGCCGAACAGGATGCTCATCAGCGTGGTCTTGCCGGCGCCGTTCTCGCCGAGCAGCGCGACGATCTCGCCCGCGCGCACGTCGAGGTCGATGCGGTCATTGGCCGTCAGCGGACCGAAGCGCTTGGTGATGCCGGTCAGCGAGAGCACGAGGGGACGGGGATCGGGATGCATGAGCTGGAGCCGCAACCGGTTGCCTTGTCTGGACCCTCGTCCCGGCCGGGAGAGGTCGGCCGCGCCGCGGCCGGACGAGGGAAGCGCGCTCCCCCCGTCCTCGCGCTCTCCCGCGAAGGGAGAGGCGCGGCCCTCACATGGTGGATTTGGGCTCGGCGTCGTTCACGTTGACCCGGAACAGGCCGTCCTTGATCTCCTTTTCCTTGAGCAGGACGAGGTCGATCACCTCCGGCGGCACCAGCTTGGGGTCGAGCGTGGCGAGGCTGGCGCCGCCCTGGGCCATGTAGCTGAACGGGCCGTAATCCTCGGCGGTGAAGGTGCCGTCCATCACCGCCTTGATGGCGCGGTCGACGGTCGGCTCCATGTGCCACAGGGCGGAGGCGACCACCGTGCCGGGATAGTCGCCGGCGGTGTCGATGACGTTGCCGATCGCCTTGATGCCGCGCTCCTTGGCGGCGTCCGACACGCCGAAGCGCTCGGCGTAGAGAATGTCCGCGCCCTTGTCGATCTGGGCGAAGGCCGCCTCCTTGGCCTTGGGCGGGTCGTACCAGCTGTTGATGAAGGTCACGAGGAACTTCACGTCCGGGTTCACCGAGACCGCGCCTTCCATGAAGGCCTGCATCAGCCGGTTGACCTCCGGGATGGCGTAGCCGCCAACCAGGCCGATGATGTTCGACTTGGTCAGCTTGCCGGCCACCATGCCGGTGAGAAAGGACGGCTCGTGGATGAAATTGTCGAACACCGAGAAATTGGGCTTGGTCGGACCGAAGGACGAGCCCATCAAATAGGCAGTATCGGGATAGTCCGCCGCAACCTTGCGCGCCGGGCGCTCCACCGCGAAGACTTCGCCGACGACGAGGTCGGCGCCTTCCTGCGAATACTGGCGCATGACGCGCTCGTAGTCGGTGTTGGCGACGTTCTCGGAGAACTTGTAGGTGATGTCGCCGCGCGCCTCGGCGGCCTTGAGCGCCTTGTGGATGCGCGAGACCCACTGCTGCTCGACCGGCACCGTGAAGATCGCGGCGACCTTGATCGGCTTTTCCTTGGCGGCCAGAGCCGCACCGCTGAACGTGCTGAAGGCGAGCGCCCCCGCGCCGAGCGCGAGCAGCCGCCGCCGGTCAATCTGGCCTGACGAGAAGAGCGGCAGGCTTTCGGACGTGTCGACCATCTTAACTTCTCCCGAGCAAAGGGGCGGCGGCGCGCTGAATTGCGGACCGCTTGGACCGAATTCCATGCGATTGCCATGCCAATTTCGAACTGTTCAGTCCGAAAAGTCACGAGCCTTTTTCGGATCGTCCCCAACGTCAAGCCGGTTGCGCCGCGCCGGAGGCCGGGCGGCGTGTCGGACGGGATGCCGGAAGGGTGTCGGCGGGGTGCGCTAGGCCCAGACGGCGCGCAGGTAGCGGATGATGAAATCGGGCATGGCCGGCCCGAGATCGGCCTCGCTGCGGGCGATGACCACCTCGTCCACTTCGGGCCGGTCCTCGCGGGCGATGAAGCCGCGGATGCGGGCGGCCAGCACCTCCGCGCTCACCGGAGCGACGAGCTCGCGCATCAGCACGATGCGCCGCGCGTCGCGCAGCGCGACCCAGCCGCTTGCCGACGCGAAATCGGCCGACCTGAGGCCGGTCTCCTCGGCGAGCTCGCGCCACATGCCGGCTTCGAGGTCTACCCGCCCGTCGGACGTGACGTCGGAGGGATCGGGCGTGCCGGTGGCGAAGTAGACGCGCCCGGCATTGAAGGTCCATGGCGCCTGGCGCGCCAGCACGAAGCCGCCATCCGAGCCGCGCAGCGCGGCGGCGGCGAAGCAGTTGCGCAGATCGGGCACGGCGTCCTCGCGCAGCAGCCAGAGCAGCGTCGCGTAGTCGGTCTCGACGCAGTGCCCGCGCAGCGTGCGGCCGGCGATGGCGCCCTCGCCCATGAGCAGCACGCGCCCGTTCCACAGTTCCGGGCGCTCGCGCAGCAGCCGCGCGAAATGGGCGTCGATCGCCGTCCGGTGGCGCTGCGAATAGGCGCAGGGCCCGGAATCGAGGTGGAGATCGAGACGGTCGAGCTCGATCATGTCGATGGCGGAGGCGTCCGTCACGCGCCGCCCGCGGTCCCGCTGCGGCCCTCAGACATGGATGACGCCCTCGGAGACGATGACCGCGCCGCCGCCGATGGTCACCGCGACCAGCTCGCCCTGCTCGACCTCCAGCCCCAGCCGCACCAGGCTGGGGCGGCCCATCTCCACCCCCTGCAGGATGTCGAAGGCGTGGAAGCCGTCCTCCGGCTTCTCGCCGGCCATCAGCACCGCCGCCAGCGAGGCGGCCGCCGAGCCCGTGGCCGGGTCCTCGTCGATGCCCATATTGGCGGCGAACATGCGCGCGCGCAGGTCGCCCTCCCCGTCCTCGTCGCGGCAGAACACGTAGACCGAGTCCGCCTCGCCGCCGAAGGTGCCGATCAGCCGGCCGGCGCTGGGGCTGATGCGGGCCAGCGCCGAGCGCGAGGCGAGCGGGATGCACACGAAGGGCACGCCGGCCGAGGCGACGACCGGTTGATAATCGTCGAAGCCGATGTCGTCGAGGTCGAGGCCGAGCGCCTGGGCGCAGGCCTCCCGGCTCATCGGCTCGACATCCACGATCTCCGGCACCCGCGGCACGGTGAAGGTGGCCGAGCCCGCGCGCTCGCCGCGCACGTTCACATGGCAGGGAATGACGCCGACATTCTCCTCCAGCGCGAAATCGGTGCTGGTCTCCACCTCGTCGCGCAGCGCCAGCAGCACCGAGGTGCCGACCGTGGGATGGCCGGCGAAGGGGAGCTCGTGATTGACGGTGAAGATGCGCAGCCGCGCGCGGCTCGTCTCCTCCTCGGGCTTCAGCACGAACACCGTCTCGGAGAGGTTGAACTCGCGGGCGATGGCCTGCATTTGGTTGCCGTCCAGCCCGTCCGCGTCGAGCACGACGGCGAGCGGGTTGCCCGAAAGGATCCGGTCCGTAAAGACGTCGAGAATGACGAAACGGCGTGCCATGGCGCTCAAAGCTTCTCCGGTGTGAAGACGCGCGAGGGCGTCACGAATTCGTCCTGCGCCGCCACGGTCAGGATCTCCCGCGAGCCGGCGGCCGCGGTGCGGGCAAGCAAGCCATAGGCCGAGGAGGCAGCCTTGGAGAGCGCCTCGGCGGTGGAATGGGTGCTCTTCCAGTGCACGAAGAACAGCGCGGCGATGGCGTCGCCCGCACCGTTGACCGAGATGTCGAGCTTGGGCGTGCGCACGCGGAAGGCCCCGTCCGGCCCGGACGCCATCAGGTCGATCGCGTCGGCCGGGGTATCCTCCGTGTGCAGGCTGGTCACCATGATGACGCGCGGCCCCGTGGCGTGCACCGCCGCGCAGGCGGCCCGCGCATCGGCCAGCGTGGTCGTGGTCTGGCCGGCGAGATAGTCGAGCTCGAACTGGTTCGGCGTGATCAGGTCCGCCGCCGGCACCGCCCGCTCGCGCATGAATTCGGGGATTCCGGGCCGCACGAAGATGCCGCGCCCGACGTCGCCGATCACCGGGTCGCAGCAGTAATGCGCGGCGGCATTGGCCGCCTTCACCCGCCCGACCGTGTCGAGGATGGCGTCGCCGATATCGGCCGCGCCCATGTAGCCCGAGAGCACGCCGTCGCAGCGCGGCAGCACGTTCCGGTCCTCCATGCCGCCGACCAGTTCGCGGATCAGCTCGCCGCCGAACACCTCGCCGCGCCAGGCGCCGTAGCCGGTGTGGTTCGAGAACTGCACGGTGTGGATGCCCCACACCTCATGGCCGAGCCGCTGCATCGGAAACATGGCGGAAGCGTTGCCGACATGACCATAGGCAACCCAGCTCTGTATCGACAGGATGTTCATATGCGCGCGCCCCGACCGGTTGGAACGATCCGCGCTTATCGTGCGCGACGCAAGGGCTCAAACGAAAATCGGTGAGCAAACGCATAATGTTGACGCATGTGTCCCGGCTGCCCGCGCCGCATCCGGCCGGTTCGACGCCGACGCGCATGCCCGGACGCCCCTGCCCGGCACCCCTTGCCCGGCGTCCCGGCCCGTGCCACAGGCAGGCCCATGACCGAGATGCTCTCTGCCGTCGCCCTCGCCCACGCCGTGCGCGCCGGGCGCCTCACCCCCGCCGACATCGCCGAACGCTGCGCCGAAACGATCCGCGCGCAGGAGCCGCAGGTGCGCGCCTTCGCCACGCTCGACCTTGACGGCATGCTCGCCCGCTCGCGCGAGGCGGGGCTCGCCGAGCGCCCGCTCGCTGGCCTGCCGATCGGCATCAAGGACGTGCTCGACACGGCCGCGCTGCCGACCGAACGCGGCTCGCCGCTCTATGCCGGCTACCGGCCGGCCGCCGACGCCGCGGTCGTGCGCATGGCGCTGCGGGCCGGCGCGGTGATGGCGGGCAAGATGGCAACCACCGAATTCGCCTTCATGAAGCCGGCCGCCACGCGCAACCCGCGCCGGCACGCCCACAC
Source organism: Ancylobacter mangrovi (assembly GCF_024752335.1). Taxonomy (NCBI): domain Bacteria; kingdom Pseudomonadati; phylum Pseudomonadota; class Alphaproteobacteria; order Hyphomicrobiales; family Xanthobacteraceae; genus Ancylobacter; species Ancylobacter mangrovi. Next base: position 958,438 of record NZ_JANTHY010000001.1, on the reverse strand, counting down.
GCCGGGCGGCTCCTCGGCGGGATCGGCGGCGGCGGTCGCGGCGGGCATGCTGCCTCTCGCGCTCGGCACCCAGACCGCCGGCTCGGTGATCCGCCCGGCATCCTTCTGCGGCGTTACCGGCTACAAGCCGTCCTTCAAGCTGATCCCGGTGCTGGGCCTCAAGGTGTTCGCCTGGTCGCTCGACACGATCGGCCTGTTCGGCGCCCATGTCGGCGACGTCGCCTTCGCGGCCGCGGCGATGACGGGGCGCGACCTTCAGCCGGACGAGGAGAGCGAGGCGCCCCATTTCGCGCTGGCGAAGACCGCGCGCGCCGACCAGGCCTCGCCCGACGCCCACGCCGCGCTGAAGGCCGCCGCAGAGGCGGCGCGCAAGGCGGGCGCGCGCGTCACCGAGATCGAGCTGCCGCCGGAGATCGAGGCGAGCGACGAGGCGCAGGGCGTGATCCAGTCCTACGAGGCGGCGCTGGCCTTCGCGGACGAATGGGACCGGCATCGCGAGCAGCTCTCGGACATGCTCGCCGCGTATCTCGCCGACGGGATGACCATCGCGCCGGAGACCTACGACGCCGCCCGCCGCACCGCCCGGCGCGGGCGCCACGCGCTGGCGGACCTGTTCGCCGGGTATGACGCGCTCCTCACCTTCTCCGCTCCGGGCGAAGCGCCGGAGGGCCACGCCAGCACCGGCTCGCCGATGTTCAACAGGCTGTGGACGCTGAGCGGCGCTCCTTGCGTGAACGTCGCCGGCCTCACCGGGGCGAGCGGGCTGCCGATGGGCGTCCAGGTTGTAGGCCGCTTCGGTCGCGACAAGGCGACGCTTGGCGCCGCGCGGTTTCTGGAGCGGGCGATTGCCGCTGCGTGACGCAGTAACGTTCCCAACGAATACAGATAAAGACGTAAGGTAATACCAATTTCATCTCCTCCCTTGACTAGCGACAATTTACTAAGGATTGTCGTCGAATAGTTGGGCGTTTTCCTTTGGGGGAGAGAGCCAGATGAGCCTCAAGTCGCTTCTGCTAGGCAGCGTGGCCGGTGCTGCGCTTGCCGTTCCGGCCTTCGCGGCCGATATGTCCTACCCCGTCAAGGCTCCGCCGCCGATCGTGGCCGTTCCGGTGTTCACCTGGACCGGCTTCTATCTCGGCGCGAACGTCGGTTACGGGTGGGGTGACGGTTCCGCGCCCTGGGACCGTTACTTCAATTATTACTACGGGGGCTGGGACGGTTACAGCTACACGGGTGGCGTCGATCCGGAAGGTTGGTTCGGCGGCTTCCAGCTCGGCTACAACTACCAGTTCATCAACAACGTCGTGCTGGGCGTCGAGGCCGATTTCGATTTCGGCTCGCTCGACGACAAGCTGAACTACTACGCCTACGCCACCGCACCCGGCGTTCTCGCCGAGAGCTACGGGTCGGTCCGGACCAAGATCGAGGCCTTCGGCACCATCCGTGCCCGCCTCGGCTACGCGATGGACCGCTTCCTGCCCTACGTCACCGGCGGTCTCGCCTGGGGCAACGTCAAAGCCTCCGGGGATGTGAGCAACTACATCAACGGCGTCTACCAGCCGGGTCTGTCGGGTTCCGCGTCCAGCAGCGACACGCTGTGGGGCTGGACGGTGGGTGCCGGCCTCGAATACGCCTTCACCGACAACTGGACGGCGAAGATCGAATATCTCTACGCCGACCTGGGCGACATCACCTGGGACGGCTCGTCCAGCACGGACATCGACGCCAAGCTGCAGACCATCAAGGTCGGCGTGAACTACAAGTTCTGAGCCGACGCTGCGGCGTCACGCGAACGGGAGAGCGGGTGACGGCGGCTTCGCCGGCCCGCTCGTCCTTTCGGCGTCTCACTGGACGCCGACAAGATCGGCGACCGCGCTCCATATGGCGTCCTTGGCGCCCACGGAGGGCGGCGGCGCGATGATGGTCGCGGGCTTCGGGTTCTTCTCGCCATCGGGCATGAGGCGGGCGAACCAGATCTCGCCATCGGTGTAATAGGGATCGCCGCCACCGTTGCGGCCGAACAGGGTCGGGCCGAGCCCGGTCACCTGATAGATGACGCGCACCACGCCGGCGGCCTTCAGGTCGTCGATCAGCAGGTCGCGCACGGCGTCGACATCCGGGCCGATATGGTGCGTGACCGCGCCGGTGTCGTGGCTGAGCCCGACGCCGCGATCATAGGTCGCCGAGCCGAGCCAGACCGGATCGCCCTCCTCGCCGCGCTCCAGCACCTTCCAGAACCGCACATGGTCGCGCCGGTCGGCACTGCGGCCGACCTCCTTCTCGAAGGCGAGGTCCTGCTTGCGCCCGTCATAGAAGAGCGGGCTCACCGGCGCCTGCGGATCCGGGCGGTCGAGCAGCACCGAGCCGACGATGTCGATGCTCGACTTGAGCGTCACCGGATCGGCGGGGCGCCATCCGGCCGCGATCATGGCCTGGATCACGTCCTGCTGCCGGCCGACCAGGCCGACGTCGATCGGGTCGCCCGGAATGCCCTGCTTGGTCTCGGTCACCATCGGCAGGTGACGGATGCCTGGCTGGTCCTCGTAATGCGTCCACAGCCGCGGCAGCATCACATAGGCCGCCGCCGCCCAGACCAGGAACGCGGCCAGGACCCAGTGCCAGATCCGCCGCCTCGTGCCGTGCCGGCTCGTCACCGCCCTGCTCCCCGCGCGGCGTCACTCCGCCGCGACAGACTTATAGCCCACCGGATCGTAGTTGAGCACAGGTGCCAGCCAGCGCTCGGCCTCTTCCACGCTCATCCCCTTGCGGGCCGCGTAGTCCTCCACCTGGTCGCGCTCGATCCGGCCGACGCCGAAATAGGAGGCGTCGGGATGGGCGAAATAGAGCCCCGACACCGCCGCGCCCGGCCACATGGCGAAGCTCTCGGTCAATTCGACCCCGATCGTCGCCGTCACGTCGAGCAGGCGGAACAGCGTCGCCTTCTCGGTGTGGTCGGGCTGGGCCGGATAGCCGGGCGCCGGGCGGATGCCCTGATAGGCCTCCTTGATCAGCGCCTCGTTGTCGAGCGCCTCGTCCTTCGCATAGGCCCAGAACTCGCGGCGCACGCGCTCGTGCATCCGTTCGGCGAAGGCCTCCGCCAGCCGGTCCGCCAGCGCCTTCAGGAGGATGGCGGAATAGTCGTCATGCGCGGCCTTGAAAGCTTCCGAGCGCTCATGCTCGCCGAAGCCGGTCGAGACGCAGAAGCCGCCCACATAGTCCGGCACGCCGGTGCTCTTCGGCGCGACGAAGTCGGCCAGCGCCAGGTTGGTGCGGCCCTCGCGCTTGGCCATCTGCTGGCGCAGCGTGTGCAGCGTGGCAAGCTCGCGGTCGCGCGCCTCGTCCTCGAACAGCACGATGTCGTCGCCGACCGTGTTGGCCGGCCAGAAGCCGACCACGGCGCGCGCGGTGAGCCACTTCTCGGCGACGATGCGCTCCAGCATACGGCGCGCGTCGTCATAGAGCGCACGGGCAGCGGGACCCACCTTCGCGTCGTCGAGGATGGCGGGGAAATGGCCCGTCAGCTCCCAGGACTGGAAGAAGGGCGTCCAGTCGATATAGGGCACCAGCTCGCCGAGGTCGTAGGTCTCGAACACGCGGGTGCCGAGGAAGGCCGGCGCCGGCGCCTCGTAGCCGTCGAAGTCGAGCGCGAGGCGGTTGGCGCGCGCATCCTCCAGCCGCACGCGAACCTTGTTGCGGTCGCTGCGGGCATGGGCCTCGGCGAGCTTGGCGTATTCGGCGCGCACATTCGCCGCGTAGCCGGCGCGGGTGTTCTCGTTCAGAAGGCTCGAGACCACACCCACCGCGCGGCTGGCGTCGGTGACGTAGACCGCCTGCCCGCTCAGATATTGCGGGGCAATCTTCACCGCCGTGTGGACGCGCGAGGTCGTCGCCCCGCCGATCAGCAGCGGCAGGTCGAAGCCCTCGCGCTCCATCTCGGCGGCGACATGCACCATCTCGTCGAGCGAGGGGGTGATGAGGCCGGAGAGCCCGATCACGTCTACCTTCCGCTCCCTCGCGGTCTCGAGGATCTTGGCGGTGGGCACCATGACGCCGAGGTCGATCACCTCGTAATTGTTGCACTGGAGCACGACGCCGACGATGTTCTTGCCGATGTCGTGGACGTCGCCCTTCACCGTCGCCATCAGGATCTTGCCGGCGGCGGGAACGTCCTCCAGCCCCATCTCCTTCTTCTCCTGCTCCATGAAGGGCATGAGATAGGCCACCGCCTGCTTCATCACGCGGGCGGACTTCACCACCTGCGGTAGGAACATCTTGCCGGCGCCGAACAGGTCGCCGACCACGTTCATGCCGGCCATCAGGGGGCCCTCGATGACGTGGAGCGGGCGCTCGACGTTCTGGCGCGCCTCCTCGGTGTCGGCCTCGACGAATTCGGTGATGCCGTTGATCAACGCGTGCTCCAGCCGCTTCTCGACCGGCAGAGTGCGCCAGGTGAGGTCGGCCTCCTTCTTCTCGCGCCCGCCGCCGCGGAAGCGCTCGGCGATCGCCAGCAGGCGCTCGGTCGCGTCCTCGCGGCGATTGAGCACCACGTCCTCGCAGGCCTCGCGCAGCTCCGGCTCGATCTCGCTATAGGGCGCGAGCTGGCCGGCATTGACGATGCCCATGTCCATCCCCGCCGCGATGGCGTGGTAGAGGAACACGGCGTGCATCGCCTCGCGCACCGGCTCGTTGCCGCGGAACGAGAAGGACAGGTTCGACACGCCGCCAGAGATGTGGGCGTGGGGAAGAAGCTGGCGGATGGCGCGGGTCGCGTCGATGAAGGCGACGCCGTAGCCCGAGTGCTCCTCGATGCCGGTCGCGACCGCGAAGATGTTCGGGTCAAAGATGATGTCCTCGGGCGGGAAGCCGACCTCATCGACGAGGATTCGGTAGGCGCGCGAGCAGATCTCGACCTTGCGCTCATAGGTGTCGGCCTGGCCCTTCTCGTCGAAGGCCATGACCACCACCGCCGCGCCATAGGCACGCACGAGGCGGGCATGATGGCGGAACGCCTCCTCGCCCTCCTTCATGGAGATCGAGTTGACGATGCCCTTGCCCTGAATGCACTTCAGCCCGGCCTCGATCACACTCCACTTCGACGAGTCGACCATCACCGGCACGCGGGCGATGTCCGGCTCGGCGGCGAGCAGGTTGAGGAAGGTCACCATCGCCTTCTCGGAATCGAGCAGGCCCTCGTCCATGTTGATGTCGATGACCTGCGCGCCGTTCTCCACCTGGTCGCGGGCGACCGCCAGCGCGGCGGCATAGTCGCCATTGGTGATGAGCTTGCGGAAGCGCGCCGAGCCGGTGACGTTGGTGCGCTCGCCGACATTCACGAACGGGATCTGCGGCGTCAGCTCGAACGGCTCGAGGCCGGACAGGCGCAGGCGCGGCTCGATCTCAGGGACAGTCCGCGGCGCGTGCGGCGCGACGGCCTGCGCCAGCGCGCGGATATGGTCCGGCGTGGTGCCGCAGCAGCCGCCGACGATGTTGACGAGGCCCGAAGCGGCGAACTCGCCGACGAGCTTGGCCATCGCCTCCGGGCTCTCGTCATAGAGGCCGAATTCGTTGGGCAGGCCCGCATTGGGATAGGCGCAGACGAAGGTGTCGGCGATGCGCGACAGCTCGTCGATATGGGCGCGCATCTCCTTGGCGCCGAGCGCGCAGTTGAGGCCGATGGAGAAGGGCCTGGCATGGCTCAGCGAGTTCCAGAACGCCTCCGGCGTCTGGCCCGAAAGCGTGCGGCCCGACAGGTCTGTGATGGTGCCGGAGATCATCACCGGCACGCGGATGCCGCGCTCGGCGAACAGCCGCTCGACGGCGAAGATCGCCGCCTTGGCGTTCAGCGTGTCGAAGATCGTCTCGATCAGCAGCAGGTCGGCGCCGCCGTCGACCAGCGCGGCGGCCTGCTCGCCATAGGCGATCGCCAGCTCGTCGAACGAGGTCGCGCGGAAGCCGGGATCGTTCACGTCCGGCGAGATCGAGGCGGTGCGATTGGTCGGGCCGATGGCGCCGGCGACGAAGCGGCGGCGGCCGTCCTTCGCCTCCGCCAGCTTCGCCGCCTCCTTGGCGAGGCGCGCGCCCTCGAAATTGAGCTCGTAGACGAGGCTCTCCATGCCGTAATCGGCCATGGCGATTGTGGTGCCGGAGAAGGTGTTGGTCTCGACGATGTCGGCGCCGGCCATGAAGTAGGCGAGATGGATGTCGCGCACCGCCTCGGGCCGCGTCAGGTTCAGCAGGTCGTTATTGCCCTTGAGGTCGCGGTTCCAGCCCGCGAAGCGCTCGCCGCGATAGCCGGCCTCGTCCAGCTTGAGCTGTTGGATCATCGTCCCCATCGCCCCGTCGAGCACGAGGATGCGCTGCCCGGCGGCCTCCCGCAGGGCAGCGAGGGTATCGACGGTCGGGTTCGGTGCGTCAGCCATGACGGAGCACTTTCTGCTCCCTCCCCCGAGCGGGGGAAGGGTTGGGGTGAGGGGCGCCTGCGCGCATCACGTCGGCGATGCTTAGCAGACCACCATCCGGTTTCATCAGCAGGTTTTACGCCGCCGCCTGCCCGGCTCCCGCCTCCCGCGGCGGGCGCAGGCCCAGCAGGTGGCAGATCGCGTAGACGAGGTCGGCGCGGTTGAGCGTATAGAAATGGAATTCGGTGACGCCGCGATCAAGCAGGTCGAACACCTGCTCGGCCGCCACCGCCGCGGCGATGAGCTTGCGGGTCTCGGGGTCGTTGTCGAGCCCCTCGAACCGCCCCGCCAGCCAGGACGGCATGTAGGTGCCGGTCTTGGTGGCGAAGTTCACCGCCTGCTTGAAGTTGGTCACCGGCAGGATGCCCGGCACGACCGGCACGTCGATGCCGCGCGCGCGCACCTTGTCGAGGTAGCTGAAGTAGAGGTCGTTATCGAAGAAGCACTGGGTGATGGCGCGGGTGGCGCCGGCATCCACCTTGGCGGCGAGGATGTCGAGATCGGTCTCGAACGACGCGCTCTCGGGGTGCTTTTCCGGATAGGCCGACACCGAGACCTCGAAATTGGCGACGCGGCGCACGCCGGCGACGAGCTCGGCCGAGCTCGCATAGCCCTGCGGATGCGGCTCGTAGGCCTGGCCGACGCCGCCCGGCGGGTCGCCGCGCAGCGCCACGATGTGCCGCACGCCGGCCGCCCAGTAGCCGCGCACGACCTCATCGACCTCGTCCCGCGAGGCGGAGACGCAGGTCAGATGCGCCGCCGGGGCGAGACGGGTCTCCTTGACGATGCGCTCGACCGTCGCGTGGGTGCGCTCGCGGGTGGAGCCGCCCGCGCCATAGGTGACGGACACGAATTTCGGCGCCAGCGGCTCGAGCCGGGTGATGGAGTTCCACAGCGTGGCCTCCATCTCCGGCGTCTTGGGCGGGAAGAACTCGAACGAGACCGAAATCGGCCGTCCGCCGGCGCGGCGGCTGCGGCGCTCGATATCCGACGACATCAGGCGACCTCCTTGTTCTGTTGGGCCTGCGCCGTGGCGACGCGCGGGTCGCGGGCAAGCCAGAGGGAAACGGTGAGCTTTCCGTCGGCCCGAGGGGCCAGCGAGCGGTGCGACTGCGGCACGAGGCCGGCCTGGGCCAGCCAGCTGTCCATGATCTCGGGCGCGAAGCCGAGCCGGCGATGGGCGTGCTGCTCGCGCAGGAATTCCAGCTCGTGCGGGTCAAAATCGACCACCAGCAGCCGGCCGCCGGGCCTCAGCACCCGGGCTGCCTCCTTGAGCGCGCGCGGCGCGTCCTCGAGGAAGTGCAGCACCTGATGGATGATGACCACGTCGAAGGCATCGCGCGGCAGAGCGAGATTGTAGATGTCGCCCTGCCGGACGGTAGCGTTGCGCACGCCCGCCCGTTCCAGATTGGCGCGGGCGACGGCGAGCATGTCGGCGGACAGGTCTATGCCCACCCCGCGCCCGATGCGCGGCGCGAACAGTTCGAGGATACGCCCCGTGCCTGTCCCAAGGTCAAGAAGCGACGAAATGTCAGCTCCTTGCAGCGAATCCTTGATAGCTTGCTCGACCTCGACCTCGGGCGCGTGCAGGCGCCTGATGGCATCCCATTCATGGGCGTGGGCGCGGAAATAGTCCTGCGCATGGGCGGCGCGGGCGGCGCGTACCGCCTCCAGCCGCTCGTGGTCGCGCAGCAATATGTCGTCGTCTGGCGCCATCAGCGCCAGCAGCGCCTCGGCCAGCGGCGCGCCCGGCGCCTCGACGGCGCGGCGGTAGAACACCCAGCTCGCCTCGCGGAAACGCTCCACCAGCCCGGCCTCCGCGAGGAGCTTGAGATGGCGGGAAATGCGGGGCTGCGACTGGCCCAGGATCTCGGTAAGCTCGGACACGGTCAGTTCCCCCTCGCCGAGCAGGGCGAGCAGGCGCAGCCGCGTGTCCTCGCCGGCCGCCTTGAGGCCGTCGAGCAGACGCGCGAAACTGAGCGAGGAAACCGACATTCCGCCTCCAGGAGAGATATAAAGATATCTTTATGTCTATTCCGGACGCAGCGCAAGCCGGGCGGCGAAGATCGTGGCGGGGAAGACGAGGACGAACATGGAGCATGGCAGCGACGCGGCCGGCGGCGACCGCCCGGAGGGTGCGACGGACACGCCCGCGGCTGGCAAAGGCGCATCCGAGTTCGGCGTCCGCCCCGGCGAGATCACCCGCGCCCTGCCCGAGCGGCCCGACGCCGGGCTTTACTTCATCGGCCGGCTGCGCACGCCCTGGACCGACCGCGCGAGCTGCCCCAAGAACGGGCGCGAGAGTGAGGAGCTGTGCACGGTCGAGCTCGACCCCGACCTCGTTCCGGCACTCGATGGGCTCGAGGGCACGACGCATCTGTGGCTGCTCTACTGGATGGACCGCGCCCCGCGCGACCTGCTGGTCCAGGTGCCCCGCCAATATGGCCGTGGCCGTGGCACTTTCGCGCTGCGCAGCCCCGCCCGTCCGAACCCGATCGCCATGAGCGCGGTGCGCCTTGTCGGCATGGAAGGGAACCGACTGAGCGTCATCGGACTTGATTGCCTCGATGGGACGCCGCTTCTCGATATCAAGCCCTACTTCGCCTCGACGGATTGCCATCCGGAGGCCGTGGTGGGCTGGCATTGCGAACGGCGTGAATCTTTCGTTAAGTGAAGTGTGGCACTGATGCATCTCGACCGCTCGGAACGCAGATTCGCGGGGGCATATGCCCGATCAGGTCCAAGTCTGGTCTTGAACCTGCCTTGATCCTGCGTCATCTCCTCGCGGAAACGCACTCGCGCCAACCGTTCCTGCTTGAAGCTAAGGCAAGATGATGGTCGTTCGCCTAAGTCTCGTTCCCGCCGTCGCGCTCACCGTCCTCGGTTCGGTCGGAGCCGCCAGCGCCCAGTACTACCCGGTGCAGCAGGAGCAGCCAGGATACGACGCGTCCGGCAATCCCGCGCCCGTCGAGGACGCGCAGGTGCCGGCCGCTTTCGATCCCTACGGCTCGTCCGGCAGCGCCCAGTCGCCGCAGCCGCTCCAGCAGGGACAGGCCGCCTATTCACAGCCGCCGGCTGCCGTCGCCGCCCCCTCGGCCGCGCCCAGCACGGTCGCCAATGCGCCCTATGCCAATCCGTCGACGCAGCCGGCCGGCTATCCGCCGGGCGCCTATTCCGGCCAGCCGCCGGCGGGCATGGCCTCGCCCTATGGCGGGTCGCTCAGCGTGCGCACGGATTCGACGGCGCAGCAGCAGGCCGCCTACGGCCAGCCCGCCACCACCGGCTCGGTGCCGCCCGCGGACGTGAGCAACAATTATGGCGCCAACGGTTCCAGCGTCGCCATGCTGCCGCCCGAGGACCAGCCCGAAGAAGGGCCGCCGAAGGCGCTGCCGGACTATCTGAAGCGCCAGGTGGTGGATTACGCGACCACGCAGGCGCCCGGCACCATCGTCATCGATACGCCGAACACCTACCTCTATTACGTGCTGCCCGGCGGCAAGGCCGAGCGCTACGGCATCGGTGTCGGCCGCGAGGGCTTCACCTGGTCGGGCACGCAGAAGATCTCGGCGAAGAAGGAATGGGCCGACTGGCGTCCGCCGCCGGAGATGATCGAGCGCCAGCCCTACCTACCGCGCTTCATGGCCGGTGGCCCGGGCAACCCGCTCGGCTCGCGCACCATGTATCTCGGCGCCACGGAATACCGCATCCACGGCACCAACCAGCCCTCGACCATCGGCAAGTTCATGTCCTCCGGCTGCATCCGCATGCTCAACGAGGACGTTCAGGACCTGTATGAGCGGGTGAAGGTCGGCACCAAGGTCGTGGTCCTGCCGGGCAACGCCCCGGCCAAGACCGCCGAGGCCCCGGCCGAGGCCACCACGGCCAGCGCTCAGGGCGTCGCGGTTCGCTGACCCCTGTAGAGCTTCGCTGAGGCCGCGCGCCTCAGCGTCTCCAGAGCCGCTGCGCGGGGACGCGCAGCTCGACATCGGTGCCGGCGGCGATCTCGCCGGCCCGCTCCACCCAGGCGACCAGCCCGCGCAGCCCGGCGGCCGCCTTGACGAAGGCCAGATCGAGCCCGGCCACGCCGGGACAGGCCCTCGCCACCGCCGCCCCCGCATGGCGGCACGGCGCATTCTCCCCCTCGACAGCCAGCGCCGCCCCGCCGGGGAAATGAAGCCGCGTGCCCGGCGGCAGCCATGTCAGGCGCTCCACTCCCTCCACCACCAGATTGGCGCCGACCCATTCCGGCCGGACCTCGGGAACCCCGAGGCGGTGCGCGATGGCCTCGAGCTCGTCCGGCGCCACCAGTGTGAGCTGGCGTGCATTGCGGATCGGGGCCCCGCGCGGGTACCAGGGAACGCGCGAATCAGCGGGCCGCGCATGGCCGGCATGGCGATCGCCCGGCACGCCCTCGAGCGTGAGCGGGAGGCGAGGCACGTCGCGCGTCGCGAAGCCCTCGCCGTCGGCGATCAGCGTGCGCGCGAGACGGGCCCGGAACCGTTGGGCGGGAAGGGTGTCCGGCTCGGCGAACAGGTCTGTGGAATAGGACATGGCGGCGTTATCCCGGGTGAAGTTTTGCCCATGGGGCAATTGCGACTGTGCGGCGGCGGCGGTGGCGTTAAAGTACCTCGTCTCCATCGGCTCCACCGGAACCTGGACAAGGCAAAGAGCGTTGTGCTCGGCCGGCGTGGCGCCAGTCAGATTGAGGTCGACACCGATGTCCACTCCCAGCGATTCCGTCCCCCAGACGCCGGCCGGCTCCTTCGCGAGTCATCTGAAGGAACTCCACGCCAAATGGGGGTGGTTCGTCGCCCTCGGCATCATCATGATCATCGCCGGTGTCATCGCGCTCGGCAGCTCCTACGGGCTCCTGCTCGGCACCCTCATCTCCGTCTACTATATCGGCGCGATGATGGTGGTCGGCGGCGTCGCGCAGATCTTCCACGCCTTCTCGGTGAAGGGCTGGGGCGGCTTCCTGTTCTGGCTGCTCGACGGCATCCTCTATCTCGCCGCCGGCGCCCTCGCCTTCGCCCAGCCGGACCTCGCCGCCACCGTGCTCACGCTGCTGCTGGGCGTGGCGCTGATCGTGGGCGGCATCTTCCGCCTGATCGCCGCGTTCCAGATGCGCCCGGCGCCCGGCTGGGGCTGGATCCTGTTCTCGGCGGTGATCGCCATCCTGCTCGGCATCGAGATCACCGTGCAGTGGCCGATCAATTCCATGTGGATTCTGGGCCTGTTCCTCGGCGTCGATCTTCTTTTCAACGGATTTACGGTGCTGATGCTGGGGCTGGGCCTGAAGAGATGAGCGAGACATCGTGAGGCAGGGCGTCGTTCCCCGATCGATCCCTTTTGAAAAGCCGGCCGAACCCTCTCCGGGAGGGTTGCGGCCGGCGGCACCGTCGACTTTTGGCCGTTCGCCCTCCGGGGCGAGCGGTCGGGACCTGCGCCTCGACCTGTTCCGGGGGCTGGCGCTGTGGTTCATCTTCCTGAACCACATCCCGAACAACGTGGTAAACTGGATCACCAACCGGAATTTCGGCTTCTCCGACGCCACCGAGATCTTCGTCTTCATCTCCGGCTACACCGCCGCCATGGTGTATGGCCGCGAGCTGGAGCGCTCGGGCATGATCGTCACTTCGGCGCGCATCCTGCGGCGGGCCTGGCAGCTCTACGTCGCCTTCCTGCTGCTGTTCGTCATTTACCTCGCCGAGATTTCCTACGTCGTCGGCAGCTTCTCCAACCCGCTCTATGCGGAGGAGATGGGCGCGCTGCAGTTCCTCGCCGAGCCGAACGTGGCGCTGGTCGAGGCGCTGATGCTGAAGTTCCGCCCGGCCAATATGGACGTGCTGCCGCTCTACATCGTGCTGCTGGCCACCTTCCCCGCCGTGCTGTGGGCGCTGAAGCGCCGGCCCGACCTGACGCTCGGCGCCTCGTTCCTGCTCTGGCTGGCGGCGGGCCACTGGGGCATCAACCTGCCGGCCTATCCGGACGACCGGATGTGGTTCTTCAATCCCTTCGCCTGGCAGCTCCTGTTCACCTTCGGTGGCTGGTGCGGGCTCGGCGGCAGCGACCGACTCGCGGGGCTGGTGCATTCGCGCGTCGTGCTGGCGCTGGCGACGGTCTATCTGCTGGTCTCGCTGCTCGTGGTGGTGAGCTGGTGGTGGTCGCCGCTCGAAGGGTTGGTGCCGGAATCGGTCGGCGAGATCATCTATCCGATCAGCAAGACCGACCTCGCGCCGCTGCGCCTGCTGCATTTCCTCGCCCTCGCCGTGGTGGTGGTGAAGCTGGTGCCGGTCGACCTGCCGGCGCTGCGCTCGATCTGGCTGCGGCCGATGATCCTGTGCGGCCAGCACTCGCTGGAGATCTTCTGCTTCGGCGTGTTCCTGTCCTTCGCGGCGCATTTCGTGCTCAACGAGGTCACCGGGACGCTCGCCATGCAGTTCGCGCTCAGCGGAATCGGCATCGTTCTAATGATTTCTCTTTCCGCGATGCTGTCGTGGTATGGTCGCATCGAGCGCGAGATTGCCGCGCGGAGACATCGCTGAACGCGCGGTTCACTGTGAAACGCTGGAAGCTGGGTGGAGTTCTCGCGCTGAGCCTGACCCTGACGGGCGGCTCGGTCGCGTATGCGGCCAAGGAGAAGGTTTGCGCGGCGCCCTCTGCGCTGACCCAGGCCGGGTTTGCCCTGCCGCGTCTCGCCAAGGCTCTCAGCGGCAAGCTGCCCGCCGGCGCCGACAAGGCCGTGAGCGCGGACAAGTCGCTCGTCGCCGACAAGGCGTCCGCCGGTGCCTCCCTCGACGGCAAATCTCTCTCCGAAAAGCCGCTCGCCGAAAAGGCGCTGGCGGAAAAAGCGCTTGCCGACGGCCCGCCGACCTCGATCCTGGTCCTCAACAGCGCGACCCCGAAGAAGAAGGCGTCCAAGCCGGGCGCCGAGAAGGACGTGACGCCGCGCAGCTTCCCGAGCTTCATCGAGGAGCGGCTGCGCGAGCGCTATCCCGACCGCAACATCGTGCTCACCACGCAGAACCGGCCGCGCGCCACCGCGCAGGCGATCCTCGCCGGCCTGCCCAAGCTGCTCGAGCAGACGCGCCCCGCGCTGATGATCTGGCAGACCGGCACCTATGACGCCATCCTCGGCGCCGACACCGCCGAATTCTCGACGGCGGTGGAGACCGGCATCGCCCTCGCCCACGCCGCGGGAGCGGACGTGCTGATCGTCAGCCCGCAATATTCGCCGCGCACCGCCTTCGCCTTCGACGTCGCGCCCTACAACAACGCCCTGCGCTGGGCGACGCGCACCGCCCGCGTGCCGTTCTTCGACCGCTACGACGTCATGCAGTTCTGGGACGAGGAAGGCATTTTCGACTTCGACCTGTCGCGCCCCTCGCCCTCGATGTTCGAGGACGTGCATCGCTGCATCGGACGGCTTATGGTGGGCATGATCGTCGACGGCGTCGGCATGCGAACGCTCGGCGCCCGCTGAGCCCGACGGAAGGAGGCACGGACCGACCACATGCGCCGCTCCCGCCTCCCCGCCCCCGCCCGACATCCCGCTCCCGTCATCCGCCTCGCCGCCGGCCTCGCGCTCGGCCTGGGGCTGCTGGGCACGCCGGCGCGCGCCGCCGGCCCGCTGCCGATTGCCTGCCCGGCGGTCGGCACCCATATGAAGCTCGCCTCCCCGCTCGCCCGCACCGCCGCCCGGCTGCGGGCCGGCGAGCCGGTGGTGATCGTCGCCTTCGGCTCCTCGTCCACCGCCGGTGCCGGGGCCACCTCGCCTGAAGCGAGCTATCCGAGCCGGCTACAGGCGACGCTGCGCGAGCGCTTCCCGCAGGCGCACATCGCGGTGCTCAACCGCGGCGTCAACGGGCAGGACCTGCCGGAAATGCTGAAGCGCTTCGACCGCGACGTCGCGCCGCTCAAGCCGACGCTGGTGCTGTGGCAGGCCGGGGTCAACGCGCTGTTCCGCGCCAACGGCCTCGCCAATGCGGACGCCCAGTGGCACGAGGCGATCGCCCGGGTGCGGGCCATCGACGCCGACCTCGTGCTGATCGACCCGCAATATGCCCCGCGCGTGCTCGGCGACGCCGATAGCGGGCCGATGGTGAAGCTGATCGATGACATCGCCCGCGAGGAAGGGGTGGACGTCTATCACCGCTTCGCGCTGATGCGCGGCTGGCACGAGACCGCCGGCATGGCGTTCGACGCCTTCCTGTGGAAGGACAAGTTCCACATGAACGACTGGGGCTACAACTGCTTCGCCCAGGACCTCGGCGAGGCGATGGTCGCCAATATCGACGCCCAGCAGCGCTCGGCCGACGTCTCGCCGGGCGTGACCGTGCCCGTCACCCTGTCGCACCCCGCCGCGACGAACGCGCTGCTCGGGGCCGACCCGCGGCCCTGACACGTCAGGCCCTGATGCGTCAGGACGTCACCAGCGCCAGGGCGAAGCCGTCATAACCCTTGACCCCGACCGTCTGCAGGGCGGTCGCGTCGACGCGCGGCTCGCGGGCGAGCCATTCGAAGGTCGCGCGCACGCCCTTCACCCGCGGATCGTCATTGCCCGCGTCGATGACCGCGCCGTCGCGCACCACATTGTCGGCGACGATCACCGTGCCCACCCGCGCGAGGCGCAGCGCCGCGTTGAGGTAGTTCACGTTGTTCGGCTTGTCGGCGTCGATGAAGACGAAGTCGAACGGCGCCACGCGCTCGGCCTGCAGCTCGGCGAGGCTGTCGAGCGCGGCCCCGACGCGCAGCTCGACCTGCCGGCCGAAACCCGCATCGTCGAGGTTCCTGCGCGCCACCTCGGCATGGGCGCGGTCATATTCGAGCGTGACGAGACGCCCGTCCTTCGGCAGCGCGCGCGCCAGCCAGATGGTCGAGTAGCCGCCCAGCGTGCCGATCTCGAGGATGCGCCGGGCGCCCATCATGCGCGCGAGCAGCATGAGCAGCTTGCCCTGGTTGGGCGCGACGTTGATCGGCGGCAGGCCGGAGATCTCGCTCGCCGCCAGCGCACCGTCGAGCGCGCGGTCGGCTGGCACGAGATGGCTGTCGATATAGGCGTCGACCGCCCGCCACAGGGCCGGATCCGAGGATGTCGCCATGGCGCGAAGCCCCTTTCTTCGGCGTGTCGTGCGGGTCGCCGACCCTCATCGGCCGGCGCTCACGCGAGCCGGTTCACGCGTCGCCCTTGCCGGAGAAGGCGCCGCCGAAGCGGCGGATCACCGCCTCGCGGGCGGCGATCACCCGGCGCTCATAGTCATCCGCCATCGGCTCGGTGAGCACGCTCTCGAGCCCGGCGAGCAGCGCCCACAGCGCGGGAATCTCCGCCTCGTCCTCGACGAAGTCGGCGAGCGTCTCGCCATCCGCATCGTCGACGTTGCGCGAGAGAAACTCAAAAAGGACGACCGCCACCGAACGGTCGATCACGAGAGTGACTTCGTCGTTTGCCGGCCCGGTCATATCCGCGTCCCCTTTATGCGCCGCTTTTCCATCCTATCGATCCATGTCGCCCTGAACACAAGCGCCCCGTGGGTGCGCCGTGAACAGGGGGGAAGGATACGGGGTTGCAATCGCGCCGGAGGCATGCTGTCGCTCGGGCGTTCAGGGGGAGATGCGACATGGCGGCAGCGGACGAACTGAAAACCGTGCGGGACTTCGTGCGCTATGCGGTCAGCCGCTTCAGCGCAGCGGACCTTGCCTTCGGCCACGGTACCACCAACGCGCTCGACGAGGCCGCCTTCATGGTGCTGGAGGCGCTGCACCTGCCGGTGGACGACCTCACGCCGTGGCTCGACGCGCGGCTGACGGGCGAGGAGCGCGCGCGCATCGCCGGCCTCATCGAGCGCCGCTGCGAGAGCCGCGAGCCGGCGGCCTATCTGCTCGGCAAGACCTATATACGCGGCGTGCCGTTCAGGAGCGACCGACGGGCCATCGTGCCGCGCTCCTTCATCGGCGAGCTGATGGCGAGCGAGCTGTTCGGCGGCGCGGGCTTCTCGCTGATCGAGGACCCGGACGCGATCGGCCGGGTGCTGGATCTGTGCACCGGCTCGGGCTGCCTTGCCATCCTCGCGGCCATGACCTTCCCCGACGCGCAGGTCGAGGCCGTCGATATCTCGCCCGAAGCGCTCTCGCTCGCGGCGGAGAACGTCGCCATGCACGAGATGGGCGAGCGCGTCAGCCTGATCGAGGGCGACCTGTTCGCCCCGCTGACCGGGCGGCTCTACGACCTCGTCATCACCAACCCGCCCTATGTGGACGCGCAGGCGATGGCCGAGCTGCCGGCCGAATACCGCCACGAGCCGAGCCTCGCATTCGCCGGCGGGCCGGACGGGCTCGACATCGTGCGCCGCATCCTGAAGGAAGCGCCGGCCTATCTCTCCCCGCGCGGCGGGCTGATCTGCGAGATCGGGACGGGCAAGGAAATCCTCGAGGCGGAATACCCGACGCTGCCCTTCCTCTGGCTCGACACCGAGGACAGCGAAGGCGAGGTGTTCTGGCTTTCCGCCCGCGACCTCGGCGTCGGCAAGGACCTGAGGGTGATCAGCCGCATGCCGCGGTGACGCACCGCGGCGTCCCTACCCCTTGCGCATGTGCTCCAGCACATCGGCATCCGGCCAGCAGTCCAGCTTGAGCCGGTTGGCCTTCTGGTAGGCGCCCAGCGCCGAGCGGGTCTTCATGCCCGCCTTGCCGTCGATCTTGTCGGTGTAGAGCCCGTTCCGGGCCAGCACCTTCTGCATGTATTCGAGGTCGCGCGTCTTCACGAGGCTGATGTCCTGCCAGTCGCGCACGAACGGCTTGTCGTCCTCGATGCGGTCGGCGAGGTGGCCGACATAGAGCACGTAGAGGTCGGCGAAGTTGTAGCTCTTCAGCACGAAATAGTTGGCGGGCGTGAGGAACACCGGGCCATAGGGCCCGGCCGGCATGATGATCGAGGCCTTGTCGCGCATTGCCGAGGACGGGACGCGGCGCCCGTCGATCACCTTCACGCCGCTCTTCAGCCAGTCGCCGATCGGCCGCGCCGCGTCGGGCTCGGCCAGCGTGCAGTCGAAGCCCGACGGGACGCTGACCTCGTAGGCCCAGCGCTTGCCGGCCTGCCAGCCCTCATGACGCAGCAGGTTGGCGGTGGCGGCCAGCCCCTCGGGCACCGAGGTCCAGATATTGGCGGTGCCGTCGCCGTCGAGGTCGACGCCATAGGTCAGGTAGCCGGTGGGCATGAACTGGGTGAGGCCCATGGCGCCGGCCCAGGAGCTCTTCATCTGCGCCCGGCCGACATGGCCCTCGTCGAGGATCTTCAGCGCGGCGAGGAACTCGGCGAAGAACTCGTCCTTGCGCCGGCCGACATAGGCCTGCGTCGCCACCACCCGCAGCGCGTCATAGTTCAGCTTGGCCGCGCCGTAGGAGGTCTCGCGCGCCCAGATGGCGAGCAGGATCTCGGGGGGCACGCCGAAACGCTTCTCGATCGTCGCGAGCTGCCCGCGATACCGCGCCGCGAGCTTGCGCCCGCGCGCGGCATAGCTGGCGATCGCCTTGTCGGAGAGATAGTCCGCCGGCGTCTGCACGAACTCCGCCTGCTTGCCCGGCGGCTGCGGCTTGCCGGGGATGGCGAGGTCGGGCAGCGAATAATCGGGCTCCAGCCCCTTCGTCTCGCGCTCATAGGTGGCGCGCGAGATGCCCATGGCCTGCGCGGCCGGCCATTGCGCTGCAAGCCAGCGGTCGAAGCCGGCATCGGCGAAGGCGGGAGAACCGGCCGCCAGGAGCAGGCCGAGACCGAAAAGGGTGCGCCGCATCTTCATGCCTCCGGGATAGCGGAATCGGTCCGCCCTGTGAACCGGAAGCCCGGCCGCCAGCCTCCGCGATAGCTGTTACGTGATGACGCAAAGGAAGACATCGGAGCCGGGAAAGCCGCCGACGGGTTGCCTCGGGGCGCCGGGGATGGCTCTATTCCGATACCTGTCAACGAGGTGGGGGGCCTCGCCGTCATGCTCAAACGCCGTGATCTGCTCATTACCGGCGCCGCCGGTGCTTTGCTTCATCCGCTCGCTGCGCGGGCGCAGACGGTGGGAGACGGCACGATGCCCGCTCCTGCGCCTGCGGTCGCGACCAGCGGCGAGGCATGGGACGACGGCCTCGCTCATCCCATTCCCTATACGCCGCCGCTCGGGACGGGAAAGGAGCGCGGCCTCGTGCTGGGCGGAGGCGGCGTCTATCTCGCCTCGTGGATGGTCGGCTATTTCCGCGCGCTGCACGACAAGGGCGTGGACCTCGCGCTGGCCGACATCGTGGTCGGCACCTCCGCAGGCTCGTTCCTCGGCGCGGTGCTGACGGGCGGGCATCTGTGGCGGTTCGGCGAGGAGCTGGAATTCTTCGGCAAGTTCCCGAAGGCGTTCGCCGAGCTGATCCCGACCATGGCGCCCAATGAAAGCCAGCCTCGCGCCCGTCATATCGCCAACACGGCGGTCGAGGCCGACCCGGCGACCATCCAGGCCATCGGCCGCGGAGCGATGGCGGCGCGCAATGCGGCGGGGCCGGACAGCTATTTCGACTCGGTGAAGCACCTGATCGGCGAGGAAGACTGGCCCTCGCCCAAACTCCATACCACCGCGAACGACTGTTACACCGGCGAGCGGCTCATCGTCTCCCAGGATTCCGGGATCGAGGTGAACCACGCCTGCGCCGCGAGTTCCTCGCTGCCCGGCTCCATGGGGCCGACCTGGCTCAAGAACCGGCTGTGCATGGATGGCGGCATCTGCCAGACAAGCACCCATTGCGACGTGGTGGCCGGCGTAAAGAAGGCGCTGGTGATCTCGCTGACCGACGGTGACGCCTCGGCCTCGAGGGTGGGACTGCGCACCTCCAGCCTGCCCAACACGCTGCAGCAGGAGATCGCCGACCTCAAGGCCGGCGGCACGCAGGTGGTGCTGAAGGTGGCGGGGCTGCTGCCCGGTGTCACCCATGTCGACAGCATCATGGACCCGAAATGGATCTCGCCCTGCATCGCCAACGGCCATGAGCGCGGTCTCGCCGATGCTGCAGAGCTGAAGGATTTCTGGGGTACGGCCTGATCCTTAGCGAGACGCCTCCGGCTCCGAAACGCTGCCCCGAAAGGCGGGGCCCGGATACGCGGGTCCCGGCAAAATTCCTTCACGGTCCTGTCGGATCGGTGCCGCCGCGAACGTCCTCGGGAGGCGCCGGCATCGGGGCCGGCCGACAGCAGGAGGCCCGACATGGGATTGAAGCAGAAGATCACCCCCTATCTGTGGTTCGACGGCACGGCCAAGGAGGCGGCGGATTTCTACGTCTCGATCTTCCCCAATTCGCGCATCATCACCGTCGGTCACCACACCGAGGACACGCCTGGGCAGACCGGCAGCGTGCTGGTGGTGCTGTTCGAGCTCGACGGGGTGCAGTTCGGCGCCATCAATGGCGGGCCGATGTTCAAGCTGAGCGAGGCGTCGTCCTACCTGATCGACTGTTCCTCGCAGGAGGAGATCGACTTCTACTGGGACAGGCTCGGCGCCGGCGGCCAGTACCAGGCCTGCGGCTGGCTGAAGGACCGCTTCGGCCTGTCCTGGCAGGTCAACAGCAGCGAACTGGTCGAGAAGGCGCATTCGGACCCCGCCGCTGACGCCCGGGTGATGAAGGCCATGATGGACATGGTGAAGATCGACCTCGCCGCGCTGCGGCAGGCGATGGAGGGGTGAGCCCCCTCACCGCACGGCGAGGATGAACAGGCGGGGGAAGCGCAGCAGCACCTTGCCGTCCACCCGCGCCGGATAGGCCTCGGCGAGACGCTCGACATAGGCGGCGAGGAAGGCGGCCCGCTCCTCCTCGTCGAGCGGGGAGAGGAAGGGGCGCAGCGCCGTCGAGCGGAACCATTCGGCGATGGCGGGCGCGCCGTCCATCGCGTGGTTGTAGTCGGTGTGCCAGATCTCGACCTGCCGCGCGGCGGGCTTGAGCAGGTCATAATACTCGCCGACCGAGGGCAGCACGTCGCGCGCCGCGCCGGCGAGCTTTTCGGCCCACGGGCCGTGCGCCGCGGTCTCGGCCATCAGGCGGTGCGAGGGCTCGTTCACATTGTCCGGCATCTGCACGGCGAGCACGCCGCCCTCGGGCAGCGCGTCCAGAAGGCGGCGTAGCACGGCGGGGTGGTCCGGCACCCACTGGAACACGGCGTTGCCGAAAATGAGGTCCGTGCCCGGCTCCGGCGTCCAGCTCGCGACGTCCGCGACCTCGAAGCGGGCGACCGGCAGGCGCTCGGCGGCCTGCTCCACCATGGCGGGCGAGGTGTCGATGCCGAGCACGTCCGCATCCGGCCAGCGCCCGGCGAGCAACTCGGTGGAATTGCCCGGACCGCAGCCGATATCGACGACGTTGCGCAGGGTCTCGAGGGGGACCTGGGCGAGGAGATCGCGCGAGGGGCGGGTGCGCTCGTCGGCGAATTTGAGATAGAGGTTCGGGTTCCAGTCTTCGGTGGTGCGGCGCATTAGGTCCCTCCCCGGGTCGGGCGCGACCATGGGCCAAGACGGCCCCTCTGCCAAGCGACCTGCCAAAGGGGAGCGCGACGCGGCGGGCGCGGCGGGCGCCCCGGGGGGTGGCTCCCCGGCACGAAAAAGGCCGGCGCGGATCGCTCCGGCCGGCCTTGCCTTGGCATACCCCGCCGGAGCGGGATGTCCCCTGCCCTCAGCGCGTGAACTTCTTGTACTTCAGGCGGTGCGGGATGATGGAATCGGTGCCGAGGCGGCGCTTCTTGTCCTCCTCGTAATCGGCGAAGTTGCCCTCGAACCACTCCACATGGCTCTCGCCCTCGAAGGCGAGGATGTGGGTGGCGATGCGGTCGAGGAAGAAGCGGTCATGCGAGATGATGACCGCGCAGCCGGCGAAGTCCTCCAGCGCCTCTTCCAGCGCGCGCAGCGTCTCGACGTCGAGGTCGTTGGTCGGCTCGTCCAGAAGCAGGACATTCGCGCCCTGCTGCAGGATACGGGCAAGGTGCACGCGGTTGCGCTCGCCGCCCGAGAGCATGCCGACCTTCTTCTGCTGGTCGCCGCCCTTGAAGTTGAAGGCCGAGCAGTAGGCGCGCGAATTGATCTCGCGCTTGCCCAGATACAGGATGTCGTTGCCGCCCGAGACTTCCTCCCAGACGGTCTTCTTGTCGTCGAGCGCGTCGCGGCTCTGGTCGACATAGCCGAGCTGCACGCTGTCGCCGACCGTGATGGAACCGGCATCGGGCTTCTCGGTGCCGGTGATCATGCGGAACAGCGTGGTCTTGCCCGCGCCGTTGGGCCCGATCACGCCGACGATACCGCCGGGCGGCAGCTTGAAGGTGAGGTCGTCGATCAGCAGCCGGTCGCCGAAGGCCTTGGACAGGTCCTGGAAGTCGATGACGTTGTTGCCGAGCCGCTCGGCCACCGGGATGACGATCTGCGCGGTGGTGGGCGCCTTCTCGGACGCCTTGCGCACGAGATCCTCGTAGCGCTGGATGCGGGCCTTGTTCTTGGCCTGGCGCGCCTTGGGCGAGGCGGAGATCCATTCCTGCTCGGAGGCCAGCGCCCGCTGGCGCGCTTCCTCCTCGCGGCCCTCCTGCTGCATGCGCTTCTGCTTCTGCGACAGCCAGGACGAGTAGTTGCCCTCGTAGGGAATGCCGCGGCCGCGGTCGAGCTCGAGGATCCAGCCGGTCACGTTGTCGAGGAAGTAGCGGTCATGGGTGACGATCAGGATCGCGCCCGGATAGGTCCGCAGGTGCCCTTCCAGCCAGTTCACCGTCTCGGCGTCGAGATGGTTGGTGGGCTCGTCGAGCAGCAGCAGCTCGGGCTGCTCCAGCAGCAGGCGGCACAGCGCGACGCGGCGGCGCTCGCCGCCCGAGAGCTTCGATACGTCGGCGTCGTCGGACGGACAGTTCAGCGCGTCCATCGCCTGGTCGACCTTGCTGTCGAGGTCCCAAAGGCCCTGCGCCTCGATCTCGTCCTGGAGGCTGGTCATCTCGTCCGCCGTCTCGTCCGAGTAGTTCATGGCGAGTTCGTTGTAGCGGTCGAGGATCGCCTTCTGCTTGGCGACGCCTTCCATGACGTTCTCGCGCACCGACTTGGAGGCGTCGAGCTGCGGCTCCTGCGGCAGGTAGCCGACGCGCGCGCCTTCCGCGACCCAGGCCTCGCCGCTGAAGTCCTTGTCCATGCCGGCCATGATCTTCAGCAGCGTCGACTTGCCCGAGCCGTTGGGGCCGAGCACGCCGATCTTGGCGTCCGGGTAGAAGGAGAGGTGGATGTTCTCCAGCACCTTCTTGCCGCCGGGATAGGCCTTGGTCATGCCGTGCATGTGATAGACGTACTGATAGGAAGCCATATCCAGTTCCTGCGCGTTCGGGCGATGCCGAGAACGGGCCGCCATCCGAGGCCGCGATCGGGAAAAAACCGACCGGGGCTGCTCCGCTTGGGGCCGTCAAGTCCGGCCTTGATTGCCGATGAGAGGTCGGGCGCTATGTAGACCGCCCTCCCGGCAGCGGCAAGGCCGGAGCGCGCGAAGCCTCCCCATGGACACCCGCGCTACGCCCGTCGCGCCGGCCGGCTCGGAATTGGAGCGATCGCGATTGAGCCGCACGCGACTTTCCTCATGTCGGCTTGCCCTATGTCAACGTGGCGGGCGGGGTGCGTCTTTATACCTCCGCCGAATGCGGAGCGCGCACGGGGTCCGCACGATCGGATCCACCAGAGGACATGACTGCCCGCTCCGATGCCGTCGATCACGCCCGAGGACCTGCTGCACATCTGCCTGAACTTCCCCATCGCCGCCTGCCTCATCGGCAGGGACGGCCGCCTCCTCGCGGCCAACTATCGCTACGCCGAGCTGGTCGACGTGCCGCATGAGAACATGGCGGGGCGGCGTGTGGCGGATCTGCTCGGGCCGGCCGTCCACGCGAAGATCATGCAGGACTTCCGCGCCTTCGACGCCGGCGAGCCGGTGCGCGATCACGAGACGCGGATGAGGGGCCGGACCTTTCTCGTCGCGGTGCAGCCGATCCGCCCCTCCCGCGGGATCCCCCGGCGCGCCTCGGCGCTCTGCGCCGCCTTCGCCGACATCACCGACCAGAAGACGCTCGAGGCGCGGCTGGAGCTCGCCAACCACCAGCTCAGCAACGTCAACGCGAAGCTGCGGGAGACGGCAAGCACCGACGCGCTCACCGGCCTGCTGAACCGGCACGCGCTGGAGGAATTGCTGCCGCGCGAGATCGCCCGCAGCCGGCGCGACGGCACGCCGCTCTCTGTGCTGATGATCGATGTCGACTATTTCAAGCGATACAACGACCGCTACGGCCATCTCGCCGGCGACGAGGTGCTGGGCGCGGTGGCCCGGGCCATGGCGCGGGCGCTCCACCGGCCGAGCGACTGCGTCGCACGCTTCGGCGGCGAGGAGTTCGTCGCCATCCTTCCCGCCACCGGCCCGTCCGAGGCGATCACCGTCGCCATGCGGATGCAGCAGGCGATCTCGTCGCTGGAGATCGAGCACGCCAACTCGCCGGCTGGCCGGCTGACGGCCAGCATCGGCGGGGCGAGCCGGTCGAGCGTCCCCGCCGGGCTGTCGACCGCCGAGGTCCGCACCGATCTCATCGAGCGCGCGGACCGGGCGCTCTACGCCGCCAAGACGCAGGGCTTCGGCGGCATCAACCTTTCCGCGCAGCCCGGTGCCGGGCCACAGTCGGCGGCGATCTGAACGCCCTCCCCGCGGGACGCCGGGCCTCAAGGAAAGCGACAGCGGTAGCGGAACGCCCGCCGCCTAGCCGCATTATCATCAGCAAGACGGTACAAGCTACTATATTACCTCAGCGGTTCGAGAGAACGCCTTTAAGTCTTTCAATGGCGAGAGCAAGGACAGCACCAGGAACAGGCATGCAACCTCTCCCCAGAGCTGATTGGGCACTATTTCTCGACATTGACGGCACCCTGATCGAACACGCCGATCATCCCGAAGGGGTCGAAATCCCCGAATATCTCCCGGACCTGCTCACCGTGCTGCAGACGTCGCTCGGCGGCGCTGTGGCGCTGGTATCCGGCCGCAGCATCGACTGGATGGACCACCGGCTCGCGCCGGCCCGCCTCCCCGCCGCCGGCCAGCACGGCGCGGAGATACGGCTCGCGCCGGACGCGCCCTCGGTGCCGATCCCGACGCCGAAATGGCGCAAGCCGCTCGAGCAGACGCTCGAGCGCGAGATGGCGGCCTGGCCGGGCGTCTATATCGAGCACAAGCCGCTGTCGCTGGCCGTGCACTACCGCGCCGTGCCGGAATCCGGCGACGAGATCATGGCCAAGGTGGTGGAAGCGAGCGCGCGCATCGGCGGCGAGGTGGAGTTCCTCAAGGGCCGCTTCGTGGTCGAGCTGCGCCAGAGCGGCCACGACAAGGGCACCGCCGTCGACACGCTGATGGGCAGCGCGATCTTCACCGGCCGCAAGCCGGTTTTCCTGGGCGACGACGTCACCGACGAAGACGGGTTCCGCGCCGCTCGTGCGGTGGGTGGCCTCGCCATCGCGGTGGGACCGCGCCCGACCACGCAAGCCGATTTCCGCCTCGCCACGCCAGAGGACGTGCGCAAATGGCTCGGCGACATCCCTCAAGCCCTGGAGCGTGTGCCCTCGTGAGCCAGAACCTCAATCTCGCCGCCATCGGCAACGGGACCATCGCAGCGCTGATCGACACAAAGGGGCGCCTGAGCTGGTGCTGCTGGCCCCGGATCGACGGCGACCCGATCTTCTCCGCCCTGCTCGGCGGGGAGGAGCCGGAGGCCGGCTTCTTCGACGTGCTGCTCGACGGGCAGGTCGCGAGCTCGCGCAGCTACCGGCGCAACACCGCGATCATCGAGACCATTCTCGAGAACGCGGACGGGGCGAAGCTTCGCATCATCGACTTCGCGCCGCGCTTCAAGCTCTATGACCGCATCTACCGGCCGGCCACGCTGGTGCGTCGGATCCAACCGATCTCCGGCACCTGCCGCATCACCATCCGCCTGCGGCCGCACTTCCACTGGGGCGAGCAGCGGCCGAAGGCGGTGCGCGGCTCCAACCACATGCGCTTCGCCGGCGACGACTTCACCCTGCGCGCCACCACCGACCTGCCCATCGTCTATGTGATGGAGGAGCGCCCCTTCGTCCTCAGCCAGACGGCGACCATCGTGCTGGGGCCGGACGAGCCGTTCGCCTCCAGCCTGACCGACACCGCGCACAATTTCGAGGAGCGCACCTGCGACTACTGGTGGGAATGGGTGCGCTACCTCTCGATCCCGTTCGAATGGCAGGACGCGGTGGTGCGCGCCGCCATCTCGCTCAAGCTGTGCGCCTTCGAGGAGACCGGCGGCATCGTCGCCGCCCTCACCACCTCGATCCCCGAAGCGCCGAACACGGTACGCAACTGGGACTACCGCCACTGCTGGCTGCGCGATTCCTACTTCACCGTGCGCGCGCTCAACCAGCTCGGCGCCACGCGCACCATGGAAGACTACATTCGCTACCTCACCACGGTGATCGCCTCCGAGCCCTCGGGGCGGCTCGCGCCGGTCTATTCCATCGTGCCCGGCACGCATCTGGAGGAGCGCTTCGCCCCTGCCCTGCCCGGCTTCCGCGGCATGGGGCCGGTGCGGGTCGGCAACCAGGCGGCCGAGCAGGTGCAGAACGACGGCTACGGCCATGTCGTGCTGGCGGCGGCGCAGATGTTCTTCGACGACCGGCTGCCCAAGCGCGGCGACAAGGCGCTGTTCAACCTGCTGGAAGGGGTCGGCGCGCGCGCGGCGGAATTCGCCTTCGAGCCCGATGCCGGCCTGTGGGAGCTGCGCGGGCGGCGGCGCGTCCACACCTTCTCGGCGGTGATGGGCTGGGCCGCCTGCGACCGCCTGGCGCGCATCGCCCGCGTGCTCGACCTGCCCGACCGGGTCACCTACTGGTCCGACCACGCCAACGAGATCCGCAAGCGCACGCTCGCCTTCGCCTGGAACGAGGAGAAGGGCAGCTTCGTCGACGCCGATGTCGACGGCCAGCTCGACGCCTCGCTGCTGCTGCTCGCCGAGCTCGGCTTCGTGCGGCCGGACGACCCGCGCTACGTCGCCACGGTCGAGGCCATCGGCCGCGACCTGAAGCGCAACGGCTATCTGATGCGCTATGCCAACGAGGACGATTTCGGCCTGCCGGAGAGCTCCTTCACCATCTGCTCGTTCTGGTACGCCTGCGCGCTCGACCTGATCGGCCATCGCGACGAGGCGCGCGAGATGTTCACCAGCTTGCTTGCCCGGCGCAACGAGGCTGGTCTGCTGTCGGAAGACATCGACAACCAGTCGCTGGAGCTGTGGGGCAACATCCCCCAGACCTACTCCATGGTCGGCCTGATCGACACGGCGATGCGGCTGTCGAAGACGTGGGAGGAAGCGTTCTGGCGAGGCTCGTAGTCGTTTCAAACCGGGTCGCATCACCCAAGGAGCGGGCCGCCAAGGCCGGCGGGCTGGCGGTCGCGCTGCGCGAAGCGCTCAGCAAGCGCGGCGGCCTCTGGTTCGGCTGGAGCGGGGAGACCGAGGTCGGCGCCCCGCCCGAGCCGAAGATCTTCCGCTCCGGGCGCATCACCTACGGCCTGCTCACCCTCGATCCGGAGGACCAGCGCGCGCACTATGCCGGCTATGCCAACGGCACGCTCTGGCCGCTCTGCCACTACCGGCTGGGCCTGCTGGCCTTCCGCCGCGCCGACTGGGAAGGCTACCGGCGGGTCAACGAGCATTTCGCGCGCGCGCTGCTGCCGCTGCTGAAGCCGGACGACATCATCTGGGTCCACGACTACCACTTCATTCCGCTGGCGGCGGAGCTGCGCAAGCTCGGCTTCGAGGGGCGCGTGGGCTATTTCCACCATATACCGTGGCCGGCGACGGCGGTGTTCCTCTCCCTGCCCTCGCACGCCGCGCTGGTGCGCGACCTGTCGCATTACGACCTCGTCGGGCTGCAGACCGAGAACGACGTGCGCGCGCTGCTCACCTACATCTCGTCGGAATCGCGCGGCTGGCTGGCGCCGGGCGGCGTGGTCAATCTGCGCGAGCGCACCTTCCGGGTCGCCGCCTACCCGATCGGCATCGACGCCGAGGCGTTCGTGCAGGACGCCAAGGACGCGGTCGGCAGCGACGAGATGAAGCGCCTGCGCGCCAGCCTCGCCGGCAAGGCGCTGGCGGTCGGCGTCGACCGGCTCGACTATTCCAAGGGCCTGCCGAACAAGTTCGCCGCCTTCGGCGAGCTGTTGAAGAACTGGCCCGAGCACCGCTCCAAGGTCACCATGATGCAGATCGCCCCGCTGAGCCGGGGCGAGGTGGCCGAATATCGCGCGCTGCGCCGGGAGCTGGAGGAGCTGGCGGGTTCGATCAACGGCGAATATGCCGAATTCGACTGGGTCCCGCTGCGCTATCTCAACCGCCCGTTCCAGCGCGCCACCCTCGCCGCCATCTACCGCACGGCGCGGATCGGCGTGGTGACGCCGCTGCGCGACGGGATGAACCTCGTCGCCAAGGAATATGTCGCCGCGCAGAATCCGCGGGACCCGGGCGTCCTGATGCTCTCGCGCTTCGCAGGCGCCGTCGACGAGATGACCGGCGCGCTGATCGTCAATCCCTACGACGTCGAGGGCATGGGCGAGGCGCTGCACACCGCGCTCGTCATGCCGCTGGAGGAGCGCCGCGAACGCTGGCGCACCAACATGAAGAACGTCGAGACCAACACCATCCACCACTGGTGCGAGCGCTTCATTGCCGAGCTATCCTCGTCCCAGGAGGCGCTGCCCGATCCGCTCACTGCCGAGCACCAGGCGCATCGCTGAAGCCCCGCATCCTCGCGACCGGAAGCACCATGTGGCAGATCCCGATACATCCGGCCAACGAGGCCTCCCGGCTCCAGGCACTTACGGCGTGCGACATCATGGACACGCCGCGCGAGGAGGAGTTCGACCGGCTCACCTGGCTGGCGCAGAGCTTCTATGATGCCGACGTCGCCTTCATGGGCTTCATCGACGATTCCTACCAGTGGATGAAGTCGGTCACGTCGAGCGCCATCGGCAACGCGATCACACGCAACCGCTCGGTGTGCCAGGTCATGGTCGCGACCGGGGAGCCGCTCGTCGTCGGCGACCTGCGCACCGACCCGCGCTTCGCCGGCCATCCGGTGGCGCCCCAGCTTCCGCTGCGCTTCTATGCCGGCGTGCCGCTGCGCGTGCCGCCCGACCTCGTCATCGGCTCGCTATGCATCATGCGCCGGCGCGAGGGGCTGGAGCCGGACTTCGACGTCGCCCCGCTGGAGGCGCTCGCGGCGATCGCCGTCGACGAGCTGGAGCTGCGCCGCCTCAACCGCGAGCTGACGCGGCTGAACCGCGTCGACGCGCTGACCGGCCTTGCCAACCGGCGCGCCTTCGACGAGGAGCTGGTACGCGCGGGCCTGCGCTGCCAGCGCACCGGCGAGACGCTGTCGGTGATGCTGATGGACATCGACCACTTCAAGTCGCTCAACGACAGCAGCGGCCACAGCGCCGGAGACGACGCGCTGCGACGGATCGGGGCCGCGCTCGGCACCGCCGCCCTGCGGCAGGAGGACACGATGGCGCGCTATGGCGGCGAGGAGTTCGCCGCCATCCTCGTCGGCAGCGGCACGACCGGCGCCCGCCTCGTCGCCGACCGCGTCCGCGCGGCGGTGAGCGAAGCCTCCATCCTCCACCCGCTGACCGGCGTCCTGACGCTGAGCATCGGCATCGCCACCCGCTCCGCCGACGGGCTGCACCCGTCCGGCGCCGGCCTCGACGAACTTGCCCTGCGCATGCTGGTCAACGAGGCCGACACCGCGCTCTACGCCGCCAAGCGCGGCGGGCGCAACACCGTCGTCAGCCACGGCGGGCCGACAGAGTAGAACCCTCCCGCCAGCCGCCGTGCCGTCCGCGGGCGCCTACCGGCCGGAATCCGACAGCCAGCGGACCGACATGGCGAAGCTCTTCGAGCCGCCCGGCGGGATGAGCGAGATTCCGGGCTTCTGCGTGAACTCGGTCGGCCCCTCCTGCGGGCTCGCATAGCCCGACCACGGCTCGATGCACAGGAACGGCGCGCCGGGCTTCGACCAGACGCCGAGCTGCGGCATGCCGGGAAAGGCGATCTCCAGCCCGGGCTCGCCCGGCACGCCGTAGCGGACATGGTGCGAGCGCACATGCAGGAAGATGAGCGCGTCGCGCTCGAACATGGCGTCGTTCAGCTCCATGGCCGCTTCCACCGCCGGGTTCGGCTCGGTGGCAGTCGAGAGCAGCCCGCCCACGGGACGGTGGATCGGCTCGACCTCGGCCTTCTCGAACACGAGGTGGTGCTCGGCGCGGGTGCCCATATAGGGCAGCGGCCAGCGGAACGCGGGATGAAAGCCGAAGCTCGCCGGCAGCGGCTCGGCACCGGGATTGGCGACATCGGCCTCGATGGTGAGGGTCGCCTCCTCCAGCGTGTAGGTGACCGTGAGCAGGAACTCGAACGGGTACTGCCTGCGGGTCTCCTCGTCCGGCTCCAGCACGAAGCGCGCCGAATCGTCGGTCCGGCTCGCCACCACGAACGGGCGGCGGCGGGCGAAGCCATGCTGCGACATCGGATAGGCGACGCCCTTGTGCACGAGCTGGTCGCCGGGCAGCCGGCCGACGATCGGAAACAGCAGCGGCGCATGCCCGGTCCAGAAGGCGGGATCGCCGTTCCAGAGCAGATCGAGCCCCTCCGCGTCGGTGAGCCTCACCAGCTCGGCGCCGAGCGGCGCGATCTCCGCACTGAACATGCTCGATTTCAGTTTGACTGGCCCGTCACTCATTAGCTTCCCCGTCTCGACATCGCCGGTTTTCAGGGCTACCGACACAGCGCGGGTGCGTGCATCCGCTGAGCCGCATCCACCTCACCCGTCGCGCATCCTCGCGCCCCGTCCGGTTCCATCATGGCCCAGACTCTCGGCCCTGTCGCCGCGCTCCTGCTCGGCGTGTTCTTCCTTGTCACCGGCAGCGGCCTGCAGAACACACTGCTTCCGCTGCGCGGCGCGTTCGAGGGCTTCAGCGCCATCGATCTCGGCATATTGGGGTCGAGCTACTATCTGGGCTTCGTGCTGGGCTGCCTGCTGGTGCCGCATCTGGTGCGGCGCTCGGGCCATATCCGCGCCTTCGCCGCGCTCACCTCCGGGGTGGTGGCGACGATGCTGGCGCACCCGCTGCTGGTCGACCCCTATGTCTGGTTCGGCCTGCGCGCGGTCACCGGCTTCTGCTTCGCCGGGCTCTACCTCGTGATCGAGAGCTGGCTCAACGACCGCGCCACCAACCAGACGCGCGGCTTCGTCATGGGCTCCTACGTCATGGTCGACTATGCGGCGCTGACCGCCGGCCAGATGATGATCACGCTGTTCCCGGTCAGCGGCTTCCAGCTCTTCGCCATTGCCACCATCCTGTTCGCGCTGGCGACGCTGCCGGTGGTGATGACCACCAGCAAGCAGCCCGCGCCGATCGAGACCGCGCGGATCCGCATCCCCCACCTGTTCCGCGCCGCGCCGGTGGCGCTGGTGGGCTGCTTCATCATCGGCCTCACCAACGGCTCGCTGTGGAGCCTCGGGCCGATCTTCGCCATCGGACGCGGTCTGACCGCGGACGGGGCAGCGACCTTCATGAGCGCGGTCGTCGTCGCCGGCGCCATCGCGCAGTGGCCGGTCGGCTACCTGTCCGACCGCATGGACCGCCGGCGCATCCTCGCCGCGCTCATGGTCGGCGCGATGCTGGCCGGGCTCGCGCTCGGCGCCCTGCACTTCACCCTCTCCGGCCTCAGCGTGCTCGGCCTCATCTTCGGCGCGCTGGCGCTGCCGGCCTATTCGCTGGCGGCCGCGCACGCCTATGACCGCACCTCGCCCTCGGAATCCGTTGAGACGGCGGCCGGGCTCCTGCTCATCTACGGCATCGGCTCGGTGCTCGGCCCGTCCGTCGCCTCCTTCGGCATGGCGCATTACGGGCCCGGCGCGCTGTTCTACTTCACCGCCGCGGCGCACACGCTGCTGCTGCTGTTCGTGGTGTGGCGGCTGAGCCACCGGCCGGCTGCGGAGCGCTTCGTCAGCGACACCATCGCCTCGGCGCCGACAGGCACCGTTCCGATGCCGGATGCCGAGCCGGACCCGACCGCCGGCATGGACGACCCGGAACCGGCCGCCCCCGCGCCGGGCGCCGACCCGCAGCCGGGCGCGGCTTCCGCTGCCGGCGCTCCCGGCGAGGAGCCCTTCCCCCAGTCCCAGGACGGCCGCTCGGACGGCGCCTGAGCCTTCCCGCCCCGGGCGGCGCAAGGGCCGGGAACCGGAACGCGCCTGTGCCGTTGACGGCGCAACACAGCGGGGTAGGCCATGTTCAAATACGCCGTCATCTTCCTCGTCATCTCGCTCGTCGCCGGGGCCATCGGCTTCACCGACATCTCCGCTGCGGCGCGGCGCATCTCGATGATCCTGTTCGGGCTGTTCTTCCTCGGTTTCCTGCTGCTGGTCGGCCTCGCCATGCTGGTGGACCAGGCGATGACGACACCCTGAGCGCGCCGCGCGGGGCTTGACCTATCGCAAGGTAAGAAGGTGCCGGCAGGCCTAGGCTTCGTCCATCAATGGAGGAAGCCATGCCCACCGAAACCCTTTATTTCCTGATCTTTACGCTGATCGCCTTTGGCGGCTTCGCGGTGACGCTCGCCTATGTGGACGCCTCCACGAAGCGGACGCGCCGGCACAATCACCCGCTTCCGGGCGAATGATCCCGGCCTGAGCGGACGCCGGACGAGGCTAGGTGCCGCCGATCAGAATGCCGGTGGCCAGCACCAGCAGGCCGCCGATCACCACCTGCACCGCCGCGCGTAGGAACGGCGTTTCCATGTAGCGGTTCTGGATCCAGGTGATCGCCCACAATTCGGCGAAGACGACGACGATGGCGATGCCCGTCGCCGTCCAGAAGTCCGGGATCAGATAGGGCAGAGCGTGGCCGAGGCCGCCGACCGCCGTCATGATCCCCGAGGCGAGGCCGCGCTTGACCGGCGAGCCGCGGCCCGAGATCACCCCATCATCATGCGCGGCTTCGGTGAAGCCCATCGAGATGCCCGCGCCGAGCGCCGCCGCGAGGCCGACCTGAAGGGTCGTCCATGAATTCTGCGTGGCGAAGGCGGTGGCGAAGATCGGCGCCAGCGTGGAGACCGACCCGTCCATCAGCCCGGCGAGGCCCGGCTGCACCCAGGTGAGCACGAACTGGCGCCGCGCGCGGTCGTCCTCCTCCTGCCGCGCATCGCTCGTCCGATGCGCCGCCTCCATGTGCTCGGCGAGGTCGTAGTGCTTGCGCTCCTCCATGGCGAGGTCGCCGAGCAGCTTGCGGGTCGCGGGATCGGTGCTCGCCTGTGCGGCGCGCGTATAGAAGGCGGCGGCATCGTCCTCCATACGCGCGGCCTCCTCGCGGATGCGATCGATGCCGAGATTCTCCACCAGCCACACCGGCCGGCGCGAATAATAGCCGGCGACGTGCTCGCGGCGGATGAGCGGGATCACCCGCCCGAAGCGCCGCTGGAACTGGTCGATGAGGCGGGCGCGATGGCCGTCCTCCTCCTTCGCCATTTCGTCGAAGGTGGCGGCGGTATCGGGGAAATCATGGCGCAGCTTCTCGGCATAGGTGGCGTAGATGCGCCCGTCATCCTCTTCCGAGGAGATGGCGAGCGCGAGCACCTCCGCCTCCGACAGGTCGGAGAAGCGCCGGCGATTGGCGAAGCTGGCGAACATGGGTCACCTTATTAGAACAATTCTAATATATAGACTTATGCCGCACCGCGGGAGGGAGGGCAATGGGCAGTTGCCGCCCCCTCGCCAACCCTGTCGTAGAGGCACGGCCAAATAGTTAGGTATTGACCTAACTATTAGCGTGCCGTAGCGTCACGTCATGAGCCTGAATCCCGCCCCTCTCGACGACGCGTTCCGCGCCCTGGCCGATCCCACCCGGCGGGCCGTGGTGGAAGCGCTGGCGCGCGGGCCGGCGACGGTGAGCGAGCTCGCCCGACCTTTCGACATGGCCATGCCGAGCTTCCTTCAGCACCTCAAGGTGCTGGAGGAAGGGGGGCTGGTGGCGACCAGCAAGAAGGGGCGCGTGCGCACCTGCGCGCTGCGCCCGGAACCGCTCGCCGCGGTCGGCGGGTGGCTCGACGCACAGCGCGCGCTCTGGACGCAGCGGCTCGACCAGCTCGACCGCCTGCTTCTCTCCCTTAAGAACGACGAGGAACGCCGATGACCGCCAAGCCGCATGTCCTGTTCGATCCCGCGCTCGATCTCGAATTGAGGCGGGAGGTCGACGTCTCCCCGCAGCTCGTCTGGCGCGCGTGGACGGAGCCCGAGCTGCTGATGAAGTGGTTCACGCCCGCTCCCTGGCGCACCACGGCCTGCGAGCTCGACCTGCGGCCGGGCGGCAGGTTCCGCACCCGCATGGAAGGACCGGAAGGCGAGGTGCACGACAGCACCGGCTGCGTGCTCGCGCTGGTGCCGGGAAGCTACCTGCTTTTCACCGACGCGCTCGGCCCCGGCTTCCGGCCGCTCGGCTCGGGCTTCATGACCGCCTCGGTCGAGATCACGCCCACGGACGGCGGGACACTCTACGTGGCCCGCGCCGTCCACAAGGATGCCGAGGACAAGGCGAGGCACGAGGCCATGGGCTTCCATCAGGGCTGGAGCACCGCGTTCGACCAGCTCGTGGCGATGGTGCGCGGCCTCTGAGCCGCGTGATCGAGCTTAGTTCGAGGCGTCCGGCCGGCCGTCGTCGTCCATATCCGCATGGAAGACGTGCAGCACATGGTGGACGATCGGCGACAGGACGACGCCGGTGGCGAGCACGATGACGAGGCCGGAAAAGATGGCGTAGGAGCCGGCAAAGATCTTGCCGGCTTCGCTGTGCAGCTCGCCCATCGGACCTATGCCGGAGAGGATCATCGCCGCGTTGAGATAGGCATCGGTGAGGTCCATGCCCTCGAACCCGGCATAGCCGGCGATGCCGATGCCGAGCCCGAACAGCATGATGGCGAACCAGATGGCGACCGCCGTGCCGAGGCGGCCGAAGAAGACGCGGCGGGTGGTGTAGGGCCGCTCCACCCGGCTCCAGAACGACAAGGGCGGCGCCACCCGTGCTTTCCGGGGGGACGCCGCCCTCTTGGTCGTCTTGTTCGCCGTTCCGCGCACCATGGCGCCCGACCTTTGCGGCCGGCTCCCTCAGTTGTCGAGGAAGCTCCGGAGCTTGCGCGAGCGGCTCGGGTGCTTGAGCTTGCGCAGCGCCTTGGCTTCGATCTGCCGGATGCGCTCGCGCGTCACCGAGAACTGCTGGCCCACTTCCTCCAGCGTGTGGTCGGTGTTCATGCCGATGCCGAAGCGCATGCGCAGCACGCGCTCCTCGCGCGGCGTGAGCGAGGCGAGGACCCGCGTCGTGGTCTCGCGCAGATTGCTCTGGATCGCCGCGTCGATCGGCAGGATCGCGTTCTTGTCCTCGATGAAGTCGCCGAGGTGGCTGTCTTCCTCGTCGCCGATCGGCGTCTCGAGGCTGATCGGCTCCTTGGCGATCTTCAGGACCTTGCGCACCTTCTCCAGCGGCATGCCGAGCTTCTCGGCCAGCTCCTCCGGGGTCGGCTCGCGGCCGATCTCGTGCAGCATCTGGCGCGAGGTCCGCACGATCTTGTTGATCGTCTCGATCATGTGCACCGGGATGCGGATGGTGCGCGCCTGGTCGGCGATCGAGCGGGTGATCGCCTGGCGGATCCACCACGTCGCATAGGTCGAGAACTTGTAGCCGCGCCGGTACTCGAACTTGTCGACCGCCTTCATCAGGCCGATGTTGCCCTCCTGGATCAGGTCCAGGAACTGCAGGCCGCGGTTCGTGTACTTCTTGGCGATGGAGATGACGAGGCGCAAATTCGCCTCCACCATTTCCTTCTTCGCCTGGCGGGCTTCCTTCTCGCCCTTCTGCACCATCTGCACGATCTTGCGGAACTCGGAGATCTCCAGCCCCGTCTCGGTGGCGAGGGCATGGATTTCCGAGCGCAGGTCGCGGATGCCGTCGAGCTCCTGGCCGACGAAGCCCTTCCAGCCGCGCGAGGTCAGGTTCTTCACCCGGTTGATCCACTTGGGATCGAGCTCGGAGCCCTGATACTGCTTGAGGAAGTCCTCGCGGGCGACGCCGAAGCTCTCGGCGAGGCGCATCAGCCGACCCTCGAGCGAAACGAGGCGCTTGTTGATGTCGTAGAGCTGCTCCACGAGGTTGTCGATGCGCGCCTGGTTGAGCGACAGCGACTTCACGTCGAGGATCAGGTCTTCCTTGAGCTTCTTGTACTTGCGGTCCTGCGCCGGCGAGAGGCTCTCGTTCTTGAGCTTCGACTCGACGTTCTGGTCCTGCAGGCGGCGCAGCTTCTTGTAGAAGTCGGCGATGCGGTCGAAGGTCTCGAGAACCTTCGGCTTGATCTCGGCCTCCATCGCGGCGAGCGACAGGGAGTTCTCCATGTCGTCGTCATCGTCATTGGCGATGGTCTCGCCGATGGTCGGCTCGCGCTCCTCGGTGTTCTCGGGCGCGATCGAGCCGCCCTCGACGATCGGGCCATTCTTCGCCTCGGGACCCGCATAGGTCGCTTCGAGGTCGATGATGTCGCGCAGGAGGACCTTACCCTCCACCAGCTCGTCGCGCCAGATGATGATGGCCTGGAAGGTCAGCGGGCTCTCGCAGAGGCCCGCGATCATCGCCTCGCGGCCGGCCTCGATGCGCTTGGCGATCGCGATCTCGCCCTCGCGCGAGAGCAGCTCGACCGAGCCCATCTCGCGCAGATACATGCGGACCGGATCGTCGGTGCGCTCGCCCGGCTCGGACTTGGTCTCGGAGCGGACGACCGCGCGAGGGGCCGCCTCGGCAAGCTCGCCACCCGACTCTTCTTCCTCCTCGCCGGCCTCGGCCGCGCCTTCCTCGGTCTCGCCCTCGGCGTCGGCGTCCTCGGCCTCGACGACGTTGATGCCCATCTCGTTGAGCATGGCGTAAATATCCTCGATCTGGTCCGAGGATACCTCGTTGGAGGGGAGGACCTCGTTCAGCTCGTCATAGGTGACATAGCCCCGCTTCTTGGCGAGCTTGATCATCTTCCGGACGGCAGCGTCCGAAAGGTCGAGCAACGGGCTGTCCGGGGTGTCACCGTCCTTCTCAGGGGCTTCCGTCGCTTCCGCTGCCTGCTTCGCCATGCGTGTGCTCCTCAAGCGCCGAGCGGCGTCCCGCTCCGGCGACCACGGACGCCGCTCCCCGGCGCCCGCCCCTCGACATATTCTCCGCCCCGCCCGCAACACGCGAACCGCGACGCAAATAGGGCCTTCCGCTCCGCGACGCCCTAGGCGTGCGGACGGGCGACCCGGATTCCTACATCGACCGCATCGGTCGTCCCGACGCGGCGCCGAACCCCTCTACCAAAGCTTCGGTGCCGTCAAGTGCCGCCAGCTGTCTTTGTACATCGAGAAACCGTGCCCAGTTCATTTCGGTGGGCTCCTCCGCGAGGCGTTTCTCGGCTTCCTTCAGGTCTCTAGATAGGGCGTGGCTTCGGCGGTGCAAGCCCAGCCGCTGATGCCACCACAACTCGACGTCGCTGCGCGCGGCGTCCGCATAGGCGGGCCAGTCGTGCCGCGGCACCGCGAGCTGGGCGAGGCGCGCGACGAGCGGGGCGAGACCCGCCGCCTCCAGCCGGGCGGCGACGTGCGCGGCGTCCTCCGCCTCGCCCTCCATATGGGCGTCGAGCAGGGCGTGGCGCAGCTCCGCCATCTCCTTGTTGAGGAACGCCATGGCGGCGAGTTCCTCGGCGAACTGGTCCAGCAGCCAGGGATGGTTCATCGCCGCGAACAGCAGCAGCGCCTCGTTGCGCGGGATCTGCACCGCCGCGCCGCGCAGCAGGGCGGAGCGGCGCATCGCCTCGCCCGCCACCGCGGCGGGCGGCCGCCGGCCGGGGAAATTGCCCCGTCCCGCCCCGCGCCCCGCGCCTCGCCCGGCCGGGGCGGCGTCGCGCCGGCCGCTCCCGCCCTGCACCACCACGGGCTGGAACAGGCGGCGGAAGCGCTCCATCAGGTCGCTGCGGTAGTGCTTGCGCACGGTCTCGTCGGCGATCACCCGCACGATCTCGCCGATGCGCGCCTCGAGCGCGGCGCGCCGCTCGGGCGTGTCGACGCTGGCGCTCTCCATCTCGCGCGTCCACAGCACCTCGGCGAGCGGCCGGGCCGAGCCGAGCACGGCATCGACCGCCTCGCGCCCGCCGGCACGCACCAGATCGTCCGGGTCCTGCCCGTCGGGCAGCGTGCCGAAGGTGAGGCTCATGCCGGGCTTGAGATGCGGCAGGGCGAGGTCGAGCGCGCGATAGGCCGCGCGCCGTCCCGCCTTGTCGCCGTCGAACAGCAGCACCGGCTCGGGCGCCATCTTCCACAGCAGGGCGAGCTGTTCCTCGGTGAGCGCGGTGCCGAGCGGGGCGACCGCGCCGGCGAAGCCTGCCTCGACGAGGGCGATCACGTCGACATAGCCTTCCACCGCGATCACCGGCGCGCCCTTGTGGGCGGCGGCGCGGGCGTTGAAGCCGTTGTAGAGCAGCGAGCCCTTGTGGAAGAGCGAGGTCTCGGGCGAGTTCAGGTACTTGGCCGGGACGTCCTTCTCCAGCGCCCGCCCGCCGAAGGCGACCACGCGCCCGCGGAGGTCGGTGATGGGGAACATCACCCGGTCGCGGAAGCGGTCATAGGGAACGGGCACGTCCTCGGCGGCGATCAGCAGGCCGGCCTCGACCATGTCCTCCACCGGCACGCCGCGCGCGCCGAGCGCCTCCTTCAGCGCAAAGCGCTCGGGCAGCGCGTAGCCGAGGCGGAAGCGCGCCTGCGTCGCCGGGCCGAGGCCGCGATCGGCGAGATAGCCGCGTCCCTTGGCGCCGGCGCGGCCCTGAAGCGTCGCCTCGAAATAGCGGGCGGCGAGGTCCATCACCTCGTGCAGCGTCTTGCGGCGGCTCTCGCGGACCTCTTCCTCACGCGACTGCACCGGCATGGGCAGGCCGGCCATGGAGGCGAGGCGCTCCACCGCTTCCGGGAAGGGCAGGCCCTCCACTTCCATCAGGAAGTCGAACTGGTCGCCATGCTTGCCGGAGGAGAAGCAGTGATAGAAGCCCTTCTGGTCGTTGACGTAGAAGGACGGCGTCTTCTCGGGATTGAATGGCGAGAGGCCGCGCCATTCGCGGCCCTGCTTCTTCAGCTGGACGCGCTTTCCCACCACCTCCGACACCGGGAGGCGGGCACGGATCTCGTCGAGGAACGAGGGCGGGAAGCGCATGGCGGCAGCGGGTCTTTCGTCGGGCAGCCCGAATCAGCAGGCAAAAGCCGGGCCGCATCGGCCCATTAGGCATCCATGGTGGCGCTTAAGTGGCGCCCGCGCCGAGCACCATCTGTCCACTATCATCCGCTATCCCCAGTATCCACCGGGCCGGCCTGCGCACGAGGCGCCCTCAGGCGGCGGGCGCTACCGTCAGCCGTCCCTGGACGCCGCGCCGGTCGATCAGTTCCTCGACCAGCCCGCTGCGCTTCGCCGCCTCGACGAAATGGCTGATCGTCTCAAGCGCGGCGTGCTTCGCGCGCGGCGTGCCGATGGCCTGGCGCACCGCCGTGTAGCCGCCCGGCAGCACCCGCGAGCCGGGGATGCCGGCGGCATCGCCCAGCAGGCCCGGCCGCAGCCCGGCCAGCGCGTCGAGCTTCTCGCCGACGAAGGCGGCCAGCGTCTCCTTGCCGGATTCGAACTGCACCAGCATGGCGCGCGAGATGTTGCGCTCCAGCCAGAGGCCGTAGGCGGTGCGCCGGGTGACGGCGATCCGCACGCCCGCCGCGTCCACCTCGTCGACGGAGGAAAAGGGCGAGCCGTCGGGGACGAGATAGGTCGCCTCGATCTCGCAATAGGCGGGCGCGAAGCTGATGAACTCGGCGCGCTGCGGCTCGGCGCCGATCAGCGCGATATCCCACTCGTCGCTCCCGGCCGCGTCGGCGATGAGGCCGGGCGAGGAATAGGGCACCAGGGCGAGCCCGACGCCGAGATAGTCGGCGAAGGCCCGTGCCATGTCGGGCGACACGCCCACCGGATCGCCTTCGGGCGTGCGGTCGGTGACCAGCAGGAAGTTCGAGAGGTTGATCCCGGCGCGCAGCACGCCGCCCGGCGCCAGCAGGTCGCGGATGTCGGGCGATGGAGGGGCGAGACCGAGGCGCGAGGACGACGCTGACGGATTCATGTTCCCTCCATGCCTTCTCGGCAAAAACGCCCTCTCGGCACGCCGTCCGCGAGCGGGCCGGCACCGGCTAGCGGGGATCACCTGCCCGTTCAGGCCGTCAGCAGCGCCTTCACCGTGCCGCTCGCCTTGCCGAAGTCCATCACGCCGGTGTAGCGCTCCTTCAGCGCCGCCATGGTGCGGCCCATGTCCTTCAGCCCGTGGGCGCCGATCTCCTGGATCACCGCCGCGATGGCGGCCTGCGATTCGGCCTCGGTCATCTGCTTGGGCAGGAAGGTCTGGATGACCGCCGTCTCGTCCCGCTCCTGGGTGGCGAGGTCGACGCGGCCGGCCTCTTCATAGACCTTCGCCGATTCCTCGCGCTGCTTGATCATCTTGGTCAGCAGCGCCATCACCTCGTCGTCGGCGAGCGGATCGCGGCCATGGCCGCGCGCCTCGATGTCGCGGTCCTTGATCGCCGCGTTCACCAGCCGGAGCGTCCCAAGGCGCGTCTTGTCCCCGGCCTTCATGGCCTCTTTCAGGGAACTGTTGATTTCATCCCGCAGCACTTCTCAGCCTCTTCAAATGCGCGGGCCGGTCGTGCGGTGCTGTTCCGCGCCCTACCGTCATCCGCGTTCGTATTGTTGATCCGCCCCGACGCCCCATGCACCGTCGACCGCTGCCACCGTCCGCAGCGGATGGCGTTCCCGCAGCCATCCGCCCGCCGAAGGACAGATGCGCAACCACAAGGCTGGCGTCCGGCGCGGCGACCGACTAATTAGGACACACGACGACAGGGAACAAGACACGATGAACGGAAGCGCTGGACAGCCCTCCGACGACGAAGTGTGGGTCGAGGACGCCTGGGCCGAGCCGGTGCCGACGGCACTGCTGGTGCTGGCGGACGGCACGGTGCTCGAAGGCTTCGGCCTCGGCGCCACGGGCCACGCGGTCGGCGAGGTATGTTTCAATACCGCCATGACCGGCTACCAGGAGGTGCTCACCGACCCCTCCTATGCCGGGCAGATCATTACCTTCACCTTCCCGCATATCGGGAATGTCGGCACCAACGAGGAGGACATCGAGACCATCTCGATGGCCGGCGCCTCCGGCGTGCGCGGCGTGGTGCTGCACTCGGCGATCACCGACCCCTCGAACTACCGGGCGACGCGCCATTTCGACCAGTGGCTGAAGGCGCGCAACATCATCGCCATCTCCGGGGTCGACACCCGCGCGCTGACCGCGCTGATCCGCGACGGCGGCATGCCCAATGCGGTGATCGCCCACGCGCCGGACGGGGTGTTCGACGTCGAGGCGCTGAAGAAGGAGGCGGCCGAATGGCCCGGCCTCGTCGGCATGGACCTCGTGCCAATGGTCACCTCCGCCCAGCGCTTCACCTGGGACGAGACGCCCTGGACCTGGCCCGAGGGCTACGGCCACCAGAGCGCGCCCGCGCACCATGTCGTGGCCGTGGACTACGGCATCAAGCGCAACATCCTGCGCCTGCTGGCCCGCGCCGGCTGCAAGGTGACGGTGGTGCCCGCCACCACCACGACCGACGAGATCATGGCGCTGAAGCCGGACGGGGTGTTCCTCTCCAACGGTCCGGGTGACCCGGCCGCGACCGGGGAATATGCCGTGCCGGTGATCCGCGACATCATCGCGGCCGGCGTGCCGACCTTCGGCATCTGCCTCGGCCACCAGATGATCGGCCTCGCGGTCGGCGGGCGCACGATGAAGATGCATCAGGGCCACCACGGCGCGAACCATCCGGTGAAGGACAGGACCACCGGCAAGGTCGAGATCACCTCGATGAATCACGGCTTCGCGGTCGATCGCGACAGCCTGCCGGCGAGCGCCGAGGAGACCCACGTCTCGCTGTTCGACGGCTCGAATGCGGGCATCCAGCTCACCGACAGGCCGGTGTTCTCGGTCCAGTACCACCCCGAGGCCAGCCCGGGGCCGCAGGACAGCCACTACCTGTTCGACCGCTTCGTCGAGATGATCGCGAAAAACAAGAAGGCGGCGTGAAGCCGCCTTCCGCGTCGGGGGCGCATGACGCGCCCGCGCCGCCTGCCCTTCCCCCCCGCCAGAATCTGGTTTAAGGGAAGCGCCCAATCCGCGGGGGAATGCCTCGCCAAGAAAGTCCGATCCGGGTTCGGCCAAGGACGCGTTGCCCGACGCGTCCTTTTTCGTGTGCCCGGACAAATGCGCGAGCCGCACGGGATCCGATGCCGAAACGCACAGATATCTCCACCATCCTCATCGTCGGCGCCGGACCTATCGTCATTGGTCAGGCCTGCGAGTTTGACTATTCCGGCACCCAGGCGTGCAAGACCCTCAAGGCCGAGGGCTACCGCGTGGTGCTGGTGAACTCCAATCCGGCGACCATCATGACGGACCCGGACCTCGCGGACGCCACCTATATCGAGCCGATCACGCCGGAGATCGTCGCCAAGATCATCGCCCGGGAGCGCCATGCCATCCCCGGCGGCTTCGCCCTGCTGCCGACCATGGGCGGGCAGACCGCGCTCAACTGCGCGCTCTCGCTGCGCAAGATGGGCGTGCTCGACGAGTACGACGTCGAGATGATCGGCGCCACGGCGGAGGCGATCGACAAGGCCGAGGACCGCGAGCTGTTCCGCGACGCGATGACCAAGATCGGCCTCGACACGCCGCGCTCGCGCCAGATCAAGACCTTGCCGCAGGCTCTTGAAGCTCTGGATGAGATCGGCCTGCCGGCCATCATCCGCCCGTCCTTCACCATGGGCGGCCAGGGCGGCGGCATCGCCTACAACAAGAGCGAATATATCGAGATCATCGAGCGCGGCATCGACGCCTCCCCCACCAATGAGGTGCTGGTCGAGGAAAGCGTGCTCGGCTGGAAGGAGTACGAGATGGAGGTCGTCCGCGACAAGGCGGACAACTGCATCATCGTCTGCTCGATCGAGAATATCGACCCGATGGGCGTCCACACCGGCGATTCGATCACCGTCGCCCCGGCGCTGACGCTGACCGACAAGGAATATCAGCGCATGCGCGACGCCTCGCTCGCCGTGCTGCGCGAGATCGGCGTGGAGACCGGCGGCTCCAACGTGCAGTTCGCGATCGACCCGGAGACGGGCCGCATGATCGTGATCGAGATGAATCCGCGCGTGTCGCGCTCCTCCGCGCTGGCCTCGAAGGCGACCGGCTTCCCGATCGCCAAGGTCGCCGCGCGCCTCGCGGTCGGCTACACGCTGGATGAGATCGCCAACGACATCACCGGCGGCGCCACCCCGGCCTCGTTCGAGCCGACCATCGACTACGTCGTCACCAAGATCCCGCGCTTCGCTTTCGAGAAGTTCCCCGGCGCCGACCCGGTGCTCACCACCTCGATGAAGTCGGTGGGCGAGGCGATGGCGATCGGGCGCACCTTCCAGGAGAGCCTGCAGAAGGCGCTGCGCTCGCTGGAAACCGGCCTTACCGGGCTCGACGAGATCGAGATCGAGGGCCTCGGCCTCGGCGACGACAAGAACGCCATCCGCGCCGCCATCGGCACGCCCACGCCCGACCGGCTGCTCAAGGT
This sequence comes from Ancylobacter mangrovi, assembly GCF_024752335.1. Classification (NCBI taxonomy): domain Bacteria; kingdom Pseudomonadati; phylum Pseudomonadota; class Alphaproteobacteria; order Hyphomicrobiales; family Xanthobacteraceae; genus Ancylobacter; species Ancylobacter mangrovi. Next base: position 915,147 of record NZ_JANTHY010000001.1, on the reverse strand, counting down.
CGCGCAGGCGATGCGGCTCGGCCTCGACGACGAGGCGATCCACGCCGGCTGCAAGATCGACCCGTGGTTCCTCGCGCAGATCCGCGAGATCGTCGACATGGAAGCCAAGGTGCGCACGCACGGCCTGCCGCGCACCGCGGGCGCCTTCCGTCGCCTCAAGGCGATGGGCTTCTCGGATTCGCGCCTCGCCGGCCTCGCCCGGCTGACCGAGGCCGAGGTCTCCGCGCGCCGCCGCGGGCTCGACGTGCGCCCGGTCTACAAGCGCATCGACACCTGCGCCGCCGAGTTCGCCTCGCCCACCGCCTACATGTACTCGACCTACGAGACCCCGTTCGCCGGCGACATGGTGGACGAGGCGCGCCCCTCGAACGCCAAGAAGGTCGCCATTCTCGGCGGCGGCCCGAACCGCATCGGCCAGGGCATCGAGTTCGACTATTGCTGCTGCCACGCCGCCTTCGCGCTGAAGGACGCCGGGTACGAGACCATCATGGTCAACTGCAACCCGGAGACCGTCTCGACCGACTACGACACGTCGGACCGGCTCTATTTCGAGCCGCTGACGGCGGAGGACGTGATCGAGATCCTCGACCGCGAGCGCTCCAACGGCGTGCTGCACGGCGCCATCGTGCAGTTCGGCGGCCAGACGCCGCTCAAGCTCGCCCGCGCGCTCGAGGAAGCCGACATCCCGATCCTCGGCACCTCTCCGGAAGCGATCGATCTCGCCGAGGACCGCGACCGCTTCAAGACGCTGCTCGACAAGCTGAAGCTGCGCCAGCCTTCCAACGGCATCGCCTATTCGGTGGAGCAGGCCCGGCTGGTGGCGGCTGACCTCGGCTATCCGATGGTGGTGCGCCCCTCCTACGTGCTGGGCGGGCGGGCGATGCAGATCATCCGCGAGGACAGCCAGCTCGGCGACTACCTGCTCGGCACGCTGCCCGGGCTGGTGCCGAACGACATCAAGGCGCGCTACCCGAACGACAAGACCGGCCAGATCAACACGCTGCTGGGCAAGAACCCGCTGCTGTTCGACCGCTACCTGTCGGACGCGATCGAGGTCGACGTCGACTGCCTCGCCGACGGCAAGGACACCTTCGTGTGCGGCATCATGGAGCACATCGAGGAGGCCGGCATCCATTCGGGTGATTCGGCCTGCTCGCTGCCGCCCTACTCGCTGTCGCCGCAGATGATCGCCGAACTCGAGGCCGAGACCCGCAAGCTGGCGCTGGCGCTTCAGGTCGGCGGCCTGATGAACGTGCAGTACGCCATCAAGGACGGCACGATCTACGTGCTGGAGGTCAATCCGCGCGCCTCGCGCACCGTGCCCTTCGTCGCCAAGGTGATCGGCCAGCCGATCGCCAAGATCGCCTCGCGCATCATGGCCGGCGAGACGCTCGCCTCCTTCGGGCTGACGCCCTTCACCGGCGGCCACGTCGCGGTGAAGGAGGCGGTGTTCCCCTTCGCCCGCTTCCCCGGCGTCGACACGGTGCTGGGGCCGGAGATGCGCTCCACCGGCGAGGTGATGGGGCTCGACGGGTCCTTCCCGGTGGCCTTCGCCAAGAGCCAGCTCGGCGGCGGCACCAAGGTGCCGACCTCGGGAACGGTGTTCATCTCGCTGCGCGACGACGACAAGCCGCGCATCCTGGAGACGGCGCGGCTGCTGGTCGCGCTCGGCTTCAAGATCATCGCCACCTCCGGCACGCAGCGCTTCCTGGCCGAGAACGGCATCCACGCAGACAAGATCAACAAGGTACTGGAAGGCCGCCCGCACATCGTGGACGTGATCAAGAACGGGGGCGTGCAGCTCGTGTTCAACACGACCGAGGGCGCGCAGGCGCTGGCGGATTCGCGATCACTGCGCCGTGCGGCCCTCTTGCACAAAGTGCCATATTACACCACGCTATCAGGTGCCATCGCAGCGGCGCGAGGGGTCAAGGCCTATATTGGCGGCGATCTGGAAGTGCGCGCCCTGCAGGATTACTTCGGCTCCGGCCCTCAATGACATCGCTCGCGGCGATGCTGGATGGCCGCGACAGACTTACATGACCGGCCGTCGCGGATGCGCCTTCAGCCCAAGGGGGTCGAAGGTCGCCGCGCAGGGCTGCATTTGCATTTTGGGAGGTCAAGAAAAGACCTATGGAAAAGATTCCGATGACCGCCGGCGGCCACGCCGCCCTCGAGAGCGAGCTCAAGCAGCGCCAGCAGGTCGATCGCCAGCGTATCATCGCGGCGATCTCCGAAGCCCGCGCCCATGGTGACCTGTCCGAGAACGCCGAGTACCACGCGGCCAAGGAACAGCAGGCGCTGAACGAGGGCCGCATCGCCGATCTCGAGGACAAGCTGTCGCGCGCCGAGATCATCGACGTCGCCAAGTTGTCCGGCGACACAGTGAAGTTCGGCGCCACGGTCACGCTGATCGACGAGGACACCGAAGAGGAGAAGAGCTGGCAGATCGTCGGCGACATGGAAGCCGACGCCAAGGCCGGCCGCATCTCCATCTCCTCGCCCATGGCCCGCGCGCTGATCGGCAAGAAGCTCGGCACCTCGGTGGAGGTCGTCACCCCGAAGGGCGCGCGCTCCTACGAGATAGCCGACGTCCGCTTCGCCTGACGCCTTTCCCGCGACATGCCGGCCCTCTCCATGCCCCGTGAGGAGACGCCCGCGGCGACGAGCCCCGCGGCCGTCGACGTCGCGCGGCTGGAGGTGGTGGCGCCGAACTTCAAGCGCCGCCTCTCCGGCGTCACGGCGACACTGGAGCGGGTGCTGCCGTTCCAGGCACGCGAGGTCCACATCGCCGCGCTCGGCCCCGGCCTCGCGCGGGAGGTGCCGCATATCGGCTATGCCGACCTGCTGCGCTTCTGGCGCGCGCCGGCGCGGCGACGCGCACGCATCTGGCACGCCCGGCGCAATGTCGAGATGCTGGCGGGCGTGCTGCTGCGCGACGTACTGCGGATGCGGCTGCTGCTGGTGTTCACCTCGGCCTCGCAGCGCTGGCACACGCGCTGGACGCGGTTCCTGATCGGGCGCATGGACGGCGTCATCTCCACCTCGGAGAAGACGGCGTCCTATCTCGAGCGCCCCTCGAGCGTGATCCATCACGGCATAGACATCGCCCAGTTCGCCCCGCCCCCCGACAAGGCGGCGGTGCGGGCGGGGCTCGGCCTGCCGGCGCTGAAGCTGGTCGGGTGCTTCGGGCGTATCCGCGCGCAGAAGGGCACCGACGTGTTCGTCGACGCGCTGATCCGCACCCTGCCCGACCATCCCGGCTGGGGCGGCGTCGTGCTCGGCCGGGCGACGGCCGCGCACAAGGACTTCTTCGCCGAGCAGAAGGCCAAGGTCGAGAAGGCCGGCCTCGCCGACCGCATCCTGTTTCCCGGCGAGGTCGCGACCTCGCAGACGCCAGCCTGGTACGGCGCGCTCGACCTCTATGTCGCGCCCCAGCGCTGGGAGGGGTTCGGCGTGACGCCGCTGGAGGCGATGGCCTGCGGCGTGCCGGTGGTGGCGACCACGGTCGGCGCCTTCGACGAGCTGGTGGTCGAGGGCGAGACCGGCAATCTCGTGCCGCCCGGCGACGTCGACGCCATGGCCCAGGCCGTCCGCGCCTTCATGGCGCTCGACGAGGCGGAGCGCGCGACCAGAGCCGAGGCCGCGCGGCGCCATATCGAGATGACGCATTCGATCGAGATCGAGGCGCAGAAGATCAACGCGGTCTACGAGGCGGTCTGGGCCGCAAAGGGCTGACCCGGCTTCGCGCGCCCTCTACCGGCCGTCGAGGCCGAGCACCGGCGCGATCAGCTTCGACAGCTCCGCCCTCTGGTCCTGCTGCGGCGGCTCCAGCCGCGTGAGCGTCGCCGCGAACTGCTCGCCGGTGACGGTTCCCAGCGGCAATATGGCGAGGCTCTGTCCGGCGACGCCCCAGCGCGCGGTGCACCAGGAGGCGATGGCCTCGCTCGCATAGCCGTCATGGACCTTGGCCGAGCGCAGGCCGATGACCGGGCGCTTGGCGGTGATCCCCTCGGCCAGCATGCTCATGGAATCCTCGGTGACGACCACCGCGTCGGCGCCGAACAGCGCCCGCACCGAGCCCGGCCCGGCGCTGCGATAGTCGACGAACTCGGCCAGCGCACCCTCGGCGGCGAGCGCGGCGAACATGACCCCGACCTCGTCCGGCGTGCGGCGCGAGGTCGAGACGCGCCAGCGTACGCCGAAGTCGCGCGCCGTCTCGCGCACCAGCCGGATCAGCGCCTCCCACTCGTTCTGCGGCCACTCCTTACGGTAGGCGGTGCCGCCGACCAGCAAAGCGAGCTCGGCGCCCCGCAGATCGGCCGGCGCGGCGAGACGGCGCGGGGGCGCATAGGCGTCGGGATCGATGGTTGAGGGGATCAGCGCCCAGGCGCAGCGCGGATTGCCGGCCGCGCGCGGCGAGGCGACGACCATGAGGCTCACCTCGCGCGTGTCGTAGCCGCCGATGCCGCCCGAATAGAGGAAGGGCAGCCCGCCGAAGACGCGGCTGAGCAGGATGCCGGCGGCGATGGTCGGCCGCCCCGAACCGATGATGACGTCCGGCCGCTCCAGCGCGTCCGCCTCGATATGGTACATGCGGCGCAGCCAGGCGCGCGCGTCGCGTCCGTAGCGGCGCATGATGAGCTTGCGCACGTCGTCATGGGCGAACCAGGAGGGGCGCACGTCGATCCGCGCGACCTCGGTCTCGCCGAGCCGGCCCACCGCCAGCGCGACGCCTTCCGCCTGGTTGAAATGGCCAGGCTTCTTGTCGCGCAGGACCAGCAGCTTCACCGCGAGGCCCCGCGATTGCCGGCGCCGAACAGCTTGCGATGCGCCGAGCGGGCGAGCTTCTGCGTGCGGTATATCGCCCTTTCCCGCGCCCTCACGCCGAGCCCGACGAGGCCGCCGACCTCCCCGTCCCAGGTCTTGAAGGCGACGCGGTTGCGGCGGTGGATCGGCATTTCCCGGATGGCGGGAAAGTGCGGCTTCAGCCGCGCCAGCCACCACGTCGCGTCGTGCTGGGAGACGTGGGCGTTGCGCCCGTCCGAGAGCAGGATCTTGGCCGGGCCGGTGTCAATGACGAACAGCGCGTGGGTCGCCACCGCCGCGATGCTGGCGAGCACGGCGTCGATCTCCTCGTCGGGAATGTGCTCCATCACGTCGACATTCACGGCGAGCTCGACCCGCCCGGACGGCAGGGCGGAAAGCTCGGGGATCGCGGGATCGTAGCGGTGGAACGTGCCGATGCCCGCCTTGGCGGCGATCAGCATGGCGAGATTGCTCTGCCCGCAGCCGAAATCGATCAGCGAGGCGGGCTTCAGCGCGAGGATGTGGGGCAGCATGTCGGCCAGCGCGTGCCGGGCCGTGGCCCCGTAGCGATGGCGCGAATGGAGCTTCGCATACTCGTCGACGAGGCTGTACTCCACGGCGCTAGCTCCCGAACGCCCGTCTGACCCGGCCGAAGAGACGCTTCAGCCGGCGCACCCGCTTCTCAACCTTCCGGCCCAGCTTGGTCTTCACCGGGGCGTTGGCGAAGGGCGTGCGGGCACGGTGCTCGAAATAGAGCGTGCGGGCCGGGTGGCCGCAATCGGAATAATTCGGCTTGATCTGGCCGATGAAGTGGATGATCCGCGCGTCCTGCCAGATCGACGGGTCGTCGACATAGCGGCCCTTCTTGAGGCGGCGGTGCATGTTCCAGCGCTCGTCGAGCGCCAGCCAGTCGCCGCGCAGCGTGCCGTTCAGCGCGTCCTGGTCCATCATCGGCAGTTCGGGATGGGCATCGACGAACTCGATGACGCGCTCGGACACGCGCTGGCGGCGCCATTCCTCGAGGTCGATCAGCAGCACGCCGCTGTTGAAATAGCGCATGTCCGCCGGCATGCCGATGTCGAGGTTGCGCTTGGCGTGGCGCTCGGGAACCTGGATCGCGATGTCGTCGACCGCCGCCAGCGCGTGGCCCTGCATGTCGATCTCGTCCAGCGGGGCGAGCGAGCCGTTCACCAGCGTGTCGCAGTCGATATAGAGCAGCCGGCCGGTCGCGTCGGCCAGCGTCAGCGGCATCAGGATGCGCGCATAGGCGGTGCGCGAGAGGTGGTGGTTGACCGGCCGGGCGGAGAAGGCGCCCATCGCGTCGGTGAGGTCGATGAATGCGAGGCCCTCGCGGCCATAGCTGAGCCGCAGCCGCTCCTTGTTGGCGGGGCTGACACCGTCGCAGAACACATAGACCGCATCGATGCCCGGCCCGGCCTGTTCGGCCAGGGAGGCAAGCAGCACGGCGGTCAGTTCCACATAGGCGGTATCGGTCGCGGTAGCGACGATCAAGGAAGCTCCCCCTCCATCGGCACCACCGCGGCATCCTTGGTCTGCTTGAGCGTGAGGGCGGTCTTGACGTTGCGCACGTTGGGCGCGCCGGTCAGCTCCAGCACGAAGCTCTGGAACGTCCGCAGGTCCGGGGCGACGCAGAGCAGGATGAAGTCGGTCTCGCCCGAGAGCATCCAGCAGGCGCGTACCAGCGGCCAGCGCTCGACCTGCCCGGCGAAGGCGTTGAGGTCAGCCTCGGCCTGGCTGACGAGATGCACCATGGCGAAGGCCATGAGCTCGAAGCCGAGCTGTTTCTCGTCGAGCAGGGCACGGTAGCCCTTGATGATGCCTTCCTCCTCCAGCGCGCGCACGCGCCTGAGGCAGGGCGGAGCGGAGATGCCGACGCGCTGCGACAGCTCCACATTGGTGATGCGGCCGTCGCCCTGGAGCTCGCGCAGGATGCTCAGGTCGATCGCGTCGATACGGCGTGGCAAGCCGGCAGCTCCTGTCGGGTCGGCGGAAATCGCAATTCCGGCCGCGACCATAGAGCAGCGGCCCGCCAGAGCAATTATCTTTCGCGGCGCCCGCGCGCAATCTTCCCTCTGGAAAACTAAAGGCCAATCATTGCGCGACTTGCAGAGCGGCGGGCCAGCTCTTACATTTTCGCATGGCTGACCTCTGCGGCACTTGCGGACCGCGCATGAGTCGCCCAATTGGCCGGGGTCTTGTCCCGTGGGCCTGCCGCCCGCCGGGTGTGATCCCTCTGGTCCGCAACAGGTGAATCGAATGTCGCCGGCCCTGATTTCGAGTGCGTCGCCCAACCACGTCAAGGTGGTGATCATCGGCTCCGGCCCGGCGGGCTACACCGCCGCCGTCTATGCGGCGCGCGCCATGCTCGAGCCGGTGCTGATCCAGGGCATCCAGCCCGGCGGGCAGCTCACCATCACCACCGACGTCGAGAACTATCCGGGCTTCGCCGACCCGATCCAGGGTCCGTGGCTGATGGAGCAGATGCAGGTCCAGGCCGAGAAGATGGGCACCCGCATCGTCAACGACATCGTCACCAAGGCCGACTTCTCCTCCCGCCCGTTCCGGCTGGAGACCGATTCCGGGCAGGTCTGGATTGCCGAGACGGTGATCCTCGCCACCGGCGCGCAGGCGCGCTGGCTCGATCTGCCCTCCGAGCAGGCCTATCGCGGCTTCGGCGTCTCCGCCTGCGCGACCTGCGACGGCTTCTTCTACCGCGGCAAGGAAGTGTTCGTGATCGGCGGCGGCAACACCGCCGTGGAAGAGGCGCTGTTCCTCACCAACTTCGCCTCCAAGGTCACGGTGGTGCACCGGCGCAACGGCTTCCGCGCCGAGCGTATCCTGCAGGAGCGCCTGTTCGCCCATCCCAAGGTCGAGGTGATCTGGAACGCGGTGGTGGACGAGGTGAAGGGCGAGGAAGGCCCGACCAAGGTCACCGGCATCGTGCTGAAGAACGTCGATACCGGCGCCCTCACCGAATACAGGACCGACGGCGTGTTCGTCGCCATCGGCCACGCGCCGGCGACCGATCTGGTCGCGGGGCAGCTCAAGCTCAAGCCCTCGGGCTATGTCTGGACCGACTCCCATTCCACCCAGACCTCGGTGGAAGGCGTGTTCGCCGCCGGCGACGTCGCCGACGACGTCTTCCGCCAGGCCGTGACCGCGGCCGGCATGGGCTGCATGGCGGCGCTGGAGGCCGAGCGCTTCCTCGCCGCCAACGAGCCCCTCGCCGAAGCCGCCGAGTGAGCAGCTGAGCCATGGAAAACAAGGCCAACCGTGCCCGCGACATGGACTGGGACAAGCTGAAGGTCTTCCACGTCGCCGCGGAGGCCGGCTCCTTCACCCATGCCGGCGAGGCGCTTGGCCTCTCCCAGTCGGCGGTTAGCCGGCAGGTCTCGGCGCTGGAGCAGGAACTCAACATCCCGCTGTTCCACCGCCATGCGCGCGGCCTGATCCTGACCGAACAGGGCGACCTGCTCTACCGCACCGCGCACGAAGTGTTCATGAAGCTGGAGGCGGCCCGCGCCAAGCTGACCGACTCGCGCGAGAAGCCGAACGGCGAGCTGCGCGTGACCACCACCATGGGCCTCGGCACCCACTGGCTGACGGCGCGCATCGGCGAGTTCCTCGAGCTCTATCCCGACATCCGCATCACGCTGATCCTGACCGACGACGAGCTCGACCTCGCCATGCGCGAGGCGGACGTCGCCATCCGCCTGCGCCAGCCGGTGCAGCCGGACCTGATCCAGCGCAAGCTGTTCACGGTGCACTTCCACGCCTTCGCCTCGGCCGAGTACCTCAAGCGCAACGGCCACCCGCGCACGCTCGACGAGCTGGAGAAGCACCGCATCATCCTGCTCGGCGGCCCGATCCCGAGCTATTTCCAGGGCCTGAACTGGCTGGAGCGGGCCGGGCTCGACGAGGAGGAGCCGGGACGGGTCCCCTCGCTCTCGGTCAACAACGTGCTCGGCCTCAAGCGGGCGGTGGAGCGGGGCGTGGGCATCGGCATCGTGCCGGACTACCTGCTCGAGGATTCCGCCACGCTGGTGCAGCTCTTCCAGGAGCGGCCGACGCCGACCCTGGAAGCCTATTTCGTCTACCCGCAGGAAATGCGGTCGGTGGCGCGCATCCAGGTGTTCCGCGACTTCCTCGTCGCCAAGGCGCAGCGCTGGAACTTCTGAGCTATTTCGCCTCGCCGGCGAAGCTGTCGGCGACCTCGCGCGCGACATAGGCGCCGGCATGGCGCCAGCCCTCGTCATTGTCGCTGCGGAAGCTGAGCAGGCGCTCCAGCACGAGCTTGCCGCTCGTCGTGTCGAGCACGGCGAAGCGCATCGACATCACCAGCGTGCTCATCTTGTGCACCTTGCCCACCAGCAGGAACGCGGCGCCTTCGGCCCGGGCGCGCTCGCGCAGCTTCTCCACGCCCTCGGCGTCGAGCGGGCACGGCTCGGTGCAGGCGAGCGGCAGGCTCGCCAGATCCGCCTCGGCGCCGAGTTCGGTGACCAGCCCCTTCGTCAGCGCCTGGCGCCGGGCATCGTGCTCGGCCTGCTGGTTGCGCGCCTCGCCGGACGAATCGCTGAAGCCGATCTCGGGAATGGCGATGACGGATCGCGCGGCCTCCACGGACGGCGCGGCTTCCAGGGCGGGGATGGCGAGAGACAGCGCGGCGGCGGCGAGCAGCGGCACGGCGAGCGGGCGAAGCAGCATGGCGATCCTCCTGAAACGGGCATTCTCACGGCCCTTGGGCGCTATTCTAGCGCAGGAGGGGGCAAGACTCACCTACCGTCAAAACGCTCAAACAAGGGGCAAAATCAAACTATCGAGCGGTCAATGCAATAACGCATGCCTGCCATGCGGGCATTTTTCATTGAAAGATGCCCTCTCGTTGATCATATGGGTCGTGACGCCGAGGCGATGCTTCGGCTGTTCCCCTCTGGAAGGTTCGCCGCCTCGGCGGCGAGACTTAGCCGGGCTCGCAAGAGCCCGGCTTTTTTCTTGTCCGGTGGGATGTCGCGGGAGGCCCGCCAGCGCAAGGGCCGCAGGCGGCCGATAGAGCAGGCCCAGAGGGCTGGTACGGCGGGCGTCGGACGCCCGCCCGGCGCGCCGGTCACATGAACAGGTTCTCGCCCTTGATCCCGGCATAGAGGCCGGCGACCTGCTCGCCATAGCCGTTGTAGATCTCGGTCGGGCGCCGCTCGCCGGTGCCGATGTCGCGCTCGCTCGCCTGGCTCCAGCGCGGATGCGGGACGGCGGGGTTCACATTGGCCCAGAAGCCGTATTCGCGGCCCTGGATCTGCTCCCAGAGCCCCACAGGGCGCTCCTCCACGAAGGAGATGCGCACGATCGACTTCACCGACTTGAAGCCGTACTTCCACGGCACGGCAAGGCGCAGCGGCGCGCCGAACTGGTTCGGCGCCGGCTTGCCATAGATGCCGGTGACGAAGAAGGCGAGGTCGTTGGTCGCCTCGGCCATGGTCAGGCCGTCGACATAGGGCCACGGATAGGTGAAGCGCCGCTGGCCGGCCGCCACATCCGGATTGAGGAAGGTTTCCATGCGCATGTATTTCGCGCTGGAGAGCGGGCGCGCCCAGGAAACGAAGTCCTTCACCGGGAAGCCGGTCCACGGCACCGCCATCGACCACGCCTCGACGCAGCGGTGGCGGTAGAGCCGCTCCTCCAGCGCCATGGCGCGAATGAGGTCGTCGATGCCGACCTCGCGCTCCTTCTCGACCAGCCCGTCGATCTTCACCGTCCAGGGCCGGCGCGGCATCTGCGCGCAGACGTCGGCCACCTGGTAGTAGGAGCGGTCGGAGCCGAACTCGTAGAAATTGTTGTAGTTGGCCGAGATGTCCTCGGGCGTGACCGGCCGGTCGAGGGTGAAGGCGTCGTTGTGCCGGGCCGGATAGAGATCCTTGGTCGGGTCGTTGGCGGGATCGCCGGGCGCGGGGCCCTTCGGCGCCTTGTCGCCGCCCGACAGGCCGAGGCTGTCCAGAAACCCCGCCTGCGCCCCGCCCGGCAGGCCAAGCGTCCCGATGAGGCCGGCGCCCGCGCCCAGCAGCGCGCGGCGGGAGAGATAGACGGATTCCGGCGTCGCCGCGCTTTCGGGCAGCTCCCAGGATGGCCGATGGCGGATATGCATGACGTTCTCCTCGAGGATGACGAAGAGAATACGCCGCGACGGGGCCGACTATTTCAGTCCGGACTTCAACTAAGCGTGCAATTCGCAAAAAAAGCGGCCGGTGGCGCGCGAACCCGTCGCCACCGGCCGCCTTTTCGATCAGGTCAGGCTCACTTCGAGGACAGGCGCAGGTTGCCGACGCCGACCGCGACGTTGACGCCGGTCTGGGCCTCGACGCTGAAGGGCTGCAGGGCGATCGTGTCGCGCGAGCCGCCGACCAGCACGTTGCCGCCGACGCCGACGCCGAGCGCCACGCTGCCGGACACGCCGGCATAGTCGCCATCGAGATCGCCCGAATGCACGCCGCGCGAGGGCGCCAGCACCGTCCACAGCAGCGTGTTGCGGCCGGTCACGCCGACATCGAGGCCCCAGCGGCGGATCGTGCCCTCATAGCGATAGGAGGTGCCGCGGCGGCTCTTGAAGGTGCAGTCGAGGGTACGCTTGGAGCCGATGATGAAGCTCACGGACTTGCTGCCCTGGCAGGCCAGCGTGCCGACCTCGACGCGCTTGGTCTGGGCCGAGGCCGGAGCTGCGGCGAGCACGCCGGCACCAACGACAAGCGCGGCGGCCAGAAGCCCGCGCGAGGCAACGTAACGGATCATGGATAACACTCCCTGGGGAACGCGCGGCCGGTTCGGACGAACCGGCGATGGAGGCGCGCAACGATGTCCGGCCGGGGTGGGTTTCCGGCCGGACTCCAGGATATTACCTCAGCGCAGCGAACCGCAGAAGCGCTGGATTCGCAGGCAGGCCTCTTCCACGTCCTTGGTCGCGGTGGCGTAGGAGATGCGGAAGGCGGGGCCGAGGCCGAAGGCCGAGCCATGCACCACCGCCACGCCCTCGGCCTCGAGCAGCTCGGTCGCGAAGACCTCGTCGTTCTCGATCAGCTTGCCCGCGGCAGTCGACTTGCCGATCAGCCCGGCGCAGGACGGGTAGACGTAGAACGCGCCTTCCGGCTTCGGGCAGGTGAGCCCCGCCGCCTGGTTGAGCATGGAGACGGCAAGGTCGCGCCGCTCCTTGAACACCTTGTTGTTGGCGGCGATGAAGTCCTGCGGGCCGTTCAGCGCCTCCACGGCCGCCCACTGGGCGATCGAGTTCGGGTTCGAGGTCGACTGCGACTGCAGCGTGCCGATGGCCTTGATCAGCACCTCCGGCCCCGCCGCGTAGCCGATGCGCCAGCCGGTCATGCAATAGGCCTTGGAGACCCCGTTCATGGTCAGCGTGCGCTCGTAGAGCGAGGGCTCCACCTGCGCGGGGGTGACGAACTCGAAGTCGTCATAGACGAGGTGCTCGTACATGTCGTCGGTGAGCACCCACACATGCGGATGGCGCACCAGCACGTCGGTGAGCGCCTTCATCTCGGCGCGGCTGTAGGCGGCGCCGGTCGGGTTCGAGGGCGAGTTGAAGATCAGCCACTTGGTCTTGGGCGTGATCGCGGCCTCGAGATCGGCGGGCTGGAGCTTGAAGTTGTCCTCGAGCTTGGTCTCGACCGGCACGGGGGTGCCGCCGGCGAACTGCACGATGTCGGGATAGCTGACCCAGTACGGGGCGGGGATGACCACCTCGTCGCCGACGTCGAGCGTCGCCACCAGCGCGTTGAACAGCACCTGCTTGCCGCCGGTGCCGACCGTCACCTGGCTTGGCTTGTAGTCGAGGCCGTTCTCGCGCTTGAACTTGGCGACGATCGCCGCCTTCAGCTCGGGAATGCCGTCGACCGCCGTGTAGCGGGTCTGGTTGTCGCGGATCGCCTTGATCGCGGCTTCCTTGACGTTCTCGGGCGTGTCGAAGTCCGGCTCGCCGGCCGCGAGCGCGATCACGTCCCGGCCCGACGCTTTCAGCTCCCGCGCCTTGTTGGAAATGGCGATGGTCTGGGAGGGATTGATGCGCTTGAGGGCGGAGGAAATGAGGCTCATGGCCGGTCTCCTTAAGTTTGATGCGCGCGACAACTAGTCGAGCCCTTGCGCGCCCGCAAGCGATTCCCCACCTGCTCCCGGACCGGACGATGCGTTACTCTGACGCCCTGGCCGGATTTCGTTCGGGGATGACGGGACGTCGCGCGTGCTCAAGCTCCATTCCATGCAGAATTCCGGCAACTGCTACAAGGTGCGGCTGCTGCTGGCGAAGCTCGGCGTGCCCTTCACGCTGGTGGACGTCGACATCCTCCGGGGCGAGAACCGCACGCCCGAATTCCTGATGCGCAACCCGGAAGGGCGCGTGCCGCTGCTGGAGCTGCCCGGCGGGCATTTCCTCGCCGAGTCCAACGCGATCCTGTTCTATCTCGCCAGCGGCACCCGCTTCCTCGCCGACGGGCCGCTGGCGCGGGCCGAGGTGCTGCGCTGGATGTTCTTCGAGCAGCACAGCCACGAACCGGCTATCGCCGCCGCCCGGTTCTGGCTCAAGCTGGTGCGCGGTGGGCGGGACCTTCGCACCCACGACATCGACCGCTGGCTCGAGGAAGGCTACGCGGCGCTGGGGGTGATGGAGCGCCATCTCGGGCGCCGCGCCTTCTTCGCCGACGACACCCTCTCCATAGCCGACATCGCGCTCTACGCGCACACGCATGTCGCGGGCGAAGGCGAGTTCGACCTCGAGCCCTTCCCCGCGGTCCGGCGCTGGCTGCAGCGGGTGGCCGCCGACCCCGGCCATGTCGCCATGGAGTGGCGGCCGGAGACGGTACCCGAGAAGGTAAACAGCATTTAACCAATTGCCGCGAAAACGCCCCGAAATGGCGCCGCCTCGCGCAAAGTGGCGCCGAAGCCGGGCCGGGATCGGCTGCGAACCTGCCTTCCGTCAGACAGACGAACCGCCCCACGGAAGGGATTTCGCCATGCCGCGTCACCAAGTCGGACCTGCCGAGCCGAGCCGCACCGCCGGCCGCCGCTTTCGCCGCGCGCTGCTGGAAGCCGGCGTCGTGCTCTCGCTGACCCTCGCCATCGTGGCCGTGCTCTGCATGTTCAGCCTGCAGCGCGCGGTCGCGCTCGAAATCCACCCCGCCATGGCGAGCGACGGGCGCATCGCCATGGGCGCGGTGCTGCTCACCGGCTTCATCGGCCTGTGCGGCCTTTCCAGCTTCATGCTGCGCAACACGCTGCAGCCGGCGCGCTCTTCCTCCTCCGGCCGGCGCGAGGGCTGAGGACCCGCGCCCGCGCGCCCTCCCCGCCCGCTTCACGGGCTTGTCAGGCCCTGCGCATTGGCGTTTGCCCGCACCGTGATCTAACCATGCGCGTCCCGACCTTCTGCGGAGCGCTGCCTTGAGGACGATCACCGGGCTTCCCCTCCTCGCCGGCATCCTCGCCCTGTTCGCCAGCGCCGCGCCGCTATCGGCGCAGGAGAGCGTGAGCGTCGACAGCTCCGCCGGCCGGATGACGGTCGAGACCGTGGCCGGCGGCCTCGATCATCCCTGGTCCCTCGCCTTCCTGCCGGACGGGCGCATGCTGGTGACCGAGCGCGCCGGCCGGCTGCGGATCGTCAGCCGCAGCGGCACCGTCTCCGAACCCGTCGCCGGCCTCCCGCCGGTCTATGCGCGCGGCCAGGGCGGGCTGCTCGACGTCGTGCTCGCGCCGGATTTCGACTCGAGCCGGATGGTCTATTTCTCCTATGCGGAGCCGCGCGAGGGCGCCTCCGGCACCAGCGTGGCGCGCGGCAAGCTGGTGGAGGACGCGGGCGGGGCGCGGCTCGACAATGTCGAGGTGATCTTCCGCCAGCAGCCCTCCGTCGGCGGCAGCTCGCATTACGGCTCGCGCCTCGTCTTCGCCCGCGACGGCACGCTGTTCGTCACGCTGGGCGAGCGCTATTCGGAACGCGACCAGGCGCAGCGGCTCTCGAGCCATCTCGGCAAGATCGTGCGCATCCGCACCGACGGGCAGGCGCCGGACGACAACCCGTTCGTCAAGCTGCAGGGCGCGCGGCCGGAAATCTGGAGCTTCGGGCATCGCAACGTGCAGGGCGCCGCGCTCGATCCGCAGACCGGGCGGCTATGGACGGTGGAGCACGGCGCGCGCGGCGGCGACGAGCTCAACCATCCCGAGGCCGGCAAGAACTATGGCTGGCCGATCATCACCTATGGGCGCGACTACAACGGGGCGACCATCGGCGAAGGCACGCGGAAGGACGGAATGGAGCAGCCGGTCAAGTACTGGGACCCGTCCATCGCCCCTTCCGGCCTCACCTTCTATACCGGCGACCTGATCGCGGCGTGGAAGGGCGACCTGTTCACCGGCGCCCTCGCCGGCATGAAGCTGGTGCGGCTGCGGCTCGACCCGGACCGCCAGCGCGTGGTCGAGGAGGAGGACCTGCTCACGGATTTCGGCGCCCGCATCCGCGACGTGCGACAGGGCCCGGACGGGGCGCTGTGGCTGCTCACCGACGAGGACCCGGGCCGCCTGCTGCGCCTCGCTCCCGCCGACTGACGCCTCACCAGCGGTGGAAGATGAAATAGGCGCCGGCGGCGATGAAGGCGAAGCCGACGAGATGGTTCCAGTGCAGCGGCTCCTTCAGCCACAGCACCGAGAAACCGGCGAAGACGATGAGGGTGATGACCTCCTGCATCGTCTTGAGCTGCGCCGTCGAATAGATCGCCGAGCCGTAGCGGTTGGCCGGCACGGCGAGGCAGTACTCGAACAGCGCGATGCTCCAGCTCGCCAGAATGGCGATCAGCAGCGGCGCGGACTTGTGCTTGAGGTGCCCGTACCAGGCGAAGGTCATGAAGACGTTGGAGGCGAAGAGCAGCACGATCGGCAGCAGGGCGGGCGGCAGCAGCGAGGTCAAAGGGGGCATGATGGCGGTCCGGCGGGAGACGGACGAAGCTCCACCGCCGGCAGGCCCGCGTCAATGCCTCACAGCTCGGCCCAGTGCCGCACGAGGTTGTGGTAGACATTGGCCAGCGACAGCACGGCGGGATCATCGTCCGGCAGCTTGGTGCGCGTCGCCATGATCGCCATGTCGAGGTCGTACAGGATCGCCCGCCGGCCATTGTCGCGGATCATCGACTGCGACCAGAAGAACGAGCCCCAGCGCGAGCCGCGGGTGATCTCGTTGACCGAATGCAGGCTGGTGGCCGGATAGACGACGGCGTGGCCGGCCGGCAGCTTCACCTCCTGAAGCCCGTAGGCGTCCTCGATCACCAGCTCGCCGCCGTCATACTCCGCCGGGTCGGTGAGGAAGATGGTAGTGGAGACGTCCGCCCGCATGCGCTGCGCGGTGCCGGGAATGGAGCGGATCGAGCCGTCCACATGGGCACCGAACTTCATGCCGACGTCGTAGCGGTTGAACATGGGCGGCAGCACCCTGAGGGGCATCGCCGCAGAATTGAAGACCGGGTTCCGGCCGAGCGCCCGCAGCACGATGTCGCCGAGCTCCTGCGCCTCGCGCGATTCCACCGGGATCTGCAGGTTGAGCTTCGAGCGCGCCGCCTGCTGGCCGGCGGTGACGCGTCCATCGACCCAGGGAGAGGCCTCGAGCACGCGCCGGCAATGCGCCACCTCGTCGGGCGTGAGGATGTCGGGGATCTGGATCAGCATCGAGCACTTCCCAAACGAAAAAGTGGGGAAAGCAGGCGTTGCACCTGCCTTCCCCCAAATTGAGACGGTCGATCGGAAACGGCAGGCCGCTCGATCAGAAAGTCGCACCCACCGTGAGCGTGAAGGTGCGGCCCGACGCGGGAATGGCGCGATTGCCCCAACCCGCCGCGTAGTTCAACTCGTCGGTCAGGTTGTAGGCGTTGAGCGCGACCCGGTAATTGTCCTTCTGGTAGGAGATGAGCGCGTCCAGCGAGAAGGTCTCGGGGATGATCGCGCTGTTGGCCGTGTTCGTATAGTAATCGTCGGCATAGGTGATGCCGGCGCCGACCAGAAGATCGCCCGGAATCTGGTGCCAGGTCTTGCTGAGATTGTAGGTCGTCCAGAGCGTGAAGTTGTTTGGCGAGACGAAGGGCACCTCGTTGCCGACATACTCGTTCGTCGTCGAGGTCATGATCTCGCTGTCGTAATAGGCGTAGGAGGCCTGGATCGACCACGCTTCGGTGATATTGCCCGTCAGCCCGAGCTCGACACCCTGCACGCGCTGGTTCTCGCCGGTCTCCACCGTGTCGCCGGTCACCGGGTCGGTGTAGAAGGCATTGCTCTTGTCGGTGCGGAAGATCGCGCCCGTCACGCCGAGCTTTCCTTCCAGGAACGACACCTTGAAGCCTGCTTCCCAGGTTTCGTTGTCTTCCGGCTCGAGATCCTGCTGGTCCGCATTGACGACGGTGATGTCGTTGGTCGGGAACGCGCCTTGCGGGGTGAAGGACTTGGCCCAGCTCACATAATAGGTCTGCTCGCTCGTCGGCTCCCAGATCAGGCTGATCTTGGGGCTCCAGAAGGTCGTGTGCGTGTCGGCCTGAACCCATCCGCCACCATTTGAGGTGCTCCAGTAGGAGTAGTCGGAAGAGTAGCTGTCGTACCGCGCGCCGGCGAGGAGCGAGATGGCATCCGTGAACCAGATGCGGTCACTGATGAAGGCGCCGAAATCGTTGGCCGTCGAATCCCGCTGGCCGTTGTTTCCGTAAGGGTTCGAATAGAGATAGTAGCCGGTCGTGTTATCGAAGACCGGGTCCCAGATCGTCGACGTGCCCTTGTCGCCCGCGACCGAGACCAGCGTGCGCTCGCTGCTGACCGTGTTGACGTCCACGCCCGCAACCACTTCATGACGCAGCGCGCCGGTGTGGAAGTTCGCGATCATCGTCGTGATGTTCTGGGCGCTGTAGCTCTCCTGGTAATAACCGGGATTGCCGCCACCAAAGCTGATGTCCGGGTTGCCGCCGGCAAAGAACTGGCCGGTGCAGCTCGCATAATACTGCGCCGGCGTCGGGGTGCTTCCCCGACTGCCGCCGGTTGAACAGCCCGGCACCGTCGTCGCGAAATCGCGCGTGTAGTAGCCGAACCGGGTGTCGTTGGTGACCGTCAGCCAGTCATTGACCTCCTTCCGGAAGTTGACCGTCAGCATGTTGACGTCGGTGACATCCTGATCCGTCACTTTGCCGTAGAAGGTGTCGCGCGGGATGCCGAACTCCGTCACCGGCTGGCCCATGGCACCGAAGCGCGCGACGTCGCCGAACATCGGAGTGACGACGGGCACGCCGTAATCGGGCGTGCGCTCACCGTGCTGGTAGAGGTAGTTGACGTGCAGCGTCTGGTCGGTGCCCAGACCGAAGCCGACATCGGCCATGACGCCGTAGCGGTTCGATTCGACATTGTTGCGGTCGGCGACATCCTGCTCGTTCACCATGCCGACGATGCGGATGGCGCTCGTGCCGTCGAACTGCTTGTTGATGTCGAACACGCCGCGATAGAGCGGGCCGGTGCCGAACTGGCCCTCGACGTCGTACTTGTCGCCGAGATGAGCGGCCTTGAGCGTGGAGTTGATCGCGCCGCCCGTGGTGCCGACGCCGAAGCTCTCCGAGGTCGAGCCCTTGAAGACCTCGACATTCTCATAGGCGAAGCTGTCGCGCACATAGACGCCGAAGTCGCGCAGGCCGTTGACGTAGATGTCGCCCTTGGCCTGGAAACCGCGGATGCGGAACTGGTCGCCGTTCATGCCGCCGCCACCTTCGCCGATGCCCGAGGTGACGCCGGGAACGTTGCGCAACGCCTGCTCGAGCGTGGTGACGCCCTGCTGCTGCATGGTCTGCTGGGTGATGACCTGAACCGTCTGCGGCGTGTCCTGCACCGTGCCCGGCAGGCGCGAGAGCCCGGTGGACGCCTCGAGCGTGTTCACCGGCGAGCCATCACCCTCGACCGTGATGGTGGAGAGCTCCTCGCCGACCGCCGCACCCGTCGCGGTGCCCGCGGCTTCCTGCGCCGCCGCGCCGAACATCGGAATCGCCGACATGGTGACGGCAAGACCGGCGGTCACGGCAACATTCGGCATCGGCGATCGTAGCGTTCTCAAGGTCTTCATCTAGCCAAACCCCTTATTGCTGTATTTTTCGGTCTCCTATCTTCGAATCCAACCTGCTTCAAACATTATGTTTTTTAGATATTCCAAGAATGTTTCGCTGGGTTTCGATGTGAAATCTCACTTTCGAATTATTAAAAACTAAAACTGTACGCACTCTCTTGTTTGTTTCCGAACGTAGACCTTATGTGACTCAACGAAAATTCGATTGCCGGCTCGCGGAACCTGCGCCCGCTTTCCGCACGGAGAACGCATCCCCCCATGGCTGACCGATGGATTTCCTATTCGGAACTCGAACGAATGGGCGCGGATGTGTTGCGCGCGCGCATCAGTGAAGGGCCCGAGCAGGCCGCGCTCTGGGTGCGCGCGGCGGCGCTCAACGGGCTGATCAACGCCCAGCTTGCCTGGGGGCAGATGCTGGTGGACGGCCACGGCGTGCCGCGCGACCCGCAGGCGGGGCTGCGCTGGTTTCGAATCGCCGCCGAGGCGGGCAGCGCCGAGGGCCGCAACATGGTCGGGCGCTGCCACGAACTCGGCTGGGGCGTGGAAGCGGACGCCAGCGAGGCGGCGCGGCACTATCGCGAGGCCGCCGGCAAGGGCGAGCCCTGGGCGCAGTTCAACCTCGCCCGGCTGCTGCTGGAGGGAAAGGGCGTGCCCGCCGACCGCCGGGAAGCGCTGCACTGGTACACGCGCGCCGCGCGCGCCGGCCATGTGAAGTCGGCGACCCTGGTCGGGCGCTATCTGGAGCATGGCTGGGACCGCCCGCCCCGGCCGGCGGCCGCGCTGCGCTGGTACCGGCGCGGCGCCGAGGGCGGCGATTATCGCGGCCAGTTCGACTACGCCCGGCTCCTGTTGGAGCGCACCGGCCGGCTGGACCTCGCGCGGCCCTGGTTCGAGCGGTCGGTCGAGGCCGGCGTGCCGCTATTCTGCCGCGAGGTCGGCGACGGACTGCGCCACGCCCCTCATGCCGAGCTGAGGAAAATCGCGCTCCGGGCGCTGGAGCGGGCCTGTGCGACCGGCACGGCCGGCGACCTGCGGCGCTATGCGAGCGCGCTTTCCGAGGGGCTCGGCGGTCAACCGGACCCGGAAGCCGCAAAAATCGCGTTCACAGGTGCGCGAGCGCTCGAGATTTCAGACCCCGCTACCGGCCATGCCGCCGCCCGGCACCACTCGCCGATTTATCGCGTACGACGCATCGGAGGTGCCATAAGGTGGCTCAAACGGTTCTATAGGACCATTAAGCTGGGATAATGCATTAAATAGCCGATGACCCTGAGGAAATTTGACACCTAATATAACAAAATCCAAAATAAGTTTGTCAGCTCACCAACGAATACAATGGATATTGAAACAAATACGTTGGTTTCGGACTTATGGATAAAGACATCATGTAGACGGCTAGCGACGTGATGTCTGGAATTTCACAGGGAGCGTGAACATGAGGCACTTTGAAAAAGCAGGGCGCCGATATGGCGCCGCCAGTGTGAGTATCGGCGCAATAGTCGCATGTCTTCTCATGAACCCGGTTACTGCGGACGCCAGAGGAGCCGGGTCCAAGGACGGTGGAGGCGGGGGCCTTGGAGGCGCGGTGTCCCGGGTGGGCGGCGCCGTGGACCGGACCGTCTCAGCGGCCGGTGATGCGGTCGGAGGCACCGTTTCCAGCGTGGGCAACTCGCTCGCGGACAATGGCGGTGTGGTCGGCGGCGTCGGCAACACGGTGAGCCGCGTCGGCGGTGCCGTGACCAACACGACATCGACCGTCGGCGATGCCGTGTCCGGCCTGACATCGGGCCTCGGCAGCGCCATTTCCGGCACCACCAGCTCGGTGACGGGCGGAACGGCGGACAGCACCGGCACGACCGGCAGCAGCTCCACCGCGAGTAGCAGCTCCACCGCGAGTTCCGCGACCGGCAGCACCGGCCGCTCCGCTCGCTCCAGCGGCGCCCAGACCGCCAGCTCCGGCGACAGTTCGAGCAGCGGCACCTCCTCGCGGGGGGCGACCGCCAGCCTGTTCGGCCTGGACCTCAACGTGTTCCGGCTGAAGCCGCTGGTCACGCGGAACACCGAGGGCAACATCGCCTCGGTGGATGCACAGGCGCTCGGCCCGAACGGCGTGGATGCCAACGCCGTCGTGGGCAGCAGCGCGCAGCGTCGCGTCGGCGTCGACGCCACGCTCAGCGCACTCGGCCCGAGAGGCGCCGACGCGCAGGCCAGCGCGACCGTCGGCGATCGCCGATCGCCGTCCAAGGCGCTCGCCGACGCGCTGTTCGGCGCCAGCCTGCTCGGCTCGAACGGGGTGAACGCGACGGGTGACGCGACCGTCCTCGGCCGCGGTCAGGTGGCCGACGTGAACGCGACCGCCACGGTCGGCGGCAGCAACGGCCTCGTGACCGATGCCGACGTCGATGTCGGCGGCAGCTCCGGTCTCGCCTCCATCGGGCTGAGCATCGGCCGTGCCCTGTCCGGCGGCACGCCGGGCGATGACGACGGCGGCACCGGCACCCCCGGCGGCGGCGACGTCGGCATGAACCCGGGCGGCAGCGGCTCCGGCAGCTCCGGCAGCGGCGGCTCGGCCAGCAATGGCGGCAGCTCGGCCGGCAATGGCGGTTCGTCCAGCGGCGGCGGCGCCGTGGCGCGCTCGCGCGACCGTTCGAGCACCAGCAGTTCGAGCATGGCCGTGAAGAAGACCCGCTGCCAGGGCGTGCTCTCCGAGCCGCGCGCCTATGATTCGGGCATCGTGGCCCTCTGCCGCGAGCTCGTCGGCGGCTGACCGACAGCACGGCCGCCCGGACCGGTTCCGGGCGGCCGCCTCTTCGTTCCGACCATCGATCCCCGAGATCAGTTCCGGCTGTTGGCCCAGGCACGCATCTCGGCCACGAGGTGGCGGAAATCCCAGAACGCCGCGGCCAGGATCACCGCCGGCACCAGCGCCAGAAGCAACGCCCACCCCTGCGACCAGTCCACCGGCCCGCGCGCGAAATCATACGCCGTGTAGGCGCCGAACAGGGTGACGAGCGCCGCGATGCCGAAATAGGCGACCCTATCCAGCCGCGTCACGATGAAGGCGATGAGCACGGCGACGACCACGCCGATGAGCGCCGCCCATATCCAGCCGAGGGAAAACAGCGCCGCCGTCCAGCGCCCCGCGCTCAATGAAATGAAGACCAGCGCCGCCAGCACCAGGATCCCGGCCCTCAGGCGCACCATCCCCTCTTTTCCGCCCATATCCGCCATAAGCACGCCCTCGCCGCGAGCCCGCGATGGAACCCCGCGGTGAACGTGCCCCAATGCCTTTGGCGGCGCAATATGCTAGCCCTAGCGATGCCCTGACCTTGCCGGAGCCTGCCACCGGTACGGCGGGACCGCCGATATGCCCGTCGCTCCGCTTTCCTCGACCGCCCGCTTCAACCACCCTCCTCAGACGCTCCCAGCATGCGCCACGTCATCGCCATTCTGAATGCCGAGGCCGGCACCCTGCTCGACCGCAACGGCGAGGAGGTCCGGGCGCTCGTCGAGCGCGGGCTCGGCCGCGACGGGCGCAAGGTCGAGGTGCAGCTTCTGCGCGGCAAGAACTTCCTGCGCGCCATCACGGAATCGGGCAGCGGCCCTCATGACGCGGTAATCGTCGGCGGCGGCGACGGCAGCGTCAGCCTCGCGGTGCGGCACCTGCACGGCACGGGCAAGGCGCTCGGCATCCTCCCGCTCGGCACGCTCAACCTGCTGGCGCGCGACATCGGCATGCCGACCGATCTCGAACAGGCGGTGGCCGTCCTCGGCGCGGCGGAGCCGGGCACGGTGGACATCGCCACGCTGAACGACCGGCTGTTCCACACCATCTCCGGCATGGGCTTCTTCAGCCAGATGGCCCGCGCGCGGGAGATGGCGCGCAAGCTGAAGCTCTGGCGCTTCCTGGCGGTGGCGCTCGCCGCCATCCACGCGCTGCGGCGCTCGGGCCGGTTCGAGCTCGACGTGACGGTGGACGGGAAGACCCGCCGCTTCGACGCGCTCGCCGTACTCGTCTCGGTGAACCGGTTCTCCGGGCCCGGCTGGCATCGCGGCCGGCTCGACGAGGGCGTTCTCGAGGTCCACATCACCGAGGAGCGCGGCGCGCTGGCGCGGCTCAAGGCCGGTGCCGACATGGTCACCGATACGTGGCGCGACAATCCGGGCATCACCAGCCTGGTCGGGCGGGAGATCGTGCTCGCACGGCCCAATCGCAGCCGGTCCTGGGTGTCGACCGACGGCGAGCTGGAGCGCGAGACGATGCCCCTCACCTACCGGGTCGTGCCGGCCGCGCTCTCCCTGCTGATGCCGGCGCGGCAGGAGCAGGCGCCGCTCACAGAGGCTCGATCTCATAAACGATGGTGACGCTGGAGCGGATCTCGGTCTCGCCGGCCTCGACCGGCACCGAATCCGCCTTCATCATCATCGGCGCCGCGGCCATACGCGGCATGGGGGGCATCCCGCCCTCGCTGTTGAGCGAGACGATGCGCACCAGCCGCAGGCCCGCGGCGGCGGCCACCGTCTCGGCGCGGTGGCGAGCATCGTTCACCGCGCCGACGCGGGCAGCGTCCTCCAGCGCGGTCGGGTCGGCGATGCTGAAGGCGATGCCGGTGATCTGGTTCGCGCCGGAGGTCACCACCTGGTCGAGCAGGTCGCCGAGCTTCGACAGGTCGCGCAGGCGCACCGTCACCATGTTGCGCACCTCGTAGCCGGTGATGCGGGCCGCCTCGTCGCCGTCCTTCTTCACCGCCCGGTATTGCGGCTGGATCGAGAAGCCGGAGGTCGCGATGTCGCGGCTCTCGACGCCCGCCGCCTTGATGGCGGCGATCATCTGCGACACCGACGCGCTGTTGGCGTCGAGCGCCTCGCGCGCGGTCTTGGCCTCGCTCACCACCGCGCTGGAGAAGGTCGCCATGTCCGGCGCTCCGGCCGCCTTGCCCTCGCCGGTGACGGTGAGGGTCGGCCGGCGGGCGGCGGGGGACAGGTCCTGTGCGGCCACGGGAGCAAGGCTCCCCAGCAGCGTCGCGGCGATCAGGCAGGCGGGCAGAAACTTCATGGTCCACTTTCCTCGAACGGAGGGTCGGGTGACGAAGCGGCAGAGCACTGCGTGATCGCGGCGGCAATGCGGCGACGTCTTCCCGAGCGGCGGAAGGGTGGACAACCCTGCCGCAGGGAGCGTGGCGGCGGAACCCCGGTTGGCGTCGCATCGCGCTTTTGCTAGTTTCCGCCGCGCCTGGCGGCGCATGGCCGGGCCTGTAGCTCAATGGTTAGAGCCGACCGCTCATAACGGTCTGGTTCCCGGTTCGAGTCCGGGCGGGCCCACCAATATTTTCAATGGCTTAGCTTTTGCTATGTCTTCCCGACGTGTCTTGCGCCAATGAAACCGCCAATGAAACGACCGTAAATCGGCGCTTAAGAGCCTGCATCGGCGAAGGTCGCCATCAGTCGCCCGGCCTCTCCTTCTCCCAAGCCGCGCAGATCGACCCGTCGATCGTTGCCCAAGTCTTGTGCCCGTCGCGGTCGCGGAACACATACGGCCCTTGCGGCCCCGCGACCCCGCAGCAGCGGCATCGCAGGCGCAATCGCAGCTCATGAATCGTCTCGCCGGGCTTCGCCCACATGGCCATCATGGTCGCACGCACATAGGTCGCCCGACGCCCGCAGTTGCATAGGAAGCCGACAAGCTCACACCCTTCTGTCATGAGAACATGAAGGGAACATTTCGGCTGGGAGTCAATGCGCGGGCCGGCTTCATCCCCGCGTCCGAATCGGGCAGCAGGACGGCATGCAGCCCTAGATGCTGAGAGCCCGCTGTGATTGAGCGTCAGAAGATCGTGAAGGATGGCTCAGCGTGGCGCCCCTCGCCCGACGATCTTCCGGCGACCGCGCGTCATTGGACCGGCTTCAGCGCCTTCATCCCCGGCGACGTTGCGGCGATCCGCAAGCAGGTGGAGGCGGTGCGGATTTCATTCGCGGTCGAGGTGATGCCAGCGGAGGGAGGCACTTGGGTGACCGCGGGCTTTAGCGGCATGGAGCGGATCGTCGCGGCGACTCGGCCAGGCTGAGCGCGTCATCGCCTCATTGACAATTCATGCTTGACCGGGCTAGCAATGCCGCCAAGCAGGAGCCGAGGATGAGAAAATCAAAGTCCGTGACCGAAAATGCGTTTGACTTGGCAGACGCGCTCAATCGCCTGGCGGAGGACAACGCTGACGACCGCATCCTCACTCCTGATGGACGGGATGCTGCTGCCGTGGCGCTTGGCCGCAGAGGAGGACTAAAGGGGGGCAAAGCGCGAGCGGCGGCCCTATCCCCCGAACGTCGGCGAGAGATTGCGATGAAAGCCGCGTCAACCCGCTGGGGGCGAAGCAACGATGAGTAATTTTGATATAGACCGAGTAATTTCGATATCGCTTGAAATATCGAAAAGTGACAATTGCGACATTTTTCTGTATAATGGCGACATCGAACGCGGCGGCGATTTAGAATTTATAGAAGCCGTCCACGCGAACAAACGAAATAGTATATGCCGCCTTATTTTAGTTACTAGCGGCGGCGACCCTGACGCCGCCTATAAAATGGCGAGGTATCTTCAAGATCGATACGATCGCTTCGAGTTGATATTGGGTGGACTCTGCAAGAGCGCAGGTACCCTCATAGCGATCGGCGCCCACGAGCTTATTTTTAGTCCTTATGGAGAACTTGGGCCTCTAGATGTCCAGGTTGCCAAAGAAGATAAGCTAAATGGATACCAATCCGGCCTCAATATTTCTGCGGCGCTTCAGGCCATGGAAAGCCGCGCCATCAAGGCCTATCTCCGCCTCATTGGCGATATCATGAGGTCGAGTAGTGGCGTAGTGTCATTCCAGACCGCCTCGAAATCGGCTTCCGATGTGCTTAGTTCGCTCTATGGCCCAATATTTGCTCGGATCGATCCGGAGGATTTGGGTTCGCGAAGCCGATCAATGAGGATCGCGGCTGATTACGGAAAGCGTCTGGACGCCGTATCCGAGAACATGAAGGATGGGGCGGTAGGACGGCTTGCCGAAACATACCCGTCGCATGGGTTCGTTATCGATATGGCCGAGGCGGAGGCGCTGTTCGTGAATGTTCGCACCGCCAGCAGCCGTGAGTTGGAACTCATAGAGGCGTTGGGGCCTTCATCAAGATGGCCAACTAAAGACAGCAGAATGATCTGCCTATCGGCAGACCAGGAGGAGGACGGAGATGAAACCGAACCTGAAGGTGGCGACGAGCGACCGCAGCAGGAAGATGGAGAAGATTCTCCAAGAGCAGGAGAGCCGGCCGGTGCTCCGTCCGGGAGCGTTAGACGCGCCGGACGGCGCCAGAGAAGCGCTACTTCGGAGGATCTTCGACCAGCCACATCAAACGGCACCTCACCCGATGGGCCGCAATAGATCCCCGCTTACTCGTCTGGGCCACGACTGAGCAAAAAAGACTTCGCCCCGTCCCTCCCGAAGGAGGGGCGGGGCGAAGTCAGGCATGTGCGCCCCGCCAGGAGGCAGCCGGTTATCCGTCCAGATGACGGTTTTCTCCGTTCCCCGCTTAGTCGTGCAACCCCTTCGGCGCCTCATACGCCGCCCGGATCAGCAGCGCGGCGAGCGCCAGCAACTCGTCGGCCGAGCCGTGAACGCGGTTGTGCCGACGGCGGACCAGGACGATGCCGGTCGGCTGGTGTCGGGCGATCCGCTCGCCCGTCTCGATCGGCGAAGCATCCATCACCCGCCCCTCGAGCGCGCCGGCGGCGTGAATGCCTTGTCGATACGCCCGCTGATGTTGTCGAGGCGGTTGAGGATCTCCTCGCGCATCTGCACAAGGCTGTCGTGCCGCACATAGTGCTCGGCGGCGAACAGCTTGTGCTCGGCGAGCTGCTTGTCGAGCAGGCGCACCTCGGCATGCAGGGCCGCCTGCTGCGTCGCCATCGGCTTGACCTCGGCCTTGATGCGATGCTCGATCCGCAGCCACACGCCGACGATCGCGCCGAGGATCGTTCCCAGCCCGAACACGGCATCCCAGGTCACCGAGCCCGTCATGACCGCCACCCGCAGACGTCGCGGCCAACCGCGTTATTCGCCTTCACCTGCCGGATCGTGGCGTCGGTGTCGTCAGGCGACCACGTGACGGGCCTGAGAGCGTCGCACACGGCCCTACCCGTCGCGCCGCCACCCGTCGTCGTCGCGCAGGCCGCCGCCGTCAGAGCGGCGCTCAGAAGCAGCGCGAGCCGCATCGCCTTTGTCACGGATGTCGTCGGCACGGGCCTGCTCCTTCTGCTGTGCGCGTTCAAGGGCGCCGGCCGCGCCCCGGTTGCGGCCGGCCTGATAGGCCAGCCCGCCAGTGAGGATGAGAACGACCGCGCCCTTCACCGGCGCCGGCAGCAGCGCCCACACGGGGCGCCAGACCTGATAGGTGGAGGCAAGGATGGCGAGCCCCGCCGCCAGCCATGCCCACCAGGGCGTCCAGTCGAGGATGGCGCCGAGCAGCGTCATGCCGGCACCGTGCCCAGCGCGCCGAGATCGGCGCGGGCCTCGCCGCTCACCAGCGCGGCAACCTTCCGGTTGCGGCGCGAGGCCCAGATGCCATAGACGACGCCGCCGACCGCTACCGCGACGCCGGCGACCACGAGGCCGGCGAACACGGTGTCGATCCAGCCGCCGGCGCCGACGAGGGGATGCAGCGCGTCCTTCGCCTGGTCGATCGCGACCGCCGCGCCGCCCCCGCCGACGATGGCACCGGCCGAGCCGCCGATCGGCGCCGCGGGCGTGGCGAGATCGGCGAGACTGGCCCGGGCCGCCCCGGCATCGCCGGCGACCGGCGCCGGGGCGACGCTGCCGCGGGCCGCCGCCTGCCCGTGCGCCAGCACGTCGTCGAGGCGGCGCGTCCATCCCGTGCCGAAGGTGCGCCACGTCTTGAGGCCGCGCAGCATGGCGAGGCGGCGGGCGATGATGTCGGCGACCAGAGCGTCATGGTCGGGGTAGCGGGTCAGCGCCGCCAGCGTGACCGTGCCGACGATGCCGTCGGCGCCGACGCCGAGCGCGCGCTGCAGCCACTTGACCGACTGCGCGGGACCGGAGTTCACGGCGCCGTCGAAGACCACATAATCGACGCCGGGCGGCAGCTCGTCGCCGCGGATCACGTCCCAGTACTGCGCGCGGTAGATCGCGGTGACCTCGTCGTCGCCGATCCGGCGCACGCTGCGCACCGGCGCGCCCTTGCGGCGGCGCCAGCCGTCATAGACGCGCTGGGTGATGCCCTTCATGGTCGCCCCGCCGGGATCGGCGGGATTGTTGGCGTAGCCGCCTTCGTGAACGAGCACGCGCTTGAGCGCCTCGTCGAAGCTCGACGCGGTCATGATCGTCTCCAGATTGTCGGGGAGTGGGAAAGCAAAAGGCCGCCCGGAGGCGGCCTGTACAGCGAGGGCGGCGGGTGGTCAGGCTAGGCGGATAGAGAGTCGCGCTGCGCTGCAATTCAGCCCTACAATTGAGGGCGACGAAGTATGCTATGGAGGGGCGTTCAGATGGCCGAACAGATCACCGAAGTTCTAGATATCGTCGAAATGACACCGAACGACGATGAAACATTTTCCATGACGTTCGGGACCAGCGAAGGTTCAAAAACCTTCAAACTTAAAAACCGTATGCTAGTAAATATGTTTCAGCATATGGCCTTCATAGCAGCAGAAGAAGGGCCAAATACCGCAGACATGAAACTCACGAATAGAAACAGTTCATTGACATTCTCAATAACTGAATGTGCGGTCAGGCCAAGCACGTCTCATAGTGGATACGACCTGCTGTTCAAGTTCGAGACGCTCGGGGGCGTCATCGGATTTAAGATTTCACGAGAGGAGTCGGAAGAGTTTGCAAAACTTATCTCCAGACACATGAAAAGACGATAGGCGCTTGCCCCGGGGGCGAATGCTCCGACCATCCGTCCGTGACACCATTCGGTAGGCTGAGGTTGCAGCAGTGCCCCTCAGCTTCCTCCGTTGAGCACGGCAGGTGATCACTCCACCCGTCCTCGCCAGGGGCGCTCTCGGTCGTCGGCTGCTTCTGCTGCTGCGTCATGGTCAACCTCCTCAGGTCAGCGCCGCCGTCGTGACGATGCTCGCCGTGCCCGAGACGGGCGTTCCGGCACCCGAGATGCGCGGGTCGATCAGCATGAGGGACGAGTCGGCGAGCTGGCGGTAATGCGTGCTTACCGGGTCGATCGAGAGCGGGCGGATGCAGCGCATCTGCTCGGCCGCGGAAGCGCCGGAGGCGAAGTTGTGGACGTTGCCGATGGCGACGCAGTCGACCAGCGTCGCGTCGGTCGACACCCCGCCCTCGTTGCCGTCCGGCCCGCCGCGATTGCCGAAGCCTTCGCCGACCGCGCCGTCGACGCCGGCTCCCTGCCCGTTGTACGCCGCGATGCACCCCGTGGCGTGAAGGTGCGCGCCGCCGGCGGGCAGGAACCCGCCATCGTCATTGTATTCGGACAGGCACTCCTGCGCGGTCGCATTGCAGCGCTCGTGATTGGACCAGCCGTCATCGCCATTGAGGGCGCTGTAGAGGAAGCGGTCGAGCACGCCCTGGTCGCGATAGCTCGCGGCTTCCAGGTTCAGGCTGTCATGGTCGCCGAAGCCGTCCTGCGTATTGGCGATCGCCGCGCACATCTCGCGCACGCCCGACGAGTTGTTGCCCTGGAAGCCCGTCGTCGCGGCGCCGAGGGACAGGCACTCGCTCGCGCGCCACTTGGCGATGTTGGCGAAGTTGAAGCCGAGGTACGGGTACCAGACTTCGATCCCGTGGATCTCGAGGTAGCCGGTCTTCTTCGGTGTGGCGTAGTTCACCGCGCCGCTCTGGTTCGTGACCAGGTTCGGCGGCACGTAGTAGACCTTGCCGCTGGAAGTCGGATCGGCGCTGCTGGGCGCGTGAATATAGAGCTTGCTGCTGGCGTAGAACCACGATCCCGGCGCGGTATCGAGCGCCGCCAGGCTTGCCGCCTTGCGCATCGGGGTCGAGGGGCTGCGGTACTGGCGCCCCCGATGGTGGGGGAACCGCCGATCCATGGCAATCGAGCTGAACGGCGTCTCGTGCTCGAAGATGAACTTCGCCACCGGCGAATAGGCGATGGCCGCCTCGTAGATATTGGTGTAGCCCGCGCTCTTGGCCCAGCTCGCGCCCGTGAAGGGCGTGCCGTGGATGAGGCGGACGCGGGCATTGCTGCCGGCAGCGATGCGCAGATCGCCGACCACAGGGGAATAGACGTTGGTGCCGGTGTAGCCGAGGCTGAACCGCCCGCCCGTGAAATCACCCGACAGGATGATCTCGCCCGCCAGCGTGCCGTCCGGACGCTTCAGCATCTGCATGGCGCGATCGGGCGTCGCGACGGGAGAGTCCGGAGCGCCCGAGGCGCGGTCGTCGCCGGCCGGATCCAGATAGACCACCGACCGGTCGCGCACGAGCGCCGGGCGATAGCCGGGGTGATCGCCGACCACCAGACTGACGCGGCTGAACTCGATCGAATTCCCCACGACGCTGCCCGCGTCGACATAAAGGTCGATGTATACGCAGTTGACGTCGAGCGCGACGTTCCTGACGGTGATCTGCTGCTCGTTCGAATTCGCGAGCAGGTTGTTCGCCAGCGTGAGGCGCGTGCCCGAGATCTCGGCGTTGGACGCGTTGAACTGGCGCAGCAGGATGCGGACATTGCCGGATGAAGGGCGGACGACATTCTCGACGGTGAGCGCGGCCGAGAAGGTGTCGCCGGCGATCTCCGCCCGATAGGTGCGGACGGAGACATTCCCGGTCGCCAGCAAGCCGGTCCGGCGCCCGCGCGTGCTTCCCACCGTCAACGACACGCCGGCACCGCCGACGATCCACGTCGTGGGCGAGCCCGCCGGAGGCGAGAACCGAAGCAGCAGCGGATCCGGGAAGATGTTCGGGCCGGTCTGCACCGTATCGATGGCATCCAGATTGATCGCCGCCTGCAGGCCGAGACCGGGCACCGTGGCGTCGGACTTCTTCACCCATGAGCCGGAGCCCGAGGCGCCGCTCTTGACGTAGAAGCCTGCATTGGTGCCGTCGCCCAGCACCTGCCCGATCGTCCCCGAGGCATGGGCGAGGTCGGCGGCGAGCACCGCCAGCGTGTCATAGGCGATCGAGGGATTGGCGACCGCCTGCTGCGCCTGGTCGCGCGCCGCCTCGGCCGCCGTCCGGGCGGTATCGGAGCCATCACGCGCCGTCTCGGCCGCCGTGCGCGCGTCTTCGGCACCGTCGCGGGCATTCTCGGCGTCGCTCCGGGCCGTCACCGCAGTGTCGCGCGCGGTGATCGCGGAGTCGCGCGCCGCCTCGGCCTCGCCCTTGGCGGAGGTCGCTCCGTCCTCGGCCGAGGTGGCGACGCTCGCCGCCTGCACCGCGGCCGCGCTGGCGGCGACCGCCTCGGGCGTCAGCGAGCCGGGCACGCCCTGCAGGCCGGGCACCTGCACCACCGCCATCTCGGCGCCAAGATATTCCCCGGTGCCGCCGACCGTGATGGTGCCGGCGGCGATCTTCGCCCGCCCATCCTCCGACGTCGCGTAGACGTCGACGGCGGTACGCTGGCCCAGCGGCAGGGCATCGACGAAGGCACCATGATCAACGATCACGACGCCGTCGACCACGCCCTCGTCATCGGCATCGACGAAGACAAGCCCGCCATCCGCCGTCGAGAGGGTGAAGGGCGCCCCGCCGGCGCGCGGCGTCACCTCGAGCTCGACCAGCTTGCCGGCGAGGTTGATGTCGGCGAAGCGGATCGCCGGCGCCGGCGCGCTCGTGTTTCGGTGCAGCGGGATCCTGATCGTTGCGGTCATCTCGGCTCCGGACATGAAAAAACCGCCCGAAGGCGGCGGAAGCGGCGCGGCGGGAAGGGCCGGTCAGGGGAGGACGAAGGCGGGCCCGGACATCAGGATCCGGGTGCCGTCGGCGCCGGGATAGGAGTTGTCTATCCTGGTAATGACCAGCGTCGAGGAGCCGGTCGTCATCAGCCCGATCACCGCCACGCCGGTCGAGGAATCCCAGCCGGAGAAGGTGCAGGCGCGGGCCGCCGTGAACGGCATCGTTACCCGCAGGCTGCCGGCGGCGGTGCCGTTGGTGGTGATCGCGAGGTCGAGGTTAATCACGCATATCGCGTCGTGATAGGTGCAGAAGAGCGTGCAGGCGCCCAGCGCCGCGAAGGCGCCGCTGTTGGGCGCGACGGCCGGGGTCGTATCGCTGTTGCGGGTGTCGAAGATGGCGATGTTCTTCGCCGTCATCTTGCCCGAGGGGCCGGTATAGAGGCCGCCGCCGACCTGAGCGAACGCGGTCGGGTGCGTGGAATCGAACAGGATGCTGCCGCCATAGATGCCGATGGCATCGCCGCTGCGCACCAGCGGGATCGCGAACCGGGTGCGCGTCGCCGAAATCTGGATCGGCCCGATCGAGACCGAGCCGGCGGCGCCCGCCTTCACGCCGAACACGCCCTCGGTCGCGGCGGCGTTGTAGGTGCGCAGGCTGAAGGCGTCCATCGTGCAGGCGAGCGCGCCAGGGTCGACCTCGATATTCACCCGGTTGCCCACGCCCTCCATCAGCAGGTCGAGCTTGAGGTCACTCACCATCGTGAAGCTGGCATCGGGGAAGCCGATCTCGATATGGGGCTGGCCGAAGGCGGTCAGGTAGCCGCAGTCGATATGCACGCCCTGCGTCCGGCAGATGTAGAGCGAGGGATGGTCCTGCGCCTTGAACAGCGTGCCTCCGCCCGTATAGGTGCCGGCCCCGGTGGTATCGAAGTCGACGGTGATGTCGTTGCCGTCGATCTCCGTGATCTCGGCAATCGCCTTGTCCATCACGTCGCGCATGCCGCCGAAGGTGAAGAACACCACCGTGTCGCCGACTTCGAAGCTGTGCTCGTAGGTGGTGGTCAGCACGCACGCGGTGTCATTGGTGACGGCCGAGATCGGCGCCCCGTCGACGCCCACATACATCCAGCACGTGCTCGGATAGTGCTTGTGGATGCACGACACCGGCCCGGTCATCGGCGTGGTGAATTCGGAGGTGCAGGGGAAGGTATCGAAGCCCTGGATCGCGGCGAGCCGGCCGGCGGGATCGTAGTTGAACCATTTGCAGTGGTTCTGCTGATGGCTCTCCATGCCGTGATCGCAATAGATCATGTCGGAGAAGTAGCCGGTCGACTGGCAATGGTCGAAGCGGATGAAGTCGCAGGCGCGGGTGACGGTGGATCGCGCCCCCTGCCAGGCGCGCGAGGGCCGGTTCTCCTTGTCGCCGTGGAAGTGGACCGTGCTGGACGAGAGGCCGCGCGCGCCGGTGAAGTCCACCATCGGCTTGCCGGTGCAGTTGCCGTAGAGCACCCCGCCGACCATCATCCCGCCCCAACACTGGATATCGGTCGCGTTGAGCGTGTCGGTGTGCTTCCACACCCCGCCGCGCAGGTCGATCTGCTTCTTCGCGCTGTGCAACGGCTCGGCGAGCGTGGCGGGGTCGTTGCGCAGGGCGTCGATCGCCGCCTGCAGCGCCTCCGTGTCGTCGGCGACACCGTCGCCGATCCCGCCATAGTCGAACGGGGAATAGACGTGCCAGGAGCGCTGGAAGCGGACCTCTCGCCAATAGGCGCCGTCCGCGCTCTGCCGCGTGCCGGTGCCGGCATCGGCCCGCTGCCAGTAGGAGCCCTGTCCGTCATGGGGCGCGTCGGCGCCGAGCACCCGCACCGCGTCCGGCGACGCGCCGATATCGGCCGCGGCGAAGTCGCCCAGCGTCGGGAAGGTCAGGCTGTCCGGAGTGCCGAGCGCGGCCTCGATCGTGGTCAGGCGGTTGCCGATGTCGAGGCTCTGTAGGGCAGCGACATCGCCCTCGAGCGCGGAGACGTCCGGCGACCAGCCCTCGACGTCGGTGATGTCCTCGCAGGCCAGCACCTCGATATCGGTCGCCGCCGTCGTTCCCCAGGTCTCGACATAGATGCGGAAGAACAGCGCGCCGGCCGGCGCCACCACGTCGACGCCGGCGCCCGCAGCGCCCGCCAGCACCCGGAACAGCGACACCCGCCCGCTGCCGACGGTGAGCGCCGTGTAATCGTTGAGCGTGGAGGTCGCCGTGGTGGTCAGCGGGTCGAGGTTGCGGTCGTACCAGGCGATGCCCACGCGCACCGCGTCGCCGGCCGGATCGGGCGTATCGACCCGGCGCTGCACCGCCGCCCGCACGCGGAAGGTGCGGCCGGGCTCGACCGCGACATAGTCGCGGCTCGCGACGATGCCGGCGCCGACGATCCGCACGACCGCGCCGCGGTCGCCGGTCGCCACCAGGCTGTCCGGCAGCACGGGCAGCGCCTCCGGCAGGCCGCCGGCGAACGAATTGGTGTAGTGGCTGGGCGCGGCTCCCGGCCGCGGCGCCAGCGACACCGCCGCCCGCAGCAGCGCCTCGTCGGCGCGCGTGCGCGCCAGCGTCTCGGCGGCGATGTTGTTGTAGGCCGTCGACACGTTCTTCGAGATCACGTTGAAGTTCTGGCCGACCTGCTCATAGATCAGCGCATCGGCGGCGGCACGCGCGGCCGGCTCGACGTTGGCGACCGTGATCGCCGCGTTGATCTTCTGGCGGACGACTCCGCCGTCGTCGCCGACGGCGATGGGTTCAGTGGCCATGTTGTCCTCTCGGAAGGGTCAGAAGGCTTCGACGAGCGTCAGCGTCGGGTCGGCGAACTTGCCGAGGTCGAGGTCAAGCGGGATCGACGACAGATCCTCCGGCCAGCACAGCAGCCGCAGATTGGCGAAGTCGGCGAATTGCCCTTCGACAACCGCCTCGCGCAGCGGCGGCAGGATCGAGATCGTGACGTCGGCGAGGCCGAGATAGGGCGAGTCGTACCAGACGCCGTCATCGCGCCACGGCGCGCCGGTGGAGAGCCAGTCGGGGATGGAGTCGGCCTGGTGATAGGCCAGCACCTGCGTCACCTGGTACATCCGGTCGCCGATGCTGAAGCGCACCCCTTCGTCGAGGTAGAGATTGCGCACCATCAGTGCCAGTGTGGTCGCGCCGGCCGGCGCCGCGCCGGTAACGGCCCCCTTCAACGCGCCGAGCGCGCCCCCGGCGAGGAACATATCGTAGACCGTGGCGACAACGGCCTCACCGGCTTTCATCCGGCTCACCATGGCCCGCCAGGCGAGCACCTGTTGGCGCGTGCGGATCGGGAAGGTGTACGAAAGGCGCCAATAGCCCGCATCGGAGAGGACGCGCTGCTCGAGGCCGTTGCTGGTCCGGCCGCCGGTGGCATAGGACGCCACGAGCTCCGGATCGGTGATCTGGCTGGGCTTGAGCGAGGAAGGCCAGTTTATGGTCATGGCAGAGTGATCGAATTCGGGCCGTCGGCGGCCGATTGCACACCCGACCCGTTCTCCACCTTCACCCAGTAGTAGCAGGTGCCGGAACCGGGAGCGGGGTCGACGAAGGAGAGGACGGCATTCGGGCCGCCATAGATCGGGCCGGAGATCTCGTCCGCGCCGGCGAAGCTGCCGTCCGTATCGCGGTAGACCCGGCCGGCAACGACATTCGGCGAGTTCGGGTTGCGCCAGGTGATCGTGGCATTCGTCGTGCCGTTGACGCTGGTGATGCTCGGCGCCGCGGGGGCTGTGTTGTCCGCCGTCGCCACGATCCCGGAGATCACCGCCCAGGTCGAGACGCCGCCGGCGCCGACGTTCCGTCCGCGCACATTGTAGGTGGCGCCGTCGACGACACCGACGATCTGCAGCCTTTCCTCGCCGTCGTCGACGCTCCCGCCGGGCTGCCAGATCCCGTCCGCCTGGTTGGCGTACTGGACTTCGACCCGCAGTCCCGGCTGCGCGGCCTGCGTCCACGTGGTGATGATGGCCGGCGCCGAGGTGCTGCCGGACACCGCCACCGATCCGCCGGTGGCGTTGAAGCCGGTCGGCAGCGGCAGGCTGGTCTCCGGCACCGCCTCGGCGGCGGTCGGCGCGGTCCCTTCCTCGGCGACCGGGTCGAAGCTGTAGGCCGCGGCGGAGAACGAGGCGATGGACAGGGTCACCGACATGCTCGCCATGTCGAAGTCGACCCCGGTGACTTCGAACGTCTCGTCGACCCCGAGATCGGTGATGATGACGCGGATCCATCTCTCGTCCCACGCCCGCAGCCCGGCGAGGGTGGTGTGGATCGTCCCCTGCCAGCGCGGCGAGCCGCGAAAGGCGGCGATCTTCATCAGCCGCCGGGCAAGGTTGTGATGCTGGACCTCGAAGGCCTCGATCGTGGTCGAGCGCACTTCGCCATAGGCCGCGATCTCACTCTCGATCCGCCACGGCTCGGCCTCCACCTCCGCGAAATACTGGCCGGGATCGGTGTATTTGAGGCGATACTCGTTCGCCTCGCGAAGCGGACCGCCGCCATCCGAGAGCGAGTAGTCGATGATCTGATCGTCGGTGATCGTCACCGTGGGTTCGGCCCACACCCCGACCCGGAAGCCGATCCGCCCGTCGGGCCGGAGCCGGATGTCGCCGTCGCACATCGTGATCAGCCGCGAGAGGATGCTCTGCGGCTCGGCGTCGAACTGGTAGCTGAGCGCCCCGAAATAGCGCGGCATCGTCCCGCCGGCCTTGATCGGCACTGCCGTGTCGCAGGCATTGGCGGCCGCAATGAAATCCTCGTCGTCGATATAGGCCGGGTCGATCTGCAGCCCGTCCGCATGGGTCAGGTAATCGCGCAGGAATAGCGCCGGATTGGTGCTGTAGACCACGCTCGCGCTGCGCGGGTCATAGGTCTCTGCCGCTTCGAAGATGCCTTGAAGCGACGGAATGCGGTTCGGGTAGACGTCGGCGATGATCTCGGCATCGGCGTTGCGCGCCAGCAGATACGCATGGGCGATGCCGTCGCCGCGATGACTGGTCGTCCAGTAGGGATCGCCCAGCGCGGTGACGAGGCTCGCATAGGCGGCCTGCGAAGCCGAACCGTCCCGCTGCTCGATCTTGACCGTGTTCGCGGGATAGGGCGCCGTGACCACCCAGCCCGACACGTCGATGCCGACCCCGCGCCCGTCGATCACCCAGCCGAGCTGGGCGTGCATCTTCTGGCTGGCGAAGGCGACGACCTGATGCAGATCGCCATCCTTGGTCTCGATCATGGCGAGCGACCCGCCGACCATCACCTGCCCGTAATGGCGCCAGCGC
This sequence comes from Ancylobacter mangrovi, assembly GCF_024752335.1. Lineage (NCBI taxonomy): Bacteria > Pseudomonadati > Pseudomonadota > Alphaproteobacteria > Hyphomicrobiales > Xanthobacteraceae > Ancylobacter > Ancylobacter mangrovi. The sequence continues at coordinate 878,014 of NZ_JANTHY010000001.1, read as the reverse complement.
GGCCCGACCGAATTGCGCAGCGTGGTCTTGACGTCCTGCGGCTTGGGGGCGCCCGACGAACGGCTGAAAAGAGCGTTGGCGGCGTAGGAAATGCCGATTGTGAGCCCGAGGGCGATCGCGCTCGATGCAATCGCGATAGTTCCCGCCGTCGCCGTCGCCGGCAGCAGCGCGAAGGCGAGATAGGCGCCCACGGCCTGTGGCATGGCGGCGGCGGGAAGCACGGACGCCGCCAGCATCGCCGCGATGAGAAAAAGGCGCATTCACACACTCCACATGGCGACAAGGTGGGGATGGGCGACCGCGACGATCCCGCTCTCGGACTTCGCGGCCCAGCGCATCCCCGGCGTGCAGATCATCGCGAGGTGCTCGTCGCGCTGGCGCACGATGCCGAAGGCGCCGGGCCGCGCCTCATAGAGCCGGGATGCGCCGGTCGCCGCGGCGAGGCGGCCCACCAGCCTGAGAAGCCCGCCTTCCCGCACCAGGACCGCGCGGCATTCCTCGCGCGTGGCATAGGTGCCACGCAGGCGCGCGGCGGGATCGTGGCCATGGTTCGCCAGCCACCAGTCCGCCACCGTGAGCGCGCAGTCGAACCGTCCCCAGGCGAACGGCTCGGAAGCCATGCGCCGGAGAAAGGCCGGGAGATCCGCTGTCATGGCCAGTTGATCACCCTGCCCTCGATCCCGGCGACGCGATCGAAGAACCGGTCGCCCGGCGAGCGCGCCTTCTGGTCGGCATCGGTGTAGAAGCCGTGGCGCGGCCGGCGATTATTGATGAACGGACCTTCGGCGCGCACCGAGACCGTGTAGACATGCCGCATGTTGCTGTCGTCCCAGCTCCGGCTCGCGGTCATGGTCTTGAGCTGGGCGAAGCGGAACGGCATCGGCAGGTCGAGCGGCTGCCAGTTCTCGTCGAAGAATTGCCAGAACACGATGACGACCGCGTCGTACCAGTTCGCCCGGTCGCCCTTCACCTTGGCGGCGAAGTCCGCATCCACGCCCGACACCGTCAGGTCGAGCGGCGCGGCCGCGCCGTTCACCGACTGCCCGAGGCCGGAAATGTTGCTGACCACACGAAGTCCGGACCAGAGATAGCCGTCATTCGTGCGCAGCGCGCGCCCCCCATTCCACAGTCGCAGAGCGCCTGTCGGGAAGTCGAAACGCACGAGGATGCCGCAGCGGACCAGTCGACCGCCCAGCTGGGCGTCGATGGCAGCAGGGAAATCAGCCATGCAATTAATCCATGGATCGGTAGGGCCGCGCCAAAGGCCCGACGGCGCCAATGATGCGATGATGATTCAGTCGGAGGCGTCGGCCATCGACACTTCCGGCAACGCTGTTACCGTTGCGACTTGAGGGAGGTGACAATGACACTTAAGGCGCTAACGGTCGTCACGGCCGTGACTTTAGTCACGGCATGCACTCCGAACATCAAGTATGTCGCAGACACCTATAAGGACATTCCGCGTACAGTATATAAGGTGCCGCCAGATGATGGATTGCCTGCTATCCGTGAGCTTCCAAATGGGAAGATCGCAGATGTTTCTAAGGCGTACATTATCTTCGATAACACCTCTGTTGGAAAGCTGATGATATTGCCTTCTGAACAGGACATTGCATCGGCCGGAGTTGTCCGCGGATACACCTTTGGGGCCGTAGACCTTATCCCGACAGAGGATGCATTCCGCGAAGCGGCGTCCGGCTATTTGCGATCATCCGGAAGGCAATGCGAAATCACCTCTATCCGTGAGATGGACGAGCCCGTCCACGAAATCTCCTACGCATGCTCGACCACCGCCACAGGTCAGCCGAGCCCACTCTGAGCCGGCGCCCGAAGGCGGTCATCGGAAATCCAGCCGGAGACACTCCCGCGCACCTGCGCGTATACCTTTCGGTTGTTTTCCTCGAGGATCCGGTGGAACTGCTGCTCGCTCATCTGCGAGCCGCGCGCGTCGATGTTGTAAACGGGGGCGAAAGTGTTCCCCGTGGAGGAACCCGCAGCATGAACGCCACCCGGCGCGGAAAACTGGCGCGCCGTGGCACCTATCTCCTGCCGTTCCGCGTAGCCCCCCTCCGCATATCCCTTCTTCAGGCTGCGATGCAGCATGTCGAGATGGCCGACGCCCGCTTGACGGACGGCTGCCTGGGAGAAGACGAATTCGCCCCTGTGAACGACGCCCGCCGGCTCGTTCCGGCCGCCGGCGCCCGTATAGCCGCCCGTGTCGAAGCCGGGGAGCAGGCCGAAGAGACCGCCGCCATTCCCGCCACCGAACAGCCCGACCATGGCCTGCCGCGCTGCATAGCGCGCCAGATCGGAGATCATGCTGTCGACGAGGCTCTTGAAGTCCAGCTTGCCCGTGCTGGCGAAGTCGGCGAACGCGTCCTCGAGCGAACCGAACACCCCCTGCACCAGGTCGGCCGTGCGCTCGGCCTCCGTGCCGAGGGAATCGAAGTAACGCATCGTTCCGAGCTGCAGGCCGCTCAGCGGGTCAGCCGATTTCCCCAGCCGGTCCATCAGGTCCTGCTTCTCGGCATCCGCCAGCGCCTCGGCGGCCTTCGAGGCATTGCGCGTATACGTGTCCTGATTGATCGCCCCCTGCGCCAGCAGATCGTTCAGCTTGGCGATTTCCGCCGCATAGCGCTCCGCGGCGGTGCGGGTCTGCTCATAGTAGCGCTCGGCGTCGCGCAACGTGTCTCGCTGCGCCCGCGCCGCGTCACGGGCTCGCGCGCTCGCCGCCTTGTCGGCCGCCGCGCGCGCCTGCTCCGCGGCGTAGTTCTTGGCCGCCTGCTCCTCGATCTGCTTGCGCAGTTCCGGCGGAACCCCTTGCCCCAGATTGTCGGTATAGCGGCCGATAAACTCGGCCCGCGGGTCGCCGATGCGGGAATAGTCGCGCCGCAGTCCTTCGAGCGCCTTGGTCGCTGAAGCGATGTCGCTGGCGGCATCGGCGACGCCCACCAGCTGTTTCTGCGCATCGGTCGCGGTGCCGGCGAGCACGGCAAGCTGGGCCTCGAGCATCTTGGCGCCGCCGGCTGCGGCCGACAGGCTGTTGTCCGCGTCGTCCGCGTTGCGGATGATGCCGAGCAGTTCCGAGGCCGTCTTGGCGACCTGTGGCGAGGTCTCGCCGATCTGGCCGATGCTGTCGACGAGCCGGTCGACGTCGGGCGCGCCGGCCTTCACCGAAGCCAGGAAGTCGTTTATCGGGCCGGCGAAGGCTTCGTAGTCGCCGCCGACGGTGAACCGGCGCTGGGCGCCTCGCCCCGCATACGTGCCGACGTCCCGGAGAAAGTCGCCGGAAAGATCGTTGACCTGCGCCCGCATATCGGCGAGCGCCTGCGTGGTCTCGACCACCGTCGCAGAGCGGCTGGCATTGCTCCATTTGGTGGCGGCGCCCGACACGTCGTCATAGGCGTCCTTCACCAGCTTCAGCAGCCGTTCCTGCTCTTTCAGGTCGTCGCTCAGCGACTTCGTCGACGATCCGAATGCCGACCACGCGGCCTCCGCCGCCAGCCCCGCTCCCACGATACCGAGAAGAGCCAGGTTGACGGGCGTCGCCATCGACAGGATCGCCTGGCCGATGCCCAGCACGGCGCCCTTGACGCCCTTGTCGCCGAGGATCTGGCTGAGCTGCCCGCCCTGAGTGGCGATGACCTGGAATGGCGAGGCGCCCGATGCGAGCATCGTCGCGACGTCGTTGAGCTGAAACTTCAGGTTTGTCAGCTCATGCGAGGCCAGCTGGAAGTTATCGTTCGCGCCCGGCGGGCCCTGCTTGGCCTTCAGCAGTGCAAGGGCCCGGCTGTATTCCTCCGCCGTGATGATGCCCTGCTGCATCGCCCGATCCAGCGTCGCCTGGCCGCGCGCGAGGTTCTGCTGCGCGCGGTACTCCTCGTCGATCGAGCGCCGCAGGCGATCATAGGCATTCACGGCCGAGAGCTGGCGCCGCGTCACCGTATCGGTGACCGTCGCCACCGTCTGGCCGGTGGCGGCAACCTTACCCTGCGCCGCCGCCACCGCGTCGAGGTCGGCAACCGACTTCTCGGCGCCGCGACTGTCATATTGAGTGACCACGCGCCGGATCTGTTCGACCGATGCCATGAAATTCCCCTGCAGGATGTGCTGGCGCTATTTCGGCCGCGCCATCACCTTCTCGACGAATGCCGCGTCCATCGCGGCGATCAGCACGCGGAGCCTCTCGAAGGCGTCGCCATGAACGTCATAGCGACGGGCGAAGCGATCGATCGCGGTGAAGGATATGCGGCCGATCATGGCGAAGCCGAGCGGCCGGTCGTTCTTCAGCGCCCAGAAGGCGCTCCACGCGAATTCCAGATGCGCCGGTATGGTCGGCTGGTTGCTAAGCGCCGGGATGGCCTCGCCTTCCTCGGCCAGGTCCTGGAGCCACTCGATCTTGTCGCCCCACTCCATCTGCCAGAGCAGGGCGTCGGTCAGTTTTTTGCGTCGGTCTCCAGGGCATCGCGCCCCTGCGCCGCGACAACCGCGGCGGCATAGGCGACCCCCTCGCGCATCGTCTCGCCGATCTCAGGATCGGTGAGCAGATCGAGCGCGGCCTCCGGGGTGAACGGAATCGGCGCATCCGCTTCGTCGGTGAGGTTCCAGTCGAGCAGGACCGCCCGCGCCATGACTTCGGTCGCGATCGCCTCGACCGTGTCCGCCGGCAGCGCCTTGCGCTGCTCCTCGTCCAGCGCCGCGATCAGATCGGCGCGCAGCTTGATCGCGTCGGGATTGCGGGCGCCACGCACCCGGAAGGCGACGCCTTCGAGCGCGTCGATCGGGATGCGGTCGACCCACCCCCCTTCCGTCACGTTGCGCACGCCCTTGCGGATCCTGGACAGCTTCATGTGGAGGCTTCCTTCCTGCCGCCCGAACGGACGGGCTTCTGACCGATTGTCTTCACGCCACCGCCCGCGTGATCTTGATCGAACAGGCCTCCGCCGCGTCGTAGACGGCGCGGAACGGGATGTTGACCATCACGTCGTCGCTGTTGCCGCCGACCTGCCGCTCGCCGTTCAGGAACACGATCTTCGGGAACAGGAAGGTGTACTTCTTGTTGGCATCCTTACCGATCGTGAAGCTGAGCGCGCCGCCGCCATGGTCGAGCACGGCCTGGTAGAGCGCATTCGAGCCGAAATACGCGTTTAGCGTGCCGGTGACGTTGCAGCGCCCGAGCCCGAATTCCTCGGAATAGAGCGAGCCGACCACCGGTCGGGTCCGCAGATCGTTGTTCACCTCGAACGAGACCGAGCGCAGCTTCGGCGCCGGATCGAGTGCGGCGATGGCGAGCGAGGCGATGCTGCCGGAGGCGCTGAGGATCGGCTCGGCATTGGCGGCCGTGTAGGCCGCATCGTCGATTACGGCCGTGTCGAGCTCTTCCTTCTGGCCCATCAGGCCGATGGAGCCCGTCACCTTCTCCCGCGCCGACACGGACAGCGAGAAGGTGTTCACCATGCAGCCCGAGAAGCGGGAAAAGCTGTCGGTGGCGCCGAGCTCCAGCGTCTCCTCGAAGGTGAAGCTCTTCGGCGTAACGCCGTTCTTCAGCACGTCGCTCGCCCAGGCGCCCATCAGCGCCCCCTCGAGCATGTCGTCGAACGTCCCGTAGGAGAATTCGAAGGGGTAGGCACCGGCGACGTCCATCCCGACCATGCTCTCGTCGGGCACGTTGCGGTCGGCGCGGATCTCGTCCGACGTGATGGTGGTCTTGTTGGTGCGCGGACCGCCCCCGGTCGTGCGGAAGACCTTGAAGGCCGGCGTCGCCGGCGTGGTGCCGAAGGTGGCTTCGGCGACATAGGCGATCCGCGCCTCGCTCGATGCGGCGAAGGACATGGCGTGTCTCCAGAGGTGAGTGGGATCAGGCGTGGATGTCGGCGTCGTAGAGCACGGCCGCGCTCAGCAGCCAGAACTTGCCGTCGTCATTGCGATCGTCGAGCACGGCCGGCGAAGCGCCATAGGTCCGCACGCCGTCGAACTGCCTTGAGCGGAACAGGGCGCGCAGGTCGTCCATCCATTCCAGCCACGGCGCGATGCGCGCGCCGCGCGGAATCGCCAGCACGAGGCGAAGGACGCCGCTCTCCCGGAACACATTCTGTCCGGGCGCGCCGATGGTGATCTGTTCCTCGTTGCTGAGCGGGACCTGGAACGTCACCCACGGCGGGTCCTGTGCCTCGGAGACATCGTTGAGATTGACGACAGGAGACCGGCTCCAGTTGGCCTCGAGGCGCGCCTGGACGGCGCTGAAAACGCTAGCCGACGCCATCGCTCACCTCATCTGGATCACGACGGCGGGCCGGCGCGTCGCGTGCTCGCGGTTCCGAGCCTCGGAAACGCCAGCACCCGAGGCGAACCGGCCGCGGCGGTCACGCGTCGCCGGCGCGCCGGCCGGGATGTAGGCGACGATGCCGCCCTCCTGGAAAGACCGGTAGGAAAAGCGGATATGGGCGAGATTGCCGAATCGCGCGCGAGCCATGGCGGCGACAGCCTCATAGACGCCTTCCGGCGCCTGCGGTGACAGCCCTCGCTCGATCTTGCGGGCATAGGGCTGGACATTGATGAAGACGTATTCCTCCGCCGACGGCAGCGCTGCGCCGGGATCGACCTGCACCCCGTCGGCGAAAAAGAGATGGCTGTCGGAATAGCGCCCCGTGCGCACCGGCGAGTGTTTCACCAACATCTCGCCGACCCATTCGAACAGATCACCCAGCAGGTCGAACTCGAAGACAATGACGCCATCCGGCTTCACACTCTCGAGTGGCGCGCCTTGGCGTCCGTCGACGAAGGTTTCGTGCGGCGGCACGGCGCCCGTCGCCTGACGGTTGATCTCCTGCGCCTCCGCAAGCGCCTGACGGGCGAAGGCGGCGAGCCGGGCGCCGCGTTGGGCCGGGTCTTCACCCTTGCGAATGGCGAGCACGATGTTCCGGTCGATCGGTTCGACCCGGGTCGAGACCCGCGCCATCAGCCGCGGACCTGCAGGTTGATCCGGACAAGCTCTCCCCCGATGTAGCGCGGATCGACGGCGATGACGGCCAGCGACCGGCTTCCGGAGATTATGACATCACCCTGGCGCGGCAGTTCGCCGGCACCGTCCGGCCAGGCCGATGCGCCGAGTTCGGTCGGTGAGATGACGACCTCGCTGTCGCCTTGGACGATTCCACCCGTGACCTCGTCCGGCCGATAGCCCCGAAGGCAGATACGGACTGGCAGATTGGCCGACGTTCGGACGGTTCCCACCCAGGCCTGCCGGCGCAGCAAGGCATCATGGCCGTGCTTGCGAAGTTGCCGGTCGAGGGCGGTGATAGCTGAGCTCGGCGTCATGAGACCCACATCGTGCGGAACGGTTCGAGCAACGCCTGGACGGTGGAGGAAAAGGCGCTCGGTGCGGCGCCGCCGATCCCGCCGACCCAGAATTCCTGTTCGCCGATTCCATCGACCCGGTCCCGCTTTAGCAGCGGATCGCGCTGCGTCGCGGACCACTGCTCCTGCACCGCGACGGAAGCAGCCAGCACCAGGTCGCCGGGGACGTCGTCGAAGCCGGCTGCATAAGTGATGACGACGGTCGCCGGCTGCCACATGGCAGGCCGGGATTCTCGGAGCCGGCGCAGCATCCCGGCACTGGCGTCGAGTTCATAGTCGGAGGTCGCTGCCGCCTCACCGTCGATGCTGACAGAGGTCACGCCCGACACGAAGCGGCGCGCGAGCAGGAGCAGCGATACGGGGCACGACAGGCGGAAAGTCTGTTCGACCGTCTCCCGCTTCAACGTGGGCGGGCGCACGCCATCGCCGGCGATGCCGCATTCGCGGGCGATACGATCCGACACGCCGAGGCCAATCCTGGCCAGATCCATGTCGTTACTGGCATCGCCCGATGCGAAGCCGGCGGCCACCCGCAATTGCTCGATCGACAGCAGATTGCGGTCGTCCGCCGGCGTCACGATGGTAAGCATCACGAACCCGGCTGTTCCGTCCGGCGGGCTATCTCCGCCTCGATGACGGCTTCGGCCGCCGCGGTATCGGCGGGCTCCTGCCCGCTGATCTCGCGGGCGAGCTTCTTCTTGGTGGCGTGGTGCAGATCCTTCCAGTCGTCGGGGATCTCGACGGGCCCGCCCGCGCCCTGCCCCGCACCGCCCGAGGGAGATCCCCCATCTTCGCCGGCAGCCGGCTCATCGACATAGCCCTCGGCTTTGAGGCCGTCGAAGAGCCCGGCCGGCACCACGTCGACCGTTCCCTTTACGAGCTGGCGCGACCGGATTCCGTCATCGGAAACGGGCACCGTGCGCAGCACACGCACCTTAACCTGTTCGGCCATGAGGCCCTCCTGATGTGAACGTAGCTCGACCTAATTTCGGCTCTGCCTGCGATCAGATCGGAGGGTTGGAGGTCGGCGCGGACTTGGGATGCCCAAGGACCGCCAACGCCGCCATCGGTGCATTTCCGGCATTTCCGCTCGGCGTGACGGTCAGGCGGACGAACCGCTTGCCCCCTTTGTAGCCGACCTTCCGGGTCGCGCCGTCGGCAGCGAATGTGAAGCTCGCGAGGGCTTCGGATCCGATCAGATCGCGATCGGCGACGGCCGTGGCATCCGAAAGGTTGGCCACGTCGCCCTCCTCGACCAGGACTTCGAACGTTGCGTCGGCGTCAGCCAGCACACCGGTCAGGATGACGAAAGTGAGGGAGTCGAAGCCGGCAACGTCGATGACCGAACCGACCTGAGCGGTATTGTCCGTGACGACGACGGGCGGGATCGCCACTTTCGGGGCGATATTGTTCAACAGGTCGCGCATGGTGGCGCCTCCAGATGGAAGAAAAGGAACCGGCCGCAGCGCGTGCGGCCGGTGCTATCGCGAGATGATTGCGGTCAGGCCGCCGCGCACTTCAGCTTGCGGATGGCTTCGGCCAGAACCACCTTTCCGCCGACGCGACGGCGGAAGATGAAGCGGATCGCCCCGCTCGTCGCCTGCGTGTAAGGATCGCGCAGCATCTCCATGGCGATGCGATCGACGATCGTGAAGCCGCGCCGGAAATCGCCATAGGCGACCGGATAGGCGCCGGCCGCCTCGCTGGGCATATCGGGGAACTCGACATAGGGATCGCCGTCGATCGTATTGGGGCGCCCCTGCGCGAGGCCTGGCATCCAGATGTAATTCTTCTCGGCGTCCTTGAGCTTGCGCACCGAACCCATGGTGGTGCGGTTCATGATCCAGGTCGCATTTCGCGCATAGGCCGTCTTGAGCCCGTACTTGAGCGTGAGAAGACCGTTCGCCTGCCCGTCGACATCAGCGATCGTCGCCGCGGAGCCGGAGACATTCTCCCCGACGCCGCCATTGATGAGAATTCCCTCCATCTCGCCGACGCCGGTACCGGAGACGAACTCGGCGCCCTCCCGGACGGCGAACTGCTCCGAGGCCTCTTCCCGGATCTCGGCTTCCATGTCGAAAGCGCTGTCCTCGAGCATCTGGTTGGTGATGTCGACGAGCGCATACATCTCGGGCGCCTGGAGTTCTTCGAGGCCATAGGCGAGGCCCGTGGTCTCGGACTTGGTGCCCTGCTCGTTGACGCGACGCGCGGCGAACTGACCGGTGCGCTTCGGGATCTCCACGGACTTGGCCGCCGTATTCCGAATCCGGGCCAGAGCACGGGCGGGGCTCATCTCCGTCACCCCCTTGATGATCTCGCGCACATATTCGGTCGGCGCGAGATAGCCGCCGGCGGTGTCGGTCGAGACGTTCAGAGCCTTGGCCTCGGCGGCGATGTCAGCGAGGATCTTCTGCTCGTCCTTCGACAGGTTCACGACGCCCACGGCGTGAGCGTGCACGACAGCGCGTGCCCAGTCATTGGCCGTCGTCTTCCATCCATCCTCGCCGCGTGCATCCTGCGCCAGGTTCTTCGGCAGCCGGCTGAGCATGACCTCGATGCGATCACTCGCTTCCTTCGCCGCCTTCGCCTGCTCTGCCGAAGTGGTGATCTTCTGGTTGAGGCCCTCATACTGCTGGAGCGTCGCTTCGATCTTGCCGAGTTTCTCGGCCGTGACGGGATCGGCGCTCCCCTTCTTCTCGATCTCTCGCAGACGATCGTCGTTCGTCTTCTTGAACTCTTCGAACGCCGTCATCAGCGGATCGACGGCCGCCTTGACCTCCTCGGCCAGTGCCGGCGCTCCGGCCATGGCGATCAGCATATGGTTCATATCGAGGCCGGCCGCCGCGGCGTGAAAGACGCCGAGATGACTGGACAGGTCGGCCGAGAGGGCCAGGATCACGGCGAGCGCAAGCGCGCCCGCCATCGCAACGATGGAGAACTTTTTCATGTCATCCTCGGTGTTGGAATGGAGCTCAGCAGCCCCGGAGGCGGTTGGCGGCGTCCGCAATGAACGCCTTGAGGGCTTCCCCGTCCTCGTCCCGAGGTTCCGGTCTTGCCTTGAAGCCGCCAGCGGCGATCGCCTTGGCGGCTGCGTGCGAGAAATCACCCACGTCCCGTAGGAACTCCTCGAAATCACGAATGGTCTTGATCTCGTCGGCATAGCTGCCGCCATCGTCATCGAGCGACTTGGCGCTGTAGATGCGGGCAAGAACGTTCGACGGACTGTCGACCAGAGAGACCTCTCTCAGGATTACCGACTTGATCGTGCGGAGCGGATCTCCGGTACGCCCGCTGCCTCTGCGCGATCCGCCAGGTGGCACCCGATATCCGATCGAAAGGCCCTTCAGGGCACCCTCGCGCATCTGCGCATATGTCCACTTGCCTTGCTCCGTATCGAGCCCGACGAGCCGCCCTTTCACGTAGAGGCCGTTCGCATCCTCCGACATCGCCTCCCAGATGCCGATCGGGTCGGTCCGATTGCCGGTGGTCATGCCGTGCATCTTGTACATCGGCGGAAGGCCGCGGCCCGCCCGCTCCATCTCCAGGAGAGATTTCGTGAAAGCGCCCGGTTCGATCACGTCCCCATGGGAATCGACGTTCCCGAAAACGGCCCCATAGCCCTCGAAGGTCCCTGCCAGGGCTTCATCCGCGGCGAACTTGATCTCGAACGGCACGCCGATGACGCTGAGTTCCATGATCTTCTCCTCAGGAGACGATTTCTCGGAAACGTTCCGGGCCGAAGACCAGTTTGCCCTGGTACGGCTCGACCCGTTGGAGACCGACGTCGCCCGGCTCGTACGTGAACGTGATGTGCGGCTGATAGTCGGGCCAGTCATGGCTGGCGCCGGCTTCGATGATCTGCTCATGACGCCACTCGAGTTCGGCCGAAACGAACTTGAGGGCCACGGCGGCGCCCTTCGAGCTGTTCATGGTCTCAACGATCCGAGGGCCGCCCGGCGGGATGACAATCTCGCCTTCATCGTTGGGATTCCAGCTCCGCTCGATCGACATCCAGTCAATAGCATTGCGGCTGTGGATCAACGTGACGTGCAGATCCTCGACGGGAAGCAGATTGCGGAAGCCCTGCGATCGTGCCCAACGAAGGAATTCGGCCCCATTTCTGAGAGGACGGCTGACATAGAGGGAGCGCGGAGCGCTCGATTTCTCCTCCGGTCGGGTCGCCCCGTCGGCAGTACCCGCCGGTGCGTTCACCGGCGCCATGGTGGCCGGCTGCCAGACTTGATCCATGGCCGGGTCATCGTCCGGGTTCCAACCGTCGTCCTCACGGATCTCGTTCGGCTTGAGCCAGCCCGGCGAGGAATTGGTGCCTAGCGCCGCCTTGTAATACTCCGTCCTATCCTTCAGCGAGCCGCGCAGAAGCTCGCTGGTGTCGATACGGACGAAATAGCCCTGTCGACGTTCCTCGGCCGTCAGGAGCTGCGTTTCGATCGCCGAGCGGACATTCTTGATCCACGGCTGCAGCGTGTAGCGGACATGGGCTTCAAGAAACGCATCGGCGCTCGCGAAAGTTGGCGACTGATCGCCCGCATGTCCAAGCATGATCGGGAAAACACCGAGCAGCCTGGCGATCTCTTCAATCTGATGCTTGCGCGTGGCGAGGTGCTCGGCATCCACGCCTTTCATGCCGAGCTGCTCCCACTTCAGGCCGCCCGTCAGGATCGCAGGTTTCGATGAATTCTCGGCGCCGGCATAGGCTTGCGTCCACATCTCCCGGAGCAGGTCAATCTGCGGGCGATCAAGCTTGTTCTCTGTCGAGAGAACGCCGCTCGGCCTGGTCCCGTTCTTGTGCAGCCTCGCGTGAGTTTCCTCCGTAGCTTGCGAAAGACCAATGGCCTCGCGGCCGACCACGGCAGGATCGATGCCCTTGTATGGCATCCAGCTCGGACCTCGAAGATGGAACACATCATCGGGTCCAAGCCGCGTGAAGGCCCCCTTCTCGAAGGTGCAATCGTAGATTGGCTGGCTCAGAATGGGGTCGATATCAATCCCAACATTCTCCGGGCGGAAAGGTAGAAGCTCCCGCAGCTGACCGTTGACGACGACACGATAGGAAACGGAGTTCCCCGTGCCCACGGCATGCATGAGCACGGTCCGAAAGAACGTCGGTGCGTCCTGGAGCCCGCTCGGACGATGCATCAGCATGTCGTAGAGCGGATGGTCATAAGCCGGTTCAGCCCCTCGCCCGGAGGACACTCTCCGGTAGATCTCCACGGGCAACTGAGCAACGCCGTCGGCGATAACCAGAACGCCGCGATAGAACGCGGACTGGCCGAGGGCACTGTTGAACGAAACGCTGGAGCCCGATTTCGTGGGAACTCCCCACCCGCCATTGATCGCGGCCCACACTTCCGGAGAGAAGTCCACGGACTTCGTTTCGGCCGGGGCGCCAAAGATCCTTCGCAGCATTCCAGCCATGATCAGGTGCGGGCCCCGAGGATCGCAATGGCGAGCAGGATCAGGCCGGCAACGATGAGACCGGCGGGAAAGTAGATCATGCCGGCGCCCACTACGATGGTGATCGTTCCGATGACGCCGATGCCGTCGAACACGAAGTCGATGCGCGTCTTGCTCGCCATGGCGGTCCTCACAGCAGATAGATTTCAGGCTGGCCGGTCTCGGCGCCGCGCGGATCGCACGAAGCGGCGCCCGTCGCCATGGCGATCGTCACCATGCCGTCGATACGCCCGCGGGAGCGCTTCTTGTCGAAGGCCCGATTGTTCATGCCGTCCGAAATGACATGGGCATTCGCAGCGCAGGCATACGTCACCGGCGTGTGGTCGATGACGATCGACTTATTGAGGATCTGATCCTCGAGCCGCTCGATCGACCTCGGCATGCAAAGCCGCTCGATCGGCTTACCGTTCTCGTCGAGCTGCTTGTAGAAGACAATGCGAGTGCCCTGGCCATGCGGCACCAACATCAGCCCATTGCCGGAATCTGCGTCTGGGCCTTCATAGAGCCAGACGGGGAAGCCGATGTCCTCGCACGCCTCCATGAACGAACCGATACCCGCCGGATCGAAGGCGAGGCACCGCACCTCGTGCGAGGCGCAGATCTCGGCAACCTTCGCCGCCACGAAGCTCTTGTCGATGACCGCTCCGTCCACGGCGGTGATATGTCCCTCGAGCGCCCAGCGGTCATAGGGGGCCTGATCGGCCTTCGCCCGCTCCTCGAGCCCGTCTTTCGTGGTCCAGTACCAGGTCTTGGCGTAGAGCTTCCCGTCCTTGAGCCACACCGCGGTCAGCGCTGTCAGGTCGTTCTTCTGCGAGAGGTCGAGCGACAGCCAGCAGGGACACCCCCGGAATTCGTCGGCATCGACCCTTCCTTGGACCGCCGACCATGCCTCCTCGGCGATCCAGAATTCGGTCGCGCCGATGGGAATCCCGAAATAGAGGCGCTTGAGCGAGAGCGCCGTCGAGAGCAGCGACTTGGCGGTCTTCACCTGGCCGCGGATGTTCTCGATCGGGAAGGTGACGCCTAGCGCCGGAAGCGCCTTGGGCCAGCATTCCTCGTTGTCGAACACGGTCTCCCGGTCGGCCTTGTCGACGCGAGCGACGAAGGCGAAGGCCTCGTCGTCGTCGATCTCGCCGAGTGCGACCTTCTGGTAGAACTCCGAATATTCCGTGCCGACGATCTGCGTCGACGATGGCGTGTTGGTGCCGAGCAGCATGAAGGCGTCGCCCGGCATCTTGGCGATCGCCGCCTTCCACAGTTCGATCGACGTGTTGTTCTTGAACTCGTGGATCTCGTCCGCGCCGACGAAGGTCGGCTTCGGACCCGAGATCGCCTCGCCGTTCGCCAGCGACTGGAAGATGGATTCGCTCTCGATGAACTCCAGCTTCCAGGCGTTGTCCCCCTCCCCGCGCACCACGACATGGCCGCTGGCGACCAGGGTATCATCCTCGTCTCCGCCCGGGATCGGCGCCCGGCACATGGCGACAGCGTCCTTGAACAGCACGTTCGCCGTGTTCTTGTCCTGGCCGATCGCAAAGGCGCGAGCACGGTGGATGCCACAGAAGCCGCTCATGTAGAGGCCGGTGGCGGCCATGAAGGGGCTTTTTGCCTGTCCCTTTCCCGTCTCCAGCCAGCCGCTGCGGAACCTCATCCGGCCGCTGTCCTTGCGCCATCCGAACAGCGAACCTGCCACGAAGGTGTGCCAGGGAAGCAGCTGAAACGGCTGCCCGACCTTAGTCCCCTCAGTGATGGTCAGCATCGCCGGGTAGAACCCGATGGCATGCGCCGCCTTCTCCGGACGCCAGTACAGGCCGCGCGACGGGCCGTCCTTCAGGTCGCGGAGGTGCCGTTCAGCAGCATGCCGCACGAGCTCGCCCGCGACGATGCGGCCCTCGGCGACATCATGGGCCCAATGGCTGGTCGGGTCATTTGGATAGCGATCCGAGGTAACTGTCCGCGGCGCGCGGGGCTTTCTTGCCACGTTGCACCTTCCCGGCCTTGTTGCGCCGCAGGGGCGAGAGACCAAGCTCGGCTTCGTTCATGCGGATATGCTCGTCCGCCTGCCGCATGACGGTCCAATAGGGGCTGGTCTGTGGAACCTTGGTCCGCCGCGCCCGGGTGATCGCTCCGAGCTCGCCGACCTGGCGGGCGACCCGGCGATAGACCACGTAGAACTCGACGAGCCGCTGCACGGTGTGCCCGTTGACCATCGCCAAGGTGCCGGCCTCCCGCAGCTCGCGGGTCACGATGCCCCAGCGCTCCTTCGCTTCGACGATGTCGAGCTCATCGGTGTACTGCGAAGCCCAGTCGGGCTCCGGCGGCGCGCCATCCCCACCTTCGACAGAGGTAAGTTTCATGTTCACCCCCTATGGGGGTGGCGGAAACCCCCCTTCCAAAATCTGCTCGCAGTGCGAACGCTTGGCCCCTGCCGGTCCGGGTCCCCAATCGCCCGGAGATCGGATACCCCCCGGGGGTCACCGCCGGTTCCAGGGATGGCTCGGATCGATCGGGCGCCCGTCGACGGTAGTTCCGCATCGGCCGCCGCTGCGTTCCTCGCGTTGCTTCGTGCTGGAATGGTGGGTCGCGCAGAGCCCTTGCCAGTTGTCCGGATCGCGCAGCAGCCGAAGCGCGGTGGCCTTCTCCTCAGGCGTCCGCGCCTGACCGTATCGATGCGGGATGATGTGATCGACCACGGTTGCGGCGGTCCGCGTCCCCTGCTCTGCGCAGCGCACGCACCACGGATGCTCGGCAAGGAACTGCGCTCTGGCCCGTTCCCAACGACCGTCGTAACCGCGTGCGCGAGCTGGCTTCCGCCCCATAGTGCTGAATTGGTTCATGGCGCCTGCCGCGGCGATCAACGGGACATCAGCGAAAAAGCCCGCTGCAAACGCGCAGCAGGCGAAATTCATACTGAGTCAGGTATTTATCCGTTGCTATTGCGTACTGAGTACGCTACAACATCCTTACCGGGTCGTTGTGGCCCGGCAATCGGAAGGAGGTGAGACGCTTGAAACTCCGGCTTAGGCTGAAACTCAGGTTCTGCGGTTGGCACCTGCACCTGTGGATCAGCTTCTAAGAGAACGGGAGTCGGGCGAAAGCCCGGCTCCCACCGGATCGAAAGGCGTCTCACCCCTTCAACGGAGAAGATACCATGACCCCCGACGACTTCAAGGCTTGGCGCTCGATCATGGGCTATTCGCAGACGAAGGCCGCCGAGGAGCTGGGCATCTCGAAGAGTTCCATTGAGCTCTATGAGCGGGGCACCAGGCGAGACAACGGCGAAGCCGTCATCGTTCCCTTAAGCATCGCCCTCGCTTGCACCGCGCTCTACCACAAGCTGAAGCCGTGGCCCGAAAAGTGATCGACGCGGCTGCGCCCTCTCCCGACGAGCATCCAGCCTGCCGTTTGAAACCGCGTCGAAGGTAATGACCTGGGCCTAGTCGGCGCCCTGCCTAGCCTCAAGCTATGCCCGGCCGTCCGCATACCGACTCTTTGGCGGACCCGTTCTCCAACTCTCGCGGCTATGTTGCGGGATGCATTCAGCCGCGATCCCCATCCCGTGGACAGGTCATCTCGTTGCCGCTTGGAGCGAATGGTTCGGGCGGCCAGACGTGACTGGTCTGGCTTCGGGCCATTCTCCGCTATGGCGGCTTGTCCTCTCGGGGCTCTCCCCGCTTCAATCCGCAGCCCAAACGAAAAACGCCCGGAATCAGCATCCGGGCGCATCTATCGAGCTTGACGAAATTAGGTCTGATTTGGGGGCCCGCGTCAAGCGTCAGCGCGGCCTTCGTTCGACTTTGATTGCACGCGAGGCTGATACTGGTACTCGCGCAACCGATGGCGAGCGCGGGAAAGCTCTCTTTCGGTGAAGAGGCCGTGCCACCGACTATCTTCTACAACGACGGCCTCGACGGTCAGATCAAGCCGCTTTCGCATATATAGCGCCGTATAGCCGTCGGACGGCTTCGATGCATTGATCAACGTCTTCGCCGTCCGCAAGCCACCGTTGTCGGTAAGCATCTGAAGGAAAATCGTCGCATTGTAGTGCGCCTCTTCCTTCGCACGGCGGTAGACCTCGAACATCGCTTGGTCGAACTGCTTCTCAAGGGAGGTCATGGGGCGATGCTCCGTTACAGGCGGGCCCTGGGTCGATGGCGACCATTCGAGAGCTTTGATCGTTCACCCCTTCGGATCAAGCATCATTGGCGCCGCCCAGCCTCTCCGCATTGCTCTGCCTCTTGCGAAGATCGCCCTTGTCCGTCACGTCCCACTCGGTTGCGGGTCCGCTTGTGCTCTCTCGTGTCGACCGCATCTTCGGCAGCGTCGGAGGCTTTTCCCGCCAGAGCTCCGCCAGCAAATCCAACGCGGCCGTAACCTGGCCCGAGACGAACCCCTCGGCCCGCTTTCCGGACAACCGCCCGTAGTGTTCGGCCATCTGCTTGATCGGCACGAGTTCGCCGACGACGGCCACCGTGTAGCCGTAGAGCGTCTTGCCCAGACGCTCCCTCGCCTCGCGCAATCGTGCCTGCGCCTCCATGGCGTCGACATTCATATCCGGCTGCGGCGACGTGCCGTCGACGACTTCCCGGGCCGGGTCGATCGCCTTCAGGTTTCCTATGCCGGCGCGCTCGTAAAGCCGTCGAAACTGATCCGCCGCTCGGTGCTCCGCTTCATCGATCGTCCCGGCGGCGAGCATGTAGGACACGGGGCTTTCATGGACGTTGATCGTGACAGCCAGCGGCTTCCCATCCGCCGGGCTCGGCACAAAGCGTTCCTTCCGCTCCCGGCGTCCCGGCAGGTCGGCCGGGATGTCGTCGGGAATGCGAAACGGCTGGCGAGCCAGCTTCTTCGGCTTTCGGGCCTTCGGTGCCGGCGCTGGCGGGCTGGCGGCGCAACGCGCGGCTAGACGCCCCGCATAGTCGGACATCTGCATGATCGGCCGGTACTTGGCGAGAATCCGCTCCTGCGCCTTGGCCTGAAGCGCGCGCTTGCCGATCGACCGGCGCAGCTCAGCCGCCCGCTCGGTGTTTCCCCTGCCCTCCGCTCGCGCCAACGCCTTGGCGTCCCGCTCGTTCAGCGTAAGTGCCTTCTCGAGCCGGCGCGTCGCGGCCTCGACCCTGTCATGCGCCGTGCGCCTGGTAGCTTCCTGCATGTCCCTCTCCGTCACTCATCGCTCGCCTGCCGCCTTCTGCAGGAGGTCGGGTCCGTCCCGCGTCGGCGGCCACTCGCTGGGGAAGTACCGACCCGTCATTTCGCGATCGCGTCCGGCCATCGGTCGCGGCGGGAGAATGACCGCCCTCAGCGGGTACGCGGCCTCGCTGGCAACGGCCTCCCACGCCTTCCAGGCGGACGTGCCACACTCGACGAAACGGGCGCCTGCGAATGCCGCGCCGGCGGATCGCCGAAGCGCCGCGACGGCTGGGGCCTCCGGGGGGCGTGGCTTCAGCGCGCCGGCGAAATTGTCGAAGATGCGCCGCGACAGGTAGGCGCTCGGATCGAGCATCTTGCGAGGCTTCGGCCGTTCGGCAGCGCATGCGGCCCGGTAGGGCCCTATGGCCGCCTTGGCTCGCTTGCGCTCGTCAGCCGTCAGCCGGTTCCAATGGCGCCGTGGCGTAAGCCTCGATGCCATGGGCTGCGGATCGTAGGCCCCTAGGAACTCCTCGAATTCCTCATCCCGATCGTTCGCCTCCCCCGCCCCCTTGGGGGCTATGGGGGTAACCTTCGGTTCTTCTAACGGTTCTATGGGGGTGTCAGCAGTGACACCCTCGGGGGTGTCTACCGTGACACCCTCCCCCTGCATCGGGAGGGTTTCAGCCTGACACCCTCCCTCGCGAACGTTCTCGGAATGTCCTTGCAACGATGCAACATCATCTTGGGTGAGAAGCCGCGACAGAACCAACCGATAGTGGTTCGCCTTCTGGCGGCCGCTCGTCTCATGCATCTCACTCTTGACGACGAGCCCATGCTCGACTAGCCAGTCGAGCCGGCGAAGGACGGTGCTCTTGGACTGGCATGACTCCTCGCAGATGCGGGCGATCGTCGGCCAGCACTCGCCGGTCTTCTTGTCCGCGTAGTTCGCAAGCGAGATCAACACGAGCTTGGTCGCCGCGTCGCGGATGTACTGATCCAGAGCCCAGGCGACGGCTTGCACGCTCACAGACCGCACCCCGCTTCGCAGACCATGAGCATGCCCTGGCCGGCTTCCTCGTCGGTGCGCAGGTCGACCTGGTCGAGCGGCACACGATCGCGATGCAAGAACTCCTGCTCGCGCATGCTGGGCGTATTTCGGATCAGCCGGTCGATCTCGACGGCATCGGCCCACGCCTGCGGGTCGTTGTCGCGCAGCCAGCGCCATTCGGCGTTCGTCTTGTAGGGGCAGAAGATGCAAGCGCTCTTTGGCGGCACCGGGAACCCGCGCTCTTGCAGCCAGAGCACGCAATCCATACGCGACATCCGCTTTTCGAGAAGCGGGTAGCGGTTCACGGTCCATGACGTGAAGGCCGCGCCCGCCCGCACAACCTCGTCGGTCGATATGCCGATCCAGACCTCGCATGAGCCGGCAGGGATGCGCTGGCGCGGGGCAAAGCCGAGCAGTTCGCGCTGTTTCTTCTCCAGCGGCTCGATCTTGAATTCGCGGGTGCACTGGCGCTTGCCCTGCCCGCCGCGTCCGGTAAACGCGGGAATCGTGACGAAGCGGTCCTGGTTGATGACGCCGCGTCCGGTCGCACGATTTCGGATGCGATCCGAAAGCCGGCCGCCCCGGCTCACCCGATGCATCATCACGCGGCCATTGCTGTAACGGAGAACCTGCGCCTCCAGCCATTCGAGGTGGCGATAGGTCGCCGATAGCTCGTCGCCGGGATCGGCGTTGATGATGTGGTCGACCCATGGCAACTCGCCCACGCACATCATCATGATCAGCGTGGACGACTGGATGCCGCCGCCGTTGGACAGCACCCGCAGCTTCGCGCCTTCGACCGGCCCCCAAGACCAGCCGCCGCACCGCACGCGCGCTTTCTTCGGTGCGGGAGGGGAGATGAGGTTGAAATCTCCCATCACGCATCCTCGCTTGCTGAGGCGGCGCACGAGATGAGAGCTGAGGCAGTGATCATGCTACCTCACCTCCGCCGCTGCCGTGCTGCACAATTGGTGTCCAAGGGGCGGGGGCATGTGGATCATGGCGCTGATGCGCGTGAGCGGCGAGCCGACATTCGACGACGAAACGACCATCCGCTTTCCGATGCGGGACGCGACGACGGGACAGGACGTGACGTGCTCGATCTCGGCCGAGGCGCTGAGAAAGAAGTTCGGCGCGGGCGGAGATCCGCTCCGGGCGTTCATGGCGCACCGGGTTCCCATCGAGCTGGCGGTCTCGGTGCGATACCGGCGCGATGGAACCGGGGTGCACCTCTCGGCCACTGACCTATAGACCGTGGGCGCGCCCGTCATTCCGCAGCCTCCTCTGCTCCGAGGAATCGCTCTGCCAGCGCCCGGATGCGGCTGGCGTCCGTAATCACCGGCATGACACCCTTGCCCGGATCGACGATGCCCTGCGCCTGGCTGGCCTTGAGGCCGAGCATGCTGACGATCAGGGGATCGGAGCCGCCATTGGCGTGCAGGAAGATCGCCGTCACCTGCTCGCTCTGGCCCGGCCGGTCGAGGCGACCGATGACCTGCTCATGGACCTTGGGCGACCAGTCGAGCTCGCCGAACACCACGTGGCTGCATCTCTGCTGCAGGCCGTCGAGGCCGGCGCCGGAGCGCAGCGAGATCATCATCAGGTTGGTATCGCCGTTGATGAAGGCAGCCTTGGCCCGATCCTTCTGTGAAGGCGTCTCGCTGCCCGTGTAGAGCACGGGATCGAACTCGCCGAGCTCCCGACCCCAAATGTCGTAGACCTCGCGGTGCCAGCCGGCCAGCAGCACCGACAGGCCTTCGTTCAGCAGCAGACGGACATAGGCCGCGACCGATTTGGCCTTGGCGAGTCCCGTCACCATGCGGGCCATGATGTCGAGCTCACGCGCCGCCTGCCCTCTCTGCGCAAACGATCCGCTGACCACAGTCGAGGCCAGCGTGCGCATCAGCGCGAGGGAATCGGCCTCGACATCCTCGTCATAGTCGACCTCGATCGGGATGGTGTTGACGTTGCCGCCAGCCCGCTCGCGGCGCAGCACCAGCTGGATTTCCCGCAGATAGGTGCCGAGCGCGTCCGGGTCCTTCACGATCGCCTTGCGGCCACCGAAGCTGCACCATTCGCGCAGGAAGTCCTCATAGGTGCCCAGCGCTCCCGGCTCGATCGCCTCGACCACGTGGAACATTTCCGGCCCGTAATTGTAGACCGGCGTCGCGGTCAGGCCGATGCGCATGCGGGTGTTGGCAGAAAGGATCGCCGCCGCCTGCCCCTTGGCCGTCGAGGTGCCGGTGCGAAGCTCCTGGATCTCGTCATAGACGACGGCGCGGAACCTCCCGGTAGCGAAGACGTCGACCCAGCCGGCGATGTTGGAATAGCTGAAGAGGTAGAGGTCGGCCTCGGGAAGGTCATACGGCTGCGTGCCCTGGATGATGTGCGCCCGCAGCGTCGTGAACTTCTCGACGTATTCCTTCTTCCATTGCGTGCGCAGATGCGGCTGCACGACGATGGCGGCGGGCAGGCTTTCGCCATCGGTAAGCGCGCCGAGCGCCGTCACCGTCTTGCCGAGCCCGACATCGTCGAGCAGGAGCAGCCTGCCGAGCTTGCGGATGACCTCCGCCGCCTCCGCCTGGTAGCGATAGAGCTCGCGGCCGGGCTGGAAGCCGAGCGTCGCCGGCGGCGTCCAATCGGGCACGAAGATGCGCTCGACGTCGTTGCGCCGATCCGTGAAGGCGGCCCGGCCGGCGAGCATGCGCGCGCGGTCCGCCTCCGCCATCTCCATCGGGTAGCGGTGCAGGAACCATTCGAGGTCACTCGCCATGGCGACGCCGTCCCGGAAGGTGAACGGCCCAGCCGATGCCTTGGGCACGCCCGGGAAAATCGCTTTCAGCTTGATGGCGACGTGCGGCTCGAGGCCGGACATCACCCACCGCTCGCCGTCGAAGTGAAGGGTGCCGTACATCCTCACAGCCAGGCCCTCCCGAGATTGAGGACGGCCGTCGGCTTGCCCTTCAGCGCCGGCGGGAAGCCCATGGCGACATTGGTCACCAGCAGGATGGCGGAAACGCTGCCATGGCCGGCATAACGCTCGCACTGCCGGAAGATCGCGCGGCGCTGCCCCTTGATCTTCACCTCCACGGCGACGGTTCCGACCATGAAGTCGACGATGTCGCCGGGGCCCAGCGTCACCTCGCGCTCGAAGGGGAGACCGATCTCGATCATGTGCGCCTCGATCGCAGCCTGCAGCGGCTTTTCGCCGGTCAGCGGAAAGCGCGCCCCGGACAGGATCTTGAGCACACGTTCAAGCCCCGTGCTCGTACCGATCTCGAAGCCCTCATCAGCGGGGCGATCGGTGAGTACTTCGCGCATCATGCCGGCCCCTTCGCCGACCTGGTCGTTACGTTCCGTTCTTTGACCACGACGCCCAAGCGGGCATTGCCGCGCCAATGCGCGGCTATCCAGCGGAGAACTCGGTCGCCAGACTTGAGCGTGATCTCCCTGAGATGTGTCCGGACTTCGTGTCGGCGGACGCCGGTCCGACCTTCGAACGTGACGCGTCGATTTCGCCCAATACCGCCATTGGGGAAGTTCAGCCGCACCGAGTTGAATGAATAGACGCATGGCGCTGCCGGGAGGCGGCGAGCGATGCGAGATTGCACCCGACGCAGGGGGCGTCGTTCCGAGACCGTTGCCCCACCGATGCTAAGAAAAATGGACAAACCTACGACAATGCCGGCAAACCAGTTCAACACACCTTCGGCGTCGTCTGCCGACATAGAGTTCAGCCATTCAGCCGCCCACGTGTAGGTTAAGTCAAATCCGGATCCGCTCTGCGATGGTCCAACATCAAGCACCGCGCACGCGCGAACCCGCCCCTTGAAAAGGGTAATGATGTCCAGTTGGACCTCGTTCGGACCATCGGCTTTCTTCACGAGGACCCCAACGCGTCCAAACTCGCCGTCTCCGAAGGGGTGAGGAAAATCAAAGAGGGAGAGATCGGCGGGCGGCCGGAAGAGCCCCCACATCGAGGCTGAACGCTCGGCCTTTGCCATGATGCTTTCGGCCACATGGACCGCCGAAGCGTCGAACACATAGACTGATGCCGCGCGCTCAGCGTCAGAAGCCACGGCATCTGCAAGAGCCGGGTGCGCGAGCGGCACGTGATTCTGTGATGGCCGATCGAGCAGGGTTCTGACGATCCCCTCGATCAAGAACTCTTCGTCGGAATCTACGGTGCCAAAGCCGTCGGCAGCGGCAGCCACCCAAAGGCCGTCTACGACACGGCTCATAACTGCTTCTCCGATATGGATTGGATAAGGCCGAGCCGCTCGCGCGGTGCGGACACCTCGTCGAACTTCGTCGCCTCGTTGCCCCAGCTCGCCCAGCCCTCCCGCGTCTGCCGGGCGAAGATCGACACGCGCCTAGCCTCCGGCCATGCCGCCTCGCAGCGCGCATAGAACTCGTCCGGCTTGCGGGAATGCTCGCGCGCGAGACCGTCTATGGAATCGGCTTCCAGCGTTTCGACGAAATTGGGAAAGCTCGCGCCCGACCAGGACGAGTCTGGCAATCGGGCGATGATGTAAGGCTCATGGAGTGAGCGGGCGACGTAGCCCGGTCCCCACTGCGACTTGCCGCTCGCCGTGCGCTTGGCCCAGCCGCCACCGGTCACCGGCTGAATGCCCCAGCCTTTCATCACCTCGACATGGGCGCCGATCGCCACCAGCGGCCAGGTCGTCCACATGATGCAGACCCCGCCGGGCGCGAGCAGGTTGCCGACCGGCAGAGCCTTCACCTCATCGACCGACATGGTCGCGTATTGCGCCTGAGGCGACTTCCTCGCCCCCTTGGCCGAGTAGAGATTGAAGTGCCAGGCCGGGTCGATTTCGACGAGGTCGAAGCCGAATGGCGGCAACGGATCGAAGTACCAGCCGCTCATGCCTCGCCTCCGATCGCCCGCTTGAGCGCCAGCACCTCGTCTCGTCGGTCCGGGTCGGCTTCGACCAGCCTCGCTACCTTCCTCACGCCCGACAGCACGGTCGTATGGTCGCGCCCGCCGCAACGCCGGCCGATCTCCGGCAGCGAGCGCATGGTCAGTTCCTTGGCGAGGTACATCGCGACATGACGCGGCCACAGCAGGTCGGCTGTGCGTCGCTGCGACAGCAGGTCCGGAAGCGAGACGCGATAATGCCGGGCCACGGCCCGCATGATGTCGTCGATCCGCAACCGCTGATGGCCCCCGAAGACGCTGCGCAGGAAGCCGCGGAGGATGACGTCGGCCTGCTCGATGGGGGGCACGGCACCGGTGAGCTCGAACTGCGCGCGCAGCCAGTTCAAAGCACCGCCGATATCGCGCCCGTTCAGCCCGCCCCGACCGGCGATGGCGTCGACGATGCGGGCGGGAACGACGAACCCGGGCAATTCCACCGCGATCGCCGCGATCCGTGCGGCGACCAGGTCCCGCCGCAGGACCGCGTCCATGGGATCGATCTCGGCGACCAGCCCGCCCGCGAGGCGGGAGCGCAGGTGCCGATCCAGATGCTCGATCTCTGAGGGCGGCATCGCGGCGGCGAGGATCAACGGCTTGCCCGCGGAAAGCCGGAGTTCGACGATTGCCGCGAATTCCCGGTATGCGCCCTTGCCGGTGATGCGGTGGATGTCGTCGATCAGCAGCAACCCGACGCCGCAAGCCACCTCGCGCAGCGCGCTCGCCTGGAACGCGCCGCCGCCGGCGGCCAGGCTCATGAAGTGCTCGGCACCGAGATAGAGCGCGGCGCCCTGCCCGGCCTCGCGTGCCGCCGCCTGCAATAGGTGCGTCTTGCCCAGCCCCGGGCCGCTATGCAGCAGCAGAGGGCTGAAGCGCGCCTCCTCCGCCGCGGCCTTGCGCATGGCGGCAAGAGCAAGTGCGTTCCCCTGCCCTGCGACGAAGCTGTCGAAGGTCAGACCGGGCGTGAGCGGCGAACCGTTCGGGTCCGGCACACAGATCGGAGCGAGCGGCGGCGCGCGATCGAGCGGCACCGGGGCTGCGATGGTGAGCGCGGCGGCCGGCATTGCGGTCGGCGAGCGAAACGCCGCCGTGCGCACCGTCAGGTCGATCCGCTCGACACCCGCCTCCTCACGCCAGAGGTCGGCGAGGCGATCGGCATAGTGCTGCTGGATCCACGACCGGAGGAACCGCGTCGGCACCGACAGCCGGACACAGCCGCCGGTCATGCCCTCCAGCCGGAGACGCGGGAACCAGCTCCCATAGATCTCCTCGCCGATCTCGACCCGCAGCCGCCGGCGCACCCGTTCCCATGCCTCGCCCGCGTTCTCCGTGACGTGCTGAATCGTATCCATGACCGACCTCAATGTTGCAGGAAGGCGATGCGCCGGCGGCTCTGCCAGCACAGAGCGCAGGTGGAGCAGGATTCCGTCTTCCCCGTCTGCTGCGGGCACAGCACCGCGTCCGCCGGCACCTGCCGCGGATGCTCCACCGTGACCGTGGAGCACTCGTCGATCGGCGCGTTCGAGAAGCGCAGAGCGAAGCGGTCCCAGTGGACGAGCGTGAGCTGGACCAGCGCCCGGGCGACAGGGTCGCGCCGTCCGTCGATCCGGGCGGTGAAGCCGAAGACGTGGAGCGCCGGAAAGCAGGCGATCAATGAAGCCCACAGCGCGACGTAGCGCTCGGAATAGAAGTCACCCAGCACATGCAGGCGAACCGCGAAGCCGCGCGGGTGGCGGGACTGGAGGATGGCCACCTCATGGGCAAGCCGGTCTTCCAGGGCCTCGCCATGGCGGATGCGCTTGGCGAAGTGCATGTGATTGCCGAAGCAGGAGCGCCAGTGCCGGCACGACGCCGGGCAGGTCGCGCGTTCCTCGAGCGTCAGCGCATAGACCGGGAACCCGGCCCAGCGCCCCTTGCGGATCTCGCCGCCGATCTTCCAGTGGTTGGCACCGGAGACGAGCACGTTCAGAAGTCCGTCGACGCCGGTCACCGTGGCCGGGTAGAGCGTGCGGTCTTCGGTCAGCGCCGGATGGTCGACCGGCGGCATGGTCACGGCGCGATCGGTCGCCACCTTCGGCGCGAAGCGCGACTTGCTCCGCCGCGGTCCCTTCGGGCGGAGCAATCCGTGCCGCTTGCGCTGCAGATAGACATACTGGCGCGAGCAGCCGAACCGCTCCGCTATCTCCGGGTCCTTCAATCCCTCCTCGACGGCCGCACGGAGATCGGCCTCCGGCAGCTTCGCCGGCCGGCCGCCCCGGCGAGCCACCGGGAACGGGACGACGGCTGCCGGCCGGTCGAGGGGATTGGTCAGGTTGGGCAGGAGACGGCCGGTCATGCGCCGCCTCCGAGCGCCTGGGCGAGTTCGGCCCGGCTCTCCAGCGACCAGCCGACGGCCCAGCGGGTCACGATGACGACGCCGAACGGCTTCACCTTGCGGCGGATCTTGCAGATGAACACGTCCACGATCTTCATTTCGGCTTCCTCGCGGCCATCTGCGCGATAGAGCGCAGCCATGATCGCGTCCTTGGTCGCGACCTCGCGTTTCAGCAGCACGCCGAACACGCGGCACTCGCTGCTCGTCAGGCGCCATTCGACCGGCGCGACGAAATCCATGCCCATTGCCGCTTCGAGCTGTTCGACGCGTTGACGCAGCCTCTCGCTCTCCGCTTCGAGGGCCTCAACCCGCGCGCTTTCGTCCACGGGGGCGCCTCTTGAACCAGGTGATGCCGAGCGCTCGCCAAAGCGGAATGCCGTGACTGGCAGCGAAAAGCTTGGCCTGACGTTCACCTTCGGGGCCAAGCGCCATGATCACGCTCGACAGGTCCTCCGGCGTGATCTCGCCGGCATATTCGGGATCGGTGAGGAGCATCTCGGTCGCGCGGATCGCGGCGAAGCTCACCGGCGCCATCCGCGCCTTGCCGAGCACTTCCAGCATCTGGCGTGCCCGCATCGCGCCGCGCCGCCCGATGAGCGCACCGATAGCGCCGACTGCCATGGTGTCGCCCGGTTTGAAGGCGCCGTTGCCCGGCGATACACGCAGGATCCGCAGGCCTGCGCGGGCGCAGACCTGATCGACCGTCAACGCTTCCGGATCGCCCGCCGCGACGGCCGCGGCGTGAAGCTGGGTCGGCGTGACCGCGATCCGGTCGCGGTTGTGCCCGATGAAGGCCTGCGCCCTCTCCTCCCGGCTCTCGGCACGAACCACCATCACCGGGATTTCAGTCACCTGCGGGTGGGATTCGGCGGCGATCGCGGTGTGCTGGCCGTCCAGCACGTCGAGCGCGCCCTCGACCTCCACCACGATCGGCGGCTTGAAGCGGCGCCAGTCCCAATCGGCGACGATGCGGCGGATCAGGCTTATGGAGCGATCCGAGAGATTGCGCTGGTAGTTTTCGTCCACGCGGAGCGTGCCGGGCCGCACCCAGCGAAACTCCGGACGCGCAACCTCGGCGGCGGCCCCGCCTGGCTCGATGCCCGGCAGCGCGAGCGGCTCGATCTTGCGACGTCGCGGAGTTTCGTCCGTCATGGCGTCACCCGATCATCCCGAGCGCCTGCAGGTAGAGGTCGACGATCGCGTCATGCTCGGCGCGCTGGTCGGCGTCCTGCTTGCGGATCTTCAGGATTTCCTTCAGGGCCTTCGGATCGAAACCGGTCCCCTTCGCCTCGGCGAAGACGTCCTTGATGTCGTCGGCGATGGCCTTCTTCTCCTCCTCGAGCCGCTCGATACGCTCGATGAAGGCCTTGAGCTGCTCCTTGGCGAAGCTCGCGGGAGCGTCGGAAAAAGGTTGGTCGTTCGGCTGGTCGGACATGGAATCCCTTCCTTGATAGATGGCGGACGTGCGGCCGGTGCCGCGGGAGCTACGCGTCGAAGAGATCGGCGACCGGCACGGGCCGGTCACGGCGCATCGGCATCGTTTTCAGTTCGGCCCGCAGCAGCGCCGTAGTGATCTCTTCAAGCTGCCGGGCGATCGACGCCCGCGGCCGGTGATACCTGCGGAGCCGGGCGTACTCGGCTCGCTTCTCGTTGCGCGCGACGCGCAGCCTCTGCTGCGCGGCCTGCAGGCGGTCGGCGGGAGGATCGGCGGTGCGCACATAGATCCTCGCCATGGGATCACTCGCGCAGGCGCCGCACATTCGGCGGCACCTCGTCGAAAGCGTCTTCCTTGGCGGCATGAGCCGCCTCCAACTCGCTGTAGAGGGCGCTGGTAACGGCCAGCACGTCGGCGACGAGAGGCAGCACCGTCGCTATTTCACGCGGCGTCAGCGACGCGCCGCCTTCCGAAGTCGGAGACAGGCTCGCCGAAAGCTGCACCAGCGCCTCGCCCACCTCCTGCATCATCGTGCTGGAGAGCTCTGCGAACTTCCCCTCGCCGTCCGGCAGCGGCAGGAACACGCCGCCGGCACAGAGCGCCAGGTGCTGGGCGGCCTCGATGCAGCCGAAATGACGGGTGAGCTGGGCGACGCGTGCGTAGGAGACCTCGGAACCCTTCTGGTCGGGGTCGAGCTGCTTGCGCAGCGTCGGTTCGGCGATGTCGAGGAACGAGGCGACGACGCGCACGCCCTCGGTCGGCGATCCCTTCTCGCCATGGCGCTCGCCGATCCCGTCGAACATGCGGTCGAGAGCCTCATGGGCAGAGCCCGGCTGCCGGCGTTTCGTCATGGCAAAACGCCCTCGCGATTATCATTTTCGGAGGTGCCGGCGTCGGGCATGGTGCCCACGTTCACCGGCGCACGCGGAACCCCTTCGGGCCATTCCACTCCAGACGGCCAATTCGTCGAAAACCAGCGGATGATCTCGTCGTACTTGCGTGCGGTGAAGGAGCGACCGGACGCAATTCTGGAGAAGAAGCTGCCGTCATTCGCCGCCAGACGTCCGACGGTAGACAGCTCGAAACCTCTAGCCGTGGCGTAGGCTTCAGCGCAGACACGAAGATTGGACCGGAGCTCATTTTCCATGTCGCATAGATAGTGGGATTATTCCCACTTCGCAACATGAATTTCCCACGCGGTAACCCACTTTGAATTGTGGGATAATTCCCAACATGGAGAGTAAGCTGCAGCGGGTCGTCGAAGGCCGCCTGAAGGAACTCGATATCGGCCCGGTTCAAGCTGCCACAGCAGCGGGCATGGAGCGCACCTTCATTCGGGACATTGTGATGGGGCGTAAGGCCTCGGTCCGTCAGTCGAGCATGCCACTCCTCGCGCGTGCTCTGGGGTGGTCGGTCCAACAGCTTAACGCAGCCCTCGAAGGAAAGTCGGACGTATCGTCCAATGAACTTCAGCCGGTAACTGCCGCGCTCATTCCCGTTCGCCTCCAAGGATCAATCGAAGCCGGATCCTGGCGGGAAGTGGATCAGTTCGACGATGTCCAGGACGAGCTTATCTATGACACCCGCGACCCCGACTTTCCGCAGGGCCGCCTCTTCGCCAACGACGTCGCCGGCGACTCGATGAACGACCTCAAGCCGCGGCCGATCATGCCGGGGGACCGAATCATCAGCGTGATGTTCGACGACCTTCGCGGGCGGGTCCCGCTAAGGGACGGCATGGTCGTTGTGATCGAACAGACGCGCGATGGCGGGCAGATGCGCGAGCGCTCCGTGAAACAACTCGCCATCTTCGAGGATCATTACGAGTTTCATCCCCGGTCCACCAATCCGAAGCACAAGCCGATCGTCGTGAACCGAGACCTCGAGGCCGATGACGGTCGAACAGTCGAGGTGCTCGGGCTCGTGCGGAAAATCATGAACACGATTCCGATTTCGTTCCGGTAGCGATCTAATCTTGCTTCCCAAGATCGTGCGCTGCTGCCGCCTCACCGGATTTGAACCCGGGCTCATGTGCGATCTCGGACGGCTTAAGATTGGAGACAGCAAACATAAGCAGGATAAAGATAAGAATGGCGTATACAGCCCCCACCGCTAGACGAACCCTACGATAATCTTCGATGCTCGCGCGAAGCGGCTCCTCGCTAAGCTCCTCTACATCTTGTTGTCGAAGCACCGTGTTAATCTCGCGCTTCCAAATAGAGCGGCCGTCCTTCTGTTGCCTAAAAAACCGCTCATTAATGAAAACTTGAATGCCGAACGAAAACACCAGAAATGCCACTGCGCCTAACGCTAGCATTGCTGCCGTCGTCTGACTTGACGCCTTTCCGGCATCGGGTAATATTTTGAGAACAAAAGGCAACGCTGCGATCGCAACGTCCTTCCACATGGCTCCCGCAAGCTCCTGCGCCCGTTGAGCGGACTTCTGCCCCTCATCGACGACAGCTTTGCGTAGTTCTGCCAGCGCCTTCAGCGTGTCCTTGCTTCCAGATTTAACATACGCGGCGTAGGCGGCTTTGGCTGAATCCAACGCACCATCGCCCAGGTCACGCAATTCGCCTCTTCTATGAGTTCTGGCCCATTCGGCTGCCAACAGCAGGTGCCGCGTGTCTGCGTCCTTCGCGTCCGGAAACACCCAAGCAGCACCTTCCTGGAGGCGCGGCATGAGGCTTAGCGCCTCGGCGTCGTTCATCGCCACCGCGCACGAAGGTGGCCCACTGAAATGATAATTCGTCACGCCATCGGCAAACGACACTCTATCCGACAGCGCCGCCAACAGACGCCGGGCGGCCAGAATCCCCCAGACTGCATAAGTCTCTCCCACTCGTTCGGGCGCTCCTCTAATCAGCCACGGCCTTACATCACCAGGTACCAGCATTCTGCCGGTAAAATCGCTGACGTAGGATCTCGGATCTGGAAGCGGTTCGGATGGCGCGAATCCCTCGGGCTCATCATTCGTCCAGAGCTGTAAGCGGTTCCGGTATGTTGAAAAGGTCTCATGCGGCTCCATATCGGCAATGAAAACGTGATCAACTGTCGCGAGATCTTTCTCCCAACGGGTCATTGATCTAGCCAAAAAAAGGCACAACCGTCCTGCCACCTGCCGCTTCGAAACCGAAATTCTAAAAAATTCTTCTGGACCCGGTTCGGCATCGGACTCCAATTGCCCGTCACCGTCCGCCTCGGTGATGGTCACCGCAGCAATGTACGACGGCGGCGCCGCGCGCAATCGAAGCCACCGAGCGCGCAGATCATCGTCCGCCAACGCCGCCCGGAGGATCAGGAGGTTTGGACGCTCATCAATGTCATTCTCCGTCGCCGTGGCGATGAGGAGATTAGCGACGTCCCTCGGGTTCATCGAACTGCTGCTCAAGGCGATCGTGGATGATGATCCGTTCATCTTCCACTTCAATTGCGCCCAACATGTCGTCGGGCACGCGGATTTGGATCTGATTTCTTGTCACATAGCGCCACAGCGCGGGCGGCCGCACCTTCTCCGGCGTGAGCACAACCGGCGCCCCCTCGATCCGCTCTCGCTTCAGCGCATTTCGAAACTTTTGCACCAAGGGATGACCGTCCGGGAGGTTTTGCCCGACGACCGCTTCGAGGAAGCGCTTTTGATCGTCAATTCCCAGGGCGCCACCTCCGGCGGCCGCGTCGTAAGTACGACGATTGGCCTCACGAAAAACTTCCGGAGATACCAAGTCCTTATTGCCACGGATCAAGTCGCGCACGACCTTAACCAGCTTCTCGCTCAACTCCGCATCATCGTGGAGACGCTTGGCTGCGAGAAACGCCTCGAAATACCTCGCCACCTTCTGCTGGTTGCGACGATCGAGCACCGTCAACTCACCCCCATCATCAGTCAAACGGATTAGCGCGGACTTCTGCAGTGCTTCGCGATTCTGCACAAACGTCCGCTCCAGCGAGTCGAGGCTGACGCGCTTTCGGCCGCCCGCCGCGTCTGTCACATCGTACGTGAGCACTTTCTCGTCGTCGTACTTGAGCAAGGCAAAATACTCTTCTTCTCCGGCCCTCAAACGAAATACCATAAAGGCCCCCGCCGCGGTCGAGCCGCCGTGCTGGCGCTGAAAATCTTCGGCCAGTTTCTCACTCTCTTCTTGGAAACGCCTAGGATCAGCAGCAATCCGCCCAAGACGCTCGCGAGTTGCTGATGCATCGGTGAACACATAAGGAGCTCCACCATTGACCGAGCCAATCCGCTCCAAAAAGAACCCGGCGAAACGACCGGGCTCTATGACTTCAAGTCGAACGAAATGCTCCTCGGTTGGGCCTACTAGATGGAACACCATCTGCTCAATCCGAAGCGCTTCCAGTTGGTCATCATCGAAGAACGCCATCTATCCCCCCGCAGTATTGTACGATTCATGTTTTGCCCGACCTGACGCTGCAGCACAGGAGACTCCGTGCGTCATTCGGCTCGCGAGAACGGTAGCATAATGCGTTGGGATCAGCAGCAGAACATCGCGAACCGTTAGTTGGCGTCGAGCCCTTCTTCTGGAACGTCGCCATAAGCCGCGATCAGCACCGGCGGCTCAGCATCGCCGCTCTCGGTCTCCACTTCGGTCGAAAAGGCGATGGCGCCGGCCTTCACCAAGCTTAAGCGCTTGGCCTTTCGGTTGGCATCCTCGGCATCGCGCGCTTCCATTGGGATGCCGGCCTTAATCCGCCCGCGCTTTAGCGCCTCGAAGGGCTGAACGACAAAGAATGTCTTCTTGGGCATGACCTCGTCTCCTTCAGGGAAAATGCCGCGGGCGCGGCCGGCGGCCGGCTGGCATGGGCAGGCATGTTTCTTCATCGCCTCCGCGGAGCACATGGCGCGCCATGGTGACGTCATCGGCACGTATGCCGGTTTCCGACATGATCGCTTCGGCAAGCGCCGGCTCCTCGGCGACCCAGTCCAGAAGCGAGGCGAGAAAGCGCGGATCGCTTGCGCAGGTCCTGACCGCTCTCGCCTCGATCCCCATCTCGGTAAGGAAGCGCTCGAGGCGCAACGCATCGTTCGCGAGAGCGCCCAACACGCGTATGGCGATCCACTCGGCATAGTTGCGAGCCTGTCCGACCCCATCACGCATCGCATGCCTCCGGCAGTCTCAGCTGCACCACGCCAGCAATGAGCCCGATCGGGTTAGCGCAGATGCTGCAGACGAAGCGCTGGCGCTCCAGGAAGGCACTCTCGAGCAGCTCGTCGATCCCGGTCGGCGCATCATCCACGCGCGGGACGTCGACGAAAAACTGGCTCTCGGCGACGCAATGCTCGCACCTCAGATGCAGCCGGAAGCGCGCCGCCAGGCGATCATAGTCCCCTTTTTCCGCTTCGTTCATGATACCTCACACCCTGCAATGTTCTTGTTATGTTCCATATCCTCAAACATGATCGCTCCTGAGTCGAGTCCAATCGGCGGCGGTAGTCGGCTTTTCTAAATTATGGGTTATTTCCCACTTATAGATTGACAGTGGGAAATAACCCACTTAGCGTAACTCCATCAGCCGCTCCTGCTGACGCGTGCCCGGCGGCGGTCAACCGCTCCCCCCAGCCCGACCGACCGCCGGGCACGCCAACCGCTGATGGAGTTCGCGTCATGTCCGATAAGCAGCACATGTTCTGGATGGTCTACGGGCTTGGCCAGGGACAGCCGACGGTTCGGCACAAGACCTATGCGTCGGCGCGCGACGAGGCCGCGCGTCTCGCCCGAAACCATCCCGGCGTCTCGTTCTTCGTTCTCGCGGCGGTGAGCGTGTCGCGACGCGTCGATGTCGAAACGACCATGCTCAATCCCGGCGTCTCGCTGGGGATCGAGGGCTTGGACGAGGACGCTCTCATCCCCTTCTGAACCAACTCCGGCGGCCGCACGTCCCGCCACGGCCGGATCGCTCCTCCCTCACAATCCCAAGTCGATCCGGCCGCCCTTCTCTTTCACGAGGCCAGCGCATGATCCCGCATTCCCATGCCGAGGAATCCCAGCTTGCCCGGACGCCCGAATTCCAGGCGGCCCGCGCCATCGAGCTCGCGGCCTCGGAACTCGAGACCCTGCGTCTCCAGGCACTCGATCTCGCCGAGACGCTCTCCACCCACATCCGCTCGCTCAAGGCGCGCTCGCGCGACATGCGTGACCGCCCGTTCCGCACCGAGGAGCCCGCCAGTGAACGCCGCTGAGACGCCCGTCGAGAAGTGGCGCCTGCGCAAGACCCGCGCCGAGGCGACCCGTGAGCTTCTGGTCCAGCGCTTTCCGCGCTGCTTCATGCCCAAGGGCCAGCCCAAGCTGCCTTTGCAGAAGGGCATCCGGCAGGCCACCCGCGCCGCCGCGCCGGACATCAGCGCCCGCCGGCTGCACGAAGCGCTTTCGGACTACGTCCACGGCCGCACCTATCTGCGCGCCATGACGGCCGGCGCCGCCCGGATCGACCTCGACGGGTGGCCGGACGGCATCGTCTCCGAGGACGAGGCGCGCGAGGCCCGGGTTCGCCTCAGGCGCGCCGATCGCAACGCCGCACACAAGGGTGCCGACCATGGCCATCGCGATGCTGCGTGATCTCTGCGCCCTCGGGCTTTTCCTTTCTGCCCTCGCCTTCTGGGCCGGCGTCTTCACGGGAGCGATGTGATGGTCTGGAAACAGCGAGGCACCATCGAACGCGTGCAGGTGGAGGTCGACCTGAGCGACTTCGACACCGGCCAGCTTCTTCAGGAACTGATCGACCGGCAGATCATCGAAAGTGCCGACGCCGAGAAGTTGCTCGCACGCGAGAAGATCACCGTACAAGGCACAGCGATCTCCCCCAACGACGAGATCTGCCTCGCGCGTTCCGAGCTGGCGATCGGCCGCAGGAGCGAAGCGCTCATCCATATCGAGCGCGCCCTCGGCAACGACTTCATCGGGAGGCTCGCCTGATGGCATGCCCCCTTCCCTTCCTGACCCTCGGCGGCGCGCTGCTGGGCCTCCTCCTCGGCCTTATGATCTTCGGGCCGCTCGGCTTCTGGGTCGGCTTCCGCACCGCCTGGCAGGACGATTTCCCTGCGCCGGGCTCATCCGATCCCTACGCCCAACCCTTCCAGGACGACGTGCGCGAGGTGCCCCATGCGTGAGCACGACGAGATCGTCGACGCCATGGCTGTCAGCCTGGCGCAATCCACCTGCGATCTGGCGGACGAGCGGGAGGTCGCGCTTCTCCTGCTGAGCGCCGGCTACGACGAACGGGAAATCGCCGATCACCGCCGGCAGGCGGTCCGCCTCGCCGCTGCCGGCCGGCGCAACGACAGCCTTTGCGCCGGCCTCTCGGGAGGCGCCCATGGCTGAGGTTCATGCAACCCCGGAATTCGCGGCGGCCGCGCTGGCGATCAAGGCTCAGATCAACGACCTGATGGCGCGCATCGTCGCGTGTGGGCTGTCGCCCGCGGAGGTCGAGCGCCTCCTTGTCGGCATGACGGGGCGCGCCGCCTGCTTCTGTGCCGGCGCTTCGAAGGCGCTTGCGGGATCGCCGCCTCCTTCCGATGCCCACCCGGACGACATGCTCGAATGGGTCGACAAGACCCTGGCGAGGATCCGGAACGAGATCGAGGCCGAGCTGCGCCAGGCCGCCGCCCGCGCCTTCCCGGAGGTGCAGGGCCATGGCTGACCTCGTCAAGCGCATCGCCGCTTGGATACGGCGTCCCTGCGCGGCCGAACTGGACATGCGCGCCATTCTGCGCCGCGCCGCGATCGATCCCGGCGCCTGCCGCAACTGCCGCTTCTGGAAGCGCGGGCCCGCTTATTCGCAGCGGGGCGAGTGCCGGCGGCTTCCCCCGCCAAACGATCTCGGCTGGCCGCGCACCGACATGCACGGCTCGTGCGGCGAGCACCAGCGGATCGGAACCGGAGGTCGCCCATGACGGACGCCCCGAACATCTTCGTCGCCGGGCTCGGCCGCTGCGGCACCACGCTGGTGATGACCATGCTCGACCGCGGCGGCTTTCCGGTCGTTGGGAGCCGTCCGGCTTATGAACTCGACGAGATGCGGCCCGGCCAGCACCAGGAGGCCACCCTTCGGCAGATGCGCGGGCGCGCGGTCAAATGGATCGACCCCACCGCCTTCCCGGTGCCGATCGGCACACGGGCGCTCACGGTCTGGATGCATCGCGACCCGATCCAGCAGGCCCGCTCGCAGATGAAGCTGCTCGGGCTGGAAGCGAACCGACAGGACGCCCGGCGCATGGCGGCACGCCTACGCGCCGACGAGCTGCGCGCCCGCGAGACGGTTCGCCGCCTCGGGCCGGTGCTCGACATCGCCTTCGAGAGCATCCTGCAGGATCCGACCGGCACCGCCATCCGTCTGTCGGTCTTCCTGGAAGGTCATGGGAAGCTGGAGACGGCGCCGGCGGCATCGGTCGTCATTCCGCGCTCGCCGCTCTGCGCGCCGGATCTCTCCATCGAGTTTCACCTCATGCGGGAGGCCGGCCATGTCTGAGCGGCGCCTCTATGAGCTGATCAATCCCTCGGACGCGATCACCTTCCGGGCGACCGTCGAGGAAGCGGCCTTCATTGCGGCTCGGATGCTGCAGGGTCCGTATTTCGTGAAGGACGCCGAGACCGGCGAAGAACCGAAGATCGACGATCTGGGGTCTCGGTACGACGCGCTCTGGAGCGACGCCGAGCGTCTGGCCTCCTATGCGCTGGCTTACCGGTCGTTTCTCGTGGGCAACCCGTCCGACCGTCGGCTGTTCGAAGCCGCGATCGAAAGGATGCCGCCGGATGCCGCCGATGAATATCGGCGGGAATGGCATGCGGCGCGGTGCACGTCGTTTAACGACATCTGCGCCGCCTGCTGGGAGACGGCGGAGAAGATCGCCGCATATCGGCCAGAGGCCGCCCATGACTGATCGCTCCGGTCTTTCTCCAGAGGAACAACGATCATGAGCAAGCAGTGCTTGGCCGCCGGTCCGTGGACGATAGCGGACGACCTCACCGTCTTCGCGGCGGACGGAACGCCGGTCTGCGTCATCGGTGATCCGTTCGAGCCGATAAGCGATCAGGACCGGCTGCATGCCGCAGCGATCGCGATTCTTCCCGAGATAATCGAGACACTCGGCGTGTTCTTCGAAACCTTCGCGCCCGATGACTGGACGCCGGAAGAGTACCCCGACGTCGCCCAGGCGGAAGAGATCTTCAAGTGCCTTTCCGTCGCCGGATACCGGAGGGCGGCGTCATGAACCTCGCGCTCCCGGACAATCCCGGCGCCGTTGGCCCCGGCTGCGATTGAAGGGTTTTCAAGACACATGACCCGGCACCTCGAAATTCGCCTCACCGACGCTCATATCGGCATCTGGCAGAGCGATCCGAACGATCCAACCTTCAAGACCGAGATCTTCGACGGCCTGATCCGCCTGCTTCGTGCGCGGGGCTGGACGGTCGGGCGCGATCCGCGCGTGCACACGCACTACCGGTCGATTTCCAAGAACCACCGCATCGCCCGCAAGGGAGAGATCCGCGCCGAGTTTCACATCTGCGGGCACGCGATCACCTTCGAGTTCTGGGCCACCACGTGGAAGAGCGATCACGTCAACGGGCACCGGTACGATTCCAACAGGATAGACCGTTTCGACTACCTCGATCGGTTGCGAATGCGACAGCTCGAAACCGTCATTTCCTCCTGGTGCGAACAACGGGCTCAGATCTCGGTCAGCCGTTCGCGACCTCATCCCTCGTCGGGAAAGATCACCGCCCGAGCTTTCGTCGAGAGCAGCTATGCCGAGAGCTGGCACTCGGACAAGGCACTCGGACGGCCGCTATGCAAGAGCGATGAAAATCGGCGTAGCCGCGACGGCTGTCTCCTTGAACAGGGCATGACGGTTTGGACGAAGGACTACAAGGGGCGGATCGTGCGGGGCACGGCCCTCTACCACATCAACAACATGTGGTGGGTCGTTGCCGGGCCGTATGCGCTGCTGAACGTCTGCTCCCGCGATATCTACGTCGAGTGCCCGGAGGACGTCCGTCGCAAGCGCAACGGTCGTGAGCGCCGCGTGCGCCTCGAGGCAGAATTGGCCAAGGCCATCCGGCGTGACGATTTCCGCCGGGCGGACGTCCTGCGCCGGATCCTGTTCGGCTCGGAACCGACCTACCGCATTTGGTCCCGCAAGAACGACGCCTATTATCGCGCGGATTATTGTGGCTACACCACCGACGTGGTGAGCGCCGGCCGGTACACCCGCGCGGAGGCGGAGCGCGAGGTGCGGCGCGTTCCCCATCATCTGCACGCCATAGGGCCGGACGGCCGCCGTGAGGATTTTGGGACGAGTTCGGAGTTGGTGGCATGAACGCGCCCCTCTCCTATCGCCGGTTCCTCGAAGCGAAAATGAAGGTTGCCCCGTCGACCGGCATCTCCGTGCCGCTGGACGGGATCAACCCGGCGCTCAAGCCCTTCACGCGAAGCATCGTCCAATGGGCAGCGGCGGGTGGGCGCCGGGCCATCTTCGCCAGCTTTGGTCTGCACAAGACCTCGACGCAGATCGAGCTCTGCCGGCTGCTGAAGGCCCGCGTCGGCGGCGAGGCGCTGATCGTGCTGCCGCTCGGCGTGCGTCAGGAGTTCTTCCGCGACGCGCGCGAGCGCTTCCACGACGCGTTCGCGGTCTCGCTTCGCTTCGTTCAGTCAGACAACGAACTCCACGCGGCCCGCGCTGAGGGCGACCACATCTACCTGACGAACTACGAGAGCATCCGTGAGGGCAAGCTCGACCCCGGCAACTTCGCCATCGCCAGTCTCGACGAGGCGTCGATCCTGCGGAGTTTCGGCTCCAAGACGTTTCAGACCTTCCTGCCGCTCTTCGACAAGGCGCGGTTCCGCTTCGTCGCCACCGCCACCCCTTCGCCCAACCGCTTCAAGGAGCTGATCCATTACGCCGGCTTCCTTGGCGTGATGGATACGGGTCAGGCGCTGACACGCTTCTTCCAACGCAACTCGGAAAAGGCAGGCGATCTCACGCTCTTTCCGCACAAGGAACATGAGTTCTGGATGTGGGTGTCCACCTGGGCCGTCTTCCTCCAGAAGCCGTCGGATCTGGGTTTCTCCGATGAAGGCTACGACCTCCCGCCGCTCACCGTCCGCTGGCATGAGGTGCCGGTCGACCTGGTCGGCTCGACGGCCGATCGCGACGGGCAGCTGGCGCTGATCCGTCCCGAGGCCAAAGGTCTGTCGCAGGAAGCGCGCGAGCGGCGCGCCGCCCTGCCTGCCTGCATCGCCAGGATGCAGGAGATCATCGCCGGCGATCCGACAAGCCATCGCATCCTTTGGCATGACCTCGAGGATGAGCGCCGGGCGATCGAGGCGGCGGTGCCGGGCGTCCGGTCCGTCTATGGCACGCAGGAGCTCGAGGAGCGCGAGGGCCGCGTCATCGGCTTCTCGGATGGTGCCTTCCAGTTCCTCGCTGCCAAGCCGGTGATGCTCGGCTCCGGCTGCAACCTGCAGCGCCATTGTCACAAGGCGGCGTTCCTCGGCGTGGGGCACAAGTTCAACGACTTCATCCAGGCGGTCCACCGCATCCAGCGGTTTGGCCAGCTCCATCCCGTCGAGATCGACGTCATCTATCCCGAGAGCATGCGGCCGGCGCGACGCGACCTCGAGGCCAAGTGGGCGCGCCATGAGGAAATGGCCGCGCGCATGAGCGAGATCATTCGCAAATACGGGCTCAGTCTCGCCGGCATGGCGGAGGTCCTGCAACGCTCGATCGGCATCGAGCGGATCGAGGCCAGCGGCCAAGGCTGGCAGGTGGCGAACAATGACTGCGTCGAGGAGTGCCGGCGGATGGACGCCGATTCCGTCGACCTGATCGTCACGTCGATCCCGTTCTCGAACCACTACGAGTACACGCCGACCTATGACGACTTCGGCCACACCGACGATGATGAGCACTTCTTCGGCCAGATGGATTTCCTGACGCCGGAGCTGCTGCGGATCCTGAAGCCCGGTCGCGAATGCTGCATCCACGTAAAGGACCGGATCCTGTTCGGCTCCGTCACCGGCGCCGGGACGCCGACGGTAAACCCGTTCCACGCGAAGACGCTCTTCCATTTCATGAGGCACGGCTTTGCCTACATGGGCATGGCGGTGATCGACACCGACGTCGTGCGCGAGAACAACCAGACCTACCGGCTCGGCTATTCGGAGAATGCCAAGGACAGCACGAAGATGGGCTTCGGAAGCCCGGAATTCCTGCTGGTGTTCCGCAAGCTGCCAACGGACCGCTCGCGCTCTTATGCCGACCAGCGCGTGGTGAAGGAGATGCCCGTCGTCGAGATGCCCGATGGCGCGATCGTCTCCTTCAACGACAAGGGACGCCCGGTGCCCGGCACCGGCTATTCCCGCGCTCGTTGGCAGACCGACGCGCATGCCCGCTGGCGGTCGAGCGGCAACCGCCTGCTGACGGCGGACGAGCTTGCGAAGCTCGATCCTGATGTCATCGGCAAGGTCTTCAGGCAGTTCAGCATGGAGACCGTCTACGATTACGAGACGCATGTGCGGATCGGCGAGGAGCTGGACTATCGCGGCGTCCTGCCGGCCGTGTTCATGGCGCTCTGGCCCGGCAGCAGCCGGCCGGATGTCTGGCACGACATCGACCGTATGAAGACGCTGAACACGGCGCAGGCCTCGGCCGGCCGGGAGCTCCACGTCTGCCCGCTCCAGTTCGATGTCGTCGACCGCTGCATTACCCGCTACTCGGCGCCCGGCGAGCTCGTCTTCGATCCTTTCGGCGGGCTCTTCACGGTGCCCTACCGGGCCCTGCATCTCGGCCGGCGCGGACGAGCCGCCGAGCTCAACCACAGTTATTTCCTCGACGGCGTGAAGTACCTCGAGGCGATCGAACGCAAGAAGGCCGTTCCGACGCTGTTCGACTTCCTGGCTCCCGCGGATCAGCCGGAGGCGGCGGAGTGATGAGCGACGTCGAAATCCGACACTTCCACATCTGCTGCGGCCTCGGCGGCGGCGCCAAGGGCTTCAACAAGGGACAGGCGCGCGTCGGCTCGCTGAGGGCGAAGTTCCGCTGCATCGGCGGCGTCGACAGCGACGCTGCGGCGATCCGCGATTTCAGCCGCGCGGCCGGCGTGCCGGGCACCGTGATCGACCTGTTCGACCGCCTGCAGTATCACGACTTCCAAGGGCACGAGCCGCCGGCAGACTGGCGCGAGGCGACCGCGGAGGACATGCGGCGCGCCGCTCACTACGAGCGCCCGCAC
The DNA here is from genome assembly GCF_024752335.1 of Ancylobacter mangrovi. NCBI lineage: Bacteria > Pseudomonadati > Pseudomonadota > Alphaproteobacteria > Hyphomicrobiales > Xanthobacteraceae > Ancylobacter > Ancylobacter mangrovi. The sequence goes on along the minus strand of NZ_JANTHY010000001.1, from coordinate 837,016 downwards.
ATCGTCTTCGCCTCGTTCCCCTGCAAGGGCTTCTCCGGCCTGCTGTCGGAGACCAAGAGCCTCAGCACCAAGTACCAGGCGCTCAACCGGCTCACCTTCCGCGGCCTGTGGCTGGCGCTCGATGCCTGGTCGGACGACCCTCCGGAGCTGTTCATCTTCGAGAACGTGCCGCGCATCGCCACGCGGGGCCGTCACTTCATCGACCAGATCGTCGCCTTGCTGCGCAGCTACAACTATGTCGTAGCCGAGACCACGCATGATTGCGGCGAGATTGGCGGGCTCGCCCAGAGCCGCAAGCGCTTCCTGCTGGTCGCCCGCCACCAGGTGAAGGTCCCGCCCTTCCTCTACGAGCCCCCCAAGCGCCGGCTGCGCGGTGTCGGCGAGATCATCGAGAAGCTCCCGCTGCCGGGCGACGAGACGCACGGCGGGCCGATGCACCGTGTGCCCTCGCTCCAGTGGAAGACATGGGTGCGCCTCGCCTTCGTCGAAGCCGGCTCGGACTGGCGCTCGCTCAACCGTCTCGGTGTCGCCGATGGGGTCCTGAAGGATTTCGGCATCGCGCCCGATGCCGACTGGCAGCGCGGCGTTCTCGGCGTGCAGCCCTGGGAGCACCACAGCGGCGCCGTGACCAGCCGCGGCTTACCGACCAACGGCACCTTCGCCGTCGCTGATCCGCGCGTCGACGGGTACCCGAAGTCGGTCCAGCTCGGCGTTCGAGAATGGAACAGGACCGCCGCCACGGTGAAGGGCGACGTTTCGGTCGGCACCGGGCCCTACGCCGTGTGTGATCCTCGGCTGCAGGGCGCCCCGCGCTTCAACAACACCTTCCGGATCGTGCCCTTCGGCGCGCCCTCGCCGGCGATCGCCGGCCCGGGCGGCCCCGCCGGCGGCCTGGCCGTGGCGGACCCGCGCCCGAGCGACCGGCCGGACTACAAGCAGACGAAATACCGGGTCACGCGGATGGACGAGGCGTCCGGCGTCGTCATCTCGGCCTCTACCGCCGGCAACGGCGCCTTCGCTGTCGCCGATCCTCGAACGGGATGGCCCGCGAGCACGCACCAGAACAAGATGGCAGTGCAGGAATGGGATGACGCCTCGAAGGCCGTGATCGGCTCCGATCGGGTCGGTTCAGGCGCTCTCTGCGTCGCCGATCCCCGGCCGGCCGCCTTGAGCCGAGAGGACCGCAACGTCTACCTCACCGGCGGACACTACGGCGTCACCGGCTGGGAGGAGACGAGCGGCGCGGTGCCGGCCTTCGCAAAGAACAACAACGGCCATTGGTCGGTTGCCGATCCGCGCCCGCCGGGGGCGGCCGTCGCCGCGATCGACGCCCTCCCGGAGGGCAAGACCAATCTGGTCGCCGTCATCCGCGCCCTCGACGGCACCTGGCATCGGCCGTTCACCACGCTCGAGCTCGCCGCGCTGCAGAGTCTCGTCGACCCGGAGACGCTGTTTACGCTGGAGGGCCGGAGCGATTCCGCGTGGCGCGAGCGCATCGGCAATGCCGTGCCGCCCGATGCCGCCGCGGCGATCGCGTCCGTCATGGGCCGCACGCTGCTGCTCGCCTGGGCGGGCGAGAGCTTCATGCTTTCCGCCGACCCGATATGGGTCCAGCCGCTGACGGTGGCGCTGTCGGTCGACCAGCCGGACGTCGAGAGGCCAGCCATATGACAATCTCCGTCCCGCTCCCGCTCTGGTCTCTTCTCCTCAGCCTTTGGCTGGCAGGGGCATTCGGATTCGGTGCCGGCTTTCTCTCCGCTGCGCTGTGCAGGATGATCAAGGAGAGCGACCATGGCTGACCGCCCCATCCCGTTCTCGGCGCCCATGGCGCGCGCTCTGCTCGCCGGCGCGAAGACGCAGACGCGGCGGACCATCAAGCCTCAGCCCACGGTACGGCCTAATGGCGCTTGGTCGTGGGATGGCCGCAACGGCGGGTTTGTCGGCTCATCAGGAACCCATGTCGAAGAGGGCTTCCCCGAATCCGCTCGGTATTGGTCGCGCATCCAGCCCGGCGACCGCCTCTGGGTCCGCGAGGCCTACTTCCAGCGCGGTCATTGGGAGCCCGTTCCCGGAGGGGTCACGCGCAAGGGCGGCCGACAGAAGTGGCGATTCGTTCCCGATGATGACGTCGTCCTGTTCGACCCACCGCCGGTCTATCGGAAAGGGCGACATCAGTCTGATCCAGCCACGCCGGCTTGGCACCAGCGCCTCGGTCGCTTCATGCCGCGTCGCCATTCCCGCCTCACCCTGATCGTGACAGACGTGCGCGTTCAGCGCTTGCAGGAGATCAGCGAGGAGGATGCGCGGGCAGAGGGAGTCCTGCCACTCCCAAGCGGCCGGTTTCATTGTGGATACGACGAGGAAGGCGAAGTGACGTCGCGATCGGCGATCACGGCCTACGGGTGGCTCTGGAACGCCATTAACGGCGAAGATGCGTGGGCCGCCGACCCTTGGGTCGCCGCCTATACCTTCACCGTCCACCGCCATCACATCGACCTCGCGGGAGCGGCCCATGGATGAACTCCGCTCCGCTCTCATCGCGCTACTGGTTGTCAACCGCTACCAAATCTCGGGTTTCGTGCTGGGGCTGCTGATCTGCCTGGCCAGCATGCTCTTCTTTCGCGCCTTGGCGCGGCGGCGGCGGGACCGGGACGATGGCTGAACCGCGCCGTCTCCAGCTCACGAAGATCGCAGGCCGCACCATCGTGCCGGCCGGTGCCGTGAGGGTCGATCGCGCCACCCGGTGGCGCCCGCCATTCTGGCTCGATCACTGCTATGTCGAGTACCTGCTGAAGGCTCGAGGATGGCTGCCGACGCAGGCGAACCGATACGGGGTTCTTGCCTACCTGTATCGCGTCTGGCTTGCCGGCGGCCTTGTAAGCGGCGATTTCCATTACGATGGCTTCCGGGCCCGCCACTTCGACCAACCGCCGCCGCTGCCCCCGTCGCAGGATGAGATTGATCGGCACCTTCGAGGTCGCAACCTCGCCGACTGGCCGAAGCCCGGATGCCCCTGCGTCGGCGATGTCCTTCTGTCGATCGCCAACCGTGGACCCGATGGCACGCCGTTCCCGACGGCGTCGGATGCCTATCGACCGGCACGCATGCCGCGTTCGGGCAGTTCGCGCCGCAGCGACAACTATCAGATTACACGCTTTGGACGGTGAGCATGGCGTTCCGGATCGAGACGGGCGTCAGGCCCAACCTCAAGAGCGCACGTCGCAAGCGTCAGCGCCCGCTCCCGGCGCCGAGGGCCCGCCTGAAGGACGAGACCCATCTGCGGATCCTGCGCCAGCTCCCGTGCCTCGTAAGCGGCACGGCGCCCGCCGGCGAGGCCGCCCATATCCGCTACGCCAGCGCGCTGCACGGCAAGGGCATTACCGGGATCGGAACGAAGCCTGACGACAAATGGGCAGTGCCGCTGTGTGTCTGGCTTCACACGATGAGCTCGGGAGCCCAGCACCGCGATGGCGAGGAATGGTGGTGGGAGGAGAGAGGCATCGATCCTCTCTTCATCGCGGCGCAGCTCTATGCCGTCTCCGTCGCCATGCGCGACGCCAAGGTGCCCGAGCATGACGTCGTGCGCCAGCTCACCCGGATGGTGATCGATTTCCGAAGGAACGTGGGGTGAAGACGTCATGCTGATCAAGCACATTAGCGGCGCAACCCGCATCATCGACGCGAGCCAGGGCTATGTGGGCCTGTCGCTCCGCGACGAGCCGGTCCACTGCACCGTGAACGGACCCGCCACGCCCAGCATGGTGACCGCGTGGGAGCCGACACCGGACGAGATCACCCGCATCAACGCCGGCGCGCCGGTCCTGCTGCGCGTGCTCGGCGTTACCCATCCCCCTGTCATGATCGAAGTCGGAGAGGTGCCATGAGCCATAATCGGCTGAGCATGTCCGGCCGGCCGATGCCGGACGACGACGTGCATGCCTGCTTCATCTGTGGCGAGCCGTTCGTCGACGGACAGATGGTCATCGTGGATGTGACGGAGGGGCTCTGCCATCGCGCCTGCTGCGGCGAGGATCGCGAAAGCTACGTCCGCGACATCGATACGTGCGAGCCGCTGGGGCGGGACGATCCGATCCCGGCCGGCGATCCCTACCGTTCGGAGGACTTCGCATGAGCGCCGATCTTACCTTCGCCGAGCTGCAGGCCGCGAACCTCGCCCGTCAGGCCGAATGGTGTCCCGATGATCTTCCCGATCTGTCGTTCCGGGGCAACGAACTGGCCGGCGAGGTCGGGGAGGCATGCAACGTCATCAAGAAGCTGGAGCGCGCCCGCCACGGCTGGCGCGGATCACGCGCCTCGCTCGATCAGCTCGCCGAGGAACTGGCCGACGTCGTGATCTGCGCGAACCTCGTCGCCATCACCGCCGGCATCGACCTCGGCGCCGCCGTGATCCGCAAATTCAATGCGACGTCGATGGCGAACGGCTTGCAGACCAAGCTCCAGGCCGAACCCATGGGGTGCCTAACGCCCGGAGGCGTCGATGTCGGCTGACTCGCACAACGCCCTCGCCAACGATTTCGTGCGCAGGATCCTCGCCGAGGTCGTCCGCGACGGTGGGAACGACGTGGCGATCATGGTTGTCGCGGAAACGGTGCTGCTCGGCGCAGTCGTCTCCTGCGAGCATCTCTACGGCGTCACCCGCCGCGCGTCGGTCGAACGGCTCAATGCCCTCGTCGAGCGCGTGGAAGATCGGCTTGGAGGGATCGAGACATGAAGGCGGTCGATGCAGCCGGTATTGCGCCGACCGATCCGATACGCCTTTCGGTCGCCGCCGCGCTCGCCTTCCCCGACGGGACGATGAAGGTTGCCGGCTTGCGGCGCGAGGGCGCCCGCGGCAATCTCGCCATCACGCGCATCGCCGGCAAGGATTACACCACCCTCGCCGCTATCCAGGAGATGATCGAGAAATGCCGCGTCGTGCCAAGGGAGCGCGCCTCTGGCTCCGGCCGGCCCGGCGAAATGCGGAAGGCCGCATCACCCATGCCCCAACATGGATCATCCTCGACGGACAGCGGCAATATCCCACTGGTTGCGGCGCTCAGGATCGTGGACAGGCTGAGCGGACGCTCTCCGAATACATCGCCGCCAAATACGAACCGCCACGGCGCGACCGTGAGCTCGAGGCGATCCCCGTCTCGGACGTGATCGCGATCTATCTGCGTGATCGCGGCGAGCTGCAAGCCAATCAGAAGGCTGTCGCCGAGCGCTGTCGGCGGCTTCTTATGTGGTGGGGCGACAAGAGCCTCGCCGATGTCTCCTCCGGCACCTGCCGCGCCTATGTCGAGGACCGCCGTAAGGCCGGCGGCGCGCGGCGCGACCTCGAGGATCTGCGCGCGGCCATCCAGTATCATGCCCGGGAAGGCCTGCATCGGGGCGAGGTGCGCGTGACGCTACCCGACAAGGGCCCTGCCCGGGAACGCTGGCTCACGCGGGACGAAGCCGCCGCCCTGCTATGGGCGTGCTGGCACGCGCGGGAGAAACAGCGTCGCTCACACAAGAGGCTACCCGGCGAGTCCCTGCCGACCCGAAAATACACCATGCGCCATCTGGCGCGCTTCATACTGATCGGGCTCTACACCGGCACCCGCGCCGGCGCGATCGCGTCCGCGAGTTGGGCAGCAGCTTCCGGCCGGTCATATGTCGACGTCGAGCGCGGTGTGTTCTACCGACTGCCGCAAGGGGCGAAGGCCACCAAAAAGCGCCAACCGCCCGTCCCTATCCCCGACCGCCTGCTTGCCCATATCCGCAGGTGGAAGGAGACCGGCGTCTCGCGCGAATACCTGGTCGAGTATCACGGCGCGCCGGTAAAGTCGGTCAAGGTCGCCTTCGCGCGCGCCGTCGACCTCGCCGGGCTCGACGGGAAGATCACTCCCCACACACTGCGCCACACGGCGGCAACCTGGTTGATGCAAGCCGGTGTCCCGATATGGGAAGCCGCTGGCTTCCTCGGCATGTCGCCGGAGATGCTGGAGCGCACTTATGGGCACCATCACCCCGATCATATGAAGGGTGCCGCGCGGGCTCTCAGCATCGGCGCCAATAAAACGCCAATGAAACGCGTGAACCAAAAGCGAACATCTACCCCCGGAGCCGCCTAGGTTCGCACGGTTTCATGCGGGTTTGCGGAGAAAGCAGCGCGCTCATAACGGTCTGGTTGCAGGTTCGAGTCCTGCCGGGCCCACCAGCATTCTCAACAGCTTAGCTGGTGCGCGCCTCAGTCTGGATCGTTTCCACCAACGAAATGACCAACGATTGAGGCAGAAATAATCATGGTGACTGATACCCTCTCTCACGGGCGTCGCGTCCCGTATCGGCCGATTCATGGTTGAGGCAGACGCCGGATAAGGGGCGAGGGTCACGCCACCTCCTTGCCTCCGGCAGCGCCGTCCCCCTACCATAATGGGGGAAGTCGGGTTTGGAGACCATATGAGGCAAGGCTGGGTAGTGCGCGCCGAGCGCGGCGGGCGGCTCTATGACGTGTTCAAGGACAATGCCGTCATCGCCATAGGTTGGCGTGAGATCGGTCCGCTGACGGAGCTGAAGACGCGCGCGAAGATCGCCGCTCGAATCGCCACCACCTGGCCGGAATGGAAGCCGCAAGCCGTGGCCATGTCGGCCGGCCAGCTTCATCGCTTCCGCAGCGAGATGAAGATCGGCGATCCTATCGTCACCTACGACCCGGGCCGCCGCGTCTATCTCGTCGGCGAGATCACCGGCGACTATCGCTGGGATCCCAGCATCGAGATCGGTTATCCGAATGTTCGATCTGTCGCATGGCAGGGAGAAGTCTCGCGCGATCTCCTCTCCGTGCGCAGCCGCAACAGCCTCGGCGCGATCTCGACGCTCTTCCAGCTGTCGGCCGACGTGATCGAGGATCTCCTCCGGGCACTCAAGTCGCACCAGCCGGCGAAAGCCGACCTCGCCGCCTCCGTCGAGATCGCGGAGGAGGACGTATTCAAGAACATCCAGGAGAAGGCGATCGAATTCACAAAGGACCGTGTCCATGCGCTGGACTGGTCCGACCTGCAGGAGCTTGTCGCCGGCCTGCTTCGCGCCATGGGCTATAAGACGCGCGTGTCCCCGGCCGGCGCCGATCGGGGCAAGGACATCGTCGCCTCGCCTGACGGTTTCGGTTTCGAGGCGCCGCGCATCGTCGTCGAGGTCAAGCACCGGCACGGAGCCATCGGCTCACAGGCGATCCGCAGTTTTCTGGGCGGCCGTCATCCGCAGGACAAGGGTCTCTATGTCTCAACCGGCGGCTTCTCCAAAGACGCGCTCTATGAAGCGGAGCGCGCCAGCATCCCGTTGTCCCTGATGACGATCGACGATCTGGTCGAGGCCGTGATCCAGAATTACGACCGCCTCGATATCGAGACCCAGCAGCTTCTGCCGCTGAAGCGCATCTACTGGCCCGCGTGACTCTGGACCCGAAAGCCACTGAAAGATGAGATCTTTTGGTGGCTACCGGAAACCTCCCCGCAGCAACACGGCCGACGCTACCCACCGATCATCGCCGCGATGCGCAGGCAGCACTCCAGGGCCTGAAGGCCGGCGATCGCCGTGATGCCGAGGCCGACGAACAGCATGGTCCGCCGCCGCCCGGCGACATCGTCGCGCTCTTCGTGTCCGGCGAGCGGTATGCTGAAGCCGCGATAGAGGAACAGTCCCGCCATCGGCGCGAGGATGAGGGTCAGGGCCAGCTCGATCGCGTCCGCCGCCGAGGTGCCGGCGCGACCCAGCAGGGCCGTCACCAGCAGGGCGAGGAAGCCGGTCCGTGACCAGGAGAGCGCGGTGCGCTCGGGCTGGAGGCCGCGATCCTTCACGTCTCCGTCTCCCGCCATAAACGTCAGCTCGTGATCACGAGCCACGCCAGCGCGATCGCCAGCAGCGCCGTGATCGTGGCGAGGATGGGCAGCAGCAGGCTGCGCGGCAGATCGGCCTCATGCCGCATCGCGTTCTCGGCGCGGGCCCAGCGCGCATAGGCCACCGCGCCGAGCGCCCCGCCGACGCAGAACAGCACCAGCGCCAGTGACAGCCGCGTCAGCGGCGAGCCGAGATGCGAGGCGAACTGGTCGACGCCGACCGCGCCGGCGATGAGGGCGAGCGCCGTGCGTATCCAGGCGAGGAAGGTCCGCTCATTGGCAAGGGAAAACCGGTAGTCGGGCCGGGTGCCCGTCTGCCACCATTTCATTCGCGTTCACCTGTTCGTTCGTCCGGCCGGCTTTGAGGGACCGCCCGGACACTCCGCGTGCTCCTCGCGCCCGCGAGCCGCGCCGGCGAGGCGCGTCGATCCGCCCCTCGCCGGCTCACATCCGCCGGTCGGCAGCGCGCCGCTAGGGGCGGTCGAGCAGGATGACCTGCCCTTCGCTCGGCCGAACCCGGATCCGCTCGCCGTTCCGGATCAGTTGCGTGACGTCGCCGTCCTCGAAGCGGTCGACCAGCGACAGCGCGGCGAGCGCGGCCCCCTGCGCGAGGATCGGATTGACGCGGTTGAACACGAACGCGGCCGGCTTGACGTCGCGCGAGGCCATCTCGTTCAGCATCCAGGCCGAGGCCACGCCGCCCTTCACGTTGTTCAGCACCAGGATCCGCTCGCGGTAGTCCTGGCCGAAGAGCTTGTGCGCCGGGCGCGAGAACACGCCCTTGATGCGGTCGAGATCGTAGCGCGCGCTGAAATCGTCGGAAGCGACGAGGGCGATGCCCTCGACATCCGGCCCGATGCCGGGGTGGCAGAGGAGTGTCTGGGCCATCACAGCACCTTTCCGGCGACGGCGCTGTCGACGCAGCGCTCCATGGTGGCGAGCGTCGGCTTGTAGCCGTAGCCGCCGATGATGTTCACGAGCTTGGCGGAGTTCGACATGAGGCGGCTCCAGCCGTTGGCCTCGGCCATCTCGCGCGCATAGCTCTGGTAGAAGCACACGCCCGAGAGGACGATGCCTCCCGCCCCCTCGATCCGGCGGGTGAGGCCCATCCGGTCGGCGGCGAACTTGATCTCGGGCGAGGTGGCGGCAATCAGCGTGGTGCCGGCATGGACCTGCCGGCCGTCCAGCAGGTTCGCCACCTTCTCGAGCTCGATCAGCGAAAGCTGCGGCGCCGAGAAGACCACCACGTCGACCTTGTCGCCGCGCGCGGCATAGCCCTCATAGACGCTGGCGATATCCTCCGACGTGATCGTCGAGGCAGGCGGCGGCGGGCCGTCGAACGCGTCGGCCAGCGTCGGCGCGTCGGGGGTGACGCCGGGCATGTGGAACATGGCCACCGAGCCGAAGCTCGCCAGCGCCGCGCCGAAGTGCTTCAGGTCGTCCGAGGACGGGGCGTTCTCGATGCCGGTGATCACCGGCACCGACCAGTAGCTGCCCGAGCGCTTGCCGACCACCGCGCCGAGCGCGCCCCATTCGCTGAAGTCCTTCGGCTGGTGGCGCAGCTCGAACAGCTTGGTACCGAGCCGGTTCCTGTCGAGATGATAGCCGTAGCGCGGGGTGCGCCCGGTCAGCCCGGCGGCGATGGCGGACGGGCCGCCCTCGAAGTTCGAGCGGGCGCCGAACACGGCGTTGGAATAGATGACCACGCCGGTGTCGCCAAACGCCACGTGCTCGCCCCGCACCGGCGGCAGGATGGTCTGGTAGTTGATGCACGTATTGGTCATCAGCACGCCCATGGCTTCGAAGGCGCGGATCGCGCGCTCCTCGAGGCTCGCCATGTCGTCGGTCTGGTGCAGCCGCTTATAGGCCGCGAAGTCGACGCCGCGCGGGTCGGTGATCGTGGGAATGCGCACGCGCCGCTCGGCTTCCGGCATCGCAGCGATGTCGGAGAGCCAGCGCACCCCGGCCTCGCCCAGGCTCTCCGGATCGGCCATGACGTGGGCCTGGTCGACCGGGACCATGTCCTCGGCATCGAAAAACTTGCCGACTTCGATCTGGTGGCGGATCGCCCACTGGCGGGCACGGCCGCCCTCGCCTGCAAGCAGGGCGCGTTCTTCTTCGTTGAGCTTCATTTCATCTGTCCTGGAAGCCAGAGGATTATCTGGGGCAAAAAGAAAATCAGGTAGAGGAAGGCGATCTGGATGCCGATGAAGGGCAGCACCCCGCGCGCGAGCCTTTCCAGCGGAATCCGGCTGATGCCGTGGATGGTGAAGAGGTTGATGCCGACCGGCGGCGAGATCTGCGCGATCTCCATCGCCATGATGGCGAAGATGCCGAAGGTCAGCGGGTCCATGCCGATCGTCGCCGCGACCGGAAAGAAGATCGGCACCGAGATCAGCAGCATGGCTGCGGATTCGAGGAACATGCCGAGCAGCAGGTAGACGAGGACGATCAGCGTGATCGTCACCAGCGAGCCGCCCGGAACCTGGGTGATGCTCTGGGCGATGATCTGCGGCACCTGCTCGTAGGTCAGGTAGTGGGCGAAGTACTGCCCGAACACGATCAGCATCATCAGCATGACCGTGGTGCGGGTCGCGGCCAGCACCGCGGCCACCAGCTTTCCGACGTCGAGGCGCCGCTGCAGCAGGCCGAGCCCGACGACATAGACCACCGCCAGCGCGCCCACCTCGGTCGGCGTGAACAGGCCGAGATAGATGGCGCCGATGATGACCGGCGGCAGCAGCAGCACGCCGATGCTGCCCCGCAGCAGCGGCCAGCGTTCGCTGCCGTCGCCCGCGGCGGCGACCACCTCCGGCCGCGACCACAGCGCATAGCCGGTGAAGGCCGCCATCATCAGGATTCCCGGCACGATGCCGGCAATGAAGAGCTGGCCGATCGAGGTGTCGGTGATGATGCCGTAGAGGATGAGGGGAATGGAGGGCGGGATCAGGATGCCGAGCGTGCCGCCCGCGGCGACGAAGCCGCCCGCCCTCGCCTCGCCATAGCCCTGCTCGCGCAGCGCCGGCACGGCGACGAGGCCGACCGTGGCCGCGGTGGCGATGGAGGAGCCGCAGATGGCGGCGAAGATGCCGCAGGCCATGATGGTGGCGATGCCGGTGGCGTTGCGCAGCCGGCCGGCGAAGGCGTTGACCACCGCGAAGAGGTCGCGGCCCGCGCCGCTCTGCTGCATCACCGTCCCGGTCAGGATGAACAGGGGGATGGCGATGAGCTCGTAGACGTGGGTGGCCTGCCAGACCGTCTCGGTGAAGCCGTAGAGCGCCCCGTCGAGACCCTTGGACAGCACGAAGCCGAGGAAGCCCGCCACGGCCATGGCCACGAAGACCGGCAGGCTGGCGACCATGAGCAGCAGGAAGAGGAGTGTGATGGCGATTCCGCTTGTCATCATCAGCCCTCGAGCACGTCGGGATAGTCGTCGAGGAGGAGGCGGCGCAGTGCCTCCACCGCCAGCGACAGCCCGCCGAGCGGCATGGCGAGCTGGGCGATCCACAGCGGCGCGTCGAACAGCGTGCCGGAGGTAAAGCCCATCTCGTAGTTCTCGGCGACGTAGCCCGCCGACAGCCACGCCATCGCAAGCGCGAACAGGAACGTGACGAGGAAGGCGAAACGGTCCGCCCAGTGCCGCACCTTCGGCCCCGCCATGTCGACGAACATCATCATGCGGAAATGGGAGCCGCAGCGAAGCGCATAGGCATTGCCCAGGAACGCCGCGGCGATCATCAGGTAGAGCGAGACGTCGAAGACCCACACGCTCGGATGGCGCAGCGACCGGCTGATCGCGTCATAGGCGACCGGCACTGCGAGGATGGCGACGATCGTGGCGCTCGCCGTCGTCAAGACGCGCGCAACGATATCGAGTAGTCGGCTGATCATCGGTCCAGCTCCACCTCTTCGGATTTGCCGGGATCAGTGAACGGAGGTGACGAGAGACACCGTGTCCGCCGGGAACTCGCCCTTGATCTTCTCGCGATAGTCCTTGAGCGCCGCCTCCCAGGCGGCCCGCTCCGGCGTGCCGGGCTTCAGCTCGGAAACCTCGAGGCCGTGCTTGCGGGTATCGTCGAGATAGCGCTGGTAGCTCTCGGCGAGCTCCTTGTTGGTGACGTCGAGCGCGACCTGGGTGGATTCCAGCACCGCCTTCTTGACGTCGTCCGGCAGGCGCTCGAAGGAGCGGCGGTTCATCACATAGCCGTTGATCAGCGCGCCGAGCACGCCGCCGGTGCCGAGCGCGTATTGCGTGACCTCGTAGTGCTTGAGGCCATAAGCGCCCTGCAGGCCGCCGAGCGCGCCGTCGATCGCGCCGCGCTGGAGCGCGGAATAGACGTCGGCGACGCCCATGGTCACGGGCGCGGCGCCGAGCGCCTGCAGGCTCTGCGAGGCACCCTTCGAATAGGCGCGCAGCGTGTGGCCCTTGAGGGAAGCGGGATCGCGGGCGTCGAACTTGGAGAACAGCGCCGGCGCGCCGATGTCGAACAGCGACAGCAGCTTGGTGTTCTGCTTGGCGAGCAGCTGCTCGAAATGCTGGAACAGCGGCTTGCCGGGCTGCAGCTCGGCCTGCGCCTGGTCCATGGTCAGCGTCCAGAGCGGGCTCGCCGTGATGGCGACCTGCGGGACGCGGCCGACCCAGTTGTCGAGCGTGGTGAGCGAGATGTCCACCTGGCCGCCGGGAATGGCGCTCGGCACGAAGGCCTGCTTCACCATCGTGTCGTCCGGAAAGTACTTCCATTCGACCTTGCCGTTGGTGCGCTTCACGACCTCGTCCATGAATACCTTGGCGTAGGTCTTCACCTGCGGATGCGAGGACGCGCCCCAGGTGGCGAGGCTGAGCGTGATCTTGTCCTGCGCGAGCGCAGGCGTGACGAAGAGCGTCGCCGCGAGTGCGACGGCGAGCTTGACGGTCGATTTCATTGATTTTCCTCCCGGATCTGAAATGCCCCTCTTCGTGGGGGCCTCACAGGTTGAAGTCTGGCGAGAACCCTGGCGGTGGCGAAAAGCCGAGATCTCCCCGTGCGATGACGGCCTCGCGTCCGCCGGCGAGGCGGAGTTGTTCGCCCTGGCGCGCCTTGGCGCGCAGGTCGGTATCGTCGGGATCGCAGATGGCGTAGAGCTCGGCGCGCAGCCGCCCGAGCACGTGCGAATGGGCGGGGTCGCCCGCAAGGTCGTTCAGTTCCTGAGGGTCGGCCTCGAGGTCGAACAGCTGCGCGGGATGATCGACGTAGTGGACATATTTGTACCGGCCGTCGCGCAGCATGTAGAAGCCGGCCTTCGAGCCCATGCCGTGATACTCGGCGAAGGCGACCCGCCCCTCGGACCGCTCCCGCGCCACCTGCGCGAGATCCTCGCCCGGCCAGTCGGCCGGCCGGTCCTCGCCGGCCCACGACAGGATACTCGCCGAGAGGTCGACGAGAGACACCGGCGCCTTCACCCCCTCCCCGGCACCGAGGCCAGGCCCCGCCGCGATCAGCGGCACCGAGACCGCCTCCTCATACATGGTCGACTTGCCCCAGAGGCCGCGCGCGCCGAGATTGTCGCCATGGTCGGACACGTAGACGACGCGGGTGGTCTCCGACAGGCCGGTCGCCTCGAGCATTTTCAGCAGCTTGCCGATGTTCTCGTCGAGAAAGCCGACCAGCCCGTAATAGCCGGCGAGCGCGCGGCGGACGTCGTCGCGCGAGGCGAAATGCTCGTCATAGGCGAAGCATTCGGCATATTCGCGCAGATAGGGATGGGCCGGACGGGCCTCTTCCTCGTAGAGCTTGGGCCATTCGAGGTTGGGATCGTCGTAGTAGCGGTAATAGTGCTCGGGCGGCGCGGTGAGCGGGAAATGCGGCGCCACGAAAGAGACGAACAGCACCCAGGGCTTCTCGTGAGGGCGGGCCGCCGCCTCGCGCAGCCAGGTCTGGGCGCGGGCGGCGATGTCGCGGTCGTAGAAGGTGTAGCTCGACTCCCCCGGCCCCGCGAGCCGGGCCATCTTCCACGAGCCCTTGCGCTTGGGCAGCTCGTCGCGCACCAGGCCGAGAAGGTCGCCCTTCTCTTCGACCACATGCATGGGAATGAGGCTCTGCGTGAAACCGTAATCGTCGGCGGCGCTGCGGAAATGCAGCTTGCCGATCGAGCTCACCTCATGGCCGCCGGCGCGAAGAATGTGATGCCAGCTCGGCCGCGTGCCGTCATAGGGATCGGCGTTGTCCCAGTGCCCGATGTCGTGGACGTAGCGCCCGCAGGCGAAGGAAGCGCGCGCCGGCACGCAGACCGGGCAGTTGGTATAGGCGGCCTCGAAGAGCGTTCCCCGGGCCGCGAGCGCGTCGATGTTCGGCGTCGCGACAACCCGGTTACCATAGCACCCGGCGATCGCCTTATTGTGCTCGTCCGACATAATGATGAGGACGTTCGAGGCGGCGGGCATTGGCGTTCGCTCCTCATTATTCTATTTATAATGCTACAATGCTATATAGCAATGCGGACGCCGTGACAATGCCTGTTTCCACCGCCGAACATAGCCTTCCGCTCGAAGCGATCCGCGACCTCGCTCACCGCGACGTCTCGGGAAGGGCCAAATATGCTGTGTTCACCGAGTGCCTGCGCACCATGATCCTGGGCGGCAGCCTGCCCGCCGGCGCCCGCCTGCCGACCGAGCGCGAGCTCGCCACGCTGAGCGGGCTGAGCCTCGGCACGGTGCAGCGCTCGCTGCGCAGCCTGGTGGAGGAAGGCTACCTCACCCGCGCCCCGAAGGTCGGCAGCTTCGTCACCGAGCGCACGCAGATCCGCCAGCCCTGGCACTGCCGTTTCCTGAGCGACGACGGCAAGACCGTGCTGCCGGTGTCGCCCACCACGCGGCGCCGGCTGGTGACGAACGAGGTCGGCCCGTGGACCAAGCATCTCGGCCCGGCGGCGGGCGGCTATCTCTATATCGAGCGCAATTTCGACGTGGCCGGCGAGTTCTCGGTGGACAGCCGCTTCTGGGGCGACGCCAACCGGCTGTCGGCGCTAAGGCTCGGCCATATGGCGCAGCTCGACGGCGAGAACCTGAAGCATCTCATCGCCAGCAAGTGCCACCTGCCGGTGACCCGCGTCGTCCACAAGCTGCGCTACGCCGTCAGGGAGCGCGAGCCGGCGAGCCTCATCCTCACGGCGCTGACATGGAGCCACGGCGCGCCGCTCTACTATCAGGAGTTCCGGATCCCGCCCAACGGCCGGGAGCTGCTGGTCAGCGACGAGCTCGACCAGCATTTCGGCTTCGGCGGCGAGAACCCGCCGCACGAGGGCTGAGCTAGCGCCCGCGCCCCGCTGAAGGCGCCATCCGCCGCCGGGATCAGGGGGCGCCGTCGGACTGGACGAACTCCTTCGCCCAGTCGGCCCGCACGAAATGCGGCGCCATCTCGTCGGTCACCTCCGGCGTGCGGGTGTCGACATAGCCGGTCCATCCCCCGCCCAGCGCCTTGTTGAGCGACACGTAGTCGGTCGTGATCGCGACCTCGCTCTGGAGATAGGAATCCTCCGCCGAGTAAAGCGAGCGCTCGGCGTCGAGCACGTCGAGGAAGCTGCTGGAGCCCGACTGGTAGAGGGCGCGCGCGAGCGAGGCGGCCTTGCGGTAGGAGGTCGCCGAGGTCGCGAGGCTGCGGCTCTTGCGGCGCTCATGCTGCAGGGCGACGCTGGCGTTCTCCACGTCCTGCAATGCCGTCAGCACCGCGGAGCGATAGGCGATGAAATATTCGTCGCGCTCGGCCTGTGCGTATTCCACCGCGGCCTTGAGTTGGCCGGCATTGAAGATCGGGACGCTGAGGCTTGGGCCGAAGCTCCAGCTGATGGTGGAGTTCTTGCCGAGATCGCCGACATTGGTCGCCGAGGTCGAGACGTCGCCGACGAGGCTCACATCGGGATAGCGCGCCGCCTCGGCCTGGCCGACCTTGGCCGTGTACTGCGCGAGCTGGCGCTCGGCGAGCCGCACGTCTGGCCGCGCGAGCAGCACGTTCGCCGGCACGCTCTTCGGGATCGGCAGGCGCGGCTTCGGGATCGGCCGGCTGCGCTTCATCAGGTCGTTCAGCGAGGACGGCGGCTGGCCGAGCAGGATGGCGAGCTGGTGCAGGGTCTGCTGATAGGACGATTGCAACCCGGGGATATCGGCCTCGGTGCTCGCGGCCTGGCCCTCGGCGTTGGCGACGTCCAGCGCCGTCGCCGTGCCTGCCTCCAGCTTGGTACGCGTCAGCGCCGCGGTCTCGCGCTGGGAGGCGGCGGTGCGCTGGGCCAGCGCGATCCGCGCCTGATAGCCGCGCGCCTCGACATAATAGGTCGCGACGTCGCCGATCAGCACCAGCAGCGTGTTGCGCAGGTTCTCCTCGGCCGCGTCGAGGCCGTAGGTCGCCGCCTCGGCGCTGCGGCGGTTGGCGCCGAACAGGTCCAGCTCCCAGCTCGCGTCGAGCCCGAGATCGAAGGAATCGAACGGACCGGAGACGGTGATGTCGCCGCTCTGCGCCGAAACGTTGCTGCCATTGTCGGCGCGCGTATAGGAGCCGTCCCCGGTCACCACCGGCGCCAGCGCCGCGAGAGCCTGCCGGCGCGTCGCCCGCGCCTCGCGCACCCGCGCCTTGGCGGTCGCCACGTCGAGATTGCCGGCCACGGCCCGCTCGATGAGGCCGTCGAGCGTCTTGTCGTTCAGCCGCTCCCACCAGCGCGCGAGATCGGGGGGAAGATTGTCCGGCTCGGTCCCGTTGGCGCTGACCGTGGGATGGGCAGATCCCCATTTCGCCGGGAACTGCAAGGACGGCGCCTGGTAGTCCGGCCCCACGGCGCAGCCGCCGAGCAGGCTGGCGAGGAACAGAAGCGCGACGAGGCGGGGCGCCGGAAGGCGCCACCCGTCCTGGGCGGGCGGGCGAGGCGGAATCCCCATGAGCGCACCTGTGCAGTGGGATGGAATGAGGGCGGATCGGTTCAACGGGGCGGCTCCGGCGTTGCGTCGGTCGCGGGGGGATGCGGGGGAACAAGGCCCTGCCCTTCGGGCCCGGTCCGGTCGGCCTTCTTGCGGAACACGCGGCTGACGGCGACGAACAGCAGCGGCACGAAGAAGATGCCGAGCACCGTCGCCGCGATCATGCCGCCCATCACGCCGATGCCGATGGCGTTCTGCGCCCCCGAGCCCGCCCCGCTGGCGATGGCGAGCGGCGTCACGCCGAGAATGAAGGCGAAGGAGGTCATCAGGATCGGGCGCAGGCGCTGGCGCGCGGCGTCGAGCGTGGCCTCGACCAGCCCGAGGCCATGGGCTTGGCGCTCGATGGCGAACTCGACGATCAGGATCGCGTTCTTCGCCGCCAGGCCGATCGTGGTGAGCAGGCCGACCTTGAAGTAGACGTCGTTGGTCTGGCCGAAGAGATGGGCGGCGAGCAGCGCCCCGAAGATGCCGATCGGTACCGAGAGCATCACCGCGAACGGGATCGACCAGCTCTCATACAGCGCCGCGAGGCACAGGAACACGACCAGCACCGAGATCGCGTAGAGCGCTGTCGCTTGGTTGGACGACAGCCGCTCCTGGTTCGACAGGCCAGTCCATTCATGGCCGTAGCCGGCCGGTAGCGCGGCGACGATCTCGTCGATCGCGTCCATCGCGTCGCCCGAGCTCACGCCCTGCGCCGCCTGCCCCTGGATCTCCACCGCCGAGGAGCCGTTGAACCGCTCCAGCCGCGGCGAGCCGTAGGTCCAGCGGCTCGAGGCAAAGGAGGAGAACGGCACCATGTCGCCGGCCGAGTTGCGCACATGCCACTTGCCGAGGTCGGCCGGCTGCATGCGGAAATCGGCGGCGGACTGGAGGTAGACCTTCTTCACCCGCCCGCGGTCGATGAAGTCGTTGACGTATTCGCTGCCCCAGGCGATCGACAGCGTGTCGTTGATGTCGGAGAGCGACACGCCGAGCGCGCTCGCCTTCTCCTGGTCGATGTCGATGACGAATTGCGGCTCGTCCTCCTGCCCGTTCGGGCGGGTATTGGCGAGGCGCGAATCGGATGCCGCCTTGGCGAGCAGTGCGTCGCGCGTGGCGATCAGCTTCTCGTGGCCGGCGCCGTTGATGTCCTGAAGGTAGAAGCTGAAGCCGTTGGTGTTGCCCATGCCCTGGATGGCGGGCGGCGCGAGGGCGAACACCTGGGCGTCGCGGATCCTGGAGAAGGCGGCCATCGCCCGGCCGGCCACGGCGGTGGCCGAGAGATTGGCGGACTTGCGCTCGTCGAAGGGGCGCAGGCGTGCGAAGGCGATGCCGACATTCTGTCCCTGCCCGCCGAAGCCGAAGCCGGCGACGGTCATGATGCCCTCGACCGCGTCCTTCTCGTCCTCCAGATAATGTCGCGTGACTTGGTCGAGCACCTTCTGGGTGCGGTCGGCGGTGGCGCCGACGGGGAGTTGCACGCTGGTGAGCAGGATGCCCTGGTCCTCCTGCGGCAGGAAGGACGAGGGAAGCTTGCTGAACATCCACCCCATGGCGATCGTGATGGCGAGGAAGACGACGAGGAAGCGCCCCGAACGGGCGAGGATCCCCGCCGTCCCGCGGCGATAGGCGCCGGTTCCGCGTTCGAAGCCGCGGTTGAAGGCGCCGAAGATGCCGCGCTTCTCGCTGCCGTGCCTGGGCGCGCGAAGGATCGAGGCACAGAGCGCCGGGGTGAGGATCAGCGCCACCAGCACCGACAGCACCATGGCGGTGACGATGGTCACCGAGAACTGGCGGTAGATCACCCCGACCGAGCCGCCGAAGAACGCCATCGGCACGAACACCGCCGACAGCACGGTGGCGATGCCGACCAGCGCGCCGGTGATCTCGTCCATCGACTTGCGCGTCGCCTCCTTCGGCGGGAGGCCCTCCTCCTCCATCACGCGCTCGACGTTCTCGACCACGACGATGGCGTCATCGACCAGCAGGCCGATGGCGAGCACCATGGCGAACATGGTGAGGGTGTTGATCGAGTAGCCGAGCGCGGCGAGCACGCCGAACGTGCCGAGCAGCACGACGGGGACCGCGATGGTCGGGATCAGCGTGGCGCGGATGTTCTGCAGGAACACGAACATCACCACGAAGACCAGCGCGATCGCCTCGAACAGGGTGCGCACCACCTCCTCGATGGAGAGCACCACGAAGGGCGTCGTGTCGTAGGGATAGACGACCTCCACCCCCTCCGGGAACGTGCCGGAGAGGCGCTGGATGGTCGACTTCACCGCCTCGGCGGTCGATATCGCATTGGCGCCGGTCGCGAGGTTGATGGCGAGGCCCGCTGCCGGCTTGCCGTTGTAGTGCGAGGATGTGGTGTAGCTCTCCGCGCCGAGTTCCACGGTCGCGACGTCGTTCAGCCGCACCAGCGAGCCGTCGGTCGTGCTCTTGAGGATGATGTTGCGGAACTGCTCGGCGGTCTGCAGGCGGCTGCGCGCGGTTACGGTGGCGTTGAGCTCCTGGCCCCTGCGCTGCGGCAGCCCGCCGAGCTGGCCGGCGGAGACCTGCGTGTTCTGCGCCTCGATCGCCGTGGCGACGTCGCCGGGCATGAGCTGGTACTTGGCCAGCTTGTCCGGGTCGAGCCAGATGCGCATCGCGTAGCCGGCGCCGAACAGCCGGGTCGAGCCGACGCCCTCGACCCGCTTGAGCGTGTCGTTCAGCGTGGAATTGACGTAATCGGCGAGATCGACCGAGGACATCTTGCCGTCGGACGACACGAAGCCGATCACCATCAGGAAGCCGTCGGAAGCCTTGTTGACCTCGATGCCGCTGGTCTGGACGATGGTTGGAAGCTGCGAGGTGACGAGCTGCAGCTTGTTCTGCACCTGCATCTGCGCGACGTCGGGATCGGCGGCGCTGGTGAAGGTGAGCGTGAGGCTGGCCTCGCCGGTGGAGGTCGAGGTGGCCGACATGTAGTCGAGATTGTCGATGCCGGTCATGCCCTGCTCGATGATCTTGGTCACCGAGTTCTCGACCGTCTGGGCGTCAGCACCCGGATAGGACGCGGTGATGCTGACCGTGGTCGGCGCGATCTGCGGGTATTGAGCGATCGGCAGGCTGCGCAGCGCCAGAAGGCCGCCCAGCATGATCAGGATGGCGATGACCCAGGCGAAGACCGGGCGGTCGATGAAGAACCGGGACATGGCGACCTCAGTTCTCGGCCGAGGTCGACGTGCCGGCGGCCCCGTCGGCCGTGGCGCCCCCGCCTGCCGCCTCCTTCTTCGCCGCCTCGTCCTTCTTCGCCGGCGCGGCCGTCGAACGCTGGCCTCGATCGCTGACTTCGCCCGTCGTGTCGTCCACCACCACGCTGACCGGCGTGACCTGCAGCCCCGGCTTGGCGAACTGGCTGCCCTCGACGATGACGCGGTCGCCGTCGGCGACGCCGCTCTCCACCAGCCAGCTGTTGCCCACATTGCGGCTGATGGTGAGCACGCGCTGCTCGACCTTGTCGTCGGCGTCGACGACGAGCGCGACCGGCTCGCCCTTGGTGTTGCGGGTCACACCGCGCTGCGGCACCAGGAAGCTGTTGGGCGCGACGCCTTCCTCGACGATGGCGTGCACATACATGCCGGGCAGCAGCAGGCGGTCGGGATTGGGAAACCGGGCGCGGACTAGATAGGTGCCGGTGGTCTCGTCGACATTGGCGGAGGAGAATTCCAGCGTCCCCGCATGGGGATAGAGCGTGCCGTTGTCGAGCTTCAGGCGCACCTGCACGTTGTCGCCGCTGATCTTGATGCGCCCGTCGCGGATCGCCTGGCGCAGGTTCAGAAGGTTGGTGCTCGACTGGGTGACGTCCACATTGATCGGATCGAGCGTGCGGATGGTGGTCAGCGCCGTGTCCTGGCTCGCCGTGACCAGCGCTCCCGGCGTGAGCGAGGATTTGTCGATGCGCCCGCTGATGGGTGCGGTGATGCGGGTGAAGTCGAGATTGATGCGCGCGGTGTCGACGGCGGCCTTGTTGACCGCGACGTCCGCCTTGGCCTGGGCGAGCGAGGCGACGGCGTCGTCATAGTCCTGCTTGCTGACCGCGTTCTGCTTGATCAGGTTCTGGTAGCGGTCGACCTTGGACTGCGCGCTGGGAACCAGCGCCTCCGCCTTCTGCAGGCTCGCGACCGCGCTGTCATAGGAGGCCTGATAGCTCGCCGGATCGATCTGGTAGAGCGGATCTCCGGCCTTGACCTCGCTGCCTTCCTGGAAGAGCCGCTCCTTGATGATGCCCGCGACCTGCGGGCGCACCTCGGCGACCAGCGAGGCCGTGGTGCGGCCCGGCAGCTCGGCGGTGATCGCGACCGACTGGGGATGCACCGTCACGACGCCGACCTGCGGGCGCTGCTGCCCCCCGCCCTGCTGCTGGCCCGAAGTCTCCCGGCCGTCACACCCGCCAAGGACAAGAAATGCGAGGCAGGCGGCCGCCGCGAGGGCCGGCCGCATCCTGGGGGTGGACATTTGCGCGTTTGATCCAAATATTGATACTATCAGTACCCATATTCTTCCATCGCGGGCTCTGTCAATTGTCCGCAAGAGGCAGGCAGGCCTCGGGGGGCAGATCATGCTGGACGAACTGGCTCACAGCCGGGACGCTTCGCCGCGCAGGCGCGGGCGTCCGAAGCAGGCGCCGGACGAGGAGCGCCGCGCCGGAATCGTGGCCATGGCCTACGCCATGTTTCGCGAGCTGGGCTATGCGCAGCTCACCACCGATGCGGTCGCGGCGCGCTGCCACATCTCGAAGCGCACGCTCTACCGGCTGTTCCCCAACAAGGGGGCGCTGGTCGCTGCCATCATCGACACCCATCGCCGGCAGTTGATCGCCCTGCCCGGCGACTATGACGACCTGTCGCCGATCGAGGCGCTGGAGCGCATCTTCGTGAACGAGGTGGAGGACGAGCACGACCGCGAGCGGTTCGCCTTCCTCAAGCTATTGTTCATCGAGGCGGCGCAGAACCCCGAGCTCGACCAGATCGTGCGCCTGCACGGGCGGGACGTGGCGCTGGGCCTGCTGGAGGACTGGATCGCCCGCGAGGTCGAGCTCGGCCGCCTCCGGGTACCCGACGCGCACGGCGCCGCGCGCATGCTGATGGACCTGGTGGCCGGAGCGACCATGCCGGCCCGCACGGGTCCGGTGGAGTGGCCCGGCAGCGCCGCGCGGCGGGCCTATGTCAGCGAGTGCATCCGGCTGTTCGTCAACGGCGCCGCCCCGCGCCACTGACCCGGCCGCGTCAGGCCGGCAAGGGTGCGGGCGCGCCGCGCGAAACGACGCATCTCGCCCGGTACTGGCGCGGCGAAAGGCCGAACGCGTTGCGGAACTCGCGCGAGAAGTGCGCCGCGTCGGAAAAGCCGCAGTCGAAGGCGATCTCGGTGATCGAGCGCGGGCTGTTCTCCAGCATCCAGCAGGCATAGTCCTTGCGGAGCTGGCGCTGGAACGAGGCCGGCGAAGCGCCGAGGGCGGCGCTGAAGGCCCGTTCGAGCTGGCGCGCGGAACAGCCGACATAGCGGGCGACGGCTTCCATCGAAGGCGGATCGTCCAGCCGCTGCTCCATGAAATGGACCGCCTGATGCACCCGCGAATCCGCCACGCCCGACAGGTCCGCGAAGAAATGCGGCTGCGGCAGCGAGGAGGGACGCATGCCCTGCAGCATCATGTGGCGCACCGCCTGGTTGGCCTTGGCCGACCCGCAATGGCGCGAGATCAGATAGAGGCCGAGGTCGATCGCGGCGGTGGAGCCGGCGCAGGAGAGAAGGTCGCCCTCGTCGACGAAGAGCTTGTCGGTGACCGCGTCGAGCGTGGGGAACTGGGCATGAAACGCCTCGAGCACGTTCCAGTGCACGCAGACCGTGCGCTTCTGCGCGAGGCCGGCCTGCGCGATGGCGAAGGTGCCCGTGCACACGCCGATGAGCCGCACCTTGCGCGCGGCGGCGAGCCGCAGATAGTCGAGCAGCGCGGCGGGCTGGCGCTCGTTGAGATAGTCGTTGCCCCCGCACACCGCGACATAGTCGAACTGCGCGGGATCGAGCAGCGGCGAACTGTCGGAGATCACCACCCCGCAGCTCGCCCGGCGCGGCGTGCTGTCGAGGCTCATCACCTTCCACGAGGCATGGATCTGCCGGCTCCGCCCGCCATGGTCGGCGGCGAGGCGCAGCGCGTCGATCAGCCCGCCAAAGGCGGCGAGCGTGAACTGGTCGAGCAGCACGAAGCCCACGCGCAACGGCGAGACGCGCGCCGGACCGGGCCGGAAGCCGGGCCTCTCGGCAGGGACGCTCGGGTAAGGTGGGGGCTGCAGCATGTCGCCCATATCAAAGTTTCTGGCCTGATACTGCAAGCCGCCGCTGCTTCAGGGGACAATTATCCGGTCGCCTGTACATGGAGGGGAGAAAACAACATGGCACGCATGCATGGTCTCGTTACCGCGTCCGCGCTCGCGCTGGCCGCCACGATCGCGCCGGCTTCGGCCCAGGACGCGCTGCACGTCGCCTGGTACGGCGGCAACTGGGGCGACGCCTTCAAGTCCTGCGTAGCCGATCCCTTCACCAAGGCGACCGGCGTCACGGTGGTGCCGGAGGTCGGCACCTCCACCGTCACCCTCGCCAAGCTGCAGCAGCAGAAGGACGCGCCGACCCTCGACGTCGCCTGGATGGATGGCGGCGTCAGCGAGCTCGCCGAGGCGGATGGCGTGCTGGAGCCGCTGACCGAGGCCGGCGTGCCGAACCTCGCCAACACCCTGCCGCAGGCGATCTACAAGAACGACAACGGCATCTATGCCGTCGGCACCGGCTACTACTCGCTCGGCCTGACCTACAACACCAAGGAGATCAAGGAGCCGCCGGCCTCCTGGAACGACCTGTGGAAGCCCGAATATGCCGACGCGGTGACGATCCCCTCGCCGGCCAACTCCTCCGGCGTGCCGTTCCTGTTCTTCCTGCACAAGATCCTGAACGCCCCGGCCGGCGACTTCGCCCCGGTCTTCGCCAGGATCAAGGAGCTCAAGGCCGCGCTGTTCTTCGATTCCTCGGGAGCGGCGTCCAACGCCTTCCAGAGCGGCGAGGTGGTGATCGGCGCGCACTTCAACGTCGGCGCCTTCGACCTGATGGCCAAGGGGCTGCCGATCGGCTTCACCGTCCCGAAGGAAGGCGTGTGGGCGACCGATGCGCGCCTGCATCTGGTGAAGAACGCGCCGCACAAGGAGATGGCGCAGAAGTTCATCGACACCGCCCTCACCCCGGAAGCCTCCAAGTGCCTCGCCGAGAAGCTCTTCCTCGGCCCGTCGGTGAAGGGCGTCACGGTCTCCGCCGAGACCGCCCGCAAGCTGCCCTGGGGCGAGAAGGGCTCGGTGGATAATCTCTACCTGCTGAACTGGACCGAGGTGAACGCCAAGCGCGCAGAGCTGGTCGACACCTGGAACCGCGAAATCGCTCACAAGTGAGCCGCGGCCAGCAGGCCTGACCCTCCAACCCGCCGGTCGGTCGCCATCAGGTGGCCGGCCGGCTCCGAATCCGGGACCGACACGTGCAGCCACTCCTTTCCCTTGAAGCGGTCTCCAAGCATTTCGCCGGCCATCAGGCGCTGCGGGATGTGGAGCTCGGCGTCAGCGCGGGCGAGTTCGTCGCCCTGCTCGGGCCGAGCGGTTGCGGCAAGACCACGCTTCTGCGCTGCATCGCCGGCTTCCTGATCCCCGAGAGCGGGCGTATCCGCATCGAGGGCGAGGACATCACCGCCGCCCCGCCCTATCGCCGCCCGCTCAACACGGTGTTCCAGAGCTACGCACTGTTTCCGCATATGAGCGTCGCCGACAACGTCGCCTACGGGCCGCGTCGCGCGGGTGCCTCGCGGCGCGAGGCGCAGGAGCGGGCGCGCGAGGCGCTGGCGCTGGTGGGCCTCGGCGAGATGGGCGCGCGCCTGCCGCGTGCGCTGTCCGGCGGCCAGCAGCAGCGCGTGGCGCTGGCCCGCGCCATCGTCAACCGGCCGAAGCTTCTGCTGCTCGACGAGCCGCTCTCCGCGCTCGACCTGAAGCTGCGCCGGCGCATGCAGATCGAGCTCAAGCACATCCAGGAGAAGCTCGGCATCGCCTTCATCTTCGTCACCCACGATCAGGAGGAGGCCATGGCGATGGCCGACCGGATCGTGGTGATGCATGCCGGACGCATCGAGCAGGTCGGCGCGCCGGCCGACATCTACCGCGCGCCGGCGACCCGCTTCGTCGCCGAGTTCGTCGGCGAGCCCAACCTCATTCCGGCGACGCCCGCAGGCCCCGGCCGCGCCCGGCTCGCCTTCGCCGGGCTGGAGCTGGCTGTGCCGGAGGGCACGAGCTGCGCCATGGTGCGGCCGGAGGACGTGGTTCTCGTCGAGGGCGCCGCCGCGCCGGACCTCGCCACCGCGACCGGCGTGGTCGAGGATGTGGTGGCCATCGGCTCGGTCACCACGGTGTTCGTGCGCTGCGGCGACCTCGTGCTGAAGGTGGCGCGGCTCGGCATGTCCGGCGCCGATCTCGAGCCCGGCGCCACGGTCACGGTGGGGCTGCGCCCCGCCGGCCTCCATTTCATCGCGGGCTAGGGCCATGGCCGCCTCGCGAACCGCCCTGGCGCTGCTGCTCTTCGCGCCGCTCGCCTTTTTCGCCGCCTTCTTCGTGGCGCCGATGGCGGTGGTGGCGATCTCGAGCGTGACCACGGACGGCGACACGATCACCTTCGCCCATTACGCCCGCATCCTCCTCGACGAGTATCACTGGGACGTGCTGTGGGTGACGTTCCGCATCGCGCTGATGACGACGCTGATCTGCATGCTCGTGGGCTTCCCGCTCGCCTGGTACCTGGTGCGGATCGTGCGCTGGCGGACCTGGCGGCGGATCTGCGTGATCCTCGTCATCGTGCCGCTCTTCACCTCCAACATCGTGCGCTCCTTCGGCTGGATGGTGCTGCTGGGCCGGACCGGCCTCGTCAACCAGGCGCTGATGACGCTCGGCCTGACCGAGCGCCCGATCCGCTTCCTCGGCACCGAGACCGGCATCCTGATCGGCCTCGTCTACATCCTCGTGCCCTTCGTGGTGCTGGCGGTCGGCAACGCGCTGGCGACGATCGACAGCTCCTATGAGGAAGCCTCGGCCGATCTCGGCGTTGGCCCGGCGCGCACCTTCTGGTTCGTCACCCTGCCGCTCTGCCTGCCGGGCGCGGTGTCCGGCGCCATCATCGTGTTCGCGCTGGCCGTGAGCGCCTATGTGACGCCGGCGCTGCTGTCGGGCGGGCAGATCACCGTCTTCTCCATGCTGATCTTCCAGCAATATTCCTCGGTGTTCGACTTCCACTACGGCGCGGCGCTGAGCATCACCCTTTTGGTGCTGACGCTGGTGCTCGTCGGCATCGCCGGCCGCATCGGCGATGCCGGACGGAGGGCGGCATGATCGCGCGGCTCCTCATCCGCATCGTGGCGCTGGCGGCGCTCGCCTATCTGGTCCTGCCGCTGGTGGTCATCACCGGCACCTCGCTGACGCAGACGAGCTACCTCGCCTTCCCGCCCGAGGGGCTGACCCTCAAATGGTTCGGCGTGCTGCTCGACGACCCGTCCTACGTGTCCGCCTTCGTCACCTCGACCCTGCTCGCCCTGGCGGCGACCGCGGTGTCGGTCGTCCTCGCGGTGCCGGCGAGCCTCGCGCTGGCCCGCTATGCCTTCGCCGGCCGGGCGCTGGTCTCCTCGCTGTTCCTGTCGCCGCTGGTGCTGCCCTATGTCGTGCTCGGCGCGGCGCTGCTGCAGTTCGGCTCGGCGATCGGCATGGCGCGTTCCTTCGAGGCGCTGCTGGTCGGGCACGTCGTCATCGTCATGCCCTTCGTGCTGCGCTCGGTGCTGCCCCTGCTCACCCCGGAGCAGCGCGCGCTCGAGGAAGCCTCGATGGACCTCGGCGCCAACCCGGTGACCACCTTCTTCCTGGTGGTCCTGCCGCAGATCCGCGGCGGCATCGTCTCGGGCGGGCTGCTCGCCTTCATCTCGTCCTGGATCAACGTGGAGCTGTCGATCTTCAACACGACGGCCACCCTCAACACCATCCCGGTGAAGATGTTCAACTACGTGCAGTACACGATCGACCCGACCATCGCGGCCGTGTCCGCGATCACGATCGTCGCCGCCGCACTCGTCATCATCCTCCTCGATCTGCTGATGGGCCTCGACATGCTGTCCGAGCGCCATCGGTCGTAATTCCAACGGAGCCTTCACGATGCGCAAGCAGGATAGTTTCGACGTCATCTACACGCATACCGAGGGTGAACCGCTCTGCATCATCCATAGCGGCATTCCCTACCCGGCCGGGTCGTCGATCCTCGAGAAGCGCGCCTTCCTGGAAGCGAACTACGACTGGGTGCGCACCTCGCTGATGCGCGAGCCGCGCGGCCACCGCGACATGTTCGGCGTGTTCCTCACCCCGCCCTCCTCGCCCGACTACGATGCCGGCCTGATCTACATCGACGGCACGCAGTACTCCCACATGTGCGGCCACGGCACGATCGCCGTCGCCATGGCCATGGTGGCGCACGGCATGGTGCGGCGCTCCGACGATGGCATCACCCGCATCCGCTTCGAGACCACCGCCGGCCTCGTGCAGGCGGAAGTCGCCAGCGAGGGCGACGAGGTGCTGTGGACCCGCTTCGAGAACGTGCCCGCCTATGTGGCGGCGCAGGACGTCGCCTTCGACCTGCCGGGCGTCGGACCGCTCAAGGCGGACGTGGTGTGGGGCGGCAACTATTTCGGCATCATCGACCTGCGCGGCACCTCGCTGCGGATCGGGCCGGAGAACGGCTCGGAGCTGTCGCGCCTCGGCATCATGGCGCGCGAGGCCATCCGCGAGAAGGTGAAGATCCAGCACCCGACCGCCGGCCACATCAACAACTTCAACTTCGTCACCTTCTGGCACGAGCCGACCATCGAGGGCGCGCTCTACAAGAACGTGCACGTGTTCAGCGCCGGCCAGCTCGACCGCTCGCCCGGCGGCACCGGCACCAGCGCGATGATGGCTATGTTCGAGGCGCGCGGCGTGATCGGCCTCAACCAGCCGATCAGGTCTGAGGGCCTGCTCGGCACCGGCACCTTCGAGGGCTGCCTCGTCGGCGAGACCCGGCTCAACGACGTGCGCGCCGTGCGCCCGACGGTGAAGGGCACCGCCGGCCTGCTCGGCACCGCGCGCTGGGTGATCGACCGCAACGACCCGGTCGGTACCGGCTTCCTGGTCGCCTGAGGATCGCCCGCCACCAGCTCCCGCAGCCGCGTTCGAAGCGGCCGCGGAGTCGCGCGGGGTCGCCCCAAAGGTATTCCGCCCGGGTGCCCGCCCTGCGCGGGGCGCTTGTCCGAATGCGACAAAGCTTGCGCCCGCCGGGCCTCGGGCGCATAAGCGCGGCAACAAGATTGGAGGAGTTCCATGCCGCCTTATCGCTCCCGAACCACCACCCACGGCCGCAACATGGCTGGCGCGCGCGGTCTCTGGCGCGCCACGGGCATGAAGGATGGCGATTTCGGCAAACCCATTATCGCGGTAGTGAACTCCTTCACCCAGTTCGTGCCCGGTCACGTCCACCTGAAGGACCTCGGCCAGCTCGTCGCGCGCGAGATCGAGGCCGCGGGCGGCGTCGCCAAGGAGATGAACACGATCGCCGTCGATGACGGCATCGCCATGGGCCATGACGGCATGCTCTACTCGCTGCCCTCGCGCGAGCTCATCGCCGACAGCGTCGAGTACATGGTCAACGCGCACTGCGCCGACGCCATGGTCTGCATTTCCAATTGCGACAAGATCACCCCCGGCATGCTGATGGCGTCGATGCGCCTCAACATTCCGACCGTGTTCGTCTCCGGCGGCCCGATGGAGGCCGGCAAGGTGGTGCTGGGCGGCAAGACCAAGTCGCTCGACCTGATCGACGCCATGGTCGCCGCCGCCGACGACCGGGTGGCCGAAGCCGACGTGGAGGTGATCGAGCGCTCCGCCTGCCCGACCTGCGGCTCCTGCTCGGGCATGTTCACCGCCAATTCGATGAACTGCCTCACCGAGGCGATGGGCCTCGCCTTGCCGGGCAACGGCTCGACGCTCGCCACCCATGCGGACCGCAAGCGCCTGTTCGTCGAGGCCGGCCACACCGTCGTCGACCTCGCCCGCCGCTACTACGAGCAGGACGACGAGAGCGTGCTGCCGCGCGCCGTCGCCAGCTTCGCGGCGTTCGAGAACGCGATGACGCTCGACATCGCCATGGGCGGCTCGACCAACACGGTGCTGCACCTGCTCGCCGCCGCCAATGAGGGCGAGGTGCCCTTCACCATGGCCGACATCGACCGGCTGTCGCGCCGCGTGCCGGTGCTGTGCAAGGTCGCCCCGGCCGTCGCCGACGTCCATGTGGAGGACGTCCACCATGCCGGCGGCATCATGGGCATCCTCGGCGAGCTCGACCGCGCCGGGCTTCTCGACACCTCGGTCAGCACCATCCACGCCCCGACGCTCGGCGCCGCGCTCGAGCACTGGGACGTCAAGCGCAACTCCAGCGACGCGGTGCACGAGTTCTACCGCGCCGCGCCCGGCGGCGTGCCGACCCAGGTCGCCTTCAGCCAGGCCGCGCGCTACGATGAGGTCGACCTCGACCGCGAGAAGGGCGTGATCCGCGACGCCGAGCACGCCTTTTCCAAGGATGGCGGCCTCGCCGTGCTCTACGGCAACCTCGCCGAGGACGGCTGCATCGTGAAGACGGCCGGCGTCGACGAGAGCATCCTGAAGTTCACCGGCACCGCGACCGTGTTCGAGAGCCAGGACGACGCCGTCTCCGGCATCCTTGGCAACCGGGTGAAGCCGGGCCAGATCGTGCTCATCCGCTATGAGGGGCCGCGCGGCGGGCCGGGCATGCAGGAGATGCTCTATCCGACCAGCTACCTGAAGTCGAAGGGCCTCGGGAAGCAGTGCGCGCTCATCACCGACGGGCGCTTCTCGGGCGGCTCCTCGGGCCTGTCGATCGGCCATGTCTCGCCGGAAGCGGCGGAAGGCGGCACGATCGGGCTGGTGCGCGAGGGCGACACGATCGAGATCGACATCCCGAACCGGCGCATCCACCTCGCCGTCGACGATGCCGAGCTCGCCGCCCGACGCGAGGAGCAGGAGGAGAAGGGCTGGAAGCCCGCCGCCCCGCGCAAGCGCAACGTCTCGACCGCGCTGAAGGCCTACGCCGCCTTCGCCACCAGCGCCGCCAAGGGCGCAGTGCGCCAGCTGCCCTGACGCGCACCCTCACATAAACGATGACGAAAAATGCCGGGCCGCCGCCCGGCATTTTCATGGACGCAACGATGCCCTGTCCCCGATTGCCAAGCGTCCCCTGGCTCATGCCCGACGTGTCGGCCCGCTTCCTCGCGCCTGCTGCAGGGAGGCGATCTGCCGGCGCAGCCATTTCGGCAGGCTCTTCTTCAGCGGAATGAGCTCCTTCTCCAGCGCGGCGACGCGTGCCTGTGCGTCGGCGAGTTGGGCGGAGAGGCGCAGTTGCGCATCCGAGAGCTGCGCCGCGCGATCCTGCGCGTCGGCGAGTCGGGTCTCGTAGGAGCGTATCAGGGCCACTCGTTCAGCCTCGGCGTGAGCCTGCCCCTGCACGCGGGCCTGCTCGCGCTCTTGGTCCTTCGCCGCGTGCTGGGCCTCCAGCTCCCGCACCCTCGCGGTCGCGATCGAGAGCGGACTGTCGGCGATCTGCCGCGACTGCTCCGCGAGGTCGATGACGATCTCGTCCATCAGGGCGCGGCGTCGGTCGGCCAGCGCTTCGGGGGAAAGCTCCTCCGCTCCCTTGCGCAGCCAGGCATAGAACTCGGTCGCCGACGCCTCCTCCACCGCCTCGACGCGCAGATCAAGGAAACCCAGCGCGCCCAGCTCCAGTATCATCAGCTTTAGGCTCGCCGGGGTGAACACCCATTGATGGGCATCCACATAGGAGGTCGCGTTGGCGGCCCGTTCCCAGGCCGGCAGCAGCTCGCTGATCGCCACGCGCAAGGTCTTGGGCTCGGGGTCGTCGATTGCCCAGCCGGGCGGAAAGCCCTTCATGGCGTAGAAGGCGCCGAAGTCGAAATAGATCTCCGGCTTGTGCCGCGCGCGCTTTTCCCGATACGCCGCGATGGCCGCGCCTGTCGTGGAGAACGGGCGATAGAAATCGAAGCATTTGCGCTTGTCGGGCACGGCGAGGATAACCACGCCATCGCTCTTGAGCAGTCGCTGGGCGGCTTCGAGAAAAGTCACGACGTCGGTCGTGTGCTCGATCACATGGCTGGCGATGAAGGCATCGAACGTCCCGTGGTCGGCAACGGGTATGGCGTCGGCGATCGACCCGCCGCGCCATATGTGATCGACCTCCTCGATGCGTTCGACATCGGCGACATAGGGGTCGTTGACGTATTTGGCCTTGAGCGCCTCGCGGCTGTCATGGTCGACGATGAACGTGTTCCAGCCGTCCCGTTTCGGCGCCAGCGGCGCGAAGCTCGGCCCGATTTCGATGACCTTGCTGCTCTTGTCGAGCCCTCTCAGGATAATCTCTTCCCGAGTCATCCCATGCCCCCTTATGCGTACTGCCCGCATGCAGGGTACATATCTTCCGGATCGGCCGACAATGACTATGATCTACTACCCAATTCGGTACCGCCATTCAGTAATAGATTATTGGTGTCGGGGCGGGCCTTTTCAACAGCCCGCCTCATCCCGGCAAACCGCATTGCGAACAAAACGGGAAACGTGTTTGCGTAGCAAACTGATTCCAGCGCAGAGATTCGCCCGCCCATGCACACCGCCGCCTATCTCGAGAAGCTGAACCCGCAGCAGCGGCGGGCGGTCGAGCATGGCGTGAGCGGGCCGGACGAGGCGCGCAAGGGTCCGCTTCTCGTCATCGCCGGCGCCGGTTCCGGCAAGACCAACACGCTGGCCCACCGCGTCGCCCATCTCATCGTCAACGGCGCCGATCCGCGCCGCATCCTGCTGCTCACCTTCTCGCGCCGCGCGTCCGCGGAGATGACCCGCCGCGTCGGGCGCATCGCCTCGCACGTGCTCGGCCCGGACGCCGCCATCCTGACCGAGGGGCTAAGCTGGGCCGGCACGTTCCACGGCATCGGCGCGCGGCTGCTGCGCGACTACGCGCCCCAGATCGGGCTCGACCCGAACTTCACCATCCATGACCGTGAGGACAGCGCGGACCTGATGAACCTGGTCCGCCACGAGCTCGGCTTCTCCCGCACCGAGAAGCGCTTCCCCACCAAGGGCACGCTGATCGCCATCTATTCGCGCGCGGTCAATGCGGAGCTGCCGCTCGAGGAGGTGGTCGGCCGCTTCTTCCCCTGGTGCGCCGGCTGGGGGGCGGAGCTGAAGGCAATCTTCGGCGGCTATGTCGAGGCCAAGCAGGCGCAGGGCGTGCTCGATTATGACGACCTGCTGCTCTACTGGGCGCAGATGGCGCAGGAGCCGGCGCTGGCGGCCGAGATGGGCGGACGCTTCGACCATGTGCTGGTCGACGAATATCAGGACACCAACCGGCTGCAGGCCTCCATCCTGGTCGGGCTGAAGCCGGAGGGGCGCGGCCTCACCGTGGTCGGCGACGACGCGCAGTCGATCTATTCCTTCCGCGCCGCCACGGTGCGCAACATCCTCGATTTTCCCGGCCATTTCTCGCCGCGGGCCGAGACCATCATGCTGGAGCAGAACTATCGCTCCACCCAGCCCATCCTCGGCGCCGCCAATGCGGTGATCGACTTCGCCTCCGAACGCTATGCCAAGAACCTGTGGTCCGAGCGGGTCTCGAGCGAGCGGCCGGTGCTGGTGAGCGTGCGCGACGAGATCGAGCAGGCCGGCTTCGTCGCCTCCCAGGTGCTGGAGAACCGGGAGGCCGGCATCGCGCTGAAGCAGCAGGCGGTGCTGTTCCGCGCTTCCCATCACAGCGGCCCGCTGGAGGTGGAGCTGACCCGCCGCAACATCCCGTTCGTGAAGTTCGGCGGGCTGAAATTCCTCGATTCCGCCCATGTGAAGGACGTGCTCGCCGTGCTCCGCTTCACCGAGAACCCGCGCGACCGCGTCGCCGGCTTCCGCGTGCTGCGGCTGATGAACGGCATGGGCCCCGCCACCGCCGGCAAGGTGCTGGACGCGATCGCCACCGGCCCGCTGCTGCCGACGCTCGAATGCTACGCGCCGCCGCCGCGCGTGAGCGGCGACTGGCAGGACTTCATCGCCCTCGCCCGCGACCTGAAGGGCGGATCGGCCGGCTGGCCCGGCGAGCTCGACCGGGTGCGGCAGTGGTACGAGCCGCATCTGGAGCGCATCCACGAGGATGCGCCCACACGGCAGGCCGACCTGGTTCAGCTCGCCCAGATCGCCAGCGCCTATCCCTCGCGCGAGCGCTTCCTGACCGAGCTCACGCTCGACCCGCCGGACGCCACCAGCGCGGAGGCCGGCCCACCCCATCTCGACGAGGACTATCTGATCCTCTCGACCATCCATTCCGCCAAGGGGCAGGAATGGAAGTCGGTGTTCGTGCTCAACACGGTAGACGGGTGCATCCCGATCGACCTCGGCGCCGGCACGCGCGACGAGATCGAGGAGGAGCGGCGGCTGCTCTACGTCGCCATGACGCGGGCGAAGGACAGCCTGTCGCTGGTCGTGCCGCAGCGCTTCTTCGTGCATGGCCAGGCATCGCGCGGCGACCGGCACGTCTATGCCGCGCGTACGCGCTTCATCCCGCCGCGCATCCTCGGCCATTTCGCGCAGGCCGCCTGGCCGCCGGCCACGCCCGAGGCGCCCTCCCCGGCGGCGAACGACACGGTGCGCATCGACCTCTCCGCCCGCATGCGCGGCATGTGGCGGTAAGGGCGGCGCGCGCTACTCGCCCGGCCCCTCCGAGGTCGGCGCAAGGCGCTCCAGTTCGTCGTCGGTAAACAGGCGCGAGCGCGTGAGGAAGCGCAGGTCCCGCCCGTTCTCGAGGCTGAACATGCCCCCGCGCCCGGGCACCACGTCGATGACGAGCTGGGTGTGCTTCCAGTAGTCGAATTGCGAGGGGCTCATATAGAACGGCGCGCCGCCGATCTCGCCCATCTTCACGTCGCGGTCGGCGATCATGTACTCGCCCTGCGGGTAGCACATGGGCGATGAGCCGTCGCAGCAGCCGCCGGACTGGTGGAACTGCACCGGTCCGTATTCGCCGGTGAGGGTGGCGATCAGCTTCAGCGCGGCGGGCGTCGCCAGCACGCGCGGCACCAAGGTGTCGGCGCGGCCGGTCGCGGTGGAGGTTGCGGCATCCATGGCGTCTCCTCCCGAAAGAATGCGTTCCCCCCGAAAGAAACGCCATCCCGGCGGGAAACCGGGATGGCGTGGAGGTACTTGGGGGGAAATCAGAAGAAGCCGAGCTTCTTCGGGCTGTAGCTCACCAGCATGTTCTTGGTCTGCTGGTAGTGGTCGAGCATCATCTTGTGGTTCTCGCGCCCGATGCCGGACTGCTTGTAGCCACCGAAGGCCGCGTGGGCGGGATAGGCGTGGTAGCAGTTGGTCCACACGCGCCCGGCCTGGATGGCACGACCGAAGCGGTAGGCGCGGTTGCCGTCGCGGGTCCACACACCGGCGCCGAGGCCGTAGAGCGTGTCGTTGGCGATGGAGAGCGCCTCGTCCTCGTCCTTGAAGGTGGTCACGGACACAACCGGCCCGAAGATCTCCTCCTGGAAGATGCGCATCTTGTTGTGGCCCTTGAACACGGTCGGCTTCACGTAATAGCCGCCCGCAAGGTCGCCGCCGAGATTGTTGCGCTCGCCGCCGGTGAGCACCTCGGCGCCCTCCTGCTTGCCGATGTCGATATAGGACATGATCTTCTCGAGCTGCTCGGAGGAGGCCTGCGCGCCGACCATGGTCGCGGGGTCGAGCGGCGAGCCCTGTACGATCGCCTCAACGCGCTTGAGGGCACGTTCCATGAAGCGGTCGTAGATGCTCTCCTGCACCAGGGCGCGGCTCGGGCAGGTGCAGACCTCGCCCTGGTTCAGCGCGAACATGACGAAGCCTTCGATCGCCTTGTCGAAGAAGTCGTCGTCCTCGGCCACCACGTCCTTGAAGAAGATGTTGGGCGACTTGCCGCCGAGCTCCAGCGTGACCGGGATCAGGTTCTGGCTGGCATACTGCATGATCAGCCGGCCGGTCGTGGTCTCGCCAGTGAAGGCGATCTTGGCGATGCGCGGCGAGGAGGCGAGCGGCTTGCCCGCTTCGAGGCCGAAGCCGTTGACGACGTTCAGCACACCCGGCGGCAGCAGGTCGGCGATCATCTCGACCAGTACCAGAATGCCCGCCGGGGTCTGCTCGGCCGGTTTCAGCACCACGCAGTTGCCTGCCGCGAGGGCCGGGGCGAGCTTCCACACCGCCATCAGGATCGGGAAGTTCCACGGGATGATCTGGCCGACCACGCCGAGCGGCTCATGGAAATGATAGGCGATGGTGTCGTGATCGATCTCGCTGATTCCGCCCTCCTGCGCCCGTACGGCGCCGGCGAAGTAGCGGAAATGGTCGATGGCGAGCGGGATGTCCGCCGCGGTGGTCTCGCGGATCGGCTTGCCGTTGTCCCAGGTCTCGGCGAGCGCCAGCGTATCGAGGTTCTCCTCCATACGGTCGGCGATCTTGTTGAGGATCAGGGCGCGCTCGGCGGCCGAGGTCTTGCCCCAGGCGTCCTTGGCGGCATGCGCGGCGTCGAGCGCCTTCTCGATGTCGTCCTTGTCGGAGCGGGCCACTTCACAGATCTTGCCGCCGGTGATCGGCGAGGTGTTGTCGAAGTAGCGGCCGGCCACCGGCTCGACGAAGGCGCCGCCGATGAAGTTGCCGTAGCGGGCCTTGAACGGGGACTGCCTGGTAATCGCGATTTCTGGCTTGTTCATTGGATCCTCCCAAGGGTGGTCTGGGGAGGATTGCACCGCCTATGCCAAAGCTGTGCGGCAGCGCACAAAATCGTTAGTGCGAAGCGGGAAAATATTGAAACTGCTCGTATTACCGAAAAACTCGCCTATGGTTGAGGAAATCACCGATAGACGCCTGACGAAAACTTGCTAAAAACTGTCGGAGAAAACAACAAGACCTGCAACAGGTGTTGCTTTTTGCAACAGCGGGAGGTGCGCATGAGGACGGAGGCATCCCCACGGGCCGTGCTCGCGGCCCGGCGGCAATTCTTCCATGATGGCCGGCCGGAGGGCCCGCTGGTCGCTTCGCTGCTGCCCGAACCGATCCTGCGCTCCTGGCGCCGCTGCGCCGAGCGCGGCCTCGACAGCGCCGCCCTGCCCCGGCTGGAGCCGATGACGGCGCAGGAGCTGCGCGAGGTGGCCGAGCGCCACGACAAGCTGCGCCGCCTGTGCCGGCCGGAGATCGAGAGCCTCTATGCCGACGCCATGCAGACCGGCTGCGTCGTCGTGCTCACCGACGCGTCCGGCCTGATCCTCGACGCGCTCGGCAACGCCGATTTCGCCGCCCGCGCGGCACGCGTCGCCCTGCGCCCTGGCGTGGAATGGGGCGAGGGCACGACCGGCACCAATGCGGTCGGCACCGCCATCGTCGAGGGCCGGCCGATCACCGTGCACGGCGCCGAGCATTATTACGACCCGCACGGCATATTGAGCTGCTCGGCGGCGCCGATCCTCGATCCGTTCGGCCAGACGGTGGGCGCGCTCGACCTCTCGGGCCCCGCCGCGGTCGACCACCGCCACGCACTCGGGCTGGTGCGCCTCGCGGTCGAGCAGATCGAGCACCGCTTCTTCGACGAGGACTTCCAGGGCCGCCGCGTGCTGCGCTTCCAGAATGAGCGCGAACTGCTGGGCACGGCGCGCGAGGGCATCCTCGTCTTCGAGGACGACCGTCTGGTGGCGGCGAACCGGGTCGGCCTCGGCCTCGTCGGCGCCGACTGGTCGGCGCTCGGCCTGCGGCGCGCGGGCGAGCTGTTCGGCGAGATGCCCCGCGCGGACGGCACCGCGCACCTGATGCATACGCTCGTGGGCGGCAGCCTGTTCGGGCGCTTCGACGGCGTGTCCGCCCCGATGTCCCGCCTGACCCGCCCGGCGGGCGGCCCGCGCCCCGGCGCCGGCCCGCTGCTGCGCCCCTCCGACCGCGAGGCGGTCTCGCGCGCGGTGCGCATGGTGGAGGCGGACGTGCCGGTGCTGATCCGCGGCGAGACCGGCACCGGCAAGGAAATGGTGGCGCACGAGATCCACCGCCTGAGCGAGCGCGCCGCCGGGCCCTTCGTCGCGGTGAACTGCGCCGCCATTCCCGAGACGCTGATCGAATCCGAGCTGTTCGGCTATGAGGACGGCGCCTTCACCGGCGCGCGGCGGCACGGCCACAAGGGGCTGCTGCGCCAGGCCGAGGGCGGGGTGCTGTTCCTCGACGAGATCGGCGACATGCCGCTCGGCCTGCAGTCGCGCCTGCTGCGGGTGTTGCAGGAGCGCGAGGTCGCCCCGCTCGGCGGCGGCCGGCCGGTGCATGTGGATTTCGCGCTGATCTGCGCCACCCATCGCGACCTGCGCGCGCTGGTGGAGGCCGGAGCCTTCCGCTCCGACCTCTATTTCCGCATCGCCCACTACACGCTCGAGCTGCCGGCGCTGCGCGATCTCGAGGATCGGCTCGAAACGGTGCGCGCGCTGTGGCGGCGGCTCGTCGAGGACGAGCGGCTGAGCCTTTCGGAGCGCTGCGAGGCGCGGCTCGCCGCCTATCGCTGGCCGGGCAATTTCCGTCAGCTCGTCGGCACGCTGCGCGCCCTCGCCGCCCTCGCCGAGCCCCATCGGCCGGTCGAAGCGGAACTGCTCCCTCCGGAATTGAGCGAGATGGCCGCGACGCCGCCACCGGCGCTGCCCGCGGCGGGCGCGATAAGCGACGCCACGCTCGACGCGCTGACGGTGGAGGCGATGCGCCGGGCGCTGGACGCGTGCGGCGGCAATGTCTCGCGCGCCGCGCGCCAGCTCGGCATCAACCGCTCGACCCTCTACCGCCGCCTGTTCATCGCCTGAGGCGGGGAACCGATCGCCGTCGCCATCCGTTGCCCCCGAGATTTCATCAAGGGAGGCAAGCAGATGGTTCGTGATCCGCGCCGTCTCGACCAGAACCCCGTCGTCACCGACCCGGCCAATGTCGACGCCGTGCTGGAGGATCGGGCGACCGACGTCTCCAACCCGCTCAAGCCGCCGCTGCACGAGGTTCACAACGACAACGACCCGAAGGACGGCAAGCGCGCCGCCCGCTCCGGCGGTCGCTTCGCGCCCAAGACCCTGCAGACGGTGGACGGTTCGACCGACGGCACGCCGCAGGAGCCGGACGATCCCAAACGCTAAGCGCGCTCAGCGCAGCTCGGTCGGCTCGGGGTCGGTCTCCGGCGCCGAGCCGGTGCGCTCCACCCGGTCGCGGTAGAGCGCGGCGCGGGCGAGCAGCATCAGCGTGACCGGCGTGGTGATGGTCACGAAGGTGGCGATCAGCAGCTCGTGCACCAGGAAGCGGCTTTGAAGCACGCTGAAGGTGATCATCGAGCCGACGAGGATGCAGCCGACCCCGAGCGTCGCGCCGAGCGAAGGCGCATGGGTGCGGGAGTAGAAATCGGGCAGCCTGAGCAAGCCGACCGCGCCGATCAGCGTGATGCTTGCCCCGGCGAGCACCAGGAACGAGACCAGCAGCGCCGCCCACAGCGGCAGTTCGGGCGCTCCGCTCATTCGATCACCTCCCCGCGCATCAGAAATTTGGCGAGCGCCACGGTGGCGACGAAGCCAAGCAGGCCGATGACCAGCGCCGCCTCGAAATAGAGCGTGCGCCCGCTGCCGATGCCGATGGTCAGAAACAGCAGCATGGCGTTGATGTAGAACGTATCCATGCCGAGGATGCGGTCCTGCGCGCGCGGCCCGATGGTGAAGCGCACGGCCGCGCACGCCATGGCGAGGCCGAGAAGGATCTGCGCGATGGTCAGCGACCAGGCGAGGATCGTCGCGCTCATTCGAAGATCTCCAGCAGAAGCGTCTCGTAGCGCAGCTTGATCAGGCGCACCCATTCGCTCTCGTCGACGAGGTCGAGCACGTGCAGCAGCAGCGTGCGCCGCATCGGGTCGTAATGCACCCAGAGCGTGCCGGGCGTGCAGGTCATCACGATGGCCAGCACCGCGAGGCCGTAGCGGTTGGTAAGCTCCAGCCGCAGCGTCATGAAGCCGGAATGGGTGCGCCGGTGCTGGCCGCCGAGGACGATGGTGCCGACCGCGAGGTTGGAGCGGAACACATCGACGAACACCCGGCCGGCGAGCCGCACCGCCGCGCCGATCCGGCGGATCCGCGCCGGCTGCGGGCTCAGCGCCACCATCGCCCAGCAGCCGCCGAGCGCGACCAGCGCGCCGAAGATCAGCGTGCCCGGCGCCACGCTCTGCTGCAGCAGCAGCCACATGGCGAGCAGCGCCAGGAACAGCAGCGGATAGGGAACGACCCGGCGCAGCGCGCTCATTCGTGGCCCCCATCCGTCGGCGGACGCGGCGGCAGCGAGCCCAGCACGTCCTGCGCATAGATCTGCGGCCAGTAGAGCAGCTGCGCCGTCGCCTCCATGTACCGCATGGCCGGGCCGCCCATCACCGTCATCGCCGCGCACAGGAACAGCAGCACCGCGACCGGCATCGCCTCGATCGCCCGCACGCGGGGAATGGCGATCTCGTCCGGCCCCCACAGCGTGCGGATGCCGGTACGGGTCATGGCGATCAGCGTGGCGAGGCCCGAGAGGACCAGCAGGATCACCAGCGCCCAGTGCGAGGGCGGGATGTCGCCGGCCTCGTTGATCAGCGCCGAGAGCATGGCGAACTTGGCGATGAAGCCGGAGAGCGGCGGCATGCCCGCGAGCAGCGCCGTGCAGGCGAGGAAGCCGCCGCCCAGTACGGCGATGGCGGCGGGAATGGCGACGCCGACCTCGTCCTCCTCGTCCTCGATGTCCTCCTCCGGATCGCCGAACACCTCCATCGTCACCGCCAGCACGTCGGCGCCGGCCTGCCGGCCGCGCTCGATCAGCTCCACCAGCAGGAAATAGGCGCCGATGGTGAAGGTCGAGCTGACGAGATAGAACAGCGCGCCGGAGATCACCGCGCTGTTGGTGGTGCCTATCGCCGCCAGCAGCGTGCCGGAGGAGACCAGCACGCTGTAGCCGCCGAGCCGCGGCATCGATTGCGAGGCGAGCACGCCGATGCCGCCGAAAGCGATGGTGGCCATGCCGCCATAATAGAGCCACTCGGCGCCGAAATCGGCCGAGGCGCCGGCCCCGTCGCCGAAGCACAGCAGGAACAGGCGCAGGATCACGTAGATCCCGACCTTGGTCATGATCGCGAACATGGCCGCGACCGGCGCGCAGGAGGCGGCATAGGTGGTCGGCAGCCAGAAGCTGAGCGGCCACATGCCGGCCTTGACCAGGAAGGCGACGCCCAGCACCGCCGCGCCGGCCTCGAACAGCACGCGCGAATCGTCCGGCAGGTCCGGCACCAGCCGCGCCAGGTCCGCCATGTTGAGCGTGCCGGTGACGCCGTAGATCAGGCTGACGCCGATGAGGAAGAGCGAGGACGCGACGAGGTTGATCGGGATGTAGTGCAGCCCGGCCTTCACCCGCGCCGTGCCCGAGCCGTGCAGCACCAGCCCGTAGGACGCGGCCAGCAGGATCTCGAAGAAGACGAACAGGTTGAACACGTCGCCGGTGAGGAAGGCGCCGTTCAGCCCCGTCAGCAGAAGCAGGAACAGCGTGTAGAAGCGCGGCCCCGCCCGGTGCCAGCGCGCCATGGCGAACAGCAGCGTCGCCGCGCCGAGCACGGCGGTCACCAGCACCATCAGCGCCGACAGCCGGTCCGCCACCAGCACGATGCCGAAGGGCGGGCGCCAGTTGCCGAGCGGATAGACGATGAGCGAGGACCAGCGGTCGCCCGAGGGCGTATCGACATATACCACCAGCGCCACCGCGATGACCAGCAGCGCGCCGACCGTGCCGAGGCTGAGCGTCATCTTCATGGTCCGGCGGCGGTCGTCGAACATCAGCAGGAAGGCACCGACCGCCAGCGGCAGCAGGACCGGGGCGATGACCAGATGGCGCATGACGTCGCCCATCATTCCGCCTCCCGCCCGTCGACATGGTCGGTGCCGGTGCGCCCGCGCGCGGCGAGCAGCACCACCAGGAACAGCGCGGTCATGGCGAAGCCGATGACGATCGCCGTCAGCACCAGCGCCTGCGGCACCGGGTCGGCCAGTACCGCCGGGTCGGCGGCCGTGCCGGGGGTCAGCACCGGGGGCGCGTCCATCTTGATGCGGCCCATGCTGAAGATGAACATGTTCACCGCATAGGACAGCAGCGCCAGGCCGATGATCACCTGATAGGTGCGCGGGCGCAGCAGCAGCCACACGCCGGAGGCGGCGAACACGCCGATGCCGATGGCGAGCATCATCTCCATCGCTCGGCCTCCGAGCTCTGCGAGGAGCGCGACGAGCGCAGCGACTGGTGGGCCAGGGCGATGAGGATCAGCACCGTCGCGCCCACCACCAGCGCGAACACGCCGAGGTCGAACAGC
Organism: Ancylobacter mangrovi; assembly: GCF_024752335.1. Taxonomy (NCBI): domain Bacteria; kingdom Pseudomonadati; phylum Pseudomonadota; class Alphaproteobacteria; order Hyphomicrobiales; family Xanthobacteraceae; genus Ancylobacter; species Ancylobacter mangrovi. The sequence continues at coordinate 795,628 of NZ_JANTHY010000001.1, read as the reverse complement.
AGCGCGCTCGCCACCGGAATCTTGCCCACCACCGGCAGCACCGCATACTGGAAATACGAGGTGAGGAAGGGATAGCCGAAGAACCAGGAGCCGAGCCCGGTCGCCACCGCGGTCAGCAGGCCGAGCCCCATCCAGCGCAGCGGCAGCACGCGCAGATGGTCCTCCACCCAGCGGGTGCCGTTGGCCATGTACTGCACCACGAAGGCGATGGAGAGCGTGATGCCGGCCGCGAAGCCGCCGCCCGGCAGGTCGTGGCCGCGCATGAACAGGTACACCGCCGCCACGCCGATCACCGGGAACAGCCAGTTCATGATGAGGCGCGGGATCATCAGATAGTCGGTCAGCGTGTCGCCCGGCGCGCGCGTGGGTTCCGCATCGTCGAAGGCGTCCTGGATGCGCTGCTGCTCGGGGCTCTCGATGCTCTCCGGCGCCGGCCGGAAGCGGCGCAGCAGCGCGAACACGGTGAGCGCGGCGAGGCACAGCACCACGATCTCGCCCATCGTATCGAAGCCGCGGAAGTCGACCAGGATCACGTTGACGATGTTGGTGCCGCCGCCCTCGCTATAGGCGTTCTCGACGAAGAAGCGCGACACGGCGGAGGCGTGCGGGCGGGTCATCAGGCTGTAGGAGAGGAACGCCATCACCGCGCCGAGCCCGCAGGCGATGGTGAAGTCGATGTAGCGGCGCACCAGCACGCTGAGCGGCGGGCGCGTGCCGTAGACGTCCTCGATCCGCTTGGGCAGCCAGCGCAGCCCCAGCAGCAGCAGCACCGTGGTGACGATCTCGACCAGGAGCTGGGTCAGCGCGAGGTCCGGCGCGGAGAGCCAGATGAACGTGACGCAGGTCACCAGCCCCGCCCCGCCGACGAGCACCAGCGCCGCGAAGCGGTGGTACTTGGCCTGGTAGGCGGCGCCGATGGCACAGGCGATGCCGATCGCCCACACCACGACGAAGGCTGGCTCCATCGGCGCGCCGGGCAGCATGCCGGTCCCGACCACATGCCCGACCAGCGGCACCACCGCCGCGACCACGGCGAGCGCCAGCACGAGCCGCATCTGCGGCTGCAGGCGCCGCGTGCCCAGCACAGCCTCGGCCGCGCGCGCCCATTGCCAGGAGATGGTGACGAGCACCTTGTCGAAGATGCGCTGGCCCTTCAGCTCGCGGATCAGCGGCGGGCCCTCGATGCCGCTCATCAGGTAGCGGCGCAGCGCGTAGTACAGCACGATGCCGCCGATGAGGGCGATGAAGCTCATCAGCAGCGGCAGGGTGAAGCCGTGCCACAGCGCGAGGCTGTAGGCCGGCAGGCCGGTGCCGATGACGGAGCGGATCGCGGTCGCCAGCAGCGGGCCCACCGTGAAGCCGGGCACGATGCCGATGGTCAGGCACAGCAGCACCAGCAGCTCGATCGGGAACCGCATCCAGCGCTCGGGCTCGTGCGGGCGCCGCGGCAGGTCGATCGGCGGCGGGCCGAAGAACACGCCTAGGATGAAGCGCATCGAATAGGTGACGCTGAACACGCCGGCCAGCGTCGCCCAGTAGGGAAGGCTGTCGTCGAGCAGCGAGCCGGTGTGGTTCGCCACCGCCTCGGCGAAGAACATCTCCTTGGAGATGAAGCCGTTGAGCAGCGGCACGCCGGCCATGGAGGCGGCGGCCACCATGGCCAGCGTCGCGGTGAAGGGCATGTAGCGGGCGAGGCCGCTGAGGCGGCGCATGTCGCGCGTGCCGGTCTCGTGGTCGATGATGCCGGCGGCCATGAACAGCGACGCCTTGAAGATGGCGTGGTTCAGCGTGTGGAAGATCGCGGCGACCGCCGCCAGCGGGCTGCCGAGGCCAAGCAGCAGCGTGATCAGCCCCAGATGGCTGATGGTGGAATAGGCGAGCAGCCCCTTCAGGTCCTGCTGGAAGATCGCCGCGAAGGCGCCGAGCAGCAGCGTCGTCAGCCCCACCGGCACGACGACGTAGAACCACTCGTCGGTGCCCGCCATCACCGGCCAGAGCCGGATCATCAGGAAGATGCCGGCCTTCACCATGGTGGCGGAGTGCAGATAGGACGACACCGGCGTCGGCGCCGACATGGCGTGCGGCAGCCAGAAATGGAACGGGAACTGCGCGCTCTTGGTGAAGGCGCCGAGCAGGATCAACGCCAGCGCCGGCATGTAGAGGTCGCTGTTGCGGATCAGGTTGCCGGAATTGAGCACCTCGTCGACGTCGTAGCTGCCGACGATGCGCCCGATCAGCATCACGCCGACGAACAGGCACAGCCCGCCGCTCGCGGTGATGATGAGCGCCATGCGCGCGCCCTCGCGCGCCGGGGCGGAATGGTGCCAGTAGCCGATCAGCAGGAAGGAGAAGAGGCTGGTGAGCTCCCAGAAGAAGACGAGCTGCACCAGGTTGCCGGAGATCACCACGCCGAGCATGGAGCCCTGGAAGGCGAGCAGGAACGAGAAGAAGCGCGGCACCGGGTCTTCCGGCGACATGTAGTAGCGCGCATAGAGCGCGACCAGCGCGCCGATGCCGGAGATCAGCGTCGCGAACAGCCAGGACAGGCCGTCGAGCCGCAGCGTGAAGTCCAGCCCCAGCGTCGGCAGCCAGTCCAGCGCGAAGCGCACCGGCTCCTCGTCGGCGACGTCGAGATACAGCCAGACCAGCATGAGGCTGCCGACGACCCCGATGCTCCCGGCCAGCGTCGCGGCGGTGTTGCGCGCATTGGTCGGAAGAAACCCCGCCACGAGGCTGCCCGCGAATGGCAGGAGCAGCATGACGAGGAGAAGTGGGCCGGGCTGCATGGGTCGGGCGATCCTCCCGCGCTGGTACCCTGAGAACTTGCGTGATCTCGCCCATAATGGTTGATTTGCATGTCACTAGGCAAGGCATGAGCGATGCAATTGTCGCCCGAGCAGTGCCGCGCCGCACGCGGCCTCCTGGATTGGACGCAAGAGAGCCTGGCCGCGCGCGCGGGCGTCTCGCGCAGCACCGTGCGCGATTTCGAGCGGCACCGCCACGCGCTGCATCGCGGCACCGAATCGCTGCTGATCCGCACGCTTCAGGATGCCGGAATCATATTGCTGCCGGCCGACGAGCACGGCCCCGGCGTGCGCATCCGCTAGCGGCGCGGGAGCGCGGGCGTCGGGGGCTCGAAGCACCTTCCCCGATCCGCGCGACGGGCGCTCGGTCGCGGGGGCCGAGTCATCGGGGTTAAGGCCCCGGCGCGTGCATCCGCTAACGGGGCGGGAGCGCGGACGTCAGATGCCACGAAGCACTCTTCCCTATCGAAGCGGCGGGCGGTAGGTCGCCGGACGGGAGCCCCGGCGTGCGCATCCGCGGGTGGCGCGGGAGACCGGGCGCCGGCAGTCCGACGCGCCCTCCCCGATCCATGCGGTGAGCGCTCGGTAGCAGGGGCCGGGTCATCGGTAATTATCGTCTGGTTTTGTTGCCCGCCGCTGCTCGGCTGGCTCGTGACGGGTCGGACGGCAAGGACGGCGCGGCCAATCACAGCGAGCCGGACATGGTGGGCTGGAAATTTGCCGGAGGATGCGCCAGCGCGGCGGGTGGAGGAACGCGTTCGGTCTATGCGCCGGGACCGAAGACGCGCGAACACGCGAAGGGAGCTTCTGCAGGGCGCCGCGGCTGGGCGCGTACACGTCTTCTCACGCCAAGGCGACGGGCGCGTTCATGTCTTCGCACGCGAAGGCGATCCGCTTGGCGGATGTACCGGGGCTATCGGGCGTCGGAGTTAGCCGCCCGCGCCGCCGGGGGCGGTACGGGGTCGATCGTCGGGGCGCGCCGGGCGCCTACTGGCAGAGCAGGATGTCCTGCTCGCGGGTCAGCTGGTAGTTGGGCGAGAGCTTCACCACGTAGCGCACGTCGCCGCTGCTGTTCAGGCAGTAGTCGTACATGCGACCGTCGCCCCAGCTGATCCGTACGGCGCGCGGGTTGTAGCAGAGGTTCTGCAGCTCGATCCGCTGGGCGTCGGCCGACGAGCGGATCTCGATGATGCAGGTCCGCTCGACTGCCCTTTGCAGGGCCTGTCCGGCGGCGTTCTGCTGCGCCAGCGCCGGGCTGCCCACGGCGCCGAGCGCCATGAGAGCGGCACTTGCGGCTACGGCAACTCCACGTCTCATTCCATCCTCCCCGGGAAAGAACCGAATAAGTCCGTGAATTTACACCACGTTACCTACGACGCAACAAATCCGTTTCCAATTTCGTACTGATTTAATCAAAATTTCAAAATTTATGGCCATTTCGCGTCATTGTGCCGCATGTTTGCATGCGCACGATCCGCTCCGGCGGCGGACTTCCACTCCGTCCGGGCCTCTCGAGTACTGGGTGACCTTCGGGCAGACAACAGCTTCGGAGGGCTGACTATTTCGGCGTCAGGGCGGTTACCGCGAGTGCCGTTGCGGCAGCCCGGTTTTCGACACCGATCTTGGAGTAGATCTGCTCCAAGTGTTTGTTAACCGTACGCGGCGAAAGCCCGAGGATCTCGCCGATGTCGCGGTTCGCCTTGCCCCGGGCCAGCCACATCAGCACCTCGGCCTCGCGGATGGTGAGGTTGAGCCGTGCGCGCAGGACCTGCTCGGGTGCCAGCCCGTCGTCCTCGACGATGCGCAGCAGCAGTTCCTCGGGCCCGATCTGCCCGACATAGGAAATGCGCAGGCGGCGCGGCGAGCCGTCCACCGGCAGGTCGAGCGCGCTCGGCTCCACGCCGCTCGCCTCGCTGCGGCGCTCGGCCAGCCAGCGGCGCACGGGTTCGGGCAGCATCAGGCTGTCGCCGGGCACCGATGCCGTGATCGCCGTCAGCAGCGTGGTTGCCTGCGGCGTGCTCCACAGCACCCGCCCGTCGCGGGTGGCGGAGAGCAGGAACCGGCCGGCGGCGTCCAGCGCGGCGCGGGCGCTGTGGGTCTGGCGGGCATTGGCGAGGTGCACGCGGATGCGCGCGATCAGCTCGTCCGGCGAGATCGGCTTGGTCACGTAGTCGACCCCGCCCGCCTCCAGCCCCTTCACGATCTGCTCGGTCTCCGACAGGCCGGTCATGAAGATGACCGGCACATGGGCGACCGACTTGTTACGCTTGAGCCGGCGGCAGGTCTCGAATCCGTCCATGCCCGGCATCACCGCGTCGAGCAGGATCACGTCGGGCGTGATGCGCTCGACCAGCGCCAGCGCGTTGGCGCCCTCCACGGCGACCAGCACGGTCGCCCCGGCCGCCTCCAGCGCGTCGGTGAGCAGGCTCAGGGTTTCGGGGGAATCATCCACCACCAGGATGATGTCGCGGCGCTCCACGCTATGCATCATTGCTGCGCAACGCCTCCAGAACAGCCATGTATTGCTTCAGGTCGAAGGTTTCCATCAGATCGCGCATGTGCGAGACGAAGGCCTCGTTCTCGGGCGAGGCACTCTCGATCTCCTTGAGCTTGGCCTGGATGCCGCGCACATAGCCGATCTCGCCAAGCTTCATCAGGTCCTCGAGGTGGAGCCCGCCCGGCGCCTGCAGCACGCCGGCCGCGCGCAGCTCCACCGCCCGCGCCGCCGCCTCGCCCTCGCCGATCCATTCGAGGTCGAGCAGCTTCTCCATCTTCTCCAGCAGGCCGCGCAGTTGCACCGGCTTGACCATGTGGTCGTCGTGCTGGCTGGCCTCGAGCCCGTTGCCGTGGATCTCGCCGACATTGGCGGAGATGATGATGATGCGCAGCCGGGTGAAGCCCTCGTCGCGCACCTGCCGCACCACCTCCCAGCCGTTCAGCCCCGGCATGGCGAGGTCGAGCAGCAGCAGGTCGGGGTCCCACTGGCGAACCATGTCGAGCGCGGCGACGCCGTCCGCCGCCGCCAGCACGGTGAAGCCGAGCGGCACCAGCAATTCGTGCATCAGGTCGCGATGGGCCGAATCGTCGTCCGCCACCAGCACGGTGCGCCGCGGCCCGGTATAGCCCGCGATGCGCCGGTGCTGGATCGGACCCGGGCGGGTCGGGTTGGCAACCTCCGACAGCATCATCTTGACGCGGAAGGTGCTGCCCTTGCCCGGCTTCGAGGTGAGGGAAATCTCACCGCCCATGATCTCGGTGAGCAGCTTTGTGATGGTCAGCCCGAGGCCGATGCCGCTGGTCGAGTAGGTGCCCGCCCGTTCGCCGCGCTCGAACGGCTCGAAGATGCGCGTGTGGTCGGCGGCGGGAATGCCGATGCCGGTATCCTCGACCTCGAACTCGGCGACCTGGTTGCGATAGGCGACGCGCAGCGCCACCCGCCCCTGGGCGGTGAACTTGATGGCGTTGGAGAGCAGGTTGATGAGGATCTGCCGCAGCCGCTTCTCGTCGGTGTAGACCACCGCCGGCAGCCGCTCGGGCCGCACATAGACGAAGTCGATGCCCTTGGCGGTCGCCTGCAGGCGGAACATGTCGACGAGCTGGTCGAGGAATTCGGCGATCCGCACCTCGTCGCGGGTGAGGTGGAGCCGGCCGGCCTCGATCTTCGAGATGTCGAGCAGGCCGTCGATCAGGCCGGACAGGTGCTCGGCCGAGCGCCGCACCACGCGGATGGCGTCGCGCCGGTGCGGGGGGATCGAGGTGTCGCGCTCGAGGAGCTGTGCGTAGCCGAGAATGGCGTTGAGCGGGGTGCGCAGTTCGTGGCTGATGCCGACGACGTAGCGGCTCTTGGCGAGGTTGGCGGCCTCGGCCACTTCCTTCGCCTTCTGCAGCTTGGCGTCGGTGCGCTTGTGCGCCTCGATCTCGCGCATCAGCAGCGCGGTCTGGCGGTTGCTCTCCTCCTGCGCGACGCGCCGGCTCTCCTGCGCCAGCACGAACAGCCAGGCGGCGACGCCCGCGATGATGAGCAGGATGAAGTAGAGCGTGAACAGGACGCTGCCGATCGCCTCGCGCCGCATCGGCGGCCCGAGCGTGGCCTGGAAATAGATGATGCCGAGGATGGCGCCGATCACCAGCGCCAGCAGCGACAGCACGCCGATATAGTGGCCGATGCGCGAATTGATCTGCGCCACCATCCAGCTCGGCAAGGTCGCGCGCAATGCGCCGAGAATCTGGTCCGGGAAGCGCGCATCCTCCTTGCAGCGGTCGTGGCAGCGCGCGTCGAGCGAGCAGCACAGCGAGCAGATCGGGCCGGCATAGACCGGGCAGTGCGCCATGTCCTCCGGCTCGAACTTGTGCTCGCAGATGCAGCACTTGAGGGTGTGGCGATGTTCCCAGTTCTTGGTGGTGCGGCGGGCGATGTAGTAGCGCCCCCTGGTCGCGAAGGCGATGCCGGCGGCGGCGGCGAAGGAGACCACCAGCGCCACGAAGGGCGCGAACACCTGCAGCGTCGGGCCGAAGAAGCCGGCGAAGGCTGCGATTGCCACCAGCGTGCCGATCAGCACCGCGCCGACGCCCACCGGGTTGATGTCGTAGAGATGCGCCCGCTTGAACTCGATGCCCGGCGGGCTCCAGCCCATCGGCTTGTTCACCACCAGATCGGCCACCAGCGCCGCGACCCACGAGACCGCGACGATGGCGTAGAGGCCGAGGATCTGCTCCAGCACCTTGTAGATGCCGAGCGCCATCAGCATCAGCGCGATGGTGACGTTGAACACCAGCCAGACCACCCGTCCCGGATGGCTGTGGGTGAGCCGCGAGAAGAAGTTCGACCAGGCGATCGAGCCCGCATAGGAGTTCGTCACGTTGATCTTGAGCTGGGCGAGGATGACGAAGAAGCCGGTGAAGGCCAGCGCCATTTCCGGGCTCAGCATGATCTTGAAGGCCGACAGGTACATCTGCGTCGGCTCGGCGGCGTGGACGAAGGGCACGCCCTGGGTCAGCGCGAAATAGGCCAGGAACGAGCCCGCCAGCATCTTGATCATGCCGGGGATGATCCAGCCCGGCCCGGCCGACAGCAGCGAGAGCCACCACACCGTGTTGCGCACCGCCGCGCTGCCGCCCGGCACGCGGCGCGGCAGGAAGCGCAGGAAGTCCACCTGCTCGCCGATCTGCGCCACGAGGGCGAACACCACGGTCGAGGCGGCGCCGAACAGCAGCGGGTCGAACGATCCGTCCAGCGCGCCGAGCCGGCCGGTATAGGAGGTCCAGCCGGCGATGGCGTGGCCGTGGACGAAGAAGATGAAGACGAAGGGTATGAGGTTCAGCAGCAGCCAGAAGGGCTGGGTCCAGAGCTGGAACCGGCTGATGAAGGTGATGCCGTGCGTCACCAGCGGGATCACTACCAGCGCGCTGATGAAATAGCCGACCATCAGCGGCACGCCGAAGCACAACTCCAGCGCCAGCGCCATGATCGCCGCCTCGATGGCGAAGAACAGGTAGGTGAAGGAGGCGTAGATCAGCGAGGTGACGGTCGAGCCGATATAGCCGAAGCCGGCGCCGCGCGTGAGCAGGTCGATGTCGACCCCGAACTTGGCGGCGTAGTAGCTGATGGGAAGCCCGGTGGCGAAGATGATGATGCTGACGACCAGGATCGCCGCGACCGCGTTGGGGAAGCCGTAGGCCAGCGTGATCGAGCCGCCGATCGCCTCCAGCGCCAGGAACGACACCGCCCCGAGCGCGGTGTTGGCGACGCGCAGCGCCGACCAGCGGCGGGCGCCCTTCGCCGTGAAACGCAGCGCATAGTCCTCGAGCGTCTCGTTGACGACCCATTGATTGTACTGGCGTCGAACACGAACGATCTTCTGTTCCGCCGCCATAGGGTTTCGCCTCGCCGTTTCGACGCTCGACATCCGCTTGCGCTTATCCTCCCCGGCACTCTTTTCGTTGCTGCACTGCCCGAAACCCGCCGGTCACGCCGACCGGCACCGCTTCCCTAGCATATTTCGTTCCATCCAAGTCGACAGAGACAAGAAGATTTCCCACGCGATCGGCGTCAAGACTTTTTGCCGCACCTTGGTGTTTAGGAGAGGAACTGAATGCAATAAACACACGAAAAATTGGTGTAGATTTCACTATTGGCAAGAATACCCATCACACGCGCGTGCGAAAACTGAAAGCGCACGGCGAGCACCTGTATCCCCAACCTATAGCCCAGTGTGTCCCGGCGGCACCGGATCACCTATACGTCAATCGACGTATTGCTGCGGCGCGGCATCGGCCCCCACGATCCTCACAATGCAAGCGCATCGAGAAGCTTGTTGAGGCCACGTCAAACCCGTGGAGGGGATCGTATGTCTTCGAACAGTGATAATTCCAACAGGTTTTCGGCCACTCGCCGAAAGCTTCTGATGGGCATGGCGGCGCTTCCCGCCGTACCTCTTCTTGCCCAGACCGGCCTCTTGACTACGCCGGCCCACGCCCAGGCGCCGGCGACGGCCGACGTCAACACGACGGGACTTGCGGTCACCGACGACGAAGTGACGGTCGGCATCCTGCATTCCGTCACCGGTACCATGGCGATCTCGGAGACCGGCTCGGTGCAGGCCGAGAAGCTCGCCATCGACCAGATCAACGCCGCCGGCGGCGTGCTCGGCCGCAAGATCAAGTACATCCAAGAGGACGGCGCGTCCGACTGGCCGACCTTCGCCGAGAAGGCCAAGAAGCTGCTGGTGCAGGACAAGGTCGCGGCGATCTTCGGCTGCTGGACCTCGGCCTCGCGCAAGGCGGTGCTGCCGGTCGTCGAGCAGTATAACGGCATGCTCTACTACCCGACCTTCTATGAAGGCCTCGAGCAGTCCAAGAACGTCATCTACACCGGCCAGGAGGCCACCCAGCAGATCCTCGCCGGCCTCGACTGGGTGCAGGAGACCAAGGGCGGCAAGACCTTCTACCTGATCGGCTCCGACTACATCTGGCCGCGTACCTCGATGAAGATCGCGCGCAAGCACATCGAAGGCCACCTGAAGGACTCGAAGGTCGTCGGCGAGGAGTACTTCCCGCTCGGCCACACCCAGTTCAACTCGGTGATCAATAAGATCAAGCTGAAGAAGCCGGACGTGATCTACGCCGCGGTCGTCGGCGGCTCGAACGTCGCCTTCTACAAGCAGCTCAAGGCCGCGGGCATCGACCTGTCGAAGCAGACTCTGCTCACCATCTCGGTGACCGAGGACGAGATCGACGGCATCGGCGGCGAGAACATCGCCGGCGCCTACAGCTGCATGAAGTACTTCCAGTCGCTCGACAACCCGAACAACAAGGAATTCGTCGCCGCGTTCAAGAAGATGTGGGGCGAGAAGACCGTGATCGGCGACGTGACCCAGGCCGCCTATCTCGGACCCTGGCTGTGGAAGATGACGGTCGAGAAGGCCGGCAGCTTCGACATCGACAAGATCGCCGAGGCCTCGCCCGGCATCGAGTTCACCAAGGCGCCGGAAGGCTATGTGAAGATCCACAAGAACCATCACCTGTGGTCGAAGACCCGGGTTGGCCAGGCGCAGGTCGACGGCCAGTTCAAGGTGGTGTTCGAGACCCCGGACCTCATCGAGCCCAACCCGTTCCCCGAGGGCTACCAGTGAGCGCTTGAGCGCCACCCGGAGAGGGCGTTCGCGCCCTCTCCGGGGCCTTTTCCATTGAACGGAGACCGCGCCGCAGGGCGCACGCCGGGGGATTCGTGATGTTCTCAGACTATTCGCTGGCCGAACTCGGCTCGATTTTCGTGATGCAGGGCTTCGCCGGCCTCATCCTGTTTTCGGTTTTCGTGCTCATGGCGCTCGGCCTGGCCATCATCTTCGGCCAGATGGGCGTCATCAACATGGCGCACGGCGAATTCATGATCCTCGGCGCCTATGTGACCTATTTCACATCGCAGTTCTTCCTCAATTTCATCCCGTCTCTGTTCAACATCTACTTCTTCGTCGCCATGATATTGGCGTTCTTCGCCTCCGGCGCGCTCGGCATGTTCATCGAATGGGCGATGATCCGGCGGCTCTACAAACGCCCGCTCGACACGCTGCTCGCCACCTGGGGCCTCAGCCTGATCCTTCAGCAGGTCTACCGCTCGGTGTTCGGCCCGCGCGAGGTCGGCGTCGAGCTGCCGGAATGGATGATGGGCTCGCTGCCCGTCACCGACATGGTCGAGGTGCAGATCAACGGCCTGTTCGTGATGGGCCTCACCATCGCCATCACCGTCGCGGTCGCCGTGCTCATGTACAAGTCGAACTGGGGCAAGCAGGTGCGCGCCGTGGTGCAGAACCGCGTCATGGCGGGTGCCGTCGGCATCAACACCGAGAAGGTGGACCGCTACACCTTCGGCCTCGGCTGCGGCATCGCCGGCGTCGCCGGCTCGGCCTTCACCATGATCGGCTCGACCGGGCCGACCTCCGGCCAGCTCTACATCGTCGACACCTTCCTGGTCGTCGTCTTCGGCGGCGCGCAGAGCCTGCTCGGCACCATCGCCTCCGCCTTCACCATCTCCCAGGCCCAGTCGACGATGGAGTTCTTCCTGTCCGGCTCGACGGCCAAGGTCCTCACGCTGCTCAGCGTGGTCATCATCCTGATGCTGCGGCCCCAGGGCCTGTTCGTCATCAAGGTCCGTCGCTGAGGAGGCGCACATGACAAAGACCGGCCGCACCTTCTTCCTGCGCCCGCAGGACATGATCGGGATCGCGATCCTCGCCATCCTCCTCCTCGTGGTCCTGCCGCTGACGCTGGACAATTTCCGCCTCCAGTTCGTCGGCAAATACCTGACCTACGCCTTCGTCGCGCTCGGCCTGGTGCTGTGCTGGGGCTATGCGGGCATTCTCTCGCTCGGCCAGGGCGTGTTCTTCGGCCTCGGCGGCTACTGCATGGCCATGTTCCTCAAGCTGGAAGCCTCCAGCGTGGAGAACACCAAGATCCAGACCACGCCGGGCATTCCCGACTTCATGGACTGGAACCAGATCACGCAGCTTCCCTGGTTCTGGGAGCCGTTCCACCATCTCGGCTTCACCATCATCGCGGTACTCGTGGTGCCGGCGATCTTCGCCTTCGTCGTCGGCTTCGCCATGTTCAAGCGGCGCGTGGGCGGCGTGTACTTCGCCATCATCACCCAGGCGCTGGCGGCGATCCTCACCATCCTGATCGTCGGCCAGCAGGGCTATACGGGCGGCATCAACGGCATCACCGACCTGCGCACGCTGAACGGCTGGGACATCCGCACCGACAGCGCCAAGACGATCCTCTACTTCGTCTGCGTCGGCCTGCTGCTGGCCTCCATCCTGCTCGCCTATTTCGTGAAGTCGTCCAAGCTCGGGCGCATCCTCGTCGCCATGCGCGACAAGGAGGACCGCGTCCGCTTCTCCGGCTACGACGTCTCGAACTTCAAGGTGTTCGTGTTCTGCCTGGCGGCCTCGCTGTCGGCCATCGGCGGGGCGATGTTCACCCTGCAGGTCGGCTTCATGTCGCCGTCCTTCGTCGGCATCGTGCCCTCGATCGAGATGGTCATCTACACCGCGGTCGGCGGGCGCCTGTCGATCCTCGGCGCCATCTACGGCACGCTGCTGGTGAACTGGGCCAAGACCTCGTTCTCGGAGAGCTTCCCCGAGCTCTGGCTGTTCGGCCTCGGCGGCCTGTTCATCGCCGTGGTGCTCACCTTCCCGAACGGCATCGCCGGTCTTTACCAGACCTATGTCGCCCCCCGTCTCGGGCCGCTGTTCGGCGGCGCGGCCAAGCGCAGCGACGCGACCCCGCCCGCGCCGCCGACCTCCGGCCACGCCCCGGCCGCCGCCGAGTAAGGAGCAGGTCCCATGAACACCCCTGTCATCACCGACACCATGAACAAGGACTTCGTCCTCGCGGTTGAAGGGCTCACCGTCTCGTTCGACGGGTTCAAGGCGGTCAACGACCTCTCCTTCTACGTCGACGAGAACGAGATCCGCGTCATCATCGGCCCCAACGGGGCCGGCAAGACGACGGTGCTCGACCTCATCTGCGGCCGCACCAAGGCGACCACCGGGTCCATCAAGTTCAAGGACCAGGAGCTGACCCGGATGAAGGAGCACGAGATCGTGCGCGCCGGGGTCGGGCGCAAGTTCCAGAACCCGTCGATCTACGAGGACCTCACCGTCTTCGAGAACCTCGAGATCTCCTATCCCAAGGGCCGCTCCGTGGTCGGCGCCCTCACCTTCCGCCGCGACGCGCCGGTGAAGGAGCGGGTGCAGGAGATCGCCGAGATGATCTTCCTCGCCGACCAGCTCGACCAGCGCGCCGAGTATCTCTCCCACGGCCAGAAGCAGTGGCTCGAGATCGGCATGCTGCTGATCCAGGACCCCGAGCTGCTGATGCTGGACGAGCCGGTCGCCGGCATGAGCGTGTCGGAGCGCAAGAAGACCGCCGAGCTCCTGCACACCATCATCAAGAACCGCTCGGTGATCGTGATCGAGCACGACATGAAGTTCGTCGAGGACATCGCCCACAAGGTCACGGTCCTGCACCAGGGCAAGATCCTGTCGGAAGGCCCGATGGCCAAGGTCCAGGCGGACCCGAAGGTCATCGAAGTCTATCTCGGCCATTGAGGGGCGGAACATGCTGAACGTCGAGAAACTTCACGTCTCCTACGGCGAGAGCGAGGTTCTCCACGGGCTCGACTTCAAGGTCGCGCCCAACGAGATCATCGCCATCATGGGCCGCAACGGCATGGGCAAGACCACGCTCATGAAGTCGCTCATGGGCATCGTGCCGACCAAGAGCGGCGCGGTCTCGGTCGGCGAGACCGACATCACCCGGCTGAAGAGCTACGAGCGCGTCGCCAAGGGCATCGCCTACGTGCCGCAGGGCCGCATGATCTTCTCCACCATGACGGTGCAGGAGAACATCGAGACCGGGCTGATCCCGCGCGGCGAAAGCAAGGTGCCGACGGACATCTACGAGCTGTTCCCGGTGCTGCTGGAGATGAAGGGCCGGCGCGGGGGCAACCTCTCCGGCGGCCAGCAGCAGCAGCTCGCCATCGCCCGCGCGCTCGCCACCGCGCCCAAGGTGCTGCTGCTCGACGAGCCGACCGAGGGCATCCAGCCCTCGATCATCCGCGAGATGGCCCGCACGCTGAAGCGCATCCGCGACGAGCGCGGCCTGTCCATCGTCGTCTCCGAGCAGGTGCTCTCCTTCGCCCTCGACATCGCCGACCGCGTGCTCGTCATCGAGAACGGCGAGATCGTCCACGAGAACGAGCGCTCCGAGGTCGACGAGGCCGCGGTCGCCCGCTTCCTGTCCGTCTGACGTACCGGCGGCCGGGCCGACCCGCGGCCGCCACCCAGTAATTCGCATGCAGCCCAAGGGGAACGGAGTGTGCCATGCCTGAAACTTTGATCTCGGTCGATCTGTCCAAGCCGGCCACGGAGAACGAATATCTGCACAATCGCTGGCACCCGGACATTCCGATCGCCACCTGGGTCGAGCCCGGTGCCGACTTCATCGTCGAGACCGTCGACTGGACCGGCGGCGCCATCGCCAACAATGACAGCGCCGACGACATCCGCGACGTCGACCTGTCGACCGTGCACTATCTGTCCGGCCCGATCGGCATCAAGGGCGCGGCGCCGGGCGACCTGCTCGTCGTCGACATCCTCGACGCGGGCACGCTCAAGGGCCACGAATGGGGCTTCAACGGCTTCTTCTCGAAGAAGAACGGCGGCGGCTTCCTGACCGATCACTTCCCGCTCGCCCAGAAGTCGATCTGGCACTATGAGGGCATGTTCACCCGCTCGCGGCATGTGCCGGGCGTCGGCTTCGCCGGCCTCATCCATCCCGGCCTGATCGGCACCCTGCCCTCGCAGAGCCTGCTCGACACCTGGAACGCGCGCGAGCAGGCGCTGATCGACACCAATCCGACCCGCGTGCCCCCGCTCGCCAACCCGCCCGCGCCCAAGACCGCGCATCTGGGCAAGCTCGGCAAAGGCGACGCCTGGGACAAGGTGGCTTCGGAGGGCGCGCGCACCGTGCCGCCGCGCGAGCATGGCGGCAATTGCGACATCAAGGACCTGTCGCGCGGCTCGAAGATCTACTTCCCGGTCTATGTCGACGGCGCCGGCCTCTCCATGGGCGACATGCACTTCTCCCAGGGCGACGGCGAGATCACCTTCTGCGGCGCGATCGAGATGTTCGGCGCGTGGCTGCACATCAAGGTCGATCTGATCAAGAACGGCATGGCGATGTACGGGATCAAGAACCCGATCTTCAAGCCGTCGCCGATCACGCCGAACTACAAGGACTACCTGATCTTCGAGGGCATCTCGGTCGACGAGAGCGGCACGCAGCACTATCTCGACGCCAACGTCGCCTACCGCCAGGCCTGCCTCAACGCGATCGAGTACCTGACCAAGTTCGGCTACTCGCCCGCGCAGGCGCACTCGATCCTCGGCGTGGCGCCGGTGCAGGGGCATTTCTCGGGCGTCGTCGACATCCCGAACTCCTGCGCCACGCTGTGGCTGCCGACCGAGATCTTCGACTTCGACATCAAGCCTTCGGCTGCCGGCCCGACCAAGTTTATCGACGGTTCGGTCGACATGCCGATCTCGCCGGACCTGTGACCCCCGCTTGGGTCCGGCAATGGGGCGGTGCCAGGCATCGCCCCATCCTGTCCGGCAGGGCCGTGGCGAGACCATGCTCGCCATCCCTGCCGTAAGCCATCGGTCGGCGGTGCCCGTCACCGCCTTCCCTTCTGGAACGAGGAAACGCCCAAGGAACCGGCCGATGCCCGTCTACGAATATCTTTGCGACGAATGCGGCGACTTCACCACGCTGCGCCCGATGAGCGAGTATCAGGCCCCGCAACCCTGCCCCGACTGCGGCGCGATGGCGCCGCGGGTCATGCTGACCGCGCCCCACTTCTCGTCCGTCTCGCGCGCGAGCCTCGTTGCCCACGCCACCAACGAGCAGGCCCGCCACGAACCGATGAGCGTCGACGGCTACAAGGCGAAGCAGGAGCGCGCCCGCCACGGTTCCGGCTGCTCGTGCTGCTCCGGCATGAAGAGCCGCAGCAAGAAGTCGAAGACCGCGACCAGCCCGAACGGCGCCAAGAGCTTCCCCACGGCTCGCCCCTGGATGATCAGCCACTGAGGCGGCTGTAGGCGCCGCGCCGCCTCACTCGCCGATCGCCACCCCCTCGCGGCGCGGATCGGCCGCCCCGGTCAGCCCGTCGGGGCCGATCTCGACCGCCTGCACGCCCGAGGTCATCGGCATCGTGCGCACCTCAAAGCCGAGCCCGCGCAGGGCCGGCTCCAGCGCCTGCGCGCCACTTCCCTCCTCGATCTCGACCGCATTGAATCGCGCCAGCACGTTCGGCGCCGCGATCGCCTCGGCTATGGGCATGTTCCAGTCGAAGCGGGCGATCAGCGTCTTCGCTACATAGCCGATGATCTGGCTGCCGCCGGGCGAGCCGAGCGCGAGCAGCGGCTTGCCGTCCTTCAGCACGATGGTCGGCGACATGGAGGAGCGCGGGCGCTTGCCGGGCTCGACCCGGTTCGCCACCGGCACGCCGTCCTTCTGCGAGCGGAAGGAGAAGTCGGTCAGCTCATTGTTGAGCAGGAAGCCGCCCACCATCAGCCGCGAGCCGAACCCCGCCTCGATGGTGGAGGTCATCGAAACGACGTTGCCCTCGGCATCGACGATGGTGATCTGCGTGGTGCAGGGCAGCTCGGGCGCGTTGCCGTCGGCCCGGGCCGGCGCGGCCATGGCGTGGTCCCAGGTCGGCGTGCCGGGCGCCACCTCCGGCAGGGCGTCGTCGCCGGCGAGGAGGCGGGCGCGCGCAGCGAGATAGTCGCGCGCCAGCAGGCCGCGGGTTGGCATCGGCACATAGTCCTCGTCGGCCATGTAGCGCTCGCGATCGGCGAAGGCGAGGCGCGAGGCGTCGGCGATCAGACGCCACGCCTCCGGCGATTGCGGCCCGAGCGCCTTGAGGTCGTAGGCATCCAGCATGCCGAGGATCTGGTCGATGGTGAGCGCGCCCGAGCTCGGCGGCCCCATGCCGCAGACGTCGAGCCCGCGATAGCTGCCGCACACCGGCGTGCGCTCCCTCACCCGATAGTCGCGCAGGTCCTCGGTCGCGAGCAGGCCGGGATTGGCCGCCTCGTGCACCTTACGCACGATCTCGCCCGCCAGCGGGCCGCGATAGAAGGCATCCGCACCGCCTTCGCTCAGCGTCTGCAGGGTCCGGGCATAGGCCGGATTGCGCAGAATCGTGCCGGCTTTGAGCGGCGCACCGTCGGCGTCGAGGAAATAGGCCCGCGCCGCGCCGTCGCGCTTCAGCGTCTCGACGTCGTCGGCGATCAGTTCCTCGAGCCGCGGCGAGACGGCGAAGCCCTGCTGCGCCAAGTTGATCGCCGGGCGGAACAGCCGCGACCAGGCGAGCCGGCCATAGCGGCGATGCACGGTCTCGAGCAGGCGCGGCGTGCCGGGGGTTCCGACCGAGCGCCCGCCGATCACCGCGTCCATGAAGGCGAGGGGCGCGCCGGCAGCGTCCTGGAACAGGGTCGGCGTCGCCGCGCGCGGGGCCGTCTCGCGCCCGTCGAAGGTGGTGAGGCGGTGCTGGCCGGCGTCCCAGTAGACGAGGAAGGCGCCGCCCCCGAGGCCGGAGGACTGCGGCTCGACCAGCCCCAGCACGAGCTGGGTCGCCACCAGCGCGTCGATGGCGCTGCCGCCCTCGCGCAGCACCTGCGCCCCCGCCTCGGCGGCAAGCGGGTTGGCCGCGGTCACCATCCAGTGTTTCCCGGTGGCCGACTTCGCGCCGGCGATGCGCGCGCTCGCCGCCTCGGGCGGCCGGGTATCGGAGCTCTGCTGGGCCTGAAGCGGGCCGGCGAGAACCGCCAGCGCCACCAGCCACCAGCAACCGAGCCATCCGCCTCGCTGCCAAGCTCGCCGCATCACCTGCCCTCTTTTCGCGCATGCACAAAGATGATTGCTCACCGTAACGCGATGTGAAGGGGAAATCCGCATCGCACTGGCCGAGGGGAAGTGACGACCCGGCGAATCGGGTTAAGCTTCAAGGGTCGTCAACAATTGAAAGGAGGTGATCCAGTGTCTGATCGTCTTGATCTGCGGTCGTCGGTGAACGTGACCTGGACGCTTGCCTCTTGTGAGGTCCGTGCCGCGTGAAGCGACATTTCGCGCCGCCTGATCGGCGCTCACCGGGCCGGACCGCGGTCTGACATGGGAAGGGCTGCTCGCAAGGGCAGCCCTTCTTTCTTGGCCTCCGACTTCCTGATTTCCGATATCTCCGCCTGCCGACCCAGGAACTGCGCGAGAACGTGGCGAAACCGATCTTCATCTATATCGACGCCGATGCCTGCCCGGTGAAGGACGAGACCTACCGCGTCGCCGCGCGGCATCGCATCAAGGTGTTCCTGGTCGCCAACAGCTACATCGCCGTTCCCCGCGACGTCGAGGTGGAGCGCGTCGTCGTTCCCTCCGGGCTCGACGTGGCCGATGACTGGATCGCCGAGCGGGTGGAGGAAGGCGACCTCGTCGTCACCGCCGACGTGCCGCTCGCCGCACGGGTGGTGGCCAAGGGCGCGGAAGCCATCGGGCCGACCGGAAAGCCCTTCACCGCCGCCACCATCGGCATGCAGCTCGCCACCCGCAACCTCATGCAGGACCTGCGCGAGGCGGGCGAGATCACCCGCGGGCCCCGTCCCTTTTTGCCGCGCGACCGCTCGGAATTTCTGCAGGCGCTCGACCGCGCTGTAAATCGGCTGAAACGAAAGGGCTTCCTGGCGGGTTGAAGGGCTGACATTCGCCGCCGAAGGAGATGCCAATGCTGCAGGCCTGCCTCAATGGCTCGCGTACGCGGGATTTTCACCGCCTCACGCCGCTGAGCGCCGCCGACCTCGCCGCCGACGCAGTGGCCGCGCTCGCCGCCGGCGCCAGCGAGATCCACATCCATGTGCGCGGCGCGGACGGCGCCGAGACGCTCGCCCCCGACATGGTCGCGCAGGTGCTGGAGGAGGTCCGCGCCCGCGTCCCGGGAACGCCGATCGGCCTGTCGACCCATGGACGCATCGCCCCCGGCGCCGTGCGTCTCGACGCCGTGGCGCACTGGAGCGCGCTGCCGGACTATGTCTCGGTGAACCTGATAGAGCCCGAGGCGCCGGAGATGATCCGCCTCGCCCTGTCGCGCGGCATCGGGGTCGAGGCCGGGCTCTGGTCGGCCGACGACGCCGAGCGCTTCGTCGCCCTGCCGGAAGCGCGGCAGGTGCTGCGCATCCTTATCGAGATCAACGAGCAGGACGAGGCCGAGGGGCTGGCGGCCGCCGCCGCGATCCGCAAGGTGCTGGCCCGCGCCAGCCTCGACGTGCCCGCGCTCCAGCACGGGCTCGACGCGACGATGTGGCCGCTCTACCGCGACGCGCTGATGCGCGGCATGGACGGGCGCATCGGGCTGGAGGACGGCAAGCTGCTGCCCTCCGGCGAGGAGGCCGAGGACAACGCCGCCCTCATCAAGGCGGCGCTGGAGATCGCCCGCGTGCCGCCCAATCCGGTCGCGGCGACCGGCACCGGCTGAGCCTCAGCCGGAGTTGCGCAGGCCCGCCGAGATGCCGTTGATGGTGATCTGGATGCCCTGGAGCACCTTCTCGTCGGTATCGTTGGCGCGGTACTTCCTCAGGAGCCCGACCTGCACGTGGTTCAGCGGGTCGATATAGGGGAAGCGGGCGCGGATCGAGCGGTCGAGCAGCGGGTTGGAGCCGAGCAGCCGGGGCTGTTCGGAAATCGACAGCAGCGCGTCGATCGCCGCCTGATGCTCGGTGCGGATGCGCCCGAAGATGCTCTCGCGCAGCTCCGCGTCCTCGACCAACTGCGCGTAGCGCGAGGCGATGGCGATCGAGCTCTTGGAGAGCACCATGTCCATGTTGGAGAGCTGGGTGCGGAAGAACGGCCACTCCCGGTACATCTCCTGCAGCAGGCCGAGCCCGTCCGGGTGCAGCTCCAGCCACTGGCGCACCGCGGTGCCGAAGCCGTACCAGCCCGGCAGCATGAGCCGGCACTGCGCCCAGGAGAACACCCAGGGAATGGCGCGCAGGTCCTCGATCCGCCGCGTCTTCTTGCGCGAAGCCGGGCGCGAGCCGATGTTCAGCGTCGCGATCTCGTTGATGACGGTGGATTCCCAGAAATAGTCCTCGAAACGCGGGGTCTCGTAGACCAGCGCGCGATAGGCGCGGAACGCCGCCTCCGACAGGTCCTCCATCACGGTCAGATATTCGTCGCGCGGCGCCTTGGCGTCGCCCGAGAGCAGCGTCGCCTCCAGCGTGGCGGCGGTGAGGATCTCGAGATTGCCGCGCCCGACCGCCGGGTTCGAATATTTGGAGGAGATGATCTCGCCCTGCTCGGTGATGCGGATCTGCCCCTGCACCGCCCCGCCCGGCTGGGCGAGGATGGCGTCGTAGCTCGGCCCGCCGCCGCGGCCGACCGAGCCGCCGCGCCCGTGGAACAGGCGCAGCCGCACGCCGTGGCGCCTGAACACCTCGATCAGCTCGATCTCGGCCTTGTAGAGCTCCCAGCCCGAGGTGACGAAGCCGCCATCCTTGTTGCTGTCGGAATAGCCGAGCATCACCTCCTGCACGCCGCCGCGGCTGTCGACCAGCCGGCGATATTCCGGCAGGCGGAACATCTGCTCCATCACTTTCGGCGCGTTGCGCAGATCCTCGATGGTCTCGAACAGCGGCACGATGTGCATCGCCGAGGTGCCCGCCGGGTCGACGAGGCCGACCTCCTTCAGCAGCAGGGCGAGCTCCAGCATGTCGGAGACGCCTTCGGCCTTGGAGATGATGGCGGTCTGCATCGCCTCGGACCCGTAGATCCGGTGGATGCGGGCGCAGGTGCGCAGCATCTCCAATTCGCCCTCGGTCTCGTCCGAATAGTCGATAAAGGGCGAGGTGAGCGGGCGGGCCGTGGTCAGCTCGCGCAGCAGCAGCGCGACGCGGGTGCCCTCGGGCAGCGCCTTGTAGTTGGTGCCCGGCGAGGCGACCTCGAACAGCTCGGTCACGCAGCGCTCGTGCACGTCGGAGTTCTGGCGCGAATCGAGGATCGCAAGATGGAAGCCGAAGCAGTCCACCGCCCGGCGCAGCGCCCTCAGCTTGCCGCGCGCGACGGCGGCCGAGCCGTGCGCCTTGAGCGAACGGTCGAGCACGTCGAGGTCGGCGCGCAGTTCCGCCGCCGAACCATAAGGGGCCGCGTCCGGCTTCTCGGTGACGCCAGCGAGGTCGGCGACCTCTAGGCGGAACGCGGTGGCGCGCAGCCGCGTCGCGATGGCGCCCATGGCGAGGCGGTAGGGCTCGTGGCGCCGGTGCGGCGAGGTCTCGCCGGGCGCGGTGTCGATCAGCGCCATCAGCTCGTCCGAGACCTTCACCCGGATGGTGCTGATGGACAGCTCGCCACCGAGCTCGTGCAGCTCGCTGAGATAGAAGCCCACCGCCAGCGCACTCTGCATGCGCATGGTCTCGCTGGTCACGTCGGCGGTGACGAAGGGATTGCCGTCGCGGTCGCCGCCGATCCAGCTTCCAACCCGGAAGAAGGAGGCGAGCTCGGGCGGCGGCAGCAGCGCGCCGTTCTCGGCGGCGTCGCTCTCCATCGCCGCCAGCCGGTCCTCCACCGCCGCGTAGAGCGTGGGGAGCTGGCGCAGGAAGGTGTAGTCGTAATAGGCGAGGCCGTTCGCCACCTCGTCGAGCACGGTGAGCTTGGTCTTGCGCAGGAGGTTGGTCTGCCAGAGCGTCAGCACGCGGCGGCGCAGCTCGTCGTCGGCAAGCTGCTGCTCCTCGGGCGTCGGCTCGGTGCGGGCGCGATCGGCCAGCAGCTCGGCGATACGCATCTCGTGCGTCAGGGTGGAGCGGCGGCGCACCTCGGTCGGGTGGGCGGTCAGCACCGGACTCGCCAGCGCCGTGTCGAAGAATTTGCGCAGCTCGGCGACGGTGATGCCCGCCTTGCGCGCACGCTCCAGCGCGCCGGCGACCGTCGCCGGCCCGGCGCCGTGCCCGCTCGCGGCCGCCGCCCGCATGCGGCGGATGACGTTCTGGTCCTCGGCGATGTTGGCGAGGTGCGAGAAATAGCTGAAGGCACGCACGATGCTGATCGTGTCGTCGGCGTCGAGGTCGCTGAGCATCGCCTCCAGCTCGTGCCGGGCGCCCTCGTCCTCCTCGCGGTGGAAGCGCGTCGAGACCCGCCGGATGTTCTCCACCAGATCGAAGATCGGCTCGCCTTCCTGGTCGCGCAGCGTGTCGCCGAGCACGCGGCCCAGCATGCGGATGTCCTCGCGCAGCGACAGGTCGAGCTCGCCGTCCGGATCGATATCGGCATCGGGCAGCGCGATGGTGAGGGCAACGGACATGGCGATACTCCCTGAGACCCGTAGGACTTAGCAATTAGCATGCCGGGCATGACACCCCGATGCGGCCCTTTTCCCCACCCGGGGAAGGCAGCCGCCCGATACCAGTGCGACCTTGGCGCAACAGCTTCGGATTCTCGTGCGAACTGGCAACAATTGCCCTATGTCCGCCGCGATTGTGAACGAAATGACTGTACATATGAACGAAACGCTCAGCTGGGGTTCAGCGTTAGCCGTTCATAACGGTGTTCGTGAAAGGATCAGCGCCGGAAGAAAAGCGGTGTTGATTCAGCAGGAAGCCGGCAGTCGGCCGGCAGTGTGACATATGCGTGTGCGTAACAGGAAGGACGTTGAAATGCCCCCCGTCTTGAATCGCGCCGAGGGCCAGACCCCCGCCGCGCTTCGTCCGGCAAAGACCCCGCTTGCCGCCGATCCGCGTCAGACCGCCAGTTCCACCGACAAGAAGGCCGGCAATACGGCCGCCGCGCCGGTAGGATCGATCGCGGCCATCGAGTCTCTGCTCGGCTTTTGACCGTTGCGGACCCGCGCCTGCTCCGCCTTTCGGCGACGGCGCGCGGATGTGATCGCGGCAGAGGGTGACAAAGCCTGCCCCGCCCCCCATATGGATGACGTAGCGGCATGCGCCGCCATCCTGTTGTCGAGCGAGAAAGGCCCGCCACCCGTGCGTAAACTGCGACTGAGCTCCGCCGCCCTGCGCGTTGCGCTGGCGTCCGTCATCGTCGCTGTCGGCGTCGTTGCCGCGAGCGACTTCGCCGAGGCCCGGCTCGGGCGGAGCGGAAGCTTCGGCAGCCGCGGCATGCGGACCTGGTCGACGCCCGCGCCGACCCCCACCTCCCCCTACGCCCAGCCGATGCAGCGTTCGACCACGCCGCAGAGCCAGTTCGGGCAGAGCGCTACGCGCCCGCCGATGACCCAGCCGGGCGGCATGTTCGGCCGCGGCGGTTTCATGGGCGGCCTGATGGGCGGCCTGCTTGGCGCCGGGCTGTTCGGCCTGCTGATGGGCGGCGGCTTCTTCTCGGGCATCGGCAGCATGGCCGGCTTCTTCGGCCTCCTCCTCCAGATCGCCCTGATCGTGATCGTGGTGCGGCTCGTCATGGGCTGGCTGCGCACGCGCAACCAGCCGTCCTATGCCGGCGCGCGGCCCGATCCGCTGCGCCGCTCCGGCCTCGACGAGACCGGCGGCGGCACCGACGCCCCGGTGCGGCCCGGTTTCGGCTCTGCGCCGCGCGGCCGGCCGCTGAAGCTGGAGGGCACCGATTTCGACAGTTTCGAGCGCCTTCTCGGCGAGGTCCAGAGCGCCTATGGCCGGCAGGACCGCGCCGAGCTGGCGCGCCGGCTGACGCCGGAGATGATGGGCTATATCGGCGAGGAGCTCGACGATCTCGTCCGCAATGGCCTCGAGAACCGGCTGTCCGACGTGAAGCTGCTCCAGGGCGACCTCTCGGAAGCGTGGAGCGAGGGCGATCGCGACTATGCCACCGTCGCCATGCGCTACGAGCTGAAGGACGTCACCGTGGAGAGCGCCACCGGCCGCGTCGTCCAGGGCGACCCGGACCGCCCGGCGCAGGTGACCGAGTTCTGGACCTTCGTGCGCAGCCCCGGCGGCGAGTGGACGCTGAGCGCAATTCAGCAAGGTTAACGCCGCTTTCCTAGCGGAAAGCTGACCCAGGTCATCGAACGATAGGGAATTCGATCCCAGGATAGCCCTCCCTCAACCAATCGAGGCAAGGGAGAGTCTCCATGTTCCGTTCATTCGTTCGACAGGGAATCGTTGCTGCGGCGTCGTTTTCCATGGCGGCGGCACCGATCGCCGCCAACGCCTGCACCTCCTTCGTCCTGGCGGCGCAGGACGGCTCTTATGTGTATGGCCGCACCATGGAGTTCAGCATGCCGCTGCACTCGCAGCTCATGGTGATCCCCCGCAACCACGCGTTCACCGGCACCGGGCCTGACGGCACGGCCGGCGCCGGCCTCTCCTGGACCTCCAAATACGGCGCTGCCGGCGCCAACGCGCTCGGCCTGAACATCCTCGTCGACGGGATGAACGAGAAGGGCCTGGGCGGGGGCATGCTCTACCTGCCGAACTATGCCGAGTTCCAGGACGTCGCCCCCGGCGAGGCCAAGAACTCCATCGCCTCGATCGAGCTGCTGACCTGGATCCTGACCAACTTCGCCACGATCGACGAGGTGAAGGAAAACCTGCCCAAGATCAAGGTAAACAAGGCGCCGCAGGAAACCTTCAAGATGCCAGTGCCGCTGCACGTCACGCTGCACGATCTTCAGGGCAAGAGCCTCGTCATCGAATATGTCGGCGGCAAGCTGAACATGTACGACAACCCGATCGGCACGCTGACCAACGCGCCGGAATTCCCCTGGCACCTCGCCAATCTCGGCCTCTACGGCAATCTGTCGCCGAACGAGCCCCCGGCCCGCAAGATCGGCGGCGAAAGCTTCGCCGGCCCCTCGACCGGCGCGGGCATGCACGGCATTCCCGGCGACTTCCTGTCGCCCTCGCGCTTCATCCGCGCCACCATGTTCGCCGACAGCCTGCCGCCGCTCGCCACCGGCCTCGACGCGATGGACGCCGCCCGGCACATCCTCGACAATTTCGACATCCCGCCCGGCGCGATCCGCACCGAGGCCGGCTCGGATGTGGGCGGGGGCGTCGCCGGCTGGGAGACGACCGAATGGTCGGCGGTCGCCGACCTCAAACGCGGCATCTACGCCATCTGGGACTACAAGAACCCCAACCCGCGCGCGCTCATCTTCTCCGAGCTCGATCTCGACGCGAAGGACATCCGCACCGTGTCCTTCGAGGTGAAGCCCGACTTCGTCAACCTGTCGAAGTGAGCCGCGCCGCCGTCAGCTAGACGGGACGGCGGTCGAGGGGGTCCCGGCCGTAACGGTTGGGCCCCTCATCGCCGCGCGCCATGAACCAGAAGAAGATGACGAAGGCGCCGATGCCGGTGAGCCCGATCAGCAGCCACCAGGCGCTGCGGCCCAGGTCGTGAAAGCGCCGCGCGCCGACCGCAAGGCTCGGCAGCAGCATGGCGAGACCGGCGAGGCTGGACAGCGGGGTGAACCCGCGCGCGCCGTGATGCGCGATGAGGCCGTAATTGTCGAACAGGGCGGCGTCGAGAATGCCGGTCGCGGCCTGCACCAGAATCGTGAACAGGACCCACCACCAGTATTCCGAACGCGGCGCGCGTCCGTGGAACGTGGCGTACTTGCTCAGAACACTCGAAATCGATTCACCGAACTCGAGTCGCTGCCCATAACTCGTCTTCATCTGCTTGACCGACTTAACTCCCCCGGGAAGCGGAACATACGACGGAGGGTATTAACCCTATATTGATACCTCTGCCGCAAGGGCCCGCCATGCCCGTGACGGCAGAGATTACGGGAAGATCCGCGCCGCGCACAACCCTGGATTACGATCGGGGAAGGGCTCGACCTGGGCAGGCCCGTACCGCCGGACGCAGGAGTGGCCTCAGCGCCCCTTGCGCCGCCCGCCCTTGCGATAGCCCTTGGTCATCGGGTCCGGGCGCTCGGGACGGGTCCACCCGTCCGGCCCCAGCGGCTCGGCACGGTCCGTGCCGGGGCCCATGTCGTCCAGCGAGGGCCGGATCACGCGGGAGCCCGAGCCGCCGGCGTCGTAGCCTGCCTGCGCCTCGTCCGCCCGCGCCGAGGCGCTGGAGGAGACGTGGCCGGGCGAGGAGCGCGGCCCGCCCCGGCCCGCTTTCGCGCCGCCCTTGCCCTTTTTCTCCGGCAAATTGCCGGCGCGGCCGTACTTGCGCTCGCCGCGATAGCCGCCGGTGCGGTCGTCCACGCTGTCCTGGCGCGCCAGCGGATCGTCGGAGATGGCGAGCTCGGTCGCCTGCAGCCGCTTGATCTCGTCGCGCAGCCGCGCGGCCTGCTCGAAATCGAGGTCGGCCGCCGCCGCGCGCATGCGCTTTTCGAGGTCGGCGATCACCGTGGCGAGGTTGTTGCCGTAGGTCGCGGCTCCCTCGGCGAGGCCGGAATCGACGGTGACGTGGTCGCGCTCATAGACGCTTTCGAGGATATCGCCGATCGCCTTCTTCACGCTCTCCGGCGTGATGCCGTGCTCGGTGTTCCACGCAACCTGCTTGATGCGGCGGCGCTCGGTCTCCGCCATCGCCCGCTCCATCGAGCCGGTGATGGTGTCGGCATAGAGCAGCACCCGGCCGTCGACATTGCGTGCGGCGCGGCCGATGGTCTGGATCAGCGAGGTCTCCGAGCGCAGGAAGCCTTCCTTGTCGGCGTCGAGGATCGCCACCAGCCCGCATTCAGGAATGTCGAGCCCCTCGCGCAGCAGGTTGATGCCGATCAGCACGTCGAAGGCGCCGAGCCTGAGGTCGCGGATGATCTCGATGCGCTCGATGGTGTCGATGTCCGAATGCATGTAGCGCACGCGGATGCCGTTCTCGTGCAGATATTCGGTCAGGTCCTCGGCCATGCGCTTTGTCAGCGTCGTCACCAGCGTGCGGTAGCCCTTCGCCGCCACCTGCCGCACCTCGCCCAAGAGGTCGTCGACCTGGGTCCGGGCGGGGCGCACCTCGACCTCGGGGTCGACCAGCCCGGTCGGGCGGATGACCTGCTCGACGAACACGCCGCCGGTCTTCTCCATCTCCCATTTGCCGGGGGTGGCGGAGACATGCACCGTCTGCGGGCGCATCGCCTCCCATTCCTCGAAGCGCAGCGGCCGGTTGTCCATGCAGCTCGGCAGGCGGAAGCCGTATTCGGCCAGCGTCGCCTTGCGGCGGAAGTCGCCGCGGTACATGGCGCCGATCTGCGGCACGGTGACGTGGCTCTCGTCGACGAAGATGAGGGCGTTGTCGGGCACGTATTCGAACAGCGTCGGCGGCGGCTCGCCGGGAAGGCGTCCGGTGAGCCAGCGCGAATAGTTCTCGATGCCGGCGCAGCTTCCCGTCGCCTCCATCATCTCGAGGTCGAAGGTGCAGCGCTGCTCCAGCCGCTGGGCCTCGAGATAACGGCCCATCGCGTTGAGCTCCTCGAGCCGGTGCTTGAGCTCGGCCTTGATGCCCTGGATCGCCTGGATCAGCGTCGGGCGCGGCGTCACATAGTGCGAGTTGGCGTAGAGCTTGATGAACTTGAGATCCTGCGACTTCTGCCCGGTCAGCGGGTCGAACTCCTGGATGCTCTCCACCTCGTCGCCGAACAGCGAGACCCGCCAGGCGCGGTCCTCGTAATGCGCGGGGAAGATCTCGATCACATCGCCCCGCACCCGGAAGGTGCCGCGGCCGAAATCGCCCTGGGTGCGCTTGTACTGGAGGGCGACGAGGTCAGCGAGGAGCTGGCGCTGGTCGATGTGCTCGCCGATCTCGACCTTGAAGGTCATCGACGCGTAGGTCTCGACCGAGCCGATGCCGTAGATGCAGGACACCGAGGCGACGATGATGACGTCGTCGCGCTCCAGCAGCGCGCGCGTCGCCGAATGGCGCATGCGGTCGATCTGCTCATTGATGGACGACTCCTTCTCGATGAAGGTGTCGGTGCGCGGCACATAGGCTTCCGGCTGGTAGTAGTCGTAATAGGAGACGAAATACTCGACCGCGTTGTCGGGGAAGAAGCTCTTGAACTCGCCATAGAGCTGCGCCGCGAGCGTCTTGTTCGGCGCCAGCACCAGCGCCGGGCGCTGCACGCGCTGGATGACGTTGGCCATGGTGAAGGTCTTGCCCGAGCCGGTCACGCCGAGCAGCACCTGGTCGCGCTCGCCCTGGTCCGCCGCCTCGACCAGCTCGGCGATCGCCTGCGGCTGGTCGCCATTGGGCGTGTAGTCCGACTTCAGCTCGAAGCGGACGCCGCCTTCCGACTTTTCCGGCCGCGCCGGGCGATGTGGCGCCCACACCTGTTTGTCGACTTCGGCGCGCCCGCCCTCGATCAGCGCCGACAGGGCGGCGACTGTGGCGGAGGCGCCCGAAGTCGGCGCCACGCCGAGCTTCTCGGCGAGGGCGGGATCGAGCGTGGAAACTTGCGCGGGTTCGAAGGCGCGCTGCGAGCGCTCTCCGAATCCGCCGGGACGTGCAGCTTTCGGCATGGCGCCAATATGGGGTCGGACGCCCCCGGAGGAAAGGGCTCGCCCTCACCGCGCCTGCGGATTGCGCACAAGCGGAACGACCGCGAAGACCATGGTCTTGCCTGTCACCGCATCCCCGGTCTCGCGCTTCAACTCGGCTTCAAGCTGCGGCTGAAGCTTGGCCAGTGTGAGCGAGAGATTGGCCTGGCCGGACTGGCTCTGCTTGCGTGAAAGGGCGATGTCCCCGCTATAGACCGACTCGATCTGATAGATGGCGAACTGCTTGAGATTTTTGTCCAGGTTGGAGAACCAGCGCCGGCAGTTGCCGCGCTGGCTGAGCGCCTCGAACAGGTTCTCTGCGTCCGTATGGGTGATGCCGGACTTGGTCACGTTGACGAGCTTCAAATCATAATAGTCGGTAACGTCGCCGCTTAGCCCGGCGCTCAGCAGCCGCGTGCGAAGGCCGGAGAAGTGGCCGCCGCCGGAGAAAGCGCTGGTGACGTCGAAGCTGGGAACGTTGCTATTGTCGACGAGTGCGATGCCGTGCAGATCGAGATCCGTGAAGCACAGCGGCTCAAGCGCCAGAGGCCGGTCCAACTTCTCGGTTGGCTCCTCGCGCGCGTAATAGAGCGAGCCCACCTGCACATTGCTCTGCGGTGGCTGGATTGGCCGGGCCTTGATCCAATCGCCCGGCAGAACGACCGCCGCTCTCGTGGAGCCGGTCGGCCCGCCCTGACAGGCCGCAAGAAACAATGTCGAAGCAAATGCCACTAGCAAGCCGTTGCGCATCGTATACCCCCCAATGGATATACAACCGTTAGTTGGTTTTTGATCTCGGTCAATTGCAATTTACGATTGCCGGCCCCTTCGTCAAAATTAGTCGTGGAACAGAATTCCTCTCTTGGCTCCGGCCGACAGGAATGGCGGTTTCGACGCCACATCGCTCACTTTGCCGCCATGTGATGCGACGACCCCACGATGAATGCGGGAATATAAATAACTGATTCTAATAATATATTTCTCTATAATGCCTTAAATTTAATCATTGGCATGGCATATGCATACTTCAATGTATGCAACACGGACGCGCATCGCCGTGGACGAATGCGGAGCCTGCCATGCCCGAATCCCTCCTCGCCGCCGAGCCGGCGCCGATCGCCTTCGACCCGAAGCGCACGGCGATGGTCATCATCGACATGCAGCGCGACTTTCTGGAGCCCGGCGGCTTTGGCGAGACGCTCGGCAACGACGTGTCGCTGCTGCAGGCGGCGGTCGGGCCGTGCCAGGCCGCCCTCGCCGCCGCCCGCGCCGCCGGCATGCTGGTGATCCACACCCGCGAGGGCCATCGCCCGGACATGATGGACGCCCCGCCCGCCAAGGTGGAGCGCGGCGAACCCACGGCGCGCATCGGCTGCGCCGGGCCGATGGGGCGCATCCTCATCCGCGGCGAGCCGGGCCACGACATCATCGCCGAGCTCGCCCCCGCCGAGGGCGAGCCGGTGCTCGACAAGCCCGGCAAGGGCGCCTTCTACCAGACCGACCTCGAGCTGATGCTGAAGAACCGCGGCATCGACACGCTGCTGGTGTGCGGCGTCACCACCGAGGTCTGCGTGCACACCACCATTCGCGAGGGCAACGACCGCGGCTATCGCTGCGTGGCGCTGGCCGATTGCTGCGCCTCCTACTTCCCGGAATTCCACCGCGTCGGCCTCGAGATGATCAAGGCGCAGGGCGGGATCTTCGGCTGGGTGTCCTCCTCCTCCGGCCTCGTCGCCGCCCTCGGCAACAAGGCGCAGGCCGCGTGAGCGCCCGCCCGCCGACGAGCTGACGCCACGGAGGCGACGCCGCCCGCGCCGCCGCCCCGACGAACGTGATCCGTGCCTGACGCCTGCGCGACCACCGTCTTTCCATGGGGATCAGCTTCATGTCCGCGAACGAGATGACACCGATATCGCCCGCCCGCATCGGCATGCGTCCGACGTTGTGGACGCGGGGCGACTGGAATGCCCTGTTCGGATTCGGCACAAATATCCTCGTCAACATGCTGGTGCTGACGGGCCTGCTGCAGTTCGTGCTGAAGATGCCGCCGGAGATCGTGTTCGGGCGCATCCTGCCGGCGGTCGGGCTGATGATGTTCCTGTCGACGGCCTATTACGCCTTTCTCGGCTACCAGCTCGCCAAGAAGACCGGACGCGACGACGTCTGCGCCCTGCCCTCCGGCATCAGCGTGCCGCACATGTTCGTCGTCACCTTCGTGATCATGCTGCCGATCGGCGCCTCGACCGGCGACCCGATCCAGGGCTGGGAGGCGGGCCTCGTCTGGGTGTTCTTCCAGAGCTTCATCCTGATGATCGGCGGCTTCGTCGCCCCCTATATCCGGCGCATCACGCCGCGCGCCGCACTGCTCGGCACGCTGGCGGGCGTGTCCATCGCCTTCATCTCCATGCGCCCCGCCTTCGAGATCTTCGCCACGCCGGTGATCGGCCTCACCTGCTTCGCCGTCATCATGGTGAGCTGGTTCGGCGGGGTGAAGTACCCGAAGGGCATCCCCGCCGGCCTCGTCGCCATCGCGGTCGGCATGGTCATCGCCTGGGGGTCGAACATCTTCGGCCTCGGCTATGGCGGCATGAGCCTCGCCAATGTCGGCGACGCGGTGGCGAATTTCGGCTTCGAGATCCCGCTGCCGGCTCTCGACCACGTCTTCCACGGCTTCCGCTATCTCGGCGTGATCCTCGTCACCGCGATCCCGTTCGGCATCTACGACCTCGTCGAGGCGATGGACAATGTGGAGAGCGCCGAGGCGGCGGGCGACCACTACCCGACCACGCGGGTGCTCACCGCCGACGGCGTGGTCAGCCTGATCGGCTGCCTGATGGGCAACCCGTTCATCAACGCGGTCTATATCGGCCACCCGGGCTGGAAGTCGATGGGCGGGCGCATCGGCTATTCCGCCGCCACCGGCCTGATGGTGATCGTCCTTGCCTGGTTCGGCGTCATCGCGCTGCTGCTGGCGCTGATCCCGGTGGTCGCGATCTCGCCGATCCTGCTCTACATCGGCATGCTCATCGGCGCGCAGGCGTTCCAGACCACGCCGAGCCGTCACGCGCCCGCCGTCGTGCTGGCGCTCAGCCCCCACCTCGCCGCCTGGGCGAAGCTGCTGATCGACAACTCGCTCGGCCTCGCCGGCACCTCGGCCGCCGCCATCGGCTTCGACAAGCTCGGCTCGGTCGGCGTGCTCTATCACGGGCTGGAGGTGATGGGCGGCGGCGCGATCCTGGTCGGGCTGGTGCTCGGCGCCATCGCCGTGTTCGTCATCGAGCGCAAGTTCGTCCACGCCTCCGCCTTCGCGCTCGCGGGCGCGGTGCTCACCTTCTTCGGCTTCATGCATGGCGAGATGGTCGGCATCGCGGTCACGCCGGGCGTCTCGCTCGCCTATGTCATGGTCGCCGGCCTGCTGTTCGCCTGCTCCCGCTACGCCGTGCCCGAGAGCCTGCCGGCGGAGGCGCGCGACACCGAGCCCAAGGGCGCGCAGCCCGCGCCGGCGGAATAGGCGCGGCATCGGCTCTCGCGCTTCGGCCGGGGGGCACGGAGCGACTTGAGGCGGCGCGGGTCATCTCCCTGGATGGCTCGCGCCACTTCCGCCTGCGGGATGCCCCTTTGTAACTTTCATTCTGCTGTGGGCCGAGCTGTGCTCTGCTGTCCTCGCCGGCGGGCGCACCCTGCCGGCCGGGGCCGCTGCGCGGCCGCGTCCACACTGGCTTGAAAGGCTTTGATCATGTCGATCTTGAAAAAGGGACTTGCCGGCACGCCGGTGAAGATCCTCCAGGAGAAGCTTGGTGTCCCGGCCGACGGCCGGTTCGGGCCCCAGACGGAGGAGGCGCTCAAGGCGTATCAGAAGGAGCACGGGCTGAGCACCGACGGCATCGCCGGTCCCGACACCTTCGCCTCGCTCGGCCTTTACGAACTCGTCCTGCTGAAGGTGGGCTCCTCGGGCGAGACGGTGAAGAAGCTTCAATCGGCCCTCGGCATCGCCGCCGACGGCAAGTTCGGCGCCGGCACCGCCAAGGCCGTGAAGACCTACCAGGCCGCCAACGGGCTCGAGGCGGACGGCTTCGCCGGCCCCGCGACGCTCGCCAAGCTGGCCGTCTTCACGGAAATCACCCCGGCGGTGATCTCGAAGTCGCAGATCGACCCCGGCGCGGCGCCGGCACCGCAGGCACCGGACGAGAAGCCGGTGGCGGACGCCGCCGACGCGCCGCCGAAGAGCATCTGGGCGACCATCAAGGGTTTCTTCAGCTGACGGGCCGGCCATCGGATGCCATCATCCGGTGGCCTTCCCTCCTCCTGTCGAGACATCCATGTCCCTGCTGCTCAAGTTCGACCTCGAAACCTTCGGCGAGCCGGAAGAGACCGCGCCGCTGCCCGAGCGCGTCGTCGCCGGCAATCCGCGCCATCTCACCTGGAACTTCGAGACGCTGCCGGACGGCGCGCTGTTCGCCGGGGTGTGGGAATCCTCGCCCGGCGCCTGGCGGGTCGACTATGAGGAATGGGAGTTCTGCACGCTGACCGCCGGCGTCTCGATCCTGCACGAGGACGGCGCCGCCCCGGTGCGGCTGCAGGCGGGCGACAGCTTCGTCATCCGCCCCGGCTTCAAGGGTATCTGGGAAGTCGTCGAGACCACGCGCAAACTTTACGTCATCCGCCTGATCTGAGAAGCTTCGTACTGCATGCGCCTCAACACGGAAGGTGTCGATATGCAGTACGATCGCATACGCAGCGCATCCTCCCTTTCCTTGCAACATCTTGCTCTGCCGCATCTTGCCTTGCCGCCTCTTGCCACGGCCGCCGTTCTGCTGCTGGCGACCGCCGGCAGCGCGGCGGCGGACTGCACCTGCCGCGCGGGCGGGCGCGACTACCAGCTCGGCCAGCGCGTGTGCCTGTCCGGCCCCTCCGGCCCGCGCATGGCGGTGTGCGGCATGAACGAGAACGTCTCGAGCTGGATCTTCGCCAGGGAGCCGTGCAACGTCTCCCTGCGGCCCGCCCCGCTGCGCCTCGCCGCGAGCTCCGTTCCGCTGCACTGACCGCCGGGCGCGGATTTTGCGTCCGGTGTTGCGCGCTCGTCCTTGACCGGTGGCGGGGTGGGATGCATCGTCCGGCCAACGCATGGGAGAGGGCTGTCATGGTCAAGGATCGGAGCCGGGGTTTGGGCGCCGCGACACGTTGGGCGACGGGGCTGCTGGCGAGCGCGGCGCTGCTGGTCGGGTCCGCCGGCACGGGGCACGCGGCAAGCTTCCTCGAGAAGAACTTCTGGCTTTCCGGCCCGAACTACAGCGGCAACGTGCCGTCCTGCGACCTGCCGGCCGCGCTCTCGCGCATCCAGAAGCACTTCGCCGAGACCGAATCGAAGTACTGGAACTCGTCGCTGCAGATCGATTCCTTCGACCGCATCCACCAGATCGCCTTCCGGCCCTGGGGCGAGGAGTACATTCCGCGCCGCTACTGCGCCGCCGATGTCGTCATCTCCGGCGAGACCACGGCCGCGACGCCCTACGCCACCAGCCAGTATGTCGGCGGCAAGGTCGGCGCGCCGCCGGTGATGCACGGCACCCGCCACCGCATCTACTACTCGCTGGTCGAGGATGGCGGCTTCCTGGGCTTCTCCTGGGGCGTCGAATGGTGCATCGACGGGCTCGACCGTTCCTGGACCTACGCGCCGCACTGCCGCATGGCGCTGCCGTGAGTCCAGCCGAGGTGGCGCGGCGCCTCGGCGCCGCGTTCCTTCTGCTCGCCGCCCTGTCGGCCTCGGCCCGGGCGGAAGGCGAACCGGGCCGGTTCGACCATTACGTCCTCTCCCTTTCCTGGTCGCCGACCTATTGCCAGACGGCGCAGGCCGAGCCCGCGCAGTGCGACCGTGCGCGCCCCTTCGCCTTCGTCGTGCATGGGCTGTGGCCGCAATATGCGCGCGGCTGGCCCGAGTTCTGCCTGCGCCCCGCCCCCTATGTTCCCGAGCGGGTGCTGCGCGGCGTGCTCGACATCATGCCCAGCCGCAACCTCGCCCTGCATGAGTGGCGCCGGCACGGCACCTGTTCCGGGCTCGACGCCACCGCCTATTTCACCACCCTGCGCCGCGCCTTCGGCGAGGTGACGATCCCAGCGCAGTTCCGCCATCTCGACACCTATCGCACCGTCACGCCGGGCGAGGTGGAGAGCGCGTTCCGCGCCGCCAATCCGGGGCTCGCCGCCGACATGATCGCGGTCGACTGCGACGGACGGCGCCTGACCGAGGTGCAGATCTGCCTCGACCGCTCGCTCGGCTTCACCTCCTGCACCGAGGTCGACCGCCGCGCCTGCCGCGCCGCGCGCATCGTCATGCCGCCGACGCGCGGCGGCTGAACCGCCGGACCCGTGCCATGAACTACCGCCACGCCTTCCATGCCGGCAATTTCGCCGATGTCGTCAAGCATGTCGCTCTGGCGCGCATCCTTGCCTATCTCGGACGCAAGGATGCGCCCTATCGCGTCATCGACATCCATGCCGGCGCCGGCCTCTACGATCTCGCGGGCGAGGAAGCCGGGCGCACCGGGGAATGGCGCGGGGGCATCGGCGCCGTGCTCGGGGCGGCGTTCACCCCCGAGGTCGCCGCCCTGCTGGCGCCATGGCTCGACGCGGTGCGGGCGGTCAATCCGGCCGGGGCGGACACGACCTCCGGAACGCTGCGCTTCTATCCCGGCTCGCCGCTGATCGCCCTCGCGCTGACCCGGCCGCAGGACCGGCTGCTGTTCTGCGAGACCGTGCCCGAGGTGCGCGGCGCGCTGGACGCGGCGGTCGGCCGCGAGCCGCGCGCCAAGGTGCTGGCCGTCGACGGGTGGCAGGCGCTCCACGCCTATCTGCCGCCGAAGGAGCGGCGCGGGGTGGTGCTGGTCGACCCGCCCTTCGAGGACCCGCACGAGTTTCCACGCATGGCCGACGCCCTCGTCGAGGCGCACCGGCGCTGGTCGGGCGGCATCTACGCGCTCTGGTACCCGATCAAGGACGTGCGCGCGGTGGATGCCTTCCGCCGGGCAATCGAGCGGGCGCGCATCCCCAAGACGCTGAACATCCAGTTCGACCTGCGGGCGGTGCGGCAGGCCGATGCGCTGTCCGGCTGCGGCCTCGTCATCGTCAATCCGCCCTTCACGCTGGCGGACGAGCTCCGGCTGGTGCTGGGCGCCCTCGCCCGCGTGCTCGCCACTGACGGCACCGGCCGGGTGCGCGTCGGCTGGCTCACCCCGGAGCGCTGACGCCGGGGTTACTGACGCAAAAGCGTCGGCGTCGGCCGCACGTCATCTCGCCGTCCTAGATTCCCCTTCTGCAACGCCTCGATACCCTGATCGCGCCCCCGCTCACGCGTGCCCAGGGTGCAAGCGGACATTCGCGATCCGGGTCCCGCATGCGTCCGGCATCGGTCTTGCTTGATGGACAGGGGCTAGGAGATCCGGCGAATGGCAGGAGTCCATTCGGGGATGAGGAGAGCAGGCGAATGGCGACGACGGGTACCGTCAAGTTCTTCAACACCGAGAAGGGATACGGCTTCATCCGTCCGGACGACGGAGGAAGGGATGTGTTCGTGCACGTTTCAGCCGTCACGCGCTCGGGCCTCGGCACGCTGGCGGAAGGACAGCGGGTGAGCTTCGAGGTCGAGCCGGACAAGCGGGGCAAGGGGCCCAAGGCCATCGACCTGCAGTTCGCCGACTGATACGCCTCGCACGAAGCTGCGGCATTCCGCCGTCGGCCGGCAGAGCGGCATGCCGATGACGACCAACGGCGACGCCGTCCCGCCTCGCTTGCGATGCATCCCATGAAGCTACGTTCGTCACCCGCCTCCCCCTTCGGCCGCAAGGCCAAGATCGGGGCGGCCCTGTGCGGGATTGCCCTCGAGATCGAGCCCGCCGACACCACGGATCCCAAGGATTCGGTGCGCGCGCAGAACCCGCTCGGCAAGATTCCCGTGCTGCTGCGCGACGATGCGGCGCCGCTGTTCGATTCCCGGGTCATCCTCGACTATCTCGACGCCGAGGCCGGCGGCGGGTGCATCGTGCCGGCGGGCGGCGAGCCGCGCTTCGCGGCCCTCACTGCGCAGGCGCTGGCCGACGGGCTGATGGATGCCGCGCTGCTGCAGGTCTACGAGGTACGCTTCCGGCCCGAGCAGATCCGCAGCCCCGACTGGCTCGCCACCCAGGCGGGCAAGGTGGAGCGGGCGCTGGCGGCGTTCGAGGCCGCGCCGCCGGCCGCGGGAAACGTCTCCGCGCCGGCCCATGTCGGGGAGATCGCCCTCGCCTGCGCGCTCGGCTATCTCGACCTGCGCTTCGAAGGCGCCTGGCGCGCCGGCCACCCCGGGCTGGTGAGTTGGCTGAACAGCTTCGCTGCACGCGTGCCCGCTTTCGAGGCAACGCGCTTCCACGGCTGACGCGCCGCGCAAACGAAAAAACCCCGGGCGTCGCCGCCCGGGGTCTTCGAGATCGGATCGATCGACGGCCGCGGGGGCCGGCGGATCAGAACTTGTAGTTGATGCCGGCGCGCACGACGTTGGCGGTCAGGCCGCTCTTCACGCCGATGCTGTCGTAGTAGTCCTCGCCGAGATCCATGTAGAGGTACTCGGCCTTGACGGTCCAGTTGTTCGTCAGGCCGTACTCGACGCCGCCACCGACGGTCCAGCCGACGGCGGTGTTGTCCGAGGACAGGCCGAGGTTGGAGTTCTTGACCTCGTTGTGACCCCAGGCGAGACCGCCGGTCACGTAGGGCAGCACGTTGTCGAACGCGTAGCCGAGGCGGGCGCGCACGGTGCCGAAATAGTCCATCTTGGACTCGTAGCCATAGGCGTCGTCCTTGATGTCCGAACCCTGGAAGTCGGCCTCGGCGCCCAGCACGACATTGTTGCCGAACTGGTAGTTCACGCCGATCTGGCCGCCGCCGAGGAAGCCGTCGGGGTCGAGGCCGAGCGTAGAAGCCCCACCCTCGCCCGAACCCCAGGCGTAGCCGGCGTTGGCACCGAGATAGAAACCGGTCCAGGTGAAGGCGGGCTCGGCCACAACCACCGGGGCCTTGGTCGGATAAGCCTGCGGCAGGTCGGCAGCGAAGGCCGGCGCCGCGACGAGAAGGGCAGCGGCGGCCATGCCCGAGCGGATGATCGTGTTCATAAATACTCTCCGAACGACAACGAAACTGGCATTCAGCCAAGCTCGGATCGGAGATAGGCGCCCAGATAGGCATGTCGAGGGCTGGATTGCGGCAGAAACCGCCAAATTCGGCCGCCGATACCACCGCCGATCCGTGCCTTCGAGCCCGCAACCCCTCATGAATGCTGATTCTTCGGCGAAATATTCCGCTGCGTCAAACTCGGAAAAGACGCAACAATTTTGCCATTATCTGCAATCGAATGTAGGTCACTGTTGCGAAAACGACACAAAATCGTCGTGCGGCCAAATGAAAACGGCCGCGGAACCCGGTACTCCCGGGCCCCGCGGCCGTCTGTCGAAAAGGAAGGCGCGGCGGATCAGAATTTGTAGTTGATGCCCGCGCGCAGCATGTTGGTGGTCAGGCCGACATCGGCCGGGCCGGCGACCGTGTTGTAGGTCTCCGAGCCCATGTCGAGA
Organism: Ancylobacter mangrovi; assembly: GCF_024752335.1. Taxonomy (NCBI): domain Bacteria; kingdom Pseudomonadati; phylum Pseudomonadota; class Alphaproteobacteria; order Hyphomicrobiales; family Xanthobacteraceae; genus Ancylobacter; species Ancylobacter mangrovi. The sequence goes on along the minus strand of NZ_JANTHY010000001.1, from coordinate 757,714 downwards.
TAGAGGTACTCGGCCCGCAGGGTGATGTTGTTGCTCAGCGCATATTCACCGCCGAAGCCGAGCGCCCAGCCGGTGTGGGTGTTGTCGTCCGACAGGCCGCCGACCTCATAGGTGCCGCTGCCATAGGCGAAGCCGCCGGTGCCGTAGACCAGGAACTGGTCCATGGCGAAGCCCGCGCGGGCGCGGATGGTGCCGAAATAGTCCAGCGTGAACACCGAGCTCTCGACATTCGAGTACTGCAGGTCGGTCTCGATGCCGAGGACCAGCGGGCCGGCGCCCTGCCAGTTGTAGCCGGCCTGGATGCCGCCGATGAAGCCGTCCGTGTCCGGCGACCAGTCGGCGGTGCCCCAGCCATAGCCGGCATTGGCGCCGATGTAGAAGCCGGTCCAGGTGAACGGCATCACCGCCTCGTAGGCGGGCGCTGCCGGGGCCGGGTAACCGAGATCGGCCGCCGCGGCGGGCGCGGAAATCAGGGCCACGAGGCCGAGACCCGCAAGAATGCTGCGTTTCATGTTGCTCTCCTGAGTGTCGCGCGGGCGCACGGCCGGGCCCGCCCCCGTAAATTCGGATGGCTGACACTCCCATAAATGTATGAGCAGAATCTTAGGGCATTTCGTAAGGATAGAGTATGCTTAACATCCGGTTTAACGCGCAATTCGAGAATTAATATTCAGTCTCCGTAAAGATTTTCGTCATCTCCGCGACGAAATACGCGTGCAGCCACGCAATATTCTTCGTCGCATGGTTATCGGAAGGTAAATTCCGCCCGCCCCGCCCGTGCGGCGTGCCTTCGCGCAAGGAAGTGGCTGGCGCGGATCGACGGGCGGCGGGAAATTCCCCATATGATGGCGCCGCTTCCGATCCGCCTCACCCGCCTGCCAGCGAGTTTGCCTGCCCATGCCCGTCTCCGTGCCCATCGCTCCCGCCTCCCCTCGCCCGGTCGCGCTGGTGACCGGCGGCGCGGTGCGGATCGGCCGCACCATCAGCCTGGCGCTGGCGCGGGCGGGCTATGACGTCGCCGTGCATGTGCGGCATGAGGGTGAAGCGGGCGATGCCGCGCGGGCGGCGATCGAGGCGGAGGGTGCGCGGGCGGTCGTGCTCGCCGCGGAACTGACCGACCCGGCGGCCATGGCCCGGCTGATGCCCGCCGCCGTGGAGGCGCTGGGGCCGGTGAGCCTCCTCGTCAACAATGCCTCGGAGTTCCAGCCGGACGGTGTCGGCGATCTCGACCTCGCCCGGTGGGAACGCCATTTCGCGGCCAATCTGCGCGCGCCGGTGTTCCTCGCTGAAGCCTTCGCGCGTGCCCTGCCGCCGGATCGGCACGGGGCGGTCGTCAACATCATCGACCAGCGCGTGCTCAAGCCGACGCCGAACTATCTCTCCTACAGCCTCGCCAAGAACGGGCTGTGGTCGGCGACGCGCATGCTCGCCCAGGCGCTCGCGCCGCGCATCCGGGTCAACGGCATCGGCCCCGGCCCGACGCTCGCCAGCGTGCACCAGGACGGGGAGGATTTCGCCCGCCAGTGCGCGGCGCTGCCGCTGGGCCACGGGCCGGCGCCGGAGGAGATCGCCGAGGCGGTGCTTTTCCTTGCCCGCGCGCGAAGCATCACCGGGCAGATGATCGCGGTCGACGGTGGCCAGCACCTTGCCTGGCGCACGCCGGACACCGAGACCGACTAGCGCCGGCGCGCATCCGCGAAGGTGAAGGCGCCGATGCCGCCCATCACCAGCACCGAGCCCACCAGCTCGACGAGCGAGACCGTCTCGCCGAGGAACACGAAGGCGAGCCCCATCGTCGCCACCGGGCTCACCGTGCTGATCATCGAGTTGGCCGAGGGCGAGATCCGCTTCAGCGCCGCGTTGAGGAAGAAGGTCGGCAGCACCGTCGCGCCGATGGCGATCATCAGCGCCAGCACCAGCAGGTGGCCGGACACGAACAGCCCGTCGATCGGCCGGAACAGGGCGAACTGCACCAGCGAGGCCACCGCCGCCGAGGTCATGGCGATGCAGGTGAACAGCGCCGAGCCGATGCTGCGCAGCAGCCCGCCGGCGAGGAGCTGGTAGAGCGCGAAGCTGATCGCCGACATCGCCACGAAGGCGACGCCGCGCAGCGTGTCGTTCCCGCTCGCCGCGAAATTCTGCATGAAGATGATCGCGAGGCCCGAATAGGCGACGGCGAAAGCCAGCAGCGCCCGCGCCCGGATCGGCTGGCGGAAGAACAGCGCGCCGAGCAGCACCACGAACAGCGGGTAGGTGAACAGGATCAGCCGCTCGAACGAGGCGGAGATGTATTCGAGCCCGATGAAGTCCATGTAGCTCGCGAACCAGTAGCCGAGCGCCCCCACCAGCACCGTACGCCCTACCACGCTCAGCGACGGCATCGCCTCGCCATGCGCGCGCATCCGGACGATCGCGATCGCCCCGATGACGAGGTAGAAGGGAAGCGCGAACACCATGCGCAGCGCCAGCACGGTCTCGGGATCGAGCCCCTGCGCATAGGCGAGCTTGATGATGATGCCCTTCGAGGCGAACAGGATCGCACCGGTCGCACCAAAGACGTAACCGGTCAGGGGGACGGCGGGCTTTGCGCCCGTTTCAGCGAGGCTGGACATTGTCGTTTCGATCCGATGGCCGCGGCGCGGCCGGACCGAGCCCTTAACGGGTCGGCGAAGTCCGCGCAATGGACTCGGCGCCCGCTCACGGCAGCAGGCGGCGCGGCGTCCAGCCCTGGAACCGGTCCATGACGTTGGGTCGCGCGATGAAGATCAGGTTGTTGACGTAACTGTAGGGCTCGCGGGCGGAACCGCCCTGTCCGTCGAGCGCTTCCGGGCGCTGGTGGCGTGCCGGATCGAAGGTCTCGACCGGATGCAGCCCGTCCGCCAGAGCGTAGAAGCCGCTGTAGCCCATCGGCTCCAGCGTCGCCCGCACGGAAGCGACGGCGCCGGCGCGGTGGCGCTCCTCGGCCTCGATCAGCAGCGAGGGCCGGCTGGCGCCGATCAGCCGCCGGGCGCCGTCGAGAACGTTCTGCTCGTGCCCTTCGACGTCGATCTTGATGAAGGCGACATCGCCCTCGATGCAGTCGTCGAGGCGGCGGCAATACACCATCAGCTCGTCGACCAGCCTCGCGCCCGACACCGACCCGTTGAGGTCGATCGCCGCCATCGGCGAGTGGCCGACCGGGATGTGGAGCTCGGCGATGCGGTTCTCGTCGCTCGCCGCGCATTCGAACAGCGTCAGACGGCCGTCCTTCAGCGCCGGCCCGAAGCGGCTGCGGATCACGCGCCCCATGGCGGGATTGGGCTCGAAGGCCAGCACATGCGCGCCGAGCCGCAGCATCCAGTAGGTGTAAAGGCCGTGATTGGCCCCGACATCGCAGGCCGTCTCGCCCTGCCCGACGAGAAGGGGAAGGAATTGCAACTCGCTGTTCGGATTTCGGGCGGCCTTCAGGTCCGCCCACCGACTCAACAACCCGACCGCACGCGGCAGGCGGTTCTCACCTGCCGTTCTCAGAATTTCCAGCACGCCCAGCCCTCGGTCCCCTGCGAGGAGACCCCCCAAAGCAACTCCTTAGCACATCGGCGCGATTTCCGAGCGGTATGGCGAAGGCGCGTCCGCCCCCCTGTTCCAGCCGGGCGTGAATCCGTATCTAGAGGGCATGACGCGACCGAACCCAGACCTGCCCGAGCCCGAAGACGACGAGGACGCCACCGCGGCCGCGGAGCAGGAAGCGAGCCTGCCGATCGACGAGCCCGAGGAGGCCGAGCCCGCGCCGGGCTCGGTGGCGACGGGCCGCGCCGCGATCCAGCGCGCCATCAAGCACGCCCCGAACGGCCCGGGCGTCTACCGCATGCTGGGGCCGGACGGCACCGTGCTCTATGTCGGCAAGGCCAAGAGCATCCGCAAGCGCATCGTCGCCTATACCCGCCCGGCGGGCCTCACCGCGCGCATCATGCGCATGGTGGCGGCCACCGCCGAGATGGAGTTCGTCTCGACCCAGACCGAGACCGAGGCGCTGCTGCTGGAAGCGAATCTCATCAAGCAGCTTCGCCCGCGCTTCAACGTGCTGCTGCGCGACGACAAGTCGTTCCCCTACATCCTCATCACCCGCGACCATGACGCGCCGCAAATCACCAAGCATCGCGGCGCGCGCAACAGGCCGGGCGACTATTACGGGCCCTTCGCCTCGGTCTGGGCGGTGAACCGCACCATCAACGCGCTGCAGAAGGCGTTCCTGGTGCGCTCCTGCTCCGACAGCTTCTACGAATCGCGCACCCGCCCGTGCCTGCTGTTCCAGATCAAGCGCTGCGCCGGGCCCTGCACCGGCGAGGTCAGCCACGAGCAGTATGCCGACTATGTGCGCGAGGCGCGCGACTTCCTCTCGGGCAAGAGCCGGGCGGTGAAGGAGCAGCTCGCGCACGAGATGGAGGACGCCTCGGAGGCGCTGGAATTCGAGCGCGCCGCCGCGCTGCGCGACCGCCTCGCGGCGCTGTCCGCCGTGCAGGGCACGCAGGGCATCAACCCGCGCTCGGTGGAGGAGGCCGACGTGTTCGCCCTGCACCAGGAAGGCGGGGCAACCTGCGTGCAGGTGTTCTTCTTCCGCACCGGCCAGAACTGGGGCAACCACGCGCTCTACCCGCGCGCCGACCGGACGCTCGGCCCGGCCGAGGTGCTGGAGTCGTTCCTCGCCCAGTTCTACGAGGACAAGCCCTGCCCGCGCCTCATCCTGCTCAGCCACGACGTCGCCGAGCGCGAGCTGCTGGAGGAGGCGCTCGCCACCCGCGCCGGCCACCGGGTGGAGATTTCCGTGCCGAGGCGCGGCGAGAAGCGCGAGCTGGTCGAGCACGCGCTGCAGAACGCGCGCGAGGCGCTGGGCCGCAAGCTGGCCGAGAGCGCCAGCCAGGCGCGGCTGCTGGGCGAGCTCGCGCGCGCCTTCGAGCTGAAGCAGGCGCCGGGCCGCATCGAGGTCTACGACAACAGCCACATCATGGGCACGAATGCGGTCGGCGGCATGATCGTGGCCGGGCCGGAAGGCTTCGCCAAGAGCCAGTACCGCAAGTTCAACATCAAGTCCGCCGACCTCGCCCCCGGCGACGATTACGGCATGATGCGCGAGGTGCTGACGCGCCGCTTCTCGCGGCTGCTGCGGGAGAATCCGCGCGCCGAGCCTACGCCGGTCGCAGCCGACGGTGACGGCGCGGGCGCCGGCGCCGCCCTCGCCGAGCGGGAGGAAGGCGTCGCCGAGGCCGCCTCCACCGCCTGGCCGGACCTGCTGCTGATCGACGGCGGGCCGGGCCAGCTCAAGGCGGCAAGCGAGACGCTGGCCGCGCTCGGCATCACCGACGTGCCGCTGGTGGGCGTCGCCAAGGGACCGGACCGCGACGCCGGGCGCGAGACCTTCTACCGCCAGGGGCACGAGCCGTTCCGGCTGGAGCCGCGCGACCCGGTGCTCTATTTCGTGCAGCGCCTGCGCGACGAGGCGCACCGCTTCGCCATCGGTTCGCACCGGGCGCGCCGCACGCGCGAGATCGGCCGCTCCGGGCTGCAGGAGATCGCCGGCGTGGGCCCGACCCGCAAGCGTGCGCTGCTGCATCATTTCGGAACGCTCAAGGCGATCGAGCGCGCCTCGCTCGCCGATCTCGAAGGCGTGCCGGGCGTCAACGCGGCCACCGCGCGGGCGGTCTACGATTTCTTTCACGCCAAGCCCGGCTGAGGCCGTTGAGAACGCCGGCTGCCACGGGAAGGTCACAGCGTCGATTCATGCTGATGAAGGGTATTTGACGAGCGGCGGCGGCGCGGTGCGATTGACGTTGCCCGCCTGCGTCATTACCTCGGTCCAACGGGAGCCGGCAGCATGGTCGATGTCACCTCCAGCCACGAGACAATCACGGAGCCTGGAAAGGTGAAACGCGGACACGCGCTCGCGCTGCCCAACCTCCTCACCTATGGCCGGTGCGTCGCCGTGCCGATGGTCGCGGCCTGCCTGTTCTGGGCCGACATACTGGAAGGCGGGCTGTGGCTGCGCTGGCTGGCGCTCGGCATCTACATCGTCGCCGCCATCACCGATTTCTTCGACGGCTACCTGGCGCGCGTCTGGTCGCAGCAATCGGCGATCGGCCGCATGCTGGACCCGATCGCCGACAAGCTGCTGGTCTCCACCTCGCTGCTGATGCTGGCCTCCGACGGCACCATCCGCGGCTGGTCGCTGTGGGCGGCGGTGGTGATCCTGTGCCGCGAGATCCTGGTCTCGGGGCTGCGCGAGTTCCTCGCCGAGCTGCGCGTCAGCGTGCCGGTGACGCGGCTCGCCAAATGGAAGACCACCGCGCAGCTCGTCGCCGTCGCCGTGCTGCTGGCCGGCCCCGCGGGCGACAAGCTGGTGCCCGGCATCACCCTGGTCGGCATCGTGCTGCTGTGGATCGCGGCGCTGCTGACGCTCTATACCGGCTGGGACTATTTCCGGGCCGGGGCGCGCCATCTCATCGAGGACGACGTGTGAAGATTCTCTATTTCGCCTGGGTGCGCGAGCGCATCGGCCTTGCCGGCGAGGAGATCGCGGTGCCGGAGACGGTCCGCACCGTGGCCGAGCTCGCCGGTTGGCTTGCCGCGCGCGGCGAGGGCTATGCCCGCGCCTTCGAGAATCCGCGCGTGGTGCGCGCCGCGCTCGACCGGCGCCACGCCAAGCCGGACACCGCCCTCGCCGGCGCCAGCGAGATCGCCTTCTTCCCGCCGATGACCGGCGGCTGAGCCGGGCGAACGGACGAGACGGCGGGCGGAACGCCGAGCGGGAGATCAAGCCATGTTCACGGTGCGGATCCAGTCCGGGGATTTCGATGCCGCGGCGGAGGCTGCGCGACTGACGCAGGGTCGCACCGATATCGGCGCCGTCGTCACCTTCGCCGGGCTGTGCCGGGACGACGACGCGGCCGGCGGCGCCCCGCTGGTGGCGCTGACGCTGGAGCATTATCCGGGCATGGCGGAGGAGGAGATCACCCGCCTCGTCGGCGAGGCCCGCGCCCGCTGGCCGCTGCTCGGCGCCACGGTGATCCACCGCTACGGGCGGATCGTGCCCGGCGACAACATCGTCCTCGTGGTCACCGCCTCGCCCCATCGCGGCGCCGCCTTCGCCGCGGCCGAGTTCCTGATGGACTGGCTGAAGACCCGCGCCCCGTTCTGGAAGCTCGAGGAGCGCGAGGACACCAACGACTGGGTCGCCGCCAAGGACACCGACGACGAAGCGGCCGGGCGCTGGGAATAGGACGCCAAGGTTAGGCGCCGGGACTGGCCCCTGACGCGAGAAGGCCGCCCTTGCGGGGCGGCCCTCCCTGTCGGATCTGAGCGATCGAGCGGCGCGCGTCAGGCCGCCGCGTCGGCGGTGGCCTTCTTCGGCTGCACTTCGGCCATGTAGTCCTCGAACAGCGTCTTGGTCACCGGGCCGGGCTGGTAGTGGCGGCCGGCGATCTCCGACACCGGCGTCACCTCGGCGGCGGTGCCGGTGATGAAGCACTCGTCGAAGCTCTCCAGCTCCTCCGGCTGGATCGCCCGCTCCACCACCTCGATGCCGTGGCGGCGGGCGAGGTCGATCACCGTCCGGCGGGTGATGCCGTTCAGGAACGCGTCGGCGATCGGGGTGTGGATCACGCCGTCCTTCACGAAGAAGATGTTGGCGCCGGTGCACTCCGCCACCAGGCCGCGCCAGTCGAGCATCAGCGCGTCGGCATAGCCCTCGCGCTCGGCGGCGTGCTTGGAGATGGTGCAGATCATGTAGAGACCCGCCGCCTTCGAGGTCGAGGGCGCGGTCTGCGGGTCCGGCCGGCGATACTTCGCCATGCCGATGCGGATGCCCTTCAGCCGCTCGGCCGGATCGAAATAGCTCGGCCATTCCCACGCCGCGATGGCGAGGTGGATCTGGTTGGCCTGCGCCGACACGCCCATCATGTCCGAGCCGCGCCAGGCGACCGGGCGCAGATAGGCGTCGGACAGCTTCTGCTTGGCCAGAAGCTCGCGGCAGGCCGCGTTGATCTCGGCCTCGCTGTAGGGAATCTCGAAGTCGAGCAGCCGCGCGCTTTCCTTCAGGCGCGTGGTATGCTCGTCGAGCTTGAAAATCTCGCCGCCATAGGCGCGCTCGCCCTCGAATACGCAGCTTCCATAGTGCAGACCGTGGGTCAGCACGTGGACCTGGGCGTCCTGCCACGGCACGAAGGCGCCGTCATACCAGATCCAGCCGGTGCGCTTGTCGAAAGGTTCGCTTGCCATGGTTGTATCTCCCGAACAGGTCGCCGGCGCCCATGGTGGCGTCGCGGCCCTCTTGTCCTTCAGCATGGCGGCTTCGGCTTGGCGCGAGAACGCTATATTTTGCCTCGCAGTCGAAGTCCCGTTATCTTTCGCCGCCTCGTAGGCAGCCAGTCTACATCCCGCTCCGGACCGGGTCGAACGGCAATCCGAACGATCCTTTCGCCAAGCGGGAGTTCTCGGTAACGATCATAACGAAAAAAGTCAACATGGCTGACATAAATGTCTCGCTGCCGTCGCGGCCGGCCAAGGCCGATCCAGCTTCCCCTGCCCGCCTCGCGCCGGCGCAGGACGCGGAGCCCATGGTCGATCTGATCGAGCTGTTCTTCTTCGCCTACCGCAATTTCGTGAGCGATCCCGACGAGGTGCTGCAGGGCTTCGGCTTCGGCCGCGCGCATCACCGCGTGCTGCATTTCGTCAACCGCCATCCCGGCATGCGCGTCACCGACCTGCTCGACATCCTGCGTATCACCAAGCAGAGCCTCGGGCGCGTGCTGCGCGAGCTGATCGACCAGGGCTTCGTCGACAGCCGCGCCGGCTCCTCGGACCGGCGCCAGCGGCTGCTCTTCCTCACGCCCAAGGGCGAGGCGCTGGCGCAGCAGTTCGTCGCGCTGCAGTCCCAGCGCATCGCCCGCGCGCTCGCCGAGTGCGGGCCGGACTCGCGCGAGATGGCACGCCGCTTTCTTGTCGCCATGATCGATCCCGAAGATCGCAGCCCGATCGAGAAGCTCATTGCCCGTGCCGACCAGGCGACGGAAGCGAGGACCGCTCCGCGCACCCGTCCGGCCGGCTGAGAGACGTATGTGATGCTTGACGCCGAGAGCCCGGAAAAGGCGAGGGTTAGCCGGACGATGCCCGCCGACGACGCCGTCCACCTCATGATCGTCGACGACGACCGGCGCATCCGCGACCTGCTCTCGCGGTTCCTCACCGAGCACGGCTACCGCGTCACCACCGCCGAATCCGCCGCCGACGCCCGCGCCCGCATGAGCGGGCTCACCTTCGACCTGCTCATCCTCGACGTGATGATGCCGGGCGAGAGCGGGTTCGAGCTCGCCCGCGCCGTGCGCGCCGAGTCCGAGGTGCCGATCCTCATGCTCACCGCCCGCTCGGAGCCGGACGACCGCATCGAGGGGCTGGAGATCGGCGCCGACGACTACCTCGCCAAGCCGTTCGAGCCGCGCGAGCTGCTGCTGCGCATCGGCAACGTCATCAAGCGCGCGGCCACCCCGACCACGCAGGCGATCGAGGCGGTGCGCTTTGGGCCGTTCGTGTTCCATCTCGAGCGCGGCGAGCTGACGCGCGAGGGCGAGCCGGTGCGCCTCACCGACCGTGAGCGCGACATGCTGCGCGTGCTCGGCGCCCGCCCGGGCGATACCGTGCCCCGCCAGGCGCTGGTCGCCCCCGGCGTCGCCGCCGGCGACCGCGCGGTCGACGTGCAGGTGAACCGCCTGCGCCGCAAGATCGAGCGCGACCCGGCCAACCCGACCTATGTCCAGACCGTGCGGGGGGTCGGCTACCGGCTGGTGGTCGCGCCTTGAACCGCGTGAACCTGCTCGACAACCAGATGATGGGCGCCGCCCGCGAGCGGCTGCGCCTCACCCAGGCGCGCATGCGCGAGAACAATGCCCGCTTCGGGGCGTGGTTCAACCGCGTCATGCCGAAGGGGCTCTATGCCCGCTCGCTCATCATCATCGTCACGCCGATGGTGATCCTGCAGTCGGTGCTGGCCTTCGTCTTCATGGAGCGCCACTACAACGCCGTGACGCGCCGGCTCTCCGCCGCCGTCTCGCAGGACATCACGGCGCTGACCGACCTCAGCGCCGGATTCCCGACCCAGGCCGACCGCGACCGGATCAAGCAGATCGCGCAGTCGGCGATGGGGCTCACCGTCGACTTCCTGCCCGGCGAGCGGCTGCCCCCGCCCGGCCCCAAGCCCTTCTTCTCCATCCTCGACTCGCATTTCACCAGCGAGCTCGGCAAGCGGCTGAAACGGCCGTTCTGGACCGACACGGTCGGCAACTCGAACCTGATCGAGGTGCGCGTCCAGTTCGACGACATGGTGATGCGCATCTTTGCCCGCCGCTCGCAGGCGTATCTGTCCAATTCGCACATCTTCCTGGTGTGGATGGTGGGCACGGCGGTGCTGCTGCTGGCGGTCGCGATCCTGTTCCTGCGCAACCAGATCAAGCCGATCGAGGCACTGGCGGACGCCGCCATCGCCTTCGGCAAGGGGCGCGACGTCACCGGCTTCCGGCCGCGCGGCGCGCGCGAGGTGCGCGGGGCGGCGCTCGCCTTCCTCGAGATGAAGCGGCGCATCGAGCGGCAGATCGAGCAGCGCACCACCATGCTCGCGGGCGTCTCCCACGACATGCGCACCATCCTCACGCGCTTCAAGCTGGAGCTGGCGCTGATCGGCGACACCGAGGAGACCGAGGCGCTGCGCAACGACGTCGACGAGCTCCAGCGCATGCTGGAGGCCTATCTCGCCTTCGCCCGCGACGACACGACGGGCGAGGCGCCGATCATGGCCGACATCGCGCGCATCATCGACGACACCCGCCACAATGCCGAGCGCCAGGGCGCGGACGTCACGGCCCGCTTCGTCGGCGACGACACGCTGGTAATGATCCGCCCGGACGCGTTCCGGCGCTGCCTCGCCAATCTCGTCGGCAATGCGCGGCGCCATGCCAAGCGGATCGAGATCACCGGCACGCGCGACGAGCGTTGGCTCACCGTGACGGTCGACGACGACGGTCCGGGCATCCCACCGGCGCGGCGCGACGACGTGTTCCGCCCGTTCGTGCGGCTCGACGATGCGCGCAACCAGGACGCCGGCGGCTCGGGCCTCGGCCTCACCATCGCCCGCGACGCCGCCCGCGCCCATGGCGGCGACGTGATGCTGGGCGACAGTCCGCTGGGCGGGCTGAGGGCGACGGTGCGGATTCCGGTCTGACGCGGCTGCGGCGGCCTCTGGCGGCCGTCAGAACAGCCGCGCGCCGTTCGGCACCTCGTTATCGGGCCGGAACAGCACCACCGCGCCGTCCTCGTCCGGGAAGCCGAGCGTCAGCACCTCCGACATCATCGGGCCGATCTGGCGCGGCGGGAAGTTCACCACCGCCGCCACCTGCCGGCCGATCAGGTCTTCCGGCGCGTAATGCACGGTGATCTGCGCCGACGATTTGCGGCAGCCGATGTGCGGGCCGAAATCGATCACCAGCCGGATCGCCGGGTTGCGGGCCTCGGGAAACGGCTCGGCCTGGATGATCGTGCCGACGCGGATGTCGACCTTGAGGAAATCCGCGATCGAAATCTGCTCCAACGGGGCAAGGCTCACTTTCCACTCCTCACATGCAACGGGGCCTCATCCCGACGCGGCGCCGCCCGTCAGGCGGCGGCGGGCGCCTCGGGCTCGGGAGCGGGAGCGGGCCGCTCGCGGCGCCGCCCGCCGCAGGTCGCGAGGACGCAGAAGCTGTCCAGCAGCCCCAGCGCCCGCTCGCCCTTGGAGAGCTCGCGGTCGATGGTCGACATGGTCTTCGCGAGGCCCGGGTCGTCGTCGTGCAGGAAGGTCCGGAGCGTGCGGCCATAGACCAGCGCCAGCCCCTGGGCGCGCGCCGCGCCCTTGAGCCCGGCGGTGTCGATCTTCGCCGCCGCCAGCATCCACTGCGCCGAGCGCACCGCCAGCTTGTTGAGCGCGAGGGCGAAGAACGGGTTGCCCCGCGCCGAGCGCGCCAGCGAGCCGAGCGCCGCCTTGTGCGGCGCCAGCACGTCCATCCGGCGCATCAGCACGTCGAACAGCCGATCGCGGGCGGGCTGCTCGGCCATCGCCTCGTCGCCCTCGCTCGCGACGCCGACGAGCACCTTGCGGTCGACGTCGCGGATGAAGGTGGAGAGCATGTCGAAGGTCGAGCCGAAGGCCGCGCGCAGCTCGACCAGCGAGACGTCCGCGCGCGTCGCCACGTCATTGAGGCCGATGCGCTCGAAGGGGCGTTCGGCGAGCAGCGCGAGGAAGCTGTCGAGGATCCTGCCGCGCGGATCCTGCGCGGCGGCTGTCGTTCCGGAAGTGTCCGTCATCGTGACCTCCTGAGCTGAACATGGCCCCACACCAACTTAGGACTCGCAGCGGGCGAGGAGAAGGCCTTCCGGCGGAACGGCGTGCGCCGGGCGCCGCCTATCCCGCAAGCTCGCGTGAGCGCCGGGCGGCCGCGGTGACGGCGTCGGCGAGCAGCGGGCCGAAGCCGCGCTCCTCGTCCATCAGCACCGCCAGCGCCGCCGCCGTGGTGCCGTTCGGCGAGGTCACGTTGCGCCGGAGCTGGGCCGGCTCGATCCCCGAGCGCAGCATCAGTTCGCCCGCGCCGGACACGGTGGCCCGCGCCAGCCGGTCGGCCATGTCCGGGGCGAGCCCGGCCTGCACACCCGCCGCCGCCAGTGCCTCGGCCAGCAGGAACACATAGGCCGGCCCGGAGCCGGAGACCGCGGTGGCGACGTCGATCAGCGCCTCGTCATCCACCCATTCGACCCCGCCGGTGGCACGCAGCAGCGCATCGGCGATGCTCGCCTGCCCCTCGGTGACCGCGTCGTTCGGCACCGCGACGGTTATGCCGCGCCCGATCGCCGCCGGGGTGTTGGGGATGGAGCGCACCACCGGCTGGCCGGGCGCGAAGGCGGCCTCGAGGAAGCCGAGCGTGCGCCCCGCCATCACGGAGACCACCAGCGTATCCGGGCCGGCGAGCGGCGCCGCGCGGGCGAGCACCTCGGGCGCCGCTTGCGGCTTCACCGCCAGCACCATGACCGCCGGCGGGCCGCCATTGAGCGGGTTCAGCGCGACGCCGTTCGCCTCCAGCAGCGCGGCCACCTCGGGCGGGGGCGAGGGATCGATGACGGCGGCGAGGGCCGGATCTAGGCCGAGGCCGAGCCAGCCTTCCAGCATCGCCCCGCCCATCTTGCCCGCGCCCACCAGCAGCACGCGTCCGGGGATGTCGGAAAGTGTGGCCATGATCGTCACTCCTCAGCCCGCGCGCCGCGACGGCGCCGTCGCCCATCATGCCCGACTTGTGACGGGCACCCGCAGCTTTGGCAATGGGCGGAGGGTCGGGAACGGGGAGCTATGGCGGGGGGCGTCTGTCGCCGGCGGGCCGGCCCGGCCGGTCGGCGCGAGATGGGGACGGCCGCCGCTGGGCGGCGCCGGCCGTCCGATGCGCGGCGGGGCTCAGGCCTCGCCGATGGTCTCGAACAGGGTGGCGTCCATCGCCTCGCGGGCGCTCTTGCCGGCCCAGACGACGAACTGGAAGGCGGGGAAGTAGCGCTCGACCGCCTCGACGGCGCATTCCATCAGCACCTCGCACTGGCGGTCGGTCGCTTCCGCGCCGGCCAGCAGCAGGGCGTGGCGGAACATGATCACGCCCTCCTTCGACCATAGGTCGAAATGGCCGATCCACATCTGCTCGTTGATCAGCGAGAGCAGGCGCAGCACCTCGGTCTTGCGCTTCTCAGGCACCTTGAGGTCGAAGGCGCAGGCGACGTGCAGCGCCTCCACCTCGTCCATCCACTGGAACGAGACGTGGCAGTCGGTCCACCGCCCCTCGAGGGAAATGGTGATCTCGTCCTCCGCCGACCGCTCGAACGCCCACTCGTTGAGCGCCGCCATCCGCTCGATCTGGTCGAGCGGGTTGAGGCGGGTGTCGGTTTCGAAATCGGTATAGGTCATGCTGGACCTCGCAAGAATGGGCGCGAAACGGATCGACGCGTCAGGACGATGAAGCGCTGCATGGGATAGCTGGCAACCGGCGCCATGCATCGGATCATGCGTTCGATCCTGACCGTATCGTGCCCCTCGGGCGCTGCCGGACCGGCCTTCCGGCTGGAAGGCCGTGTCGTCAAGGTGTCTGGATTCGCGCCGTCGCCGCAAGGGCCGAAACGCGCGCGGGGCGATGAGTCCACAAGGGCCGGTTCAGCCGAGCGAATCCGGCGGCTCGGCGGTGCCGAGTTTGGCCTCCAGCGCCGCGATGCGGGCGGCAAGGCGCTCGTTCTCCTCGCGCGCGGCGGCGGCGAGCTCCTTCACGGTCTCGAATTCCTCACGCGTCACCACGTCGAGCTCGCGCAGGATGCGCTCGGCCTGGGCGCGCATCACGGTCTCGGCCTCGCGCCGCACGCCGGTGGCGACGCCGGCGGCGTCGTTCATGAGCCGGGCGAAATCGTCGAAGATGCGGCTGGTGGTCTGGGTCATGGTTTTCTCCGGCTCGGGCGCGCACGATGGCACGCCTTTTGGGGGAGAATGGGGCGGGGGGGCAACCTCCGCAAGGGGCCTGAACGCAGGTGCCGCGTTGCGCGGAGGGCATGCGGGCGCTCCAAACGCCTTGATCCCGTCACGCCGGGAAGGCAAGTGAGGCGGTGCGCCCCGGTCCTGCCGAGTCGCACCGGCCGCCCGCGCCACCTCCTCCCGGGCGGGCGCGCACAGACGGGCCATACCATGCCGAGACCTTCGCACCGCTCGCCGAACCCCTGCCCGTCGCCCCGCTGCCCGCCGCACCCCTGCCCGCCGAGCCACCGCACGTCGAGCCCCTGCGCAGAGACCCCGTAATGCTCTTCACCCCTCCGCTGTTCGCGCTGCCCTTTCCGAACATCGATCCGATCCTGATCGAGTTCGGCCCGTTCGCGATCCGCTGGTACGCGCTCGCCTACGTCGGCGGCCTGCTCATCGGCTGGTGGCTCGCCAAGAAACTGTGCGCCAGCCCGGCGCTGTGGGGCGGGAAGTCGCCAATCGAGCCGGAGGAGTTCGACGACGCCATCGTCTGGGTCGCCTTCGGCGTCATCCTCGGCGGGCGCATTGGCTACGTGCTGTTCTACAACCTGCCCTACTATGCGGGGCATCCGCTCGAGGCGCTCACCGTCTGGCACGGCGGCATGTCGTTCCATGGCGGGTTCATGGGCTCGATCCTCGCCATGTACCTCTTCACGCGGCGGCGCAGCCTGTCCTTCGTCTCGATGCTGGACATCGCCGCCTCGGTGGTGCCGGTCGGGCTGTTCCTCGGCCGCATCGCCAACTTCATCAATGGCGAGCTGTGGGGCCGCCCGTCGGACGTGCCGTGGGCGATCGTGTTCCCCCATGGCGGGCCGCTGCCGCGCCATCCGAGCCAGCTCTACGAGGCGGGGCTGGAGGGTCTCACCATTTTCATCGTGCTGCAGATCGCCATCCGCATGGGCGCGCTGAGGCGTCCGGGCACGGTCGCGGGGCTGTTCGTGCTGCTCTATGGCTGCTCGCGCATCTTCGTCGAGTTCTTCCGCGAGCCGGACCCGCAGCTCGGCTATCTCGCCGGCGGCTTCGTCACCATGGGCATGGTGCTCTCGCTGCCGATGCTGGCGCTGGGCGGCTGGCTGATCTGGCGTGCCCGGCGGCGCCCGGCGCTGAATGCCGGCCAGCCCGCATGAGCGCGCCCGCGGCCCGGAGCCCGGCCGGCACCACCGCGCTCGGCGAGGAGATCGCCCGGCAGATCGCCCAGACCGGGCCGATCACCGTCGCCGACTACATGGAGCGCTGCCTGCTCCATCCGCGCCTCGGCTACTACACGACGCATGAGCCGTTCGGCGCGGCCGGCGACTTCGTCACCGCCCCCGAGATCAGCCAGATGTTCGGCGAGCTGATCGGGCTGTGGGCGGCCGACACGTGGATGCGGCTCGGTTCGCCCGCCTCCTTCGTGCTCGCCGAGCTCGGGCCTGGGCGCGGCACCATGATGGCGGACGCGCTGCGCGCCACCACGATCGTGCCCGGCTTCCACGAGGCCGCCCATGTGGTGCTGGTGGAGGCCTCGGCGCGGCTGCGGGCGAAGCAGGCGGACACG
Organism: Ancylobacter mangrovi; assembly: GCF_024752335.1. NCBI lineage: Bacteria > Pseudomonadati > Pseudomonadota > Alphaproteobacteria > Hyphomicrobiales > Xanthobacteraceae > Ancylobacter > Ancylobacter mangrovi. The sequence goes on along the minus strand of NZ_JANTHY010000001.1, from coordinate 741,590 downwards.
CTGCAGCGCTTCGACGTGAGCTGGGCCGCCTCCTTCGACGACCTGCCCGCCGGCCCGCTGATCCTGCTCGCCAACGAATTCTTCGACGCGCTGCCGATCCGGCAGTTCCTGCGCACGCCCGAGGGCTTCGCCGAGCGCATGGTCGGCCTCGGCGGGGACGGCGCGCTCGCCTTCGGCCTGCGTCCGGCCGCACGGCTCGACGCGCATGCCGAGGCCGTGCTGCGCCAAGCGCCCATCGGCGCGCTACTGGAGATCTGCCCGGCGGGCCTCGCCATCGCCGAGCGGCTCGGGGGCCGGCTCGCCGCCTCTGGCGGGGCGGCGCTCCTCATCGACTATGGCCATGCCGGCGGCTTCGGCGATACGCTGCAGGCGCTGCGCGAGCACGCCTTCGATGACGCCCTCGCCCATCCGGGAGAAGCGGACCTCACCGCCCATGTCGACTTCGGCGCGCTCGCCCGCGCGGCGCAGGCGAACGGCGCGCGGGCCTTCGGCCCGGTGACGCAGGGCGCGCTGCTCGAGCGGCTTGGGCTGGAGACGCGGACCGAACGGCTGAAGCGCAACGCGGACGAGACGGTGTGCGCCGCCATCGACGCCGCCCGGACGCGCCTCGCGGGCAGCGGCGAGGGACAGATGGGCGCGCTCTTCAAGGCGCTGGCGCTGGTCCATCCCGCGTTCGGCGTACCGGCCGGCTTCGCGCCGGACGAGGCGTTCCCGGAAGGCTCCACAGGCACGGAAGGCTCCACATGAAGGTCGAATCCTCCACCCTCGCGGCGCTCCCCGGCATCCGCCACGCCTTCTTCACCCGCGAGGGCGGCGTGTCGCAGGGCATCTATGCCGGGCTCAACGGGGGCACGGGCTCACGCGACGAGCCCGGGCACGTGGCGCAGAACCGCGCCCGCATGGAGAGCGCGCTCGGCGTGCCGGCGGGACACCTGCTCACCTGCTGGCAGATCCACTCCCCGGACTGCGTGGTGGTCGAGCGCCCGTGGGAGGAGCGCCCCAAGGCCGACGCGGTCGCCACCGCCACCCCCGGCGTCGCGGCGGGCGTCGCCATCGCCGATTGCGGCCCGGTGCTGCTGGCCGACGGCGAGGCGCGCGTCGTCGCCGCCGCCCATTCGGGCTGGAAGGGCGCGGTCGGCGGCGTACTGGAGTCGACGCTCGCCCGCATGGAGGAACTCGGCGCCCGGCGCGAGCGCGTGGTCGCCGCCATCGGCCCGCTGATCCGGCAGGAGAGCTACGAGGTCGGCCCGGACTTCGTCACCCGGCTGACCGCGATCGACCCGGAAAACGACCGCTTCCTCGTGCCCTCCCCCCGCGCGCACCACGCGATGTTCGACCTGCCGGGCTACATCGCCATGCGGCTGAAGGCGGCGGGCGTGGGCACGGTGGAGGACCTCGGTCTCGACACCTATGCGGACGAGGCGCGCTTCTTCAGCTACCGTCGGGCCACCCATCGCGGCGAGCCCGACTACGGACGTCTCGTCGCGGCCATCACGCTGGTCTGAGCCATCATGCTGCACTTCACCGCGCCCGAATTTGCCCGCCGCAAGGAGCGCCTGCTCACCGAGATGGCGGCGCACCGGCTCGACGGCCTGCTGATGTTCCAGCAGGAATCGATGTACTGGCTGACCGGCTACGACACGTTCGGCTTCTGCTTCTTCCAGGCGCTCTGGCTCGGCGCCGACGGGCGGCTCGCCCTGCTCACCCGCTCGGCGGATCTCAGGCAGGCGCAGCACACCTCGCTGATCGACGACATCCGCGTGTGGACCGACCGCGCGGACGCCACGCCCCAGGGCCAGCTTCGCGACATGGTGGCCTCGCTCGGCGGCGCGGGCGGGCGCATCGGCGTCGAATATGACAGCTACGGCCTCACCGCCGCCAATGGCCGCAAGCTCGACACCGCCTTCGACGGCGTCGCCACGCTCCACGACGCCTCCGGCCTCGTCGACCGGCTGCGGGCGATCAAGTCGCCGGCCGAGATCATCTATGTCCGTCAGGCGGCCAAGCTCGCGCTGGCCGCGCGCGACGCTGCGATCGCCACCATCGGCGAGGGCGTCGACGAGGGCGAGGTGCTCGCCGCCATGCAGGGCGCGGTGTTCCGCGGCGGCGGCGACTATCCAGGCAACGAGTTCATCATCGGCTCGGGCCGCGACGCGTTGCTGTGCCGCTACAAGGCCGGCCGGCGGCAGCTCGATTCGGAAGACCAGATCACGCTCGAATGGGCGGGCGCCTACCGCCACTACCACGCCGCGATGATGGAGACGGTCGTGGTCGGTCCGCCGCGCGGACGCCATCTCGAGCTGTTCGCCGCCGCCAGGCAGGCGATGGAGGCCTGCGCCCACGCCATCGCTCCCGGCCGCACGGCGGGCGAGGTGTTCACCGCCCATGCCCATGTGATGGACGGGCACGGCCTCGCCGAGCACCGGCTCGCCGCCTGCGGCTATTCGCTGGGGGCGAAATTCACGCCTTCCTGGATGGACCCGCCCATGTTCTACGCCGGCAACAACTGGCTGCTGGAGCCGGGCATGGTGATGTTCGCGCACATGATTCTGATGGACAGCGCGAGCGAGACCGCCATGTGCCTGGGCCGGACCTTCCTGGTGACGGTTAACGGTAATGAGTGCCTGACCGACGCGCCTCTGGACCTCATCGTTAATTCCCTTTAACCATTTGCCCCGGAACGTCGGCGACAGCCGCGGCGCCGCCCGACCCGGGCGACGACAAGCGGCGCGACCGGCTCTCAGGGGATGCTTCGATGATCGGTCGCCTCCGTCGGTGTACCCGCTCGCGTCTGGGTCGCCAGATGCCGGTCGGCGTTGCGCTGCTCGCGGCTCTCGCGCTCGGCGCGTGCCAGACCAATGACGGAAGCCATCCGGTCGCGCGGGCCGACATCACCACCGGCACCAAGCCGATCGCCTTCGAATCGATCGACGGCCCGCCGGAAGCCGTGTTCGACAAGCTGGTCGCGAGCCTCGGCACCGAAGCGAATGCGCGCAAGATCCAGGTCGTCTCGCGCGAGGGCGACGCCGCCTACCGCGTGCGCGGCTATCTCGCCGCCAGCGTCGAGGGCGGCAAGGGCTCGGTCGACTGGGTGTGGGACGTATTCGACGCCGACCACGAGCGGGTGCTGCGGGTCGCGGGCGTCGAAGAGCTCGGCAAGGGCAAGGACGTGTGGAGCGAGCTCGACGACGCCGCGGTCGAGCGGATCGCCTCGCAGAGCCTCGACGAGATTTCCACCAAGCTCGCCCAGGGCCTGCCGCCCAAGCCCGCCGAAGCGGTGCCCGACGCCGCGCCGGAGCCGGCCGAGGCGCCCGCCGTGCGCATGGACAACGGCCCGCCGATCGCCAGCGCCGAGCCGGCCGACGGGCAGGACGGCGAGGCCGGGCCCGGCACGGCGCTCGCCGAAGAGGCGAGCGCGCCCTCGCAGACGCTCTCCTTCGCGGCCCGCCCGTAAGGCTTGCCGGGGCCCCGATTCATCTGTTCACGGCCGCTTTACAGCGCGGGCCGGCCCGCCTATCAGGTCTGCGCGACGGCTTGAAGACGGTCGCGCGGGATGTGCACGGTGGGAGCGCGCCGGTAATGTCGAACAACAACAGTTCCATCAAGCTCGTCGCGGGCAATGCCAACCGGCCGCTTGCCGAGGCGATCGGCGCGTATCTGGCGACGCCGCTGACGCGCGCGGTGGTGCGGCGCTTCGCCGACATGGAGATCTTCGTCGAGATCCAGGAGAACGTGCGCGGCAAGGACGTGTTCGTCCTGCAGTCCACCTCCTTCCCGACCAACGACCACCTGATGGAGTTGCTCATCATCATCGATGCGCTGCGCCGCTCCTCCGCCAAGCGCATCACCGCCGTGCTGCCCTATTTCGGCTATGCGCGCCAGGACCGGCGCTCCTCCGGCCGCACCCCGATCTCGGCCAAGCTGGTCGCCAACCTGATCACCCATGCCGGCGCCGACCGCGTGCTGACGGTCGACCTGCATGCCGGGCAGATCCAGGGCTTCTTCGACATCCCGACCGACAACCTGTTCGCCGCGCCGGTGATGGTGCAGGACGTCAAGTCCCGCTTCGATCTCGGCAACATCACCGTGGTCTCGCCGGACGTCGGCGGCGTGGTGCGCGCCCGGGCGCTGGCCAAGCGCATCGACGCCCAGCTCGCCATCGTCGACAAGCGCCGCGAGCGGCCGGGCGAGAGCGAGGTGATGAACGTGATCGGCGACGTCGAGGGTAAGCGCTGCATCCTCGTCGACGACATCATCGATTCCGGCGGCACGCTGGTGAACGCGGCCGACGCGCTGCTGGAGCGTGGCGCGACCGAGGTGCACGCCTACATCACCCATGGCGTGCTCTCGGGCGGCGCGGTGGCGCGTGTCACCGCCTCGAACCTCAAGGAGCTGGTGATCACCGATTCGATCCAGCCGACCGAGGCGGTGCGGGTGGCCCGCAACATCCGCGTGGTCTCGATCGCCAGCCTGCTCGCCGAGGCCATCGGACGCACCGCGCATGAGGAAAGCGTGTCGAGCCTGTTCGACTGAGGTAACAGGGCGCAGCAGGCGCCGTGCCGGGGTACCGGGGCGCGTTTTCCTAATAATAAATTGGCGTCCATGCTGCGCTGCGCCACGATCGTTCCACACTTCTCCCGCAGCCTTCCCGCTCGCATATTCGGAACGGGACGACGACATGACGTGCATCCTTCTGCGCTCGGCGCCGGCGGCATCGAACGGCCGCGGCAGGCACCGGAGCACCAGGCTGCCGGGCGCGCCGTGGCGGGCCCTTGCGCGGCCCCCTCGCACCGCCGCGCAGCTTGCGGCAGTCCCCGCCCTCGCGCTGTGCCTGTCCGGCCCCGCCGCCGCCCAGAGCGTGGACGCCACGTCGGCCGCCGCGGGCGACAATCCGTGGAACGGCATCGAGATCACCGTGCGACCGCTGCCGACCAGCCCGCCCTCCCCCTATGAGCAGGCGATCTCCGAGGCGCAGACCCCCGAGCAGCCGGTCGTGCCGAGCGATCCCTCGGGTCCGCTCACGGGCACGCTGATCGACCCGCTCGGCCCGGCGCCGAAGGCCTCGGTCTGGTCCTCGCTGCGCGAGAGCGCGGCCCCGAAGCTGCCCGATGGGACACCCTCGCCCTACAAGCAGCTCACCAGCCGCACCAAGAAGCCCAAGGCCAAGTCCGCCAGCCTGCCCACCAACATGGAGCTGAAGCAGGGCCCGGCGAGCGTCTCGGTCTCCACCACCGCCAGCGCCTCGGCGCCGCAGTCGGGCGCGCTCACCAGCAGCGAGGGCGGCGGCTCGGGCGAGATCAAGGGCCGGATCGGCTACGAGCAGGACAATCTCGCCGTCTACAGCACCGGCTCGGTCGGCGCCTCGGCCTCGACCGGCATGCCCTCGCTCTACGACAACCTCGCGGTCGGCAGCACCTACAGCGTGCCGCTCTCCCCGCTCGGGCTCGACGGCGACAAGCTCGGCGCCAGCGTCGAGATGAACAACTCCGCCGCCGTGACGACCGGGGTCGAACTGCGCGGCAAGCTCGGCACCTATCAGCGCTACATCTCGGTCCAGCGCTCGATCAATCCGGACTCGGCGGCGAGCGACATCGTCAAGGCCGGCGTGCTCGGCAAGTTCTGAGCACGCGACCGCGGGCCGGAGCCGGCCATCGGGCGCCCTCCCACGCCCCCACACATTGCCCCGCAACGCGTCTTCTGCTATGAGCCGGCCCGTCCACGGCCTTTCCGCACCCCTGGAGGCGCGCCGCGGGCATACCGGACCAGACTGAAGGATCGGGCCGCGTCAGCGGCCTTCTCCTTTTGCAACCATTTGAGGACAAGCCATGACCGCCATCAAGGAACTGAAGGCGCAGGCGCGCACGAAGGTCGGCAAGGGGGCCGCTCGTGCCGAACGCCGCGCCGGTCGCGTACCCGCCGTCATCTATGGCGACGGGAAAGCCCCCGTCGGCATCACGCTCGACCACATCGAGATCAACAAGATCATCTATGCCGGCCACTTCCTGACCACGCTGTTCAACATCGAGGTCGAGGGCGAGCAGCACCGGGTGATCCCGCGCGACTACCAGCTCGACCCGGTCAAGGACTACCCGCTCCATGTCGACTTCCTGCGCGTGCAGGTCGGCGCCACGCTGAGCGTCGAGGTGCCGGTGCACTTCCTCAACGCCGAGACCGCGCCCGCCATCAAGCAGGGCGGCACGCTGAACATCGTCAGCCACACGGTCGAGCTGAACGTCCCCGCCGACGCGATCCCCGACGCGGTCGAGGTCGACCTGACGAAGTACAGCTTCGGCGACTCGATCCACCTGTCGGCGATCAAGCTGCCCGAGGGCGTGACCTGGGCCGGCCATGGCGATGATACGCTGGCCTCCATCACCGCCCCGTCGGGCCTGAAGGAAGCCGAGGCCGAGGAAGCCGCCGCCGCCGAGGCCGCCGCCGAGGCCCCCAAGGCCTGATCCGGCCCCGCCGGTCGCGCCTTGCCGACCGATCCCGCCAGGGATCGCCCCAACGAGACCCGAGCCGGAAGCCCGCTTCCGGCTCTTCTCATTTCCGGAGCGAGTGGAGACGCACGGTGTTTCTCTTCGCCGGGCTCGGAAACCCCGGGTCGAAATATGCCGGCAACCGGCACAATATCGGCTTCATGGCGGTGGACGCGATCGTGCGCCGCCACCGCTTCACCCCGTGGCGCCGGCGCTTCCAGGGCGCGGCCTGCGAGGGCGAGATCGAGGGTCAGAAGGTGCTCGCGGTGCTGCCCGAGACCTACATGAACGAGAGCGGCCGGGCGGTCTCCGAAGCGCAGCGCTTCTACAAGATCGCGCTCGGCGACATCTTCGTGTTCCATGACGAGCTCGACCTCGCTCCGGCCAAGGTGCGGGCCAAGTTCGGCGGCGGCAATGCCGGCCATAACGGGCTGCGCTCCGTCACCGCCCATTGCGGCAACGACTATGGCCGTGTGCGGCTCGGCATCGGCCATCCCGGCGATAAGGCGCTGGTGATGCCGTTCGTGCTCGCCGACTTCGCCAAGGCCGAGCGCCCTTGGGTGGAGGCGGTGTGCGACGGCTGCGCCGAACTGGCCGGCCTTCTCGTCACCCGCCGGCTCGACGATTTCCAGAGCCGGATGCACCTCTATCTCGAAGGCCGCGGCATCGGCGCTCCGAAGACACCCGGAGCGGCGGCAAAATAGCCTCCGCCGGGCGGGCACGCTTGCACTCGCGCCTCCCCTTGCCTACCACGGCGACAACCAGACCAGAGCCATTACGAGCATCGCACCATGGGCTTCAAATGCGGCATCGTCGGCCTGCCGAATGTCGGCAAGTCGACCCTCTTCAACGCGCTGACGCAGACCGCGGCGGCCCAGGCGGCGAACTACCCGTTCTGCACCATCGAGCCGAATGTCGGCGACGTCGCCGTGCCCGATCCGCGCCTCGCCACGCTGGCCGACATCGCCGGCTCGGCGCAGATCATCCCGACCCGTCTGACCTTCGTCGACATCGCCGGGCTGGTGCGCGGCGCCTCCAAGGGCGAGGGCCTCGGCAACCAGTTCCTCGCCAATATCCGCGAATGCGACGCCATCGCCCATGTGGTGCGCTGCTTCGAGGATGGCGACGTCACCCATGTCGACGGCAAGATCGCGCCTCTGAGCGACATCGACACCATCGAGACCGAGCTTATGCTGGCCGACCTCGACAGCCTCGAGAAGCGCGTGACGGCGCTGGAGAAGAAGGCCAAGGGCGGCGACAAGGAATCGAAGGAAAGCCTCGACCTCATCACCCGCGCGCTCGCCCTGCTGCGCGAGGGCAAGCCGGCGCGCCTCGTCGAGGTGAAGCCGGAGGAGGAGAAGGCGTTCCGCATGCTGGGCCTGCTCTCCTCCAAGCCGGTGCTCTATGTCTGCAATGTCGAGGAAGCCTCGGCCAAGGACGGCAATTCGCTCTCCGCGCAGGTGTTCGAGCAGGCGGCGAAGGAAGGTGCGAGGGCGGTCGTCGTCTCGGCCAAGATCGAAAGCGAGATCGCGGTGCTGCCGCCCGAGGAGCAGGCCGAGTATCTTGAGGCGATCGGCCTCGACGAGCCGGGCCTGAACCGCGTGATCCGCGCCGGCTACGACCTGCTCCGGCTGGTGACCTATTTCACCGTCGGGCCGAAGGAGGCGCGCGCCTGGACCATCACCGCCGGCACGCGGGCGCCGGGCGCGGCGGGTGTGATCCACACCGATTTCGAGAAGGGCTTCATCCGTGCCGAGACCATCTCCTATGACGACTACGTCAAGGGCAAGGGCGAGGCCGGGGCGCGCGACGCGGGCCGCCTCCGGCTCGAGGGCAAGGAATATGTCGTCGCCGATGGCGACGTGCTCCACTTCCGCTTCGCCAACTGAGGGGGCGCGGCGGCGATGATCCTCTCCCATCGCCACCGCTTCGTGCTGTTCGCGCCCTGGAAGACGGCGAGCTCGACGGCGCATCTGCGCCTCCAGCCGCTCAACGAGAGCCCCTATAGCCGCTTCTTCGACTTCCAGCCGGCACTGAACCGGGTGGTGCACCAGCACATCACCTGCGCCGATTTCAACGCCCTGCCGGAGGCGCGGCTCGACTACCGGCGCGCCTCCTTCGTGCGCAATCCCTATGACCGGGTCTGCTCGGGCTTCATCCAGCTCCAGCGCGACATCGCCACCCAGATGGACGTGCCCTTTCCCCAGCCCTGGATCCGCGAGCTGGTGCGCGAGCAGCTCGACGAGAACCGGCGCCAGCTCGAGGCGGCGGGCTACGACCTTAACGCCTGGATCGCCTCGATCACCGAGCGGCAGGTCTACGAGACCGGCCGCAACACCAATTTCTCGCTCCATCCGGCGCATTACTGGACCCATCTGGCGGGCGAGCCCTATGTCGGCTTCGTTGGCCGGGTCGAGCGTTTCGAGCCCGAATTCGAGCGCCTCTGCGGCTTTCTCGGCATTCCCGTGCCGCCCCGCGCGGACGAGAACGTCACCGACGCCGCCATGCTGGGATCGGACGCCTATCGCTATGCCGACCGGCTGGATCGGGCCTCGATCGAGCGGATCAACGCGCTGTTCGCCCGCGACTTCGAGCTGTTCGACTATGCCCGCCTGTGAGGCGCGGACATCGCCGGCGAGTTGACCCGCCGGCCATTGTCGCCTGAGATCGCCTGCCGCCCCGGCGGCGGAGCATCGGAACGTCGGAAGGGCATCGCACGCTCAATGCAGTTCTGGGAAGATTTCAACGAGGGGCACGTGGCGACCTGCGGGCGCTACGTGGTGGGGCGCGAGGAGATCATCTCCTTCGCCCGCGACTTCGATCCCGCCCCGATCCATCTCGATGATTCCGCCGCCGAGGCGACGCGGCTCGGCGGGCTCTCGGCCTCCGGCTGGCACCTGTGCTGCATCTTCATGCGCCTCGCCGCCGACGGCTTCCTCAACGACAGCGCCTGCCTCGGCTCGCCGGGCGTCGACGAGGTGCGCTTCCTCAAGCCGGTGCATCCCGGCGCAGTGCTGAGCCTGCGCCGCGAGGTGCTGGAGACGCGGACCTCCAAGAGCCGGCCGGAGATCGGGCTGGTGAAGTTCCGCTTCGAGCTGATCGACGCGCAGCAGAACGTGATGACGGAACTGGTCGGCACCATCATGTTCGGCCGGCGCAATCCCGGCTACCGGCCGGTGTGAGGACCCCATGCTGTTCTTCGAGGATATAGAGGTCGGCGAGGTGACCCGGCTCGGCTCGCACACCTTCCGCGCCGAGGCGATGATCGCCTTCGCCCGGGCCTGGGACCCGCAGCCCTTCCATCTCGACGCCGCCGCCGGCGCGCGCACCCATTTCGGCGGGCTCGCCGCCTCGGGCTGGTACACCGCCGCCATCGCCGCGCGGCTGCGCGCACAGGCGCAGGCGCATCTGCACGAGACGCTGCGCCGCGAGGGCAAGCGGGTGCCGCGCATCGGCCCCTCCCCCGGCTTCAAGGACCTGAAATGGCTGCGTCCGGTGATCGCCGGCGACACGCTCTCCTTCCAGAGCGAGGTGATCGCCAAGAAGCCGAGCGCCAACCGGCCCGAATGGGGGCTCGTCTTCACCCGCGAGAGCGCGCGCGACATGCAGGGCCGGCCGACCTTCGAGGTCACGAACTGCATGTTCGTGGAGCGGCTGGAAGCCTAGCGGGACCGGGGCAAGGGGGCACAAGGATATGGGCACGTTCAAGAACGCCTGCACGGTGCTTGTCGCCGGACTGACGGTCACGTCCGGCACGGCGGCGCAGGCGGGCGGGGTTGCGGGGGGCGTGGCGGGCAGCATGGCGAAATCGGCCCGGCCGGCGCCGGACTGGTCCGGCTTCTATGTCGGGCCGCAGGCCGGCCAGGCGTTCAGCATCATTGACAAGGACGCCTTCGTCGACGCCTTCGAGGCGCCGCTCGACAGCTATGGCTGCACCGGCGGCCTGTGCGACGGCAAGCGCGACGCCGCGATCGGCGGCCTCACCGTCGGCTACAACTGGCACTATGCCGACGGCTCGCTGATCGGCGTCGAGGCGGACGTCGCGTATAGCGGCCTCGACGGCGCGTTCGACTTCGACGGGACGAGCGCCCTCAGCCCGGTGCAGCGGCTCCTCTCCTCGGGCCATGTGCGCCTGCACACGCCGTTCATCGGCACCGCACGGCTGCGGCTCGGCTACGCCGTCGGCCCGCTCCTGCCCTTCGTCACGGCCGGCCTCGCGGTGACCTACTCCAGCGCCGAGGTGAGCGGCGACGCGACGCTGGAGGCCCAGCTCGCGCCCGGCGCCTGGGTTCCGGTGGGCAGCCAGCCGGCGAGCTACAGCGAGAGCGCCTTCACCGCCGGATGGACCGCCGGAGGCGGGGTCGAATACGCGCTGTCGGACGAGTGGAGCGCGAAGGTCGACTATCTCTATGTCGACCTCATCACCTCGGATCTCGGCGAGGAGCCGCCCCAGCTCCACCTCTGGCGGGCCGGTCTGAACTACCGCTTCTGACCCCAACCGTGGGCATCATGGCGAGCTGGGAAGGAGCGACGTGCCGCCCTGTCTCCGCGAGAAGCGCCATAGAGCCGCCGCGCATGAAAAAGGGCCCCGTGCGGGGCCCTTTTGATTCTCCGGTGCCGGCGAGCCGCGCTCAGTGCTCGACGTTGCGCCACACCTTCTTCTTGGTGAAGTAGAGCAGCCCGCCGAAGATGATGAGGAAGATCATCACCTGGAAGCCGAGCCGCTTGCGCGCCTCGAGATGCGGCTCGGACAGCCACATCATGAAGCTGATCACGTCGCGCGAATACTGGTCGACCGTCTCCGGCGTGCCGTCCGAATAGGTCACCTGCCCGTCCGAGAGCGGCTTCGGCATCTTGATGGCGTGGCCGGGGAAGAACTCGTTGTAGTGCGCGCCTTCCGGCAGGGTGAAGCCTTCCGGCGGCTCGTCGTGATAGCCGTTCAGCAGGGCGTGGATATAGTCCGGCCCCTGCTCCTGGTACTGGGTGACGATGTCGATCAGGAAGCCGGGAAAGCCGACCTCGTAGGTGCGCGCCTTGGCTAGCGTCGAGAAGTCCGGCGGGTAGGCGCCGCCGTTCGAGGCGCGGGCGGCCTGCTCGTTCGGGAACGGCGAGGGCCAGTGGTCGGAGAGCCGGCCGGGACGCTCGAACATGTCGCCGGCGTCGTTCGGCCCGTCCTCGATCTGGTACTGCTCGGCCACCGCCTTGGCCTGCGCCTCGGTGAAGCCAGGGCCACCCTCCTGCGCGAGGTTGCGGAAGGCGAACAGATGCGCGGAGTGGCAGGAGGAGCAGACCTCCTTGAACACCTGGAAGCCGCGCTGGAGCTGGGCCCGGTCGAAATGGCCGAACGGGCCGGCGAAGCTCCACTCCTCGCGGGGCGGCTTGGGCGCGCCGTGCTCCTGGGCCTCGGCCGGGCCGGCGAGCATCAGCACGGCCGCGAGCGAGCCGAGGGCGATCGAGCGGAAGGACATGGTGTTGCTCATGATGTTCCGCTCAGCCCTTGGTCTGCGGCGCCTGGGCGCCGGTCGAGGCCGGTGCCGCGCCCTTGTTCTTGCCCAGCACCGCCTCGGTGATCGAGGCCGGCACCGCCTTCGGCTTCTCGAACAGGCCGAGCAGCGGCAGGATGACGAGGAAGTGCACGAAGTACCACACGGTCAGGATGCGGCCGGCAATCACGTAGCCGCCTTCCGCCGGCTTCGAGCCGAGCCAGCCGAGGCCGATGCACACCGCCAGCCAGATCCAGAAGAACTGCTTGAACAGCGGCCGGTAGGCGCCCGAGCGGACCTTCGAGGTGTCGAGCCACGGCACGAAGAACAGCACCGCGATCGCGCCGAACATGGTGAGCACGCCGCCGAGCTTGTCCGGCACCGAGCGCAGCATGGCGTAGAACGGCAGGTAGTACCATTCGGGCACGATGTGCGCCGGCGTCACCAGCGGGTTGGCCGGGATGTAGTTGTCCGCGTGGCCGAGATAGTTCGGGATGTAGAACAGGAACCACGAGAAGAAGATGAGGAAGCACACCATGCCGAACGCGTCCTTGATGGTCGCGTAGGGCGTGAAGGGAACGGTGTCCTTCTCCGACTTCGGCTCGACGCCGGTCGGGTTGTTCTGGCCGACCACATGCAGCGCCCACACGTGCAGGACGACGACGCCCGCGATCATGAAGGGCAGCAGGTAGTGCAGCGAGAAGAAGCGGTTCAGCGTCGCGTTGTCGACCGAGAAGCCGCCCCACAGCCACTGCACGATGGTCGGGCCGACCACCGGGATCGCCGAGAACAGGTTGGTGATGACGGTGGCGCCCCAGAAGCTCATCTGCCCCCAGGGGAGCACGTAGCCCATGAAGCCGGTCGCCATCATCAGCAGGTAGATGATGCAGCCGAGGATCCACAGCACCTCGCGCGGGTTCTTGTAGGACCCGTAATAGAGGCCGCGGAACATGTGGATGTAGACCGCGATGAAGAACATCGACGCGCCGTTGGCGTGCATGTAGCGCAGCAGCCAGCCATAGGAGACGTCGCGCATGATGTGCTCGACCGAGTCGAAGGCGAGCGTCGCATGCGGGGTGTAGTGCATCACCAGCACCACGCCCGTCAGGATCTGGCAGACCAGCATCAGCGACAGGATGCCGCCGAAGGTCCACCAGTAGTTCAGGTTGCGCGGGGTCGGGTAGGCGATGAAGGAGGAATGGATCAGGCCGACCAGGGGCAGCCGGCTTTCAAACCACTTCAGGGCCGGATTCTTCGGCTCGAACGTCGCGTGTCCGCTCATCTGTCTGTTTCCCGGGTCGTCGGCTCAGCCGATGGAAATCTTCGTGTCGGACACGAACTGATAGGGCGGGACGGCCAGGTTCTCCGGCGCCGGGCCGCGGCGCACGCGGCCGGCCGAATCGTATTCCGAGCCGTGGCAGGGGCAGAACCAGCCGTCGAATTCGCCGGCATGACCGATGGGGACGCAGCCCAGATGCGTGCAGATGCCGACCACGACCAGCCACTTCTCGCGGCCGTCGCCCTCGGCGGCGCGGTTGGCGTCGGTCGCCGGCGCGTCGGCTGCGAGGTTGGCGTTGCGCGCGACCGGATCGATCAGCGACGCCACCGGCACGTCCTTGGCCTTGGTGACGTCCTCGGCGGTGCGGTTCCACACGAAGACCGGCTTGCCGCGCCACTTGACGGTGACGATCTGGCCTTCCTCGATCAGCGACAGGTCGACCTCGGTCGACGACAGCGCCAGCACCGACGCATCGGGCTGCAACTGCGAAACGAACGGCCATACCAGAGCAGCGGCGCCGACCGCGCCCATGGCGCCGGTCGCAATATAGAGGAAGTCGCGGCGCGTGGTTTCCGCCGTGCCGGTTGTTGCCACGATGGTTTCCTTTCCCCTCAAGCCCTTGACCTTTAGATCCGGCTCTCCCCGCCGGGCCTGCCGTGCCCGAACCCGGCGGCACCTAGGCCCATGATCTATGGTCAACCTACCTTCGAGTGCCTCTAATTGCATCCGAGCCGCCCCTTGTCCAGATGAACACAGTGCGGCAGTCCGTCCTGCCCCCCGCCCCGTCCATGCGCCCCTACCGCCGCTCGCGCTGCCGGCTATCCTTTGCCTTCAAGGGGCTGCGGGGCAAAGCCAGCCGGGGCGCGGCTCCGCAAGGCCCCGCCGCCACCTCTAGGTAATCTCCGAGTATAGGCCGCCATGACTCTCGCCCTCGCCCTGTTCCAGCCCGACATCGCGCCGAATGCGGGCACGCTGGCGCGCACCGCCGCCTGCCTCGGGCTGTCGCTGCACATCATCGAGCCGGCGGGATTCCCGGTCGGCGACGCGGGTTTCCGGCGGGCCGGCATGGACTATCTCGACCGGACCGCGATCCGCCGCCATGCGAGCTTCGCCGCCTTCGAGGACTGGCGCTGCGCGGAAGGACGGCGGCTGGTGCTCGCCACCACGCGCGGCGCCCTGCCCTATGCCGGCTTCGCCTTCTCGCCATCGGACGTGCTGCTGCTCGGGCGCGAGAGCGCGGGCGTGCCGGAGGAGGTGCACGCGGCGGCCGAGGCGCGAATCATCATCCCGCTGGTAGCGGGCGCGCGCTCGCTCAACGTCGCGGTGGCGGGAGCGATGATCCTCGGCGAAGCGCTGCGCCAGACTGGGGGCTTCCCGCGCTGACCTCTCCGCCGGTCTTCGCCCTCACGGCCACTTCACCACCGGCGGCATGGAGGAGAGGATCGAATCGACGTTGCCGCCGGTCTTCAGCCCGAACACGGTGCCGCGGTCGTAGAGCAGGTTGAACTCGACATAGCGCCCGCGGCGCACGAGCTGCTCCTCGCGCTCGGCCTCGCTCCAGGGCCGGGCGAAGTTGGCACGCACAAGCGCGGGATAGATGTCGAGGAAGGCGAGCCCGACGGCGCGGGTGAAGTGGAAGTCGGCCGCCCAGTCGCCCGAATCCAGCCAGTCGTAGAAGATGCCGCCGATGCCGCGCGGCTCGCCCCGGTGCGGCAGGAAGAAATACTCGTCGCACCACGCCTTGTAGCGCCCGTAATCGACGTTCGGCCGGCCCTCGCAGGCGCCGCGCATGGCGGCGTGGAAGGCGACCGCGTCCGGGTCCTCCTGTGTGCGGCGGGCGCCGAGCACCGGGGTCAGGTCCGCCCCGCCGCCGAACCACGCCTTCGAGGTGACGACGAAGCGCGTGTTCATGTGCACCGCCGGCACGTGCGGGTTCGTCATGTGGGCGATCAGCGAGATGCCGGTGGCGTGGAACCGCGGGTTCTCCTCCGCGCCGGGAATCTGCTGGCGGAACTCGGGGGCGAACTCGCCATGCACGGTCGAGCAATGCACCCCCACCTTCTCGAACAGCCGCCCGTGCATCAGCGCCATCACCCCGCCCCCGCCGGGGGTGCCGGTGTGGTCGGCGCGGTTCCAGGGCGTGCGCTCGAAGCGGCCGGGCGCGCCGGGATAGAGCTCGTCCGGCGCCTCGTCCTCGAGCTTCTCGAACGCCGCGCAGATGCGGTTGCGCAGATCCTCGAACCAGGCTCGCGCCTCCTCCTTGCGCGGGCCGATGGTCGCCGGATCGATCGGCGTGCCGGGCGCGTTGCGGTCGGCGGCGACGGAGGTCGCGGCGGACATCTCGGCGGGTGTATCGGCAGGTGTTTCGGCGGACATGGCGTCTTCTCCCTGAGCGGCCGCTTCTAGCTGCTTCGCCGGCCGGGTGGAAAGCCGGACAACGCCGGGTGGGTGGCGCCGGTGCCGCGACTCGTCGATGTTCCTGTTTGGTTCACACGCCTCCCGACATACTGGTGCCGCATCGCTGCGGCAGAAAGCCCGCCATGTTCATGCGCGTCCTCACCTGGTTCGAGAACCTCGTCGACCCGTTCCGCCCCGCGCCCATCGTGCGCCCGCCGGAGGGGCTGATCGCCTTCTACTGGCACTTCGTGCGCCAGAGCGGCTGGATCTTCGTCGCCGCGCTCGGCGCCGCCTTCCTGGTGGCGATCGTCGAGGTGTCGCTGTTCCGCTACATCGGCCAGATCGTCGACCTTTTGCAGTCCTCGACCCCGGCGACGCTGTTCGCCGATCACGGCGGGCTGATGGCCTGGATGGCGTTCGTGGTGGTGATCGCCCGCCCGGCCTGCAACGCGCTGCACGACCTGCTGGTGCGCCAGTCGGTCACCGCGAACGTCGGCAGCCTGGTGCGCTGGCAGTCCTATCGCTGGGTGGTGCGCCAGAGCCTTTCCTATTTCCAGAGCGACTTCGCCGGCCGCATCGCCCAGCGTGTGCTGCAGTCCGGCCCGGCGCTACGCGGCTCGGTCGTCGAGGTCATCGACGCGCTCTGGTACGTCGCGGTCTATGCGGTGAGCGCGGTGGTTCTGTTCGCGGAGGCGGACATGCGGCTCGCCGTGCCGATCGTCGTCTGGATCGCGCTCTATGTGCTCGCGCTCTCGAAGTTCGTGCCGCGTGTGCGCCAGCTCTCCAAGACCACCTCGGAGGCCAACTCGCTGCTCTCCGGCCGCATCGTCGACAGCTACACCAACATGATGACGGTGAAGCTGTTCGCCCATGGCGACCGCGAGGACAGCTATGTGCGCGAGGCGCTGGAGCGGCACAACGCCGCCTTCAAGGACCAGCAGCGCCAGATCACCCGCATGGCGCTGTCCATCAGCGTGCTCAACAGCGTGATGCTGGGCTCGATCGGCGGGCTCGGCGTGTGGCTGTGGTCGATCGACGCCATCAATCTCGGCGCCATCGCGCTCTCCACCGGCCTCGCCATCCGCATTACCAACATGTCCGGCTGGATCATGTGGGTGGTCACCGGCGTGTTCGAGAATGTGGGCACGGTGCAGGAGGCGATCCTCACCATCGCCCGCCCGCATACGGTGATCGACCGCGCCGACGCCCCCGCGCTCGCCGTCCGGGCCGGCGAGATCCGCTTCGACGACGTGACCTTCCACTATGGCAAGGGCGCGGGCGTGATCGAACATCTCGACCTCGTCATCGCGCCGGGCGAGCGGGTCGGGCTGGTCGGCCCGTCGGGCGCGGGCAAGTCGACGCTGATGAACCTGCTGCTGCGCTTCTACGACGTGGAGGGCGGACGCATCCTCGTCGACGGGCAGGACGTGAAGGAGATCTCGCAGGAATCGCTGCGGGCGCGGATCGGCGTCGTCACCCAGGACACCTCGCTGATGCACCGCTCGGTGCGCGACAACGTCCGCTACGGCCGTCCCGAGGCCGGCGAGGACGCGATCATGGAGGCGGCGCGCCGCGCCCATGCGGCCGAGTTCATCGACACGCTGGCCGACCCGCAGGGCCGCACCGGGCTCGACGCCCATGTCGGCGAGCGCGGGGTGAAGCTCTCCGGCGGCCAGCGCCAGCGCATCGCCATCGCCCGCGTGCTGCTGAAGGACGCGCCGATCCTGGTGCTGGACGAGGCCACCTCGGCGCTCGATTCGGAGGTGGAGGCCGCGATCCAGACCAATCTCGACGCGCTGATGGCCGGCAAGACGGTGATCGCGATCGCGCACCGGCTCTCCACCATCGCCCGCATGGACCGGCTGGTGGTGATGGATCACGGCCGCATCGTCGAGGTCGGCACCCATGCCGAGCTGGTGGCGCAGGGCGGGCTCTATGCCCGGCTGTGGCAGCGCCAGTCGGGCGGCTTCATCGACGCCGAGGAAGTCAGCGCGGCGGCGGAATAGCTTAGCGCGGCGGCGGCACGAGGCTCGGCGCGGCCTCCACCGCCTGCGCGAGCACCTCGTCGAGTGCCGCCCGCTCAAGCGGAAAGCCGGCCTCGATCCAGATCTCCTCGGCCCGCGCCAGCGCCGCGCCGAGGGCGGGACCGGGCCTGAGCCCGCGGGCGATCAGGTCCGCCGCCTTGAGCGGGAAGCGCGGCGCCTGCCAGTCGGCGGCAAGCGCGACCAGCTCGCGCCAGCCCTCGTCGTCGAGCGGTGCGCCCGAGCGCGCGAAGCCGATGAGCGCCCGGTCGAGATAGGCCTGCCGCCCCAGCCGGTAGATGAACGCCTTCTGCCCCTTCTCGCACATGGCCGGCGCCGGCGTCGGCCCGGCCAGCGCCTCCAGCCGCGCGGTCTCGGCATTGGAGAGGCGCAGCGCCTCGCGCAGGCCGGCGACGTCCTCCTCGCCGCGCACGGCGAGCGCGCCGAGCCGGCGCACCGCGTCGGGCCCGAGGCCGGTCGCCGCCTCGATGGGAACGAGGCGGGAAAAGGCGGGCACGTCCCCCGCCCGCCCCAGCACCGCCGACAGCAGCCCGGCCTGTTCCATCTCCGCCAGCGTCTGCGCGGCGCGCGCGGCGACCAGCAGCTTCATCGTCTCCGCCCGCACGCGTTCACGCGAGAGAAGGGCGAGGCCGGCGCGATTTCGGATCGCCGCTGCCAGCGCCGCTGCGTCGAGCGGGCCGCGGCCAAAGGCGGCGTGGAAGCGGAACAGGCGCAGGATGCGCAGATAGTCCTCGCGGATGCGGGTGTCCGGGTCGCCGATGAAGCGCACCCGGCCCTCCACCGCGTCCGCTTCCCCGCCGACGAGGTCGACGAGTTCGCCGGCGCGCGTGAGGTAGAGCGCGTTCATGGTGAAGTCGCGCCGGGCCGCGTCATGCGCCCAGTTCCGGCCGAACACGACCCGCGCTCGACGGCCGTCGGTCTCGACGTCCTCGCGCAGCGTCGTCACCTCATAGGGCTCGCCCTCGGCGACCACCGTCACCGTGCCGTGCTCGATGCCGGTCGGCACCGGCTTCAGCCCGGCCGCCCGCGCGCGGCGCGTCACCTCTTCCGGCAGGGCGGTGGTGGCGATGTCGATGTCCGAGCGCACGCCGCGCCCGATCAGCCAGTCGCGCACCGCGCCGCCGACGATGCGGGCCTCCTCGCCCTCGCCGTCGAGCACGGCGAGCACGCGCGCCAGGCCCGGCCGGTGGGCGAAGAGCGGGTTCATTCGATATGGCCGGGGGTCAGCACGCCGTCCTTCCAGGTCGGCGGCACATAGGCTCCCTTGGTGGGGCCGCGCCCCTGCGCCTCGAACAGGAA
Source organism: Ancylobacter mangrovi (assembly GCF_024752335.1). NCBI lineage: Bacteria > Pseudomonadati > Pseudomonadota > Alphaproteobacteria > Hyphomicrobiales > Xanthobacteraceae > Ancylobacter > Ancylobacter mangrovi. The sequence continues at coordinate 722,611 of NZ_JANTHY010000001.1, read as the reverse complement.
CAGGCTGGCCGCGACCAGCACCACCGCGACCGCGGTACAGGCGACCAGCGCCGCGCTCGACCAGCCCTCGAGCATGCTGTCCACGCGTCGCCCGAAGCGCAGATACAGGGCGAAGGCGGCGAAAGGCAGCAGGAACAGCAGGATATTGATGATCGCGACACGCAGCATCAGCCATAGACCCGTTCATAGAGGCTGCGCAGGATACCTGCGGTCACGCCCCAGATGCGCCGACGGTCATACGTCATCGCGTGGAAGGTACGCAAAAGCCCCTGCGATTCGCGGGTCTCGCGCTGGTGGTTGTCCGGGCTCATGAGGAAGTCGAGCGGCACCTCGAATGCCTCGTCCACCTCGTCGGGATTGAGCGTCAGCCCGAAATCGGGCCGCACCACACCCACCACCGGCACGATGCGAAAGCCCGTGCGGGTGAGGTAGGGATCGAGATAGCCGAGCGGGGTCACCCGGTCGCGGGCGAGCCCGACCTCCTCCTCGGCCTCGCGCAGCGCCGCGTCGAGCGGGCCGGCGTCCTGCGGGTCGATGCGCCCGCCGGGAAAGGCGATCTGGCCGGGATGATTGTTGAGATGCGCCGAGCGCAAGGTCAGCAGGATGCTCGGCTGCCGGCGGGCGACGACGGGAATCAGCACCGCCGCCGCCCGCATCGGAACGGCGTTCAGCAGCGCGCGGAAATGCGGGGTGAGCTCATGGTCGCCGCGCGCGGGGTCGCCGTCGAGGTCCGGCTCGGGCAGCAGGCGCGTGCGGGCACGGGCGAGGAAGTCGGCGAGCGGCAGCGGCGCGTCGGGCGTGGCGGCAACAATGTCTTCCGGGGGCTCCGGCATGCCGGCGCCCAGCCGTGTTCCTTCGCTCATCTCGTTCCTTCGCCCGTCTGCGCGGGCGCCTCGTCTTCCAGCGCGTCCGCCGGCATCATCGCGAAAAAGGACGACCCCGAGGCGACGCCGATCATCTCGCGCCCGTCGACCGTCCGCGTCCGCGCCCGCTCGGCGAGGTCGAGATAGACCGGCCGGGTCAGCCGCGCCCACAGGCCCCGCCTGACATATATATAGGGCCGCGGCCCGGCACCGCCCGGCTGCTCGTCGAATCGAAGCGGATGGTCGGCGTCGCAGGTCACGACGTCGTCGAGATTGGTGCGGAACACCAGCACCTCGCCCGCCGGCGAGGGTGCCACCTGCATCTCGACCGCCAGCAGCGGCGCGTCCTCGACCCGGATGCCGAGCTTCTCCGCAGGGGTGACGAGCTCGTAGCGCCCTCCGCCCTCCCCGCCATGGCGCAGCACCGAGGCGAACAGCTTCACCAGCGCCGGACGGCGGATCGGCCGGCCCTCATGGTGCCAGACGCCCTCGCGGTCGATGCGGATATCGATTTCGCCACAATCGGGCGGATTCCAGCGTTCGATCGGCGGCAGCGAGGGCGCCTCGCCTGCGGCGAGCGAGCGCACCAAATCGTCAAGTCGCCCCGAAGCTCCTGAAGCCATGGCCAAATCCCTGTCACACAGTCGTAATCGCGCAGTCGTGATCCACCGCCCGATAGTCGACGCGGTTCCAAGATAGCGTAAGCTTGCCCTTCCGAAAGCCGCGCCGGCCCGGTCGGCATACCACCTGTCGCGTCCCGCGAGATACCGCAGTCCGCCACCGGAGGTATTCCTTTCGTGCATTGCAATAAATTTTATTGCAATGCACCATGACAACGGGGCGGCGCGATCGGTGTCGAGAGCGGGGTTGAAGGAGCACGGCATGACGTCTGCCACCGGCGAGAATTTCGAGTCCCTCGATGACATGATCATCCGCTCGGCCGAGAGCACGGCCGCCAATGTGCGGGCCGCCAAGGCCGGCATCGGCGCGATCATCTTCGGCCAGGAAGCGGTGGTCGAGCGCACGCTCATCACCATCCTGTCCGGCGGCCACGGCCTTCTGGTCGGCGTGCCGGGCCTTGCCAAGACCAAGCTGGTCGAGACGCTGGGCACCGTGCTCGGCCTCGACGCGCGACGCGTGCAGTTCACTCCCGACCTCATGCCCTCCGACATTCTCGGCGCCGAGGTGCTGGAGGAGAGCGCGGGCGGGCGGCGTTCCTTCCGCTTCATTCCCGGCCCGGTCTTCGCCCAGCTGCTGATGGCCGACGAGATCAACCGCGCCTCGCCGCGCACCCAGTCCGCGCTGCTGCAATCGATGCAGGAAGGCCATGTGACGGTCGCCGGCGTACGGCACGACCTGCCCAAGCCGTTCCACGTGCTCGCCACCCAGAACCCGCTGGAGCAGGAAGGCACCTACCCGCTGCCCGAAGCCCAGCTCGACCGCTTCCTCATGGAGATCGACGTCGACTATCCCGACCGCGACGCCGAGCGGAAGATCCTGTTCGACACCACCAGCGCCGAGGAGACCAAGCCGCGCGCGGTGATGACCGCGGACGACCTCACCGCCGCGCAGCGGCTCGTGCGCCGCCTGCCGGTGGGCGAATCGGTGGTGGAGGCGATCCTCACTCTGGTGCGCTCCGCCCGTCCGGGCCCGGATTCGGGCGAACTCGGCAAATTCATCGCCTGGGGCCCCGGCCCGCGCGCCTCGCAGTCGCTGATGCTGGCGGTGCGCGCCCGCGCCCTGCTCGACGGGCGCTACGCGCCGTCGGTCGACGACGTGATCGGGCTCGCCGAGCCCGTGCTCAAGCATCGCATGGCGCTGACCTTCGCTGCCCGCGCCGACGGCGAGACCGTGCCCGGCATCATCGCCAAGCTGACGCGCAAGATCGGCTGAGGCCGACCGCGGCGGGGCACGCCCCGCCGCGAGGATGAGAGGCGGGGGCGCCTCGGGGCGACGCCCCGCACTGGTACTGACGGAGACGTTTTCGGGTGGAGTTCGACGCCGATACCGCGGTGAGAAGTGCGGCCCAGGATGCCGCCGGCCTCGTGAGCGCGATGCCGCGTCTCGTGCTGGAGGCACGCAGGATCGCCGCCAGCGTCTATCACGGCCTGCACGGGCGCCGGCGCGCCGGCACGGGCGAGAACTTCTGGCAGTACCGCCGCTTCATGGATGGCGAGCCCTCCTCGCGCGTCGACTGGCGCCGCTCCGCCCGCGACGATCATCTCTATGTGCGCGAGCGCGAATGGGAGGCCGCCCACACGGTGTGGATCTGGGCCGACCTGTCCGCCTCCATGGTGTTCGCCTCCCCGCTGGTGTGGGAGACCAAGCGCGACCGCGCGCTGGTCGTCGCGTTCGCGCTGGCCGAGCTATTGGTGAAGGGCGGCGAGCGCGTGGGCATTCCCGGCGTGATGCGCCCGTCGGCCTCCCGGCGCATCGTCGAGAAAATGGCGGAATCGCTGGTGCACGCCCATTCGCTGCCGGACAGCCTGCCGCCCGCCTTCTCGCCCTCGCCGCTGGCCGAGGTGGTGCTGCTCGGCGATTTCTGGAGCCCGACCGCCGAGGTGGTGGCGAGCCTCGCCGGCCTCGCCGCTTCCGGCGCGCGCGGCCATGTGGTGCAGGTCTGCGATCCGGCGGAGGAGACCTTCCCCTTCTCCGGTCGCGTCGAGTTCCGCGAGCCGGAAACCGGCACCCAGCTCACCATCGGCCGCGCCGAGACGGTGCGGGCAGAATATGTGGAGCGCGTCGCCGCCCACCGCGCGACGCTGCGCCATGAGGCCGAGCGGCGGATGTGGAGCTTCATCGTCCACCGCACCGACCGGCCGGCGAGCGAATTGCTGCTCGGCCTGCATGCGCGCATGAGCAATGCCGACGCCACCTTCACGCCCGCGGCCGGCACGGACGAGGGAGCGGCGGCATGAGCGGACTTCTCGGCCTGCCCCTCGCCTTCACCACGCCGCTGATCCTGAGCGCGCTCGCCGTGCTGCCGGTGCTGTGGTTCCTGCTGCGGCTGGTGCCGCCGCGCCCGCGCCGCATCGCCTTCGCGCCGACCCGTCTGCTGCTCGACATCCCGCCGAAGGAGGAAACCCCGGCCCGCACGCCGTGGTGGCTCACCGCGCTGCGCCTGCTGCTGGCGGCGCTCGTCATCTTCGCCGCCGCCGGGCCGGTGTGGAACCCGCCGGTGGCCGGGCCCGCCGCCTCCGGGCCTGTGGTGCTGCTGATCGATTCCGGCTGGCCCGCCGCCTCTGCCTGGGAGGCGCGCCGCGCCAGCGCCGAGGGCGTCGTCTCCGATGCCGACCTCGAAGGGCGCGGCGTCGTGCTCATCCCCACCGGCGATCCCCCGCTCGATCCGCAGGTTCTGTCGCCGACCGAGGCGCGCGAGCGGCTGCGCACACTGTCGCCGGTCGGCCACGTGCCGGACCGCGGACCGGCGCTCGCCAGCCTGCGCAAGGCGCTGGCGGGTGCGCCGCAGGCCTCGGTGATCTACCTCTCCGACGGCGTCGCGCTGGACGGCACCGAGCGCGTCCCGGCCGAGATCGCCACCGCCGTGGGCGATCGTCCGCTGACCACGCTTGCGGGCGGCGTCGACGAGCCGCTGGCGCTGACCGGCGCCGACAATGCGGTGGACGCGCTGACGGTGAAGGTGATCCGCGCCGACCGCGACACGCTCCCGCGCAACGGCACGGTGCGCGCGCTCGACATGAAGGGCCTGCCGCTCGGCGAGGGCGGCTTCAGCTTCGAGCCGGGCGCGAAGGAGACCGAGGCGCGCTTCGACCTGCCGGTCGAGATCCGCAACGAGGTGGCTCGGCTCGAGATCGTCGACGAGCATTCGGCCGGCGCGGTCCAGCTTCTCGACAAGCGCTGGCGCCGGCGCACGGTCGGGCTGGTCTCGGGCGCCAATGTCGACCAGCGCCAGCCGCTGCTCGCCCCCTCCTATTATCTCACCCGCGCGCTCAGCCCCTTCGCCGACATCCGCACCGCCGAGGGCGAGGGCACCACCGAGGCGATCGACCATTTCATCGACCAGCGCCTGCCGGTGATCATCCTGTCCGACGTCGGCACGCTGCTGCCGCAGACCGCCGACCGCCTGACGCGCTGGATCGAGGGCGGCGGCGTGCTGGTGCGCTTCGCCGGCCCGCACCTCGCCAACGGCTCGGACAATCTGGTGCCGGTCGTGCTGAGGCGCGGCGGCCGCGTTCTGGGCGGCTCGCTCTCGTGGGAGCAGCCGCAGTCGCTCGGCGGCTTCTCGCCCGACGGGCCGTTCCGCGACGTGCCGGTGCCGAACGATGTCAGCGTCGAGCGCCAGGTCCTCGCCGAGCCGGACGGGCTGCTCGCCTCGCGCACCTGGGCGACGCTGTCCGACGGCACGCCCCTCGTCACCGGCGAGCGGCGCGGCGCGGGCACGCTGGTGCTGTTCCACGTCACCGCCGACACCTCCTGGTCGAACCTGCCCATGTCCGGCGCCTTCGTCGACATGCTGCGCCGGGTGGTGGCGCTCGGCGGCTCGACCGCGGTCGAGGCCGATTCCGGTGCCGGCGCCACGGCGCCGACCGGCGAGACGCTGGCCCCGACCCGCCTGCTCGACGGCTTCGGCGCCTTCCAGCCCTCGACCCCGACCGCGCGGGCGATCCCGGTCGGCTACAATGGCCGCGCCACCGACGACCACCCGCCGGGCTTCTACGGCCCGCCGGAGGGCATGGTCGCGGTGAACGCGCTGCTGCCGCGCGACCGGCTGGTGGCGCTCGACCTGTCCGGCCTCGGCCGCATCGAACCCTATCGCGACGCCACGCCGCGCGACCTGCGCGCGCCGCTGCTGCTGGCGCTGCTCGGGCTGCTCCTGATCGACGCCATGATCGTGTTCCTGCTCGCCGGCGGGCTCAGCCGTCTGACCGCGCGGCGCGCCGCCACCGCCTCGATCATCGCCCTCGCCGCCGTGCTGGCGGGCGCACCCGGCGACCGGGCGATGGCCCAGACCGCGCCGGCCAACCCGCCTGCCGCCAACGAAGCCCCCGCCAGCAAGCCGATGACGCCGGAGCAGATCGACTTCGCGATCAAGGCCACCAGCGCCACCCACCTCGCCTATGTGGTCACCGGCGATGCCGAGACCGACGAGGTGAGCCGCGTCGGCCTCGGCGGGCTGACGCGCTTCCTCGCCCAGCGCACCGCGCTCGAGGCCGGCGAGCCGATGGGCGTCGACATCTCCCGCGACGAGCTGTCCTTCTTCCCGCTGCTCTACTGGCCGATCGTGCCCGGCACGCCGCGCCCGGCGCCGGAGACGCTGGCGCGTATCGATGCCTTCATGAAGCAGGGCGGCACCGTCGTGTTCGACACGCGCGACGCGGAAAGCGTGCTGCCCGGCTCCAACGGCTCCGGCACGCCCGCCAACGACACGCTGCGCACCATCCTCTCCGGGCTCGACATTCCCGAACTGGAGCCGGTGCCGCGCGACCACGTGCTCACCAAGGCGTTCTACCTGCTGCACGACTTTCCCGGCCGCTTCACCGGCGGCACCACCTGGGTCGAGGCGCTGCCGGCGACCGAGGAAGGGGTCGAGCGGCCCGCCCGCGCGGGCGATGGCGTCTCGCCGGTCATCATCACCTCCAACGACCTCGCCGGTGCCTGGGCGGTGAGCGAGGACGGCCAGCCGATGCTGCCGACTTCCGGCACCGAACCGCGCCAGCGCGAGTTCGCGTTCCGCGCCGGGACCAACCTCGTGATGTATGTGCTCACCGGCAACTACAAGGCGGACCAGGTCCATGTGCCGGCTCTGCTGGAAAGGCTCGGCCAGTGAACGCACGCCCCTTCCCGCGCCTCACCCTCGCCGCCCCGCCTGCCGCCATGGCTGAGGGAGGCCGCGCATGAATCTCGGCCTCGCCTTCGATCCGCTGGTCTCGCTGCCGCTGCTGATCGCCGCCGGCGCCGTGGCCGGCGTGGTGGCGCTGCTGCTCATCTTCGCGCGCACCCGCGGCGCCTGGCTGCGCACGCTGGCGCTCGCCCTCGCCGTGCTGGCGCTCGCCAACCCCTCGCTGACCCGCGAGGAGCGCGAGCCGCTGCCGACCGTGGTCGCGGTGGTGGTCGACAAGAGCACCAGCCAGCAGTTCGGCGACCGCACGCAGATGACCGAGGCCGCCCGCGCCGAGCTCGAGAAGCGGCTCGACAAGCTGAAGGAGCAGGGCGCCGAGATCCGCTTCATCGACGCCGGGGCCGGCGCCGGCGAGGTGGACGGCACGCGGCTGTTCACCGCGCTCTCCGCAGGCCTCGCCGACGTGCCGCCCGAGCGGGTGGCGGGCGCGATCTTCCTCACCGACGGGCGGGTGCACGACATCCCCGCCACCATGGCGGCGCTCGGCTTCCACGCGCCGGTGCACGCCATCATCTCCGGCCATGAGGGCGAGCGCGACCGGCGCGTGGCGCTCACCTCGACGCCGCGCTTCGGCATCGTCGGCCAGCGCCAGACCATCGGCTACCGGGTCGAGGACGAGGGCGCGCCCGCCGGCGCGCGGGTCCCCGTCACCGTGCGGCGCGACGGCGCGGTGGTGGCTCGGCCGGTCGTCACCGCCGGCCAGCCGGCCGAGATCGACGTCGAGATCACCCATGCCGGGGCCAACATCGTCGAGATCGAGGCGGCCGGGCTCGACGGCGAGCTGACGCCGGTGAACAACCGCGCCGCGGTCTCGATCGACGGCGTGCGCGACAAGCTGCGGGTGCTGCTGGTCTCGGGCGAGCCGAACGTGGGCGAGCGCACCTGGCGCAACCTCTTGAAGTCCGACGCCAATGTCGACCTCGTCCACTTCACCATCCTGCGCCCGCCGGAGAAGCAGGACGGCACGCCGATCAACGAATTGTCGCTGATCGCCTTCCCCACGCGCGAGCTGTTCCAGCAGAAGATCAAGGATTTCGACCTCATCATCTTCGACCGTTACGCCCAGACCGGCGTGCTGCCGATGATCTATTTCGACAACATCGTGCGCTATGTGGAGGAAGGCGGCGCGCTGCTGGTGGCCGCCGGCGCCGACTACACGTCGGAAGGCTCGGTGTTCAACACGCCGCTGGAATCGATCCTCCCGGCCGGCCCCACCGGGAACCTCACCGAGGAGCCGTTCCGCGCCAAGCTCACCTCGGCCGGCGAGCGCCACCCGGTGACCCGCGCCCTGCCCGGCTCGCAGAACGACCCACCCTCATGGGCACGCTTCTTCCGCGTCATCGACAGCCGCGGCGTGCGCGGCACCAGCGTCATGGACGGGCCGAACAAGGAGCCGATCCTGCTGCTCGACCGCATCGGCCAGGGCCGCGTGGCGCTGCTGCTGTCCGACCAGTTCTGGCTGTGGGCGCGCGGCTTCGAGGGCGGCGGGCCCTATATCGACCTGCTGCGCCGGCTCTCGCACTGGCTGATGAAGGAGCCCGAGCTCGAGGAGGAGCGCCTCAGCATGGTGGCGCGCGGGCCCGACATCGTGGTCGAGCGCCAGACCATGGGCGACAGCGTGCCCCCGGTCGTCATCACCACGCCCACCGGCGCCACCCGCACCTTGGATCTCACCGCCGCCGAGCCGGGCCTGTTCCGCGCCACCTTCCCGGCCGACACGCTCGGCCTGTGGCGGGCGGCCAATGGCGACCTGACGGCGCTGGTCAATGTCGGCCCGCTGAACCCGCGCGAATTCGCCGAGGTGACCTCGACCACGCAGACGCTGCGCGCGCCGCTGGCCGAGACCGGCGGCGGGGTATGGCGCATGGCCGATCTCGCCGGTGGCGTGCCGCGCGTGGTGGCAGTGCGCTCCAGCGACCGCTTCGCGGGCGAGGACTGGCTCGGCCTGTCGATGCGCGAGGTCTCGGTGGTGCGCGGGCTCGGCCTGTTCCCGCTGTTCGCCGGCCTGTCGGGCCTCCTCATCCTCATGGCCGGCATCGCCGCCGCCTGGGCGCGCGAGGGCCGCTAGGGAAGCCTCCGCCGCGGACTATGCTGGCGCGACAGATTCGCGCTGTGCGGGAGTTCGCAATGACGATCCAGGGCTACATGGCCGCCAGCCTCGACGGCTACATCGCCGACAGGGACGGCGGCATCGGCTGGCTGGCGCCTTTCGACGAGGTCGATGCCGGCTATGCCGGTTTCATCGCCGGGATCGACACGGTGGTGATGGGCCGGACGACCTACGACCAGGTCCTGCTCATGGGGCGGGAGAGCGGCGCGGGCTGGTTCTATGAGGGCAAGCGCGCCCTCATCCTCACCTCGCGCCCGCTCGGGGACGCGCCCGCCGGCGTCTCGGCCTGGACGGACGACGTGCCGCGACTGATCGCGCATCTGCGCGCGCGGGAGGGGAACAGCTGGATCGTGGGCGGCGCCGCGCTGCAGGCGGCCTTCATCGAAGCCGGCGCGCTCGACCGGCTCGATCTCTTCATCATTCCGGTTCTGCTGGGCGATGGCGTTCCCCTGTTCCCGAAGAGCGATCGGCCGCCGCGCAGCCTCGCGCTGGAGAGCAGCGCCGCTCTCGGAAAGGGCATGGTGCATCTGGCGTACCGGCCCGGCTGAAATCCGCGCCGTCCCGTCACCCCGTGAACGGCACGATCTGCTTCTCGAAGATCTGCACGCCGAAGCCGGGCTTGCTGATGCACTGATATTGCCGCGCGATCTCGTCCACCAGCGCGGCGCGGGCGGCGTTGGTCCCGGAGATGTGCTTGTCGATCCACTCGTCCGGCACAGTGAGGGCCATGCCCGGCGCCATCCGGCACAGGATCAGTCTGAGTTCGTCACCGTTCAAGCGGACCTCCTCGCGTCGCGGCTCATCCGCTCATCCCCTATAGGGCGGCGGGGACGGCGCGTTCAAGCCGGCGCGAAGCCTTTCCGCACCGAGCCCTCCACCGTCTCCACCGGCACGCCGTCGAGCGGGCAGACCAGCACGCGGCGGGGATCGACCGGGCCGGGCAGGCTCACCCTGCCGGGGGCGACGCGCTGGAAGCCCATGCGCCCGTAATAGGGCTCGTCGCCCACCAGCATGACGAGGCGCGCGGCGTCGGGCGCGGATTCGGTCCGCGCCGCCTCGAGCGAGCGCTCCACCAGCCGCCGGCCGATGCCGTGCGAGCGGAAGGGCGGCTCCACCGTGAGCGGGCCGAGCAGCAGCGCCTTCGCCTCGCCGATGACGATCGGGGTCAGGCGCACCGAGCCCACCAGCATGGTGCCGATATAGGCGGTGAAGGACAGGTCGCGCCGGTGCGGGTTGCCCTCGCGCAGCCGGTAGGCGGTGCGCGCGAAGCGGCCGGGCCCGAAGGTGCGGGCCACCAGCCGCTCGATCGCGGCATCGTCGGCGGGGTTCTCGGGCAGGATGGTGATGGACAACTCGGTCATCGGGGCTCTCGGGCGCTCAGGGCTCGGCACGTCGCCGCGCCGAGCGGGCGCGTCACGGCCGCCGGCGGGCAGAGGAGAAAAGGCGCGCGCGCACGACGGCGCGGCGGCTGCGCGCGTCTCGTCGTCGCTGGGCGGGCGTCCGGAGCATGGGTCCATCCTCTGAGGGCTGGCCCGGATAGCACAGCGCGGCGGGCAGGTCGAGGGATTCGCCGCGCCGATTGCCGCCGGCAGTGTCATCCACTATAGGAGACACATGGATCATATAGTCGACGACACCGGCCTTCGGCTCGCGCGGCGCCTGCGCGTGGAGCGCGACGCACGCGGCTGGTCGCTCGCCGACCTCGCCGCACGCTCGGGCGTGTCCAAGGCGATGATCAGCAAGATCGAGCGCGGCACGGCGAGCCCGACCGCCGTGGTGCTGGTGCGTCTCGCCGGGGCGTTCGACCTCACGCTGGCCGGGCTGCTGCTGCGCGCCGAGGGCGGCGAGCGGCTGGTGCGGGCCGCCGAGCAGCCGGTCTGGACCGACCCGGAGACCGGCTATGTGCGCCGCCAGATCTTCGCGCGGCCGGACCATCCGGTGGAGCTGGTGGAGGTGGAGCTGCCGCCGCGCCGGCGCGTCGCCCTGCCCGCCTCCTCCTTCGCCCATCTCCGCCAGCTCGTGCAGGTCCGCGCCGGAACGCTGACGCTCCACGAGGGCGGCGCGGTCCACCGGCTGGAGCCGGGCGACTGCCTCGGCTTCGGCCCGCCGGGCGACACCGTCTTCGCCAACGAGACCGGCGCGCCCTGCCGCTATCTCGTCGCCCTCTCCCGCATCTGACCGGCGGCGCCCATGATCGACCTTCGCATCCGCCCCCTCGGCCCCGACCTGGCAAGCATCGACGCGCTCGCCGGGCTGCTGGTCGAGACCGTGGCGGCGGGCGGCTCGGTGAGCTTCATGCACCCGCTCGACACGGACCGGGCTCGCAGCTTCTGCGCCGGCGCGCTGGAGGCCGCCGCGCGCGGCGAGCGGATCGTGCTCGGCGCCTTCGTTCATGGCTCCGACGGCGAAGGGCTCGCCGGCACCGTCACGCTCCAGCTCGCCTTGCCGGAGAACCAGCCGCACCGCGCCGAGATCGCCAAGATGATGACGCGGCCGGCCCATCGCGGGCGCGGCATCGCCAGCGCCCTGCTCGCCGAGGCCGAACGCCTCGCCGCCGCGCACGGGCGCACCCTGCTGGTGCTGGACACGGCGAAGGATGGCGGCGCGGCAGGCCTCTACGAGAAGCACGGCTTCGTGCGGGCCGGCGAGATCCCCGATTTCGCGCTGAAGCCGCATGGCGGGCTCACCGCCACGCTGCTCTACTGGAAACGTCTTGTGCACACTTCTTGACATAACGGGTGCAGAACTGGCCTTTGCTGGGCCCGTTTCAATATTCCGTTAATCTACCCGCGCCGACTGTACATTCTCCACTTTGATTCAACAGTCGCCGATTGATTCATGTCAAGGAAGGTGCCGGCGGCGTTGGTCTTAATTCGCTTTCGGCTTCAATCGGCGAGAGCTTATGCCACGTTCCCTCGCGCGCTGGATCGCGCTGTTCAATATTGACGAGGCGACGACGGCGACGCTGCGCGCGATGGCCCCGCTCATCAAGGCCCATGGCGACGAGGTGATCGGCGCCGCCCTCTCGCCCCTCACCGCGCCGGGCCGCGCCCCGCTCGCCTTCGCCGAGCCGGCCTCGATCGAGCGGGCGCGCGAGGCGATGCGCCGGCACTGGCTCGACTATGTCTTCGCCGGCCGCTTCGACGGCGAATATCTCGCCGCTGCGCGCGCGCTCGGCACGGTGCATTTCCGGCTCGGCATCGACCCGCTGCAGTTCTCGGCGACCTACAGCCTGCTGGTGAGCGGCATCGTCGATCTCGTCTGCCGGAACTTCGCCGGCGACGTACAAAGGCAGTCTTTGAACATCGCGGCGATCAACCGCGTCGCCTTCCTCGATCTCGGCCTCGCCTCGGCGGTCTATTACGACGCCTGCCTGGGCGAGATCGACGATCTGACCTACGAGCTCAACATGAGCCTCGCCCGGGTCGGCGAGTACCGCGATTACGAGGGCGGCCACCACCTCATCCGCGTCAGCCGCATGTGCCATGCGCTCGCCCTCGCCGCCGGTCAGAGCCCCGCTTGGGCCAACGCGCTGCAGATGGCGAGCCCGCTGCACGACATCGGCAAGATCGGCGTGCCGGACGACATCCTGCTCAAGCCGGCGCCGCTGACCGAGGCCGAGCGCATGGTGATGCAGCGTCACACCGAGATCGGTGCCGAGATCATTCCCGACCATCCCTCGCCGGTGATCCACATGGCCCGCCTGGTGGCGCTGCGCCACCACGAGCGGTGGGACGGGCGCGGCTATCCCGGCGGGCTCCGCGGCGAGGATATCCCGCTGGAAGCGCGCATCGTCGCCATATGCGACGTCTACGACGCCCTGCTCGCGAGCCGCCCCTACAAGAAGGCGTGGAGCCGCAAATCGGCGCGCGACTACATCGCCGCCAACCGGGGCATCATGTTCGACCCGCGCCTCGTCGACGTGTTCCTGCTGATCCAGCCGAGCATGGAGCGGATACAGGACGCCTTCGCCGATCCCGAGAGCGAGATCTCGCCGGCGACCGTGCCCGACATGCTGCGGGCCATGCGCAGCGAGTTCCGCCCGCTGCGCGAGCCGCCCCGCGTCGCGCTCCCCGCGCGGGAGATGCGCGCGCCCTGAACGCGCGGCCGCCAGCCCGGGCCACGCGCATGAGCGTGCATTTTCGCCCTGAATTCAAGATCTTGCGCAAAAGAACGGACCCGGCCCGCTTCGATCCGGCCCGTTTGTGCTCTAGCATGGCGGCAAAGGAGAACCGCCATGGGACTGCTCGTCGAGGGCAAATGGGTTGACCAGTGGTACGACACCAAGAGCACGGGCGGGCGCTTCGTGCGCACCGTCACCCGCTTCCGCGACTGGGTGACGGCGGACGGCGCGCCGGGGCCTTCCGGCGGCGGCGGCTTCCGCGCCGAGGCGGGGCGCTACCACCTCTACGTCTCCTATGCCTGCCCCTGGGCGCATCGCACGCTGATCTTCCGGGCACTGAAGAAGCTGGAGCCGGTCATCCCGGTCTCGGTGGTCGACCCGTTCATGGGGTCGGAGGGCTGGGTGTTCGCCGACCACGCCACGACGCCCACCGAAGGCGCGACGACGGACGGCGTGCTCGGCAAGCAGCGGCTCTATGAGGTCTACCTCGCCGCCGACCCCGCCTATTCCGGCCGCGTCACCGTGCCGGTGCTTTGGGACCGCGAGCGGGAGACCATCGTCAACAACGAGTCAGCGGAGATCATCCGCATGCTCAACGACGCCTTCACGGCCTTCACCGACGACGAGCACGACTACTATCCCGCGCCGCTGCGCGAGGAGATCGACGCCCTCAACGCGCGGGTCTACGACGCGGTCAACAACGGCGTCTACAAGGCCGGCTTCGCCACCACGCAGGAGGCCTATGAGGAGGCGGTGCGCGCGCTGTTCGCCATGCTCGACGAGTTGGAGGGGCGGCTCGAAGGGCGCCCCTGGCTGTTGGGCGAGGCGCTCACCGAGGCCGACATCCGCCTCTTCACCACGCTGATCCGCTTCGACCCGGTCTATGTCGGCCACTTCAAGTGCAACATCCGGCAGATCCGGGAGTACCCGAACCTCCGGCGTTTCGTGCGCGCGCTCTACGCGCTGCCGGGCGTGGCGGACACGGTGAACATGACGCACATCAAGCGGCACTACTACCAGAGCCACAAGACCATCAACCCGACCGGCATCGTGCCCGTCGGGCCGGAGAGCTGGTGGAGCTGACGCACTGACGGGCCCGCTCGGGTCCGGCCATAACGAGGCGCGCTTCATTCGGGCACGCAGTGCCGGCGGATCGGGAAGATTGTCGAGGCCATGCGCAGCAAAGCGTTCCGTTACCCTAGCCGGCCACCCGGCGCCGCGCGGCTGCGCGCCCTCGCCTGCGCGGCGGCCTCGTTCGTCGCCCTGCCGGCCCTCGCCGACCCCGCCGGCACGCCCGCATCCGACTGGCTGACCCGCAATACGCTCACCGGCGACTGGGGCGGCACCCGCACCGCGCTCGCCGACAAGGGCGTCACCGTCACCTCGAACTGGATCGTCGACGCGCTCGGCAATGCCAGCGGCGGCATCCGCCAGGGCGCGGCGATGGACGGGCAGTACGAGCTGGAGGTCGCCCTCGACCTCGACAAGCTCGCCGGCTGGAAGGGCGCCAGCGTCGTCGCCAGCCTCTACTGGCTGCAGGGCTCCAACCTGTCGGACGATGTCGGCAACCTGCTCACCCTCACCAACATCGCGGGCGATGCCGGCGCGCGGCTCGGCGAGCTCTATCTCGAGAACCATTTCGCCGATGATCGGCTCACCACTCGTATCGGCCAGATCGCGATCGACGAGGAATTCGCCGTCAGCGACACGGCGGGCCTGTTCGTCAACTCGGCCTTCGGCTGGCCGGGCATCTATGGCGTCGACCTGCCCGGCGGCGGGCCGGCCGATCCGCTGCCCACGCCGGGCGCCTGGGTGAGGTGGGCGCCGGACGACGCCTTCTCCGTGCAGGCCGCCGCCTTCAACGGCAACCCGCTGGGCGGTGCCGGCGGCAATGCGGACGGGCTCGACTTCCCGCTCGACGACGGTGTCCTCGCCATCGTCGAGGCGAGCTATGTCCACAAGGGCGCGAACGGGCTCACCGGCACCTTCCGCCTCGGCGCCTGGTACAATTCCGAGACGTTCGACGATCTCTCGGTCGCCGCCAACGGGCTCTCGCTGGCCGATCCGGGGGCGAACGGCCCCTTGGCGCATCAGGGCGACTATTCGCTCTACGCCATTGCCGACCAGCAGCTCTGGACCTCGTCGACGGCGAGCCTGTCCGGCTTCGTGCGCGTCGCCTGGGCGCCGGAGGACCGCAACGAGGTCAGCTTCTACGTCGACACCGGCCTCGCGCTGACGGGCCCCCTGCCCGGCCGGCCCAACGACGTCGCCGGCATCGGCCTCGCCTATGCGAAGATCAGTCCCGCCCTCGCCCGGCTCGACCGCACGAGCAATGCGCTGAGCGGCATGGACGGCCCGGTGCAGGACTACGAGGCGGTACTGGAGATCGACTACCAGGCTGCCATGACGCCCTGGCTCAGCGTGCAGCCCTTCTTCCAGTACGTCTTCCACCCCGGCGGCAACGTACCGGACCCGGACGGCAGCAACCCGACCCAGGCGCTGAGGGACGCGGCGGTGTTCGGGGTGCGGAGCACGGTGACGTTTTGAAGGGGACGGGCGATCACCTCGCCGCGTTGCGGCGTCGAGGGGGCTGATCGGGCGCGGGCGAATTCACCCCGCCAGAGCCACCGGCTCCTCGGCGGCGGTGATCTCGGCCTCGGTGCGCTTGCGGAAGCGGACCATCGTGTACATGCCGAGCGCCACGTCGCGCTTGATCGGCATGTCGACCGTGTCGTTGCGCAGCGCCCAGTCGCGCAGACGGGCGAACTGGAATTCCGGGCGCCAGCCGAGCTTGCGCGCCCGGCGCGCGAACCAGCGCTCGAAGGAGGCGCGCGGGCCGTCCTCGGCGCCGAGATGGTTCACCAGGATGATCTCGCCGCCCGGGCGCAGCACGCGGGCCATCTCGTCCAGCGTCTCCTCGGGGTGCGGCACCACGGTGATGACGAACTGGGCGATGACGACGTCGAAGCTGGCATCGGCGAAGCCCATATGGGCGCCGTCCATCAGGCACAGGCCCTCGACATGGGTCAGCCGCTCCCGCGCCACCCGCTCGCGGGCCTTCTGCAGCATGGGCTCGGAGATGTCGACGCCGACCAGGCGATTGGTGCGGCGGTAGGCCGGCAGGGCGAAGCCGGTGCCGACGCCGAATTCGAGGATCCGCCCGCCGATGCTCTCCGCAACCTTCATCGCCGCCTTGCGGCCGGGTTCGAACACGGCGCCGAACACGACGTCGTAGATCGGCGCCCAGCGGGCATAGGCCTCCTCGACGGTGTTGCGGTCGAGATCGGTCGTCATGTCGTCCCCCAGCTTCTCGCCGCAGCGCGGCACACCAGCCATTCCTCGCCGCGTGGCGCGCGGCCCGCCCCGACCGGCCGACTCACGCCGATCGTGCCATCATCCCGGCTTCACGTGTCAGCGCGGTGAAGCCCTTCTGCGCGCGGCGGATAACGCCGCCGCCGAGCAGCCGCGCGCCTGCGCCGCCGTCGGCGTAGAAAACGCAGGCCTGGCCCGGGGCCACGCCCTCCTCGGCGACGTCGAGCAGCACGTCGATCCCGCCATCGGCGCCGCGGGCGAGCGCCCCCGGCACCGGCGCGCGCGCCGAGCGCACCTTGACGTACACCGCGCGGCCGCTCGCGGCCGCCTCGTCCAACGTCTCGTCGCCCAGCCAGTTCACTTCGTCGATGCGGATCGCCGCCACGCCCAGCGCATCGCGCGGGCCGACCACGACGCGGCGGCGGCCGGCATCGATGCCGACCACGTAGAGCGGCTCCGAGGCGGCAATGCCCAGTCCCTTGCGCTGGCCGATCGTGTAGCGCATCACCCCCGCGTGCCGGCCCAGCACCCGGCCGTCGAGATGGACGATATCGCCCGGCTCGGCGGCCTCGGGGCGCAGCTTCTCGACGATGGCGGTGTAGTGCCCGTTGGGCACGAAGCAGATGTCCTGGCTGTCCGGCTTGTCGGCGACCTTCAGCCCGGCCGCCTCGGCCAGCGCGCGCACCTCCGGCTTGGTGGTCTCGCCGAGCGGGAAGCGCAGCATCCCGATCTGCTCGGCCGTGGTGGCATAGAGGAAGTAGCTCTGGTCCCGGCTCTCGTCGAGCGGGCGGAACAGGGCGCGCCGCCCGTCCGGCAGCGCCCGGCTGGTGACGTAGTGGCCGGTGGCGAGAATGTCGGCGCCGAGGTCGCGCGCGGTCTCGAGGAGGTCGCGGAACTTCACCGTGCGATTGCAGTCGACGCAGGGAATGGGGGTCTCCCCGGCCGCATAGGCGTCGGCGAAGCGCTCGATCACCGCGTGGCGGAAGCGGCTCTCATAGTCGAGCACGTAATGGGGGATGCCGAGCTTCTCGGCCACCGTGCGGGCATCATAGATGTCCTGGCCGGCGCAGCAGGCGCCGGGCCGGTGATGCATCGCCTCGCCATGGTCGTAGAGCTGGAGGGTGACGCCGACGACGTCGTAACCCGCCTGCGCGTAGAGCGCCGCCACCACCGAGGAATCGACGCCGCCCGACATCGCCACGACCACGCGGGTCTGGCTCGGGAGGCGGGAGGTATCGTCGAGGCGGATCATGGATGCGGGACGGGTGCTCAGGGACGCTCCTTCTATATAGGACACCGTGGCCTTTCTATGAACCCTGCCGGCGCATCCGCCCGCCGCCGTGGTCCCGACGCCACGCCGGGAAAGTAAACAAAGTCCTTCGCAAATATTAACGAAGCGGAAACCAGCTCATCTTCACCGGACCGTGATTCGCTTAGGGAAATATTTAAAGCTCAGGCGCTACCATCCTGCCATTGATCGTGGGTATTCAGTGAGCGTACCATGACCGACGCCTATCGCCCGAGGGTGAAATATGTAATCGGGCCGGACGGAAGTCCGCTGACCATTGCCGACTTGCCCCCGCCAAACACCCGGCGGTGGGTTATCCGCCGCAAGGCGGAAGTCGTCGCCGCCGTTCGTGGCGGGCTCCTCAGTCTCGAGGAAGCCTGCAAGCGCTATACTTTGACCACCGAGGAATTTCTTTCCTGGCAGGCCTCGATCGACCGCCACGGACTCGCAGGGCTGCGCACCACGCGCATCCAGCAGTACCGGCAGTAGATCGCAACGCCATCCCGTCGGATCGCAATCATGGCCGGGCCCCGCCCGGCCATGACGCTTTTCGGCCTCCGCGTCACAGTCCGCGCAGGAACGCGGCCAGCCTCTCGCCGGCCGCATCGACCGCGTCGACGTTGAGGATGCGCAGGTCCGGGGTCTGGTCGAGCGCCGGCTCGCGACGCAGGCGCTCCAGCACCGCCTCGTGCGCCTCGCGCCCGCGCGCAGCGAGCCGCGCCGCCAGCACCTCCAGCGGCGCCGTCACATGCACCACCCGCACCCGGGCGAAACGGGCCCGCGCCCTGCCGAGCACGGCGCGCGAGCCGTTGGCGACGACGATGCGCCCGGCGACGATCTCGCCGGTGATCTCCGGGCCGAGCGCGTAGCTCAGCCCGTTGGCCTGCCAGTAGAGCGGGAAGTCGCCCATCGCCACGCCATGGGCGAAGGCGCGCTCGTCGAGCGCGATGTGGTTCTCGGTCGCGTCCGCCGGCCGGGTGATGCGCCGGCGCGCGAAGCTGATGTCGGCGCGCCCGGCGAGGCGCTCACGGGCATAGGCGATCAGCGTGTCCTTGCCGGCACCCGAGGGGCCGACCACGAGCACGAGCTGGCCCGGCCCCAGCCGGCCCTCGCCGGAAAGGTCGGAACTCTCCACCGCCACTCCGCTCACGCGATCCGCTCCCCCTCGCGCCACACCATGCGCGCCACCGGCGCCGGGCCAGCATCGGCGACCCGCAGGAAATCCGCCCGCCGGCCCGGTGCGAGCCGGCCGCGATCGGCGAGCCCGGCCGCGTCGGCGGGATTCGCGCTCACCATCGCCACCGCCTCGGGCAGGGAGATGGCGGGCGCCATGCGCGGCAGGGCGAAGGCGGCCAGCAGCAGGCTGCCGGGCACGTAATCGGAGGAGAGGATGTCGAGCACGCCGGCGCGGGCGAGATCGCCAGCGGCGACGTTGCCGGTGTGCGAGCCGCCGCGCACCACGTTCGGCGCGCCCATCAGCACCCGGATGCCGGCGCCGTGCGAGCCGGCGGCAGCGCCCGTGGTGGTCGGGAACTCGGCGATCGCCACCCCGTCCTCGATCGCCTCGGCGACATGGGCGTCGGTGGCGTCGTCATGGCTCGCCAGCACGATGCCACGCGCGCGGGCGAGCGCGACGAGGCGCGCCCGGTTGGGGCGGGCATGGTTGGCGTGGGCGTTCAGCCGGTCGGCGACGATGACGTCCATCTCGGCATCTGTCATGCCGGACTTCTTCTTGTAGTAGGAGCGGAACTTCTCCTCGGTCAGGAACTGGCGCTGGCCGGGCGTGTGGTCCATGAGCGAGACGAGGCGCACGTCGATGGTCTCCATCAGCGCCTGCGCATCCTCCACCACGCCGTCGGCCGCCACCTCGCAGCGCAGGTGAACGTGGTGCTCGGCGCGCATCAGCCCCGAGCGCGACGCCTGCGCGATCGTCTCGGCGAGCAGCGGCGCGTCGCCGTCCATGCCGACCGCCCGCTTGTCGGGCCAGACCCTGAGCGAGTCGAACACGGTGGTGATGCCCGAGGCGGCGATCTGCGCGTCATAGGCGGTCACCGCCGCGAAGGCGTTCCACTGCACATGCGGGCGCGGGTAGAGATGGCCCTCGACATGGTCGGTGTGCAGCTCGACGAGGCCGGGCAGCAGGTAGTCGCCCGCCATGTCGAGCGCCGAGCGCGGCGCCGAGCCCTCGCCGATCTCGGCGATCCGCCCGTCGCGCACCACCAGATGGCCCTGCCGGACCTCGTCGGGCAGCACCAGCCGGGCATTGGCGTAGACCGTCTCGTTCATCGCATCCTCACGCCGCTTTCGCGAATTCCGTCACGTCGATCACCCGGTCGCACACCGCCTCGCGCACCTGCGCATCGTGGAAGATGCCAAGGATGGCGACGCCCGCGCGCTTCTTCTCGCCGATCAGTTCCACCACGACGCGGCTGTTGGCGGCGTCGAGCGAGGCGGTCGGCTCGTCCATCAGCAGGAGCGGGCGATGGGCGATGAGCCCGCGGGCGATGTTCACCCGCTGCTGCTCGCCGCCGGAGAAGGTGGCGGGCGGCAGCGGCCACAGCCGCTCGGGCAGGTTCAGCCGCGCGAGCAGCGCGCCGGCCCGCTCCAGAGCCTGTTCGCGCGCGACGCCGTCGCCGACCAGCGGCTCGGCCACCACCTCGAGCGTCGAGACGCGCGGGATCACCCGCAGGAACTGGCTGACATAGCCCATGGTGGAGGCGCGCAGGCGCATAAGCCGGCGCGGATCGGCGCTCGCCACGTCCACGAAGTCGCCATCCTCCCGAACCCGGATCGTGCCGGAATCGATGCGGTAATTGCCATAGACCATCTTCAAGAGCGAGCTCTTGCCCGCGCCGGAAGGCCCGCCCAGCGCCACGCATTCGCCCGGGCGCAGCTCGAAGGCGGCGCCCGAGACCACCGGCAGCCGCGCCCCGCCGCGCAGGTGCAGCAGGAAGGTCTTGGCGACGCCGTCGACGGAAAGGATGGGTTCGCTCGTCATCGCCTCACGCCGCCAGAACCGAGGACACAAGGAGCTGCGTATAGGGCTCGCGCGGGTCGTCGAGCACCTGGTCGGTGAGCCCGGTCTCGATCACCCGCCCGTGCCGCATCACCACCATGCGGTGCGAGAGCAGCCGCGCCACGGCAAGGTCGTGGGTGACGATCACCACCGCCAGCCCGAGCTCGGCGACGAGCGAGCGGATCAGGTCCAGCAGGCGCGCCTGCACCGAGACGTCGAGCCCGCCGGTCGGCTCGTCCATGAAGACGAGGCGCGGCCGGGTGACGAGGTTGCGGGCGATCTGCAGGCGCTGGCGCATGCCGCCGGAGAAGGCGCGCGGGTCGTCGTCGATGCGGTCGGCGGCGATCTCGACCCGGCCGAGCCAGTCGGCCGCCTCGGCGCGGATCCTGGCATAGTTGCGCCAGCCCACCGCCATCAGCCGCTCGCCGACATTGCCGCCGGCGGAGACCGTCATGCGCAGGCCGTCCGCCGCGTTCTGGCGCACGAAGCCCCAGTCGGTGCGCATCAACAGCCGCTTTTCCGCCGCGCCGAGGCCGGCGAGGTCGGCGAGCCGCCCGTCGCGCAGCCGGTAGCGCACGCGCCCCGCATCCGGCGCCAGCTCGGTGGAGAGCAGGCCGAGCAGCGTCGACTTGCCCGAGCCGCTCTCGCCCACCACCGCCAGCACCTCGCCGGGGAAGATCTCGAGCGAGACGTCGCGGCAGCCGATGCGCACGCCATAATCCTTCGACAGCCCCTCGGCGACGAGGAGCGGGAGGTCAGCCACACTCACGCTCATGCCGCGTCCTCCTGCGCATCGCGCGCCGGCGGGGACATCTCGCCGCGATGGCCCTCCTCCTGCCGGGTGGTGCAGTAGTCGGTGTCCGAGCACACGAACATGCGCCCGCCGCGATCGTCGAGGATCACCTCGTCGAGATAGACCCCCGTCGCGCCGCACAGCGCGCAGGGCCTGGCGAAGCGCTGCACCCGGAACGGATGGTCCTCGAAGTCGAGCGAGCGCACCTTAGTGTGGGGCGGGATGGCGTAGATGCGCTTCTCGCGCCCCGCGCCGAAGAGCTGCAGCGCCGGGCAGTCGTCCATCTTGGGATTGTCGAATTTCGGGATCGGCGAAGGGTCCATCACGTAGCGCCCCGCCACCTCCACCGGATAGGCATAGGTGGTGGCGATGTGGCCGTGCCGGGCGATGTCCTCGTAGAGCTTCACATGCATCAAGCCATATTCGCTCAGCGCGTGGAGCTGGCGGGTCTCGGTCTCGCGCGGCTCGAGGAAGCGCAGCGGCTCGGGGATCGGCACCTGATAGACGAGGATCTGGTCGTCCCGCAGCCTGGTCTCGGGAATGCGGTGCCGGGTCTGGATGATGCTGGCTTCGGTGGTCGAGGTGGTGGTCGCGACCTTGGCGGTCTTCTCGAAGAAGCCGCGGATCGCCACCGCGTTCGTCGTGTCGTCCGCGCCCTGGTCGATCACCTTCAGCACGTCGTCCGGGCCGAGCACGGCCGCCGTGACCTGCACGCCTCCCGTGCCCCAGCCATAGGGCATCGGCATCTCGCGGGCGGCGAAGGGCACCTGATAGCCGGGAATGGCGATCGCCTTCAGGATCGCGCGCCGGATCATGCGCTTGGTCTGCTCGTCGAGATAGGCGAAGTTGTAGGTGATGTCGGGCATGCTGCCGACCTGCGGGGCGCTCATTCGGCCGCCTCCTTGCGCTCGGTGGCGATTTCCGCCCGCATCCGCCGCACGAGGTCGAGCTCGGCCTGGAAGTCGACATAGTGCGGCAGCTTCAGGTGCTCGACGAAGCCGGTCGCCTGCACGTTGTCGCAGTGGGAGAGCACGAACTCCTCGTCCTGCGCCGGGGCGCCGGGCTCCTCGCCCAGTTCCTGCCAGCGCAGCGCCCGCTCGACCAGCGCCATCGACATGGCCTTGCGCTCGCACTGTCCGAAGACGAGGCCGTAGCCGCGCGTGAATTGCGGCGGCACCTGCGCCGAGCCCTTGAACTGGTTCACCATCTGGCACTCCGTCACCTCGACCTCGCCGATCGAGACCTCGAAGCCGAGCTCGGGAATGTCCAGCACCACCTCGACTTCGCCGAAGCGGATCTCGCCGACAAAGGGGTGCGAGCGGGCGTAGCCGCGCTGGGTCGAATAGCCGAGCGCCAGCAGATAGCCCTCGTCGCCGCGCGCCAGCGTCTGCAGCCGGGTCGCGCGGTCGACCGGGTAGCTCACCGGCGCGCGGGTGATATCGAACGGCTCCGCGCCGTCTTCCCGCGGCGAGGGCTCGATCAGCCCCTCGGCGCCGATCAGGTCGGTGACGCGCGGCATGGGCGGCGCCGGCTCGGCGGCGGGTGGCGGCTCGCCCTCCTCCGCGCCGCCGGCGTCGGCCTCGGCGAGCGAGGTGTCGAGCAGGCGGTGCGTATAGTCGAAGGTGGGGCCGAGAAGCTGGCCGCCCGGCAGGTCCTTGAAAGTGGCCGAGACCCGCCGGCGCACCAGCATCGCGCCGGTGTCGAGCGGCCGGGCGCTGCCGAAGCGCGGCAGGGTGGTGCGGAAGGCGCGAATGAGGAAGATCGCCTCGATCAGATCGCCGCGCGCCTGCTTGATCGCCAGCGCCGCCAGCGCCGTGTCGTAGAGCGAGCCTTCCGCCATCACACGGTCCACCGCGAGGGTGAGCTGGGCGGCGATCTGCTCCAGCGTGACCGCCGGCAGGGTGCGGTCGCCGCGCCGGCGCCGGGCCAGCAGCTCATGCGCGTTGCGGATCGCCTTCTCGCCGCCCTTGGCCGCGACATACATGGCGCTAGCCCTCCCTGACCGTGACCGAGCGCGGCAGGCCGGCGACATGGCCGGCGCCCGCCAGCAGCAGGTCGACCCCGCGCGGGAACAGCGCCCGGTTTGCCGCCATGCGCGCCGCGAAGCCCGGAGGCAGCGGCGCGGCGCCGAAACGGGCGCTGCCCTCGATGCCTGGTCCTTCGAGCGTGAAGGCGTCGTCGGCAAAGCGTTCGTCGGTAAAGCCCTCGACCTGCACGATCAGCGTCGCCGAGGCATCGGGAAATTCCGGCGTGCCCTGGGCGAACGCCTCGAAGCCCGGCATCTCGCGCGGATCGGCGATCAGCGCGAAGCGGGCCTCGCCCGGCTTGCCGACGAGCGGCGCGCCGGTGTGGAAGCGCAGGAACTCCGCGACCTCCGGCGCCGCCGCCAGCGGCGCGTCGAGCCAGAGCGGGGTCTCGTAGTCGCACAGCGCCAGCACCAGCGCGGCCGCCTCCGGGGCGAGCGGTGCGGGCGGGGCGAGCGCGACATCCAGCGGGCACGGCGTGCCCGGCCGCGCCAGCGCCCACATCGCGGCGCGGAAGCTCGCCTGCGCGTCGAACACCGGATCGCGGAAGCCGAGGGCGAGAGCGGCCGGCATGTCAGTCCTCCCCGCGCACGAGAGTGAAGAAGTCGACCTTGGTGGCGGCCGTCTCGGCCTCCACGCCGGCGCGGCGGGCGGCGAGCCGGGCGCGCACCGGGGCCAGTGCCGCCTCCACCGCCGGACGGCGGCCCTCGTCCTGCCAGAGCGCATCGACGATGGCGGCCCGGCGCGCGGCCTGCGCGTCGCGCCCGAGCCGGTAGGCGAAGCCGGTAGCGCCGCCCTCGAGGCGGATCGCCGCCCGGGCGAGGCTCGCCTCACCGAGATTGAAGGGCGCGCCGTCGCCCCCGGTGCGCCCGCGCAGCATCACCAGCCCGACCTCGGGACTGCGCAGGTCGGTCGCCGCCGGCACCGGTGCGAGCATGGCGAGAACCGCGTCGAGCTCGTCCGGCTCGGCGCGGGCGAGCAGCCCCATGGCGCTCTTGCGCGCAGCACGAGACGCGCTGGCATCGCTGGGTTTCGGCTCGGGAGAGGTCATCGGCATCCGGAACGCGCTGGGAGAGAGGCGTTTACTTGTCGGCCTATTTGTATAATGATCTATACAAACAGGCAAGGCCGATCGAACCGGATGAGCCCAGAATGAGCGCCAGCGACGACGTGCCGATGACGCCCCCTCTCGATGCGGGCCTGCCCTCTACCGATCCGCTCGACGACGTCGCGCGCGGCACCGGCGTCGCGCTGTGGAAGCAGATCGTCGAGCGCATCGAGGCCGACATCGCCGATGGCCGGCTCGCGCCGGGCGTGCGGCTGCCACCCGAGATGGAGCTGGCCGAGCGTTTCGGCGTGAACCGCCACACGCTGCGCCGCGCGCTCGCCATGCTCACCGAGCAGGGGCTGATCGAGGCGACGCCGGGCCGCGGCACCTTCATCAAGGAGCCGCCGCTGCGCTACCCGATCGCCGCGCGCACCCGCTTCTCCGAGATCGTCTCGCGCGAGGGGCGCGCGCCGGGCGGCAAGCTGGTCGGCTCGCGCGTCGAGGTGGCGACGCCCGAGATCGCCGAGGCGCTGCGCCTGCCCCCGGGTGCGGAGGTGCTGCGTGTCGACATGGTGCGCGAGGCGGACGGCGTGCCGCTCACCGTCGGCAGCCACTGGTACGACGCCGAGCGCTGCCGCGACCTCGATCTCGTGGTGGCCGCCACCGGCTCGGTGACGCGCGCTCTGGAGACGCTCGGCCTCGGCGACTACCGACGGCTCGAGACCCGCGTCACCGCCCGCCCCGCCGACGAGGAGGAGCGCCGCCTGCTCAGCCTGCCGGCCGGGCGCACGGTGCTGGTGGTCGATTCGATCAACGGCGATGCGCAGCGCCGCCCGATCCAGTATTCACGGGCACGCTTCGCCGCCGATCGGGTCCAGCTGGTGGTGAAGAACTGAAGGGGGTCCCATGGCGCGCATCACCAGCCTCGACGAGCTTCGCACCCGCTATGCCGCGCCGCGCGAGCGCAGCCGGCTGAAAGTCCTGCCCGCGCTCGACGCGCATTGCCGCCACTTCGTCGGCCTGTCGCCACTGGTGATGATGGCGAGCTTCGGCGCCGACGGGCGGGCCGACGTCACCCCGCGTGGCGACGCGCCGGGCTTCGTCGCGGTCGAGGACCCGCACACGCTGCTGATCCCCGACCGGCCCGGCAACAACCGGCTCGACACGC
The DNA here is from genome assembly GCF_024752335.1 of Ancylobacter mangrovi. Classification (NCBI taxonomy): domain Bacteria; kingdom Pseudomonadati; phylum Pseudomonadota; class Alphaproteobacteria; order Hyphomicrobiales; family Xanthobacteraceae; genus Ancylobacter; species Ancylobacter mangrovi. The sequence continues at coordinate 697,006 of NZ_JANTHY010000001.1, read as the reverse complement.
TCACCAACCTGCTCGCCAACCCCTCGCTCGGCCTGCTGTTCCTGGTGCCGGGCGTCGACGAGACGCTGCGCGTCAACGGCACCGCCGAGATCCATGACGACGACGCCCTCGCCGCCCGGTTCGAGGTCGAGGGCCGGCGCCCGGCGACGGTGCTGCGCGTCACGGTCGAGGAAGCCTATCTGCACTGCGCCAAGGCGTTCATGCGCTCGCACGCCTGGGACCCGGCGCATTTCACGGCGCGCGCGGAGCTCCCCAGCATGGGCGAGATGCTGCGCGACCAGCTCGGCCTCGCCGCCGCGGAGACGCAGGCGGAAATGCTCGCGCGCTACCGCGAGACGCTCTACTGAGCCTCGCGCCACAGCACCTGCGGGCCGATCTCCTCCAGCCGCGCGCAGCCGGTGAGTACCATCGCGATCTCCAGCTCGCAGCGCAGCAGATGCAACACATGGGCGACGCCCGCCGGCCCGGCGACCGCGAGCCCGTAGAGGCAGGGCCGCCCCACCAGCACCGCCGAGGCGCCGAGCGCCAGCGCCTTCAGCACGTCGGTGCCGCGCCGGATTCCCCCGTCGAGCAGCACCGGCACCCGGCCCGCCACCGCCCGCGCGACGGAGGGCAGCACATCGAGGCTCGCCGGCACGGTGTCGAGCACCCGCCCGCCATGGTTGGAGACGATGATCCCGTCCGCCCCAACTTCGATCGCCCGCACGGCATCCTGCGGGCTGACGATGCCCTTGAGCAGCACCGGCAGCCGAGTGAGCCCACGCAGCCGGGCGATGTCGTCCCAGCGCGCGGTGACGTCGAGAAAGCCGCGGAACATCAGGCTTTCGCCCAGCGGTGCATGGGCGACGTAATCCGTGTGCAGCCCGCGCAGATTCGCGTGCTCGGAAAGCTTGGGCGGCGTGTAGCCGGCGCGCTGCTCGCGGTTGCGCAGGCTGTGCACCGGCGCATCGACCGTGACCACCAGCGCGCCATAGCCCGCCGCCTCGGCCCGGCGCACCAGATCGGCGGTGAAACCGCGGTCGTGCTGGATGTAGAGCTGGAACCAGAGCGGCCCGCCGGCGCGCGCCACGATCTCCTCCAGCGTGAAGTCGGATTCGGTGCTCGCCACCATCCCCGCCTTCGCCCCGCCGGCGCCGATCACCGTGCCGAGCTCGCCCTCGGGCGCGGCAAGCGTGTGGTGCGCGGTCGGCGCGACCATTATGGGATGGGCGAAGGACTGGCCGAACAAAGTCAGCCCGGTGCCGCCGCCCGCGAAATCGGCGAGCACGCGCGGCACCAGCGCGTGCCGCTCGAACGCCTCGCGGTTCCAGCGCAGGCTTACCTCGTCCGCCACCCCGCCGGCGAAATAGGCCCACGCCTCGGGGCTCAGGCGCTCGCGGGCGAGGCGCTCATAATCCTCCAGCGCCACCGCGTCCTGCGGGATCTCGAAGCTTCTCGCCATACGCTCGCTTTCCCCCGGCCCGGCTCCCGCACGCTTCTTAGCGGCGGCGGACGGCGCGCGCAGCCCTCACCGTGCGCGAACCGCCCATTAACCGCCGCAGTGTTACCATCGTTTATGCGGATGACGCTTGACGCCGGCGCACGGGTGCCGGGATTCGGGCGCCGGATTCGGGGCGGGGGTTTCCACCATGGACGATGCCGACCGCACGCGCGCCGATGCGACCGGCCTATCGCTTCGCGAGGCGCTGCGCTCCGCGCGGCAGGAAGCGGCGGAGCGCTCCGGCGTGATCGTGGAGCTGCGCGACGCCAGCCTGGCGCGGCTTTCCATGCTCAACGAGCTGCTGGACCCGATCTTCGCCGAGGTGCCGCCCGAGCATGCGGACCTGTTCGACCGCGGCCTGATGCCGGGCGAGACCCCTCGCCTGTTCGTCGACATGGTCGCCCATATCGCGCTGGGGCGCGACCGGCGCACCTATCGCTTCCTGCAGGACACCCGCGCCGGGCGCCGGGTGCTGGCCGAGAGCACCGACCCGCGCGACATCGCCGAGGCCGTGACGCGCTATGTCGCCCGCCGCCTGGTCGCCCGCGAGCAGGCGCTGGTGGCGAGTTCGGCGCCCGACGACATCGCCCCGCGCCCCGCGCCGCACCACCCCGCGCCCGCCCCCTCCCCGGCCGAGCCGGCGCGCGGCGGGCGGTTCGGCGTGTTCGTGCTCGGGCTCATTCTCGGGGCGATCGCCTTCGCCGCGGCGACGGCGCTCGGCGTCAACGTCACGCTGCGCTGACGACGCCGCGCCCGCGGGTTCAGGCGAGCCCGGTATCGGAGCTGAGCACGCGCACGGTGCGGGTATCGACGTCGACCTCGCCGCTCTTGAAGCCGCGCGCCTCCATGGTGCAGCGCCACGGGAAGTTGGCATCCGGCAACCGCTCGATACGGTAGAGATTGTAGCCGCCGGGCCAGTGGCGGTCCTCCGGCCCCGCCGCGAAGGACGGCGCCTCGACCACCGGGATCAGCCCGCCATTGGGGCCGGGAAGCATCTCCACCATTGGCACGTGGTCGTGGCCGCAGATGACGAGCTCCGCCCCGTGCCGGGCCAGCACCGCGCGCACCTTCTCGGCGTCGATCAGCCGCTTGTGCGCCCCGCGCAGGCCGCAGGGCGGATGGTGGATCAGCACGACCCGGAACAGCCCCTCCTGGGCGAGCCCGTCGAGGATGTGGCCGAGCCGCTCGCGCTGGCCGGTGCCGACCCGCCCGGTCGCCATGAAGGGATGCGTCGGCACGGCGGTCGAGACGCCGACCAGCGCCACGCCGTCGCGCCGGCGCACGAAGGGAAAGGCGTTCTGCGCCGTGACGTCGCCATTGACGCCGTCGCCGCGCATGTAGTCGCCCCAGTTCAGCAGGGCGTGATGCGCGGTGGAGCGCACATAGGCGTCGTGATTGCCCGGCACGACGGTGACGTCCTTCCCCTCGCCCAGCGTCTTGAGGAAGTTGAGCCCGGTCTGGAATTCGGCGGCGAGGCCGACATTCACCAGATCGCCCGTGACCGCGATATGGTCGGGCGCCATCGCCTTGATGTCGGCGACCAGCAGATCGATCGTGGCGATGTTGAATCGGTGCTGGCGGCCGCGTCGCCAGTTGATGACGCCAAGCGCGCGCTTGCCGGCGAGCTCGGCGAAGCGGGCGCGCGGCAGGGGACCGAGATGGGCGTCGGTGAGATGGGCGAGAACGAACACGAGGGTTTCCTTATCAGCCCCACCGGGCCGGAGGAAGGCCGCCCGCTTGCGCCTTTGCGTGAAGCGGGTTCGGGGGCGCCCGCCCCGGCGCCGGGACCGCGCTGGGGAAGGCCGCGCCTGTTCACCCGGGTCGTCCATGGCTGGCGCCGCCTCGCCCACGGCATCACGCTCGGCGTGCGCGCGGTGGTGGTCGACGAGGCGGGACGGATCCTGCTGCTGCGCCATTCCTACGTCGTCGGCTGGCACCTGCCGGGCGGCGGGGTCGATGTCGGCGAGACGGCCGAGGAAGCGCTGGCGCGCGAGCTGCTGGAGGAGACGGCGGTGACGATCGCCGGACCGGTGCGCCTGCACGGGCTGCTGCTCAACACAAACCTCGCCGGCCGCGACCATGTGGCGGTCTATGTGGTGGAGCACTTCGTCGCGGGCACGCCGCAGGTACCGAACCGCGAGATCCTTGAGGTCGGCTTCTTCCCGCCCGACGCCCTGCCGGAAGCGACGACCGGCGCCACGCGCCGGCGCATCGCCGAGGTGCGCGCGGGCCATCCGGCCTCGGCGCACTGGTGAGGCGTGTCACGGGCGGGCGCGGAAAGCCGGCGGACGCGCCGTCCGCACGTGTCGACGGCGCCTGTCCATGGCACGCGTCGCCTCGACGGACGCCAAGGGGGTGGGCATCGCGCGCACGCGCCTTGACACCGTCCCGGCCCATTCCTTATATCGCGCCACTTCGCGGATCGGCCCCGGCCGGTTCGTCGTGGCGGGGTAGCTCAGCTGGTTAGAGCACGGGAATCATAATCCTGGGGTCGGGGGTTCAAGTCCCTCTCCCGCTACCAAAACAAACCCACTATGCCGCCCGTTGGGTGGAAAAGTGGGGCTTTTCGTCAATTCGGCCAGATAGCCGCGCAGCTCGACGTCGAGCGGCGTGCGGGGCTCGGTCGGGTGAACGATCACACTCTCCGCCAATGACCGAAAAGCGTCGGCACTCGATCCGCGCCGGATCGCACCCGCTTCCGTGAGCGCCCGGGAGAGATTCTCGACCTGCCCGAGATAGCGGCTCACCGCGGCCGGGTGCAGGGCGACGACGTCCACCGGCGGTGCCAGCGCCGCGTGCTCTTCGCCGAGCCGCACCTTCTCGGCCTCCAGCTCCTGCAGCCGCTCGCGCACCGAGGCGGCGGAAGCGAGGCCGGCAGCGAGCGCATCGACGAGCCGGCCGATGGCGCGTGTGGTCTCGCCGAGCTTCTGCTCGATCCGGCCGCGCCGTGCGGTCTCTTCGCCGGCAAGGCGGCGGCGCTCCTCCTGATAGGTGCGGACATATTCGGCGATGAGCTGTGGATCGCGCAGCTCGGTGCGGAGACCGTCGACCACCACGCGTTCGACCGATTCGAGGTAATAGACGCGCCGGTGGTCGCAGGCACCGCTCTCGCGAACCGCCGAACAGCGGATCCGCGTCTTCCCGGTCCTGCCGCGATCGTGCACCGACATGCCGGCGCCGCACCGCCCGCAGCGCAGGAGGCCCGAGAGCAGGTGCCGCGGCCGCCGCCGGTGCTGCGGCTTCGCGCCGCCGAGCGTTTCCTTGCGCTGCCGCGCGGCCGCGAACAGGGAGGGCTCGACGATGGCGAGGTGCGGGGCATCGGCGCTCTGCCATTCCTCGACGGGGTTCGGCCGGGATACCCGGCGGCCGGTGTCGGGGTCCTTCACCATGCGGACCTTGTTCCAGACGATCCGCCCGACATAAAGCTCGTTCTGCAGGATTCCGGAGCCGCGCTGGCGCGAGCCGTTGATGGCCGACCCGTTCCACAGGCGTCCGCGCGGCGGCGGCACACCCTCGCGGTTGAGGGCGCAGGCGATGTCGCGCGGCGGGCGGCCGTCGACATATTCGGCGAAGATGCGGCGAACGATGTCCGCCTCCTCTTCCACGATCATCATCTCGCCCGGACGTCCGGCGACCGGACGATAGCCATAGGCCCGGCCGCCGGCGTGGCGACCGTTGCGGACCACGCCCGAGAGGCCGCGGCGAACCTTGTGCGCGAGGTCCTGCAGGTAGAGCGCGCCGACCAGCCCGCGCACGCCGATCTGCACGGCGTCCGCCTTGCCCTCATGAACCGCCCGGATCTCGATGCCGAGAAAACCGAGCCGCTTCCACAGCCCGGCAAGATCCTCCTGATCGCGCGACAGGCGGTCCAGCGCCTCCACCACCAGAACGTCGAACGCCCCGTCCCGGGCGGCGTCCATCATCTGCATGAGGCCGTCGCGGCCGAGGATCGAGGCTCCCGACCGTGCGCGGTCGCTGAAGGTCGAGACAACGGCGAGGCCCAAGCGCTGCGCGTGCGAGCGGCAGAGCACCACCTGATCGTCGATCGAACGCTCGTTCTGGAGATCGCTCGAAAACCGAGCGTAGATCGCCGCTCTCATCCCCGCTCCGTCCGAATGCCCCGCGCCGCCTGCTCGGCAAGCGCGCGCCGATGATCCTCGCGGGCCGCCTCGCGCGCAAGGGCGCGCACGAGCTCGACGAGCCGCGGATCGACGGCAGGGGGACGGGGAGCGGGGGACGGCATCGGCGAGGCCCTACCTCTCGCACCAGGCCGCGCGGCGGGGACAACGCCCGCGCGGGCACTCGTAGCGCTCGGCATAGCCTTCGCGGATGAGCACGCCGGCGACGTCGACCCCATCCACCCGCACGCGGGCGAGCGAGCGGCGCCAGCGGTCGCGCCCGGGCACGCGCTGCAGCTCGAGGCAGGAGCCATCCGCCCGCGGCAGCGGCCCGCAGGCGGCGGCGAGCATCTCCACCAGCCGCGCCCGGGCGAGCCGGCCCATCATCTGCTCGGCCTTGCATTTCGCGTGGCCGATTTCCGGCGCGTTCAGCCCGACGATGCGGATGTGCTCGCGGTTCACCACGATGGTGTCGCCGTCGAGCACGCGGATTTCGGCGCGGACGATCGAGGCGGCGACGCAGAGCGCGACGAAAGCCAGCATCGCCGCGAACATCCAGGCGAGCCGCCGGCGGGCGGCGCGGCGCCGGGCGGCCGGATCCCGGTTATCGTTCGACGCTCTCATAGCTCCACCCCCGACCGGTTGCGGGGGCCCCGGAAGGCCCGCGGCCCGGCGACGGCCTGCCCGAAGAAAATGGAAGAAGCCACCGCAACCAATTGCCGCCCGAAGCGTTTCAGGGCGTCGGGACCGGCCGTCGGTCCGTTGCAACGGGTGGGACGCAAATGTCCGATCTCCAGTGGGATCTCCATCTTCTCCAGCCCATCAAGACGCTGCACGGGCGTGCGCTGCGCACGCTGGGCGATGTCGACGAGTTCATCCGCGATCGCAGCGCGGCGCCCGCCAGCCCGCATGTGGCCGGGACGCTCGGCGCGCTGCGGGCGGCCGCGGTTTCCGGCAGCGACGAGGATTGCCGCCTCGCGCGCGAGCGGGCGCAGAAGCTGCTGCGCGCCAACCGCTGGGGATAGCCGGAAAATCGACCGCTTGTTGAAAGGGAAGGTTAACCCTGCCGACCGACAGGCCGGGACGCCGAGGAACGCGGGCGTCCAACACCGGTTGCTTCCCCGACGGCTCATCGCGGGCCGCATGTCACGGGGGAGGCATTCCTCATGCGAGCCTTGAACAGGACGCTTGCCGTATGGCTGGCGGCGCCCTTCCGCACGGACGACACACGCCGCCAAGGCGCCCGAAGCCCACGCGTCGACCGGCCGGCCTGCGTGATACCGGCAGCGACGCCGGCGCCGCTGCCCCGCGGCGAGCTGCGCGGCGACGGATGGCTGCGCACCCGGACCATGGGTTCCTCGACGGCGAGCTACACCATCGAGCCGGGCGGCGGCGCGGTGATGGCCGGTGTATTGCGGGCTGAAACCTTCACCATGCTCGCCGCACGCGGCCCCTCGCCCGCCTTCCTGGTGCTCGAATCCGGCCGCCCGGTTCCGATCCGCATCGGCGAGCTCGACCGCGACGGCCTGCATTTCGACGTGGCGCGCGCCCTGCTCGAAGGCGCCAACGGCCGGGCCGACGGGTTCGGCTAAGGCCACTCGTAGCCGTGGGCTGTATTGCGCCAGATCAACAACCTGGCGTCGATCTCCTGCGATGATGTCGCGTGACCGCATTGGGGCGGACTGGCAAGGCGGACATTCACGATGGCTCAAACAATCACCGGCCAGGGATGGCTCTATCACCGTGGCGGCGGAACGACGCGGGCGGCCTATACGATCGATCTTCGGCAGCGGGACCAGCGCATGCGCGCCGCCGGGGTGCTGCACGCCAACATGGCGGCGGTGTCCACCCTGCCGCTGGATTCGAGCATGAGCCTGATCCTCGAATGCGGCCGCTCCGTCGGCCTCGAGGTGATCTCGACCGGCCCGTCGGGCATGCGGTTCGATGTCGAGGCTTCCGATGTCGGGCTGCTGCAGCTCGACTGATACCCGCGCCATAGTTTTCATCGATACGACCCCTTGCCGATAACCCCGGCGACGCCGGTGCGCCGGCGGGTGAAAAGCCGGGCGGCGGCTCGCGCAGAACACGCCGCCCGCGGCATGCGTCAGGCGGCGCTGCGGGTCTCTTCCAGCGAGACGAGCGCGTCCTCGTCCCACCACGCCTCGACCATGCTGCCGTCGGCGGCGCGGTAACGGACGAGATAGGCCGGGCACCTGTTGACATATTCGGCACGGGCAATGACGACGCCGTGCTCGTTGCTCGCGCTGAGGCCGACCGCCTCGCCGAGAGAAAAGCCGAATGCCTTCATGATGGTCTCCATCGATTGCCGGGAAAAAACCGGGCGGCGGAAGAGGGACGCCCTCCCCGTCCGCCGCCCGGCAGGTCACCGGCCCCGCGCCAACGGGGCCGGTGGGAGGAGCGGTTTCAGCCGAGCATGCCGAGGGCCTGCAGGTAGAGGTCGACGATCGCCTCCTGCTCGGCCCGCTGGTCGGCGTCCTGCTTGCGGATCTTCAGGATTTCCTTGAGGGCGTTGACGTCGAATCCGTTGCCCTTGGCCTCGCCGAAGACATCCTTAATGTCGTCGGCGATGGCCTTCTTCTCCTCCTCGAGCCGCTCGATGCGCTCGACGAAGGCCTTCAGATGCTGTTTGGCGAAAGAGGCGGGCGCATCGGACAGGGGCGCGTCGGATACGGGCTCGGCGGCCGTGGTGACGGCGGACATGGAGGCCTCCCGGCTATCGGCTGGTGAAAAGGTCGAGGGCGGCAGCGAGCGTGCCGGCCTTCCTGGCGGCGCGGGCGGCGCGGCGCTCTTCCTCCAGTTCTTCGGCGAGCTGGTGGGTGGTGGCGCTGCGGATGTCGGCGAGCACGTCCGCCCGCACGGCATGCTCGCGGCGGCGGGCGCGCAGCTCGTCGGCGAGGGCGAGGCGCTTCTGCGACAGGTGGGAGATGCGGGCGGTGGTGCGCATCATGCGGCTCCCCTGGTGCTGCGGGACGGGGCGCGGGCGCTCTGCGCGCGGGCGCCGGGCAGGAAGGCGAGGAACAGGGCGTGCAGCTCTTCCGCTGCCTCGACCGGCACCGGCAGGGCCGGCCGCTGGCGCAGGAAGGCGGCCTGCTCCACCTCCCGCGCCCAGGGCATGGGCGGCTCGACGAGGAAGTGCTTGCGCTCGGTCGCCAGCGCGCCGATGTCGCAATGGTGGATGAAGGCCTTCTCCTCCAGCGTCGGCAGGGCGATGCCGGCGGCCTCGTGGATGGCGCGGTCGTGCCGGCGCTTCTCCTCCGCCAGCACCTCGCGCACCACATCCTCGCCCGGCAGGCCGTAAAGCTGGCGGGCGATGGCGAGCTTCGCCCGGGTGGACGGCGCCGGCACCTCGCCGATGCGCGTCTCATGGCAATCGTGCAGCAGGACGAGCGCGCGCAGCCTTTCCGTGGCGCCGGAGAGAACGGCCACGCGATCGGCGATGAGGGTGTGGTTCGCGACCGAGACCGGCACGCGGCTGGCGCCGGCATAGCGGTTCACGAGGGCGAGCTGCCCGGCGATCTCGGCGAAATCGACCTGCGCCGCCGCCGGCTCGACCATGTCGAGCGCCCGGCCGGAGGGGGACTGGTGCCAGATGCTCGGGGCGATGCCGGCAGGGGCCCTGCTCATGCGGCCTCCCGGGCGTGCGCGCCGCCGTCGATGCGGGCCCGGCGGTAATGATGCGCGGCGAGCTTCATCGCCTCGGCGAGCTGGGCGGCCGGAAGCCCCCATTCCAGCGCCTCGGCCATGGTGAAGCCCTCGCCGACGATCACCTCCGGCGTGACGGGGATGCCCGCGCCTTCCAGCCGGCGCATGATGAGCGCCATGCGGTCCACCGGCGTGCCCGGCCCGGGCGCCCCGCCCTCCTCCAGCGCGCGCCAGGTGCCGGCGAGCCGCGCCGCCGCGTCCATGCCGGCGTGCCAGTCGTCCCGCGGGAACAGGATGCCGCCGACCTCTAGCCCGCCAGCGGCCCCTGCCCCGCTGCGGAACCCCGCCCCCCGCAGCGCGCCGGCCAGCAGCACGGCGAGACCGAGCCGCTGGAACAGCGGCAGGTGCCCCGCGAAGCGGACCGGGATGTCATGACGAGAGAAGAAGGAGGCCAGCGCCGCCTGGTGAAAAGCGGGGATCGTGCAATCCATGACGGATCTCCTGTCAGCCGAGGACATTGCCCCACCGATGAGCGGCAGAGTTGAATACCGTTTGGTGCGACGTGCGCGGTGATTCGCACGCCGCACCACGAGCCCCACCCACCGAAGCACCGGCGGAGAGACACGTATGGAAGGACTGTTCTTATGGATGGCATCGACACCGAAGCCGCCGACACCGCCGCGCCCGCCGGCACCGCCGCCGCCACGCCCGGCGCCCCCGCGACCGGCACCGACGGGTCCGGAGCCGCGCAACCAGCCGCCGGGGGGACGCCCGCGCCCCTGACGGTCCAGGACGTACGCTTCGACCTGCTGCGTAATGCCCACTATCACGGGGACAGGCTGGGCTTCTTCGAGCGCAGCCACCGGCTCGTGATGTTCATCACCGTTCTGGCGGGCACGGCAGCGGTCGGCAGCGCCTTTGCGGAAAGCGGCGTTCCCACGTTGATCATCGGGCTGGTGGTGGCGTTCTTCTCGACACTCGATCTCGTCTGCGATCTGAGCGGTGCCGCCCGCCTGCACGAGAAGATCCGGCAGCGCTGCTTCGACCTGATGGCCGAGCTCGAAGAATGCGCCGCTGGAGACACTGCCGCCTGCCAGCGCATTTCCGCGAGCCTTGTGAAGATCTACGGCGAGGAACCCCACACGATGGCTGCGGTGGAGGCTCTCGCGTGGAACTCCGCGCTCGCGGCCGTGACAAATCCCGGCGAACTGGATCACGACGATCTTCAAACCGTCACGACCTGGCAGTGGCTGACCCGTCATATCTGGCGGTACGCCGGCCACACCTTCACGACACCGCGCGAGCGCGCCGAAATCGCAAGGCGGAAGCGCCTCTAGCCAATGAGCCGCGGCAAGGCAGCTCCTCGACGGATGATTAAGGCCCTGTCCCGAGGTGGCCGCATTACTTCGATTGCGGCCGACCAAAGCCGCCGAAAAAAATGAAGGTATGGCCGGATCGGCGGCCTTAGCCGTATGCATTGGCCTGTATCCACGCTGAAGAGCCCCCCTTGCGACCGCTCATTGCGACAGCGCGGAAAAGGCCGAGCTAACTCGATAGCTTCGGATGACGCGGAGAAATGCTAATACGGCACTTGTGCCGCGTCAATGACAGATACCGGCACTTGTGCCGCATTTGCTCCGCAGAAGAAATTTGACAATTGCAGAAAGCCTGCCGCACGACCCCGGACTGTCGGCATTGCGTCCCACCTCGGCCAACCAAGGCGCATGCGTAATTTTAGAAAAACAGCAAGAAGGCGTTGATTTGAACAGCAGCGGCTCAAGCAGCGTCGCCACTATCAACGTTGCTTCTATCGGCCACCCCAAAAGCGTATATAGGTGCCTACAATTCGTGCTATATGCATGTCAGTTCGCATCAGATGCCAAACATGACAGATTTACAATATCCAGCGCTATTTCAGTCCGCCGACGCAGCGTCGAACGAGCAGCAGAAACTCTATTTGACTCTGATAAGAGGTGAGTATGGCCTGCTAGTTACCGCAGCCATCTTGACACTTGTGGATTGTAACGACCCAGTATTCTTGAGCGGATACGCTTGTATCTTCGTTGCCTCATTGGCCGTTTTGGCATGGCGCGCACACACTCGTCCAGAGCAGTCCTGGTATAAGGCCCGCGCGCTTGCTGAATCCATAAAAACACTTAGTTGGCGGTATGCAATGCGTGCTCAGCCGTTCGATGACGATCGCCAAGCTGATGCAAATAAGGATTTCCGTGACACGCTTGCTGCGCTTCTTAAAAGCAACAGACAAATTGGAGAGCATCTAGCTCGGTTGGATGCTAGTGGACCGCAAATTACTGATAATATGTCGGACATGCGGAACAGTACACTTCCAATTCGGAAATCATATTATCTCACCTATCGAATCAATGACCAGAAAACATGGTACGCCCTCAAGGCGATAGCCAATCGATCTGCAGCACGAAATTGGCAATACGTGGGTGGATCTTTATATATCATCAGCACAATCATGGTTATACTGCGCATCCGCTTCACGGACGTCATTTTTCCAATTGAACCCGCTATCGTCGGGGCGTCAGCTGTATTAGGGTGGATGCAAATAAAGAAATTCAACGAGCTAGCGTCCGCCTATGCATTGACCGCACATGAGATCGGCTTAGCCGAAACGATAGTAACTGACGCACATACTGAGATTAGTTTTAGCAAAGCAGTCAACGAGGTTGAGCTCGTATTCTCGCGTGAGCATACCCAATGGGTCGCTCGGCAGACAGCAGGGGAGTGAGTAGTGGCAACTTATACGATTTTTGATGGGGAGAATGACAAATGGGCCTACGGTCGTATGAAAGGGTGGGCGGCCCTTCCCGGTGTGCCATTCGAATTCGAGAACGCGCACGATCTGGACAGCATGACAGCGCGCGCGCAGGGAGAGGAGTACGTAAAGCGGAATCTTAAGCTTAGAATGCAGAAATCCAAAACTGCAGTTGTGCTGATAGGTAACTCTACAAAAAATCTCTACAAGTTTGTACGTTGGGAACTCGATCTCGCCTTGGAACTTGGTCTCCCAATTATCGCGGTAAATTTAAACGGCAGTAAGGTTCAAGACGATCTGTGCCCGCCCATTATACGAGACAAATGCGTGGTGCACGTCCCATTCAAGCTCGCACCGATAAAGCACGCACTGACCTACTGGCCCGATGAATTTCACAGAATGTCCCGCGAGGATCGAGCTGGCGGAGCTCGTCATTATAGCGACAAACAATACCTCGCATGGGGCGCCTAGAAATATCTTTGCAAATACGCGAACAATGCCACAACTTGGACCAATATAATAAATGTTACAAGACATCTGTTGTGGTTTAGTGCCCAATGATAGAGTTCATCCGATTTTTCAATTCTATTGTAACCGCCGCCAACCCTTCCGGGTTGTTCAGATAGCGAATATGGCGCAAATGACGAAGATCAAATGGAACGTCGTGTGAAATTTGCGTGATAATAATCACCTCTCGCCCAAGTGTGTGGGCAATTCCGGCTTCGTAGAAAACATTTGGATTTCTGTTAGTAAGATCGCAAACGACAATACGTGCTCGATCGATTAGATTCACTACGTCCTGAATGATGCCGGGCGCTTCCCATATCTCATCAGCTCGTCTCGCTATAAGGCCGCAACTCTCGCTAGCTTGTTGAATTGCCGCATAGACCGGTCCACTGTCACTATCAAAAGGCATCATCACGGCGACGAGGTGCCGCTCGATCAACTCGTGTTCAGGGATGACGAATACGGACGGTCTCTGCCTTCGAGGATTCACGTTTTGGAGAAGGAACCGAAAAAGATCGACATCCTTCACTGCCCAATGATTGCGATGCCAGTCCCAATGGTGTTTATGTCTATCCATGTCGAGACGACTTCTTCGCTCAAATAAAAAGGCATTTTTTAGAGGTGGAACATCCGGATCGATCGCGTATTCGAACCTAATCTCGAAATTTGAGAGGCGTGCGTCTGTGATTGTACCCACTCGGCATACCTCATCTTGAGTGCCTTCCGGAAGAAAGAGACACGGCAGGCGCCGGAGGCGTTCCAAGTCGGGCATGTTGCCAGTTTTGAATTGTTCGGCCAGAGCGTAGTCCGTGAATTCGAACATTCGACCCAAGTCCATTGACCCGGTCCGGTCGCTCCAGTCAAAATTCCGCATAATTAGATTAAACATTCTAGCTCATAACTATTGCATGATGATAACCGCCACCAGCAGCCGCGACCGACACTTTTCAAACGGACTATTTCAGAGTCATTGATGTTCTAGACTATCCCGAAACGTCTCACCACGCGGCCTATTATCTGCATTTCCGAAAGCAATCGATCCTTGGGTGGATGGCGTTCTGCATTGTCGGAGATGATGCGAACGCGAATATCGTCATCTTCCCTGCCCGCAACCTCGAGCCGCTTCACCACCATGCCGCCGAACTCGTCAGTGATGGCGTAGAGCCCATCGGGCGATGGCAGCCTGTGCCGCGTATCGACGAAAACGAAGTCGCCCTCGTTCAGTGTCGGCAGCATGGAATCGCCTTGCGCCGCCATGACGATGATGTCGTGAGCGCGAAGCCCCATGCCGGCGAGCACTTCCGGCGGAAGGCGCCAGAAGTCGCGCACGTGTTCGGCGGCGAAGGTCATGCCGCTCTTTCCGGCGATCCCCGAATTGATGATGGTCAGTCCGCCGCCACCCATGCCGGCCGTGACGTCGAGCTGTGCGGTGCCATCCTTCGGAATACCACGCCGTCCCGTTTCGCTACCTATCGTGGGCTGCTCATCAGGGTCGATCGGTGTTGAATCAGCCGCGATATCAGCAGACTCAACATGTCGGTTCCCATCCAATTCGGCGGCAACATCTTCGGATGAAATGGCGTCATCATCTTCGTCCACGAGGCTTGTAAGCCAGTCGGTGGAGACATCCAGCACGCGCGCCAGACCCTTGAGATTGTCACCACGTGGAAAATTAGATCGTCCGCGCTTGATATTCCGTAGCAGGTCGGAAGTACCAGAGGCTTCCATTGATGCCCTGCGGACCGACCATCCCGGCCGGACTTCGTGCAAGCGAGCAATTATGCGGTCGTAAGGTGTCATGCGCGGCATATTGGCCGCACCGGCGGCAATGCGCGAGCGGCAATAGTGCCGTTGACAAGGCGGCACTTGTGCCGCATCAATGCGGGCATGAACCTGCGTGACCAGCTCATTACAGTCTCCGATGCATTTGGCTCAGCGACATCGCGCAGCCGCGCACGGGTGTCGACGCTCGTTTTCAACCAAGGCCAGCGGCTAGCGAAGATCGCCGGAGGTCAGCTTGACCCGACGATTGCTTCTTTCGAGCGCGCCATGGCCTGGTTCTCCGTCAACTGGCCAAACAGCGAGCCGTGGCCGGAAGGCATTCCACGCCCCGCACCCGCCCCCTCCCCCGAGGCCGCCGCATGAACCCGCCCCTCGCCGCTCTCTCGCACTGCCGCCGCGTCCGCGCCGCCGAGCCGGCGATCGGCGCCGCGCTCGACCCGCGCCTGCTCGCCGCGCTCACCCATCGAACCGGAGGTCCGCTGAAATGACGTTTCCCCCTTCGTCCAGCCAGCCGGCCCGGGTGCCGGCATGAATGCTCACCCGCTTTTCACGGCGTTCCTGCTACGGTTTCTTGCGGCTGGCAGCCTTGGTGCTGGCGAAGAATTCGGTGAGCCTGTCGCTGATCGCCCGCACCACCCGCGTCATGTCCATATGGGGAAATTCGCGGGCAGCGGCCCCGACGCCGCAGACGTCGACCAGAACGCCACGCTCGATCTCGCCGATGTCGCTCTCGGTCAGGCGGCCTTTCTTGGCCGCCTTCCGAAGATCGGCGTAGGCCCGGACCATGCCGGCCTGCACCATCAGCACGATCATCTCTTCCTCGGTGCGGGGGATGGCGCTGAAAGGCTGCTGTTCCATTCGTTTCTCCGTTCCTTGCTGGGGGCCCCGGCTTCGTCGAGGGCCGCCGCATGAGCCCCGCCGATCTCGCGCTGATCGCCGAGCTGGCGGATGGGGAACCCATCTTCGTCCGGCCGCTCTCACCCGATTTCTTCGACTCCGTTGCCACGCCGGAAGGCGCGGACTTCGAGCGCGACCTTGAGGATCTGCTTGCGAGCTGCCGCGAGGACCGCTGCATGCCGCTGCGCTTCCTCGACGTTCTCATGGTCAAGAAGGTCGGCACCGAGCCCCTCGCGCATGATGAGGGCGGCGGCGACGGCTTTACCGCCCTGGTCGACGCGTTCCGCGAGGGCCGTCACGAGGAGTTCAAGCGCCACCAGGCGGCCCTCGGTATCGACGGTCCATTCACCTTCCGCCGTCCTGGTCATGATTTCATCTCCTTCGCACCCATGCCGCGCATGAGTGGGCCGCCGTGATCTGACGGCACCGAACGTGTCACCCAACTACCGTTTTCCCTACGAAAAAGTGCGAGGGCATTTTTCGTGAGCGCTCCCCCTATGCCTGACGGGCTTATCGCCCTGATCAAGAACGCCGCGCGGCTCTCGGTGATGGGCTGCTCCGCGCCCGGCTCCACCGGCCCGCAGCGTGTGGAAGAGCTGACCGGCTATTCCCCCGGCGCCATCAGCCGGTGGGGCGGGGACGCGCATCGCGAGCTGATGCCGCTCGAGGTGGTGTTCCTGGTCGAGTTCATCAGCCAGAAGCCGGTGTTCGCCGGGGCGCTGGCGAGCCTGACCGGGCACCGGCTGGTGCCGGTGGCCGCCAGCGAGGCGAGCGACGCGCCCGGCATGGCCGACGTGTTCGCCATGGCGGGCGCCTCGCTGCGGTTCCAGATCGAGTTCGCCGAGGCGCTGGAGGACGGCCGGCTGACCCGCGCCGAGCGGCGGCGGCTGAACAAGGCCAAGGCCGAGCTGCTCGACATCATGGCCAGCATCGGCCGCAAGATCGATGGCGTGCGGGAGGGCTGAACGATGGCAAATCCGTTCTCGGCCGAGGAAGACGCCCGCCTGCGGGAACTGCACGCGCGGAAGGCCAGCGCTTCAACGATCGCCCGCGTGCTGGCGCAGGACGGCTTTCCCGCCCGCACCCGCAACGCCGTGATCAGCCGGCTGCACCGGCTGGGCCTCGCCCGCCCCGCGACGGGCAGGGCCGGCTGGACGCCCGCCATGGACGCGGTGCTGCGCGAGGGCGTGGCCGAGGGGCTGACCCCGCGCGCGATCGCCGAGCGCATGGCGGCGCGGCGGATCGCCCGGCGCTCGCGCGACGCGGTCGACGCCCGCATCGCGAAGCTGGGCCTGCGCCGGCCCGCCACCGGCCCGGGGTCGCGGGCGGACGGCCGGCGCGAGCGTGGGGGCGATCCGCTGATCGCGGCGCTGCGGGCGGCCCATGGGGGCGCGGAGCGCGCGCCGGCGGCCGATGTGCGCCCGCCGCCGCGGGACGGCATGCGCGTGAACTGGGGCGAGCTGGTGCCGGTGGCCGGGGCGTGCGGCTCGGCCGGCGCGCTGTGCGCGGAGCTGGCGTGATGCTGGCGCGCGCGCCCGGGCAATTCATGGCCCGCCCGGTCCTCGTCATCCGCCGCCGGCCGTGGCGGCGGGTGGTGCCGGCGGTGCGCGGGCTGGCGCGGCTGGGCCTGCGCGAATGGGAGATCGCCCGGCGCCTCTCGATCAGCCGCCGCTATGTGCGGCGCGCGCTGAGCGCGGGCGGCGGGGTGTGGAGTCCCGAGGAATGGGCGCGGCTGGTGGCGGCGCAGCAGAGGGAGATGGGGCGGTGAAACTGCTGGCGGATCGACTCATGCTGTCCCGGCCGAAGGGCGACGTGGAGGGGTGGGCGCTCACAACGCTCAAGACGCCGGGCACCAACCACGCCCCGGCCGCCGGCCCGGTCGCTCTGTGCGACCGCTTCGTGTTCGATCAGGTGGCGCTGAAAGCGCTTCGGGGCTCCACCTTCGATTTCGGCGACGACGCGGCACGGGTCACTCCCACGCCGGCGGAGTGCGCGTGGATCGACGTTACCGCCAGCCACGGCTGGCTGGTATCCGGCGATACAGCCTATGCCATCTTCGATTTCGGTCGGGCTTGGGGCATTCGTCACGCCGCCACGGTCCCTCTCGTCGGCGACGTCAATAACGACATCTTCGTCCGGTTTTCCGACTTCGTCCAAACGACCTTCGATCGGAGGGATGAAGTTGATACCAAACTTCGAGCGTATCTCGGCCGAGCGGCTGGGCTCGTTCATAAGTTTCTAATGGCCCTCGCCTCGCCTCGCGCGGCGACCTCGCGCCGGGTGCTTCCCGGCGCCGGTCTGGACCGGGGGCAGAAGGCCTTCGCGCTTCGACGTGCCCAGCGCGGCGTGCCGGTGTTCTCCTACAACAAGGTGGACATGATCCGGCCCGGCGCGGCCATGCACAACGGGGTACTGCGCTCGGTCGAAAGTGCAGCCGGGACGCGCCTGCACATGGTCATCGGCCACTGGCGGCTGATCGACGGGGTGGTCGAGCCCTACTGGATATGGGTCGATGGGCACCAGCGAGGCGACGCCGAGCTCGGCACGATCGTGAAGGAGCGGCATGTCCGGCTCGACACCGGCGGGATGCGTCGGGGTTTCCGCCTGCCCGAGCAGGTCGGGCACAAGGGTCAGCGCACCAGGGCGGTGCGCGCATGAGCATCGGGATCGTCCCAGCCCAGCAGCAGGCGGAACTCTTCCACGCGGTCCACGATGTCGGACGGCGGTGTCGGGCCGCCCGGGTCGACCGCGCCGCCATTCATCTGGATCGCGACAGCCGGCCAGAGACGTTCCACCAAGCCGGGAATCGCTATCGCCTGAATGCCGACACGTCGCGCGTCGAGCTCGCACTGAGCCCGAGCGCGCTGCTCGGATTTTTCCATGGTTCCAGTCTGTGTATTACCGTCGGCGAGCGTCCGACGTGGGAATATGAGCCCGAAGCACGGCCCGACACGCCCTGCGGGCGCTTATTCACCGAATATCGCCGGTGCCGCCTTCCGGCCCGGAGGCAATGCAGCCGGGCCAGGAACCTCGTGGCCCGGCCCCTGAATCCTTCCGGGGCGGCAACGATCTGTCAGAACCCGAAGATTAGCACGGGTCCGGGTGCTTCACCTAATCCCACCTGCCGCTGCGGCGCGCTGCAGCCGCCTTCCACCGAAGCCCGCTTTCCCGCCGCCGAGGCGCCGGCAGGCGGGACCCGACCGCGCCGGCCACACCGGCGATTCCGGTCAATCGGCGGGGACCAGGCGCCGATAGCGCTGGGTGAGGCTTTCGATCTCCTCCAGCGTGAAAGGCCAGTCGCCCTCGATGGTCTGTCCCTGATAGATCTCGGCGGCGAGAACGGGCCAATAGGTGTCGACCAGCCCTTGCAGCTCCTCGCCCGAATAGCCGACCCGCTGCAAATCAACCGCGCACATGGCCCGGGCCGTCGTCTCGATCCTACTCATCGACCGGACAGTACAACACTCGCCGGGCGCGATCTGCTCACTAGTGCGCATTGCAGCAGACCGGCTCTAGCGCTGCCCCGTCTCGAGAAGAAGACGGTCCACGTCTATCACCCGGAAGGCGAGCCCCATCTGGCTGGCGTCGAGGATCCGTATGCGGAGGACCCGCTCGGTTTCCAGCACCAGCGTGGCGCTGCCCCTCGAGCGCGCCTCGATCATGAGGGCGACATCGGCGGAAAGGGTGCCATCGGCGCTCGGCAGTTCGCGCCCGCCGGCCGCCGTGTGGAGCTCGATTTCATAGTTCGCCGGCGAGTCCGCATAGGTTGTGCGCAACCAGCCGGTGCCGGCCAGGACAGTGGTGGGCATAGGATTTTCTCCAGGGGGTACCCACGCGTCTGCGACCGCGGCTGTTCCATGTTGGAGCGGGTCAATCCCGGCCGACCGGCTTTTGTTCCGGCGGGGAGGGCGAAATGAGCGGATTCTTTTCCCTCGCTGACAGGCGCGTGACGCTGCGCCCCGTCGAAAGCCCGGAGGCGCCGCGTCGGCGCTCCGGCGGGCGGGCGGCCGGCCGGCGCGCCAACAACCCGGAATCGGCACGGCCGAGCCGCCCGTGGCGCCGAAGGGTGCATGTCGGGAAGGGGGCGGCGTGATGGACGGCTGGTTCTTCGATCCCCTGCCCCTGTTCGGCTTCGACCTGGTCGAGATCGACCCGGCGTGGAACTTCGACCTGTATTCGGCGAAGGGCGCGGCGAAGTCGGCGCAGGCGCAGTACGCGACCATGTCGCTCGCCGACATCACGGCGATGCCGGTGGGCAACCTGCTCGCGCCCGGCGGGGTCTGCATCATGTGGACGACGTGGCCGCTGGTGGCGGCCGGTGCGCATGTCGAGGTGATCAGGGGTTGGGGGCTGTTGCCGGTGACGGGCGGCGGCTGGGCCAAGCGCACGGCGAGCGGCAAGCTGCGCTGGGGCACGGGCTATGTCGCCCGGTCGCTGCACGAGCCCTACATCATCGCCCGCCTGCCCGGCGCCAAGTGGGCGGGGGCGGGCTTTCCCAACCTCGTGGAGACGCTGGAGGCGGATTCGCTCGACGGGCTGGCGCGCGAGCATTCCCGCAAGCCCGACGAGTTCTATTCGCGCTGCGAGGCGGCCTGGCCGGAGGCGCGGCGGGTGTCCGTGTTCTCGCGGCAGACGCGGGAGGGCTGGGCGAGCTGGGGGAACGAGGCGACGAAGTTCGATCGGGCGGGGGTGGTGGCGTGATGGACGATCACCCCGCCCCCATGCGCGTGCTGGTCGGCTGCGAGACCTCGGGTGTCGTGCGGCGCGCCTTCGCGGCCTATGGGCATGACGCCTGGTCGGTCGACATGCTGCCGGCCGAGGATGGCAGCAACCGGCACATCATCGGCGATATCCGCGACCATCTGGACGATGGCTGGGATCTGCTCGCCGTCATGCACCCGCCCTGCACGCGGCTGTGCAACAGCGGCGTGCGATGGCTGAACGAGCCGCCGACGAAGCTGAATGAGGCCTACAGCCCGGCCGAGATTGCCGCCTACGCCGCGATGGATCGCGAGGCGCGGCTCGCCTTCATGTGGGCGAAGCTGGAGGAAGGCGCGGCGCTGTTCTCCGACTGCTGGAATGCGCCGATCCCGCGCATCTGCGTCGAGAACCCGGTGATGCACCGCCATGCGCGCGAGCGCATCAGGGGCTGGGCGAAACCGCAGACGGTGCAGCCCTGGTGGTTCGGCGAGCCGGCCTTCAAGGCTACGGGGCTCTATCTGCGCGGCCTGCCGCCGCTGGTGCCGACCGACCGGCTGACGCGGCCGAAGGCCGGCACGGCCGAGCACAAGGCGTGGTCGCAGGTGCACCGCGCCCCGCCGGGGCCGGAGCGCTGGCGCGAGCGTTCGCGCACCTATGAAGGCGTCGCTCGCGCCATGGCGGCGCAATGGGGCAACCCCGGCGTGCCGCTGGAGATGGAGGCGGCCGAATGAGCCTCCTATCCCATCATGCGCGCCTTGGCCGCCTCGGCGAGATAGGCGGAACGGTTCTGCCCCGCCGCCTTCGCGGCGGTGTCGATCCGCGCCAGCAGGTTCTCGTCCACGGTGATGTTGATGCGCACCGCGCGCGCCGGCAGCTCGGCCGGCACCAGCACCGCCACGGCGCCCGACAGCGCGTCGGGATCGTCACGGCGCACCTCGTCGAAGCCGCGCAGGCGCGGCATGGCCTCGCCGTCCTCGGTCATGCCTTCGATGTGCAGGGCGAGCGCCTGTTCGCCCTTGCGCACCGCCTCGTCGAGGGTCGCGCCGGTGGAGATGCAGCCGGGAAAATCGGGGAAGGAAATGCCGAACGTGCCGGCTTCCTCATGGATGAGCGCGAGAGCGCGGGGCATGTGAACCTCCTTGGTGAAAGGGAACGGGCGGGGAGTTCACCACTCCCAGCCCGCCTGCTTGCAAATAGATTTGAGGGTGCCGGTCGGTATGTCGTTCAGCCCGGTGTCGATGGTCACCCGGCCCGGGCGGGTGGGGTGCTTGTACTGGACATGATCGCCCGGGCCCCGGCGAACGATCTCCCACCCCTCGGCCCGCAGCCGCTTTTCAAGATCGCGACGCTTGTTCGTCTGCTTGCTGCGGCCCATCTGCCCTCACCTCTTATGTGTGTAGTTATACACACTATCGGGCGAGGTGCCAAGCGAAAGTGTGGATCAATACACACTATGAGGGCAGCGGGATGACCGAGAAATTCAACCTCATTTCCCCTCCCGCACCGAAGAAAGCGCGCGTGCGGCGCGGCGGCTGGTCTTGGGGGCCGGTCGAAGGCGCGAAGCTGCGGGTGCTGTCCAACGGCGGCGGCATCCAGTCGTCCACGCTGATCATGATGATGTGCGTGGGCGAGTTGCCATGGGTCGACCACATCATCAACGCCGATCCCGGCGACGAGCTATCGGCGACCTATCGACACCTCGAATGGCTGGAGGCGCAGGTTCTCCGTTACAGCAATGGCCGCGTGGAAATGCATCGGGTGAGCCGAGACGGCCGGCTTTCGGATCGTATCCGGAATAGGGCGACAGGGGGAGGCGCACTTAATCAGGACCGCTTTGTCACGATTCCCGCGTTTACCGGGCGCGGCGGGCAGGGCAAGCGCCAGTGCACCCGCGAGTTCAAGATCGAGCCGCTGGAGAAGAAACAGCGCGAACTGCTTGGCTTTAACCCGCGCCAGCGCATCCCGGCCGGCTCCTGCGAGGTCTGGATCGGCATTTCGACCGACGAGGTCGTGCGGGCGGGCGCGGCCTTCACGTCATGGACCGTCAACCGCTACCCGCTTCTCGAAAAGCGGAAGTCGCGCATGGATTGCGTGCTCTGGCTGCAAGAGCACGGGTTCCCGGTGCCGCCAAAGAGCGCTTGTATCTTCTGCCCCTATAAGACGAACTCCGAATGGCGCTGGCTGCGCGACAACGACCCGCAGGCATGGGCCGATGCCGTCGAGATCGACCGGCTGATCCGAAATACGCCCAGCATGCGCGAGCAGGAGTTCTTGCATCGCGACCGCGTGCCGCTCGACCAGGTCGACCTGCGCACCGACGAGGAAGCCGGCCAGGGCATGCTGATGGTCTGCGAAGCGGGGTGCGGCCTGTGATCCCCGCCTCCGCCCTTGACGAGCTGCGCGCGCGCAACCCGGTGCCGGACATCGCCGGCAGATGGGTGAGCCTGCGCCGGGGCTCGCGCGCCGGGCGCTTCATCGGCCCGTGCCCGCTACATTCCAAGGACCCGCACGCGAAGGACAGTACCTCCTTCGAATGCTGGGCGGACGGCTGGGTGTGCGCCACCTGCCAGGACGGCGGCGACGTGATCCGCCTCGTCGAGCTCTATGAGCGGCTCGACTTCCGCGCCGCGGTCCAGTGGCTCGGCGGGGCGCAGGAGGTGGACCCGGCCGAGGAAGCACGCCGTGCCCGCGAACAGGCCGAGGCAAAGGCCCGCGCGGCGCGGGACGACAACGCCTTCCGCGAGCGCGAGCGGGCGGATCTGTGGTCGCGCTGGAGCGAGGCGAAGCCCTGGCCCGGCACGCCGGTGGACGACTATCTGCGCCTGCGCCGCCTCGTCGCCCCGCCGGGCGCCCTGCTGCGGGCGCACCCCGCCCTGCCCTATGTGGTCGCGGCGACCGATGCGCAAAGCCGCTCGGGCTGGCGGCGCCTGCATAGCGGGCCGGCCATGCTGGCGGCGATCCTTGGCCCGGATGGGCGCTTCGCGGGGCTGCACATCACCTGGATCGACCTCGCCCAGCCCAAGGGCAAGCTGACGCTGACCCATCCCGAGACCGGCGAGGCCTTGCCGGCGAAGAAGGTGCGCGGCTCGCTCGGCGGCGGGCGGATCGAGCTGCTGCGTTCGGCGGCGCCGACCCGGCTCATTCTCGGCGAGGGGATCGAGACCGTGCTCGCGGTCTACCGTGCGCTGCTGACCTCGCAGATCCCGCTCGAGGGCATGGCGATGTGGAGCGCGATCAGCCTCGGCAACCTCGCCGGCAAGGCGGCGGACCATTCGCGGCTGCCGCACCCCAGCCTGCGCACCGCCGCCGGCCGGGTGAAGCGGGTGCCGGGGCCGGAGCCGGACCCCGCCAGCAAGGCGGTGCCGGTGCCCGACAGCGTGGTCGACCTGCGCCTGCTCGGCGACGGCGATTCCGACCCGTTCGAAACCCGGCTCGCCATGGCGCGCGCCGAACGCCGCCACGCCCGCGCGGGCCGGCGCATCCACATCGCCTGGCCGGAGCCCGGCCGAGACTTCGAAGACATGCTGGTGAGCCGATGAGCGAGATCGACCCGACCATCGCGAGGCGCATCGCGTCGATCGTCGAGCCCGAGGAAACCGGCGCGAGCGCGCCCCCGGCTTCCCCCGCCGACACCGATCCGCGGCAGGGGAGCGAGGCGCCGGCGGAGGCGCCGCGCGACGGCTTCCAGGAGGACCCGCCGCGCGAGCGGCCCGGGCCGGAGGATGACAATCCCTATGATGACGGGCCGGACGGGCCCGCAGATGGCGAGCCGCCCTTCGACGGCGACGACGGCCCGCCGCCGGGCTTCGCGCCCGAAGACCCGGCGCTGATCGCCTGCGCCGGCGAGCCGCAGAACGACATCGGCAACGGCCGGCGCCTGCGCCATCGGCACGGCGCCGACCTTCTGTTCGTGCCGAATCTCGGCTGGCACCGCTGGGATGGCACGCGCTGGTTCCGCGCCGAGGATGACGAGGACGACGTGCGCGCCCTCGCCCATGCCACCGCCGAGGCGATCAACCTCGAGGCGTTCGTGATGGCTCCGACGCCGAAGGAAGCCGAGGCGATGGAGGCGGCGCAGGAGGCGGCGCTGCGGCTCGAGGAGATTCCTCACGAGATCAACGAGCTCGACGACCTCGAAATGTCGAAGCGGGAGAAGGGCCGGCGCAAATTCCAGCTCACCCGCGAGCGCGATGCCGCCCGCGTGGTGGTGGCGCGCGGTATGGCGGCCGAGAAAGCCTGGGCGACGCGCAAGTCGCAGCGCCGGCGCTTCGCGGTCTCCTCCGGCAATGCCGGCAAGCTCGACGGCATGCTGGGCGAGGCGCGGCCCTATCTGGTGCGCGCCCTGCGCGACCTCGATCCCGATCCGATCGCCTTCAATGTGCTCAACGGCACCATCCGCTTCCACGCCGTCGAGGATCCGGAGTGCCCGGACCCGGACGTGGTGCGGCGCAAATGGACCTTCTCCATCCTGCCGCAGGAGCGGGGCGACTTCATCACCAAGCTGGCACCGGTGTTCCATTGCCCGGAGGCCGGCGCACCGGTGTTCCACGCCTTCCTCGAGCGGATCCTGCCGGACCCGGAAGTGCGGGCCTATGTGCAGCGCTTCTTCGGCTACTGCCTGACCGCGCTCACCACCGAGCAGATGTTCTGCATCTTCTTCGGCGAGGGATCGAACGGAAAGTCGACCCTGGTCGACATCATCGCCCACATCATGGGCGACTACGCGACCTCCGTGCCGGTGATGAGCCTCGTCAACGAGAATACCCGCAAGGGCTCGGAGGCGACGCCCGACCTGATCCGCCTGCCCGCCGCGCGCTTCGTGCGCTCGGCCGAGCCGAAGGAAGGCCTGCCGCTCGACGAAAGCCTGATCAAGGAGCTGACAGGTGGCGAGCCGATCAATGTGCGGCGGCTCAATCACGAGTTCCTCGAGGTTTATCCGCAGTTCAAGCTCGCCATCTCCTGCAACCGAAAGCCGGTGATCCGGGGCAATGACGACGGCATCTGGCGGCGCGTCTCGCTGGTGCCGTTCGAGGTGCAGATCCCCAAGGAGGATCGCGACAAGCGCCTGCCGGCGAAGCTGAAGGCGGAGATGAGCGGCATCCTCAACTGGATGATCGAGGGCGCGCTCGCCTATCTCGATCGCGGCGGGCTCGAGCCGCCCGAGGCCGTGATGTCGGCGACCAAGGAATATCGCGACGAGAGCGACCCCATCGGCGCCTTCGTGCGCACCGCGATCGAGGTCACGCGCATGCCGCATGACGTCGTGGAACAGGGCAGGCTCTACGAGGCCTTCGCCATCTACTGCAAGCGGGAGGGCAAGACGCCGCTGCAAGGCAGCACCTTCGCCCGGCGGATGCCGAAGGCGGCGCACGACTACGGCTTCGAGAAGGGCAAGAGCTCGCTCTCGGTCTATGTCGGCATCCGCCTGCGCCCCGATTACGAGCCGCACGACCCCTCACGCACCCCGTACGGGTAGCCGCGCGTGGGGAGGATGACGCACGCCCGGCCGCATGCCGGGAGGCTGGGGAGGCAAGGGAGGGTAGCTCGCAAGCCTGCCTCCCGCGGCCGGGGGTACGGGGAGCAATGGTTTGCGGCGGGTCTTGGGAGGCTGGGGAGCGTAGGGAGGTAAAGGCGCGGGTACGCGTGAGAGAGAAGAGAGCGCGAGAGATGTCCGATCATCAGGATGATTTTCTCTCTCATGTAGGGCGCAATCTATCCTCCCTATCCTCCCTTCCCTCCCAACTGATTTGAAAAGCTGTTCAGGTTCAACGGGTTGAGAAAGAGGCATTCGGGTTTCAGGGCAGGTTACTTGCCTCCCTATCCTCCCTAGCCTCCCAAACGAGGGTGAGATGGCGAAAACCGACATCGATATCGAGGATCTGCTGGTGTGGGCCTATCGGGACGAACTGCCGAAGGCGCAGGTTGAGCCGGTGTCCTTCTCGCGAGGGATCACGCCCGGCTGGGCGGGCATGTCGAAATTCGGCAAGCTGCTGGCCGTGGTCGATGAGGGCGATATCCGCAACCGGTATGGCGTCGTGCCCGATCGCAGCGCTACCGAAGGGCCGCATGCCGATGCCGAGGCGGTGGCGCAGGCGGTGGAGGGTCTCGAAAATCTCTCGCTGGAAATCCCGGGAGGCTGGTGGCCGTTCGCGGACTGGGCATCTCCGGAGCGCTGGGGAGAGGCCGGGCAACTCGCCTTGCGCGACGTGCTCGACCGCATCTGCGTGGTCGATGAAAGCGGCGTCCGGCGGTTCAAGACCAGCCCCGCCTGGCTGGTGCGCAAGCACGCCATGATTGCCTCGGCACCGGACTGGGAAGCGGAGCCGCCGACCTACCGCACCGTGAAGACGAGGACGGGGCAGAATGCGTGGTTCGTCAAGCGCACCATCACGCTGCCGCAGGGCGGGGAATACGAGGTCGAGCAGGACGGCTTCAATCCGACGCGGCGACGGCCCTACCGCGATGCGTACATGAAGATGGAGCTGGTGCCGTCGCCCTTCTATGCCGGGGTCGACAGGGCCGAATACGAGGTCTGGCATGCGGGCCTGACGCTGTTGGCTGAAGAGCTTGGCAATCGCCTCGCCAGCCGATTCGTCGTGGGGCCACGCCGATCGGCCCGGCCTTGGGAACAGGAGGATGTCGCGCAAGGGCGCATTCTCCAAGCGTTCAGCGGGGTATCCACAGCGGGCGCTTGACGCGCGACCCTTTTTTGGTGCTCACTGCGCATGGATAAGAAGGCCCGGGGCGGAGACGCTTCCGGGCCTTCGCCGTTTCGGCCTGCCGCGAGGCCGAAACGCCGACCGACAATCATCGCCGAGAGGTCCGTTGCTGCCGCCGCGCCGTACCCTTTGAGGGGTTCGGCTCGGATCGTCGTGGCGGGTCGCCGGGGTGTCGGGCCTCACGGGTCCTTCCCGGCCCAAATTCGTATGCGGGCGGCGGAAGCGCGGAGGTTCGCCAGTCTGACCGCGTTTCGAAAGCCTAAACAGCTAAAGGCGGCTAAACTCCGAGCCTCAAGAGGTCTTTAGACGGTGACGGAAGCGCCTGCGATCATCTCCAAAGGCGAGTTCGCCGCGCTCACGAAGGTCTCGGCCGGACGCGTCTCCCAGTGGATCGCCGAGGGAAAGCTTTCCGGTGCCGCGCTGGTCGGCGAAGGTCGCACGGCCCGGATCCACGTGCCAACCGCGATCGAGCAGCTGAAACTGAAGCTCGATATCGGCCAGCGCTTCGGAAACGGGCTCGGCACGCGGCTCGACGTGCCGTCGGCAGCGCCCCCCTCCCCCGCACCGGCCGTTGCCGTCCCGCCGGCACCGGCCGACCCGATCGAGGAGAGGATCAAGCGGGAGAAGCTCCGCGAGATCGAGTTTCGCAACCGCGACGCCGCCGAAAGAGAGCTGGCACGCCGCGGCACCTACATGCTGGCGCGGGAGGGCCGCGAACAGATGACCGCCGTGGCCGCTGCGATGCTGAACGTCTTCGAGGGCGCCTTGCCGGATTTCGCCGCGGCGATCGCGAGCCGGTTCGAGGTGCCGCAGCGCGACGTCCTGCACCTGCTGCGGGGCGAACTGCGCGGCATACGCGAGCGGGCCTCCAAGGCGGCCCGCCAGAAGATGGAGAGCCTTCCGGCCGACATCATCGACGAGGTGGCGCCCGCCGGTTCCGGAGGCGACGAACCCGGCCAGGGCGCCGGCTGACCGACCGCTCCATGCAGATCCATCTCGCCAATGCCGAGCGCGCGGCAGCGGGCGCGATGGCGGACGTTCTGGAGCCGCCGCCGCCCGTCGACTATCTCGCCTGGGCCGAGCAGAACATCGTGTTCTCGGAACGCGAGAGCCAGTTCTCGGGACCGTACAACCGTTCGCTGTTCGGGTATTTCGACGAGGTGCTGCGCGCGCTGTCGCCGGACGATCCCTGCAGGATCGTCTCGCTGATGAAGTCGGCCCAGCTCGGCGGCACGGTGCTCGCCAACATCTTCGTCGGTGGTTCGCTGGCGATGGACCCCGGCGACGTGCTCTACGTCCATCCGACCGCCGACAATGCGGCGCGCTGGTCGAAGATGAAGCTCGCGCCGTTCCTGCGCTCGACCGTGGGCCTCGCCAGCCTGTTCGACGCCAAGTCGCGCGATGGTTCGGATTCGGTGCTCTACAAGGAGCGTCGCGACGGCCGGGGAGCGCTGCAGATCTCGGGCGCCAACTCGCCGGCCTCTCTTTCGCAGGTCACCATGCGCCGGCAGGTGCAGGACGACCTCGCCAAATGGGAGGTCAACAGCGCCGGCGACCCCGAGTCCCAGTCCGACAGCCGCTCGCGTGCCCACGAGTTCGCGAAGATCTTCAAGGTCTCGACGCCGCTGGTGATGCCGGGCTGCCGGATCACCCGGAACTTCGAGGCCGGGAGCCAGGAGTTTCCCTATGTCCCCTGCCCGCATTGCGGCGAGATGCAGGTGCTGGAATGGGACAATATGCTGGCGGCCCTCGACGAGGAGAAACCGCAGAAGGCGCATTTCACCTGCACCGCCTGCGGCTGCTCGATCGAGGAACATCATCGACCGCAGATGCTGTCCCGCCTCGAGTGGCGAGCGCGCAATCCCGCGGCGAAGCGCGGACACCGCTCGTTCTGGATCTGGAGCGCCTATTCGCCGCTCCAGAGCTGGGAACGGATCGCACGCGAATGGCTGAAGGCGAAGGGCGATCCGGCATCGGAGCAGACCTTCGTCAACGACACGGTCGGGCTCGCCTATCGCGGTCAGGCGGAGGCGGTGCCCTGGGAAGCGCTGCGCGACCGGGCGGCGGAATCGCCCTACGCGCGGGGGGAACTTCCCGGTGGCGCGCTGTTCGTGACGATGGGCGTCGACTGCCAGATCGACCGGGTGGAATGGCAGGTCGTGGCCTGGGGCCGGGAGCGGCGCCGGTGGATCGTGGATGCCGGCGTCGTACCGAACCATATCTCGGACGCGGGCTGCCAGGAGAAGCTCGATGCGCAGCTGCAGCAGACCTACCCGAACAGTGCGCGCCGCCGGATCGGCATCGACATGCTGGCAATCGACGGCAATGCCTGGACCGAGGACGTATGGAGCTGGGCGAAGCGCCACCCGGCCTCGCGTGTCATCATGGTGCGCGGACGCGGCGAGGAGCATGTCCCGCTGATCGAGCGGGTCAAGCGCGAGACCGACCGCTACGGCCGCCGGCTGAAATACTCGAAGCGGTTCTACAATTTCGCGGCCAGCGTCCTGAAGATGGCGCTGTATCGCAACCTCGGCAAACTCGATCCGCTCGAGCGCGGCCATGTCGGCCTGCCGCGCGGCCTGGAAGACGAGTTCTACCGCCAGCTCACCGCCGAACGCCGGGTCCCGAAGCGCAAGCGCGACGGGTTCATCAAGTACGAGTGGGAGAAGGACCCGACCCAGGCGAATGAGCAGCTCGACTGTCATCTCCAGGCGGAAACGGCGGCGAACAGGCTCGGCGTGCGCGACCTGGCCGATGCGCACTGGGACAGGATCGAAGCCGAGCGGGAGACCCCGCCTTCTCCTGAGCAGGGCGACCTCGAGGACCTGCTGGCACGGGCTGCGCCAGCGCCGGCGCCTGCGGAACGGGTTCCGCCGGCGCCGGTGAGGAAGCCGAACGCTCTTTCGGCCGGCCTGAATGCCCTGGCGCAACTCAACGGGTGAAGACATGACCGACATGACGATCGACGAGATCGACACCGCCATTGCGGAGCTCGAAGCGGTCCGGCGCGCACGCCTGCTCGGGCAACAGGCCACCGAAGTTTCCTATTCGGGGGTCTATTCCGCCAAGTTCACGCAGGCTTCGGCGGCGGAGATCAACCAGGAAATCGTCCGGCTCAAGCTGCGCCGCGGCCGCTTGGCCGGGAGCCGCGGCGAATTCGGACCCGTCATGACCACGTTCGGCCGGTTCTGATGGCGACGCCGACCGAAAAGCCCCGCGTCCGCGTCCGGGCACCGTCACGCCCGTCGGGGCTCGGCGCCGGCTTCGGCAGCGCGCCGCGCGCCTCGCACATGGCGGGCGACTATCTTGCGCAGGCGGTGCGCGGCTGGGTACCGCCACTGCAATCGGCCGACGCCGAATGGCTCTATGAGCGGGACCTCAGCGTCTCGCGGGTGCGCGACCTGGTCCGAAACGAAGGCTGGGCGCAGGCGGCGATCGACCGCTCCGTCGACATGACGGTCGGCGCGACATTCCGGCTCAACGCCAAGCCGGACCCGGACCGACTGGGTATCAGCCGGGATGCGGCCGAGACGTTCGCCCGGCAGATCGAGGCCAAATGGCGCGAGATCGCGCACGACCCGACCTTTCGCGGCGATGCGGAGCGCCTTCTGCCCTTCGCCGGCCAGGTCGGGCTTCTGGCGCGCGAGCTGGTGCAGGTGGGCGAAGGCCTCGCGGTCATCCGCTGGAAACCGCGCGAGCGCTGGCCCTATGCGACCGCGCTCCACATCGTCGACGCGGACCGTCTTTCGAACCCCGACGGCCGGCCGGACGATGACCGGATGCGCGGCGGCGTCGAGCTCGACGCCGACGGCGCCCCGATCGCCTATCACATACGCCGGGGCCATCCGGGCGATGTCTCGTCGAGCCTCGATTCGATGACGTGGGACCGGATTCCCCGCTTCGACGATGTCGACGGCCATGACCGCTGGAAGGTGCTCCATGTCTATGAGCGCCGTCGCCCAGGTCAGCACCGCGGCATTTCGCGGCTGGTCGCCGCGGTCGTGAAAATGCGTCTTCTGAGCCGGTATTCGGAGGCCGAAGTGAAGGCGGCGCTGCTCAATGGCACGATCATCGGCGCGGTCTACACGGAACTCGGTCAGGAATTCGCCCGCGAGGCCCTCGGCGACCGATCCGGTCCGCTCGAAGGGTTCGACTGGGAGACGTTCAACACCACTCGCGCCGGGTTTTACAAGGCCGGCGCAGGAATGGAGGATTCCCGCTTCCTGACCCTGTTCCCGAGCGACAAGCTCGACCTCAATACCACTCCCCGCAACACCGCGGGCTTCCCGGCCTTCCAGACCGCCTTCCTACAGGGGTTTGCGGCCTCGTTGGGGCTTTCCTACGAACAGATCTCCATGGACTGGAGCCGCACGAACTATTCGTCGGCTCGGGCGGCGCTGAATGAGGTGTGGCGAACCGTCCAGCGGCTCCGCGCGCTCCTCATCTGGGGTGTCGCCCAGCCCTTCTACACGGCGTGGCTCGAGGACGCGCTCGATTCGGGTGCCCTGGAGCCGCCGGCCGGCGCGCCCGACTTCTACGACGTGCCCGGGGCCTATGCGCAGGCCGAATGGATCGGGCCCGGGCGCGGTTATGTCGACCCTGTGAAGGAAGCGCAGGCCGCGGCCCTGCGGATCAAGGCCCGCATTTCGACGCTCGAGCGCGAGGCCGCCGAGCAGGGGGCCGACTGGCAGATGATCGTGGCGCAGCTCGCCCGCGAACAGGCTGCGCTCACCGCCGCCGGCGTGACGGGTCCGGAAAGCGGCTCGCTCGCGGCCGTGAAGGACGACGACGAGGCCGGCTCGCCGGCGGAAAGCGGCCGCTCGGCGGCGTGAGGTCATCATGAACGGATTGGAGATGGCGCTGCGCTCCAGCGGGCGCGCCGTGCTGATGGAGCCGCGTGCGGCTTCGGCCCTGCTCGCTCGACTTGCCGAAGGCCCTGCCGATCACCGGCGCGCCGGAGTCGCGGGCTTTGCCGGGCGGCTTCGCGCGGCCCTTGGTGGCAGCGCGGGCCGGGAATCGGACGGACATGTGGCGCGCCAGATGTCGGGGCCATGGCTTTCCTGGGCGCCGGATGCCGAGCGGCGCGACGGTTATGCGCTGGTTGACGGCATCGCGATCATCGACGTGAAGGGCCCGCTCACGCCGGACGGCTATTACGACTGGTGGGACGACGTCCATGTGGCGGGATACACCGACATCGGTGCGGCCATCCGTGCCGCCCGCGCCAGCGCCGCGGTGCGCGCCATCCTGCTGCGCGTCGACAGCTGCGGCGGCCTGGTCGACGGCTGCTTCGAGCTCGCCGACGACATCCGCGACGGTTCGGCCCGAAACGGCGGCAAGCCGATATGGGCTGCGGTCGCGACCGCCTATTCCGCAGCCTATGCCCTCGCCTCGGCCTGCGACCGCATCGTCGCCCCCTCGACCGCCGGCGTCGGCTCGATCGGCGTCCTCATCCTGCATTACGACCAGTCGGAATGGCTGGCCGAGATCGGGCTGAAGATCGAGGCGATCGAGAGCGCCCCGGGAAAGACCGGAGGAGCTTCATTCAAGCCGCTGGCGGCGGAGGCGCGCGCCGACCTGCAGGCGGCGGTCGACGAGATCGCCCGGATCTTCGTCACGGCCGTCGTCGCGGGGCGCGGGATCACGGCGGCGCAGGTGCAGGCACAGAACGCGCGCTGCTTCCTCGCCTCCCATTCCGACAGAAGCCGTTCGGGGCTGGCGCTCGGCCTCGTCGATGTCATCGGCACAGAACGCACCGCTGCGAGCGAACTCGTCGCACTGGCCGCCCCCCTCACCACCGAACCCGGACCGGCGCCGAGCGCCCCCGGCACCATGGAGAGCACCATGTCGCTGAAGCAGATCCTGACCAGCCTCCTCGCGAAGGGCGGCGACCCCAGCGAGACGCTGGACGCCGTGAAAGCCCAGGTCGAGGCCGCGGACGAGCAGACCCCGACCGAAGAGGAGGAGGACGGCGCCGGGGCCGAAAGCCAGTCCGGCGACGGCGAAGAGGAAGACGACGGGGAAGCGCTCGCCTCCCGCGATCCGATGGCCGTGCTCGACCTGCCGGAGGCGCGGGGACGTTCCGACCTCGCCAGGAAGCTGGCGCGCAAGGTGCAGACCGGTGCGCTGACGGTGGCCGACGCGCGGGACATGCTGGCGGCGGCGCCCAAATCCAGCCGCCTCGGCACTGCCATGGCCGGCCGCGACGCCAATCCGGGCAACGACCGCTCCTCCTCGAAGATCGAGGCGGGATGGGATGCCGTGGTGGCCGAGGTCAACGAGCGCCGCGGCTTCAGCCGCTGACGCGGCTCACCGTCACCGCGCCGCTCCGGCGCTTCATCATCCGAGGACATGAAAGATGACCACTCTCGTCGAAGGGCGGCACGCCGCCGCACATATCGTAAGCGAGGCTCCCGGCCACCTCTCGAGGGAGCCGGTCGTCTATGCGTCCGGGGCGGACATCGTCGCCGCCTCGGTGCTCGGCAGGATCACGGTCGGCGGAGCCTCTTCCGCCGCCAGGGCGGGCGGCAACAGCGGCGGCGGCACGCTGACGCTCGATGCCGAGACCCCGGTCCTCGCCGGTGCCAAGCCCGGCATCTACCGGGTGCGCTGCATCGCCGTCGCCGCAAATGGCGGGACTTTCGCGGTCGTCGATCCGGCCGGGGCCGCGATCGGCAACTACGCTGTCGGCGGGCCCGACTTCACCAGCGAGATCAAGTTCGCAATGGCCGATGTCGATACCGACTTCGCCCTCGGTGACGGCTTCGACGTCACCGTCGCCGACGGTTCCGGCAAGGTGAAGCTGCTCGAACCCGACGCGCTCGACGGGTCGGCCGCCGCCTATGGCATCGCCTTCGGCAATTACGCCGCCGCCAATGCCGACGTGCTCGGCACGGCCCATGTCCGGGAGACCGAGGTGCGGCTGGCCGACCTCGTCTGGCCTCCCGGCATCACCGACGGCGCGAAGGCCGCCGCCCTCGCCGGGCTCGAGGCGCGCAACATCGTCGCCCGCTGATCCGCTCCCGCAATCGCTCTTCACCGGCACGTCCAGCGGCCGGCCCGCTTCAGAAGGAGATATCCGCCATGGTCGCCATGGACGTTTTCAACAATTCCGCCTTCTCCGCGATCTCGATGACGGCGGCGGTCAACAAGATCGGCTATGCGCCGAACCTGCTGCGCTCCATGCCTGGCCTGTTCGTGCCCAAGCCGGTGCGGACGCACGACGTGTTCATCGAGGAGCGTTCGCGCTCGCCCGCGCTGATCCAGACCACGCCGCTCGGCGCGCCGCCGAAGGAGAAGGGCGGCGACCCGCGCACCGCCCGCTCGTTCCGCACCTGCCGGCTGGCGCAGTCGTCGACGATCCATGCACACGAGATCCAGGGCATCCGTGCCTTCGGATCGGAAACCGAGCTCAAGCAGGTGATGGTCGAGGTGGCCGACCGCCAGTCGGTCATGCGGACCGATGTGGAGCTCACCTGGGAGCACATGATGCTCGGCGCCGTGCAGGGTCTCGTGGTCGATGCCGACGGCACCGAGCTCTACGACTGGGCCGACATCTTCGACCAGGCGATCCCGGCGGCGATCGACTTCGATCTCGACAATGCGAGCCCGGAGGCCGGCGCCATCCGCATCGCCTGCAACGAGCTGCGCCGCGGCGTGGCAGTGAGCCTCAAGGGTCTCGGCGGCAATGCCGTGCGGATCAAGGCCGTGGTCGGCGACGCGTTCTACGACAAGCTGACGAACCATCCGGAAATCCGCGAGACCTACCTGAACCAGCAGGAGGCCCGCGCGCTGCGCGACGGCAGCGACGGC
Source organism: Ancylobacter mangrovi (assembly GCF_024752335.1). Classification (NCBI taxonomy): domain Bacteria; kingdom Pseudomonadati; phylum Pseudomonadota; class Alphaproteobacteria; order Hyphomicrobiales; family Xanthobacteraceae; genus Ancylobacter; species Ancylobacter mangrovi. The sequence goes on along the minus strand of NZ_JANTHY010000001.1, from coordinate 662,542 downwards.
GACATCTGGGACAGCTTCAGCTACGCCAAGATCGAGTTCCTCAACTATCGCGGCACCGACGACGGTTCGACCGTCGCCGTACCGGACGACGAGGCGAAGTTCTTTCCGGTCGGGGCCGGCATCTTCCAGATCGCCTATGGCTGCGCGGAGACGTTCGACTTCGTCAACACGCTCGGGCGCGAGAGCTACAGCTGGCTCATCGCGGACCGCGACCGCAATGCATGGGTGAAGCCGGAGCTCTACTCCTACCCGCTGCCGGTCTGCACCATGCCCTCCGCGCTGCGGAAGGGCGTGGTCGGCGCATGAGGCCCATGAACATCGCCTCGCAGGCGGTCGACGCGGTCTTCGCCGCGTTCGGCCGCACTGGCGCCGAGCACCGCCCGGGCGGTCAGGGCGTGGGCACGCCCGTGAGGATCATTCTTCGCCGCCCCGACGACATCGTCGGTTTCGGCGAGACCCAGCTCCGCATGCCGACCATGATCGTCGAGGTGCGAAGCGGCGATTGCCCGGTCGTCGCCGACGGCGACACCTTCACCCTGCCCGACCCGGCCACGGGACTCGATCGTGTCTATACGGTGGAAGGCGCGCCGAAGCGCGACCCGGATCGCCTGGTGTGGACGTGCGGTTGCCGGGGCGGCTGAGATGGTCGCGGTGGGCATCACGGTCGACGGCGACCTTCGCAAGATCATGGCCGCGGAAGTCGGCGACGCGGCCTCCGCCGTCACCCGCGGCATCGGGGCCGCGACGGACGGGCTCAAGGGCGATCTGCGCGGCCAGGTCGAGAGCGCCGGGCTCGGCCGCCGGCTCGCCAATGCGTGGCGCGGGGAACGCTATCCGAGCCGGCCTGGGGTCACCAGCCTGCGCGCCGCCGGCCTCGTCTATTCGAACGCCCCCGACATCATCGCGGCGTTCGACAGCGGCACCCCGATCCGCTCGAAGGACGGCTTTTTTCTCGCCATCCCGACAGCCGCGGCCGGTGGCCACGGCCTCAGCCGGGAAGCGCCGGCGATCAACCAGCGCCGCAAGAAGGAACGCCTGACTCCCGGCGGCTGGGAGCGGCGCACCGGAATCCGGCTGCGCTTCGTCTACCGGCGCGGGCGCCCCTCGCTCCTGGTCGCCGACAATGTGCGCGTGAACAGCGCGGGCCTGGCGGTGCGCATGCCGACCCCGAAACGCGATCCGGGCAACCGTATCCGCAAGGGCCAAACGACGACGGTGATCTTCATCCTGGTGCCGCAAGTGCAACTGGGCAAACGGCTCGACATCGATCGCGCCGGACAGAGATGGGTGGGCAGGCTGCCCGAACTCATCGTCGCGAGCTGGCCGGGAGGCAGGCGATGAGCAAGCGGGAGACGGCCCTTGCCGCGCTGGCCGGCGTCCTGCGCGCGGCGCTCGCCGGCGCCGACGTCAAGCGGAACGTCGCCGTGCCGGTCGAGTGCGGGCCGGGCGGCCTCGTCATCCTCTATGACGGCGAGCCCGGAGAGCCGGAGGTCACGCTGTCCCCGCCCAGCTATGCCTATGAGCACGCGGCCAGCCTGAACGTCTTCGTCGACCTGATGCCCGGCGACGAGGGGTCGTCCCGGCTCGACGCGCTGCTTGCCGATATCGGCGCGGCGCTCGACGCCGACCGAACACTCGGCGGCGCCGTCGACCATCTGGAACCGTCGGCACCCGACACCGACAACCTGCCCTCGGAGGCCGGCGCCAGCCTGACGGCCGCGCGCGTGACCGTCACGCTGATCTACACCACCACCTCGCCGCTCGGCTGAGCGGCCCTCATTCGCAAGGAGGCGCCCGATGGGACGCGCTTTGGGCATCAATGCCCTGATGTCGCTCGGATTCGAGGCCGCTTACGGCACGACCCCGGCGAACGGCTTCCGCCGCATGCCCTTCGTCTCGACGACGCTCGGCGCCGAGCAGGGGCTGCTTGCCGATGATCTCGCCGGCACGGGCCGCGATCCGCTGATGCCGGGGCGGGACATCATCAATGCCGGCGGCGACGTCGTCGTGCCGCTCGACCTGCGCAATATCGGCGTCTGGCTCCGGCTGCTGCTCGGCGACCCGACGACGACGGCGGACGAGGACGTCTACACCCACCTGTTCGAATCCGGGGCCGCGAGCCTGCCCAGCGTCTCGGTCGAGATCGGCCATCCCGAAGTGCCGTCCTACACGATGAACACCGGCCTCTCGGCGAACTCGCTCGCCATCCGCATGCAGCGCTCCGGCCTCGCGCAGGCGACCTTCGCGCTGATCGGGCAGAACGAGGTGCCGCCGGTCGGAGCGAGCGTTGCCGGCGCGCCGACCGAGCTGGAGATGGTGCGGTTCAACCAATTCCAGGGCTCTGTCACGCGCGACGGCGTGGCGCTCGGCAATGTGGTGTCGGCGGACCTCACCTATTCCAACAATCTCGAGACGGTCGAGGTGATCCGCGCCGACGGCGCGATCGGCGGCGTCGACCCGGGCAAGGCGGCCTTCAACGCCAGCCTGACCGTGCGGTTCGACAGCCTCGACCTGCTCGATCAGGCCGTGGCGGGAGACGACTGCGCGCTCGAGTTCGGCTTCGCCATCGGCGCCGACGCGACGCTCGTCCTGACGGTGCCGTCGGTCTACCTGCCCCGGCCCAAGCGCCCGATCACCGGCCCGGGCGGCGTGCAGGCCACCTTCACCTGCCAGGGCGCGCGGCCCGCCGCCGGGGAAGCCATGTTCACCGCGACGCTGGTCAACGACGTCGAAAGCTACTGAGGTCCCCATGCACGTTCTCGATTTCAGCGGCACGCCCTACTGGCTCGATCTCGGCGGCGGCGTCTCGGTGCTGGTGCTGCCCTTCGGCACCGAGGTCGAATATCGCGCCCGCGATCTTCCGCCCGAGCTGAGGGCCGATCTCGACGGCGACCAGGCGAAGAAATCGCTGGGCGTCATCAAGGCCTTCGGCCGCGGAGCCATCCTCGACTGGTCGGGTGTCGAAACCAGCGGCCGTGCAACGCCGGGGCCGTGGCCGGAGGGGATCGACGCACTGCTGTCGACGGCCCCGTTCGGCAGCGCCTTCGAGCAGAAGTACGTCACGCCGGCACTGCGCGCGGTGGCGGAAAAAAACGCATTCGCGCCCTCGCCGACTGGCACTTCGGCGGGGGCGGAAGCTACTGCGCGGCCTGCCCCGAACGATGCGGCGCCTGCATCTACCGGCTCCAGGCCCCATTGAGCGTCGAGGGCCGGCTGTTCTGGAGCGCCCTGCGCACGGGCGGACACCAGGTGCGCAGTGCCGGCGCGTCCGTCGTCGGCCTCGACTATGGCGCGATCGAGCGCCTTGCGACAGCGGCGGGGTGCAGCGCGGCCGCATGCGCCTTTTTCTTCGACGCGGCGGAAACGGCCGCCGTGTCGGCCATTCATGAACGCCTGAAGGACGGACAAGATGGCTGAACGCAATGTCGGCATCCGCCTGCAGGTGCTGGACGGCGGGAAGGTGAAGGCGGAGCTATCCGCCGTCGGCGACGCGGGGGCGAAGGCCCTCGACCAGATGAAGGACAAGTCGCAGCAGGCGGCCGGCGCGGTCAACCAGCTTCGCACCCACGAGATCACCAATCTCAGCGCGCAGTTGACCGACCTCGGCGTGCAGGTCCTCTCCGGCCAGTCCTTCGCCACGGCGATGATCCAGCAGGGACCGCAGATCGCGGCCGTGCTGGGCGACCGCGGCGTGAAGGGCGCGTTGAAGGGCGTCAGCACCGCCCTGCTCTCGCTCGTGACACCCACGAGCATCATCCTCGCCGGCATCGTCGCGCTCGGCTATGGCGCTTCCTTTGTGTTCAGCGCGCTGACCGACGATGTCGACGATGCCGGCGAGGCGCTGAAGCGGCACGAGGACCTGGTCAGGCGCCTGACGGACCGCTATGGCGAGTTCGACGCCGCGACGCGGAGCGTCTCCGAGGGCCAGCGCGCGCTCGATACGGCGCTGGCGGCGAAGAACGTGGAAGCCATGCGCGCGCTCTACCAGCGCGACCTGAGCGACTTCGACACGGCGATGTCCCGGCGAGCGGTGAGCGTCGGCACCGCAGGCGACATCGCGCAGAGTCCTTTGTTCGAACCGTTCGCCGAAGCGGCCAAACGCCTGGCGCAGACCGCGCGCGAAGGCCTTCCCGACATCGCCGCCTTCCGGCAGGAGGTGGCCCGCCTCGCCAACGAGACCGACAATCCGGCCGTCAAGCAGATGGGTTACGACCTGCTGGACCTGTCGGAGGCCGCCGCCGCATCGGGAGACAAGTTCGAGGAGGCGCGCCGGGCACTCGACCATCTCGCCACATCGCTGGGCATTTCTCAGCAGGCCGCCAAGGACTTCAAGGCGGCGATGAAGGACTGGGACTTCAACCAGCGGCTCATCGACAGTCTCGACCGGCGCACCACCACCGCCGACGATCCGCGCCAGCAGGCGATCGACGCCGAGCTCGCCCGGCTGAAGAACCCGACGCCCGAGCAGCGGGAACAGGCGACGGCGCGCGCGGGTGCGCTCTACGATGCCGAGCATCGGCAGCGCGAGCAGGAAAAGCGCGACCGCGAGGCGCTGTCCGACGCGCGCCGGCAGCAGAACGAGCTCGAGGCGGAAGCGCGTCGGATCTACGACGATACGCGCACGGCAGCCGAGACCTATGCCGACACCCTCGCGCGCCTCGACAAGCTGCTCGGGGCCGGCAAGATCACCCAGGACACCTATAACCGGGCCGTGGTCGACGCCGGCAAGGCCATGGCGGCCGCAAACCGGGCGGCGCTGGACGACGCCACCGACGCCGCCTCGGGCTATCGGCGTGCCGTGCTGGACTATGCCAAAAGTGCGCAGGACACGGCGAACGCGATCGAAGGGGCGTTCGTGGATGCGGTCGGCGGCGCGGAAGACGCCTTCGTCGATTTCGTGACGACCGGCAAGGCAGACTTTTCCGATCTCGTCGATTCGATGATCGCCGACCTTGCGCGCCTCACCTTCCGCCAGGCCTTCGCGCCGGTCCTCACCGGCACGTCGGATGCGGTGAGCAGCTTCCTCGGTTCGCTGTTCGGCGGCGCCGGCTTCGCCGGCGGCAAGGCCAGCGGCGGCGACGTCAGGATGGGCTTCGATTATCTCGTCGGCGAGACCGGGCCGGAGCTTTTCCGCCCCAAACAGGACGGCGCGATCATCCCGACCAAAGCGCTCGCTTCGGCAGGGACGGCGCCGAGGGTCACTGTGAATCTCAGCACGCCGCCGGGAACGACGGCGGACGTCGGCGAGCCCCGGACCGACACGAATGGCGGTTTCAGCCTCGACATCGTCGTGCGAGCGGTAAAGCGGGAGCTGATCTCCGATCTCGAACAGCGCGGCGACCACTCGCGCGCGCTCGAGGCCCGCTATGGGCTCAACGCGGCCAAGGGGATGTATTGAGCCATGGCCGACCCTGCCTGGCCGACTGGCCTGCCCTACGAGTGCGAGGCCTCTGCCTGGTCGTCCATGCCGTTCCGCCCGCCGTTGGTCACCGAGATGGAAGGCGGCAATGTGCGCCTGCGTGCGCGCCCCGGCGATGCGATCGAGCAGCAGGGCTGGGCGCGGCGGTTCACACCGGCACAGTTCGAGATCTGGACCGCGTTCCTGCGCGACGACCTCGCGAAGGGCACCCGCCGCTTCAGCATGCCCGTGTGGCTCGGTTCCGCCTATGGCACGCGGACGGTGCAGATCCTGCGCGGCGGCGGAGGCGTAACCAGCGCTCTTGTCGCGCGTGGCCTCTACACGCGGGTCAGTTTCTCGCTTCTCATTTCGACGGAAGGTGCCTGATGCCCGATCCCTTTACGCAGGCGTGGGAGGAGGCCGAGGCCGCCTGCCCGACGGCGGTCCTCGTCTATGCGACGCTGGAGCTGCAGCACCCGGCATTCGTCGACGGGAGCGGCGCGGCGATCCCGCTGCGGCTGGTGCACGACCTGATGGACCGATCGCTCGGTATAGAGCTTTCGGCGCTGTTCGACCCCGGCACGATGGCGACCTTCACCGCCTCGGCCTTCGAGAGTGACCGCGCCGAGTTCGGCGAGGGGCGCGTGCCCGAATGCAGCCTGGTGATGGACAATGTCGGGCGCGACCTCACGCCGTGGATCGAGGCGGCGGTCGCCTATCGTGCCGACCTGGTGATGATCTATCGCGAGTATCGTTCGGACGACGTCGACGAGCCCTGCTACGGGCCGGTGGAGTTCCGGCTGCGGCAGGTGAAGATCAGCGGCAGCCGGGTCGAGGGCACGGCGCGGCTCGCCGACATCGCCAACATGAAGTTCCCGCGCAAGGTCTATTCGCGCAGCGCCTTCCCGGGGCTTCAGGCATGAGCGACCGCGCGGCCTACCTCTCCTCGCTCCTCGGCCGCCCGTGGTCGCCGGAGCGCTCGTGCTGGCATGTGGCGCGGGAGATCGAGGCGGCCCTGTTCGGCGTCGACCTTCCCGACCATGCGGTGCCGGACGATCCGTCCTGGCGCTGGATGATCGAGGCCATTGCCGGCGACCCCGAGCGCGAGCGCTGGAGCGAGGTGCACTCGCCGCACCCCCATCTCGTCACCGCCCCGGACGGCGCCCTCGTCGCCATGGGGCGGGCGGACCGCGCCGCCCATATCGGCGTGTGGCTGGCGCCCGAGCGCGCCGTGATCCATGCCGACCAGGTGCTCGGCACGCTGATGGAAGACGTGCCGACCCTCAAGGCCGGGGGCTGGGGCCGCCTGCGCTTCTACTGCCGGAACGATCGATGACCGCCACTCGCCAGCCTGTCCCCGCCGTGCACCTGCTGCTGCCCGGCCGCGAGCTCGCGCGCGCCGAGCCGCGCCGCCGGGAGACGATCGCGGCGCTGATCCGGCGCGCCGAGCTGCGCTTCGAGACCTTCCCGACCATCTGCGTGATCGACGGCGCGCCGGTGCTGCGGGCGGAGTGGACGACGCGTCGCATCCGGGCCGGCGAGCAGGTCGTGTTCCTGTCGCGCCCGCGCGGCGGGTCGGGCGGCACCCGCCAGCTCCTCGGCCTGCTCGGCGTGATCGCGCTGAGTGCGCTCGCGCCCGGCATCGGCACCGCGGTCTCCGGCGCGCTGTTCGGCGGCTCGGCGGCGATGGCCTCGATCGTCGGCGCCGCCTTCGTCGCCGGCGGCGCGCTCGCCCTCAACTCGCTGGTGACGCCAAAGCCGGCCCAGTCGCTCGACGCCGCGCAGACGCTCTATTCGTTCAACCAGCAAAGCAACTCGGCCCGGGTGCTGCAGACCATCCCCGCCGGCTATGGGCGGATCAAGACCGTCCCCGACTATGCGGCCGTGCCGTGGTCGATGTTCGACGGCAACGACCAGTACATGCACCTGCTGCTCGCGATCGGCGTCGGGCGGTACCGGCGCGAGCAGATCCTGATCAACGACACCGTGCTGTGGGACTGGCAAAGCGGGGTCAACCCGGCCTTCACCGGGGTGCAGATCCAGCATTGCGAGCCGGGCGAGGCAATGACGCTGTTCCCGGCCGGGGTCGAGACCGCGGCCGAGGTTTCCGGGCAGGAGCTGTCCGACCCGTCGACATGGGTCGGCGGGTTCGTCGCCAATGCCGCCGGCACCGTGACCACGAAGCTCGCCTTCGACTTCGTGTTCTCGCAGGGCCTGTTCAACATGGATGCCGAGGGCAACATGTCGGCGCGCTCGCTGGGCGTCGAGGTGCAGGTGCGAAGCGTCGACGGCACGGGAGCGCCGATCGGCGGATGGACCACCATCGCCGCCCCGGTCTGGACCTTCCGCAGCCAGACCCCGCAGCGCGTCACCCATGAGCAGGCGGTCGATGCCGGGCGCTACGAGGCGCGCGTGCGCCGCACGACGGAAACGGCGACCAATGGCAGGGACGCCGACACCATCCTCTGGCAGGGGCTTCGCGCCTTCATCGGCGGGCCGCAGAGCTTCGAGGGCGTCTCGGTGACGGCGCTGCGGCTGAAGGCGACCGATCAGCTTTCGGCCGATGCGCTGCAGCAGGTCTCGGTGATCGCCACCCGCATCCTGCCGGTATGGACCGGCTCGGGCTGGGAAGAGCAGCCGACCCGCTCGCCGTCCTGGGCGGCGCTCGACATCGCCACCGACGGCGTCTATGGCGCCGGCCGTCCGCTGTCGAAGATCGACCTTCAGGCCTTCGCCGATCTCGACGCGCTCGCCGCCTCGCGCTCGGACTGCTTCGACTATTCGTTCCGCGACGCGGTCGGCGTGCCCGACGCGCTCGACACCGCGCTGCGGGTCGCCCGCGCCAAGCATCGCTGGATCGGCGACGTGCTCTCGCTGATCCGCGACCAGTGGCGCGACACGCCTTCCATGCTGCTCTCCGACCGGGAGATCGTGCGGGGCTCGATCAGCATCGACTATCAGCTCGCCGCCGAGGATTCGGCAGATGGCGTGGTGCTGAACTATCTCGACGAGAGCACCTGGCAGCCGGCGCAGGTTCAATGCCCGCGCGACGTCGAGCTGCTGCGCCCGGCGACGATCGAGCTTCCCGGCATCGTGCGACGCGAGCAGGCGCAGCGCGAGACCGACTTCTACTGGCGCGCCAATCTCTATCGCCGGGTGCGCCCGACCTGCACCACCGAGCATGACGGGCGCCTGCTCGCCTTCGGCTCCAACGTGCTGATGCAATCCGAGCTGCCGCGAAGCTGGGGCCAGTCGGGCGCGCTGGCGGCGCGGCTCGGCGTCCGCCTCACCCTCTCGCCGGTGCCGGACTGGGGCAGCGGCCAGCACTATCTCGGCGTGCGCACCCGGCGCGGCAAGCTGTGGGGGCCGGTGAAGGTCTCGCGCGGCGTCGAGGACAGATACGCGCTGCTCGACCCGGCGGACCTCGCCGCGGTCGAGGCGGCGCAGGCGATGACGCTCGACGCGGCCATGGCGCGCGGCGACGGCGACGAGCCGGCGAGCTTCGTGTTCGGCGCCGGCACCGGCTGGCAGAAGCGGTGCCTCGTCGTCACCGGCCGCCCCTCCGGCGACCAGGTCGAACTGCAGCTCGTGGTCGACGATCCGCGCGTGCATGACGAGGACCTGACCAGCCCGCCGCCGCTGCCGGACGGCCCCTCGCAGGTGATCCCGCCCTATCCTGTGGTCGGCGGGCTGGTGGCGCGGATGCGCCAGAACGTGATGGAGACCATCCTCGAGGCGAGCTGGTGGCCGGCCGCGGGCGCGGCTGCCTATGCCGCACAAGTCTCCTATGACGAGGGAGCCTCCTGGACGCAGCTTGCCGAGACGCGGGCGCCGCAGATCTCGTCGGTGGTGGCACCGATCGACCTGCGCCTGCGCGTCGCCGGCATCGGCACGCGGCAGGGGCCGTGGGTGGCGGTGGACGTGACTGCCCCGACGCTCGACCAGTCGCAGATCACCGTCACGCAGGCGATGTTCGAAGCTGGCGTGCGCGACTACGTGTTCCGCGAGATCGCCGAGGGGCAGGCGCAGGTCGAGGCCATCAACGAGCGCATGGCGCAGATCACCGCCGATCTTGCCGCCGGCGCGTATCTCGACCAGCAGAAGATGCAGCGCGAGCTGACGTCCAAGGTCGGGGGCGCGATCGCGACCTTCCGCGAGGAGATCCTCGTCGCCACCGGGCCGGACAGCGCCCTGGCGCAGGCGATCACCACGCTCGAGGCGGAGGTCGAGAATGTGAACGCCAGCCTCAATGTGCGCTGGGTGGCGGCGGCCGGCCCGTCCGGCGCTCTGGCCTCCTACGGCGTCGAGGCCAAGGTCGCCGACGACTTCGCCTCGGCGGCCGGCGGCATGTGGATCGACGCCATGACGGACGGCGCCGGTGGCGCCTTCTCGCAGGTTCGCTTCCTCGGCAACCGGCTGCTGGTCGGCTCCTCGGATGGCGGCACCTTCGTGCCGATGTTCTCGGTGAACACCTCGACGGGCGAGGTCTATGTCAACGGCAACCTCATCGCCAATGGCTCGATCACGGCGCTGAAGCTCGCGGTGGGCTACCTGTCCGCCATCTCCGCCAATATCGGCGAGATCATCGCCGGGCTGCTGCGCTCGAGCGACAACCGGCTGCGGGTCGACCTGAACAATGCCCGCATCGAGATCTGGAGCTAGGCGGTGAGTCGGCGTTTCGTGCTCGGCAATGTCGCCGGCGGCGTGCGGCTGCGCACCGCCCGGCCGGGCTATGACGCGGGCGATCCCGCCCTCGATCCGCGTTTCCTGTCCTTCGACAGCCAGTGGCCGAACGGCTTCCGGCTGATCGGCTCGGGCGTCGCGGCGGTCAACTCCCTGCCGGGCGGCGGGTGGACGCCGATCCCGAACGCGACCACGGTCTATCGGGACATTCCCGCCGCCGGCAGCGGCCCCGACCGGGTGGCGCTTGCCTGGGGAACCTATGGTGCCGGCAGCTTCCCCTATGTCGCGCCCGGCAGCACCTCGATAACGCCGTTCAACTACGCCCGGCGCTACGACCAGATGAACGTCATCCTCGGCGACAACTACATCCGGGTTCCGGTCGAGGACATGTCGTCACCGACGCACGGCCTTTATGACGGGGTGACGTACTTCCTGTTCAAGGTGCTGGCGAGCGGTGTCGACCCCACGCCCGCCGCCGGCAACAACGCGATCTTCGGCAACCATCCCTCGCGCGGGCCGGGCCTGTTCATCGCCCGGCGCGGCGCCGACGTGCGCACCTGCGGCGATGACGACCTGATCCTGAGCACGCAGAAGAACCATTTCCAGGTCGCCGAGATCGGGCAGGTCGCCACGCAGTACCGCGACGGCTTCTCGAAAAAGGATGCCTTCGTCACCCTCTCGCGCTCCTATCCGAACTATCCCCCGGTGGTGGCGTTCGCGGCCGAGCCGGTGAGCTACTCCGACGGCACGTTTCAGCAGCAGCTCATCAGCGCCTATTGGGTGTCGCCGAACCAGCTCTATTTCCACACCCTGTTCTCGACCGAGCACGGACACAATATCCGCTTCGCCGTGGCCGCCAGCGATCCGGCCTATCAGGGCGGCGTCGACGCCGGCTCGACCCTGCGCTGCCTCGCCGCGCCCTCGATCGGCTTCGGGGTGACCAAGCACAACGTCCATGCCGACGCGGCCGGCGAGTGGGACTGGATCTTCCGCGCCGACCGCATGAGCCTGCAGTTCCGCGGCTTCGGCGAGGTCACGACCGGGCGCGACACCGGCATCTATACGCTGCCGGTCGCCAGCACCTCGGGCCTGGCGCTGGTGTTCTACGTCATGAACCAGCCGGGCGTCGGCTACATCGTCGGCTGCGGCGCCTCGAGCGTGAACATGTTCTACGACCCGTCCTACGCCTACAAGAAATGGTGGGCGATCTGCACCGCCGCTCCCAACCAGTATTACTGGCGCCGCGACGGCGATGCCGGCCTGCATGTCGGCGGCTTCGCGGCCGTCTGCAACGTCGCCGACTTCTGAGGACACGCGATGAATAGCTTCTACGCAACGGGCACGCTGAGCGTGGCGGCCGGCGGCACCGTCGTGACCGGCGCGGGCACCTTGTGGACGATGGTTCTGCAGCCCGGCGACACGCTGTTCGCCGACGGGCTGCTGGTGCCGATCACGACCGTCGACAGCAACACGCAACTGACCCTCGGCTTCGCATGGCCGGGCGATGCGCTCGAGGATGCGGCCTATGTGGCGCGCTATGACAGCCCGGTGCGCTATTCGAACGCCTATCTGGCGCAGCGCGCGCAGGAGCTGGTGCGCGCCGCCGCCCTGCTCGAGGGAACCGCGCCCTATTATGTCGCCAGGGCGGTAGGTCAGAACGCGCCGCCGGGCGCGCCGGTGCTCGACGATATCTATGTCGTCGGCGGCGCGCCCACGGGCGCCTTTGCCGGCCACGCCAACCAGCTCGCGCAATGGACCGGCACCGACTGGGCCTTCACCGTGCCGGCGAGCGGGTGGCATGTCGCCAGCGAGGCGAACGGGCTGACCTATGCCTGGCTCGGCGGCGCCTGGGGGTTGACCGCGGGCGTGTCGAGCGTGGTCGGTCAGGTCGGCGCGGTGACGGCGACGCAGATCGGCGCCGCCCTGCAGGCCGGCGGCGGCCTTGTGCGCACGCTGGCCGGGCGGACGGGGGATGTCACCGCGGCCGACATGGCGTCGGATCTGCTGGGCGCCATAGGCTATGCGCCGGTACAGGAGGGTACGGGCGTCTCGCAGGCGACGGGCTATGCGATCAAGATCGGGGCGGAACCTGCCGCGAACGCCGTTCGGCTCACGGTCAACTCCACCGATTTCGGGCGCTTCAAATATGCCGATGGCAAGGTCGCCGGTACGGGCTTCCGCGATGAAACCTTCGGCGGCGTCCTGCGCATCAACATGACCAATACGCTGTCGCTCCATTGGAACAGCGGCTTCTATTACAATGTCGACGGCAATTCGTGGGTGCTGATCAACTCCTCGCCCTCGGATGAGCGGCTGAAACAGGACATCGCGCCGCTCGGCGATGCGCTCACTTCCATCCTCGCCCTCCAGCCGAAAACCTTCAGCTTCCGCGAGGGCCTGCCGATTGCCCACACGGCCGGAACGCATCCCGGCCTGATCGCGCAGAACGTCCAGACGGTCTTGCCGCGCGCGATCGAGGAGGCCGGCATGCCCCCGACGATCGGGGAGAACGGCCCCGAGGTGCCCGCTTACACGGGCACCTATCTCCGCTTCTCGGCCGATGCCGACAAGCAGCTTATCACCCTGCTCATCGGTGCCGTTCAGGAACTTGCCGCCCGGGTTTCCGCCCTCGAGCCGGACTGACCGGCCCGCCATTCCGCTCGCCCTGCGCCGCCCCTTCGGGCGGCTTTTTCATGTCCGGAGCCGAGATGACCGCCACGATCAGGATTCCGCTGCACCGAAACACGAGCGCGCCGGCTCCGGCGATCCGCTTCGCCGACATCAACCTCGCCGGCAAGCTGGTCGAGCTCGAGGTGACGCCGCGCGCCGGCGGCGCGCCCTTCACCCTCTCGACGGCGGAGGGCGGGCTGGCCTTTGTCGATCCCGATGACGAGGGCGCGGTCGACGGCGTCGTGATCGTCGACCACGGCGCTTTCGTCGACGCCCTGCCGCTCGGCCAGCGCACCGCCGTCGACGTCTACGCGACGTCGGAGGATGGCCGGGCGAAGATCGCCGCCGGCACCATCACGGTCGGCGGCACCGGCGAATATCTCGGCGCCGAGATGGCGGTGGTGCAGGTGCCGGGCCTGCAGGGCGTGCCCGGCTCGCTGACGCCCGAGGCGGTCGCCGCCAGCGCGGCCGCGGTGCAGGCGGCGAGCGTCGCCGCCTCGGCCGAGGACGGAGCGACCTCTGCCAAGGGCGAGGCCGAGGCGGCGCGTGACGCTTCCGTCACCGCGCGCGACGAAGCGTTGACCGCCCGGACCGGCGCCGAGGCGGCGCAAGACGGCGCGAACGGTGCCCGCACCGCAGCCGAGGCGGCGCGCGATCAGGCGCAGCAGGCGGTCGCCAATCCTTCGATCGCCTATGACACGCTGGCGGTGCTCGCCGCCGACCTCGCCCATGCCGCCGGCACGATCGGGCAGGTGCTGGGCGACGGCACCAATGCCGGCTTCTACGTCAAGAGCGGCGCCTCGGGCGCCGGCTCATGGGTGAAAAAGTCGAACGCCACGGTGCCCGCCCTCGGGCAGCAGGTCGCCTCGACCCTCGACGCGCTCGACACCGGGCAGACCAATCCGCACATCTTCACCGACCCGCTGCTGCTGCGCTTCACCCCGCCGCCCGGCTCGCCCACGACGTGGATCGTCGGCGCCGGTGGCGTCCTCAGTGTCGGCAATGCGCGCGGGCGCCGCACCGGCCTGCTGACCACCGGCAATGCCTCGGTGCGCACCTATCGCTCGCAGATCGCCGGCGACACCTTCTCCTTCGCGATCACGATCGAGAACGTGCTGCGGCCTGCCTCGGGCAATCCGCGCATCCTGCTGCGCCAGTTCACGGCCGCCAGTGCGGAGATCGCCGGCACCCGCCAGACCCTCGCCAACGGACTGGTGACGAACCCGAACGAGCAGCCCCTCAGCGTCAGCAATATCGCGATCGACCCGGCCTGCTCCTATGTTGAGCTGTTCATCGACGCGGGCAGCGTCGCCGGCAATTCGATCGAGTTCAGCCGCATCAGCCTCGCGGTCGGCAACCGGCCCGGCTGGCGGCCGGCGCTGATCCGCGACCGCTCGGTGATCCATATCGACCCGGCCGGCGACGACCGCGCCTCCGGCTCGCCCGACTCTCCGGTGGCGACGCCCGACCGCGCCATGCAGATGCTGGCGCGCCCGGACGGCACGCTGGCGGGTGAGATCATCCTCGGCGGCGGCGACTATATCGGCGGCCGCTTCAGCCTCGGCTACACCGGCGCCAACATCTACAATCCCGTGGTCGGGGATCTGCGCATCGCCGCCGGCAGCAATGCCCGGGTGCGCCTCATCCACGGCATGCCCTTCACGAGCGCGAGCTGGGCGAAGAGCGCGGGCTACGCGAACATCTATGAGGCGGCCATCGCCTATGCGCCGGTGGCGAAGTTCATCTTCGAGCATGACACGCCGTTCAGCGCCATCGCCATGGCCGAGCGCTTCCCGCAGCACCGGGGGCGTCAGTACCGCAGCCCGTCGCTGCCGATGCGCAAGGCGGCGAGCCTCGCCGCGCTCGACGCCGCGCCGGGCTGCTGGCTTTATGCCGGCGGCAAGCTCTACATCCATGCCCCCGGCAGCGCCGACCCGACTGCCAGCGGCAGGACCTATTACGTGCCGCCGAACCTCGTCACCAATCTCTCGGGCGGGGTGAACTACGCGGTGCCGCAAAAGACCGGCTATCTGGAGATCCACGGCATCGAGGTCTGCTATGCCTATTCCGGCTTCGTGCTCGCCAATGTCGCCCGGTGGCGATTGAGCGAGTGCGTCTCGCTCGGCGCGGCAACCACCGGCTTCCAGGGCAGCAACTCATCGGGCGTGCGCGAGATGTGTGCGGCGATCGCCAACACGCAGGACGGGTTCGGCGACCATGACAGCCTGAACTTGGAAGCCGCGAGCTATCGCGACCAGGGCGTGCTCGACCGCTTCCTCTACAGCGCCCTCAATGGCGACGACGGCTGGTCCAATCACGAGCGCTGCAACGCGACCGCTCAGGAGTGCCTGTCCGAATACAATGACGATGGCGGGTTCCTGCCGGCCGGCGGGGCGCATCTGTGGGCGAGCCACTGCATCGCGCACCGCAACGGTCAGGGCGCGGGGATCGACGGCGCGGTCGGCGAAGGCTTCGGCAATCGTGGCGGGCCGGACGGCAACGAGGGCGGGGTGTCGACCGATGCGACGCTGATCGACTGCATCGCCATCGGCAACGTGCACAACTTCGCCTCCGGCGCTGCCGCGGCCGAGCAGATGCGGTGCATCCGCCCGCTCTCGATCGACCCGGTGAGCACGCATTACCGCCAGCTCGCCGACTCGTCCCTCATGCTGGTCGATCCGCGCATCTCGGGCGCCGGAACGCCCGTCTCGGGCACGGCGAGCATCGTCACGACCGAAGCGCCCGCCTGAGATGAAGAGGAACCGACAGGCGGAGCCGCAGCTTCATTTCCCGACCGCCGAAATCGTGGCGTACAGACTGCCGAAAACACGCGCGAAGACATAGGGAACCCATATCGGCAGGACCGCATAAGGGTGCCCTGCAGGAAGAGATTGGCTGTAGCAGCGCGCCCGCCGGGCCTCGAAGCGGGCGCGGCGCGAAGACATCGGCCCCGGATGGAGGGTCTGCGCTGGTGGAATTCTGCGACTAACCACACAAACCTCCTTTACGGTGAAAAGGGCTCCATTGCCGACGCGAGTACACCTGTCAGCCGGTCCAGGGCCGAGCAGGGCGTCGATCAAGAGTGCTGCTGCACGTAGTTGTGCCTGATGCTGCAAGTTCCGCACGAAGCGGATGACGGGCCTCAACCCGCAGGCCCGTAAGGCACAAGATTCCAAGTCTCGTGCGTCTGCCGATGTCGCGAGGCCCACGACCTTCGCCGCCAGATACTTATCCCACTCGGCCGCCTTCCGGCGATCGATTTATTTTCGCTTCCTCACACTCCGGAGACTTCCATGACCGCGTCGAGCTTCGACGAGGCGCTCAAGCGCGTGCTCGTTCACGAAGGCGGCTACGCCAACAATCCCGCCGATCCCGGCGGGGCGACCATGAAGGGCATCACCCAGCGCGTCTATGACGGCTGGCGGCGGCGCAAGGGCGCGCCGGCGCGCAGCGTGCGCCGGATCGGCGACGACGAGGTCACGGCGATCTACCGCGCGCAGTATTGGGATGCGATCCGCGGCGACGAGTTGCCGTCCGGCGTCGATTATGTGGTGTTCGACGGCGCCGTGAACTCCGGCCCCGCGCAGTCGGTCAAGTGGCTGCAGCGCGCGCTCGGCGTCGGCGCCGACGGCATCGTCGGCACGGTCACGCTGGCGGCGCTGACCCGCTACCCCGACCATGACACGCTGGTCGCCGACATCATCGCCCGCCGCCTCGCCATGCTGCGCGGCCTCAAGACGTGGCGCACCTTCGGCACGGGATGGACGCGCCGCCTCGACGACGTGCTGGCGCACGGGCAGGCGGCCGCCCGCGGCAGCGTCGGCCCGGTGCCGGTCGCCGGCGATGCCGGGGCGGCCCGGGCCAGTCTCGCCGATCTCGCCACGCCCGCGGCGCCGATCGGCGGCTCGGCCGGCGCCATTGTCGGCGGGGGCGGCGCGGCGGTCGCGATCGACCAGGCGAAGGACGCGCTGCATCCCCTCGTCGGCGCCGGCGGCTGGATCGACACCGTGTTCGCCGGCCTCGTGGTCGCCGGCGTCGCGGTGGCGGTCGGCGGCGTCGCCTATGGCATCTGGGCCTCGCACCGCAACCGCAAGGTTGCCGCGCTGGTGAGTGGCGAGGCCCGCGCCGATCTCAACGCGCTGGGCACGGTGCCGGCATGAACGTGCTCGGCGCCATCCTCGACTGGACGCCCTGGTGGGCATGGCTGGCGGCGGGGCTCGCCATCCTCGCCTGCACCTATCAGGTCTGGCGCCCCGTGTGGGCGCTGCTACCGGCGCCGGTGAAGGGCGCGGTCCTTCTCATCCTCACCGGCGGGCTGGCCTATCAGGCCGGCCGCAACCGGGGCGCGGCCGGCGCCCTCGAACGCGCACAGCAGAAGGAGCAGGCCCGTGCCGACGACATCCGCGACAAAGGCAATGCGGCTCGCGCTGCTTCTGAGCGCCGCTCTGACAGCGGCGGGCTGCGCGACGACGACGGGTGGCGGCGCGACGGGTAGGGCCGTGTGCGATGCTCTCAGACCCGTTACGTGGTCGCCTGACGATACCGACGCCACCATCCGGCAGGTGAAGGCGAACAACGCGGTTGGCCGCGAGGTCTGCGGGTGGCGGCCGTGACGGGCTCGGTGACATGGGATGCCGTGTTCGGGCTGGGAACGATCCTCGGCGCGATCGTCGGCGTGTGGCTGCGGATCGAGCATCGCATCAAGGCCGAGGTCAAGCCGATGGCGACGCAGCAGGCGGCCCTGCATGCCGAGGTGCGCCTGCTCGACAAGCAGCTCGCCGAGCACAAGCTGTTCGCCGCCGAGCACTATGTGCGGCACGACAGCCTTGTGCAGATGCGCGAGGAGATCCTCAACCGCCTCGACAATATCAGCGGGCGTATCGACAAGGCGTTCGCGCCGCCGGCGCGCTCGAGGGGCGGATGATGGATGCCCCGTCGATCCCGCCGATCGACACGGGCGAGCGGATCGCCCGCCACAAGCCGACCGGCATCGTCCTGGTCCGGCGCCGGCACAACCGCGTTCACGGCTCGGCCGAGGAACTGCTGGCGCTCGCCGCGCTGCTGATCCGGGCGGCGTATGAGGCGCCGAAGGGGCTGCACGACCAGGCGCCGCTCGAAGGAATCCGTCATCCCGACGGATAACCGGCTGCCTCCTGGCGGCGGCACATGCCTGACCTCGCCTCGCCCTCCTCCGGGAGGGCGGGGTCTTTTCGCGTTTCGGAACCCCTCGCGCAGAGACTCGTTGAAGAAGAGCCTGTAATCATCCCTTGCCCTGCCTCCTGCCCGTCCAAGCGCTCAGAGGAGGCGGGGCGTTTTTTGGCTTCCTCAACGTGAACCGCGCGACCCGTCCGGTGTTGAATCGGGCATGATCCCGATGGCGCCGGTTTATGTGTGGGAGAACGATTCGACCCGGCGCACCCTCGCCGACGTCGATGGGGCAATGCGCTTCCTCAACAACCATTGGCCTCAGATCGATGACGGGAGCGAACTGCACCGGGCGGCGGTGTATGCTGCGATCGGCGTCGTGGAGAACGCGGCGCCCGTCGGTCCATTCCGGGCGGCTCTCATCGCCGCGGCCGAAGATGCCGGCATCCTTGCCGAAGCGCAGCCCCTGCCGGAGGCGCGAGCGTCCGCACGTATCGCTCGGCCGTGGCTGTTCCGTTCGGGGCGCCGCCGGAGACGATAGCTAGCGGATGCATGCGACCAGGCCGGCCGGTGAGAGCATGATTCCTCCGCCCTCTCGCGTGATATGGCCGGTCAGCTCGAGGTGATCGAGCACTTCGAGGATATCACCGTCGCGATGACCCGGCGGAAGCCGGCCGCGAATAGGGGCCACGGTGTGGAGGCGCAGCTTCCCGTCGCGGAGATGGTCGGTGGCCATCGCTCGCAATATGGCGAGGTGCTGATCGGTCAAATTTATTCCCGGCATGCAGGCGTTTCCGCTCGGGCTCGACTCTGCAATGTCGAAGTTCCGACCCGGCCGGAGGTTCCGGCTCCTCACCAGATACTCCGCGCGTCGGGGCGGTGGTTCTGATTGCGGGCCATACGATAATTCAGCGCCAGCGCATAGATCGCCGGGGCAACGAAACGCTTTGTCGCTCAGTGGAAGCGGCGTGGTTGTTGCGATCTTTCGGTGATGAAATTGCGGGATCGGTGGTAGCCGCCTGAGGATTTCACCTTGCGCCCGCGAGAGGCGAATTTTTTCGTTTCCAGTCAGCAACATCGGCTCTTGCGGAACGCCCCGGCTCGTCTACATGAGCGTCGCCATCCTGAGAGGGAGTTGCGTCGGTGATGTTCGCTCAGAGCTACGATCCGGAAACCGTGACCCTGCTTGAGCAGGTCCTCGATGAGGCTTGCGCTTGGGCTTCGGCACATGCGCCGCTGAACAACGGCATCCGCACCATGCTGGCCTCGGCGGTGCTCGAGGGCGCGAAGCTCGGGTTGCGCGAACGGGATGAACTGCTTCGCTTCGCCTGGCGGGCACCCCCCTGGTTTCGCCACGGGTATGAACCCACCTCGCCGCGCGGGCCGGCCCCACCGAGATGGAGCCGGCCCGCGCCAGACCCGGCCAGACGCATGCGAGGACCCGAATTCGACCCGAGCCCTCTGCAGGTTAAGCCGCCTTGAGCGCCTTGTTGTTCGCGACCTTGTCCGCGAGCTTCGACAGCGCCGCGTCGGTCTTCGATTCTTCCTGCAGCGTGGCGTCGAGCAGCTTTTCGGCATCCTTCATGCCGAGCACCTGCGCCCAGCGCTTCAGCGTGCCGTAGCGGCTGATCTCGTAATGCTCGACCGCCTGCGCCGCAGCAGCGAGGCCGGCATCGAGCGCAGGCTGACCCTTGAACTCCTCGAGGATTTCCTCGCCTTCCTCGAGGATGCCCTCGATCGCCGCGCAGGTCTTGCCCTGCGGGCGCTTGCCGATGAGTTCGAAGATCTGCTGAAGCCGCTCGATCTGACCTTCGGTCTCGTCGCGATGCTTCTCGAAAGCGGCCTTGAGCTCAGGCGCCTGGCAGCCTCGGGCCATCTTGGGAAGGGCCTTCAGGATCTTCCGCTCCGCGAAATAGATGTCCTTCAGGGTCTCATGAAAGAGGGTGTCGAGGGCCTTGTCCGTCATGTCGATCTCCATCGATGCCAACCCCAAGCGGGTGAAGAACGACGTCGCGGAACGTTGGTTCCGGGCCGTCACGCCGTCGTCTTCCGTCAGCCTCTCCTCAAAACGGTGACATGCCCTTCCGCCGGGCTTGTTCTCTTTTCGTTCTCGTGGAATCAATCCCTCCTCAGACGAGGGAGACGACCATGCCGAGCGAGCAACCGCCCGCCGAACGGGAACCCATTGCCATCTCGGAGGCCGATGTCGACGAGGCGATCGCGGCCTGCGACGGCGATTTGCGGGCGACGATCAAGGCGCTGCTCATCGGCCAGCAATATCTCGAGGTGGCGCTGGAGATGGCCCGGCAGGAAGCCTCCTGGGGCTACATTCGCGGCCGGCCGTCGCGGAAGCTGCGTGCGGAAGGCGGGGGCGACGCCGCGTGAGATCGTCCCTGCCGCTCAGAGGACGGCTCTCCGACTTCCCCTATGTGACGGTGCGCCTCCACTGTGCCCGCTGCGAGCGCTTCGGCGCGTACCGGCTGGCGCGCCTCGCCGCCTGCTATGGGCCGGAGATCGACTTGCACGAGCTGGTGCGGCGGCTCTCTTCTGACTGTCGACATCGGCACGAATCCCACCCTTATCGGCTGGGCTGCGACGCGCGGCTGCTGGACTGGCCGCCTGTCCGTCCGCCCGACGAACCGCGCGTCGCCTTCTCGGTAGTCAAGGGTGGAAGGGGCAGGTGAATGGTAGAAGGTGCTTCCCGCGAAACCTTCGAAGGAGCGAGGTCAACGGACCTTGCGCAAAAGCACAGAGGCACGTGGTCGTCGGGGGGCCTTTGTTCTGCCGATGACGGTGGAGCAAGCGCAATGCATGGCATCCGCCCCAACGGCGCCTGCGCCGCTACTTCGGCGGATGATACCGCCCCAGCGGGTCCAGGCGCCACTCCTCCACGTCCTCGTCGGTCCCCTTGACCTCCCGAAGGTCCGGATTCAGCGCACCCTTCTTCAATTTATAATCCCGGCGCACGAATTCGCCGGGCGGCACCTGCTCTTCATAGCTGCATACGGTGACCTTCATGGACATTCCTCCCCGACGCCCGCTCCAGCCGTCACGGCGAGGCTGCTGCACCCCCCGGAAGCTTCGTCGCGCTCAAGGGCGTCCCTGGCGGCCGGAATGGCGCTCATGACGAATTCGACGAGTTGCTCTGCGTCCCGCATCCCTCGCTGAACGCCCTCCATGGTGGCCCTCGCCAGCGAGCTGCGGACACTGTCACTTACATGAGCGTATTGAAGCGCCTGTCGGCATGCTTCTTCAAGAACACTATCCATCAGTTCGACGACATCGGGGTCGTATGCTGCCTGATCCGTGAAGTAGCGAGTTTCATCAGTCACGTGCTGGCTCCCTTGCGGTTGAGCGAAAGCACGTCGGCGAGGCCGATATCTTCCAGTCGCCGGATGCCCGAGACATCTCCGATGATGGAGCACACTAGCATTTTTCTCGCCAATACTACATTCGATGTCTGCTTCGGGCAGGCCATCATTTCCGACGCAAGCCGGTCAACCGGCTTCGCGTGCGCCACGGCCGCGGCCCGTGCGAACGCGCGGGGCCGCAACCCGGCGCTTTACGTCCGAAGGCTCCGAAGGCTCGCCGGGCTCCGCCGCATCTCTGGCAAGCCTGGCCTCGCGCAGACGTGCCATCTTGGCCGCCCGGCTTTTGGCCTCCTGCTCGACGATGCCCATCGCCGTGCGCGATACCGCCTCCGCCTTGGCTTCGGTCTTGCTCCGATTGGGCTTGAACACATTGTCTCGGGTTATGCCGGCCATGATGTCCCGTCTCCCTCCAGAATAAAAAAAAGGCCGGGTTGCCCCGGCCTCTCCCAATGCCTCGACGGCCCCTGCCAGTACATCCGTGGTCAAGGACCGGAGGCAATGTTTCAGGCAGCCTTGATATTGGCCGCCGACTGCTTCCCGCTGCGGCGGTCAGCCTCGATGTCAAACGAAATCTTCTGCCCATCGCTCAGGCTCATCAAGCCCGAACGTTCCACCTGGGTGATGTGGACGAACACATCCGGTCCGTCCTGATCAGGCTGGATGAAGCCATAGCCTCTCTGCCCGTTGAACCACTTCACAGTACCTGTCGCCATGACAATATCCTTTCAGCCGACATAGAAATTCGATTGCCCGCAATCGCGCGAGCGTCACGTTGATATCGATTTGAGAGGAAATTCGCCCAGCGCAATTCTGCGCAAAACTGGGTTCAACGTGCAAGATCGATAGGATTACAATATAGGCTTCCTTGAAATTTTACAAGCTGTCCCCGACTTTATTTCGGCTGACATGGAATTTCGGTCAGTCCGGCCCGCTGGCCTTCTTTAGTTCGTATTTCCAGCGTAGGGTCCGCATCGTCGACAGATCGACATGACCCGCCCTTTTTCGGTAAGCGGGCCCCTTTCCAGAAATGCCGAAATTTCGTCGCACGTCCCCCGGTCGGGAGTGACGCGCGCACAGGAACATCATGATCAAGAACAAGACCACGACGGCCATCAGGCCGCGAACCGGAACCATGCCCGCCACAACGCGGCCCGCTGCGGACTGGAAGCCGGAGCCCTGCGGCCTGACGCGCGAGCAGATCCGCGCCATCATCATCGAACAGATCGGCTAACGGCGAGCCGTCGACGCAGGCCCGCCCGAGCCCCTGGGTTAGGCGGCGGGCGGCGGTCGTCTCCCGCACCCGCCTTTGGGCGTCGGGACGGCAGCCGTAGAATTGCACCCAACGCGCATGCCGTAACCGCCGGAAGGCGTCTCCTACCCTCTTATACGCAGGCAGAACCTAGGCCCGGCTGTGGTGGGGTCGTGGCGGTAACGCTCTCCCGCTACCAAGTACTCTCCTCGGTCGTCCCAGAGCGTCTTTGACCGAGGAGTTGTATGTAGCGCGCCGGCGCCTTTGGCAGTGATGGTCGGCACCTCTGACAGACCCATCAGCAGAGGTCCCGTCAGTTCCGCTCCCTCATGGTTGCCGTGCGGGTTTACCGTTGCCATAACGAGCCGCCGGCGCGGGAGGCACACACACGGCATGATTCCTGCCCGGCGAAAAGGCATTCGTTCTCGCGGTTGTCGGGCAACGAAACGCCGGCGTTGGCGTTGTCTAGCGATGCGCAACTTGGCGCATCGTTCTAGTTGGGAGGGTATCGTCGATGAAAATCCTGTCGGTACTGAAGGTCGGGCTTCTCGCATTGGCGACGCTCATCGGCGCCGCATCGTTGGCGAATGCCGCTGAAGGCTCGATCAGCATTCGTCTCGTGAAGGCCGGCTTCGTGGTCGGCGGATCAGCCGGAGACGGCGTGCTGACGTTTCAGGGCCGCAAATATCCGCTCTCGGTCGGAGGGCTGAGCTATGGCTTCACCTTCGGCGCTTCGGAGACTCGCCTGCACGGGACGGTCAAGAATATCCGACGCCCGTCTGACATTGCCGGCGTCTATGCCCAGGGCGGCGCCGGCGCCGCGCTCGGGAAGGGCGCGCAAGTCGTCGTCCTGACCAACCAGAACGGCGCCATTCTGGAGCTGAGCGGCGAGCAGAAGGGCGTCATCGTCAGCCTTGATCTGAGCGGACTGGCCTTGTCGCTGAAGTGAGGATTTCGATGGAGATTCGGCGCGGCGACGAACGCCGCGCACGTCTTCATCAGCCCAGCGACATCGCCGGCCGGTCGCATCTGCGGCCGCTACTCACCCACAACGGTCGCGCGGACTTCTTTCGCGCGACCGCCATGGCGTATAGTCCCCGCGAAACTCGATCAGCCAAGTGGGGACATGTCCATGGCGAAGGCCTATTGGGTGGCGACCTATCGCTCCGTCAGTGATCCCGATGCGCTGGCCGCCTATGCCAAGCTGAGCGGTCCCGCGATCGTCGCCGCGGGCGGGCGGATCTTGGTGCGCGGGCTGCCCAGCCACGTCTATGAAGTCGGCCTGCAACAGCGCACGGTGGTGATCGAGTTCGATTCCGTCGATCACGCCAGGGCTGCTCACGACAGCGCGGCCTATCAGGAAGCGTTGAAGGCGCTGGGAAATGGCGCCGAGCGCGACATTCGAATTGTCGAAGGTGTCTGAGCGGCGCAGGCCGTCCTAAGTCCCGAATCCTGCTAGCGGTATACGTCACGCACCCGCGCACCGACGGGGCGCTATTTGAGGTCGATGACCACCTCGTCGATGCCGCCGGTGAAGCGGAAAGGCGGCTGATAGCTGTTCGCCACGGGCGATCCGCTGTCCTCGCCAATGCCGAACGTTTCGATGCCGAAGCGGCCGGGTACCGTCTTGTGCACGGGGCCGCTGCCGACCTGCCGGTCGTTCACATAGAGCGTCACGGTCCCGCCCTTCCCCGTCTCGCCCGAAGAGCCGTCATAGGCGAAGTCCATCCGGACGGTGGACTTGCCCGCCGGCACCGGCTCGGCCGAGACGATCTCGCTGCGATCCTCGTCGAACCAGTTGTAGTGGTAGACGAGCTTTCCTTCGCGCACGAACAGCGCAAAGCCGGAGGAAATGCCGCCTTCCGCGACGATGATCCCTTCCGCGCCGTCCTGCGGCACCTCGATCCCGGCCGTAATGGTGTGCGACTTGTTCTTGGTGTTGGGCGCGGCGGTCTCGGCGAGCCGCGTGGCACCGGCATAGAAGACGAAATGCGTGCGGCCGGGGTCCGAGGGCGTCGGCTTGGGCTCGAGGAGCCGCTGGGCGCCGCGGTCGTCGAGGGGATAGACGTGGTATTTGTCCGCCTCCTCCCTGAAGAGTGCCTTCATCTCCTTGAGCTTGTCCGGCATCTTGGCCGCCAGATCGACGGACTCGCTGTAGTCCTCATTGAGGTTGTACAGCTCCCAGCGATCGAGATTCCAGTTGCCGGGCGCATATTCCTGGCGCCAGGGCAAGGTGTGCTGGGCATTCGCCTTCCAGCCGCCGTCATAGATCGACCGGTTGCTGAACACCTCGAAATATTGCCGGGTCCGCACCTCCGGCGCTTCGGCGTTCTCGAATGTCGAGAGGAACGACACGCCGTCCATGGGCTTCTGCTCGATGCCGTCCACGCTCTTCGGCGCCGGCAGGTGCGCCGCCTCCAGCACGGTCGGCAGGACGTCGATCAGATGGGTGAACTGCGGCCGGATTCCCCCGGCATCACGGATGCGCGCGGGCCAGGAGACCACCATCGGGTTGCGGGTCCCGCCGAGATGGGAGGCGACCTGCTTGACCCACTGGAACGGCGTGTTGCCGGCCCAGGCCCATTCGACCTGATAGTGAGGCTCTGTCTTGGGGCCGCCGAGCTCGTCGAGATGCGCGGCGATCTCGGAAAGATCCTGCTTGGCGAAGCCGTTGAAGATCTTCACCTCGTTGATGGTGCCGTCGAACCCGCCCTCCGAGCTCGCGCCATTGTCGCCGACGATGTAGATGACGAGCGTGTTGTCGGCGTCCGGCAAGGCGTGGATGGCATCGATCAGCCGGCCTACCTCATGGTCCGTAAAAGCGAGATAGCCGGCATAGTTCTCCATGAACGCGGCATAGACCTTGCGCTGGGTGTCGGTCAGGCTGTTCCACGGCCGCGCCCAGTCCGGTCGCGCCGTGAGCTTGGTCCCGGGCGGGACCACACCCAGGGCGAGCTGGCGCTTGAAGGTCTCGTCCCGCATGGCGTCCCATCCGGCGTCGAACTTCCCCTTGAACTTGTCGCGCCACTCGGTGGGCGGCTGGTGGGGCGCGTGGGCGGCTCCCGGAGCGAAATAGAGCAGGAACGGCTTCTGCGGCGCGACCGACTTCGAATAGCGCATCCAGCCGATGGCCTTGTCGGTCATGTCCGTCATGAAATGATAGCCCTGAGCGGGCGACCTGGTCGGCTCGACCGCCGTCGTGTTCTCGAACAGGACGGGATAGTACTGGTTGGTCTCTCCACCGATGAAACCGTAGAAATAGTCGAAGCCGAGGCCGGTGGGCCAGCGGTCGAACGGCCCGACGACGCTGCTTTCCCAATCCGGCGTGTTGTGGTTCTTGCCGAACCACGCAGTGGAATAGCCGTTATATTTCAGTATCGAGCCGATCGTCGCCGTGCTGCGCGGGATCAGGTTGTCGTAGCTCGGATAGCCTGTCGCCCATTCCGCCAGAAAGCCCGATCCCGAATTGTGATGGTTGCGTCCCGTGATCAGCGACGCGCGGGAGGGTCCGCAGATGGCGGTGGTGTGGAACTCGGTGAAACGGAGCCCCTCGGCGGCGAGCGCATCGAGGGAGGGGGTCGGCACGGGTCCGCCGAACGTGCTCGTCTGCCCGTAGCCGACATCGTCCAGCAGGATGAGCACCACATTGGGCGCCCCTTGCGGCGGCGTTGGAAGCTTCGGCCAGTCCGGCGTCGATTCCTTGTAGGTCTCGCCGATGGTGCCGCCAAAGGGCGGAAGCGGCATCGGCAGCACCGTGCGGCCCGGTTGAAATGTATCGGAACCCGTTCCCTGAGCGCTCGCGCCCGTCGCGCCGAAGCCGGCGAGTACGAGGCTGACCGCGAGACAAAGCGTCTTCATAACACCCCCCGTGGAGATGCCGCGCCTGTTGTCGGCTCATTCTTCGCGCCGGCAGCTTATATCCAAATCGAACCCGCGAAAATCTCTAAACGTCCGGGTGAATACGAGCGGTATTACCGGACTTACCGGGCGGAGATCTCACCACGCTCCAGTATCCGCTACGGCAGATCGGGGCCATTCTCATCGCTGTCGCCGATATGTCTGCCTGTCCCGCCGCGCATCGGCCAAACCCTTGCGGATTATCGGCTTCGGCGGACAAAGCGGGCCGCCTCGCCCGGCGACCGGCGCGCGCTCATGCGGGCATCCGGACCGAGGCCGCGTGCGGGCGGTTCCTGGAGATCGTCATGCGCGCCCACAGGCACGCCGCCAGCCTCACGTGCCGCGCGGCGGGTCGGTTCCCCAGGCTCTTGCGAAGCCCAGACCGTATTCCAGGGATGGCAGGTGACTCGCCGCCGCTCGCGGCGTCGAGCGCGCGAAGGCGGCGTGAACGGGGCGTGGCGGGTGGGCCGTCGGGAAAGGGAGAAGGCGTCGCGACGATTCCCGCGAGGCCGGTCATTGTCGGTCAGCGCTGAAGCCGGCGGAATTCTTCCATTCGTTCGCGCGTGTCGGGTGGCGGCGTCGGCCCTCTCGGGTCGACCGCACCGCCATTCATCTCAATCGCGACAGCCGGCCACAGGCGTTCCACCAGGGCAGGTATGTCCGCTTCCGCAACGCGGGCGCGTCGCAGGTCGAGCTCACACTGAGCCCGAGCCCGCTGCTCGGATTTGTCCATTGTTTCAATCGAAGCGTTGCCGCCGGCGAGCGCCCGGCGTGGGTAGGTGAGCCCGATGCACGGCTACACGCCCGGCGGGCGCTTCGTCACGGGCACGGCAATCGGCCGCTACCGCCCTCCGGGCCGCCGGCAGAACTGCCGGGCCGGGTCCGCCGCGTGGTCCCGATTGGAGGCGGGACGATCGATCACGGCCGGAAGAAACAACGTTAACACGATACCCGATGTCTGCCTAATGCCGGATGCGCGAGCGCACCTTGGCCCGGACATCGTATTCCGCCTCCCGGGCGTCGAAAGCCCGGACGGCGCAAGGGGCGGAGATCATTGCGTCCGCACCACGTGGCGGTAACGCTCGGTGAGGTGGTCGATCTCGTCCGCCGAGAACGGCCATTCGCCTTCGACGGTCTGTCCCTGGTAGATCTCGGCGGCGATAACCGGCCAGTACTGATCGACGAGCGTCGCCAGTTCCTCTCCCGAATAGCCCACGCCCTGCAAATCGACCGCGCACAGGGCGCGGGCTGTCGCTTCAATCCTCTTCATTTCGTGAAGGTTAATTCCTTCGTCGCATCCTCTCTGCCCACTAGTGCGCATTACGGCGGCGATATTCTACCGCCTACCCTTTTCCCGCGACAGGCGCTCGGGATGGATCAGCCGGAAGGTGAGCCCGGCCGGGGTGAGATCGCTAATCTCGATCGGCGCCGAGCGCTCGGAGGCGAGCACCAGCGTCGCGCGGCGTGCGGCGCGCGCCTCGATCATGATCGTCACCTCCGCCCGCAGCACGCCCTCGGCAAAGGAGGGGGCGCCGGCCGAGTCGGGACGGCGCAGGGTGATCTCGTAATCGGCAGTGGAGGAAGCGAAGGCCGTGCGCAGCCATCCGCTCCCGGCCAGCACGGTGGTAGGCATGGGATGTCTCCCGGAGACGGTCCCGATGGATTCGGGCCGATTTGTTTTCGTTTTGAAGAAGGCAAACGCGGGACCTTGGTCCTTGTTCCGGGCGCGCAGGACGAAATGAAAGTGCTGCTCGCCGGCACGCGCGAGCCCCCGCCCGCGCTTTGGCCGCAAGGCGCGCATCGCCCGTTGCCCGGGTTGCACGAAGGCCCGGCCGCCCCGCTCGAGCTTCGAGCCCGAAGATGGCGGGGCCGACCCTGCCGACCGCCTCAATAGGGCACGCGGTCGGCCTTGTTCTTGTACTTCTTCCACACCTCGACCGCCTCGGGCTGCATGATCTGCACGCAGGTGATGGAGCGCTCGGCGGTGGGCTTGCGGAGCTCCTCGTAGATCATGCTGTCGTCGAAATCGCCGTATTCCAGCGCGTCCGCATTGGTGGAGGCGTAGAAGACGCGCTCGATGCCGGCCCAGTAGCAGGCCGCCATGCACATCGGGCAGGGCTCGGCGCTGGTGTAGAGCGTGGAGTTGGGCAGCTTGAAGCTGCCGACCTTCTTGCACGCCTTGCGGATCGCTTCCATCTCGCCGTGCCAGGTCGGGTCGTTCTCGGCCACGACGCGGTTCGCGCCCTCGCCGATGATCTCGCCATCCTGCACGATGACGCAGCCGAACACCCCGCCGGCGCTGTCGACCAGCGCGGTCTTTTCGGAGAGCGCGATGGCCCGGCTCATGAACTTCTCGTCGTCGGCGGTCATTTCGGGTTCCTCGTTGACAGGGTGCTGCACGTCCGCGCCGTGATCCTCACAGGAACAGCAGCGACATCAAGCCCAGTTCGCCGGCATAGATCGTCAGCACCGCCGCCGCCCCCAGCGCCTCGATGCGCGCGCGGTGCCCTTCCGCCGGCCGCAGCCACCATCCCATGCCGGCGCGCGCCAGCCCGACCAGCGGCCAGGACACCAGCGCCACGCTGATCGCATTGCCGATGAAGGTCGCCACCGCGACGGAAAGACCGGCCAGATGCGGGGCGAGGAAGCGGATCTCCAGCATCACCACCGGAAACAGGACCATCAGCACCAGCGCGGTCTGCTTCCATGCCGGGGCGCCGCCGGCCTGCGGGGCGAACCACTCGCCGAAGCCCGCCGCGAGGCGCCGGCTTTGCCAGTGAGACATGGCGGGGTCGGCCCGGCCGAGCAGCGCGCCGCGCTCGGGCGAGTTCATCCAGCCGTCGAGCGCGGCCGGCGTGTCGAAGCGGACCAGCGCGGTCCAGCAGGGGATTTCGGATGAGAGCGGGGCCTGCACCAGCGTGCCCATATAGCCGGGAAAGCGCGCCTGCGCGGCCTGCATGGCCTCGCTCCAGCCGAGGAACTCGGCCTCACGCCCCGGCGCGACGGTGGTGGTGATGACCTCCGTCACCGCGGCGGCGGCGTGGAAGTCCGGGGCCGCCTCCTCGACGATCGGCGCGGCGCCGTCTTCGCCCATCGGCGCGAGGCCGGCGAGGAGCGCGGCGCGGCCGGCATCGCCGATCCAGCCCTCGAGCGCGGCATGCGTGCGGAAGCGTTGGATCACCTCCCAGCGCGTCGCGCGGGCATAGGCGGGAATGAACTCGATGCTGAGGAAACCTTCGAAGGACGAGGCATGGCGCGCGAAGGCGGCCTGCCAGTCGGCGAACGGCGCCTCGGCGCCCTCGCGCAGCGCGACGCGGGTCGCCACCGCGCTGACGGCAGCGCGCGCGAGCTCGGCCGTCATCCACCTTCCCCCCGCCCCCGGCAACGGCGTTGCCGCGCGCACCATAGTGCTGGAGAAAGGCCTTATCCCGCAATGGGCTTGTCGGCCGCGGGCGGACGTTTCACACAGAAGGCAAGGCACCCTCCCGACATGGCTGGAGCCCGGCGCGAACCGGGCTCCAGTGTCACGTCGAAGACGGGTTCGGGCGATCGCTCAGTAGGGCGAGACGCACTGCTGGCGCGGCCCGTTATAGGGCTGGAACGTGTTGTCCGACACCCGGTAGGAGCGATAGCGGTTCTCGCACCACGCGATGTGCGCGTTGCCGCCGCTGGGCGCCCCATAGCGCGGGGCCGCAGCCGCCGCACCAAGCGCGCCGCCGATCACCGCACCGGCGGCGAAGGCGCCGGCCGGGTACCACCAGCCATTATAGCTGCGGTAGCCGGGACGGTAGTAGTTGTACCCGCGATATCCGTTATAATAATGACGGCCGCCGTGGTAGTAATAGCCACGCCCCCGGTGAGGCCCGGGAGGGCCGTAGCGTACCGCTCGGATCTTTTCGATATGGGAAGCGGGTGCCGCAACGGCATTCAAGCCGAACGATGCCGCGGATGCAGGAGCTAGACTTGACGTAACGGCAATCACGCCAGTCGTCAGCGCAATCATGATCTTCTTCATTGTATTAAACCTCCGAAGATACGACCCATGCTTTAAGGCTACCGAGGTGCAGATGAATGCGGCCTGAATGGATTCTGTTCGAGTCATGGCGGGTCGTTTGCCGGTCTTCGCAAGATAACTCCGCAAGGGGCCCGTCGGTTTCATCACGGCTTCACCAAGTCCCGACACGGTCGGTGTGAGTGCCCGGAGCAAGACAATATGCGCATTTCCATCGTCATCCCTGCCCTCAACGAAGCCGGCAACATCGGCCGGCTGGTCAGCGAGACGTTCCAGACCGTGCCGGCGGACCAGCTCGGCGAGATCATCGTCGTCGACGACTGCAGCGACGACGGCACCGGCGCCGAGGTGAAGGCGCTCGCCGCGACCCGCGACGGGCTGCGCTATCTGCGCCACGCCAGCCGCGCCGGGCAGAGCGCGGCGCTGCGCACGGGCATCCTCGCGGCGCGTTTCCCGGTCATCGCCACCATGGACGGCGACGGGCAGAACGATCCGGCCGACATTCCTGCCCTGCTCGCCCGCCTCGCCGCGCCCGGCACCGACGGCCCGGCGCTGGTGGGCGGCATCCGCGCCAAGCGACGGGCCACCGGCTCGCGGCGCGTCGCCTCGCTGCTCGCCAACCGGCTGCGGGACTTCCTGCTCAAGGACGACTGCCCGGACACGGGCTGCGGCATCAAGGTGTTCTGGCGCGAGGCCTTCCTGCGCCTGCCCTTCTTCTCCGGCATGCACCGCTACCTGCCGGCGCTGTTCATCAGCTACGGGCGCGAGGTCGCCTATGCGCCGGTCGGCGACCGCCCCCGGCTCGCGGGGCAGTCGAAATACACCAATCTCGGCCGCGCCCTGATCGGCATCTACGACCTCGTCGGCGTGTCCTGGCTCAGGAAGCGCACCATCGTCCCGCTGATCGCCGAGGACAGCGGCGCGGCGATCCCGCTCAGGAACGGCGCCGCCCAGCCGAATGACGGCCACGAGACCGCCGGGAGCGACACCCGCGCCAGCGGCAGCAGGGCGGCGGCCAGCACGGACGATGCCGCCGCGCCCACCGGCACGAGCTGAGCGCCCAGCGCCGCCCTGCCGCGCTCCACACCCCGGCCGATGCCGGAGAGCAGCGCGGCGAGCGCCCGCGCATGGGCGGACCTGTTCGCCCGCCATTCCAGCCCGATCCGCGTCAGCTCGGCCTCCAGCCGCTCGTTGGAGAAGAGCCCGGCGTGGTCCTCGTGGAAGATCCGCCGCAGCGCGACCGCCAGCGTCAGCGTCAGGCCGATCGAGATGGTGATGTCGGACATGAAATGGGCGCCGGCCACCACCCGGTTCATCGACACCGCGGCGACGGCGACGACCAGCATCGCCCCCACCGGGCGGCGCCAGGGGCGCGGCGCGTAGAGCGCGAGCGGCAGCAGGCAGGTGGCGATCGCCGCCTCGCCCGAGACGAAGGAGCGGTTCACGAACAGGTGCTGGCCCATCGACCAGGCGTCGACGAAGGACAGGTCGCCGCCGAAATCGGCGACGTTCTTCGGCCGCGGCCGGCCCCAGAAGGTCTTCAGCACGCCGTTCACCAGCAGCGCCGGGCCGAGCAGGTAGAGGCTGACGAAATAGAGCGAGAAGCGCGGGGAAAACAGGCACGGGCGCAGCGGATAGACCAGCTTCATCCCCAGCCCGATGCCGAGCACCGCCACGAAGCCGACCGAAAGGTCGCTGGCCGCCGAGCGCAATTCGCGCAGCAGGCCGATATGGGCGAGCGGGAAGCCCTCGCCGGGAACGTAGAACTGCCGCGTGACCGTGAGGTCGACGCAGGGCGCGATGATGAACAGCGCCGAGAGGCCGATGGTGAGATAGAAGACGACCAGCGCCGTGTTGTCGCGACAGAAGTCGTGGACAGCCCCCACGACCGCCTTCAGCACGCTCATCCCGCCTCTCCGCACACCGCCCGACCCGGGGTCAGAGAAGGACATGCGGATGAAGCGCCGATGAAAGATGGATGAAGCGGGGATAAAGGCCAGGGTTTTCCCCCGCGCGCGTCCTTCCTGTCCCGGCGGATGCGGTTTCGGGTCGCAAACCTTCCGGAATCAAATGCCGGGTTCGGCGCCGGCTTCCTCGACGGTGCGGCCGGCGCGCTCGCGCAGCACGAAATAGATGTTGCGGGCATAGATCAGCAGGCCCGCCGCCTGCCCGACCATGAACACCGGGTCGCGGCGGTAGATGGCGTAGGCGAGCAGCGTCAGCCCGCCCGCGAGCGAGAAGCCCCAGAACGCGACCGGCACCACCGAGCGCCGCGCCCGCTCGCTGGCGATCCATTGCACCAGGAAGCGCATGGTGAACATGGCCTGGCCGAGAAAGCCGATCAGCAGCCACGGCGTGAGGGAAAGCGACATGATGCTCACGGCCCTTTCGTGCCGGCGCCGTCGGGCGCGACGAGAAGATCGAGTGTCAGAAGGCGGCCATTGCCGAGATTGAGGCCCTTCACCGTATCGAGCGTGCGGGCGGCGTGGCCGAGTTCGGCGAGCCGCGCGTCGAAGCCCGGGCGCTGGCGCTCATCCACCACCGCCACCCGGCAGCCGGGGCCGGCGAGGAAGTCCGCGGCCTGGGCGCCGCCGCCGGTCTGCGTGCCGGTGCCGATGTCGAACAGCAGGCTCGCCTCGGAGAAACCCGCCACCATCACCTGCGGATCGGGGCAGGCGACGTCGGCGGCGATGGCGGCGGCGAGGCGCGGCGAGGTCCACAGCAGGTCGAGCCGGGGCGCCACGACGCCGAAGCCGAGCGTGTAGAGCACGATTGCCTGGGCCAGCAGCACGCGGTAGGCGCTCGCCATGCTGGCGCGAACCGCCTGCCAGATCACGATCGCGCCGATCGCCGCGGCGAGGATGGCGAGCACCACCGCCTCGGCCGGCACGCGCGATTCGAACCAGTAGAACGCGCCCGCCAGCGCGAGGCCGGACACGATTCCGCCCACCGCTGCCATCACCACCAGCGTGCGCATCCACCAGGACGGCCGGTCGAGCCGGCCGGAGGCGAGCGCCGCGCCGGCGAGCAGCGCGATCGCCGGATAGGCCGGCAGCGTGTAGTGCGGCAGCTTGGTCGCGGTCAGCTCGAACACGATCCAGAACGGCACGATCCAGGCGAGGCAGAAGCGCACCGCCGGCTCCGCCCGGTTGGCCCACACCCACGGAATCGCCGAAACGGCGAGCGCGGCGCCGGGCCAGAAGATGACGAGGAAGGCGGCGAGATGCGCGCCCGGCGGTGCGCCATGCGATTCCTGCCCGGCCGCGACCTTGCCCAGCAGGTCCTTGCCGATGGCCTCGTGGAAGAAGTCGGCGCCCGAATGCGCGGCGATGGCGATCAGCCACGGCAGCACGATGGCGAGCATCAACGGCACGCCGACCAGCGGGCGCAGCCCCTTCAGCCAGCGCCAGTCGCGATCCCACAGCGAGACGCCGATGGCGGTGAAGGCGGCCAGCATCGGCGCGATCGGCCCCTTGATCAGGATCGACGCGCCCATCGCGCCCCAGAACAGCAGCGGCCAGCTGAGGGCGAGGCGTTCGCCGCGCGCCAGATAGAGCCGCGCCAGCACGAACTGGCCGGCGACCGCGCAGGCGAGCAGCGTCGCGTCGGTCTTGGCGAGGCGCGATTCGCCGCCAAGCACGATACAGGCCGCGAGCAGGATCGCGCCCCAGAAGGCGGCGCGGGCCCCGAACAGCCGCAGCCCGACCGCATGGGTCAGCAGCACGGCGAGGCAGGCGGCCAGCAGCGAGGGGATGCGGTAGGCCCAGATCGGCGCCTGCGCGCCCATGCCGGTCATCTCCACCGCCGCCGCCTGCAGCCAGTAGATGCCGATCGGCTTCTTGTAGCGCGGCTCGTCGCCGAGGCGCGGCGTGATGAAGTCGCCGCTCTCCACCATCTGGCGCGTCGCCTGGGCGAAGCGCGCCTCGTCGCGGTCGATGACCGGCAGGGTGAAGAAGCCCGGCAGCACGCAGGCGAGGAAGAACAGCACCAGCAGCAGCCGGGCGCGCCAGACATGCGCCTCCTCGTCCACGCAGATCGCCGACGGCGCGCGCCCGCGTGCCCGCGCCTCATCCGCGCGCGGACCGGACTCACGCGCCCCAAGCTGCGCAGCTTCGCTCATTGCCTCTGCGACCCCGAAAGCCCTTCGCGCACCTGTCCGCCCCACCGGCGCGCAGTCTAACCGACAAAGGGCTTCCTTGCTGGCTTCGCGTGACCACGGTGTGACCGCCGCGCGGCACAAACGCGGCGGAGACCGCGGCACCGCCCCGCAGGCCGGCGCCGCAGTCGCCCGAATTGAGTGCGGCGCGCGTCAGTCGGCGCCGGGATCCGCGGTGAAGCCGGCCGCCGCGATGCCCGCGCTCGCCGCCGCCTCGTCATTATCGGAGGTGTCGCCGGAAATGCCGACCGCGCCGAGCAGCGCACCGCCGGCGTCGCGGATCAGCACCCCGCCCGGCACCGGCACCAGCGCGCCGCCGGCGACATGGCTCACGGCCGCCACGAAGAAGGCCTGCTCCTTGGCGCGCTTGAAGATCGAGCGCGAACCCATGCCGAGCGAGAGCGCGCCGAAGGCCTTGCCGTGGGCGACCTCGAAGCGCTTGAGGCTGGTGCCGTCCTCCGCGGCGGCCGCCTTCACCGCGCCGCGCGCGTCCAGCACGACCACGGCCATGGGCTTGAAGTTGCCCTTTCGGCAGTGGTCCAGGGCGGTGGAAAGAATGGTCTGGGCGGCGGCGAGGCTGAGGTCAGACATGCTTTTTTCCTATCTCGGCAGGCGTCGTTGTGGGCCCCGAATGTCTCTTTCGTCCCTCATGCGTCAAGTCTCGCCTTGCCTTCCGTGCGGATTTTTGCATTCATAATTAGTAGTGCGGAATGAGCGTCACCGTCCCGAGGGGATTCACGCCGTCCACGCCACACAACGAGACCGGAGGAAATCCGGCCCGTCGAGGAAACCAAGAGGAGCTTGTCATGATCCGCTTCGCGCGAATCGTGTCGGCGGTTGCCGGCACCGTTCTGCTTGCATCCGCCGCGACTGCAGAACCCATCGAGATCAAACTCGGCCATGTCGGCGAACCCGGCTCGCTGTTCGACCAGACCGCCCAGGAATTCGCCAAACGCGCGAACGCCAAGCTGGGCGATGAAGCCAAGGTCGTCGTCTACGGCTCCAGCCAGCTCGGCAACGACAGCGAGTTGCTGAAGAAGCTCAAGCTCGGCACGGTCGATCTCGCCCTGCCCTCCACCGTCATGACCACGGTGGCGCCGGAATTCGGCCTGTTCGAGATGCCCTATCTGGTCAAGGACCGCGACCACGCCGCGAAGATCCGCGAAGCCATCATCAAGCCGGTGCTGGTGCCGATCGCGGAGAAGAAGGGCTACACGATCCTCGCGACCTGGGAGAACGGCTTCCGCCAGATCACCAACAACACGCGCCCGATCGTGAAGCCCGAGGACCTCAAGGGCATCAAGCTGCGCGTGCCCAAGGGCGTGTGGCGCGTGCGCATGTTCCAGGCTTACGGCGCAACGCCGAGCCCGATGGCGCTCTCCGAAGTCTTCGTCGCGCTGCAGACCGGCGTGATGGACGGCGAGGAGAACCCGCTCGCCCAGATCTATCCCTCGCGCTTCCAGGAAGTGCAGAAGTACCTCTCGATGAGCGGCCACGTCTACACGCCGGCCTACCTCACCGCCGGCCGCAGCTGGTCGCGCCTGCCGCCCGACGTCCAGAAGAAGATCGCCGAGACTGCGGTCGAGATGGAGCCGGTCGCGCTCGAGATCGCCGCCAACCTCGACAAGGAGCTGCTGGGCAAGCTCAAGGAGGCGGGCATGCAGGTGAACGAGGTCGACAAGCCGGCCTTCATCGCCGCCAGCAAGCCGGTCTACGAGGAATTCGCCAAGGAAGTCCCGGGCGGCCAGAAGCTGATCGACGACTCGCTGGCGCTCGCCAACGGCTCCTGATCCCGCTCGCCTGACAATTCCGGCGGGGGCGACGCCAGTGCGTCCCCGCCGCCTTCCGCCGTCCCGCCGCGGCGCGACCGGCGGGCGTTCGACGCCACGGCCCATGGAAGAAAAATATGCATGCAATCAGAAGGATCTATGACCGGATCCTGGAAGTGATCGCCGCGCTGCTGATGGCGGGCTTGACCGTCATCATCGTCCTCGGCTTCGTATTCCGGACCCTCGGCATCTCGCTCGTCTGGTATGACGAGGTCGCCTCCATCGGCTTGTGCTGGCTGACCTATTACGGCAGCGCGCTGGCCGCCCTGCGTGGCGCCCACATCGGCTTTCCCGGCATCGTCAACGCCTTCCCGCCGGGTCTGCGCGTCGCAGCGACCATCTTCTCCGAACTGGTGGTGCTGGCCTTCTTCGGCATCCTCGCCGTCACCGGCTACGAGGTGCTGGACATCCTCCAGGGCGACACGCTGGTCTCGCTTCCCTCCGTCTCGCTGGTGGTGACGCAGTCGGTCATCCCGATCACCGCCGTGCTCATCATCATCGCCGAGCTCCTGCGCTTCCCCGATGATCTCGCGGCCGCGCGCGGCGCCGGTTTCGAGGACCACGAGCTCAAGGAAGCCCTCGAAACCCTCAACGAGCCCACCCCGGCCAGCACTGGAGCCGCCCGATGACCGGCACGATCGGCCTCATGTTTGTCGGCCTGTTCGCGATGGTTCTGCTGAACGTGCCGATCGCCATCGCGCTCGGCATGGTCGCGGTGATCGCGATCTGGCTCGGCCAGGGCGTGGACATGCTCCCCAACGTCTCCCTCGTCATGTTCGAGGGGGCCACCAACTTCCCGCTGCTCGCGATCCCGCTGTTCATCCTCGCCGGCGGCATCATGAACTCGTCGTCGATCTCGCAGCGGCTGATCAACCTCGCTTCGGCGATGCTGGGCTTCATCCGCGGCGGCCTCGCCATGGTGACGATCGGCTCCTCGATGTTCTTCGCCGAGATCTCGGGCTCGGCCGTGGCCGGCGTCGCCGCGCTCGGCTCGCTGCTGATCCCGGCCATGAAGAGCCGCGGCTACAGCAAGGAGTTCGCGGCCGCCATCTCGTCCTCCTCGGCGAGTCTGGCGATCATCCTGCCGCCCTCGATCCCGATGATCCTCTACGCCGTCATGGCGCAGGTCTCGGTGGTGAAGATGTTCATCTCCGGCCTGCTGCCCGGCCTGCTGGGCGGCGTCGGGCTGGCGGCGGCGAGCTGGTACTACGCCGTCAAGAACGACTTCCCGGTCGAGCAGCGCTTCGCCTTCAGCCGCCTCGTCACCGCCTTCCGCGAGGCGCTGTGGGCGCTGATGCTGCCCGTCATCATCCTCGGCGGCATCTTCGGCGGCATCGTCACCGCCACCGAGGGCGCGGCGGTCGCGGTGCTGGCGGCACTGTTCATCTCGGTCGTGATCTATCGCGAGCTGAGCATGAAGGCGCTCTACCGCTCGCTGATCGACAGCGCGCTGCAGACCGCCGTGGTCATGCTGCTGGTCGCCGCCTCGGCGCTGGTCGGCGTGTTCCTGACCGAGAGCCGGGTGCCGCAGGCGCTCGCCCACTCGATCGCGCAGATCACCACCAACCCCTACATGGTGCTGCTGCTGCTGAACGTGCTGTTCCTGATCCTCGGCATGTTCCTGCACTCGGCCGCGGCCATCATCCTGACCGTGCCGATCGTGCTGCCGCTGATCCAGCAGGTGGGCATCGACCCGGTGCATTTCGGGCTGGTGCTGACGCTGAACCTGGCGATCGGCCAGCAGACGCCGCCCGTCGCCTCGGTGCTGATCGCCGCGTGTTCGATAGCCAAGGCCGACATATGGCAAACGACAAAGGCCAATGTCGGCTTCCTGATGGTGCTGGTCACGGTGCTCCTCATCTGCACCTACGTGCCTTGGCTCGCCTTGGCGCCGACCCAGTGGTTCTACGGCGACCCGACGATCGGCGTGATGCCGGTCAACTGACCCGAAAGGGTGACTGCCCTTCTTGCCCGCCTCCCCGGCCACCGTGCCGGGGAGGTTTTTTTATGTCTGAAGCAGCACGGGCTGCCGGGTCGGCCGGCGTGGAGTGCTCTTGCTGGGCCTAGCGTCGCCTCGCGGACGCGAGTGAGGGCGCTCCCCGGCATCGCGCTGACGACCCGTGGCGTCCTCGGCAAATGTCACAGGTCACGCGCAGCGGCGGCATGAGTGGCCGCTTTGGACAAGACGTGGGCGCCGGCGGTGAGGCGCCATTTCCAAGCTGAACGCGAACGCAGCGGCGACACCCGTGCCCGCCGTCGCCAGCGAGGCGCCACGGCAATGGCCTGCCTCGCTAAGAGGCCGCAACGCCACATACGAAAAAGGCCGCCGGCGAAACCGGCGGCCTTCAGCCTGGAACGATGACGGCCGGGTCGCGCCCGGCCGGTCGCATTACTCCGCCGCCTGCAGCTCCCGCTCGGCGACGCGGGCGGCGGCGAGGCTCTTCGCCAGCACCTGCACCACATGGACCGCGTCGCGGTCCGCGCCGTCGTGGATCTGGTGGCGGCAGGAGGTGCCGTCCGCCACCACCAGCGTGCCCGGCTCGGCCTTGCGCACCGCCGGCAGCAGCGACAGCTCGGCCATGGCGATCGAGGTGTCGATGGTCTCGGCGTGATAGCCGAATGCCCCGGCCATGCCGCAGCAGCTCGATTCCACCGTCTCCACCTTCAGCCCCGGCACCAGCCGCAGCGCCTTCTCCACCGCGCCCATGGCGCCGAAGGACTTCTGGTGGCAGTGGCCGTGCAGCAGCGCCTTCTCGGCGATCGGGGCGAGCGGCAGGTCGAACCGGCCGGCATCGATCTCGCGGGCGATGAACTCCTCCAGCAGCAGCGCATGGGCGCTGAGGCGCTGGGTCTCTTCACCCGGCAGCATGGAGGGCAGCTCGTCGCGGAAGGCGAGAAGGCAGCTCGGCTCCAAGCCCACCACCGGCACGCCGCGGGCGATGAAGGGCGCGTAGGTCTCCACCACCCGCGCTGCCTCCGCCCGCGCCTGGTCGACGAGGCCGGCGGAGAGGAAGGTGCGCCCGCAGCACAGCGCGCGGTTCTTTCCGTCCACCGGGCGCGGCATGTGCACCCGGTAGCCGGCGGCGATCAGCACCTCCAGCGCGGCGACGATGTTCTCCTTCTCGAACCAGCGGTTGAAGGTGTCGGCGAACAGCACCACCTCATGGCCGCCCTCCGGCCCGAACACGCTCTGGTGCTCGCGGAAGGCGTCGGCGCGCCAGCGCGGCAGCGAGCGGCGGGCGCTGAACTGGGCCACCTTCTCGGAGAGCCTGGCCGCGCCGGGAAGCTGGTCGCGCAGGTTCAGCAGCCACGGCACCTTCGAGGCCGCCGCCGCATAGTGCGGCAGATAGGCGACGAGGCGCTGGTGCAGGCTGATGCCCTTTGCCTTCGCCCGCGCCGCCAGCGCCTCGATCTTCATCTTGGCCATGTCGACGCCGGTCGGGCATTCGCGCCGGCAGCCCTTGCAGGAGACGCACAGCTTGAGCGTCTCCATCATCTCGTCGGAGGCGAGCGCGTCGGGGCCGAGCCGGCCGGAGATGGCGAGCCGCAGCGTGTTGGCGCGCCCGCGCGTGACGTCGCGCTCATTGCGGGTGACACGGTAGCTCGGGCACATGACGCCGGCCACCGCCTTGCGGCAGGCGCCGTTGTTGTTGCACATCTCGATCGCGCCCTGCAGGCCGCCGCCCTCGCCGGAATAGCCGGTCCAGTCGAGCGCCGCCTTCATCGGCGGAACCTTGTAGTCGGGCGCGTAGCGGAACAGGCTGCGGTCGTCGAATTTCGGCGGATGGACGATCTTGCCCGGATTGTAGAGCCCCGCCGGGTCGAACCGCTCCTTCACCTCCTCGAAGGCACGCACGAGGCGCGAGCCGAACATCTTCTCGTGGAACTCGGAGCGCACGATGCCGTCGCCGTGCTCGCCCGAATGCGAGCCCTTGTACTCGCGCACCATCTCGAACGCTTCCTCGGCGATGGCGCGCATCGCTTTCACGTCCTTCTCGAGGCGCAGATTGAGCACCGGGCGCACATGCAGGCACCCTTCGGAGGCGTGCGCGTACCAGGTGCCGCGGGTGCCGTTCTTCTCGAACACCTCGGTCAGGCGCGCGGTGTAGTCGGCGAGGTGCGGCAGCGGCACGGCGCAGTCCTCGACGAAGGAGACCGGCTTTCCGGCCTGCTTCATCGACATCATGATGTTGAGGCCCGAGGTGCGCACATCGGCGATCGCGGCCTGCAGGCCCGCCTCGCGCACCGGCACCACGCCGCCCCACTTCGCGCCCGGGCGGTCCCAGCCGAAGCCGAGGTCGCCCATGGTCTCCTCGAGCAGCTTGAGGCGGCGCTCGTTCTCGGCCTCGTCCTCGGCGAACTCGACCAGCAGGATCGCGTCCGGCGTGCCCTGCACGAACTGCTTGAGCGTCGCCTGGAACATGGGGATCTCACTCGCCAGCGCGAGCAGCGTGGAATCGACCAGCTCGACCGCGATCGGCTTCAGCTTCACCAGGTGCTGGGCGGCATCCATCGCCTGGTAGAAGCTGCCGAAATGGCAGGCGCCGATCACCTTCTTGCCGATCACCGGCCAGAGCTTCAGCTCGACGCGGGTGGAATAGGCGAGCGTGCCTTCCGAGCCGACGAGGATGTGCGCGAGGTTGTAGCCGCGCTCATTGGGCACCAGCGCGTCGAGATTGTAGCCGCCGACGCGGCGCTGCACACGCGGGAAGCGCTCGGCGACCTCGCCGGCCTCGCGCGCGCCGATGTCGAGCAGGTCGCGCGCCAGCGGCGCCAGCGGCGAATCGAAAGGCAGGCCCGACAGATTGTGGTCGACCTGCCCGAAATGGGCTTTCGAGCCGTCGGCCAGCATGGCGTCGATCGAGATCACATTGTCGCGCATCGTGCCGTAGCGCAGCGAGCGCCCGCCGCAGCTGTTGTTGCCGGCCATGCCGCCGATGGTGGCGCGGCTCGCGGTGGAGACGTCGACCGGATACCACAGGCCGTGCTGGCGCAGCTGCCGGTTCAGGTCGTCGAGCACGATGCCCGGCTCGACCACGCAGCGCCGGCCTTCAAGGTCGAGCTCGAGGATCTTGTTGAGATGCTTCGAGCCGTCGATCACCAGCGATTCATTGATGGTCTGGCCGCATTGCGAGGTTCCGCCGCCGCGCGGGGTGACCGGAATCCCTTCCGCGCGCGCGAGCGCGATGGCGCGCTCGGCCTCCTCGGCATTGCGCGGTACGACGACGCCGAGCGGCATGATCTGGTAGAACGAGGCGTCGGTCGCGTAGCGGCCCCGGTTGAACCGGTCGAACCACACATCACCCGAGACTTCTGCCTTCAGGCGCCGCTCCAATCCGGGCGCCAGACGTGCAGCCATGATGCTTTCCTTCCCTGCATCCCACTGGTTCGCCGCCGCGCGGTCCCCGGTGGACTTAATCGCATTTTGCATTCATAATTCATTTATGCAAGATCAAGGGGCCGACGGCGTGTCGCCCGGCCGTGGTCTCCGGCGAGGAGCGCCCACGCGACACGGACCACGCAGACGGATCACTTGCAGGTCAGAAACCGGACGCGATCGACGACCGCGCCGCCAAGGGAGAGAACCTATGTCCACCAATGCCGCCCGGGTCGCGGGTCGCCACTTCCTGCAGATCCCGGGCCCGACCCCGGTGCCCGACCGTATCCTGCGGGCGATGGACATGCCGACCATCGACCACCGCGGGCCGGAGTTCCAGAAGCTCGGCCGCCGCGTGCTCGAGGGCATCAAGACCATCTTCAAGACCGAGAACCCGGTCATCATCTACCCGGCTTCCGGCACCGGCGCCTGGGAAGCGGCCCTCGCCAACGTGCTCTCGCCCGGCGACAAGGTGCTGATGTTCGAGACCGGCCATT
Source organism: Ancylobacter mangrovi (assembly GCF_024752335.1). Lineage (NCBI taxonomy): Bacteria > Pseudomonadati > Pseudomonadota > Alphaproteobacteria > Hyphomicrobiales > Xanthobacteraceae > Ancylobacter > Ancylobacter mangrovi. Next base: position 620,258 of record NZ_JANTHY010000001.1, on the reverse strand, counting down.
TCGCCACGCTGTGGAAGAACATGGCCATCAAGCTCGGCCTCAAGCCCGACTTCATCCCCTCCGACTGGCGCATCGGCGCCGATGCCGAGGCGATCGAGGCGAAGCTGCGCGAGGACAAGAATCACGAGATCAAGGCGGTCTGCGTGGTCCATAACGAGACCTCGACCGGCTGCATCTCGCTCATCCCCGAAGTGCGCAAGGCGATGGACGCCGCCGGCCACCCCGCACTGCTGCTGGTCGACACCATCTCCTCGCTGGCCTCGATCGACTTCCGCCACGACGAGTGGGGCGTCGACGTCACCGTCTCCGGCTCGCAGAAGGGCCTGATGCTGCCGCCGGGCCTGTCCTTCAACGCCCTGTCCGACAAGGCGCTGACCGCGGCGAAGAAGTCGTCCATGCCCAAGCTGTTCTGGTCGTGGGAGGAGATGCTCCCGCACAATGAGAAGGGCTTCTTCCCCTACACGCCCGGCACCAACCTGCTCTACGGCCTCGCCGAGGCGGTCGACATGCTGCACGAGGAAGGCCTGGAGAACGTCTTCGCCCGCCACGACCGCCATGCCGAAGCCACCCGCCGCGCCGTGCGCGCCTGGGGCCTCGAAGTGCTGTGCCGCGAGCCCAAGTACTACTCGTCCTCGCTCACCGCCGTGCTGATGCCCGAGGGCCACGACGCCGACGCCTTCCGCGAGAAGACACTGGCGCATTTCGACATGTCGCTCGGCACCGGCCTGACCAAGCTGAGCGGTCGCGTGTTCCGCATCGGCCATCTGGGCGACACCAACGACCTCACCATCCTGGGCGCGCTTTCGGGCGTCGAGATGGGCCTGTCGCTGGCCGGCGTTCCGCACAAGAAGGGCGGCGCCCAGGCGGCGATGGACTATCTGACCGAGCGTGCGGCCAAGCCGATGAAGGCCGCCGCCTGAGGCAGACGACACGCCTCGGTGTGAGTGCTTTTGTCCCGGCCGGCTTGCCATTGTTGCCGGCCGGGGCGATTTAGGGTCGAATTACGACTGGTTCACCGCCGCAGCGTGCGGCATCGGAGTTCCTGCCGGATGGCGATGTCGGATACGGCCATAATTCGTCGGCGCAGCCTGCATGACGAGCTCGCCGCGCAGCTCCGCGACATGCTGGTCAGCGGCGAGTTGCGGGCCGGCGACAAGATTTCCGAGCAGAGCCTGTGCACGCGCTTCGGGGTCTCGCGCACGCCGCTGCGCGAGGCGCTGAAGGTGCTCGCCAATGAGGGGCTGCTGATCCTCTCGCCGAATCGCGGCGCCAGCGTCGCCCGCGTCAGCCCGGAAGAGGTCGACGAGCTGTTCCCGATCATGGGGGCGATGGAAGCCCTGGCCGGCGAAGCCGCCTGTGCCCGCGCCACCGATGCCGACGTCGCCGCCGTCCAGGCGCTGCACGACGACATGATCCGGGCCTACCAGGCGGGCGACGCGGTCGCCTATCTGCGCCTCAACCGGCAGATCCACGAGACCTTCTTCGACATCGCCGGCAACCACGCGCTGCTGCAGCTCTATCACACGCTCATGGTGCGCATTCATGCCGTGCGCTTCATCGCCCAGAAGTCCAGCGCGCGCTGGCGCGAGGCGGTGGAGGACCACGAGGCGATGATGGCGGCGCTGAAGGCGCGCGACGGCGTCCGCCTCGGCGCCATCCTCAAGGAGCACCTGCGCCACAAGGCGGCCATGGTGCACGAATCGCTCGGCCCCGCCGGCAGCCAGGCGGCCGAATAGCTCGGCCTTCGGCGACCTCGCCCGCCCGGCCCTTGCCGCGCTCCCCTGCGGCGCGGCCCGCGGGCACCCTTCTCTTCCCTTTTGTGCTACCTTCGCGCGTGGCGGACGTAACGTCCGCCGGCGGCGCCTCCGCTGCGCCGGCCTCGCCGGGCGATTTCCCGCGCCTTGAACCGTCCTTTTCCGGATCCCATATCTAATTATTGATGCAATCACCCCGATCGGTTAGGTTGCGTTCGGAAGCAGGAAGGTGGCCTTTCCCGCCCGGAACGTTCGACCGAGCGGCTTTCCGGGGCCGGCGATTCCCGTCTATCCTGCCTGAAGGGAACGCACGGCTCGCAGAAGCCGCCGAGGAAGCAGAGAATGCCGAGTAGTCCGCTCGTCCGCCATTCACTTCACGAATCGCTCGTGGCCCCGTTGCGGGAAATGATCCTGCAGGGCGAGTTGCGCGCGGGCGAGAAGGTCCCCGAGGAGCAGCTCTGCGAGCGCTTCGGCGTCTCGCGCACGCCGATCCGCGAGGCGCTGAAGGTGCTCGCGGCCGAAGGCGTGCTGCAGATCCTGCCGCATCGCGGCGCCATCGTCTCGCGCATCACCGAGGAACAGATCGACGAGTTGTTCCCGATCATGGCCTCGCTGGAGCGCCTTGCCGGGCTTCTCGCCTGCGAGCGGGCGAGCGACGCCGACATCGCGCGCGTGCGGACGCTGCACGAGCGCATGATGGTGCATTTCCAGAACGGCGAGGAAGTCGAGTATCTGCGCCATAACCGGCTGGTCCACGAGGCGCATTTCGAGATCGCCGGCAATGTCACGCTGTCGGCCTTCTATCAGCAGATCCTCACCCGCATCCATGCCTGCCGCTTCGTGGTGCGCAAGAGCCGCGAGCACTGGGCGGCGGCGGTGGCCGAGCACGAGAAGATGATGGCGGCGCTGGAAGCCCGCGACGGGCCGCGCCTCGCCGCGCTGCTCGAGGGCCATGTCACCGGCACCACCTCCGGCATCGCCCGGGCCTTCATCAACCGTCTCAACGAACAGCAGCCCTCCCCCGCCCCCTCCGACCGGATGGGCGCGCGGGCCGGCACGCGTGGACGCAAGACCCAGAGCTCGCTCAGCGTCTGAGACGCTTCCTCCCCGACGGAGGAAGCAAGTACTGCGTCCGTAATTATTGATTGTGAATTCGGGTGGATGGGCTGCGGCCCCGAGGCCCACGTCTAGAGAGGAAAGCCCATGAGCGATGTTCTGGACCAGACCCGGGACAAACCCGAGGCAGCGCCCCAGCGCCAGACCGATTCCGCCACCGCCGGCCGCCCGCTCCCGCTGGCGGGGGTGCGCGTGCTCGACGTCAGCCAGGTGATGGCCGGCCCGTATAGCTGCATGCTGCTCGGCGACCTCGGCGCGGACGTCATCAAGATCGAGCCGCCCGGCACCGGCGACCAGACGCGCGGCGCCATGGGGTTCAAGATGAAGGGGCCCGACAGCATGGGCTTCCTCAACATGAATCGGAACAAGCGCTCGGTGGCCATCAACCTCAAGACCGATGCCGGCCGCGAGGTGTTCTACGAGCTGGTGAAGTCCGCCGACATCATCATCGAGAACTACCGCCCCGGCGTGATGAAGAAGCTGAAATGCGACTATGACACCGTCGCCAAGTTCAATCCGCGCCTCGTCTACGCCTCGATCTCCGGCTTCGGCCAGACCGGCCCCTGGGCCACCCGCCCCGGCTTTGACCTGATGGCGCAGGCCATGTCCGGCGTGATGAGCGTCACCGGCCATCCCGGCGGACCGCCGGTCAAGGCGGGCGTGCCGGTGGCCGATATCGGCTGCGGCCTGTTCGCGACCTACGCCGTGCTCGCCGCCTATATCGGCGCCAAGAACACCGGGCAGGGCCAGTATATCGACGCCTCGCTGTTCGAGGCCGCGCTCGCCTTCTCGGTCTGGGACATCTCCGAATATTGGGGTCGCGGCACCCAGCCGGTGCCGCTCGGCACCGCCAACCGGATGACCGCGCCCTACCAGGCGGTGAAGTCGAAGGACGGCTATTTCGTCATGGGCGCCACCAGCCAGAAGCTGTGGCTGCAGCTCTGCGAGACCATCGGCCGGCCGGAGCTCGCCGAGGACCCGCGCTTCAAGACCATTCCCGACCGCCTCGACAACCGCGAAGTGCTGATCGAGGAGCTGGAGAAGAGCTTCGTCACCCGCACCTCGGACGAGTGGGTCGAGACGCTGCTCGGCGTCGGCATTCCCGCCGGCACGATGTACACCTATCCGGAAGCCTTCGAGAGCGAGCACGGACGCCACCGGCAGATGCGCATCGAGATCGACCATCCCAATGAGGGCAAGGTCTCCAATATCGGCTTCGCGGTGAAGCTCACCGGCACGCCGCAGCAGGTGCGCCTGCACCCGCCGCTGCTCGGCGAGCATACGCAGGACGTGCTGAAGGAGATCGGGCTCGACGCCGCCGCCGTCGAGGGGTTCACCGCGCGCGGAGCCTTTTCCTGATGAACGTCGCCGCGAAAGCCGAAGCCGCCGCCCCGAACGCGAAGCCCGCGGCCGACCAGGGCCGTGTGCATCTGGCCATCGACGGGCCGGTCGCCCGCATCACCTTCGATCGGCCGGCCGCGCGCAACGCGATGACCTGGCGCATGTACGAGGAGCTTGCCGAGGCCTGCCGCACGGTCGAGGCCTCGCGCGAGGTCCGCGCGGTGGTGCTGCGCGGCGCCGGCGGCAAGGCGTTTGTCGCCGGCACCGACATCGACCAGTTCCGCGCCTTCTCCTCCGGCAATGACGGCATCGCCTATGAGGAGAAGGTCGAGTCCTTCGTCGGCTCGCTCGAGGCGCTCTCCGTACCGACCATCGCGGTGGTGGAGGGCTGGGCGGTCGGCGGGGGCATGGCGCTCGCCAATGCCTGCGACTTCCGCCTCGCCACGCCCGGCGCGCGCTTCGGCGTGCCGATCGCCCGCACGCTGGGCAACTGCCTCTCCGCCTCCAACGTGCAGCGCCTCGCCGCCACGCTCGGCCTCGATCTGGTGCGGCGCATGCTGCTGCTGGCCGAGATGCCGAAGGCGGAGGAGATGCCGGCCGGCTATGTCAGCATCGTCGAGCCGGAGGAGATCGACGCCCGCGTCGACGAGCTGTGCGCGCGGATCGCCGGCAACGCGCCGATCACCCTGCGCGTGACCAAGGAGCTGATCCGCCGGCTGGCCCACGACCCGCACGCGCCCGACGCCGACCTGGTGCGCCTCACCTATGGCAGCGCCGATTTCCACGAGGGCGTCGAGGCCTTTCTCGCCAAGCGTCCCCCGGAGTGGCGCGGCGAATAGCCCTCTCTCGAAGAGCAACTGAAAAGGCCGGCACCCCGCCCGGGATGCCGGCCTTCCTTTTTCGCGGTGCCGCGAAGGGCGATCAGCGGATCGGCGGCGCGTACTGGATGCCGCCGGCGCTCCAGAGCTGGTTGATGCCGCGCGGGATGCCGAGCTTGGAATTGGCGCCGATGTTGCGCTCGAACACCTCGCCGTAATTGCCGACGTTCTTCACGATGCGCACGGCCCAGTCCTTGGTCAGGCCGAGCTGCTCGCCGTAAGTGCCGTCGGTGCCGACGAAGCGCTTCACGTCGGGCTTCTCGGACTTCAGCGCCTCGTCGAGGGTCGCCTGGCTGACGCCGAGCTCCTCGCCGTTCAGCATGGCGTAGAAGCTCCACTTGACGATGTTGAGCCAGCGGTCGTCGCCCTGGCGCACCACCGGGCCAAGCGGCTCCTTGGAGATGACGTCGGGCAGCACGATGTAGTCGGCCGGCTTGTCGAGCTTCAGGCGCAGCGCGTAGAGCTGCGACACGTCGGTCGTCAGCACGTCGCATTTGCCCTCGTTATAGGCCTTCACCAGCTCGTCGAGGCTCGACAACTGGGTCAGCTCCATCGCCATGTTGTTGGTCTTGAAGTAGTCCTGCGCGTTCAGCACGCTGGTCGTGCCACTCTGGATGCAGACCTTGGAGCCGTCGAGCTCGAGCGCGCTCATGACGTTCTTCGACACCGGCACCATGAAGCCCTGGCCGTCATAGTAGGAGACGGCCGCGAACATCAGGTCGAGCCCGGCCTCGCGGCCGAGCGTCCAGGTGGAGTTGCGCGAGAGCAGGTCGATCGTGCCCTTCTGCAGCGCCGGGAAGCGTTCCTCGGCGGAGAGCGGGACGTAGTCGACCTTGGAGGCGTCGTCGAAGATCGCCGCGGCGACCGCCTTGCACATGTCGACGTCGAAGCCGGTCCACTGGCCCTTGTCGTCCTTGGAGGCGAAGCCGTCGAGCCCCTGGTTGACGCCGCATTTGAGCACGCCGCGCTCCTTGACGTCGCTCAGCGTGTCGGCATGGGCGAGCCCCGCCAACAGCGTGCCGGCTGCGGCCAGCGTGAGTGCAAGCTTTTTCATGGTACCCCCGAAATCCCGGTCACGGCCGACGCTCAGAGCGTCGGCGCCTGACGGATGACCACCTTGGTGCCGACCGGCACGCGGTTGTAGAGATCCTGCACGTCGCCATTCACCAGGCGGAAGCAGCCCGACGAGATCGCCATGCCGATGGTCTGCGGCATGTTGGTGCCGTGGATGCGGTAGACCGTGCCGCCGAGATAGAGCGCGGCTGCGCCGAGCGGGTTGCCAGGGCCGCCGGCCATGAAGCGCGGCAGGTAGGGCTGGCGCTCGATCATCTCCGCCGGCGGACGCCAGTCCGGCCATTCCGCCTTGCGGGTGATCTTCTGCAGGCCCGACCACTGGAAGCCGTCGCGCCCGACGCCGATGCCGTAGCGGATCGCGCGGTTGTCGCCCTGCACGAGGTACAGGAAGCGCTCGCTGGTGTGGATGACGATGGTCCCCGGCGGCTCGTTGGTCCGGAAATAGACCGGCTGCCGGCGATAGGCGGGATCGAGCTGCTCCTCGGCGGCGCTCGGCACGTAGCCGGGCTGCTCGGGCACATCGACGATCTGGTTGCCGACCGACGCGGCCGGGCGCATCTGCGCCTCGGCGGCCGAAACGGACAGCGCGGCAAGGGCCACCAGCGCCGCCCCGACGAATTTCGCTCTCATTCTCGACTTCCCCTCTCGCGGCATCGCCGGAGGCGACGCGGCCTCCCGGTGGCGGACCCGCGGCGGTTCGCGGACGGGTCCCCGCCGGGCGGCGATTCAATGATCGCTCCCGGCGCCGATCGAACGGGGGAAATGACCTGAAGTCAATCTCGGAAAGGTTGGATGCGACCTCCCGCGGCGCGCGCGGGGCTGGCCGCGCGGGAGGCCCCCGTCTCCGTGCGTCAGCGGAAGTAGCTGCTGACCAGCGTTTCCAGCCGCTCCTGGCGGCCCGAGCGCGGCTGCGGGTCGAGATTGTCGGCCTCCGCGCGGGCGGCGATGGCCTCGAGCGAGGCGCCCTCGCGCAGCATCGCCCTGTTCTGCGGCTCGTTCCAGCCCGCATAGCGCTCGTCTACCGCCTTCTGCAGCGCCCCGTCCTCCAGCATGTCCGCGGCGATCAGCAGCGCCCGGGCGCACACGTCCATCGCTCCGACATGGGCAAGGACGAGGTCCTCCGGATCGATCGACTGGCGGCGGATCTTGGCGTCGAAATTGGTGCCGCCGGTGGTGTAGCCGCCCGCCCGCAGGATCTCGTACATGGCGAGCGCGGTGTCCTCGACATTGGTCGGGAACTGGTCGGTGTCCCAGCCGGACTGGGCGTCGCCCTTGTTCATGTCGATCGAGCCGAAGATGCCGAGCGCGGCCGCCATCGCGATCTCGTGCTCGAAGGAGTGGCCGGCGAGCGTGGCGTGGTTGGCCTCCACGTTCACCTTAACCTCCTTCTCGAGCCCGGCGCGGCACAGCAGGCCGTACACCGTGCCGACGTCGAAGTCGTACTGGTGCTTGGTCGGCTCCTGCGGCTTGGGCTCGATCAGGATCGTGCCCTTGAAGCCGATCTTGTGCTTGTGCTCGACCACGAGGTTGAGGAAGCGCGCCATCTGGTCGAGCTCGCGCGGCAGGTCGGTGTTGAGCAGCGTCTCGTAGCCCTCGCGCCCGCCCCACAGCACGTAGTTCTCGCCACCGAGCTCGTGGGTCACCTCGAGCACGTTCTTCACCTGCGCCGCGGACCAGGCGAACACGTCCGGGTCCGGGTTGGTCGCCGCGCCCGACATGAAGCGGCGGTGGGAGAACAGGTTGGCCGTGCCCCACAGCAGGCGGACCTTCGAGCTCTCCATCTTGCGGGCGAAGATCTCGGCGATCGCCCGCACATTGGCGTTCGATTCCTTCAGGTTCGCCCCTTCCGGCGCGATGTCGCGGTCGTGGAAGCAGAAGAACGGCACGTCGAGGATGCGGAACAGCTCGAATGCGACGTCGGCCTTGGCGCGGGCGAGCGCCATCTCGTCGGCGCCGTGCATCCACGGGCGCAGGAAGGTCTCGCCGCCGAACGGGTCGCCGCCGGGCCAGGTGAAGCTGTGCCAGTAGGCGACGGCGAAGCGCAGATGGTCCTCCATGCGCTTGCCGAGCACCACCTGGTCCTTGTCGTACCAGCGGAAACCATAGGGGTCGCGGCTGAGCGGGCCGACATAGCGCAGCGGCTCATCCGCCGGAAAGAAGCGGGCGGGGGCATTCATGACGTCACTCCCTTCATTGCGGGATAGAGCGCGCGGTAGAACGCGTGGCGTTCCGCATAGGCGTGCTGGAGGGCGGGATCGGGCGCGATGGTCTCGATCCGTCGAGGCGGCAGGCAGATGTCGGCCGGCGCCTCGCCGGTCGCCGCCATGCGCGCGAGACGGGCGGCGCCGAACGCCCCGCCCCGCTCGCCGTCCTCGATGCGGTTGATCGGCAGGCCGAGCACGCTCGCCAGCACCGCGGTCCAGAAGCGCGAGCGCGAGCCGCCGCCGATCACGTCGGCCTGCGACAGGTGCGTGCCGGCGGCGGCGAGCGCGTCGAGGCAGTCCTTGAACGCGAAGGCGACGCCTTCCAGCACCGCCTGCGTCAGGTTCTCGCGCGCGGTGTCGTGGTCGAGCCCGACGAAGGAGGCGCGGATCGCGGTGTCGTTGTGCGGCGTGCGCTCGCCGGAGAGATACGGCAGGAAGGTCGCGCGCGAGGGCGCGGCCGGCGCATCGCCGAGCGGGGCCAGCAGGTCGGCGGGCGAGGTCTTCGCCACGCCCGACCACCAGCCGAGCGCCGAGGCGGCGGAGAGGATCACCCCCATCTGGTGCCAGGTGGCGGGAATGGCGTGGCAGAAGGCGTGGACGCTCGATTCCGGGTTCGGCGCGTAGCGGTCGGTGGTCGCCCACAGCACGCCCGAGGTGCCGAGCGAGACGAAGGCGTCGCCGGCATTGATGGCGCCGAGCCCGATCGCGCCCGCCGCATTGTCGCCGGCGCCGCCCGCCAGCACCGGCGGCGTCTGCATGCCCCAGCGTGCGGCGAGGTCGGCGGTGATCCGGCCGGCGGCGGCGCTGCCCTCGACGAGGCGGGGCATGTGCGCGCGGGTGAGATGGGTCGCCGCCAGCGCCTCGTCCGACCAGTCGCGCGCGCCGACGTCGAGCCACAGCGTGCCGGAGGCGTCCGACATCTCGTCGACCATCTCGCCGGTGAGCCGGTAGCCGACATAGGCCTTGGGCAGCAGCACCTTGGCGGTGCGCTCGAAGATCTCCGGCTCGTGCTTCCTCACCCACAGAAGCTTGGGCGCGGTGAAGCCGGGAAAGGCGAGATTGCCGGCGACCTGGTGCAGAGCGGGAAAGCGCTCCTCGAGCTCGCGGCATTCGAGAAAGGAGCGCCCGTCGTTCCACAGGATCGCGGGGCGCAGCACCGCGCCTTCGCGGTCCAGCAGCACCGCGCCGTGCATCTGGCCGGACAGGCCGATGCCGCGCACCGCGGCGAGCTCCGCCGGCTTCTGCACCTTCAGCGCGTCGATGCTGGCGAGCGTCGCCTGCCACCAATCCTCGGGATTCTGCTCGCTGAAGCCCGGCTGCGGGCGCGAGATGGCGAGCGCCGTCTCGGTGGTGGCGACGACCGACTGGGCGTCGTCGACAAGCACCGCCTTGACCGCGGAGGTGCCGATATCGAGGCCGAGATACATGCCTCAAACCTTCCGAACTGAGAGAGTGGAACGGGTCACGGGAGGTTGTCCCGCACGAAGATGTCGATGCGGATACGCTCCTGCTCGTTAAGCAGCGGTTCCCCCGCGCAGTGCGCGAGCAGAACCCGCGCCGCCGAGCGCGACTGGTGGCCGGGATCCTGGTTGATCACCGCGTCCATCACGCCGCGCAGCAGGAAGCGGCGGGTGTCGTCGGTCAGGTCGTGGCCGATGAAGACGAGGTCCGAGGCTCGGTTGGCGGCGCTGATGGCCGCCGCGACGCCGCGATTGCCGGCGCCGACATTGTAGAGGCCGACGAGGTCCGGCACGTCGCGCAACATGCCCGCGACGATCGCCTGGGTGCGCTCCTCCTCGTCGAAGCTCTCGCGGGCAGGCAGCACCTTGAGGGCGGGATATTCGCCGGCCAGCACCTGCGTGAAGCCGAACTGGCGCTCGGCATGGTCGCGCAGCGCCGGGGTGCCGACGATCAGCCCGACCGAGCCGCTGCGCCCCGCGGCGAAGCGGCCGAGCAGCGTGCCGGCGGTCCGCCCGGCGGCGATGTTGTCGATACCGACATAGCGCAGCCGGTGCGAAGCCGGTACGTCCGACACCAGCGTCACCACCGCGACGCCGGAGGCGACGAGGTCGTCGATCGCCGAGCGCACCCGCGGATGGTCGAGCGCCACCACCGCCACGCCGTCATAATGGCCGATCAGCCCCTCGAGCGCGGAGGCCAGCGTCTCCGGCGCGAAAACGTCGACGCGCAGCGTGTCGATATAGGCGTTGTTGGCGGCGAGCCAGCTCGCCGTGTTCGTCACCTGCTCGCCGAGCATGCGCATGAACACGTTCGAACCCGCCGGCAGCACGAAGCAGAAGCGGTAGGTCTCGCCGCGCGCCAGCCGCGCCGCGGCGAGGTTCGGGCGGTAGCCGAGGCGGGCCACCGCGTCCTTCACCCGCTCGGCGGTGACGTTGCGCACGCCGGTGCGCCCATTCAGCACCCGGTCGGCCGTCGCCAGCGAGACGCCGGCCTCACGGGCGACATCCTGAAGGGTGATGCGCGAAACAACTCTGGACATGAGGTCATGTTGCCCACAAAATCTGAGGTACGCAACTCAAGCTGCGGAACGCCGTATTAGACCAAGTATCGAGCGCCAACGTGGAGTTGCCTTGCTAGCCTGCGCCAGAAATCCGTCCTAGATGATGGGTTCTGAAGGCCAGTCGACCTCTATAGGTCGATCAAGAACACGACGGACGAGGCCTGTATTGAGGTTCGAACGTCAAGCAAGGAGCCTGGCATGCGCGGCCCTCGAAGGATCGCGCCCAGCCGGCCGGCATCGCGCAAAGCATCCTTGATGGGAGGAAAGCATGAAGTTGAAACAGTCCGCCGCCGCAGTGGCCTTCGCCACGCTGGTGGCCATGGGCGCCGCCCATGCCCAAGACGTCGTGGTCGGCGTGAGCTGGTCGAACTTCCAGGAGGAGCGCTGGAAGACGGACGAGGCGGCGATCAAGAAGGCGCTGGAAGCCGCCGGCGCCAAGTACATCTCGGCCGACGCCCAGTCCTCCGCCTCCAAGCAGCTCTCTGACGTCGAGGCGCTGATCGCGCAGGGCGCGAACGCCCTCATCATCCTGGCGCAGGATTCGGACGCCATCACCCCCGCCATCACCAAGGCGGAGAACGAGGGCATCCCGGTGGTCGGCTACGACCGGCTGATCGAGAACCCCTACGCCTACTACATCACCTTCGACAACAAGGAGGTCGGCCGGCTGCAGGCGTCCGAGGTGCTGAAGATCAAGCCGAAGGGCAACTACATCTTCATCAAGGGCTCGGCCGCCGACCCCAATGCCGACTTCCTGTTCTCGGGCCAGATGGAAGTGCTGAAGCCTTCCATCGACAAGGGCGACATCAAGAACGTGGGCGAGGCCTATACCGACGGCTGGCTGCCCGCCAATGCCCAGCGCAACACCGAGCAACTCCTCACCGCCAACAACAACAAGATCGACGCCGTGGTCGCCTCGAACGACGGCACCGCCGGCGGCGCCATCGCCGCGCTCGCGGCCCAGGGTCTCGCTGGCACGGTGCCGGTCTCCGGCCAGGACGCCGACTTCGCGGCGCTGAACCGCATCGCGCTCGGCACCCAGACGGTCTCGGTGTGGAAGGACAGCCGCGAGCTCGGCAAGCGCGCCGCGGAGATCGCGATCGAGCTCGCCAAGGGCGCCGATCCCAAGGCGATCGAAGGCACGACCACCTTCACCGGCGGGCCGAAGGGCGTTCCGATGAACTCCACCTTCCTGAAGCCCGTGCCGATCACCAAGGACAATCTCGACGTGATCATCGAAGCCGGCTGGGTGCCGAAGGCGACGGTCTGCCAGGGCGTGAAGCCCGGCACCGTGAAGGCCTGCGACTGACATCCCGGTAATTCCGGCGGCGGGGAGACAACCTCGCCGCCAACCGCCGGGCGCGCCGCCCCGCGCGAGCACCCCGGGGGCCATGGAGGACGCTCATGAGCGATACCACGACGGCCACCACGCCGGTTCCCTCCTCGCAGCCCAAGCGGACGGCGAGTTCATTCATCGGCGCCCTGGAGATCGACGTCCGCTTCCTCGGCATGGTCGGCGCCCTCGCCGCCATCTGGATCGTGTTCGACTTCCTCGCCGACGGCACCTTCCTGACGCCGCGCAACATCTGGAACCTGTCGGTCCAGAGCTCGTCGATCGCGGTCATGTCCACCGGCATGGTGCTGGTGATCGTGATGCGCCACATCGACCTGTCGGTCGGCTCGATCCTCGGCGTCACCGGCATGATCATGGCGGTGTTCCAGGCGAGCTACCTCACGCCGGCCTTCGGCTTCAACAACCCGGCCGTGATGGCGCTGACGCTGGCCGCCGGCATCGCCGCCGGCGCACTGATCGGCGCGCTGCACGGCTTCATCATCGCCTATCTCGGCGTGCCCGCCTTCATCGTCACGCTGGGCGGCCTGCTGGTCTGGCGCGGCGCGGCCTGGGCGGTTGCGGAAGGCAAGACCATCCCGCTCACCGACGACAATTTCAAGCTGCTGGGCGGCGGCGCGAGCGGCTCGATCGGCGCGACCTGGAGCTGGATCGTCGCCGTTATCGCCTGCCTTGCCATCGCCGCCGCCACGCTGCAGGCGCGGCGCCAGCGCCAGCGCTTCCACTTCCCGCTGAAGCCGCTCTGGGCCGAGATCGTCACCGTCGCCGCCGGCTGCGCCGCGGTCGTCGCGGCGACGCTGGTGGTCAACGCCTACGAGCTGCCCGCCGCGCTCGCCCGGCGCTTCGCCCAGGCGGCCGGCATCACCGTGCCGCCGGAAGGGCTGCACATCAGCTTCGGCTATGCGGTGCCGGTGCTGGTGGCGCTGGCGGTCGGCATCATCATGACCTTCATCACCACCCGCACCCGCTTCGGCCGCTACGTCTTCGCCATCGGCGGCAACCCGGAGGCGGCCGAACTCGCCGGCATCAACACCAAGCGGGTGACGCTGATGGTGTTCTCGCTGATGGGCGCGCTGGCGGCGATCGGCGCGGCCATCTCCACCGCCCGCCTCAACTCGGCGACCAACGCGCAGGGCACGCTCGACGAGCTCTACGTCATCGCCGCGGCGGTGATCGGCGGCACCTCGCTCGCCGGCGGCTCGGGCACCATCGCGGGCGCCATGCTCGGCGCGCTGGTGATGCAGAGCCTGCAGTCCGGCATGGTTCTGATGCGCGTCGACACGCCCTACCAGAACATCGTCGTCGGCGCCGTGCTGGTGTTCGCGGTGTGGATCGACACCGCCTACCGCAAGCGGTTCAAGTGAGGGCGCGACCATGAACACCGTCACCATGACCCAGCCGGCCGCGCCGGCCCGCAGCGGCGAGCCGCTGGTCGAGATGCGCGACATCCGCATCGCCTTCGGCGGCATCCACGCCGTCGACGGCGTCTCGATCGACCTCTATCCCGGCGAGGTGGTCGGCCTGCTCGGCCACAACGGCGCCGGCAAGTCGACCCTGATCAAGATCCTCGCCGGCGCCTACCGGCCCGATTCCGGCGAGATCCGGATCAATGGCGAGAAGGCCGAGATCGGCAATCCGCGCGACGCCAAGCGCTATGGCATCGAGACGATCTACCAGACGCTGGCGCTGGCCGACAATGTCGACGCCGCCGCCAACCTGTTCCTCGGCCGCGAGCTGATGACCCCGTGGGGCACGCTCGACGACGTCGCCATGGAGGCGGCGACGCGCGAGGTGATGGGCCGGCTCAACCCGAACTTCCGCAAGTTCAAGGAGCCGGTGCGGGGCCTGTCCGGCGGCCAGCGACAGTCGGTCGCCATCGCCCGCGCCATCCACTTCAACGCCAAGATCCTGATCATGGACGAGCCGACCGCCGCGCTCGGCCCGCAGGAGACGGCGCAGGTGGCCGAGCTCATCAAGCAGCTCAAGGCGGAAGGCATCGGCATCTTCCTCATCAGCCACGACATCCACGACGTGTTCGACCTCGCGGACCGGGTGAGTGTGATGAAGAACGGCCAGCTCGTGGGCTCGGCCCGTACCTCCGATGTCACCAAGGACGAGGTGCTGGGCATGATCATCCTCGGCAAGAGCCCGCCCGGCGCCATTCCCGGCCCCGGCGCCACGACGGACTGAGCGACGTCGAGCGAACGGCGGGGCAGCGGCACTGCGCCGCTGTTCCGCGCTCCCTCCCGGCGTGCTAGAGCGTCGGAACGGGAGTACGCAGGGTAATGACCGACGAACGCCACATGTTGCGCCGGATGGCGATGGCCCTGGCCATAGCCTATCTCGTCGTGCTCCAGGCGTTCCTCGGCGGCATGGCCTCCGGCGCCTATGCCGCGGCCGGCGCCGGCTATGACAGCTTCGCGCAGGTCATCTGCCGCGGCCTGCACGGTACCTCCTCCGCACCCGCGGCGCCCGCCGATCCGTCCCACCACCTTCCCGATTGCTGCTCGACCGGGTGCCTCATGTCGGTCGGCACGCCGCTGCCGCCCGCCGCCGGCTTCGTGCCGGCCGAGCGCCCGGCGGTCGTCGTCGCGGCCGTGCTGCCGCCGGCAACGCTCGCGCCCGTCATCGGGGCCGAACGCTCCCCCCGCAACACCCGCGCGCCTCCCCTCGCCTGACGCTCCGCGCCCAGCGCGCGGCCTTTTCAACGTCAGTCGACATCGATGCCGGCCGCGAACCCGTCGTGGCGCGCCGGCGCAATGGGAGTGCCCATCATGATCCGTTTCACCCTGTCCCGTGTCCTCCGCCACGCAGAGGACCGCATCGGCCTCGCCGTCCTCCTCGCCGCCCTCGCCCTGTTCGCCGCGCAGCCGGCCTTCGCCCATGGCTTCAAGATCGGCGAGCTGGAGATCGGCCATCCCTGGGCGCGGATGACGCCCGCCGGCGCCAAGGTCGGCGGCGGCTATTTCTCGGTCACCAACGAAGGCAAGACCCCCGACACGCTGGTCGCCGCCACCGCCGAAGTGGCCGACCATGTCGAGATCCACGAAATGACCGTCACCGACGGCGTCATGAAGATGCGGATGCTGAAGGACGGGGTCGAGATCCCGGCCGGCGGTGAGGTCAAGTTCGCGTCCGGCGGCTACCATCTGATGCTGATGGGACTGAAGCACCCGCTGAAGCAGGGCGACAGCTTCAAGGGCACGCTGACCTTCGCCAAGGCCGGCACGGTGGACGTCGTGTTCAAGATCGAGGGCATGGGCGGGCCGAAAGGTTCCGAAGATGCCGGCCACGACGCGCATGGCGACATGTCCATGCCGATGACGGAGCCGATGAAGATGCCCGCGCCCAGCAACTGAGCGACGCGCGGCCGCGCGACGCGCATCCGAACCGCACACGACTGAGCGCCGGCGCCTGAGGCCGGCCGGCCCGGCTCCCCGGGCCCGGCGCAGCTTACAGCCGCCGATCCGCAGCGAAAGCCCGCCCGGCCGCGTCGCCGGGCGCGGCCGGCTGCGCCCTCCTTCACCCCTTTTTCCGGACCCGATCCGATGAACGCCACCCCTTTGCCTGCCGCCTCCCCCCTTTCTGCCGCCTCCCCGGACGGCGCGCCCGAACGCGCGGCCAATCTCTACCGCGCTGTCTGGCGCTGGCACTTCTATGCCGGCCTCATGGTGCTGCCCTTCATGGTGCTGCTCGCGGTGACGGGCGGGCTCTACCTGTTCCACAACGAGATCGACGCCGCCTGGCACAGCGACCTGAAGGAGGTGGCGGACCGGGCGGCGCCGATGGAAGCGCCGAGCGCCTGGGTCGCCGCGGCGCTGGCCGAGCGACCGGGCACCGCCGTCAAGGTCGTCACCCCGGTCTCGCCGGAGACTTCGGCCGAGGTGGTGGTGAAGACCGCCGGCGGCGAGCGCCGCTCGGTCTATGTCGATCCCTATGACGCGCGCGTGCTCGGCGAGTTGCCCGATCGCGGCACCATCATGTGGATCGTGCGCCGGCTGCACAGCCTCGCCGAGTTCGGGCCGGTCGCCAACGGCATCATCGAGATCGTCGGCGGCTGGTCGGTCCTGCTGGTCGGCACCGGCTTCTATCTGTGGTGGCCGCGCCGCCGGCGCGGCGGCGTGGTCTCGGTGCGCGGCACGCCGGCGCGCCGGGTGTTCTGGCGCGACCTGCACGCCGTCACCGGCGCCTTCGCGGGCCTCGCCATCGGCTTCATGGCGCTCTCCGGCATGCCGTGGACCGTGCTCTGGGGCGCCAAGGTGAACGAGCTCGCCAACAGCTCGAACTACGGCTACCCGGCCGGCGTCTACACCGACGTGCCGATGTCGGACGAGCACCTCGCCCACGCGACCGGCCCCACCACCTGGTCGCTCGAACAGGCGCGGATGCCGGAATCGGCCCCGGCCGGCGCGCAGCCGATCGGCATCGACACCGCCGCCGCGATCTTCGAGCGGCTCGGCGTGTCTCCCGGCTACGCGCTGAGCCTGCCCTCCTCGCCTACCGGGGTCTATTCGGCCACCGTCTATCCCGCCGACCTGTCGAAGCAGCGCATCGTCCATCTCGACCAGTACAGCGGCACTCCGCTGATCAACATGGGCTATGCCGATTACGGCCCGGCGGCGAAGGCGATGGAGTGGGGCATCAACGTCCATATGGGCCAGGAATTCGGCCTCGCGAACCAGCTCTTCATGCTGGCGCTGTGCCTCGCCATCCTCGTCATGGCGGTCTCGGCCGGCGTGATGTGGTGGAAGCGCCGGCCGAGCGGCTCGCTCGGTGTGCCGCCGATGCCCTCCACCCCCGCCGCGATGCGCGGCCTCGTGGCGCTCATGGCGGTGTTCGGGCTCATCTTCCCGCTGGTCGGCGCCTCGCTCGTGGTGATGCTGGTGCTCGACCTCGGCCTCGCGCGCCGTTCGCGGCGGCTGCGCGCCGCCTGAGCCGGGTTCCAGCGCGGCACCTCTTCGCCTAAAATCGCGACGGGGGAAGAGGTGCCATGGACCCGCAGGAAAGTGACGAGACCGACGACGCCGCGCAGCACCGCGACGGCCTGTTCATCCGGGTCTATTTCGGCGACGGGCGCCATCTCGGCCCGGGCATGATCGACCTGCTGGAGACCGTGCGCGCCGAGCGCTCGATTCTCTCCGCCGCCAAGAAGATGGGCATGAGCTATCGCCGCGCCTGGCTGCTGATCGACGAGGTGGGGCGAAATTTCCGTGAGCCCGTGGTCGAGACCCATCCCGGCCGGCGCGGCCACGGCACCGACCTCACCGCCTTCGGCGAGCGGCTGATCACGCTCTACCGCGCCATCGAGGCCAAGAGCGCCGCCGCCACGGCGAAGGAGGCGGCGGAGCTGCGCGCCGCGCTCGATCCCAACTGGACGCCCGAGACGGTCGAGGCCGCGACCCCGGCCAAGGGCGCCGGCCGGCGCTGAGGACGCGCGCTAGCCCCGTTTCCTGGACAGCCGCGCCAGCGCCTTCTCGCGCCCGATCAGCGGCAGCAGCGCCTTCAGCTCCGGCCCGCTCTCCGCTCCCGTCAGGGCGAGGCGCAGCGGGTGAAACAGCGCCCGCCCGGCCCGTCCGCTCGCCGGCTTCAGCGCCGCGATCCAGCGCGGATAGACGCCCTCGTCCCACGGCTCTGGCGGCAGCGACGCGGCGGCGGCGGCGAGGAAATCGGCATCCTCGGGCGCCGTCACCGGATCGAGCGGCCCCTCGACCACCCGCCACCACGCGCGCGCATCGGAAAAGCGCGCGAGATTTCCCCGCACCGCCAGCCAGAACGCCTCCCCACCGCCGACGCCCAGCGCCGCCAGCCGTCCGGCCACCGCCGCGAAGGGCAGATGATGCAGCGTCGCCGCGCTCAAGGCCGTCAGCTCGGCAGGGTCGAATCGCGCCGGCGCACGCGAGATGCGGCCGAAATCGATCTTCGCCGCCAGCGCGTCGAGATCGGCCACCGGCTCCACCGCCAGCGAGGTGCCGGTGAGCACCGCCAGCGCCGCTACCGCCAGCGGCTCCTCGCCCTCTTCGCGCAGCGCCCGCAGCGAGAGATGGCCGAGCCGTTTCGACAGCCCCTCCCCGCTCGGCAGGGTGAGCAAATTGTGATGGCCGAACACCGGCGCCGCCGCGCCCAGCGCCTCGGCGATCTCGATCTGCACGCCGGTATTGGTGACGTGGTCCTCGCCGCGCACCACATGGGTGACGCCCATCTCGATGTCGTCGACCACCGAGGTCAGCGTGTAGAGATAGCTGCCGTCCTCGCGGATCAGCACCGGGTCGGAGAGCGTCGCGGTGTCGACCGCGTGCTCGCCGCGCACGAGGTCGACCCAGGCGACGCGCCGCCCGTCCAGCCGGAAGCGCCAGTGCGGGTGCCTCCCCTCGCCCTCCAGCCGCGCCCGGTCGGCGTCGGTGAGCTTCAGGGCCGCGCGGTCGTAGATCGGCGGCAGGCCGCGCCGGCGCCGCGACAGGCGCTTTGCCTCCAGCTCCTCCTCGCTCTCATAGGCCGCGTAGAGCCGCCCCGCCGCCTTCAGCTTTTCCACCGCCGCGTCGTAACGCGGCAGGCGGGCCGACTGGTGCTCGACGCGGTCGGGGGCGATGCCGAGCCAGGCCATGTCCTCGCCGATCGCCTGCGCGAAGGCGGCGGTCGAGCGGGCGGTGTCGGTGTCGTCGTAGCGCAGGATGAAGGTCCCGCCCTCGCGCCGCGCATAGAGCGCGTTGTAGAGCGCCGTGCGCGCATTGCCGACATGCAGCAGGCCCGTCGGCGAGGGGGCGAAGCGGAGGATCGGAGTGCTCATGGCGCGCGCTTATGGCCGAGGCGGCGGAGCGGGGCAATGGCG
The DNA here is from genome assembly GCF_024752335.1 of Ancylobacter mangrovi. Lineage (NCBI taxonomy): Bacteria > Pseudomonadati > Pseudomonadota > Alphaproteobacteria > Hyphomicrobiales > Xanthobacteraceae > Ancylobacter > Ancylobacter mangrovi. Next base: position 601,193 of record NZ_JANTHY010000001.1, on the reverse strand, counting down.
GCCCCGATCCCTCACGCGGTCTCGCGGAACCGGTTGGTGATCGGATAGCGCCGGTCGCGGCCGAAATTGCGCGCCGTCACCTTCACGCCCGGCGCCGCCTGCCGGCGCTTGTACTCGGCGATGTTCAGCATCCGCTCCACCCGCGCCACCAGCGTCGGGTCGAAGCCCTCGGCCGCGATGTCGGCGGCGGGCATCTCGCGCTCGACCAGCCGCTCCAGAATGGCGTCCAGCACCTCGTAGGGCGGCAGGCTGTCCTGGTCCTTCTGGTTCTCGCGCAGCTCGGCGGTGGGCGGCTTCACGATGATGTTCTCGGGAATGACGATGCCCGAGGCGCCCAGCGCGTCCGCCGGCTTCCAGCGGTTGCGCAGCCGGCACAGGCGGAACACCTGGGTCTTGTAGAGGTCCTTCAGCGGATTGTAGCCGCCGTTCATGTCGCCATAGAGCGTGGCGTAGCCGGTCGACATCTCCGACTTGTTGCCGGTCGTCACCACCATGGCGCCGAACTTGTTGGAGATCGACATCAGGATGGTGCCGCGTGCGCGGGACTGCAGGTTCTCCTCGGTCACGCCGCGCTCGGTGTCGGCAAAGAGCGGGGCGAGCGAGGCTTCCAGCCCTTCCACCGCTCCCGCGATCGGCACGATGTCGTAGCGGCAGCCCAGCGCTTGCGCGACGCCCGCCGCGTCGGACAGCGACTCGTTCGAGGTGAAGCGGTAGGGCAGCATCACGCAGTGCACGCGCTCCGGCCCCAGCGCGTCGGCTGCCATCGCCGCGCAGAGCGCGGAATCGATGCCGCCGGAAAGCCCCAGCACCACGCCGGGGAAGCGGTTCTTTTCCACATAGTCGCGCAGGCCGATGACGCAGGCGGCGTAGTCCGCCTCATCGTCGAGCACCAGCGGAGCCCGCGCGCCCTCCTCGCAGCGCCAGCCGTCCGCCCAGCGCTCCCAGCGGGTGAGACGCACCCGCTCCTGGAAGTTCGGGAACTGGATGGCGAGCGAGCGGTCGGCGTTGAGCACGAAGGAGGCGCCGTCAAACACCAGCTCGTCCTGCCCGCCCACCTGGTTGACATAGGCGAGCGGCAGCCCGCTCTCCACCACCCGCGCCACCGCGACGTTCATGCGCTCGTCATAGACCGTGCGGCGATAGGGCGAACCGTTGGGGATCAGCAGCATCTCCGAGCCGGTCTCGGCAAGGCACTCGATCACGTCCTCCGACCAGATGTCCTCGCAGATCGGCACCCCGATGCGCACGCCCCGGAACGGGATCGGCCCCGGCATCGGCCCCGTGGCGAAGACGCGCTTCTCGTCGAACACGCCGTAATTGGGCAGGTCCACCTTGTAGCGCAGCGTCGAGACCGCCCCGCCCTCCAGCAGCGCCACGGCGTTGTAGAGCTTGCCGCCGTCGACCCAGGGCGTACCCACCAGCATGGCCGGGCCGCCATCGGCGGTCTCGGCGGCGAGCCGCTCCACCGCCTGCCGGCAGGCGGCCTGGAAGGACGGCTTCAGCACCAGGTCCTCGGGCGGGTAGCCGGAGATGAACAACTCGGTGAACAGGACGAGATCCGCCCCCTGCTCGGCCGCGAGCGCGCGGGCGGCGCGGGCTTTCTCCACATTGCCGGCGATGTCGCCGACCGTGGGATTGAGCTGCGCGAAGGCGATGAGGAGCTGGTCGGCGGGAGCTTCGGACATGGGCGGAGGTTTAGCGCCAAGGCCTCTTCTGGGCAATCGATCGCGCGCGGCGCGGCGCCGCGATCTCAGGGCGCCTCGAGCGCGACGACGAGATCGCGCGCGACGTCCTCCCAGCGGCGCAGCTCGACGCCTGCGACGTCCTTCTCGCGCGCCGCGAGATAGGCCCGGTCGCGGATCGGCCGCTCCAGCCTGGCCACCATCTCGTCGAGGTCGGCCGGGTCGAAATAATCCGCCGCCGGCCCGACCACCTCGGGGATCGAGGTCGCGTTGGAGGCGACACACAGCTTGCCGAACCACGCCGCCTCGCCAACCGGCAGGCCCCAGCCCTCGAACACGCTCGGATAGACCGTGAACAGGCAGTGCCGGTAGAGCGCGGTGATGGTCCGGTCCTTCGGGCGCTCGAGCAGCAGCACATGGGGCGCAAGCGCGGGCCGCGCGGCCATGTATTCCTCGAACTCGCGCGCCTTCTTGCCGTGCGCGCCGGCCAGCACGAGCGTCGGCAGCAGCTCGGGGCCGACCCGCTCCAGCAGCTTCTCCCACGCCTTGATGAGCATCCAGAGGTTCTTGCGCGGCAAAGCGAGCGGCGCGATCGAGAGCACGAAGCCGTTCGGGAACTCGGCCGGCAGCGGGCCCTCCTCGCTCACGTCGAACTCGTGCGCCAGCGGCACGCGGCGGATCCACTCCACCCGCCCGCCGAGCTTGGGCACGGTGGCGGCGACGTCCTGGCCGGTATAGTCGGAGATGACGAGGAAGCGCGTGGTGACGCCGACCACTTCGGCGAACCAGTCGGCAAACTGCTGGTTCATCTCGTGGATCGCGGGCGCGACGATGGGGATGAGGTCGTGCACCAGCAGCACCACCTCGACGTCGCCGCGCTTCTGCAGCTCGGCGAGGCGGCGGCTCTGGTCGCGCACGTTCCAGGCCATGCCGAGCAGGGCGACGCGCACCTTCTCGGCGCCGAGGTCCCACGGGCGCAGCGCCCAGCCCTTGGGCCGGTCCATCTTCGGCTCCGGCTCGCGCCACAGCTTCGCCATGTGCTTGAGCCGGCGCTCGACCTTGTGGGTGAAGGCGCGCAGCGGGCGCTTGCGGTACTTGGCGTGGTTCACCGAGAACAGCACGCCGCGCAGGTCGAGCGCGTTGTCGACCACATCTACCCGCTCGCCGAGCGCGTCGAAGAAGAATTCGGGGTCGATGCCGACGAAGGCGCGGCGCCGCGGGTGGTAGAAGATGAACTCCAGCCGCCCGTCGACGTCATGGTCGCGGGCGTGACGCATAAGCCGCGTCACCACCCGCAGAATGCCACCGACATTGTTGCCGCTGTGGATCTGGATGATCACATCGGAAACGTCGAAGACGATACGCACCCGCCAGCCGCCCCTGCCTGTGCCCGCATCCGGTTCCCGTCAGGCCGTCACCGGCCCGACGGGAAAGTCTCACTCCGCCGCCGCGATCACCGGCCGCTCGCGGCCGGCGTGCTCCTGCTTCAGGAGCTCGGCGACCAGGAACGCCATCTCGATCGCCTGCTCGGCATTGAGGCGCGGATCGCAATAGGTGTGGTAGCGGTCCTTCAGGTCCGCATCCGAGATCGCCCGCGCGCCGCCGGTGCATTCGGTGACGTTGCGGCCGGTCATCTCCAGATGCACGCCGCCAGCATAGGTGCCCTCCGCCGCGTGGACGGCGAAGAAGTCCTTCACCTCGCCCAGAATGTGGTCGAAGGGGCGGGTCTTGAAGCCGGAGGGGGACTTGATGGTGTTGCCGTGCATGGGATCGCACGACCACACCACGGTGCGGCCCTCGCGCTTCACCGCGCGCACCAGCGCCGGCAGGTGGTCGCCCACCTTGTCGGCCCCGAAGCGGGCGATCAGCGTCAGCCGGCCGGCCTCGTCGTCCGGGTTCAGCGTGTCGATGAGGCGGATCAGGTCGTCCGGCTTCAGCGACGGGCCGCACTTCAGGCCGAGCGGGTTCTTCACGCCGCGGCAGTACTCGACATGGGCGTGGTCGATCTGGCGCGTGCGGTCGCCGATCCAGATCATGTGGCCCGAGGTCGAGTACCAGTCGCCCGTGGTCGAATCCACGCGCGTCATCGCCTCCTCATAGCCGAGAAGCAGCGCCTCGTGGCTGGTGAAGAAATCGGTGGCGCGCATCTCCGGGTGGCTCTCCGGATCGACGCCGATGGCGCGCATGAAGTCCAGCGCCTCGGTGATGCGATCGGCGAGCGCCTGGTACTTGCTCGACTGCGGGCTGTCCTTGACGAAGCCGAGCATCCACTGATGCGCGTTGGCAAGGTTGGCATAGCCGCCGGTGGCGAAGGCGCGCAGCAGGTTGAGCGTCGCCGCCGACTGGCGATAGGCCTCGAGCTGGCGGCGCGGATCGGGAATGCGCCCTTCCGGCGTGAAGGCGATGTCGTTGACGATGTCGCCCCGGTAGGACGGCAGCTCGACCCCGTTCACGGTCTCGGTCGGCGCCGAGCGCGGCTTGGCGAACTGTCCGGCGATGCGCCCGACCTTCACCACCGGCGAGGCGCCGGCATAAGTCAGCACCACCGCCATCTGCAGGAAGACACGGAAGAAATCGCGGATGTTGTCGGCCGAATGCTCGTGGAAGCTCTCGGCGCAGTCGCCGCCCTGGAGGAGGAAGGCCTGCCCGTTGGCGACCTTCGCGAGCTCGCGCTTCAGGCGGCGGGCCTCACCTGCAAAAACCAGCGGCGGAAACGAGGCGAGCTGACGCTCCACCGAAGCCAAAGCCTCGGTGTCCGGATAGTCCGGGACCTGCTGAATGGGCAACGCCCTCCAGCTATCCGGCGTCCAGCGTTCAGACATTTTCGCCTCCTGATCACGGCACGGCCGCGCGGCTCCTCCCGCGCGGGAAAGGCCGGCCTTATACACCCAAGCCTCGCGCGAAAGCCAGCCATGCGGCGCGCGGCTGCATTGCACCGGCGCACGCGCGCTTTCGCATCTCGCGCGGCGCGCCGTCCGCCCGGCGCCTGGGGTGCTCAGATCGCCGGCGTCGCCTCGGCCGAGGCCTCGGGGATCGGGTCGCTGGAGCTGTGCCGGCCGCGCAGCGTCACCAGTTCCTCGGCCGAGGAAGGATGCAGCGCCATGGTGCGGTCGAAATCGGCCTTGGTGGCGCCGACATTCATCGCGACCGCGGCGAGCTGGGTCATCTCGCCCGCCGCCTCGCCGATGAGGTGCATGCCGATTACCCGGTCGTCCTTCTGGTCGACGATCAGCTTCATGAAGGTGCGCGACTGGCTGCCCGACAGCGTCGCCTTGAGCGGGCGGAAATCGGTCTTGTAGATGTCGAGCCGGCGCCCCTGCGCGCGCGCCTGCTCCTCGGTGAGCCCGACCGTGCCGATCTCCGGCTCGGTGAACACGGCGGTCGGAATGACGTCGTAGTTCACCGACCACGGGCTGCCGCCGAACACGGAATCGGCGAAGGCGTGGCCCTCGCGGATCGCCACCGGCGTCAGGTTCACGCGGTCGGTCACGTCGCCCACGGCGTAGATCGAGGGCACGTTTGTGCGCCCGGTATCGTCCACCGTGATGGCACCGTTCTCGGTGAGGTGGACGCCGACCTTGTCGAGGCCGAGCCCGGTCGTGTTGGGCGTGCGGCCGATGGCGAGCATCACCTCGTCGGCGAACAGGTCGCGCCCGTCATTGATGCGCACGCGCTTGCGCCCGCCCTCGGCGTAGATGCCGTCGATCGAGGCGCCGAAGGCGAAGTCGATGCCCCGCTGCGCCAGTTCCTCGGCGAGCCGGGTGCGTATCTCCTCGTCGAAGCCGCGCAGCAGCTTGTCGCCGCGATGCACCACCGTCACCTTGGCGCCGAGCCCGGCGAGCAGCGAGGCGAATTCGAGCGCGATGTAGCCGGCGCCCTGGATCACGATCGCCTCCGGCAGGCGCGCGAGGTTGAAGATCTCGTTGGAGGTGATGGCGAGCTCGCGCCCGGGCATGTCGAGGCCGAGATTGGGATGGCCGCCGGTGGCGATCAGGATGATGCGCGCGCTCACCCGCGTGCCGTCGGCGAGCCGCACGACGTTGGGCTCCTCGACCACCGCGCGCTGGCGCACCACCTCGACGCCGGAGCGGTCGAGATTGGTGCCGTAGGCACCCTCGAGCCGGGCGATCTCCTTGTCCTTGTTGGCGATCAGCGTCGGCCAGTCGAAGCGCGTACCCTCCACCGTCCAGCCGAAGCCGGCTGCGTCGGCGAATTCGTGGGCGAAGCGCGCGGCATAGACGAACAGCTTCTTGGGCACGCAGCCGCGGATCACGCAGGTTCCGCCGACGCGGAATTCCTCGGCGACCTTCACCTTCGCCCCGTGGCCGGCGGCGATGCGGGCCGCGCGCACGCCGCCCGAGCCGGCCCCGATGACGAACAGATCGACGTCGAACTTCTGCATGGCCCGGTTCTCCATCCTCGGCTCCCCGCCGGCGTTGCGGCTGGGTAGGGGGCATGTCGCCCCGCGCGGCGCCCGCGTCAAGCCGATGCATGGCTGCCGAGCGTTTCTCTTAGCCTTCCGTGGAACTCGACACCGCCTGTGCCGCGCTCTAGCTTCCCGAACTGCGTGAAGTAATAAAGCGCGGTGTCGTAGCGTTCATCGCACCGCGAACATCCCTTGGAGGAAACGATGAAGCATATCGTCCGCGGAGCGCTGCTTGCGGCGGCGCTCGCCCTTCCGTTCGGCGCCGCCTCGGCCCAGGTCGACGAGCTCAAGATCATGGCGCCGGCCGCTCCCGGCGGCGGCTGGGACCAGACCGCGCGCGCCATGCAGCAGGTGCTGCAGGGCGAGAAGATCGTGTCCAACGTCCAGGTCATGAACGTGCCCGGCGCCGGCGGCACCATCGGCCTCGCCCAGTTCGTCAACGCCGACAAGGGCGACCCGAGCGCGCTGATCGTCGGCGGCTACGTCATGGTGGGCGCCATCATCACCAACAAGTCGCCGGTCACGCTCGACCAGGTGACGCCGATCGCCCGCCTCACCGGCGAGTACGAGGCCATCGCGGTGCCGGCGGATTCGCCGCTGAAGTCGATGGAAGACCTCGTCGCGGCGCTCAAGGCCAACCCGCAGAAGGTCTCCTGGGCCGGCGGCTCGGCGGGCGGCACCGACCACATCACCGCCGGCCTGATCGCCAAGGCGATCGGCGTCGACCCGACCAAGGTGAACTACATCGCCTTCTCGGGCGGCGGCGAATCGCTGGCCTCGATCCTCGGCGGCAAGGTCACGGTGGGCATTTCCAGCCTGTCCGAGTTCGACGCCCAGGCCAAGGCCGGCAAGCTGCGCCTGCTCGGCGTCTCCAGCGCCGAGCGCCTGCCCGAGGCCAAGGACGTGCCGACCTTCAAGGAGAGCGGCGTCGACGTCGAGATCCAGAACTGGCGCATGGTCGCCGCCGCGCCGGGCATCTCGCCCGAGCAGAAGAAGGCGCTCAACGACACCATCGCCAAGATGGTCAACTCGCAGGGCTGGAAGGACATGCTGGCGCAGAAGGGCTGGGCCAACACCTATCTCGCCGGCGCCGACTTCGAGGAGCAGCTCGCCAAGGACATCACGGCGACCAAGACGATCCTGAAGGATATTGGCCTCGCCCAGTGAGCCGACTTCCCGCCTGAACGCACGCCTCCTCCCCCGCGCCGGACCGGCCGCGGGGGAGATCGCCTCGGCTGCTGCCCGGAGATGCGCGATGAGCGATCCCAACACCCCTTCCCCTGACAGGTCCGCGCGCAGGGGCGCCGACAAGGCCGGCTTCGCCATCGCCTTCGGCCTCGCCCTGCTGGCGCTCGTGGTCGGCTGGGACGCCTGGCGCCTCTCCCAGATCAACGTCTATTCGGCCATCGGCCCCGCCGCCTTCCCGACCATCATCGCCGGCGGCCTCGCCCTGCTGGCGGTGGCGACGGCGGTCGAGGCCATCCGCGAGGGTGCGCTGGAGCGCCTGCGCGACGAGCCGGTGCCCATGGCCTGGGTGCTGGGCGGCCTGATCGGGCAGATCATCCTGCTGCCCTTCCTCGGCTTCTCCATCGCCACCGGCTGGCTGTTCGCGGCCACCGCGAAGGGCTTCGGCCGCGGCCCGGTCTGGGCGCATTTCCTCGCCGGCACGGCCATGTGCCTCGTCATCTACCTGATCTTCGCCAAGGGCCTGCAGCTCTCGCTGCCCGCCGGGCCGATCGAACGGCTGTTCTGAGGGCCGGCTGCCATGGAAACCTTTGCCGCCCTCGGCCACGGCGTCGTCGTCGCCCTGCAGCCGATGAACCTGCTCTTCGCCTTCGCCGGCGTCATGCTCGGCACCGCGGTCGGCGTGTTACCGGGCATCGGCCCGGCGCTCACCGTCGCGCTGCTGCTGCCGATCACCTTCAAGCTCGACCCGGCCGGCTCGCTCATCATGTTCGCCGGCATCTACTATGGCGGCATGTATGGCGGCTCGACCGCCTCGATCCTGCTCAACACGCCCGGCGAGAGCGCTTCGATCGTCACCGCGCTGGAGGGCAACAAGATGGCCCGCGCCGGGCGCGGCGGGCCGGCGCTGGCGACCTCGGCCATCGGCTCCTTCGTCGCCGGCACCATCGCCACCATCGGCCTCGCGCTGGTGGCGCCCACCGTGGTCGACGTCGCCATCTCCTTCGGGCCGGAGGACTATTTCGCGCTGATGATCCTCGCCTTCACCACCGTCTCGGCCGCCTTCGGCTCCTCGGTGACGCGCGGGCTCACCAGCCTGTTCATCGGCCTCGCCCTCGGCCTGGTCGGCATCGACCTGCAGAGCGGGCAGGCGCGGCTGTCCTTCGGCATCCCGGACCTGCTCGACGGCGTCGAGGTGACGACGCTCGCAGTGGCGCTGTTCGCCATCGGCGAGACGCTGTCGGTCGCCGCCGCCGGCCTTCGCGCCGAGGAGGTGATCGAGCCGGTGAAGGGCTCGGTGTTCATGAACCGGGAGGACTGGCGGCGCTCCTGGTGGCCGTGGCTGCGCGGCACCGCGCTCGGCTTCCCGATCGGCGCCATGCCGGCGGGAGGGGCGGAGATCCCGACCTTCCTCTCCTACGCGCTGGAGAAGCGCCTGTGCCGCAAGCCGGACGAGTTCGGCAACGGCGCCATCGAGGGCGTCGCCGGGCCGGAGGCGGCCAACAACGCTGCGGCGGCCGGCGTGCTGGTGCCGCTCCTCACGCTGGGCCTGCCGACCTCGGCGACGGCCGCGATCATGCTCGCCGGCTTCCAGCAATACGGCCTCAATCCCGGCCCGCTGCTGTTCACCTCCAACCCGGACCTTGTCTGGGGCCTGATCGCCTCGCTGTTCATCGCCAACGGCATGCTGCTCGTCCTCAACCTGCCGCTGGTGGGGCTGTGGGTGCGCCTGCTCGCCATTCCGCGCCCCTGGCTCTATGGCGGCATCCTGGTGTTCGCCACGCTCGGCACGCTGGGGGCGAATCCCTCGCTGGTCGAGCTCGGCATGCTGCTGATCTTCGGCCTGCTCGGCTATGTGCTCAGGCGCTACGACTACCCGATCGCGCCGGTCGTGGTCGGGCTCATCCTCGGCCCGCTGTCCGAGCAGCAGCTCCGCCGGGCGCTGGCCATCAGCGTCGGCGACCCGATCGTGCTGTTCCAGAGCCCGATCGCGCTGACGCTCTACGCGCTGTCCGCGCTCGCTTTGTTCGGGCCGCTGATCTTCTATCTCATCACCGGCCATCGCGCCCCGGTCGGCGCCGACGAGGACTGATCCCGCCAAGGCTGCCCCCGCCAAAACAAAACGCCCGGCTCGCGCCGGGCGTTTGCATTTTCAGAGCGGGAACCCGCGCCGGGGATCATCGTCAGATGGTGAAGCCGCGCTTCTTCATCTCCGCGCGCACCCGGCCCTCGACTTCCTGCGAGAGCTTGACGCTCCAGGCCTGGATGTTGCGCAGGCCGTCGTCGAGGATCTGCTGGCGCTTGGCCACCAGCTTGTGGCCGACCGGCGAGCGGTAGAAGGTCAGGAGCTGGTTCAGCTCGTCGACCGAGAACTGCGCCGCATAGGTGCGGGCGAGGATCTGAATGATCTCGGCGCGGCGGTTCTCATATTGCGGCACGAGCTGCTGGGCGACCTCGCGCAGGTCCCGGATCAGGTCCGGATTGGCCTGCACGAAGCTGCCGGCGGCCTGCTCGATGACGCCGGGAATGAGCGAATCGAAGCTCGAGGCCTCGCCATTGGCGACCAGCAGCTCGTTGGCGAGCTTGAGCTGTTCGGCGCTCGGCTCGGGCGCGGGAGCCGCCGCCGGGGCCTCGGCCTGCCCCATCTTGAACGGCGCGGGCTGCTGCGCCGCCGCCGGCGTCGCCAAGATGACCAAGGCGGCGAGGCCGGGACCGGCCAGCCACCGCGCGCCGCAACGTCCTGCAAAGGCAACCGGCATGAAATATCTCCCTGACGAATCTGTCACGCGCGGTCGAGGACCGTCACGCCGTCGGCGCCCGCGAGGATGACGCGGCTCGCCAGATTGATGAAGAGGCCGTGCTCCACGACGCCCGGCACATCGGCCAGACACGCGGCCAGCGCGGCCGGATCGGGGATGACGCCGAACGCGGCGTCGAGGATGAGGTGTCCCTGATCCGTGACGAAAACATGGCCGTCCGGCCGCCGCCGCAAGGTCAGAAGGCCCTGGCAGCCGGCGCGGCGCGCCGCCTTCTCGATCCCGCGGCGGATGGCGGCGACGCCGAAATCCACCACCTCGATCGGCAGCGGAAAGGTACCGAGCGTCGGCACCTTCTTCGAGGCGTCGGCGATCACGATCATCTGAGCGGCCGCCGAGGCGACGATCTTCTCGCGCAGCAGCGCCCCGCCGCCGCCCTTGATCAGGGTGAGGTCCGGCCCGACCTCGTCCGCGCCGTCCACGACGAGGTCGAGCGCGGGATATTCGTCCAGCGTGCCGAGCGGCACGTCGAGGCTCTCGGCCTGCGCGCGCGTCGCCTCCGAGGTCGGCACGCCCACCACTTCCAGCCCCTGCGCCACGCGCTCGGCGAGCAGCTCGACGAAGTGCTTGGCGGTGGAGCCGGTGCCAAGCCCGAGCTTCATGCCGGAGCGCACATGCTCCAGCGCGCGGGCGGCGGCCTGGCGTTTCAGCGTCTCGGCGTCGGACATGGCGATCTGGAAGCTCTCGGTCGAACGGTTCTAGCCGGTGCTAGCGCCGAAACGCCGCCGCGGCAAGCCGGCGGCGACGCGGGCGCGGGCCGGAGGCGTCAGTGCGAGGCCTTGGTGCACACTACCGAGGGCTCGGTGCCCCCGCCTTCCTTCGGCATGTCGCGCACGTAGCACACGCTCATCTGCCCGGTTTCGGCATTGACCCGGAAGATGCCGGTCTCGCCCGAATAGCGGGTGGAGATCAGGTCGTAGGTGCCGGTTTCGGACGGTCCGGCGCTGCTGTCACGCGGGAAGCACTTGGTGACGCCGATGACGCTGCCCTCGGGCCGCTCGAACTGGCAGGCGCTGACCTCGCCGGTGCGCACGTTCACCGAATAGAGGCGGTTGGCCTGCGCCGAGGGCGGCGAGCCAAACACATAGGGCCCCGGCTCCATCCCCGGCCCCGCTTCCGCCGCGGCGGACGGGGCGGGATCGGGCGCGCCCTGCCCGGTCGACGGGGCGGGCTCGGCCGGCGAAGTGGCGGTGGAGGGCGATTCGTTGCCGCCTGCGGGAGCCTGCGCGTAGGCGGACGGCGCAGCGGCTGTCATCGCCGCCACGGCGAGGCCGATCGCCAATGCCGCGCAAAGGCCGTATCCGGCGCCATGAAAATGGGGTCGGGTCGTCGACGTCATTAAGATGCACTCCCGAAAGCATCGCCTCGATTACCATCGGCTTCCGCCCCACGCATGCGCCCGATGGACGCGGCACGCTGGACAGCAAAAGCGGCAGGATTGTAGGCCATAGGACATAAGCCCGTTTCGCGGCCCGGGCGTCCACCTTTTTTCGTTCCTCGATCCCGGATACCGCCATGACCTCAACTTCCGCCTCCACCCTCTCCTCCCGTCCCGCCGTCATCGCCTTCGACCTCGACGGCACGCTGGTCGACACCGCGCCGGACCTGCTCGACACGCTCGATATCATCCTCGAGGTTGCCGGCGCCCCGCCGCTGCCGCGCGAGGAGACGCGCCGGATGATCGGCGCCGGCGCCAAGGCGCTGGTACGCCGCGGGCTCGACGCCGCCGGCATCTCGGTCGAGCCGGATGCGTTCGAAGGGCTCTATGCGCGCTTCCTCGAGCACTACGCTGATCACATCGCCGATTCCTCGCGCCCCTTCCCCGGCCTCATCGCCGCGCTCGACGAGCTGGAGGCGCGCGGCCACGTGCTCGCGGTGTGCACCAACAAGCTGGAGCACCTCTCGCGCCTGCTGCTCGACCGGCTCGACCTGTCGAGCCGCTTCAAGGTGATCGCCGGCGCCGACACCTTCCCGGTCTACAAGCCCGACGCCGGCCATCTCATCGGCACGGTGGAGCGCGCGGGGGGCGACGTGCGCCGCGCCGTCATGGTCGGCGACAGCATGACCGACGTGCTGACCGCCAAGAACGCCCGCGTGCCGGTGATCGTGGTTCCCTTCGGCTACACCGAGACGCCGGCCGAGGAACTGGGCGGCGACGCGCTGATCCGACACTACGACATGCTGGCGGAAACGGTGGATCGGCTGCTCGCCGGCGGCTGATCGCGCGCAGCGCGCTTGACACCGGCAAGGCCGGCACACTAAATCCTGCCGCCGCAAGACGGACGGCCCGACGCGTTCGGGCCCGGGCGGGCGATTAGCTCAGCGGGAGAGCACTCCCTTCACACGGGAGGGGTCGCAGGTTCAATCCCTGCATCGCCCACCATTCCGCCCCCACGATCGCGTCACCTCGCGCGGCCAGGGCGACTGCGCGTCACGCCATACTTCCGCAAGCGACAATCCGACGTCCGCCGCGTCGGCGCCGTCGAGCTTGGTCGGTTCGGTGATGTGACCCAGGACCTCGAGTGACCGCATCGTGCGTAATCATCCGCCGGTGGTAGGTGGCCCGCCGAAAGAGAGTTTCGATCTGTGGGCGGGGCGTCAAGGCGAAGGTTATCGACGGACGGCTCAGCTTGATCAGGAGATGCTTGCGGACAAGGTGGAGCCTGACCACAACGCTCTCCGCCACGATCTATGCCCCAAGCGGAGATGCTCACGCGCTTGCGACGGCGAGCACGTGAGTATCTCCTCGAGCGGTCGATTGCGGCCCCAGCAGCGGTCAATACGGAGGAGTGGAGGCCTGTCCCTCAAATTGGAGCCGAGGTTAAGCGTAGCGAGCGATCCGTGGCTCAGCCTAAAGGGTCTTCGTCGCTATCAGCGAGTTCCCTGCGGCTAGCTCTTCGATCACGCTCTCAGGGAGGGAGCCCAGAATCCGTTTCCACAGATTCCCCTGGGGCTGCGCCGACATCAGTTCGCCAATCGAGAGGCCGGAAACGAAGTCCCGCTCTTCAGGCGGAAGTTGTTTTACGAGGCTGTTCAGAATCCAGTTGATCGAATAGTCAGGACCTTGGCTATGCCAGCTCCGGCAATCGTCGATCTCGAAGCCGTCGCCGAACGCGAGCTTCAAGCCTTCTCGCGTCGCATTGAAGTAGTGCGACGGGTACCCATGCACCGGAGCGAGGAATGGCCAGTCGATGTAGCATCGGCCACCGGGCTTCAGCATCCTATGGATTTCGCGCGCGACCGACCAGGGGTTTTTGGTGTGCTCCAGTACGGAGAAGCAGCCGATGGCATCGAACGTATTGTCAGGAAACGGGTACCGACATTCGGTACCAACGACAATATCTGCAGTCGTAGACGGATAAACCTCGACATATATGCAGTTAGGATAGACCTCCTTGCGGAGACCGCACCCGAGGTCCATGAAAATCCCATCAGGATTATCTTCAATATCTTTTAGAAACGGCGGAAAGCTGTCATTTGCGCTTTCCGCAAGATAATCACTCAGTTTGTAGTGATCTTCAGACACGGACACCGGGAATGATAATTCATTTCGCAAATATACGTGACCTGCATCTCCAAGACCCAATAATTTCTTGTATCTATCATATTTATGCGAAAGTGCGTCACTTTCCATGTACTCAGAAAATTCTCGGGTAAATTGAAATCTTACTTCATTCACACCATACTGGCGAAAATGGCCCTCGGCATCACCGCCATTTTCGACATAACTCTTAATGTCAGGATTCATCTGGATATAGCCATGCTCGAAAAAATTTGTATCGCTACATTTTTCGAGAACACGAACCGGAGCCGAGGCGTTGTCCATAGGGCATTTCCTTTATGCGTTTATTTAAATTGAGATATCATCCAACCCAAAGTGGATCAAAAACAAAAAGAAACCCATCTTCCCGGAGGAGACCGGGGCGAAACTGAACTCAATCGAGGCGAGCGGATCAGCAATGCCGCGAGGACGAGCAATTCCTCTGCCATCCTCTTAAGGGGCGGCCATCGCCTCTTGTCCGATCGGACGCCGAAGCCGGCTGCGGCCGGTGATCCAGTTGCGCGCCGGTCGTTCGACCACCAGGAACAGCACCGTCGATGCGATGAAAGTCGTCAGCAAGTAGGTCGGAAGCGCCAGCCAGGACGGCATCCCCTGCAGCGCGCTGAAGTGATACGTGAAGCTGTTCTGGACGATCTGGTGGACCATGTAGGTCGCGAATGAAATCTCTCCCAGAAACACCAGCGGACGCGTCCCAAGCACCCAGCCCACGACGCCATGCCCGGATGCCAAAACGAAGATCAGCGCCACCGCACAGGGCAGAAGCGCCGGGCCGAAATTCAGCCACCACCCGAATGGCGGAAAGGTGGCCTGTCCGATCGCCCAGGACACCGCGCTGACATTCAGCCCGTACCACAGCATGAAAGCGATCAAAGCCACCTCGATCACCGAGGCCGCCGCGAAGGATCGCGGCATCAGGTGGCCGTAGCGGCGCCAGGCAAGGCAGCAGCACATGCCGGAGATGAATTCGAACAACCTCGCCAGCGGATTGACGCTCAGAAGCGTCGTGCCGATCACTTGGTTCGGCCCACCCGAGATAGGAACGCCAGCATAGGCCGTAATCGCGCACATCATCAGCCCGAGCCCGAAGGCGAATGACAGCTTCCAGATCCACGTGCGGCCGAAATTGGCGATCAGCAATGGAAACATCACGTAGAAGAAGGCTTCAACCGATATCGTCCAGCTCACGCTATTGAATGAAAATATCACACTGAGAAACGGAACCCATGCGTGAAGCAATAGAACGTTGATGACGGCATTTTTTGTCTGTTCTGGCGAGCCTTGCCACCCGATATAAAGGATAATTGTTAGAAAAAAGCAGGTCAGGTGCAACGGCCATATACGCGCGAATCGCGCCGTGAGATATCGGATGACTACTTTTTGATCCGGAAGTTCTGGATATACATAGGTTATAATAAATCCAGACAGCACAAAGAACAGCATCACGCCATTTGCCAGCGGAAATGAAATCCGCTCAGTGCCGTAGCTTCCCTGAATATGAAAATAAACAATCGCCGCGCTTGCAAAAAAACGCAAGCCCGTAAGCGGCGCGAGCTTATCGGTCTTTTCCCCAACTAAAAATCTTTTTGATGTGAGCCCATCCAAGCGCATCGTCGACAACCCCCTAGCCCCCATTTTGCTTTCATCACACATGGGGTGTCCGGTCCAGACCAATTCTTCTCTAGTCCTCAAATATGATTTCGGGTCATTCACCAACCGCCTGCTCTGCACATGGAACCGCGAAAGCATCGATTTCTTACATCAGGCCGTTGAAACGTATACGAACGACTGCGCCGGGCGGAATTTTTGACGGAATCAATCAGGACGTTACGTGGCGTGGGAAGAGCGGGGCCGCATTTCGGGGTCGAACCTGCGACCCCTCCCGTGTGAAGGGAGTGCTCTCCCGAGCCGACGCTTGAAACCGTAACGGCCCGAAAACTTGGCGCCCGCCTGCGGGGCCAGTTCCCCTCCCCCTGTGGCCGCGTCGCCATAGGCATCGCCGAAACGGCGCCGTAACGTCATCACCGGGCCGTTGTTTGCCCTTTACGCGCCGGAAAGACTAAAGTCCTCGGCGTTGCACGGGGCCGGCCGGTCGTTCCGGCCGCGCAACAGGGAACTGGATTTCGTAGGGGCTTACGATGCGACTGAATCGACTTGCCGCCCTCGCCGTCGCCGCTCTGCTTGCCGGCGCAACCTGGGCGGGCACTTCGCCGGCCAGCGCCGAGGAGGGGTTCTTCTTCGGACTGTTTGCCAAGCCGTATGATTTCGGCAACGGGCCCGGCGGTGCCTCCTCCATCCGCCGCCAGCTCGTGCGCTATGACGGCAAATACGGGCCCGGCACGGTGATCGTGAACACCGGCGAGCGCCGGCTCTATCTCGTGCAGGACAACGGCATGGCCCTGAAATACGGCATCGGCGTCGGGCGCGACGGCTTTCGCTGGGCGGGCGTGAACACCATCAGCCGCAAGGCCGAGTGGCCGGGCTGGACCCCGCCGCCGCAGATGCTGAGGCGCCGGCCGGACCTGCCGCGCTACATGCCCGGCGGCATCGATAATCCGCTCGGGGCGCGCGCGCTCTATCTCGGCAACACGCTCTACCGCATCCACGGCTCCAACGAGCCGGAGTCGATCGGCCAGGCCGTCTCGTCCGGCTGCATCCGCATGACCAATGACGACGTCATCGACCTCTACGACCGCGTGCGGGTCGGCACCAAGGTGGTCGTGCTGAGGTAGGAGACTGGGCGGCGTGCCGGCACTGGCACGCCCCTCGCCGTCGGCCCTCCTTGCCGGCCGATGCCCTCGGCTCCGACGCCTCTGACAGTGGTGCCTTTGACGCCGGCGCCCGGTGCGGGTTCCCGGCGGCGGGGCCGTCCTGCCCTCGACTCGCGCGGGCTCAGTGCCGGCGCACCGTCCCAGGCGTGTCGCGCGAGAGGTTGCGGGAGGCGAGTTCCTGCTGGTAGCGCGTCCAGCGCGCCTCCTGCTCGCGGCCGAGCTCGTGGAACGTGTCCCAGGTGTAGATGCCGGTCGAATGGCCGTCGTCGAAGACGAGCCGCACCGCGTAATTGCCGACCGGGATCACCTCGGCGATGCGCACCTCGCGCTTGCCGGCCACGAGCTGCCGGTCGGCCGCGGAATGGCCCTGCACCTCGGCCGAGGGGCTCTCCACGCGCAGATATTCGGCCGGCAGGGTGAAGCTCGAGCCGTCCTCGAAGGCGATGGTCAGCGCGCTGTGGTCCTTGTGAACCTTGATCTCGGTCGGCCAGGCATCGGTCACGGCGGTCTTTCCCCTTTGCACATCGTCCCCACATAGAGGCGACGGGTTCGCCCGCCAAGCCTCGCGCCGGCATGCACGCGCAAACGTGCGCCCCGGAAGGTTCTCACCGCGACGTGATGGTCAAGTGGCTCCGGTAATCGCCCCATAGGCGCCACCGCCTTGGCACCCCTGGGGCAAGCGGGTAAAAACGTCAGACACGGGCGCCGCTTAGCAGCGCCACGGGAGCGAAGGCAGTGACGAACCAGGAAGCCCTCATCGACCGGATCCAGCGCGAGGCCCCGCGCCCGCCGCTCGTCGACACGTTCGGCCGGGCGGTGAGCTATCTGCGCGTCTCGGTCACCGACAGGTGCGACTTCCGCTGCGTGTACTGCATGGCCGAGCACATGACCTTCCTGCCGAAGCCCGAGCTGCTGACTCTGGAAGAGCTCGACCGGCTGTGCTCGGCCTTCGTCGCGCGCGGGGTGAGGAAGCTGCGCCTCACCGGCGGCGAGCCGCTGGTGCGGCGCGACGTGATGACCCTGTTCCGCTCGCTCTCACGCCATCTCGATTCCGGCGCGCTGGAAGAGCTGACGCTCACCACCAACGGCTCGCAGCTCGCCCGCTTCGCCCGCGAGCTCGCCGATTGCGGGGTGAAGCGCATCAACGTCTCGCTCGACACGCTGGACCCGCAGCGCTTCCGGGCGCTCACCCGCTGGGGCGACCTCGGCAAGGTGCTCGCCGGCATCGACGCCGCGCAGGACGCCGGCATCCATGTGAAGCTGAACGCGGTCGCCCTGCGCGGCGAGAACGAGGACGAGATCCCCGACCTCATCCGCTGGGCCCATGGCCGCGGCATGGACATGTCGCTGATCGAGGTGATGCCGCTCGGCGAGACCGGGGCGGAGCGGCTCGACCAGTACCTGCCGCTCTCCACCGTGCGCGAGCGCCTCGAACAGCAATGGACGCTGAGCGACATCGCCTTCCGCACCGGCGGCCCGGCGCGCTACGTCTCGATCGCCGAGACCGGCGGACGGCTCGGCTTCATCACGCCGCTGACGCACAATTTCTGCGAGGGCTGCAACCGGGTCCGCGTCACCTGCACCGGCACGCTCTACATGTGCCTCGGCCAGGACGACGCGGCGGACCTTCGCGCGCCCCTGCGCGCCTCGGAGAGCGACGACCGCCTGCACGCGGCGCTGGACGAAGCGATCTTCCGGAAGCCGAAGGGGCACGACTTCGTCATCGACCGCCCCGGCCGCCCCCCGGCGCTGCGCCGGCACATGAGCGTCACCGGCGGCTGAGCGCCCTCGCGGGGCCCCGCCGGCAGCCGGCTGCCGCCTATTACCTGCCGCCTTTCCGCTGCATCGCACAGCGCGGCCGAAGCTGCGCCATCGGTGCATGGCAGCTCCTACGTAAGCTTTGTTGCTGCATTGCAATGCGATGTGCATAGCTGCGTGCATGACGCAGTGCTAGCAAGGCACTGCCCGCCCCGCAAAATGCGAGTCCCTTCCATGCAGCTCCCGCTGTTGGCCCTTGCCATGGCGTCTTTCGGCATTGGCACCACCGAATTCGTCATCATGGGACTGCTGCCGGAAGTGGCCGCCGATCTCGGCGTGACGATCCCGGCCGCGGGCATGCTCGTCACCGGCTACGCGCTCGGCGTGGTGATCGGCGCGCCGATCCTCGCCATCGCTACCAACCCGCTGCCGCGCAAGGCGACGCTGATGGTGCTCGCGAGCGTGTTCGTGGTCGGCAACTTCCTCTGCGCCATCGCGCCGGACTACTGGCTGCTGATGGGCGCGCGCGTCGTCACCGCTTTCTGCCACGGCGCCTTCTTCGGCATCGGCGCGGTGGTCGCCGCGAGCCTGGTGCCGCCGAAGCAGCGCGCCAGCGCCATCGCGCTCATGTTCGCCGGGCTGACGCTCGCCAATGTGCTGGGCGTGCCGCTCGGCACCGCGCTCGGCCAGGCGCTGGGCTGGCGTTCCACTTTCTGGGCGGTGGTGCTGATCGGCATCCTCGCGGTCAGCGCGATCGCGCTCTGGGTGCCGCGCGACATTCCCCATGCGGCCGGCAACATCCTGCGCGAATTCGGCGTGCTGAAGCGCCCGCAGGTGCTCATCACCATGCTCATCAGCGTGGTGGCCTCGGCGAACCTGTTCGTGGTCTTCACCTATATCGCGCCGCTGCTGCGCGAGGTGACCGGGCTCGCCCCGCACACCGTGACCTATGTGCTGCTGCTGTTCGGCGTGGGCATCACCATCGGCAACATACTGGGCGGGCGCCTCGCGGACTGGCGGCTGATGCCCTCGCTGATGGGCATCTTCGTCGGGCTCGCCGCCATACTGGTGGTGATGGTGTTCGCGAGCCCGTTCCCGGCATTGACGGTGCCGACCGTGTTCGTGTGGAGCATCCTAGTGTTCGCCGTGGTGGCGCCGATCCAGACCCGCGCGGTCGATTCCGCGGTCGGCGCGCCCAACCTCGCCTCGACCCTCAACCAGGGCGCCTTCAACCTCGGCAACGCCGCCGGCGCGTGGATCGGCGGCGCGGCGATCGCGCTCGGGGCGAGCTATGCGGACCTGCCGTGGATGGGCGCGACGCTGTCGCTGGTCGCTCTCGGCCTGTGCATGGTCTCGCAGGCCATCGAGCGTCGCGAGGGGCGCCTTGCCGCCGTCACCGACGCCGCGTGCGAGGAGTACTGAGCACGCGCCGCCGCCCGCCCGCATTCCGTCGCTTTTCCGTGGCCTGACTTCCGCATTACCCCTCCGGCATCTCCCTCCATGTACGATCCCACCGCCAACCGCCGCGGCATCCTCCTGATGATCGCCGGCTCCTCGGTCTTCTCGACCAACGACGCCATGTCCAAGCTGGCGCTCGCCTACATCCCGCCGACCGAGATCCTCGCCGTGCGCGGGGCGATGGCGGCGGTGCTGATGCTGCTGCTGATCGCCTGGCGCGGCCAGCTTCCGGCGGTGCGCCACGTGCTGGACCGGCGGGTGCTGGCGCGAGCCTCGGCGGAAGCCTGCGTCGCGGTGCTGTTCATCACCGCGATCGTCACCATGTCGATCGGCGACGCGACCGCGATCCTCCAGGTCGCCCCGCTCGCCACCATGGCGGTGGCGGTGCTGGCCTTCGGCGCGCGGATCGGCGCCGGACAGTGGGCGGCGGTCGCCGTCGGCTTCCTCGGTGTGATGCTGATCGTCAAGCCCGGCAGCTCGGCCTTCAACGCGGTGGCGCTGCTGCCACTCGCCTCGGCGCTGCTCATCTCGGCCCGCGACTTCGTGACCGGGCGCATCGGCGCCCATGTGCCGACGCTGGTGGTCACACTCGCCACCGCCCTGGTCGGCATGGCGATCGGCTTCGGCGGCAGCGCGGTCGAGAGCTGGCAGCCGCTGAACCTGTGGACCATCGCCTATCTGTTCGGCGGTTCGCTGTCGCTGCTGTGCGGCCACATGCTGACCATCGCCGCCTTCCGCGGCGCCGACCCCTCGCTCATCTCGCCCTACCGCTACGCCGCGGTGGTGTGCTCGGTGGGGCTGAGCGCGCTGATGTTCAACAACATGCCGGACCTGGTCTCGATCGGGGGCATGGCGCTCATCATGGCCGGCGGGCTCTACACCATGCACCAGCACCGCGCCACGCCGGTCCGCAAGGCCGTCCCGCGGCCGGAGGCATCGGGCGAGCCGGCGCAGCAGCACGGCTCGCCCTGATCGCCCGCGGGAGAGCGGGCGTTCCCGGCGCGCGCCTCACCCGCGCTGGCGGGCGCGGATCATGTAGCCGTCATAGGGATATTCGCCGACCTGCCACCAGAGGTATTCCTCGTTGCGGAAGCCGATCAGCGAATCCATGATTTTCTTGAAGCCGGCGTTCTTCGCGCCGATCTCGGCATAGAGCTCGTTCGCCGCCGTGTAGGAGGCGTCGACGAAGCTCTGCGGGAACGGGCGAAGCTGCGCGCCCTGGGCCACCAGCCGGCGCAGCGCCGCCGGATTGAAGGCGTCGTACTTGGCCAGCATGTCGGCATTGGCATAGGCCACCGCCGCCTCGAAGATCGCCTGATAGGACTTGGGCAGGCCGTTCCACTTGGCGCGGTTCACCACCACGTTCATGGTCGGTCCGCCGTCCCACCAGCCGGGATAGTAGTAATAGGGTGCCACCTTCACGAAGCCGAGCTTCTCGTCGTCATAGGGGCCGACCCATTCGCAGGCGTCGATGGTGCCCTTCTCCAGCGAGGGATAGATGTCGGCCGGCGCGATCTGCTGCGGCACCACGCCGAGCTTGGCCACCACCTGCCCGGCGATGCCGCCGATGCGGAACTTCAGACCCTTGAAGTCGTCGAGGCTCTTCACCTCCTTGCGGAACCAGCCGCCCATCTGGGTGCCGGTATTGCCGCCGAGGAAGCCGACGAGGTTGTACTTGGCGAGCACCTCGTCCTGCAGCTCCCGCCCGCCGCCATGGTAGAACCACGCGTTCTGCTGGCGCGCGTTCAGGCCGAAGGGCATGGTGGTGAAGCAGGCGAAGCTCGGGTCCTTGCCGACATAGTAATAGAGCGGGGTCTGGGCGAGCTCGACGGTGCCGTTCTGCACCGCGTCGAGCGCCTGCAGGCCCGGCACGATCTCGCCGGCGGCGAAGTTCTGGATCTGGAACTTCCCGTCCGTCCCCTCGCTCACATATTTCGAGACCAGCTCGTTGGCGCCGAAGATCGCGTCGAGCACCTTGGGCACGCTGGAGGTCAGGCGCCAGCGCACCTGCGGCGCGCTCTGGGCGATGGCGGGCGCGGCCAGCAGGGTGGCCGGCGCAGCGGCCGCCGCCGTGCGCAGGAAGGCGCGGCGGGGAAGACGCCCCCCGGTGGAAGGCGAGGCGTCTTGGTGCGAAGCGTCGTTGTGGCGCGGGAGATCCGGGCGCGGCTGGCCCGTGGCATCGGCTTCTTTGCTCATGGCGCTTTTCCTGTCACTTCGCGCCGGCCGGCGCAACCGCGCTCGAGGGGTGCCGCGCGGCACCGGAAACGGACATGCCCGGCACGAGGCCGGGCATGGTGGATCTGCTGTCGCGGGCGCAGGCTCAGCCGCGCGGACGGGTGCGGATCTGGAAGGTGTCGAAGGTGTATTCGGCCACCTGCCACCACAGGTTTTCCTCGTTGCGGAAAGCCTGCATGTTGTCGATGACCTTCTTGAAGTTCGCGTTGTTGGCCGAAATCTCGCCCCAGAGCTGGTTGGTCGCCTTGAGGCAGGCCTCCATGACCTCCATCGGATAGGGGCGAAGCTGCGTGCCGTTGGCCACCAGGCGCTTGATCGCCGGCGGGTTCTGGGCGTCGTAGCGCGCCTGCATGATGGTGTTGGCGTAGGTCGAGCCGGCGATCAGCGCCGCCTGGTAGGGCTTCGGCAGGTCGTTGAACTTCTGCAGATTGGCGAAGGCGTGGATGGTCGGGCCGCCCTCCCACCAGCCGGGGTAGTAGTAGAACTTGGCGACCTTGTAGAAGCCGAGCTTCTCGTCGTCATAGGGGCCGACCCATTCGGCGCCGTCGATGGTGCCCTTCTCCAGCGCCGGGTAGATGTCGCCGCCGGCGATCTGCTGCGGCACCGCGCCGAGCTTGGAGAGCACCTGCCCGGCGATGCCGCCGATGCGCATCTTCAGGCCCTGCAGGTCGGAGACGGTCTTGATCTCCTTGGAGAACCAGCCGCCCATCTGGGTGCCGGTGTTGCCGCAGGGCAGGCCGTAGACGTTGTAGTTGGCGTAGAACTCGTTGAAGAGCTCATTGCCGCCGTGCTCGTACAGCCAGGAATTCTGCTGGCGCGCATTGAGGCCGAACGGCACCGAGGCGGCGACGGCGAAGGTGGGGTCCTTGCCGACGAAGTAATAGGACACGGTGTGGCACATCTCGACCGTGTTGTTCTGCACCGCGTCGAGCACCTGCAGGCCGGGGACGATCTCGCCCGCCGCGAAGACCTGGATCTGGAACTTGCCGTCCGTCAGGTCGGAGACCATCTTCGACATGACTTCGGCGCCGCCATAGATGGTGTCCAGCGACTTGGGGAAGCTGGAGGCGAGACGCCAGCGGATTTCCGGGGCCGACTGGGCGATCGCCGGGGCGGCAAGGGTCGTCGCCGCGACGCCGGTGCCGGCGGCAGCGAGAAACTGACGGCGCTTCATCAGAACATCTCTCCTTAACGGGGTTCCTCACGGGCCCGGTTCTGCTTCATCGCATCCGGGCGCAAACGCTTGTTGGCGAAAGACCTACGCTAGCCCCGCAACCGACGCAACCGCCCGCATCTGCGCCTTTTGTCGAGGGTCGGCGCATCAACGCGCGACGCGGCAGGGCAGCGCCACCCGCACCGCTCCCGGCCAGTGGTTCTACAGCGACAGCACGACCGGGCCGCGCGGTGGCACCGCCTATCTTCAGGGCAAGGTTTACTGAGCGACCTGCGCCGCATCGGCCCCGTTCCGGCGGGGAGGATTTGAAAATGCCCGGCTCCGGCCGGGCATTTCTCTTCGGTCCAGAGACCGCCCGGCTTCCGCCCCCTGGGGGGCCAGAGCGCGGCGCGTCAGCCCTCGACCACGATCCGCGGCCCCGGGCGGGCGGCGGCCTGCTTGCCGGCGAGCGCGTCGCGCACCGCGCGGGCGATCGTGCGGTAGGTCTCCGCCTCGGCGCTGTCCGGCTTCGTCGCCACCACCGGCAGGCCGGCGTCGGAGGTCTCGCGGATCGACATCTGCAGCGGCACCTCGCCGAGGAACGGCACGCCGAGCCGCTGTGCCTCGTGGCGCGCGCCGCCATGGCCGAAGATGTCCGAGCGCGTGCCGCAATGCGGGCACACGAAGTAGCTCATGTTCTCGACCACGCCGAGCACCGGCACGTTCACCTTCTGGAACATGGCGATGCCGCGCCGGGCGTCGATCAGGGCGAGGTCCTGCGGCGTCGAGACGATGACCGCGCCGGCGAGCGGCACCTGCTGCGCCATGGTGAGCTGCGCATCGCCGGTGCCCGGCGGCATGTCGACCACCAGCACGTCGAGCGGTGCCCACGCCACCTCCTTCAGGAGCTGGCTGATCGCCGACATCACCATCGGCCCGCGCCAGATCATCGCCGTCTCCTCCTCGACGAGGAAGCCGATCGACATCACCTTGAGGTCCCAGGAGCGCAGCGGCTGCAGCATCTTGCCCTGCACGTCCGGCTTGCCCTTCAGCCCCATCAGGCGCGGCACCGACGGGCCGTAGATGTCGGCGTCGAGCAGGCCCACCTTCAGGCCGAGCGAGGCGAGGCCGAGCGCCAGGTTGGCCGCCAACGTCGACTTGCCGACACCGCCCTTGCCCGAGGCCACGGCGATGATGGCGCCGACGCCCGGCAGGCCGGGGGATTCCTTCTGCGGATCGGCCGGCGGGCGCGGCGCGGCATGGGCGTGGCCCGCATGCGCGTGCCCGGCATGGCCGCCGGTGCCGGAGACGCGCGCCGGCTGGGCCGGGCCGCCGGCAGGCGCCGAGCCGGCCTTGCGCTCGGCGGTTAGCGCGACCAGCGCCGAGGTCACGCCGGGCGTGCCGCGCACGGTGCGCTCCACCGCCGCGCGCACCGGCTCCCAGGCCTGCGCCTCGGCCGCGTCGACCGTGATCGACATGTAGACCTTGCCGTCGGAGACCAGGATCTCGGACAGCGTCCCGGTCTGCGTCACCGGACGGCCGTCCGGCGCGGAAACCTGCGCCAGCCGTGCCTTAACCTCGTCTGCGGTCGCCATTATTGCGCTCCTGCTTGAACTCTCGTGTGGGTGAGACACCAGCGGGCCGCAAGCGTCAACCCGGCCGCTCCCGTCGCCTCATCGGGGCCGTTTATGACCACCGCATTGCACAATCGGCGACCACTTCGACGATATGACTAGGAATGCATCAACCCCGTTGCGCAACATTCGGAAATAATGCCAGCATGAGTTGCCGGAGAAGAACAACACGCCGGCACCTGAGCAAATTCCAGAGGGGAAAAGCATGAGCCTCGTCACCCGTATCGCGGCCGCGGCCGTCTTGGTCGCCGCCACCATCAGCGGCGCTTCCGCCAAGGAGTGGAAGGTCGTCCGCATCGGCACGGAAGGTGCCTACCCGCCCTTCAATTATATCGAAAACAACGAAATCAAGGGCTTCGACATCGATATCGCCAAGGCGCTGTGCGAGAAGATGAAGGTGGAATGCACCTTCGTGGCGCAGGACTGGGACGGCATCATCCCCGCGCTGCTGGCCGGCAAGTACGACGCGATCGTCGCCTCCATGTCGATCACCGAGGAGCGCAAGAAGCAGATCGCCTTCTCGAAGAAGTATTACAACACCCCCGCAAGCTTCGTGGTGCCGAAGGATTCGAAGATCACCGACACCTCGCCCGAGGCGCTGAAGGGCAAGGTGCTGGGCGCCCAGGGCTCGACCATCCACTCCAACTACCTCGAGGACATCTACGGGCCGGCCGGCGCCGAGATAAAGCTCTACGGCAAGCAGGACGAGGCCAATCTCGACCTCGCCAATGGCCGCCTCGACGCGGTGCTCGCCGACAAGGTGGTGCTGCTCGAATGGCTGAACTCGAAGGAAGGCGCCTGCTGCAAGTTCACCGGCGCCGAGTACAAGGACCCGAAATATTTCGGTGAGGGCGTGGGCGTCGGCATCCGCAAGGATGACACCGATCTGGTCGCGATGTTCAACAAGGCGATCGACGAGATCCTCGCCGACGGCACCTACAAGAAGATCAACGACAAGTACTTCCCCTTCAGCGTCTACTGACGCGCGCTCCGCACGGTGCCGTTCCGGAGAGGCTCCCGGGACGGCACACCCTCTCATGACCATCGTGGAGCGGATGCGTCCTCATGCTGGAGCTGCTCGGCCTGCTCTCCTTCGGCCCGGACGGCTGGGGTGACGAGATCGCGCAAGGCGCGCTGCTGACCATCGAGCTGGCGCTCACCACGCTGCCCGTGGGCATCGCCATCGGCCTGGCGGTGGCGCTCGCCAAGGATTCCCATTCGCCGCTGCTGCGCGGCCTCGGTAATTTCTACACCACCATCTTCCGCGGCCTGCCCGAGCTGCTGACGCTGTTCATCGTCTACTACGGCGGGCAGATGCTGTTCACCCGCGTCGCCGGCTACTTCTTCGAGGATGCGCATATCGAGGTGAACCAGTTCGTCGCCGGCGTGGTGGCGCTCGGCCTGGTGCTGGGGGCCTTCTCCAGCGAGGTGCTGCTGGCGGCGATCCGCTCGGTGCCGCGCGGGCAGAAGGAAGCCGCTTCGGCGCTCGGCCTGCCGCGATGGCGGGTGTTCCGGCTCGTCACCTTCCCCCAGCTCTGGCGCGTCGCCCTGCCGGGTCTGTCCAACAACTGGATGGTGCTGCTGAAGGACACCTCGCTGGTCTCGGTGATCGCCATCAGCGACCTGATGCGCGAGACCGCGATCGCGGTCGGCGTGACCAAGCAGCCCTTCTTCTTCTACCTCGTCGCCTGCCTCATCTACCTCGTCTTCTCGGCGGCCTCGAGCGCCGTGTTCGTGCATCTGGAGGCGCGCGCCTCCCGCGGCTTCAAGCGGGTGGGAGGCCACTGATGCAGACACTGCTCGACGCGCTCGGCACCGGCTTCCTGTGGCTGATGGGCCTCCTCGGCCTCAATGTCGATCTGATGGAGCGCTACGGCCTGCGCTTCCTCGACGGGGTACAGGTGACGCTGGAGCTGGTGCTGCTCTCGGTGTTCCTCGGCGCGCTGCTGTCGCTGCCGCTGGCGGTGGCGCGGGTGGAGGGCGGCAAGTTCCTCTCGCGCGCCTCCTTCACCTATTCCTACTTCTTCCGCGGCACGCCGCTGCTGGCGCAGACCTTCCTGGTCTATTACGGCGCCGGCCAGTTCCGCCCCCAGCTCACCGATATCGGCCTGTGGTGGTTCTTCCGCGACGCCTTCAACTGCGCGGTGTTCACCTTCACCCTCAACACCGCCGCCTACCAGGCGGAGATCCTGCGCGGCGGCATCGAGAGCCTGCCGATCGGGCAGATGGAGGCGGCGCGCGCGATCGGGCTGACGCGCTACCAGGCCTATCGCAAGGTGATCCTGCCGCAGGCGATCGCGATCGGCCTGCGCCCGCTCGGCAACGAACTGGTGCTGATGATCAAGTCGAGCGCCATCGCCTCGGTGATCACGGTCTACGACCTGATGGGCGTGACCCGCCTCGCCTTCTCGCGCTCCTACGACATGGAAGTCTATCTGTGGGCGGCGCTGCTGTACCTCATCATGGTCGAGCTGGTGCGCCGGATCTGGGACGTGCTGGAGCGCCGGCTGAACCGGCACCTGACGCTCTCGCGCTGACGGCTTACACCAGCCGCGCCACCTCGGCCCGCAGCACCGGCACCAGCTCCGCCTCGAACCAGGGGTGGCGCTTCAGCCAGCCGGTGTTGCGCCAGGAGGGGTGCGGCAGCGGCATGATGCGCTCGCCCTCCCGCGCCTCGAAGATCTCGCGCCAGCGCGTCACCCGCTCGGTCAGCGAGAGGCCGGCATAGGCACCGAGGCCGAGCCGCTTCAGATGATAGCTCTGCGAGGCGCTGCCGACCGCGACCACGAGGCCGAAGGGCGGGCGCGCGGCGAAGAGCCGGTCGTGCCAGAGCCGCGCGCATTCGCGCCGCGGCGGCAGGTCGCCGCCCTTGACGTCCTGTCCGGGAAAGCAGAAGCCCATGGCGGCGATGGCCACCCTGTCCTCGTCGTAGAAGGTCGCGCGGTCGATGCCGAGCCACTGGCGGAGCCGGTCGCCCGAGGCGTCGTTGAACGACATGCCGCTGGCATGGACCTTGGTGCCCGGCGCCTGCCCGGCGATCAGCAGCCGCGCCTTCGGGCCTACATGCAGCACCGGATTCGGGGCGTGCGGCAGCGGCCGGCCGAGCGGCGCCTCGACGCAGACCCGGCAGGCGCGGATCCGCGCCAGCAGCTCGTCGAGCGTTTCGCGGCGCGCCGGGACATCGACGATGCGGGCGGAGGGGGAAGCGGGCATGCCTCCTAGATAGGCACGCGCCGCGGCCGGCGAAAGCGGCTGCGCCGTCAGGCGTTCCCTCGCGCCCTCCGGTGGGAAGGGCCGGCCGGCTTAATCGGCGCCCCGCGGATGGCGCGCGCGCCAGTTCGCCGGCATCTCGAACGGCCCGGCCCAGATGCCGCGGCGCGCCTCGCGGGCGGTGCTCTGCTCGCCCGTATAGGCGAGGCCGGTCGCCACCGCCCAGCCCTGCACGACCAGCGCCGCGCCGATGTCGCGGCCATCCGCCTCGCAGATCGCCACGGCGCGGCCGTAGCGATCCTCGTCGACCGGTCGGCAGCTCACCTTCGCACCGGCGACGAGCGCCTGCAGCGCCGCCTTCGCCTTCTCCCCGCACGACCAGCGCGTGGCGGCCTCGCCGCAGCTCTGGTGAAGCTCGGGCGCGTCGATGCCTTCCAGCCGCACACGCGCGCCGTCGAGCTCGAGGCTGTCGCCGTCGGACACCCGCACCGCGCCGGTGAGCGGCGGCACGAAATGCTCCACCACCAGCGCGATCACCACCAGCACCACTGCGACGAGGATCGAGCCGCGCGTGGAGGGCCGCCAGCGCGTGCCGGAACGCCGTGGCGCGCGCCGCCTCACGCGTCCGCCACGCCCGCCTCGGCGAAGGTGGCCATGCCGGAATGGCAGGCGAGCGCGGACTTGATGACGCCGATCGACAGCGCTGCGCCCGAGCCCTCGCCGAGCCGCATGCCGAGGTCGAGCAGCGGCTCGAGGCCGAGGCGCTCCAGCACCCGGCGATGCGCCGGCTCGGCCGAGACATGGCCGGCGAAGCAATGGTCGAGCGCGTGCTCGTCCATGGCCCGCAGCACGGCGGCGGCGGCGGTGACGACATAGCCGTCGAGCACCACCGGCACGCGCTGCATGCGGGCGGCAAGAATGGCGCCGGCCATCGCCGCCACTTCGCGCCCGCCGAGCTTGCGCAGCACCTCCAGCGGGTCGTCGAGATGGCCGCTGGCGCGGGCGACCGCCGCGCGCACCGCCTCGACCTTGCGGGCCAGCGTCTCGCCGGTGGAGCCGGTGCCGGGGCCGACCCATTCCTCCGCCTGCCCGCCATAGAGGCCGTGGAAGATGGCGGCGGCGACGGTGGTGTTGCCGATGCCCATCTCGCCGAGGCACAGCAGGTCCGGCTCACCGGCCAGCGCCTCCATGCCGAAAGCCATGGTGGCGGCGCATTCGGCCTCGGTCAGCGCGTCCTCGACGACGATGTCGGGGCTCGGCAGGTCGAGCGCGAGGTCGAACACCCTGAGCCCGGCGCCGAACACGCCGCAGATCTGGTTCACCGCCGCCTTTCCGGCGGTGAAGGTGGCGACCATCTGCTTGGTCACCTCCGGCGGATAGGGCGAGACGCCGCGACTGGCAACGCCGTGGGTGGCCGCGAAGACGGCGACGGTGGGCCGGTTCACCACCGGAATCGCCCGTCCCTGCCAGCCGGCGATGTCGATGGCGATCGCCTCCAGCCGCCCGAGCGCGCCCGGCGGCTTGACCAGCTCGCCCTGGCGCGCGGCGGCGGCGGCGCGAGCCGCCTCGTCCGGTCCCGGCATGGTGGCCACGAGGTTGCGAATGTCGTCGAAGGGCAGGCCGGAGACGGCGCGCGGCATGGGACTTCCTTCTTGGGCCTTCTGACGCGGCGGATGCACGCGGCGGTGGGATTCGGCGAAAGGACTCGGCAGGTTGCACACAGCGCGCCGGTAACAGGGCTCGCCTCCGGCGCGGCGGCGGGGTAGACCCTCCCACAGGAGCGCGCAACCCCCAATCCGCCAGACCCGCGCCTCGGGCCGCCCATGACGTCGCAGGCTACGACACCGCCCCGCTTCGATGCCGCCTTCCGCACGCGGCTCGACGCGCTGTTCGCCTGGCGGCGCGACGTGCGCCATTTCGAGCGGGGAGCGCTGGCGCCGGGGGTGCTCGACGACTTGCTCGCGCAGGCGACCGAGGCACCGAGCGTCGGGCTGAGCCAGCCCTGGCGCTTCGTCCTGGTGCGCGCGCCCGAGCGCCGCGCCGATATCCGCGCGATCTTCGAGAGCTGCAACGCGCAGGCGCTGGCCGGTCAGGCGAGCGAGCGGGCCGGGCTCTATGCGCGGCTCAAGCTCGCCGGCCTCGACGACGCGCCCGAGCACGTCGCCGTGTTCGTCGAGCCCGAGCCCGAGGCGGGCCATGGCCTCGGGCGCGCCACCATGCCCGAGACGGTCGCCTATTCGGCGGTGATGGCGATCCACACGCTGTGGCTCGCCGCCGCGGCGCGCGGGGTGGGCCTCGGCTGGGTGTCGATCCTCGACCCGCAGGCGGTGCGCGCCGCGCTCGACCTGCCCGAGCGCTGGCAGCTCGTGGGCTATCTGTGCATCGGCTACCCGGCCGAGCCCTCGCGCGTGCCCGAGCTCGAGCGCAAGGGCTGGGAACACCGCCGGCCCCTCGCCGATTTCCTGCTGATGCGCTGAACCGGATCGAAGGACACCATGCCCCTGCCCGTCCTGTCCGATGTGCCCGAGGCGCTGCGCTTCCTGACCCGGCTCCCGGTGCCGGAGAGCGGCACGGCGCCAGCGGGGAGCGACGGGCCGGCGCGCCCCTACATGGACCGGCTGGCCCCGGCCTTCCCCGTCGCCGGCGCCATCATCGGCCTGCTCGGCGCGCTCGTCCTCGCTATCGGCCTCGCCGTCCATCTCGGGAGCTGGGTCTCCAGCGTACTCGCCGTCGCGGTGATGACGGCGATCACCGGGGCGCTGCACGAGGACGGCCTCGCCGACACCGCCGACGGCCTCGGCGGCAACGGCATCGAACGGCGCCTCGAAATCATGAAGGACAGCCGCATCGGCAGCTTCGGCGTGCTGGCGCTGGTGCTGGCGATGCTGCTGAAGGTCGGCGCGCTGGAGGGATTGTCGTTCGCCAGCGGGCTCGACGCCGGCGCGGCGCTGGTCGCCGCGGGAGCGCTCTCGCGCACCGCCGGCCCGTGGATGCTGGCCGTGCTGCCGCCGGCGCGGGCGAGCGGTCTCGCCGCCGGGGTGGGCCGTCCCTCGGCCGCGGCCTGCCGGATGGCGGCCGCCATCGGTGTCGTGATCGCCTTCGCGGCGACGGTGCCGGTGTTCGGCCTGGCGGCGTTCGTGGTCGCCCTCATCTTTGGAATCGCAGCCTTTTTCGGCATCGTCCGCCTTGCCCGCGCCCAATTCGGCGGGCAGACGGGAGACATTGCCGGGGCCGCCATCGTGGCGGTGGAGATTGCCTTCCTCACGGGCCTGCTTATCTTCGCGCGGCAGCTTTGAGCCGACCGAATCCGATGCCGACAACCGTCTCCACTCCTTGCGTTGCCACCTGCACGCTCGACGCGGGCGGGCGCATCTGTATCGGTTGCGGCCGTACCATCGAGGAGATCGGCGCCTGGAGCAGGATGAGCGAAAGCGAGCGCCGCGCCGTCATGGCGCGCCTCGCAGCGAGCCGCGCGGCGGACGCCGCAGCGACCGCCCGCGTGCCGGCACGCCCCGCCCGGATGCGGGAGGGCGCGCGGTGAACAATGACCGCCTGATGTGGATCGTGGTGATCGGCCTCGCCGCCGGCATCGGCCTGATCGCCTGGAGCGAGGCCACCGGCGGCATCGCCGGCCTCGGCGCGCGCCAGCTCGCCCATCTCGTCACCTACGGGGCGATCGGGCTGGTGGTGGGCGCGGCGGTGGTGGCGACCTTCACCGGCCGGCTCGGCGAGGCGCTCCGCGCGCTGGCGCTGTGGCTGGTCATCTTCGCCGTGCTGGCGGCCGGCTACACCTACCGGGTGGAGATCCACGCCGTCGCCTACCGCGTGCTGGCCGAACTCGCGCCCGGCTACGCGGTGCCCCTCGCCGATCGCGGCGCGCCGGCGGTCGAGGTGGCGCGGGCGAGCGATGGCGACTTCAACGTGCGGGTCGAGATCAATGACAGCCGCATCCCGATGCTGGTCGACACCGGCGCCTCGAGCGTGGTGCTGACGCCCGAGGACGCGGTCGCGGTCGGCCTGCCGATCGAGTTCCTGCGCTACGACATCCCGATCGATACCGCCAACGGGCGCGGCAAGGCGGCCGCCGTGGTGCTCGACCGGGTGGCCATCGCCGGCAGCATCGAGGAGCGCAACGTGCCCGCGCTGATCGCCAGCCCGGGCACGCTCAAGCACAGCCTCCTGGGCATGAGCTTCCTCTCCCGCCTCGGCAGCTTCGAGATCAGCGGCGAGAAGCTGATAATGCGGGCCAAGATCGCGCAGTAACGCACGCTCAGCGCATCATCAGCGCGACCAGGAAGCGCAGCCCGGTTATCAGCAGGAACAGGCCGAAGCCGATCTCGAGCTGGCGCCGGGTGAAGGCGTGGGCGAGCCGCGCGCCGAGCGGCGCCACCAGCGTCGCGATGCCGCCGACCAGTATCAGCGCCGGCAGCGAGACATAGCCGATGGAGAGCGGCGGCAGGCTGGCGAGATGGGGAATGCCGCTCAGCATATAGCCGATGGTGCCGGGCACGGCGATCAGCGCGCCGAGGCCCACCGAGGTGGCGATGGCGTCGTGGATCGGCACCCGGTAGAGCGTGAGCACCACGGTCGCGATGCCGCCGCCGCTGATGCCGATCAGCGGCGAGGCGGCGCCGATGCCGAAGCCGTAGGCCGCCATGGCGGCGCGGCCCGGCAGCGTCTCGCCCAGCACCCATCTCGACCCGGCGAACAGCATCTTCGAGGACATGAGCGCGGCAAAGACGACGAACGCGCCCTGCAGCACGATGTCCGGCGACACGGCCGCGAGCAGCGTGCCGCTGATCACGCCGGCGAGGACCGACGGCGCCCATCGACGCAGCACCTGGCTGTCCACGCGGGTGCGTGCGCGGTGCGCGAGGAAGGAGCGCAGTGCCGTCGGCACGATGATCGCCAGCGACGAGCCGACAGCCAGATGCATGCGCTCGGCCTCGGGAACGCCGAGCGTGCCGAACATCTCGTAGAGGACGGGGACGACGATCGCCCCGCCGCCGACGCCGAACAGGCCCGCCAGCATGCCGGTGGCGAAGCCCGCCGCCAGCAGGGCGCCGGCGAGCCAGATCAAGTGCTCAAGAGGTATGGACTGCAGCATTACGCCACCAGGGAACGCCTTTCTTCCGCCCGACGAACCTCGTCGACGGCGGCGCGCAGGACGGCGAGACCGGCCTCCGGCCTCACCCCTTCCATGGCGAGGCGGCGACGATAGGCCCGCGCACCGGGGCGGCCGGTGAACAGGCCCAGCATGTGACGCGTGACGTCGTGCAGACGCCCGCCGGCGGCGAGATGCGCGCCGATATAGGGCTCGAACGCCTCCACCGCGGCGAAGGCGTCGGCGTGGGGCGGCGCCTCGCCGAACAGGCGGGCATCGACCTCGAGCAGCAGCTCGGGCTGCTGATAGGCCGCGCGGCCGAGCATCGCACCGTCGACGTGGCGAAGCTGCGCCTCCACCTCGTCGAGCGAACCGATCCCCCCGTTTATGCTGACCGGCACGTCGGGCAGGCGGCGCTTGAGCCGGTGCACGCGGTCGTAGTCGAGCGGGGGAATGTCGCGGTTCTCCTTCGGCGACAGGCCTTCCAGCCACGCCTTGCGTGCATGGACGAGGAGCGCGTCCGCGCCGGCCGCGAGCACGGCGTCGGCCAGCCGGTCCAGCGCCATCTCCGGGTCCTGGTCGTCGACGCCGATGCGGCACTTCACCGTGACGGGGATGTCGACGCGCGCCTTCATCGCCCTCACGCAGGCGGCCACGAGCTCGGGGTCGCGCATCAGGCAGGCGCCGAAATTGCCGCCCTGCACCCGGTCCGAGGGGCAGCCGACATTGAGGTTGATCTCGTCATAGCCGCGATCGGCGCAGATCGCTGCCGCCTGCGCCAGCGCGTCCGGGTCCGAGCCGCCGAGCTGGACCGCCACCGGGTGCTCGTCCTCGCCGAAGCCGATGAGGCGGTCGCGGTCGCCGAAGATCACCGCATTGGCGGTCACCATCTCCGTATAAAGCCGCGCCCGGCGCGAGAGCAGGCGATGGAACGCCCGACAGTGGCGGTCGGACCAGTCCATCATCGGCGCGACGGAAAATCGGTGTTCGTGAAAAGCCATCATTCTTCTTGCCGGGCGGAAATGCCCGTGGGCGCTCCATGTACTCGTTCGTACGCCATTAGACGCCCATTTGCGCGGCCTTTCGACCGGGCGGCGCGGAAAACGCGCCGAAACGGCATCGCCACAGGCGATTCCGCCACCGTGCATATCAATGATATGGCAGAGCGCGGCACGGCGCTACCGCCATCTGCGCCGGATGGAGGGCGCCGCGCGGGAGGGGCTGGCGGAGGAGCCGGGCGGGAGGTGTCGGGCGGCCGCGCTGCTATTTGTAGTAAGTGCGGTAGGTACGGACCATGCTCGGGACGAATTCGCGCAGGATCGCCTTGATCCCGAGCGCCTTGCCGTTCTGGCGATAGAGGTAGTTCGTCACGACCGCCCGCATGACGTTTTCGGGATAGGTCTCGCGGAAGAGGAACAGCAGCTCGTTCTTCTCGAGCAAATAGTGGAGATAGGACCCTGCCGGCGGGGCGATGCTCTTCCAGTAGCCGATCGTGGTCAGGATGTTGTTGAACAGATGGACGGTGACCGCGTCGTCGCATTTCGAGGCGCAGAAGTCGAAATGTTCCGGCAGCAGGATCTTCCATATGTCCTGATAGTCGATCGGATAGAAGGCGACGTGCGGGGTTGGCTCGATCGGCCCGCCGAGCAAGCGGTTGACCCGCTCGATCAGCGCCGGCCCGGTCTCCCCCCAGCGCAGATCGCGGTCGAACAGCTTGTGGACCTCCTCGCGCAGCGTGGTCAGGACCTCGGCGTCGGAGATGTAGATGATCGCGTTGTTCAGCCCGCGCGGCTCCTCCGAGATCAGCAGATTGGAGCGGTCGGCGAAATTGCCCTCGCCGATCATCAGCACGTCGATGTCGACCCAGGTGAGGTTGCGCCGGCGCATCATCTCGTAGCGGAAGAAATCCGAGAAATGGCACACGTCGGGCCGGCCGTTGTAGATGATGCGCCGGCCGATCGCCTCGGGAACGATCGCCGCCGCGTCCTCGACCGTGACCCCCTCCGGCACGTTTTCCAGCGGCGCGTAGGAGAACAGGGTGAGGTCGATACCCCGGCGCAGGAACGAGAGCAGGCACGCCTGGTCGAGCGCGCTGAGCGTGCCGCGTGCCCAGAACGTGCCGACCCCCTCGCCGGGAAAGGCGCTGCGCGCCTTGAAGGCGCCTTTGCCCGGCCTGCCGCGCACCGCACCCGCCCTCTGAGCGGCGTCAAGTTGCTGTTCGCCATATCGCATCGCGTCATTGCCCCCGCATAAGCCCTGCCCCGGAAACGCCGTGCGAAGAACTGGCGCGCTTCCGCCTTCCCTCTCGCCGCCGGCGATCATGGCGGGCCCGCGCACGCCGAAGACGCCGGCCTGAACGCATAGGCCCGGATGTAGTCGACCTGCAGCACCACCGGGTTCGGCGTGTTGCTGATGGGAAAGCCGGAGCCGAGCGCCAGATCCACCAGGATCATCAATCTGTTCTTGTGACTGTCCGGCGTCTTCACCTGCCATAGCGGCTTCCGATCCAGGTAGAAGGTGATGTGGGCGGGCGTGACGGCCGCGCTATAGGTGTGGAACGCGTCCTCGAGCGAGCCCTCCGGCACCTCGAACGTGTTCAGATCGCCGGTCTGGATCGCCGGGTCGTCGGACCACAGGTGATAGGCCGCCTGATAGGAATCGCGGGCGTGGCCGTAATATTCGATGATGTCGACCTCGAGCGTGCCGTCCGTCTTGCCCGGCTCGGGAATGGCGTTCAGCCAGAAGGCGGGCCACGTGCCGGGCCCCGTCGGCAGCCTCATCCGCGCCTCGAAATACCCGTAGCGCAGGCCGAAGCCCTTGCCCGTGTCGTCGGCCGAGGCGAGCAGGCCCGAGGTCCAGTTGCCGTCGGCATCCTTCGAGGCGGTGATGTTGAGCACGCCGTCCTGGACCGAGAAGGGCGAGTCGGGGCCGGGATCGCCGAAGGCGGCATCGCCGAAATCGCCGTCCCAGGGGGTATGGGCGATCCAGCGCCCATCGCCGATTTCGCGCGCCGCGACGCTCAGCTCGTCGAACTCGTCGTCGAAGACGAGCTCCAGCCGGCAGAAATCGATGGCGTTCCCGACCGGCGGATCCCTGCCCTCCGCCTCGGCCGGCACCACCGGCGGCGCCAGCGTCGCGGCGCCGGAGAGGATGGCGAGGGACAGGGCGAGGCGGGACGCTTTCATCGCGCATCCCCCAGCAGCGCGCGCGTCAGCTCGACGTGACGGGCGATGTACTCCTGGCAGCCGAGCCCGCCGAGCCGCATCCGCGCCTGCGCGCGCTGCGCCAGCAGGATGCCGCGCTCGGGCGCCGCGAGCAGGGACTGGACCGCCGCCCGCAACGCCAGCGGATCGCCGGGCGGGACGTAGCAGGCGGACCGCGCGTCGAAATAGGCCTCCAGCCCGCCGGTGCCGCTCACCACCATGGGCAGCCCTTCCAGCGCCGCCTCCTCCATCACCGTGATGCCGCTTGCGTGCCGGTTCGGCTTGAGCGGGACGACCATGAGCGCCGCCTCATGCATCAGGCTTTGCAGCTCGCTGTTGTCGGCGAGCTGGACGATGCGGACATTGGCCGCGTCGCGCATGAGCGAGACCGGGGCAGTCCCCGAGACGATGGTGAGCTCGATGTCCGGCTGCCCGCGCAGTGCGGCGACCAGCGTGCGCCAGTCCCTGTGGCGGTCGTTGCCGAGGCTGATGATCCGGGCGGGCCGGCTCACGCGCACGCGCGGCGGGGTCCATTTCTCGCTCGGAATGCCGAACAGCACCAGCTCGCAGTGCTTGCCGGGGAAGGCCCGGCGGATCACCGCCAGGTTCTCCGGCGAGAGCGTGGTGAGCAGGTCCACCTCGCGGATCAGGCGTCGGAAGAAGGCGCGGCGGATCGCCGTCAGGCCGTCCCAGCGGTCGAACAGCCACACGCTCTGGCCGAGCAGCTTCGGCCGGCCGCTCGGGCGGCGCCCGTAGATCGCCAGCAGCAGCGCGACGGCGAGATACTGGGATTCGGAGTGGGTCCAGATCACGTCCGAGGCTAGGATCGCCTCGCGATTGTGCAGGGCGTGGAGATAGTCGAAGCCGAGCAGCGCCCGCACCGCATAGCGCACCGCCTTCCGCAGTACGCCCTCCTTCGCCGCCCGCGAGAAGGCGACGGCGCAGCCCATGGCGCGCGCCCTCGCATAGCCGTAGGGCGAGGGGTCGTTGAGGCCGATGAGGGTGCCGGCCCGCCAGCGCCGTTCCCATTCCTGCTCGTCCTGCGCGAAGGCGAGATGCACGAACACCTTCGGCTCCGCGCCGGGAGGGTCCGGGGCGGTCGGAGGGTGCCGGCCGGCAAGCGGCAGGGTGCTGTGCTCGTTCATGCGGGCCACCTCCGGCGCAGCCGGGCCAGCGGCGATGAGGGCGCGGCGCCGTCGGGCGGGCGGCGTTCGCCAGGCGCGCGGCCTTCGGGGTGAAGGGGGCGGTGAAGGGGGCTCATGGCGCCAGATCCTCCCGGCGCGTCACCAGCCCGTCCGCGATGGCCATCTCGGCGAGATAGGCTTCGGCCGAGGTCGACCAGCGGTACTTCTTGGCGTTCTCGCGCCCGGTCGCCACCAGCTTGAAGCGCAGGGCCGGCTCGGCACGGAGCTGCTTGAACGCGTCGAGCCACGCCTCCGGCTGGTCGGGCGCGGCATAGAGCGCCGCCGCACCGCAGATCTCCGGCAGGCTCGCCCGGTCGGAAACGACGACCGGGCAGCCCAGCGCCATCGCTTCCAGCGGTGGCAGGCCGAAGCCTTCCACATAGGAGGGAAAGGCGAGGCAGAGCGAGTTCGTCAGCAGCGCCGCCAGCTCGTTGTCGGTGAGCCGGCCGAGGACCACCACGTTCGCATTGTCCGCCGCCACGCCGGGCGCGGACTGGAACACCCGGCTGTCCAGCGCGCCGACCAGCGCGAGCCGGAAGCCGACCGCCGCCAGCCGCGGCGCGAGGTCGAGCAGCATGCCGATATTCTTGTGCGGCGCCGGGCTGCCGAGCACGACGATGGTGCTGGAGCCCGCCGCGCGCCGCGTCGCCTCGGAGTGCTTGGGCGTCCATGTCAGTGCGTGTTCGTGGCCGCACGGAATGACGCTGATCTCCGCTTCCGGGCGGATGCCGGAACGGGCGAGCTCGGCGGCCGAGAACGAGGAGACCGTGACCACCCGCGCTACCCGCCGGGCGAGCAGCGGCAGGAACAGGCGGTGCAGGAGGCGGTAGCGCAGCGAATAGCTCTGCGGGAAGGCGCTTATGTTGGTGTCGTGGATGCACAGGATCTGCCGGGCGACCGCCAGCGGGCCGGTGTTGCACAGGCTGAGCAGCCCGCTGCGCATCTGGCCGGGGAGCGTGAACTGCTCCCACAGATGGCCGCGCAGCTCCCCGACCCGGCGAACAGCGATGTGGCCCAGCGCGTAATCCTCGGCGTTCTTGGGCGTCACCAGCTCGAGCTCCAGTCCCTGCGCGAGGGGATGCCTGTCGGCGATCAGGCGGTCGAGGGCGGCGACGATCCCGTGGGCATAGCGCTGGACGCCGGTAAGGGGTTGGGTCAGGAAACGTCCGTTGATGGTCCAGCACCTGATCATGCTCGAATGACGCCTTTCCACCGACGCGCGCGATCAGCAACGGCGCACGTCAGTGTCGGGGACGCTTCGGCCCGGTGCCAGTCGGCATTCGGTGTAGCGGCTCGCGAAGACCTACCCCTTCCGCACGATATGCTTCGCCCGGCGTGTAATTATTTCCTCCATCGCGGCTAAACCCCGGGACGGCGAAAGTAATATTCGCAATCGCGCCGGCACGACTCGAATAACACGCAAAGGTTGCGCGACACAGGTCGCCTGCGTCAGTGCGGGGCGTTGGCGATCCGGCCCACCGGCACGGGGGGGAGCCGCCCCGCCCTTCGGGCCAGCCCCGGCGGCGCCGCGGCGAGAGCGTCGCGGCAGGAGAGCACCGTGGCGAGGCAGATGAAGAACAATATGCCCGGGTCGGCATTGCCGCTGGAGATAATGGCCGGCACCAGCATCCACAGGCCGGCGGCGCGGGCCGATTCGTGCAGGGCGAGCGCGGAGGTGTCGCCGCCCGCCGGGCGCGGCGGCGGGCGCAGGAACAGCCCTGCCAGGATAAGCAACAGCGTTGTTCCGATGATCCCGGTCTGGCTCAGCACCGCGATCAGCCAGTTCGACGCGCGCGAGCTGCCCATGCCGATGCCGATGCCGCCGGTGTCGAGGAACACCTGGAAGCTGCGGTCGTTCGCATAGCCGCGCTCCTGCGCCGAGGAGGATTGCGACTTGTTCAGCAACGCCTCCTCCAGCAGGCGGCGCACGCTGGAGAAGGCGGTGTCGTCCAGCAGGTAGATGCCGAGGCAGACCGTGATCCCGACGAGTATGACGCCGCCGAGAACCAGATCCGAGCGGCGCGGGCCTCCCCGGAACGGGAACAGGCTGGCGGAGATCGCCAGCCACAGCGCATAGGCGCCGAGGCACGCATAGCCGGTGCTGGAGGTGGACAGCATCAGCATGCCCAGCGACAGCAGCATGAGCGCGAAGGCCAGCCGCCCCTGCGTGATCCGCCAGTAGGTCATGATGAAGACCAGCCCGGGGAACAGGGCGGTGGCGAAGGCGGACGCCTCGGAATGACCGCCGGCGATGCGGTAGAAGCCGACCGAGATGTCGTCCGTCAGCAGCGCGTAGCTCGCCGTGCGGATGGGAAGCAGCACGTCGCCGGCGCCCGCCAGCTTGCCCAACAGGTCAAGCAGCCCGAGTCCGACATTCATCGCCACCCAGGCGACGAAGCCCAGCTCCATGGCGGCGAGGGCGCCGGGCCGGCGCAGCTCGATGCACAGCAGCAGGCAGGTCAGCCCGCCGAGCACGAAATAGCCCGACTGGGTGATGTTGCCGGTGCTGGGCGCGAGCGGGACCTCGAGCCCCCCCGACTGGCGCAAGTCGAACATGCCGACATCGCCCTGGAACAGCCGCGGCAGGATCACGGCGGTGCCCGCGACATAGACGATGAGGAGCAGGACGAGGAGGCAGGCGCGGTGGCGGACGAACTCGGCCGCGAAATCGTTCAGCCCGTCCCGGCGACACACCACGCGGACGACGAGGATCAGCGCGAACAGCGTGTAGATGAGCGGCGAGGAGCCGCCGAGGCTCGGCAGCACCGCGAAGGCCGTGGAGCCGAACGCCAGCGACATCATGAGCCCGACCAGCACGGGCGAGCCCATCGACCGCCCGATAAGCAGCAGGACGAGGCAGACAAGAAGCCCTGTCGGCGACGGGATCATGTCACATCGCTGCCGCTTTGACGCCGTCACCTGACCGGGTGAGCGCGTGTTGGGTGATAGCCGCTCTTCTGGGCGTGACGACCGGCCTGTGGTTTCGGGTCTCGGCTGTGCTCGCCCTGACGGTGGTGGTGGCGATTGCGGCGGCGGCGGCCGGCTTCTGGGCCGGCGAGCCCCTCGTGCCGACCCTGGTCCGGGTGTTGGCGGCGGTGGTGCTGCTGCAGCTTGGATACCTAGCCGGCCTGCTGGTCGCCACGGCGTGGCGCCGAGGTTCCAAATAGGCCGTCCCGCATCGGGACGGCCGGGCGGGGCGAGGCGCGTCCATGGTCACGAGGTCTGATGGGTGCGCAGCAGCGCGGGTATGGTCCGCAGCAGGATCAGCACGTCGGTCCAGAACGACCAGTTGCGCACATAGTCGGCGTCGAGGGCGACCCGCTCGGCATAGGTCAGACTGCTCCGGCCGCTGACCTGCCACGCCCCGGTCATGCCCGGGCGGACGCTCAGATAGTGCTCGGCCATCGGCCCATAGAGGACGATCTCCTCGCGCACGATCGGGCGCGGCCCGACGCAGCTCATCTCGCCGCGCAGGACGTTCACGAGCTGCGGCAGCTCGTCGAGGCTGGAGCTGCGCAGCATCCGGCCGACGAAGGTGATGCGCGGGTCGTTGGCGAGCTTCCGGGTGCGCTGCCATTCCTCGGCCGCCGCCGGGTTGGCGGCCAGATGGTCCCTCAGCACGCGGTCGGCGTCGCAGACCATGGTGCGGAACTTGTAGCAGTGGAACTCGCGCCCGCCGAAGCCGACCCGGTGATGGCCGAAGATGATCGGCCCGTCGGTCGACGCCTTGATCAGCAGCGCCACCAGGACGAGGAGCGGCGAGAGCAGCACCCCGGCCGTGACGGCGACCAGCAGGTCGAGCAGGCGCTTGGCCGCGCGGCCCGGCGCACGCTCCGCGAGGATCGGCTCGCGCAGGTGCGGGCCCGGAAAAGGCCGCGCCGGCAGGCCGGCGTAATGTTGATCGTCCAGCATGTATCGCGCCCCCGCCAGTTTTCTACTCGATTTTGTTTCGGAGATACTCTCGGGCCCAAACGCATAGAAGTGGTAATTACTGAAGTAAAACTATGCCGACCTTTACCTGTAAGCCGTAACGCCCAACGCCTCGGCCTACCCCTTCGGCGCCGGGCCGACCGGCCGGACGAGGGAGCGCCGCCCCGCCGGAAGGTCGCGCGCGCCGGTTCGCGTCGAGGCAACGGATCGGACGGACACACGCCGTGCGCGCGCCCTCCTTCCGGCATCATCCAGGGAAAGCGCAGCCGCCCGTCGCAGCTGTGTCCGGGAGGGCGGCCGGCGGCGTCAGGCGGCCTTGTTCAGCACCGTTCCCAGCACCGCGCTCCCGGTGGATTCGAGCCGGTCCACCGCCTCGGTGATGAGCTGGGCCGGCGTGCGGCCCCACTCCACCACGACGAGCACGCCGTCGAGCAGCGGGCCCATGGCGATCGCTCCCGAGCTCTGCTCCAGGGCCGGCAGGTCCACCACCACGAGATCGTGGCTCAGCAGCGCCTCGTCGAGGCAGCGCATCATGGCGCCGGAGCCGAGCAGCGCCTCGGAGATGGCCGAGGTGAACTGGCGCGTCGGCACCAGCTCGATATGGGTGCGCGGCACCGGCGTCGCGCATTCGCTGACCCGCCGGTCCTCCAGCAGGATCTGCAGCAGCCCCGGCTGCTGCTCGGAAACGTCGGCCGCCGCCGTCATGGCGCAGCGCTGGAGATCGGCGTCGATCACCAGCACCCGCACGCCCGAGGCGGCGAGGAGGCAGGCGAGGTTGCCGGCGACGGTGGTCTTGCCCTCCCCGGCGAGCGCCGAGGTGACGCCGATGGCCCGGGTGCGCTGCGCCTCGGCCCGCGCGCGGGCGACCAGGGTCGTGCTCACATTGGCGAGGGCGTTGAGAAAGGGGTCGCCGCCCAGCTCCTCGTTCGCGGTGAAGCATTCGAGCGAGGGCCGGCCGTATCGTCGCTTGAGCCCTGCGAGAAGGGTGCCGAGGCCACGGTCGAAGGAGTGGCGCGGCGACCAGCGGGCGCTCCCGCTGCGATGGATGCGCGGCAGGGCGCCGAGGCAGAGCCGGCCCAGCTTCTGGTTGGCGTGGCGCACCGAGCGGATGCTGGTGTCGAGGTTCTCCCTCAGCACGGCGGCGCCGACCCCGACCACGCCGCCCAGCAGCAGGCCGAAGGCCAGGATCAACTTGGAGCGCGGGTGGCTCTTGTCGAGCGGGATCGTCGCCGGGGTGAGCAGGCGCGTCTCGACCAGCGGGTTGGACTGGCGCTGGAGCACCTCGGCATAGCCCTGAAGGGCGCTCTCATAGATCTTCTTGTAGGCGAGCGCGGTGCTCTCCAGCTCCTCGAGCGTGTTGCGGTCGTCCGCCAGCTGGCCGGCCGATCCCTGCCCCACCGCACCCGGATCCGCCCCGCCCTGCCCCGCCGCCGGGCCGTCGAGGGCGGGATCGCCGCCCGCGTCCGAGGGGCGATAGGCGGCGTAGCTGCGGCCAGCCTTGAACTCCTGAAGGGCGAGCGCGGCCGCGTTCATCTGCTCGCGCAGCTTCGCCACCCGGCTCTCGAGCCAGTCGGAGCCTGCGCGGGCGGTGAGCGTGCGCGATTCGAGCTGGTCGCGGATGTAGATGTCGGCCGTGGTATTGGCGACCAGCGCCGCCAGCTTCGGGTCCGGCGAGGAGAAGCTGAGATCGATCACGTAGGAGAAGCCCGAGCGGCGCGCATCGAGACGGCCGCTGAACACGCCCAGCGCCCGCTGCAGCGCGATGGGCCGGGGCACGTCGGGGCCGGGCGGCTTCATGAAGGCCGGATTGTCGAGCAGGCCGAGCTGCTCGATCACCGCCCGGGCGATCCGTTCGGAGCGCAGCACAACGAGCTGGCTTTCGATCTGCGCCGCGTCGATCGCGCTCGACTGCAGTTCCTCGCGCGTGGGCTGGGAGGATTTCGGGTCGACCAGAAGCTGGGCGCGCGCGGTATACAGCGGCGTCGCCGTCTTCACATAGGCGAAGGCGGCGGCGCCGGCGATCGCGACGGCGACAAAGACGATCAGGAAGTGCCGGAGGACGAAGACCGACAGTTCGGGAACGGTGACCGTATCGGGCGGAAATTCAATAT
The DNA here is from genome assembly GCF_024752335.1 of Ancylobacter mangrovi. NCBI lineage: Bacteria > Pseudomonadati > Pseudomonadota > Alphaproteobacteria > Hyphomicrobiales > Xanthobacteraceae > Ancylobacter > Ancylobacter mangrovi. The sequence goes on along the minus strand of NZ_JANTHY010000001.1, from coordinate 557,774 downwards.
CCCCCCAATCGGTCCGCGAGCCGCCGCTAGTGTTCGCCACGACGTGACGCGCATCTTGCCTGGTAAGCTTCATGACCGGACCCAAGACCTCAGGAGTGGAAAAGCTCGCGAACGCGCCGCGTCACCCCCACGACAATTGTGACTCGGCAATATCAAATTGTAATACGCTCCCCGTGCTGCAGTAACATCGCCGGAAGCGGTAGCGCGAATACCTAAAAGGACCTCATGTTCCGCCGCACGTCTGCCGCATCGGCCGGATCCGGGCCGCCGGCTCGGGACAAAGAAATGCAGGAGGCGGTACGTCGCGGCGCGGGAGGCGTGGTCTGGCCGGGTAGTGGCCGCCCGCGCCGGATCGGAAGGGTGGCGCCGTGCGAGCGGGCCCGCTCAGCCCAGTTCCTCGCGCATCTCCCGGAGGTAGGCCCGCGCGCCGAGCGCGGTGTCGACCGTGGGTGCCGTGGCTTCCGGCGCGCGCTCGAGCCAGGCCTCGCGCCACCAGCAATAGATGGCGCGCGGGCAGAAGACGCGCTTGCCGCTGATCCGCCCACGGCACCAGACGTTCTCGAGAATGACGGCGGGTGTCTTCATGGTCCGCATCACGCCGGACTTCTCGTCGAGGAAGTGGTCGACCCGGGCGCGCACGCGATAGACGCCGCCGCAATAGGGCACCATCTCGCCGTCGAAATAGAGGCCGCGATGGTGATTGCGGGCATCGAGGGTCGCCATGATCTGCTCGTAGGGCTTCACGCGCACGAACTCGCCCGGCTGCAGGTCGAGCGGGTAGATCGGCGCATGCGTCGAATCCTCGAGATGCCCCCACATCCGCGGATAGGGCACGCCGCCCCACAGCGACTGGAACACGTTGTAGAACCAGCGCCCCGGCGCCCCGAAGCGCGAGCGCGGCCGTGCCAGATTCTCATAGGCGAAATAGACCGCGCTCATCGCCATGGTGCCGAGCCCGACATTGCGCGAGGCGAGGTCCTCGGCGAACTGGCTGAAGTTCCAGCGGCCCATGAGCTTGGTGTAAAGCGGAAAATCGGTCGCCTGGCACTGCCAGCGCGGCTTGCCCGAGGCCGAGACACCGTTGCGCGCCGCCCTCTCGACATCCTCTTCCGTGCACCGTTCGCGCCCGCCCGAAGCGGGGAACGGAACCGGGACGGAGGCCGGCGCCAGCTCGGCGCCGTCGGCATCGACCCGCCGCAGCCACGCCTCCTTCCAGAACACGCTGCATAACGCCTGGCAGCCGCCATGGCCGGCACCGTCGCACCGCACCCCTTCCAGCAGCACGCCGTCCTTCAGCGTGCGGCTGCTCAGCGGATGGATGGTGTCGCAACTCTTGTGGCCGCGCTTGGCGACGCGGATGCGCTTGCCGCAATAGTCGAACATCTCGGGCATGAAGGGCATGCCGTCGAGCCGGCCGTTCTCGTCGAGCGTGGCGAGGATCTCCTCCTTGCTGCGCACCTCGACCCAGTCGCCGGCGCAGGAGCGGATGGCGATCGGATGCGAACGGGCCTCGCCGGGAGAGCGGCCGGGCGCGCGCTCGGGCGCCGGCGCCAGCGGGCCGGCCGTCCTCGCCAGGCCCGCTTCCGTCGAGGTGTCGTCGCCGGCCACGGGGCCTTCACCGATGCGGGCCATCACACCTCCTCAATCCGTCAGCAGCAATTTGCGGGCAAAGAAACCTTCGGCGTAGCGGGCGCGGCATTCCACGCCGCGCAGGCGCGCCAGCGCCATGAACGTCTCGGCGTCGAACCACGCCTTGGAGCGCTGGGTGCCGAAATGGCGCTGCAGCAGCTCGACCTTGCGCAGCAGGATCTCGTCCGGCAGCGGCACGTAGAGGTTCGGCTGGCCGAGGTCGCCGTCCCATTTCGGGATCTCGACCTCCAGCACCAGGTGATCGCGGAACGCGTTCCAGGCGAGCTCGCACAGCAGGCGATGGTCCTGATGCGCGTCGTCGCGCCGGTGGGTCAGCACCACGTCCGGGTCGAGCCGGCGCTTGAACCCTTCCACCCAGTCCTTCACCGCCGCGCGCTCGGCGGGCAGATAGCCGTCGCGGAACCCGCCTATGTGGACCTCGACCGTGGCGACGCCCTTCAGGAAGTCCGCCGCGCTCGCGCGCGCCTCGCTCTCGCGCGGCCCGGCGGCGCTCGCCACGCACCAGTGCACCTCGAGTACGGCACCGGCGGCGATCCAGTTCAGGATCGTCCCCCCGGCGCCGATCTCCATGTCGTCCGAATGCGCACCAAGACACAGGATCCTGAGCCCCTTGCCGGGGCGCGCGAGGGCGAGAGGGTGCATAGGCTCAGGCCCTCGACGCGAGGACCTGCGGGACCGGCCCGCATTTGCGCCAGGGCATCTGGCCCTTCTCGATCATGTCCTCCAGGCTCTGGCGATCCCTGAGCGTGTCCATCGCCCGCCAGAAGCCTTCGTACTTGTAGGCGAGCAGTTGGTCGGCCTCGATCAGCCGCGCGAACGGCTCAACCACCAGTTCCTCGCCGTCGCGCATATAGTCGAAGATCTCCTTGCGGAAGATGAAGTATCCGCCGTTGATCCACATGTCGGCGGCGTCGGAGGCCTGCATGCCCTGGACCCGCCCCGCCGCGTCGATCTGCGCCAGATGGAAGGTCAGCATGGGGTGGATGGCGAGGAAGCACGCCACCTTGCCGCTGCGCGCGAAGGTCTCAATCATGTCGTCGAGCGGCGCGTCGGACAGGCCGTCGGAATAGTTGGCGAGGAACATCTCCTCGCCCTCGACCAGATGGCGCACCGCCCACAGGCGCGAGCCGATGTTGCGCCACACGCCGGTGTCCACCAGCGCCATGCGCCAGTCGACCGGCTTGTCGCCGAGGATGTCGACCGTCGCGCCGCCGTTCGACACCACGACATCGCTGTAGATCTCGGGCCGGTGGTTGAGGAAGAACTCCTTGACCACATTGGCCTTGTAGCCGAGGCAGAGCACGAAGTCCCGGTGCCCGAACCGGCTGTAGTAGTCCATCACATGCCAGAGAATGGGCTGCCCGCCGAGCGGGATCATCGGCTTCGGCACCGCCTCCGAGTATTCGCGGATACGGGTTCCAAGGCCACCACAGAAAAGAACAACTTTCATGGCGCGAATCCAAAAATTAAATATTCTATTTCAACTATGAACTTGGCGTTACGAATGTCCAGTTCGGCTTTATTTACATAGACTACCAAATTGGAATGATACGATTACATCGAATACGTCACTACCTTCCCCATCGGAGGGAAACGCCGGGCGATCCGTCCGCGCGCCCGCCCCGCCCCGTCCGCAGGCGAAGACGGGTGCCGCGGCAGACGCCGCTCAGGCGGGGGTGAGGGCCGCCGGGCTGGCGGCGAGGTGCTCGCTGAGCCAGGTCTCGCCGCGGAAGCGCTCATACTGCTCGGCGCGCAGCCGGTCGGCGAGGCGGCCGGGAGGAAGCGCGACGTCGTCATAGGTGAGGACGGCGTCCTTCGGCACCGCGCGCAGCAGCCGGCAGCCCTGCACCAGCCCCTCGGGCAGGTAGCGCCCCCGGCTCATCTCGTCGGCGTTGGCGGCCTCGCCATAGGTCATGTACATGCCGTACTCGTCGAGCACCTCGCCGGCCTCGAGATCGCGCTTGGCAACGGCGCACACCTCGACCACCGGGCCGTCCATCGGCGGGGCGAGGTTGTCGCCGAACAGCGCGACCCGCGCGATGGCGTTCGGCGTCTCGAAATGCACGAGATGATAGGGCACCCAGAACGGGTAGAGCGGCCCCTCGCCCAGCTTGTAGAGGTTGAGGTAGTGCCGCTGCTTGGGATCGGGGTGCTCGGCCAGGATGAAGGCCTTCACGCCGGACGGGCCCACCGTGTAGTCGACGATGCCGCCAAGATCGCGCAGCTCGTCGAGGTCGTAGAGCTGGTGGATGTCCATGACCGAGCCGTTATAGGCCACGCCGCGGCTCATGCCCCGGCTGCGGACCTTGAAGCCGGTCGCGTTGGCCACGATCGTCTGCTCGAAGCTGATCTTCGAGCCGTCGGCGAAGGAGGTGACCATGGCCGCGTTCTGCTCCCACCGCTCGGCCCAGGCGCGCTGGGTCGTGGGGGTGCGATAGGGGTCCTGGAGGCCCTTGACGTTGCCGATGACGCGCGGGGTCAGCCCGAGCCCCCTCACCCAGCGGAAGAGGTTCATCTGCAGGCCGGGCTCGTCGCCGTCGCAGGCGGAGAGGATGACGCCGTGCCGGCGGGCATAGACCTGCAGGATCGGGCCGATGGTCGCGTCCACTTCGGCGTTCATCATCACCACGTGCTTGCCGTGCTGGAACGCGTCCATGAACACGTTGGCGCCGAACTCGACCGATCCGGTGACGTCGACGATGACGTCGATCAGCGTCGAGCGGCAGATCAGCGAGGGGTCGTCGGCGACCACCGGGCGCCCCGCCCGGATGGCCTCGTCGAGCGCGGCGACCGTGCCGGCGCGCACCACGTCGCCGAGGCGCGCATAGTGGTAGACCTGCACGGCCCGCTCGGGGTTGCGGTTGTAGATCGCCGACATCCGCATGCCCGGCACGCTGTTGACGATCTGGTTGGTGAGCCCCTGCCCCATGAAGCCGGCGCCCACCATGCCGACGCGGATCGGCCGCCCGGCGGCCTCGCGCGCCTTCAAGGCGTTGTCGACGATGATCACAGCAACGCTCCCTGGACCGTCCCGATCATGCCGAACTGCATGCGAAGGCGCACCTCGCGCTCGGCCTCCTCGAGCAGCGGCCACACCCGGTCCTTGGCCGACATCTCGGTGACGGGAAGCGGCCAGGAGAGGCCGAGGCGCGGGTCGTCGTAGCGCAGCCCGCCCTCGGCGGCCGGCATGTAGAACTCGCCGACCTGGTAGCTTGTCTCGGTGCAGTCCTCGAGCACCTGGTAGCCGTGGGCGAAGCGCTCGGGCACGAACAGCGCCCGGTGGTTGTCCGCGGTGAGCTCGACGGCGGTGTGCTGGAGATAGGTCCGGCTCTCGGGCCGCAGATCGACGATGATGTCGAGGATCGCCCCGCGCGTGCAGCGCACCAGCTTGGTCTCGGCGGCGGGCGGATACTGGAAGTGCATGCCGCGCAGCGTGCCGCGGTGCCGGTTGAACGCCACGTTGGTCTGGGCGATGGCCGGCTTCAGACCGTGCGCGGCGAACTCCTTCTGGCAGAAGGTGCGGGCGAAGAAGCCGCGCTCGTCCTCGCGCCGTTCCAGATCGATGATGAACGCGCCGGCGAGATTCGTTTCCTTGAAGATCATGTCAGCCTCGCTCGTTGAAGATTGACGCCGGTCCGGCGGATCGGCTCCCGGTTCAGCCCGCCGCGGCGACCTCGACCGGGCCGCGCTCGCGGGCGGGGCTGGTCCAGCGCAGCGAGGCGTCGAGCCGGCCCTCGGCGATCAGCCGCTTGAGCGTGTCGATGCGCCGGAAGCGCGGACCCTCGAAGTCCTCGACGCTCACGCCCACCTGCCGGTAGGCCTCGTAGAGCTGCTCGACGCCGCGCCGGGCGGTCCATTGGGGCTGGAATTCGGGGAGCTGGCGGCGCACCTTGGCGAAGCTCACGCTGTAGGAGCGCTTGTCCGGCTCGCCGCCGGGCGCGTACTCGATCACGCAGTCGGGCACGACCTGCTCGACCATGTCGGCGATGTCGCGGATCTGGTAGTTCTCCTCGTCGCGCCCGATGTTGAACGCCTCGTTGTGCACCCGCTCGCGCGGCGCGCGGGCCGCGGCGATGAAGGCGCGGGTGATGTCTTCGATATGGACGATCGGGCGCCAGGGCGTGCCGTCGCTCTTGATCAGCACCCGCCCCTTGGCGACCGCCCAGGCGGTGAGGTTGTTGAGCACGAGGTCGAAGCGCAGGCGCGGCGACAGGCCGTAGGCGGTGGCGTTGCGCAGGAAGACCGGGCTGAAGTCCCGGTCCGCCATCGCCGACAGGCTCCACTCCACCATTGCCTTGGAGCGCGCATAGGGGGTGATCGGGGCGAACGGCGCCTCCTCGGTCACCGCGCCGTCGCCCGAGGCGCCGTAGAGGCTGCAGGAAGAGGAGAACAGGAAGCGCCCGACGCCCGCCTGCTTGGCCACCATGGCGAGATGCACGGTCGCGGCGTGGTTGAGCTCGTAGGTCAGGTTCGGGTTGAGGTCGCCCAGCGGGTCGTTGGAGAGCGCGGCGAGATGGAACACCGCGTCGAAGCCCTCGAGGTCGCGCGGCGTCAGGTCGCCGACATGGGCGCGCATGTGCCGCGCCGCCCGCTGCGGCGGCATGAAGATGCAGTCCTCGAACAGGTCCGCATCGACGCCGACGACGTCGAACCCCTCCTCCACCAGCATCGGGACCATGACGGAGCCGATGTAGCCGGTATCCCCCGTGACAAGCACTTTCATGAAGCGGCTCCAGGTTGGTTGGGGATGCCCGACCGGGACAGGCAGCGACGCGTACACTGCTTCCATGTTCCCAGGTCGAGCATCCCACAGCTCGAATGACCCGATCGCGGCCGGTGCCGCACGGGACGCCTAGGCCGGCACGCCGGCCGGCTCGATGATGGGGAAGACCGGCGACTTCAGGCCCAGCCGCACGGCGGTCCGGCGCGCCTGCCAGGCCGCGCGCAGGAACGGCCATTCCAGCACCGCGTGGAGATAGGCGCCCGCGGTCGGCAGGGCGGAGGCCTTGCGCAGCCAGGCCAGATGCCGGGCGCGCATCTCGTGCCGGCCGGTGACGCGCCAGTAGAGCAGCCAGCGATAGTAATACCGCAGGTGACGGCGCCGGCAGGCGAGATACTCCGCGCGGGTTTCGAACACGGTCGGGCCCCAGCGATCGATGATCTGCAGGATCGACCAGAAGTCGACGAAGTTTCCCTCCTTGTAGGTCGAGGTGATCGACCCGTCGTGCATGCGCGAGACCACCAGCGGCTCGTGCACGCAGGCATAGTCGCCGCGCGACAGCGCCCGGATCGCCGCGTCGAGGTCGACGTCGAGCAGCGGCGTGCCGTAGTGTTCGATATCGTAGAAGTGCCGCGTCATCGGGCCCCTCGGCTTCCGGTAGAGGCAATGCTGGTAGGGCGGGCCGTGGATCTCCTTGCGCAGCTTGTGGCGCGCGATCGCCCGGCCGCTGAAGAGACTCCTGTCGGTCGGCATGTCGCCGCCGAACAGCGCGTCGTTGTTCCAGCCACGGCAGCCGATGACGCTGGCCTGCGGGTATTGCTCGCCGAGCGCGACCATCTTGCCGATGCAGTCCGGCACCATCAGGTCGTCGGCGGGAAGGATGCGGAAATAGCTCGCCCCCTGCGGGACCATGGCGAGCGCGGCGTTCCAGTTCTCGAGCTGGAGCAGCGTCTCGGCGTTGCGCGCCACGATCAGCGGCACCGGGCCGTTGCGATATTTCTCGATGATCTGCGGGGTGGCGTCGGTGCTGGCATTGTCGAGCACGCAATGCACCAGCCGCGGATAGGTCTGCGCCTGCACGCACGCCATGGTCTCGTCGAGAAACCTGGCACCGTTGTAGACCGGTGTCGCTATGGCAACGAGCGGAACGGAGGCCATGTCCGAACGTCCCTGATCCGAGCGGAGAGAGGGAATGCGCATGGAGGTCGCCGGCCATCTGCGGGGGGACCCATGCCCGCCCGCCAGCGTCACCGGCTACGTGGAAACGTTAGGGCCAAATATATTTAGGTGGTCCGGCTAATAGGGCTTACGCGGTCCTCCCCTTTCGGCTTAGCTCCCGCCGGCGGCGATCTTCCTTTGGTCCCGGAAGACGAGCCCCGGCCTACATCCTTCAGCGGGCGCAACGGCGGCGGCACCGATCCGGCTATCGATCCGCGGCCGGCGGCCGGCCCGCCAGGATCACCCGGGCGAAGCCGAGCGCCGAGCGCCTGTGCAGGCTCTGCCCGCGATAGGCGAGCAGCACCTTGGCCCGCTCGGGCGAGGACAGCCCGGCGAGCAGGAAGAACGCCGCGAGCCCGGCCTTGTGCTTGAGCGAATGCTGCTCGCCCAGAAGCTTGACCAGCAGCCCCGGCAGCGAGGCGGCGGGCGGGCGGCGCCCTGAGGCGACGTCGAGATAGAAGGAGCGCTCGCGGAAGAAGAAGGTCTTGCGAGGGTCGGCGAGCTCACGACCCGGCGCACGGGCCCGCACGATCTCGCGCAGGTGCCGCATGCGCGTCAGGAAGCGGGCAATCTCGCGCTCGATGATGCGCGGCTCGGGCGGCAGATGCAGGGCTGAATCGTTGGCTTCGTGGATCCGGTAGCGCCCGAGTTCCTCCGAGGTGCTCACCACGTCGCCGAAGAAAGGCGCCGCGAACAGGATGACACCGTCGATCGAGGGCTCGTAGTCGACGTCGCGCAGCACCTCGCACAGGTCGCGGCGGAACACGTTTCCCGAGGTCGACGGCGTCTTGTAGACGCCGCTGCGCAGCACCTGCCGGGCGGTCGCCTCGCGGCCGCGGAAGGTGTCGAAGATGGCCGGGCCGCAGTCGAGCTCGTGGCCGTCCCCGTCGATCCGCGCCAGCGAGAACTGCAGCTTGGCGACACCGGGATCGAGCATGCCGATGATCCTGTCGAGCGAGCCGGGCTTGAGCTCGTCATCGGCGTCGAGGAACAGGACGAAGGGCGCGCTGGTCCGCTCCAGCCCGTAGCGGCAGGCGCCGAGCTGGCCGCTGTTGGCGATCCGCCACGCGGTGGCCCCGGTGCGGCCGATCACCTCCCAGGAGCGGTCGGTCGACCCGTCGTCGACCACCACCAGCTCGCATGAGGGGTGGGCCTGGTCGAGGACGCTGCGGATCGCGCGCTCGACGAACCGCTCGTAATTATGGCAGGCGATGATCACCGCGAGCTGCGGTCCTGCGCTCATGGCACACTCCGGCGCGCGCCGCCTCCCGCGAGGACGGTCAGGTTCGTTCGGACGTCGTCGCGGCCGGCAGCGGCTCCGCCGGCGATCGGTCCCTGCGCCGCCGGTCGGCGGGCCGGTGGATGTCGATCGCCCTGTCGAAGGCCCGGCGGATGCCGCGGTGGAAGCGCTCGGTCGAGAAGCGGCCGGCGCGCTCGCGGCAGGCATCGGCGGAAAAGCGGCTGCGGTCGGCCTCGAAGGCGGCGATCGCATCAATCACCGTCGCCTCCTCCTGCCGCTCGAACAGCAGGCCGGTCGGCTCGTGCCCCGCTCCGGGTGGCGCGACGATGTCGCGGGCCCCGCCGCGGGCGAAGGCGATCAGCGGCGTGCCGAGCGCCTGCGCCTCGGCAAGCGCGATGCCGAAATCCTCGCAGCCGGCGAACACCAGCGCCTGCGCGCGGGCCACCGTGCCCAGATAGTCGCCACGCGGCAGGAAGCCGGTGAAGGTGACGTTGGGCCCGGCGATCGAGCGCAGCGCGCGCGACTGCTGGCCCTCGCCGACCACCAGCAGCCGGCGGGAGGGCATGGCGTTGAACGCCCGGATGACGAGGTCGGTGCGCTTGTAGGGCGCGAGGAACGAGGCGGTGACGTAATAGTCGTCCTTCTCGGCGCTGAACGCCTCGGGGGCGACCTCGACCGGGGGGAACACCACCTGCGCGTCGCGCCCGTAGATGCGCCGGATGCGCGCGCGCACGAAGTTGGAGTTCGCCACCATCACGTCCGGCGCGTGCGCGGTGCGGGTGTCCCACATGCGCATGTGGTGCAGCACGACGCTGAAGAGCAGGCGGCCGAGCCGACCCATGCGCATCTGCTCGGCATAGGAGAATTGCTCGTCCCAGGCGTAGCGCATCGGGCTGTGGACGTAGCACAGATGCGGCTGGTCCGGCCGCGTGATGACGCCACGCGCGAACGCGGCCGAGGAACTGATGACCGCATCGAAGCCGGTGACGTCGAACTGCTCGATCAAGAACGGGCACAGCGGAAAGAGATGGCGATAGAAACGCCGCATGCCGGGCCAGTCATTAATGGCGCTGGTATGGAACTTCGCCCCGCCGAAATGGGTCTCGAGCACCTCGGGCTCGAGAAACTGGAACAAGGTGAAGATGTCGTCGGCACCGAATACCTTCTTCAGCTCCGCCAGCACGCGCTCGCCGCCGCGGAACGAGGGGCACCAGTCGTGAACCAGCGCGAGCGAGCCGTCGAAGCCGGCGATACCGGACGCCAGGGGCTCGGCCCGCATGCCCTCGACACGCGCGCGCTCCACCGGCGCATCTGCAAACTGATACATGGCCGGCTCCCCGCCCCGGGCACCGCACAGCCCGACCGACGTAGTCTCCGATGGGTAGTGCGTTGCACCAAGGCACCAATTCGGCGAAGGCACCGCAAACCAATGCTGCAGCGGACGCGCCGCATGCTACTCATTTGGGTGTAGAGAATAAAATTTCGGCGGCACCGTCATCGATTAAATTGGTACTCGGCCCAGACATGATTACAGATATACTTCTATTCATCGTTTCATCTACCCTGATTGCGCGGAGAATTCATGAACATTACAATCATCGTCCCCACCAGCGGGCGCCCTGCCGTGGTTGCGCGGCTGCTGTCGCTTCTCGAGCGCCAGACCCGGCAGCCCGACCATGTGATCGTCTCGGCGACCTCGCCGCGCGACATCGGCGATATCGGCGATCTCGGCTTCAAGGTGTCGTGCGTCTATGGCGAGCCGGGCCTGTGCGCCCAGCGCAATCGCGGCCTGTCGCTGCGCGACCCGCAGACCGACATCGTCGTGTTCTTCGATGACGACTTCGTGCCGGCCGGCAGCTATCTGGAGCGGCTGGCGCAGGCCTTCGAGGAGCACCCGGATTACGTCGTGATCACCGGCAACGTGCTGGCGGACGGCGCCTGCGGGCCGGGCCTCGGCTACGACGAGGCGCTCGCCCTGCTCGCGAACCCGCGCATCTCCCTCGCCTCGCCGCCGCGCGTCGAGGACCGCGAGAGCGCCTATGGCTGCAACATGTCGATCCGCGCCCGCATCATCGGCGAGCGGCGCTTCGACGAGCGGCTGCCGCTCTATGGCTGGCAGGAGGACACGGATTTCACCAGCCAGCTTCGCGCGCACGGGCAGATCGTGTTCCTCGAGAACCTGCTCGGGGTGCATCTCGGCACCAAGGGCGGGCGGGTGAGCGGGGTGCGCCTCGGCTACTCGCAGATCGTGAACCCGGTCTACCTCATCGGAAAGGGCACGATGAAGCGCTGGTACGGGCTGCGCCTGATCTGCCGCAACCTCGCGGCGAACCTGGTGAAGAGCCTGCGGCCGGAACCCTATATCGACCGCCGCGGCCGGCTGAAGGGCAATTTGATCGGCTTCGTCCACCTCCTCACGCGGCGTGCCGACACTGAACACATCCTCAAGCTGTGAGCATTGGACCATGACGGCCATGCACCGAAAGACCCTCCTCCTGATCGCGGCGATGACGCTGCCGGTCCTGACATTCACGAGCGCCGCGCACGCCTCGGAGCCCTATCTGCTGGGGCCCCAGGACAAGCTGCGCATCCGGGTGTTCGAATGGCGCCGCTCGCAGGACCGGGTCGTGCAGTGGGAGGGACTGAACGACGAGTTCACGGTCTCGGCCGACGGCACGGTCAGCCTGCCGCTGGTCGGCGTGGTGCCGGCGCTCGACAAGACGCCGACGGCGGTGGCGCAGGACATCGCCGGCCGGCTGCAGCGGCGCATGAACCTGATCGCCCCGCCCGACACCAGCGTCGAGGTCGCGCAGTACCGGCCGATCTATGTGGTCGGCGACGTGATGAAGCCCGGCGCGTTTCCCTTCCGCCCCGGCATGATCGTCATCCAGGCCGTGTCGCTGGCCGAGGGCCTGCTGCGCACGCCCAGCCAGGCGCGCGACATGGTGACGGTGCAGGGCGAAATGGGGCAGATCTCCCTGCGGCGGGACGCCCTGATCGCGCGCAAGGCGCGGCTGGAATCGGAAGCGGCGGGCAGCGGCTCGATCGCCTTCCCCGCCACCCTGCTGACCCGCCAGACGGCGCCGGCGATCGCCGCGCTGATGCAGCAGGAGACGCTGATCTTCAAGACGCGGGCGGAAGCCTACCGCACCCAGACCGAGGCGCTGAACGACCTCAAGGACTATCTCGAGAAGGAGGTCTCCTCGCTCGAGGCGCAGATGGGCGCGGAGATGACCCAGACCGACCTCCTGAACAAGGAGCTCGACGGGGTTTCCTCGCTGGTCGCCAAGGGGCTGGCCGCGGCGCCGCGCCAATATGCGCTGGAGCGGACCAAGGCGGAGATCCAGGGCGACCGGCTGCGCCTCGAGGCCGGCATGCTGCGGGCCCGGCAGGAGATCAGCAAGGCCGACCTCAGCCTGCTGGAGCTGAAGAACAAGCGCGAGGGCGACATCGCCCTCGACATCCGCCAGACCGAGCAGGAGTTGCAGGAGTTGGCGAACCGGGGCAATGTGGCGCAGGGCCTGCTGCGGCAGATATCGCCGCTCTCGCTGGCGCGCGGGCGCGCGACGCCCGTCTTCATGATCATGCGCGCCGGGCAGCCCGGCACCGACCCGGTGGTGGTGAAGGACACCGACGCCGTCCTGCCCGGCGACACGGTGATCGCCTCTCTGCCCGAGCTCGCCGAGCCGCGCCCGCAAGGTCTTCCACAGATGATTCCGGGCGAGGCCGCCGTCGGTCCCACCCCGCCCTCCGCCTCGAGCGCGGTCAGCGCCGCCAACTGAGTCGCGTGCCCCTTGCAGACAATCTGTCGCCCGCAAACCGTTGCCACGCGTGGATCCATGCCCCGCGCGCGGCAGCGGCGCGCCTGTTGCGCACGGGCCCATCCATGAACATCCCATCGATGAAGAGGGCTGGAATCATTGGCTCGCCGCCATCCGCCCGGAACGTCGCGTACACGGTCAAGCCACAGCGACGTGAGATCAGCATTGACGCCGGCTCCGGATTGCCAATAGTGCTGCATCTCATTTGTTATCCGTACTTAGGCTTTTTTCTGTGTTCTGCATTGGAATCGACGAAGCTCGCGCCAGTTGATTCTGGTGCCGGCTAGACATGAGCGAGTGCAGGATGTTCGGGCGAATACCGTATATCCCCCCACCGGGCCGGAGCTACGAAGCGCATGTCGGCAGTCCGACTTCGCTGCGGATCATGTGTCACGACGGCATGGAGTTCGTAGTCCCCACGGACAGACTGCATCTGCGTGAGGATAGCGTCGTCTGGGAAGACGAGATGGGCCTGTGGTGCCTGCCGATCCACATCATCACCTGCATCGCCGGCGAGTTCTGGAGCGGTGGGCTGGCCGACACGCCCCCCTGTTACATAGCCGGCCGCGCCTGAGCTGCGCCGGCTGACGCGCGAGCGACGCGCCGCGGATTTCCGCGGCCGGTGCGCCGTGCCGTTTCCCGAAAATCCTTCCCCCTGACAACAGATCCCATCGCCCGGCTTTTGCCGGCGCGTGGCCCTCGGCACGTGCCGGCAGCGCACGGCCGGCAGCGCGCGTCGAACCGGCATCGTGCGCCCCATACCCGCCCCGTCCTGGTTCCCGCCAGGAGATAACCCGGCGCGCCTTCTCCTACGTCTTCTGCCGTCCGCACCACTGCACGGCGCGAGGCCCGCACTCCCCCCGGCATAAGCCATCTGCGCAGCAGGCAATACGCCGAACGTTCTCCCGCCTACTCAATATTGACGGATGATTAATCCAGATAACTTCGCCTTATCATTTGTTTAGACTAGGCATTCGACGCGGCCCGACGCTCTAAACACGTATTATTATTTACGCGCTCCGACGACGGCCAAGACGATGTGTCGCAAATGGAGGATCTTCTGGACGGGATGCTGCCCCGCCCTCCCCTCCGCTCGTCCATCGCGCCGCCATCATGCGCATCGCGGCGCTGCCCCCTCAGCTCGGTTTGGCGGAGTGCTCTTTCATGGCGGTGCTGGTCTCGGGCGGGGCGGGCTATATCGGCAGCCACATGGTTCTGGCGCTCATCGACGCAGGTTTCGACGTCGTCGTGCTGGACGACCTGTCCACCGGCTTCGACTGGCTGGTCCACCCCGAGGCGACCTTCGTGCGCGGCGACGTCGCCGATGCCGCCCTGGTGCGGCGCGTCGTCAGGGAGCACGAGGTCGACGCCGTGGTGCACTTCGCGGCGCGGATCGTGGTGCCGGAATCGGTGGCCGATCCGCTCGGCTACTACCTCGCCAACACCGCCAAGTCGCGCAGCTTCCTCGAGACGCTGATCGCCTTGGGGGTGAGCAACTTCATCTTCTCCTCCACCGCCGCCGTCTACGGCATGGTCGGCAACGACCCGGTGTCGGAAGAGGCGGCGCTGGCGCCGATCTCGCCCTATGGGCGCTCCAAGCTGATGACCGAATGGATGCTGTTCGACGCCGCCGTCGCGCATTCGCTGAGATACGTCGCGCTGCGCTATTTCAACGTCGCGGGGGCGGACCCGGCCGGCCGCGCCGGCCAGTCGACCCGCCGGGCCACGCACCTCATCAAGGTCGCCGCCGAGGCGGCGCTCGGCAAGCGCGCGGGCATCGAGATCTTCGGCACCGACTACCCCACGCCCGACGGCACCTGCCTGCGCGACTATATCCACGTCACCGACCTCGTCGCCGCCCATCTCGACGCGCTGCGCTACCTGCGCGCCGGCGGGGCGAGCCGCGTGCTCAATTGCGGCTATGGCTGGGGCTATTCGGTGCGCGAGGTGGTCGACACGGTGAAGCGGGTCTCGGGGGTCGACTTCCCGGTCCGCGTCGCCCAGCGCCGGGCCGGCGACCCGGCGGCGATCGTGGCCGGTGCGCACTGCATCAAGCGCGACCTCGGCTGGTCGCCCAAGCTCGCCGACCTGGACCTGATCGTTGCGCACGCGCTCTCCTGGGAGATGCGCCTCGGCGAGCGCAACCGGATCTGAAGCCGGCCGGACCGGCCGGTAGCCCGACGGGACGGCAGCCGCCTATTCGCTCCTCGCCGCCGCGCGCAGCGCCTCGGCATGGCGATGGACCACGTTCTCCAGGCTGAACTGGTCGACATAGTCCTTGCGATAGCCGGAGAAGCCGCGCTCATAGCCGAGATTGTCGTGGTAGTAGCGCATGGCCTCCACCAGCGCCGCCTCGTCGCCGGGCGGCACCAGTTCGCCCAACCGCCTGTCGGTCAGGATGTCGCTCGGCCCGAAGTCGCAGTCGATGGCCACCACCGGCAGTCCGAACCGCAGCGCCTCGCATATGACGAGGGACCATCCCTCCCAGCGCGACGTCGAGACATAGATATCGCTGGCCTCGAAGGCGGCGTGCGGGTCGGTCGGGTGATATTCGACGTCGACCACGTCGTGCAGCCCCAGCCGCTCGATCTGCGCCCGCAGCGCCGGCTCGTCGCGGCCATGCCCGACCAGCTTGAGGCGCACGTTCGGGCGCTGCGCGCGAAGCCGGGCGAAGGCATCGAGGAGGATGTCCTGGCCCTTCTGGTAGGCGAACCGGCCGACATTGACGAAGGTGACCGGCCGCGCATTGTCGTTGCCGCCGGTTCCCCGCACCGCAAAGGCCCGCACCGGGTTGGGCAGCCAGACCGTCCGCGACCGGGTCTTGTAGCGTTTGACGAAGGCGTTGAGCTGCTTTGGCGAGGTGCCGAATATGTAGGGGATGCGGCGGAGCACCACCGTCTCGGCGATCAGGAACATGATGCGCGCCTTGAAATGGGTCCGCTCATGGGCCGGATTGCCGTGCAGGTGCAGGGCGAAGCGCGTCTTCAGCCCGAGGCAGGACAGCCAGCAGAACACCAGCGGCTCGACCTGCGGCACGACGACGAGGTCGTAGCGGTTGGCCTTTATGAGCTCGCGATAGGTGTGGAAGCGCGCCAGCGGCGTCGGGGCCAGCCGCAATATCCGGTTGTACTTCCTCGTCTCGGTGGGAAAGTTCTCGTGCTGCGACGTGTAGAGGACGTCGATGTCGAATTCCGAGCCGTACTGGACGACGAGCTCGGTGCAGATGCTGTCCACCACCCGCTCGATGCCGGCGAACAGCGTCGTGCCCGGCTGGATGTAGAGAATCCTGAGCTTCCGCGAGGGTGAAGGAGGAGACGTCGCCGGCCGCATGGGTTCGGGCGTGCTCATCAGGTATCCCCCAGGGCGGATCTCAGAACCGCGGTCCTTCTGTTGTGGCCGTTGGCAGCAGGTCGCCGACGGGCAGGCACTGCCGGTATGCAACGAGAACGTGCAACACCCCACCCGACCACCCCCTCGATCCCGTGACCGTCGGCACGCGCATGACGCCCGGCCTCAGCTGGAGCGGCTGCGCAGCGCCCGAAGGCGGGTCAGCATGTAGCCCACCGGCCCGGGAGCGAGGTGCCATATGCACGCTGCGTAGAAGGAGAGCGCCAGGACCGGCGCGAGGACGAGCTGCACGGGAGCCCCGAGCGGCGCCAGCAGATAGGCGCTGCCGAAGGCACCGATCGCCGACGGCACCGCCGGCACGAGGTAGATGGCGGCGTATTGCCGGATCGAGACCGGGGCGACCCGGTTCAGCACCGTGTAGCAGACGCAGGGCGTGAACAGCGTGAAGTAGACCGCGACGCCGAGCGCGACCCCGTAATCGGCACTGAACGTGGCGCCGATGGTGATGAGGAGGAGGAACACGCACGCATTCAGCATGGCGTAGCGTATGAGGCTTCGGAACCGGCCGTTTGCCGGCAGCAGCGGGCCGATGACCCACGACACCGCGTCGAAGGCGAGGCCGACGCTGAGGATCTGGATGTAGATGGCGGCCCCGGCCCAGTCGTCGTGGAAGACGAGGCCGATGAAGGGCTGCGCCAGCGCCGCCTGGAGAAAGCAGATCGGCATCACCACGATCGCCAGCACCTGCGAGGCAACCATCGCGGCGTCGCGCTGGCGTAGAGGCTCCCTGCTCAGATGGATGAGCGCGGGGAAAAGGACGCTGCCGACGCTGCTTCCCATCAGCCGCACCGGCTGCGCGGCGATGCGGTAGGCGAAGAAATAGAGGCCCACGCGCACGTCGCTGGCGACGAGGCCCAGCACCATGGCGTCGCCCTGGCCGATGAGCGAAGTGATCAGGCGCGTGCCGGAAACCGCCAGCGATTTCGGCAGCAGCGCCGTCCAGTGGAAGTGCGCCCGTCGCCGCGGCATGGCGGTGCGCGTGATCGCCCAGGCGGCGGCGCTGAAGACGGCCGCCCCGAGCGGGATCGGCAGGGCGAAGCTGTAGGCGCCGAAATCGGCGGCCGCGAGGGCGATGGTCGCCAGGTTGACGACGACCACCTCGGCAAAGCCGAGCATGGACAGCAGCCGGAAGTCCAGCCGGGCGCGGATGACGGTGACCGGGATGACGCTGAAGGAGCGCAGCGGCACGCCGAGCGCCACCACCATCAAGAGACCCGCGAGCTGCGGATGACCATAGATGCGGGCCGCCACCGGCGCGGCGCACACGAGCACCACCAGGCAGAGCATTGCCGGGCCGACGCTGAGCCAGAACAGCGTGCCGAACCAGATCGACATACGGTGCCGGCGCTGCAGCACCACGTCGTCGAGGCCGAGCTGGAAGGCCGAGCTGACGATGCCCGACACCGTCAGAGCCAGGCTGATGAGCCCGAAATCGGCCGGCACCAGCAGCCAGGCGAGCACGAATTGCGAGCCAGCCTGGACAACGCGCGAGGCGGCGTTCTGGCTGAAGAACCAGAGCATGCCGTGCACCACGGCATGGCCCACGCCGCGCTGGTCCGCGCGCCGCGCATCGGCCTGGGGAGCCGCGACCTCTTCCTCGATGGCAACGCCGGTGAGCGCACGTATGTCGGCGGTCAAGATGACATTCCCTCTGAGCGGCCCGCCCTGGAACGGGCAGCCTTCCGAACGGCCAGAATGATCGGGCCGGAGAGGCCCGGGCGCGGCTCCGGGGGAGCGCGGGACGGGGCGGCCCCAGTGGCGCGGGGCCGGTTTCCGAAGCGGGGGCCGACGGTCCCCGCCAGTACGGTACCGCCCGCCCGGCAAGGGGCGGCGCGGAACCCTTCGAGGACAGCGCCCGAGCGCGTCGCAAGGGCCTCGCCGCAGATGGAGGTCGGGCCGGCAGCCGCCGCGACGAGTGCAGCGGAACGCCGGGTGTCGATGGACGGGGTGCCCTCTCCCCCGGCGCCGCCGCTCATGCGGCATGGCCGGCTTCGAAGCGCTACGTCACGAACACGGCAACTCTAGCACCGCCCGCTGACCTGAAAATATACTCCCTTCGCGTGACGAGAGGCGTAAATATTCGTATGTCGAAATTCCAATACGGTGCAGAATTCTACTAACCGCCTACGTCAATCTACGATTGAAACATAGACAGTCGGCACATGCAGTGAATCAGATGTCGGTATGTCAGGCAGCCACGCCCATTCTGCTGCCACAAGGCCCGAGGTATCGGCTACGTTGCTTTCGTCCGAACAGCTCGCAGCGCTCCCTCTTCGGGGCGTGTCGTCGGGGTACCCGCGGCGGAGCCGGCGATTGGCCTCGGCCGGGTGCGACGCGCGGCGGATCCAGCCCGCGAAACGCCGGCCATCCGTCGCCGGCGGCATGTGTCCGACACGGGCGCGATCCATTTCCGGAGGCCCGCCGGGCGGTCAGCCGCTACGGTCGATCACAACTTGGTGATGTAATTTGATAACCGCCCCCGTTACCTCAAGACCGCCCACCCGAGGCGGCAACATCCGTCAGTCCGGAAACATCTGCTGCGTGACGAACGCAACCTCGGTCCGGTTCTTCGCCTTCAGCTTCTTCATGATGTTGCGCACATGAACCTTCACCGTGCTTTCGCACATGGTCAGTTCATAGGCGATGACCTTGTTGGACATGCCCTTGCGCATGGCCTTGATAACCGCGAGCTGACGGGGCGAGAACAGCTCCGACAGGTCGGCGGGCGCATTGACGACACCCCCGCTCGGCAACGAAAGAAGACATTGAGCGGGAATGAAAAAACCGCCGCGCTGAACGAGATAGAGCGCCTTGAGGATGGCGTCGAGGCTGAGCGTGGTCGGCAGGAAGGCGCGCGCGCCGCTGGCGATCAGCTCGTTGAGCGCCGCAGGACGCTCCTCGTCAGACATGACGGCAAATGGGATGCCGGAAGACAAAGCCCGCAGTTCCGACAGCTGCTGCTTGAGTTCCGACATCGAGTTCAGGTTGTTCGCCCAGAAAACCACCAATGACGTCTGCTCCACGAGGCCGCTCTTGCGCCATATTTGGATGGAGTCGAACAGCAGATAGTCACTCCTCGGATCAGCTGTCGTCAGCGACGACGACAGACAGTCGCGCACAAAAGTACGACTGTCGATCAGAACTATAAGAGGTCTGGTCGCCGAGTTGTGGAGGGTAGAGTCACCGGGTTTTGTGGACAGGCTAGTTTCCGCAAAAGGAATCAGATCGTTGTGTCGGGTGGTAGTTTCACTATCCGCATTCATTCCGAACCGACCTTTCTTATTAGGCAGGACGATGGATTTTACGATCTAGAGAAGCCGGCGATCTAGATAATCGGGACGGTGCCCCCTGCCCCAACTACTAACCGCAAGTTGATGCCTAGTTCAATATATCAGATGGCCTATCCCGAAATCATACCTATTTTGGTGGCGCTTTCGAAAAACAAATACACCTTCGGCAGAGTACGAATAGGGAAAATCGCGAGGCCGGCAGGGTCCCGCCGTTTTGATTCCGAATTCTCCTCAGCCGCTCGACGGTCAGAAAATTTTTCATGTTTTCATACACTTGGAGGTATTTTAAAGTCGGAAATCTTACCTTTTTTACACGTGAACTGACGTTCCTCACCGAGGAATCCAGGCATCGATTGGCGGGGCGGGTAAAATTTCACCGACCTACTGGACGGTAACCTGATGTTACCGTCGCACCTGCCGTAGAGGACGGTGGGCGGTGCGACGGGCCGTCGCGGGACGGTTGGAACTGCACCTTCGGGTAGGCGTTCGACTCCGGGAGACCGGAAACGGGGGAAGCCAGAAGGAACATCCCATGCCGAACATTCACGACGCCCGAATTCTCGTCATCTCCGCCAAAGGCTTCGAGCAGGCGGAACTGACGGTGCCGCGCGACCAGCTGAGGAGCGCCGGCGCTCGCGTCGAGGTTGCAAGCCCGGACGGCAAGCCGATCCGCGGCTGGGACAAGACGGACTGGGGCGACACCGTGCCCGCCGACCTCGCCATTCCCGCCGCCCGGGTGGAGGACTATGACGCGCTGGTCATTCCCGGCGGGCAGATCAATCCGGACCTGCTGCGGGTCAATGCCGACGCGATGAAGCTGGTGCGCCGCTTCCTCGACAGCGGGCGCACGGTGGCCGCTATCTGCCACGGGCCGTGGCTGCTGGTGGAGGCGGACGCGGTGCGCGGGCGCACCGTTACCTCCTACACGTCGATCCGCACCGACGTGAAGAACGCCGGCGGCAACTGGGTGGACCGCGAGGTGGCGACCGACCAGGGCATCGTCACCAGCCGCTCGCCCGCCGACCTCGACGCGTTCGTCGCCAAGATCACCGAGGAGATCGGCGAAGGCCGTCACGAGCGCCGCAAGGCGGCGTGAGCGACCGGCTGGAGCGGGAGAAGGGTCATGTCGGACGCCGACTTCGAGGTGGTGGGCCGCAAGGGCCCGTGCCGACGGCTCCATCCGCGTGAGGCCGGCTGGGACGATGCGGAGACCGCCTTCTGGGTGATCTCCGTCCTCGACGCCATCCGGCCGGGCCGCCGGGTGGCGGCGGGCCCGGGCCGGCGGCGCCGCATAGGCACGGTGCGGGTCTGAAGGGGGACGATCATGGCTCCACGCGCGACATGGAAAGGCTTTCTCAAGCTCGACGAGGTGGTGTGCGGCGTCGCGCTGTACACGGCAGTCACCGCCAGCGAGCGGGTGAGCCTGCACATGCTGAATAGGCGCACCGGCCACCGGCTGCAGCGGCGCTTCATTGACCCCGACACCGGCGAGACGGTCGAGCGCGACCAGCAGGTGAAGGGCTACGAGGTCGGCTCGGGCGACTATGTGATGCTCGACCCCGAGGAGGTCGCGGCGGCCACGCCGGAGAACGACAAGACGCTTTCGGTGGAGGGCTTCATCCCCTGCGGGCAGGTGGACGACCTCTATTTCGACCGCCCCTATTATCTGCGCCCCGCCGACGAGGCCTCGCAGGCGACCTATGCGGTGATCCGCGAAGGCCTGCGCGCGAGCAAGGTCGCCGCCCTCATCAGCGGCGTACTTTTCCGCCGCCCGCACACGCTGCTGCTGCGCGCCCATGACGACGGGCTTATCGCCACCATGCTCTCCTTCGACTACGAGGTGCGCTCGGCCGAGGACGCCTTCGCCGATATCGGCGAGGTGAAGATCGAGGACGAGATGCTCGACCTCGCCCGGCACATCATCGACACCAAGGCCGGCACCTTCCGCCCCGAAGCCTATGAGGACCGCTACGAGGCGGCGCTGGTCGAGCTGGTGCGCGCGAAGATGGAAGGCCGCAAGATCCGTCCGCCGAAGGAGACCCCGCGCGGCAAGGTGGTCGACCTGATGGACGCCCTGCGCCGCAGCGCCGGCATGGAGGGCGAGGGCAAGAAGGCGGGCGCGAAGGGGACCGGCGGCAAATCGGCCCGCAGCAAGTCGACCTCAAGCAAGTCGGCCTCGAGCAAGTCCCCCTCCGGCGGCGGGCGCGGGTCCGCACAGCGCAGGGCGAGCTAGGCCATGGCGCTCGAAACCTACCGCCGCAAGCGCAATTTCGACGTCACCTCCGAGCCGCGCGGCAAGTCGGCCGCCGAGCAAGGCCATGCCTATCTGATCCAGAAGCATGCCGCGCGCCGGCTTCATTACGACCTGCGGCTGGAGATGGACGGCGTGCTAAAGAGCTGGGCGGTGACGCGCGGGCCGAGCCTGGTGCCCGGCGAGAAGCGCCTTGCGGTCCATGTCGAGGACCATCCGCTCGACTATGGCAGCTTCGAGGGCACGATCCCCAAGGGCGAGTATGGGGGCGGCACGGTCATGCTCTGGGACACCGGAAGCTGGAGCCCGATCGGCGATCCGCACACGGGCTACGCCAAGGGCCATCTCGATTTCGAGCTGCATGGCGAGAAGCTCGACGGGCGCTGGCATCTGGTGCGCATGCATCCGCGCCGCGGCGAGAAGGCCGACAACTGGCTGCTGATCAAGGGCGACGACGCGGCGGCCCGGCCCGACGGCGCGCCCGACGTGCTCGACGAGCAGCCGGATTCGGTGAAGACCGGCCGCACCATGGACGAGATCGCCGAAGGCGCGCCCAAGCATGACGGCGCGGAGCACGCGGGCAAGGCGAAGGCCACGCCGAAAGCGAAGACCGCCAGCCTGGCCAAGGGCTCCCGTGCCAAGGCCCGCGCCGCCCCCTCCCCCGCCCGCCGGTCGGGCAGCTCCGGCAAGGCCGCCCCGGCCGGAGGCAGCCTCGGCAAGGCCGGGCCGATACCGGACTTCGTCGCGCCCGAGCTCGCGACCCTCGCCGCCAAGGCGCCCGCCGGGCGCAACTGGATCCACGAGATCAAGTTCGACGGGTACCGGCTGCAGGTGCGGATCGACCGATCGGCCAGCCCGAAGAAAAGGATACGCCTGCTCACCCGTTCCGGCCTCGACTGGACCGACCGCTTCGGCCCGGCGCTGGTGCACGCGCTCGCCGACCTGCCGGTGGAGAGCGCCATCATCGATGGCGAGCTGGTAGTGGAGGCCGAATCCGGCGCCTCGCACTTCGCCAGCCTGCAGCAGGACCTCTCCGAGGGGCGCACCGACCGTTTCGTGCTCTACGCCTTCGACCTGCTCTATCTCGACGGGCGGGACCTGCGCGAGGTGCCGCTGATCGAGCGCAAAAGCGCGCTGGCCGGCCTCCTCGCGGACGCCGCCGCGCCGCTGCGCTACAGCGAGCATTTTGAAGTCGACGGCGCCACCATGCTGCGCCACGCCTGCCGGCTGAGCCTCGAGGGCCTCGTCTCCAAGCGCGCCGACGCGCCCTATCGCTCCGGGCGCGGCAAGGACTGGGTGAAGTCCAAATGCACCCACCGGCAGGAATTCGTGGTCGGCGGCTTCGTGCCCTCCACCGCCATGGCGAAGGCGGTCGGCTCGCTGGTTCTCGGCGTCTATGAGGATGACCGTCTGCGCCATGTGGGGCGCGTGGGCACCGGCTTTTCCCGCAAGGTGGCGCAGGACCTGTTCAGGCAATTGTCCGCAATCGAGCGCCCGCGCAGCCCGTTCGCGGGCCGGCTGGCCACCGAGGCCGCGCGCGGCGTCACCTTCGTGAAGCCGGAGCTCGTCGCCGAGATCGAGTTCCGCGGCTGGACCGGCGACGCCAATATCCGCCAGGCGGCCTTTCGCGGCCTGCGCGAGGACAAGCCGGCGCGCGAGATCGTGCGCGAGGACGCCTCGACGCCGGGCGAGACGGACAAGGCCGGGAAGACATCGCCGGCGCCGCGCACGCGGGTCAAGCTGACCCATCCCGACCGCATCTACTGGCCGGAGGACGGCGTCACCAAGCAGGGTCTCGCCGAATATTACGCCGAGGTCTGGCGCTTCATCGCGCCGTTCCTCGTTGCCCGGCCGCTGGCGCTGCTGCGCTGCCCGGATGGCATCGCCAAGGCCTGCTTCTTCCAGAAGCACGCCTGGCGCGGCATCAACCGCGCCATTCGCGTCTCGCACGACGCCGACGGCGAGGAATTGCTGTCGATCGACGATTTCGACGGGCTGATCGCGCTGGTGCAGGCGGGCGCGCTGGAGATCCACCCCTGGGGCGCGACGCTGGCCGAGATCGAGACGCCCGACACGCTGATCTTCGATCTCGATCCCGGCGAGGGCCTCGGCTGGTCCGACATCGTGGAGGGCGCGCGCGAGGTGCGCGAGCGACTGGAGGCGGCGGGCCTTGCCGCCTTCGTCAAGACATCCGGCGGCAAGGGGCTGCACGTGGTCGCGCCGCTGAAGCCGCAGGCCCGCTGGGACGCGGCCAAGGACTTCGCCAAGGGGCTGGCCGACGCCATGGCCGCCGACAGCCCGGACCGCTATGTCGCCGTCGCCACCAAGAGCCGGCGCAGCGGGCGGATCTTCGTCGACTACCTGCGCAACGGGCGCGGCGCCACCGCCGTGGTCGCCTATGGCACCCGCGCGCGGCCCGGCGCGGCGGTCTCGATGCCGCTCGGCTGGGAGGAGATCGAGGGCCTCGCCGGCGCGGCGCAGTTCACGCTCGACAATGCGCCGGCCCGGCTCGCCAACCTGACGGACGACCCGTGGGCGGATTTCCGCGCGGCGGCAACGCCCCTGCCGGAGCCGACCGGGCGCCGCCGCCGCACGCGCTGAGGGATTTCCGCCAAGGGCGCCCGCCTCAGCGGCCCTTGCCGCGCCCCTTGGTCTCGGCGGCGAGGCTGCGCTTCAGCGCATCCATGATGTTGACGACGTTGGTCGGCGTCTCCTGCTCCGCGCCCTTCTTCGCCTTGGGCGGGCGCCGGTGCTTCTTCTTCGCCTCGATCAGCGCGCGCAATTCGTCCTGCATCGGGTCATGGACCAGCGCCCCGTCCCAGTCGCGCGTGCGCCTGTCGATGAGCCTGCCGACCAGCTTCACGAGATCCGGCTCGACATCGCCGTCGATGCCCTCGAAATAGTCCTCCGGCCGGCGCAGCTCGTCGGCATAGTGCAGCGTCCACACCACGATGCCGCGCCCGCGCGGCTCCAGCATCACCGGCCGCTCGCGGCGGTAGAGCACGAGGCGCGAGAGCCCGACCGTGCCGGTGGCGGCCATCGCCTCGCGGATCACCGCGAAGGCTTCCTCGCCGACGGGATCGTCCGGCATCAGGAAATGCGGGCGGTCGTACCAGATCCACTCGACGCTGTCGGCGGGCGCGAACATCTCGATGTCGATTGTGCGCGTGCTCTCCAGCGCCACCGAGCGCAGCTCATCGTCGTCCAGCATCACATAGTCGTCGGGCCCGCGCTCGTAGCCGCGCACCTGGTCGTCGTCCTCGACCGGCTTGCCGCTGCCGCTGTCGACATAGATGCCTTCGACCCGGTTGCCGGTGGCGCGGTTGAGGGTGTGGAAGCGGACCTTCTCGGCCTCCGAGGTGGCCGGCATCATCGCCACCGGGCAGGTGACGAGCGAGAGCTTGAGATAGCCCTTCCAGAAACTGTGCTGCGCCATCCGCGCCTCCTCCGCCGCGCTCCATCCGGTCAACCCGCTACCGCCCCGTCCGTTCCGGCGGCCATGAAGGCCGGAACTTTGCCGTCCCGGGCTCATTTGTTCCCAGACCAACCCGGGGGTAGCGAATGCTCGACATCCGTGCCGGCCATGCGTGCCGCCTCAGTCCTTCCCTTGCCGACGACCTGCGCCCCGTCGCCGCGCGTGCCGCCTCCCTCGACGAGGATGGCAGCTTCCCGGTCGACGATATCGGCGTCCTTGCCGCGGCCGGCGCGCTCGCTGCGGCCTCCCCCGGGCCGCGAGGCGAGGACGGGCTCGCCATCGGCGCGCCGGAGGAGCTGATGGAGGTGCTGCGCCTTGTCGGCCATGCGAGCCTGCCGCTGGGCCGGCTCTATGAGGGGCACGTCAACGCCGCCGGCCTGATCGCCCGCTACGGCACGCCCGCGCAGAGGCTCGCCGCGTGGCGCGACGCGCAGGACGGCGCGCTGTTCGGGATCTGGAACACGCAGGCGCCGCAGGACGGCGTGCGGCTGGTGCGCCGGTCCGGCCGGCTGGAGCTCGCCGGCGCCAAGACCTTCGCCTCCGGCGCCGGGTACGTGGCGCGCCCGCTGATCACGGCGCAGGACGAGCGGGACGAATGGGTGCTGGTGCTGCCGCGCCTCGACGGCGCGCCGCGCGCCGACCTGTCGGACTGGCGGGCGCACGGCATGCGCGCCTCGGCGACCGGCAGCTTCCGCTTCGACGGGCTGGCGGTGGACGAGGGCGACATCATCGGCCGCGCCGGCGACTATCATCGCCAGCCGAATTTCTCCGCCGGCGCCTGGCGCTTCTGCGCGGTGCAGCTCGGCGGCATGGAGCGGATCGTCGACGAGGCGCGGGACGCCCTGCGCGCGCGGGGCCGCGAGGGCGACCCGCATCAGCGGGCCCGCATGGGCGAGGCCGTCACGGCGGCGGAGACGGCGCGGCTGTGGGTGGAGCGCGCCGCCCGCATGGCGGAGGCAGAGGATCTCGACGCGAGCGCCGAGGCCGGCGCCGGCGCGGTCGCCTATGTGAACCTCGCGCGCGGGGCGGTGGAGCGGGCCGGGCTCGACATCATGGAGTTCGTGCAGCGCTCGGTCGGGCTTTCCGCCTTCCTGCGGCCCGATCCACTGGAGCGCCTGTGCCGCGACCTCGCCACCTATCTGCGGCAGCCAGCGCCGGACCGGGCGTTGTGCGAGGGCGCGGCCCATGTGCTGGCGACCGGCCAGCCGCTGCGGGAGATGTGGCGATGACGCTGACCGCCGGCGAGGCGCTGCGCGCGATCGAGGACTTCCCGGTCGTCGAGCCGGCCGCGTTCGTGCGTCACGGGCTGCTGGTGGTGGCGCCCCATCCCGACGACGAGAGCCTCGGCTGCGGCGGGCTGATCGCCGCCTGCCGCGGCAACGGCCTGCCGGTGACCATCGTGTTCGTCAGCGACGGCGCCGGCTCGCATCCCCATTCCCGCGCCTTCCCCCCGCCGCGCCTCGCCGCCCTGCGCCGCGAGGAGGCGATGGCCGCCGCGCACCAGCTCGGCGTCGAGGAGAGCCACGTGCATTTCATCGACCTGCCCGACCGGGAGGTGCCGACCCGCGGCCCCCTCGCCGAAGAGGCGATCGCGCGCATCGCCGGGCTCGGCGAGGGGGCGGACGTCGTCCTCGTTTCCTGGCGTCACGATCCCCATTGCGACCACCAGGCGAGCTTCGAGCTGGCGCGGCAGGCGGTGCGGCGGCTCGACGGCGCGCGGCTGTTCGAATACCCGGTCTGGGGCCTGACCCTGTCGCCGCTGGAGCCGCTGGACGGGCCGGCGCCGAAGGGCTGCCGGGTCGAGGTGGAGGCCTTCCTGCCGGCGAAGCGGCGGGCGATCGCCGCCCATGCGTCGCAGACCACCAACCTGATCCATGACGACCCGAAGGGCTTCCGCCTGACACCCTCGCTGATCGCGCTGTTCGATACCCGGTTCGAGACCTATTTCGAGGCCGGCGCATGAGCGCGAGCCTTCCCCCCACCTATTTCGACGCGCTCTACCAGCGTTCGCCCGACCCCTGGTCGTTCGAGACCAGCGCCTATGAGCGCGCGAAATACGCGGCGACGCTCGACGCCCTGCCGCGCCCGCGCTACCGGCGGGCGCTGGAGGTCGGCTGCTCGATCGGCGTGCTCACCCATGGGCTGGCCGCCCGCTGCGACGAGCTGATCGCGATCGACCCCGCGCCACTCGCTCTGGAACGGGCGCGGGCGCGCTGCGCAGGGCTGGCGCAGGTCCGCTTCATGGAGGGCTACGCCCCGCGCGACTGGGCCGACGGGCGCTTCGACCTCATCGTGCTGTCGGAGGTGGTCTATTATCTCGGGCCCGAGGACGTCGCCCGCCTCGCGGCGCGGGTCACGGGCGCGCTCGCCCCGGCGGGGCATGTCGAGCTGGTGCACTGGCTGGGCGAGACCGACTATCCGCTCACCGGCGACGCGGCGGCCGAGCTGTTCATCCGCGAGACGGACGGTGCGCTGCGCGTCCACACGCAACAGCGCACCGGCGACTACCGGCTAGACCTGCTGGTCGCGCGCTAGCGCCTCGCCGGGCGCCGGCAGGCGCGCCAGCAGCCGGTGCGCGGCGGCTAGGTGGTGTTCCATCTCCTCCGGGCGAAGCGGCTGCGGCCGCAGCAAGGGGCTCAGCGCCTCGACCCGCGCCCACGCCTCGCCGAAGCGCAGTGAGGCGGCGCCTGAGAGCATGCCCGCCCTCAGACCCAGCCGGCGCTCCCACTCGCCGGGGCGAAAGCCGGTGCCGAAGGCGCGGCGCAGGTGCGCGCGCAGCCCCATGCGGCGCAACGCGACGGGCAACGCCTCCAGCCGCTCGTCGCCGGGCGTCGCCCGGTCATCGCAGCGCTCGCGCAGCGTCGCCGCGCAGCCGCGTGCGGCCCGCCCCTCGAGCCGAGCCGAGGTAGTGACGACGATGTCGGGATCGTGGCGGATCGGAATGTCGTGGCGCGCCAGCGCGGCGGCGAGCGCCCGGTCCTCGCCACAGGCGACGGCGGGCAGGCCGCCGATCCGGCGATAGGCCGACAGGGTGAGCGCGAAGCTGGCGCCGGAAGCGGTCCAGTGGTTCGGCCACGGGTCGTGCAGCTGCGGGTCGAGCCGCGCGGCGAGCCCGAGCAGCGCCGCCTCATAGGCCGCCTCGACGCGCCGGCGCCGCGCCAGATGGCGGGGCAGCAGGGCGGCCTCGGCCGGATCGAACACGAAGCGGCCGGCCACCGCCCCGCAGGCACCGCGCAGCCCCGCGAGGTTGCGCGCGATCCAGTCCGGCCCGACGCGGCTGTCGGCGTCCGTCGTCAGCAGAGAGCCCTCCCCGCGCCCGATCCATAAGCTGGCGAGATCGAGCGCCAGCGCCCGCGCGGCGCCGGCACTGGCCCGCTCGGACGGCAGGCTGACCGACAGCACGCGGTGCGGCATGTCGCTCGAGGCGAGCAGCCGCCAGGCGCGCCGGACCGTGGCGTCGCGGCAATTGTTGGCGAGCAGGACAAGGCCGACATCGGCCGCTCCATGCTCGCGCCGCTGCGCCAGCAGCGCCGACAGGCACGCCTCGATCCGCTCCTCCTCGTCGCGGGCGGGGATCGCCACCACCGCGCGCGGCGACCGGACGCAGGGGGGCTCCACCTCATGGAGCCGGGCGGCGAAATCGGAACAGACGGCACGTTCCAGCATGGGCGGGTCCAGCACGCTCGAGAGCACGACCCGGGCGTTGAAGGCTTGGAGTGGCCCGGGGCAGAACCCGAACGTTCGATGCGCGCCTAGTGTTCCGTCCCGGCAGGATCACCGGCCGCCGGCGCGCCTCAGAGCCGGCCGCCGACCTCGTCGAGGTGGCCGAGCACGTCGGCGGGATCCTCGAACACGCGATAGGCACCGGCGGTGCGCAGCTCCGCCTCGCCATAGCCGCCCGACAGCAGGCCGATGCCGAGCGCGCCGCAGCGCACCGCCGCCAGCATGTCCCAGATGCTGTCGCCGACCACCACGGACGAGCCGATCGGCGCGCCGAGCCGGTCGGCGGCGGCGAGGAACAGGTCCGGGTCGGGCTTGGCGTATTTGACCATGTCGCGCGTGACGACCGGCACGGCGGACGGATCGACGCCGAGCGCCTCGATGTTGGGCGCGGCCGTCTCCATGCGCCCGCTGGTGGCGATGGCCCAGCCGATGCCGTTCCCGGTCAGCGCCGCCAGAAGCTCGCGCGCGCCCGGCAGCGGCCGCACGGTGGCGGAAAGGCGCCGGTAGGCCGCCGCATGGGCGCGGCGCAGCCGCTCGCCTCGCTCGGGATCGATGGTCAGGCCGGTCTCGCGCAGGAGCTGGTTGGTGAACAGCCCGCCGCTCATGCCGATCTTGCGGTGGATGCGCCAGAAGGAGAGCTCGATGCCCTCCTCGTCCAGCGCCTCCTTCCAGGCGGCGACGTGCTGGTACACGCTGTCGACCAGCGTGCCGTCGAGATCGAAAAGAAAATGGGTCTGGCTGCGCATGGCGCCCTCTCCCCGAATAAGTGTCCCCGAAACGTCCGGCGCCGGCGCGCCGGGCGTCAGTTCGCGACGCCCCGATAGGGCGCGTCCTTCAGCAGCCGGGCGAGATGGGCCGCGTTGGCGGCCAGGACGCGCGTGGTGTGGCGCGTCTTCCCGGCGGGCTCGGGCAGGTCCTTGTAGTCGGTGGCGCCCATCGCCTCGCCGACCCAGTAGGTGCCCCCGCCCATGGGAATGGTGAAGCCGATGTCGTTGAGCGCCTGGAAGATCTCGGCGTGGCAGTGATGCGCGCCGTCCTCGTTGCCCACCACCGCCACCACGGCGACCTTGCCATGGGTGGGCATGCGGCTGTGCTCGTCGGCCTCGGAAATGAAGGCGTCCATCCGCTCCAGCACCCGCTTGGCGACGGAGGAGGGCTGACCCATCCACACCGGCGTGCCGATGACGACGATGTCCGCCGCGAAGATGCGCGCGCCCAGGTCCGGCCAGTCGTCGCCCGGGCCCTCGTCGGCGCTGACGCCGGGCTTAACGTCGAGGTCGACCACGCGGATCGTGCAGCCCGAGGCGTCGTGCGCCTTGAACGCCTCCATCACCTCGTCGAGCAGCCGACCGGTCGATGAGGCGGTGTCGCAGTGCTTCAGCGTGCAGTTGAGCGCGAGGACGTCGAGGGACATCACGCTTCTCCTTCGTTGGGCATCCCTTGGGGCATGTATCGGATCGGCGGCGACCTGCGGGCGGCAACTTGCGGGTGGCAGCGTCGCGGCGCCTGCGACGGCCGGCTTCCGGGCACCGGGACTGAGAAACTTTAGTGGGAACTCCGCCACCGACGAACCGTTCCCCGGACAGGACGTAGCGGCAGCGGCACGGGTCCCGAGGTCGCCCTGATCCCAACAATGGAGAGAGCGATGCAGGTGTGGGAAGTAATGACCCGCGACGTGCGCGTCGCCAATGCCGACGAGACCATCGAGCAGGCGGCGCGGCTGATGGCCGGCCTCGACGCCGGCAGTCTGCCGGTCGGCAAGGACAACCGGCTGGTCGGCATGATCACCGACCGCGACATCGTCATGCGCGCCGTGGCGGCCGGCAAGGGGCCGGAGACCAAGGTGCACGAGGTGATGACGCCCGACGTGAAGTACTGCTTCGCCGAACAGGAGATCGAAGAGGTCAGCCGCAACATGGGCGACCTGCAGATCCGCCGCTTGCCGGTGGTGGATACCGACAAGCAGCTCATCGGCATCCTCTCTCTCGCCGACGTCGCCACCGCCGCGACCGACGGCGCGGCGGGCGTGGCGCTGGCCGGCATTTCCCGTCCCGGCGGGATTTACAGCCACACCGGCTAGAGCCCCCCGGACAGCCCCGGTGCGGCGGCGTGCGAGAGGCGCGCGCTGCATGGGGACGGCTCGGCGGCCACCGAATGCCGCTGCGGAAGCCAGCGGAACGACTTTAACCTTTGATAATCTTGGCATTTTTCTGGCGGACGCGCTGAACCTTTTGCGGCCGCCGTGGATTGAAAAGGTGGCGGGCAATGACTGGCACCCCAGCGCTCCAATCCCCGCCCGCACCGACCGGCCGCCGACTGACCGGCCGCCGTCGGAATGCCGCCCAGATCCTGATGGCGGGCCGTGAAGCCCGTTCCGGACAAGCTGGAACTTATCGGGAGTCACACCCATGACTGTTGAAGACGCGCGCGTGATGCGCATCGCCTCCCCTCCGATCCACCCCTTCCTCGCCCTCATCCCGGCCACCTGCTTCACGGGCGCGCTGCTGACCGACCTCGCCTATTGGGGCTCGGCGCAGATGATGTGGGCCGATTTCTCGGCATGGCTGATCAGCGCCGGCGTGGTGCTCGCCCTGCTGTTCGCTATCGTCGGGCTGGTCGAGATGATCGTGCGTCCCTCGCTGCGGGAACGCTCGGGGATGGTCCCCTATGTGCTCGGCTACCTGGTCGCGCTCGCGCTCGCGACCTTCAACATGCTCATTCATTCGCGCGATGCGTGGACGTCCGTCGTGCCCTCCGGGCTCGTCCTGTCGGCGCTAACCGTGCTGGTACTCGTCGGCACGGCCTTCGCCGGCGCGCTCCTCGTCTATCGCCCTCGCCACGGAGTTGATTACCAATGACCCGCACCCTCATCTCCGCCGGCCGCGGGGCGGCGGTCGTCCTGCTGTCGGTCACCGCGCTGGCGGTGCCCGGCCTCGCGCAGGAAAACATCGATCCGCAGGCGCAGATCGGGCCCAACCCGACGCTGCCCGAGCCGCATGAAGGGCTCTTTCCCACCATGCACCTCGCCGAGGTGGTCGGGTGGAAGGACAACCAGACCCCGGCCGCCGCCCCCGGCCTGAAGGTCACGGCGCTGGCCTCCGGCTTCGAGCACCCGCGCAACATCTTCGTGCTGCCGAACGGCGACGTCCTGGTGATCGAATCGAAGTCGCCCGGCACCGACCCGGTCACGCGCCCCAAGGGCATCGTGATGAACTGGATCGAGGGCTGGGTGACCTCCGGCGGCGATACCGGCACCAGCAACCGCATCACCCTGCTGCGCGACGCGGATGGCGACGGCAAGCCCGAGGTCCGCTCGGTCTTCCTCGACCACCTGAACTCGCCCTTCGGCGTGGCGCTGGTCGGCAACGACCTCTATGTCGCCGATACCGACGCGATCCTGCGCTATCCCTACCAGACCGGCGACACCAAGATCACCGCCAAGCCCACGGTGCTGACGCCGCTGCCGGGCGGGCCGATCGACCATCACTGGACCAAGAGCCTGGTGGCGAGCCCGGACGGGACCAAGCTCTATGTCGGCGTCGGCTCAAACAGCAATATCGGCGAGAACGGCCTCGAGGCCGAGAAGAACCGCGCCGCGATCATGGAGGTCGACCGGGCGACCGGCGCCAAGCGCATCTTCGCCAGCGGCCTGCGCAACCCGAACGGCCTGACCTTCGAGCCGCAGACCGGCGCGCTGTGGGCGGTGGTGAATGAGCGTGACGAGCTCGGCCCGAACCTCGTTCCCGATTATATGACCTCGGTCAAGGAAGGCGCCTTCTATGGCTGGCCCTACAGCTATTACGGCCAGCATGTCGACCCGCGCGTCCAGCCGCAGCGCCCGGACCTGGTGGAGAAGGCGATCCCGCCGGACTACGCGCTGAGCTCGCACGTCGCCCCGCTGGGCCTCACCTTCTACACCGCCAACGCCCTGCCGCAGAAGTATCACGGCGGCGCGTTCGTCGGCGAGCACGGAAGCTGGAACCGCGACCACTTCAACGGCTACAAGGTCGTGTTCGTGCCGTTCAAGGACGGCAAGCCGAGCGGCAAGGCCGAGGACGTGGTCACCGGCTTCCTGACCAAGGACGGCAAGGCCCATGGCCGCCCGGTCGGCGTCGCCGTCGACAAGAGCGGTGCGCTGCTGATCGCCGACGATGTCGGCAACACGGTGTGGCGGGTCACATCCTCTGGCGCCACCGCCAGCGCCGCCGGGCTGTAGGCGCCGCCCTTCTCCACCGCTGGAAGAAACCTGTCGCGGCCGGCCCATGCGCCGGCCGCGATGCTTTACGGCCGCCACGCGCCGCACAAGCTCGCATGATGACTTCGCAGGGAACCGGGCGCCCGCCGGACGGTTGGCGACGGTAACACCGCCCGTTCGTTTCGCACCGAGGCCGATCCGCCGCCGCCAGCCGCCGCGGCGGATCGCGCGCAGGATTGAAGATGCTCTCGCTGTTCGAACTCGTCGCCGGCCTGCTCACGGCCACCGCGACCTTCGCCTGGCTCAACCACCAGTTCCTGAGGCTGCCGGCCAATATCGGACTGCTGGTGATGGGGCTTGGCGCCTCGCTGGCCCTGATCGGCATCGAGGTCCTGTTCACCGACACCCACATCTACGCCACGCTCGCCGACAGCCTGCGCCAGATCGACTTCTACGAGGCGGTCATGAACGGCATGCTGGCCTTCCTGCTGTTCGCGGGCGCGCTGCATGTCGACCTCGACCGGCTGCGCCGACGGGCCGCCGTGGTGGGGGCGCTGGCGACGCTGGGGGTCGCGCTGTCGACCCTCATCATCGCCACCGGACTATGGTTCGGCACCCAGCTCGCCGGCGTCCACTTCGCCTTTTCCTGGGCGCTGGTATTCGGCGCGTTGATCGCCCCGACCGACCCGGTGGCGGTGCTTTCGACGCTGCGCTCGGTCGACGTGCCGGAGAAGCTCAAGACCGACATGAGCGGCGAAGCGCTCTTCAATGACGGCATCGCCGTGGTGCTGTTCACCATCACCCTGCAGATGGCGACCGGAGGCGGGGACGATTTCGACGTCTCACACGTGCTGCGCCTCATCGTGGTCGAGGCGGGCGGGGGCGCGCTGCTCGGCTTCGTTACCGGCTTCATCGCCTACCGGGCGATGCGCGCGCTCGATGACTACTCGATCGAGGTGATGATCTCGCTTGCGCTGGTCACCGCGACCTACGCGCTCGCCAACGCCATGCACATGAGCGGGCCGATCGCGGTCGTGGTCGCGGGGGTGCTGATCGGCAATCGCGGCGCCTCGCACGGCATGAGCGACACCACCAAGCGCTACGTGTTCGGCTTCTGGACCCTGGTCGACGACATCCTCAACGCCGTGCTGTTCCTGCTGATCGGGCTGGAGGTGCTGGTGCTGCGCTTCGACCCGAGCTTCGCCTGGGTCGGCCTGCTGGCGGTGCCGCTGGTGGTGGTGGCGCGGTTCCTGGCGGTGGCGGGCTCGGTGACGCTGCTCGCCCGCTGGCAGAGCTTCGCGCGCGGCACGATCCCGGTGCTGACCTGGGGCGGGGTGCGCGGGGGCATATCGGTCGCGCTGGCGCTCTCGCTGACGGGGACGGACGCGCGCGCGCCGATACTGGCGGCGACCTATGCCGTGGTGCTGTTCACCATCATCGTGCAGGGACTGACCCTCGACCGCGTGGTGCGGCGCACGGCTCTGCGCGAGAGCTGACGCACCGCACCGCCCCGGGGGCGGAACCCTCCCCCCGGCGATCCGTTCACCCGACAGGCCGCCGCGCATCGAGCGCCGAGCGCGCCCCGTCAGCAAACGATC
This sequence comes from Ancylobacter mangrovi, assembly GCF_024752335.1. Taxonomy (NCBI): domain Bacteria; kingdom Pseudomonadati; phylum Pseudomonadota; class Alphaproteobacteria; order Hyphomicrobiales; family Xanthobacteraceae; genus Ancylobacter; species Ancylobacter mangrovi. The sequence goes on along the minus strand of NZ_JANTHY010000001.1, from coordinate 523,185 downwards.
GAGAAGGAGAGCCGCCATGGCCAGCGATGCCAAGTCCCGGCTGGTCGATTTCCTCGGCCACGAAGCCTTCGATCCCATCCTGCGCGCCAGCGCCGGGGACTATCCCCGCAGCCGGCACGCGAAGCTGCAGGACGTCCAGCGGGCGACCGAGAACGAGAAGCGGCGCTGCCACGGCGACGATTCCGCCCGCGAGGTCTACCGGATGTTCCGCGACGACCTCGTCTGCGAGCCCGCGCGCAGGATCGACCGCGAGCTCACCGCGCTGGACCTGCCGACCCTCGACAGCGTGCGTGAGGCGTTCGAGCGCCTCGCCGCCGACTTCGCCGCCAACCTCGACGCCACGCACTGACCCACGGCGATCCCCGCGGGCCGCCGCGCCGTCCGCGCCGGCGCTGCGCGCGGGCACCAACCTCCCGAGGATGACCGATGGTACCTTCCTGGCTGCATCTCGTCGCCGGCCTGTCGCTCGCGACCGGCTTCCTCATCGCCGGCTGGATCGCCTGGGACGAATGGCACGACCCCCAGCATATGTGGATCATGAACGTCGTCTGGCCGATCACCGCCCTGTTCGGCACGGTGATCGCGCTGGCCGGCTATCTGCGCTACGGGCGCCTCGCCAGCCGCAGCCACATGATGGCGATGAAGGAGGAGGGCGAGGGCGAGACGCCGTTCCCGGTGATGGTGGCGAAGGGCGCGAGCCATTGCGGCAGCGGCTGCACGCTCGGTGATCTGCTGGCGGAATGGCTCGCCTATTTCGTGCCGGTGGTCGCCGTGTGGTTCGGCTGGCACACCGTGTTCGCGGAGAAGATGTTCGCGGTCTGGATACTCGACTTTATCTTCGCCTTCGTCATCGGCGTCGCGTTCCAGTACTTCACCATCAAGCCGATGCGCCAGCTCAGCGTCGGCCAGGGCCTCGTACAGGCGGTGAAGGCCGACACCCTGTCGCTGACCGCGTGGCAGGTCGGCATGTACGGCTTCATGGCGATCGCGCAGTTCATCCTGTTCCGGCGCCTGCTCGGCACGCCGCTCGAGGTCGCCTCGATGGAGTTCTGGTTCATGATGCAGCTTGCGATGATCGCCGGCTTCATCACAAGCTACCCGGTGAACTGGTGGCTGCTTCATCGTGGCATCAAGGAGAAGATGTAGGGGAGGCCTGATCGCCGCCCTCCCCGGACGGCGCACGCGTTCTGCTGGCCGCCCGCTTGCGCGCCTGGAATCCGGATGGAATCGCACCTGACCGTTCTCGCCCTCGCCCTCATGCCGGCGCTGGGCAATTTCGCCGGCGGGCTGCTCGCCGAAGTCGTGCCGGCCACGCCCCGCCTGCTGAGCGGCGCGCTGCATCTGGCGGCCGGCATCATCCTCGCCGTGGTGGCGGTGGAGCTGATGCCGGAGGCGCTGGCGGGCGCGCCGCCCTGGATCGTGCTGCTCGGCCTGTGCCTGGGCGGCGGCTTCTACATCCTGCTGGAAACGGTGATCGACCGTCTGCAGCCGCGCGACGGCGGGGCGGAGGGCGGCGCCGAGGGCTCGATGGCCGGCGCCTGGCTCATCTACGCCGCCGTCTCGTTCGACCTGTTCAGCGACGGGCTGATGATCGGCGCCGGCTCCTCGGTCTCGCTGGAGCTCGCCCTGGTGCTCGCCCTCGGCCAGGTGATGGCGGACGTGCCCGAAGGCTTCGCCACCATCGCCAACTTCAAGAATGGCGGCCAGCCGCGACGCCGGCGGCTCCTGCTGGCGGCCGGCTTCGTCGTGCCCTGCCTGATCGGTGCGGCGGGCACCTACGTACTGCTGCGCGACCTCAGCGACACGATGAAATACGCCGCCCTCGCCTTCACCGCCGGCATCCTGCTGCTCGCGGCGATCGAGGAGATGATGAAGGAGGCGCATGAATCGGCCGACGACACGCATCTGTCCTCGGCCCTGTTCATCGGCGGCTTCGCGCTCTTCACCTTCGTCGCGACCTTCTTCGACCGCTGAGGGGCGGCGCGGGGTCCGTCGCGTTCAGCTCGTCTCCTCGCCCGGCACCTCGGTCTTCTGGTGCAGCGTGTCGCGCAGATAGAGCTGCTTCAGCGCGACGTAGAACACCACGGTGAGCGGCGTGCCGAGCACGACCCCGACCGGGCCGAACAGGACCGCCAAGGGCAGCAGGGCGAACAGCGCCAGCACCGGCGGCAGATGCACCGTGCGCCGCTGCACCAGCGGCATGATGAGGTTGCTCTCCACCTGCTGCACCACGACATAGAGGCCGAGCACCCAGAACACCGCGCTGCCGCCCTGGGAGAGCGCAATGACCAGCGCCGGCACCGCCCCGACGATGGGTCCGACCACCGGCACGAACTCGGCGAGCCCCGCGATGAGGCCGAGAACGAAGGCCGACGGCATGCCGATGAAGTACAGCCCGGCGGTGGTGAACAGTCCGATCAGCAGCATCGAGACGAGCTGACCGAGCAGCCATAGCTGCAGCGCGCGCCCGGCATTCTCGGTCGCGCTGGCGACGTTGTCGCGGATCGAGGCCGGGAACACCCGAAGGCATCCCTTCAGGTAGAAGTCCGGCCGCGCGGCGAGATAGACACCGCCGACCAGCACCAGCACGATGTTGGTGAGGACCCCCAGCAGCCCCGACGTGTAGCCCGCCACGCTCTGGAGCACATTGCCCCGGCTGGCGAAGCTCTGCGCCTGTTCGGCGAGCCTCGAGCCGAGATCGACAATGCCGAGCCGGTCGCCCAGCGCGTCGATCTGCTGGGGAAACTCCTCGACCAGAGTGGTCATCTGCCCGATGAGCTGGGCGCCGAGCAGCACCGAGACACCGACGCCGAGGGCCAGTATCAGCAGACACGCCGCGACCAGCGACCAGCGGGTCGACAGCGGCAGCGCGCGCTCGATCAGCGCGGCGACGCTGCGCAGCATGATGGCGACCAGAATGGCCCCGAAGAACAGCAGCGCGACGCTGACGAGCTGCCACGCCAGCAGCGTGAGCACGACCACGCCGACAACGATGAAGGCACCCCGCACGAGCGCGGCCGTATCGGAGAGGCCGCGCGGACGGGATACGGGCCGGGTCATTCTGTCTCCATCGATCGAGGTCGAAAGTTTCGCCCGGTAACGCGTGCCAGCGGGGCGGCCGCCGGACTCGGGCGGGCGGTGGGCGTCAGGACTTCTTGATCACGCCGCAAGCGATCCGGTCGCCCGCATTGCCGGCCGGCTGGCTCACATAGTCGTCCGGGCCGGAATGGATCACGATGGCCGAGCCGTCGTCGTCGAACAGCGTGGCCTTGCCGGGCTCGAGCGTCACCGCGGTGTCGAGCACCTGCACGCTCATCGTGCCGGCGGCGCCGACGAGCTGGTTCGGCATGTCGCCCGCATGCGGCCCGTCCGGGTCCATCAGGCCGTGGCGCTTCTGGCGCGGCGCGTAGTGCCCGCCGGCGGTCTTGAAGCCGTCCTTCGGGTCGCAGCGGCCGGTCTGGTGGATGTGGAAGCCGTGCTCGCCCTGCGGGAGCCCGCTCACCTCGACGGCGATGAGGACGCCGTGCAGGGTCTGCCTCAGCGTGGCGGTGCCGATCTGCGCGCCCTCGGTGTTAATGATGCTCGCGGTGGCGGTAGCGGTCGCGCGGGCGGCTGGTTTAGGCGTTTGCGCGAAGCCGGGCGCGGCGGCGAGGCAGAGCGCCGCGACGGCGAGTGGAAGACGGCCCATGCCCATCTCCTGTGGCTGTGACAGTGACTAGGAGCCCCGCCGGCCTTGGCCGGCTGTCCATCAGGCCGGCCGATTCCGCCGGCCGGGCGCTCCGCGTCTGCCGGGTTAACGTTCCGGCCGGAACGCCGTTCCCGCCACCGGGGCGCGAATGTCGCGCCGGGTTCGCGCGGACCGGCGCGCCGGATCAGTGGCGCGGGGCGGCGCACCGCCCGGCGCCGCAATGGCGGCTGTGGAGCAGGCGGGTAAGCATCTGCGCGCGGCCGGCGGAGGAGCGCACGGATGCGGCACCAATGCCGAGCCGGCCGCTTTCAAAGGCGGCGATCACGCTGTCATGCACATAGCTGGTGCGGCAGACCGACAATGTGTTGGCGAGTTGCTCGGCGAGCGGGGCGACCGCCTCGCGGATCTGCCGCCGCCGGCCGCGCTCGCTGGTCTCGGGCGTGACGCGGCCGAGCTGGTCGAGCACGCCGAGCGAGGCGGTCAGGGTACGGAAGTCCTTCAGCGAGATCCGCTGGCCGCTGATGGCCTTGAGGAAGTCGTTCACCTCGTTGGTGCGGACCGGATGGATGCGGCCCTCCGCGTCGCGATATTTGAACAGCCGGCTGCCCGGCAGCGTGCGGAGCAGGGTGAGCGCCTCGGCGAGGCGGGCGTCGCGCGCGCTCTTGCGGATCATCTTGCCGCCCTTGCCCTTGAAGGCGAGCGCGATCTCCTTCCCCTCCGTCCGGACATGCGACTTCAGCAGCGTGGTCGCGCCCCGGGTGCCGTTCTCCTCGGCATATTGCTCGCCGCCGGCGCGGATGGCGGTCAGCTCGACGAGGTGGACCACCGCCGCGAGGGCGAGCTGGCGGTCGGGCTCGGGCCGGCGCAGCGCCCGCCGGACCGCCTGGCCGATGGAGACGAGCGCGCCGGCGAGCGCGGCGAGGCGCTGCGCCTTCATCGCCTCGCGCGCCTGGGTCCAGTCGGGATGGTAGCGGTATTGCAGCCGGCCGGCGGCGTCCTCGCCGACCGCCTGCAGATGCGCCTGCGGGTCGGCCGAGAGGCGCACATTGCGGTAGGCCGGCGGCACCGCGAGGCTCCTGAAGCGGGCGAGCGTTTCGGCGTCCTTCAGCACCGCGCCGTCCGGGTCGAGATAGGAGAAGCCGCGCCCGCGCGGGACGCGCCGGATCGTCAGCTCGCCGCAGGAGACGAGGCGCAGGCCGAACCGCCGTGCCAGCCGCCTCAGTTCGGTCCTCTCGCTCATCGCGTCACCGTGTCGTCGTCACCGGCGCTAGAACGCGCCCCGCCGCGCCGCGTTCCCGGAGGAGCGGCGGACGGGCGGAACGGCGGATGGAGGCCCACGTTGATGGGACGCCACATTGTCCTGCCGGCCATGACGAGGAGGAGGCAATGCACGCGAGGAACGAGGGCGCCCGGCCGCGGGGTACGCCCCACCCGACTGCGGGGAGCCCCGCCGCCCGGCACCACCGGACGAACCGAGCCACGCGATGACGGAACGACGCGCATCGGCCTTCCACCTCTGCCTCGACATGCAGAGGCTGTTCTCGCCGCACGGCGCGTGGGCGAATGCGTGGATGGCCGGGGTGCTGCCCAACATCGCCGCCATCTGCGAGAGCTTTGCCGGCCGGACGGTCTTCACCCGCTTCATTCCCGCGCCGCACCCCGATGCCGAGATCGGCACCTGGCGCGGCTATTACCGGCGCTGGTCGACGCTGACGCTCGAGGAGATCGATGCCGACGAGCTCGCCATCGTCGACGAACTCCGCCCCTATGCCGCGCGCGCGCCGGTCGCCGACAAGCGGCGCTTCTCCGCCTTCGCCGCGCCAGCGCTGGCGCCGATCCTCAATGGCGCGCGCACCGGCACGCTCGTCGTCACCGGCGGGGAGACCGACATGTGCGTGCTGGCGACGGTGCTGGAGGCGATCGACCGCGGCTATCGCGTGCTGGTGGTCGAGGACGCGGTGTGCTCCTCCTCCGACCCCGGGCACGAGGCGGCGCTGACCATCTATCGCAGCCGCTTCGCCGAGCAGCTCGGCCTCGTCACCACGCGCGAGCTGGTCGAGCAGGTGGCCGCGCGGGCCCTGTGACGGAAGGGAACGAAGCCCACGCGGCATCGTTCTCCGCGAGGCAGGGGATGATGCCGCCCGGGGGCGGCGGGGCGAACCGCAGCATCATGGAGGCCATCATGCATGCCCGGACCCTTCTCACCATCGCGCTGGCGCTGATCACCGCGGTCGCGATCGTCTGGTTCATCAGCTCGTTCTTCGTGCTGCAGGACGAGAACCCGCGCACCAGCCTCGACACGCCGATTCCGGTCGCGCTCACCGTCCCGGCCGTCGCCTCATCCTGACGGGAGCCGGCTTCGCGAAGGCGGCGGCGCAGCGCGGCCGGTGAGCGATGGCATGATAGATCGACATCATCACGCTACCTCCGTCCGGGTACGAACCAGGCTCCATACCGCCCGCCGGTGGAACGCCGTGCGTGCGCGGGCATTAACCTTGGTAGATTCCGGGCCGGAGGCCGCCCCGCGCAGGCCCGGGCCCGCGAAGGCTCCTTGAACGGGAGCACGCGCCGCGGCGCGATCGGACCGACAAACGCATTCTGGAGGCGCCGCCATGCCCCACTTTGCCGGGCGGGTACTTCTTTCCGGAACGACCGCCGGCCTGCTGATGGCGGCGGTGCTGGCGGGATGCGCGCGCCGCAAGGGATATACGGCCGTGCAGCCGCTCAACGCGACGAGCCACTGGCTCGACGGCGGGCGCGCTGCGCGCACGCGGCAGGTCGACCTCGCCCACACGCTTCCCGGCGTCGCCACCCATCTCGCCGCCTCGATATTCTGGGCCGGCGTGTTCGAGGCCGCGCGGCGCCGTGGCCCGCGCCGGCCTCTAGTGGGCGATACGGCCGGCGTGGCGGCGCTCGCGGCCTTCGTCGACTATGCGGTGGTGCCGAAGCGCCTCACGCCGGGCTGGGAGGACGTGGTCGGTTGGCGCGACATCGCGCTTGCCTATGCGGCCATGGCGATCGCCTTCGCCGCCACGGGCGAAAGCTCAATAAAACGATTGCGGCGGCCGCATCGAACGCCGCTGCGCCTGATGAAGCGTAATTAATCCTGACGGAGTGGTAAGTTATATCCGTCGAGCGGAATGAATAGTCGAAGATACGTTTCGCCAGCGGTTACATTTTACGGAAGCGTTCTTATATGTGCTCGACCACGATCCCTCCCGGGACGAGGAGCAAGCCATGGCTCGCGAAGACCGCATCGAACTGAAGGCGAGAATGGTCACGGAACGACTGGCGACGCTGAGCGCCCAGCCGCTGGCCGACTTCGCCGTGCTCGAACGCCTGATCTGCCAGCGTGCGCAGGAGGCCCCGGCCCATGCCGATCTCGTCCGCGAGGGCGAATCGTCGGCCGGCATCCGGATGATGCTGAGCGGGTGGGCCTGCCGCTACAAGATGCTGGTGAACGGCCGGCGCCAGCTGCTCAGCTTCGTGCTGCCGGGCGAATTGTGCGATCCCTACATGCACCTCCTCGCCCGCATGGACCATTCGCTGGCCGCGCTCACGCCGGTCACCTATGCCCAGCTGGGCCGCGAGGAGTCCGAGCGCCTGGTGCGCGACCACCCCGCAGTCGCCCGCGCTTTGTGGATCCAGACCATGTTCGAGATCGGCGTCGAGCGCGAATGGACGGCGAGCCTCGGCCAGCGTGTCGCCTTCCAGCGCCTCGCCCACCTGTTCTGCGACATCTATCTGCGCCTCAACATGACGGGCATCGCCGAGGACAACTGGTGCGACTTCCCGCCGACGCAGGGCGATATCGGCGACGCGACCGGCTTGTCCTCGGTGCATGTCAACCGCACGCTGCAGGACCTGCGCGCGGCCGATCTCATCACGCTCACCAACAAGCGCCTGTTCATCCGCAATCTCGAGGCGCTGAAGTCGGCCGCGCTGTTCCGCCCGTCCTATGGCGTGGTGGCACATTAAGGGGCCGAGACTAACTTACGTGGTTTCGCGCCCTACCGAGGTGGCCCACTGTACCGCCACCTGAAGGAGCCCGAACACGATGACCGACGAACTGGACGTGGCGTTACTCGACCTGTGCATGTGCCAGGCATGGAAGCAGATTCCTCCGGAGATCAAGGAAACCTACGGCGCGGTGAACCCGCGTGAACTCCGGCTCAAGCTCGCCCATGCCGTGATCGAGGGTGCCGAGATCTTCGCCGGCGACGCGGACAAGATCGTCGCCTTCGCCCTCTTCACGCTGCCTTCGCTGCCCAGCGCCTTCGGACGCCTCCATCCGGCCAGCCCGCGCCACCTCGACGCGTAGCCGGCCCAAGGGGGCCCAAGCGCGGCCCCCGCGGGAGCCGCGACGTACAGCGAGCCCCGCCTTCCCGCCTGCCCGCTCTCGCTGCCCTCGCGAGCGCAAGACGCGCGCCCACGCCGCCGCGTCACCTTATCCTCACCTCCCAAAACCTCATCTGCCGACCCATCCGCCGCCGGACATGTCCATCTGGTGGCGACGAGGCCTTGCGCCGCCTTATCCCGACTTCCTGCCTTCCGCCCGGAACCTCGCCCGCCGGCCGGCCGTTGACCGATACGGGGACCGGAAAGCCTTCGATCGGGCTCCGGCAGCGCGGCGCGGCAGCCGCGCTCCCCGCCCCGCCCGCAGCGGCGGGACAGACACCAGACCCATCCACAGGAAGGCGGACGGCGCAGCCCGTCCGCACAGGGAGAATGTGATGGCCAATGCGAGCCGCAAGCACATCGGCGTCGGCAACTCCGGCAAGAAGACCGGCGGCGGCGCGATGACCGACCTGCCCCGGGACGCGCTGCCCGAGAACGCGCCGCTGTCCAACCGCGCCACCAAGCGCCACCCGGAAGAGCGGGGCCTCGATTCGAAGGCGGTGCAGACCGACCAGTTCAAGGATCACTCCGCCAATCGCCGCGACGTCTAGCGGCGGTGCCCCCCGCGCTCCGGCCCGACGGGCACGGCGTGGGGCGCTTCCTCGCGCCGGCAGCGTGGAACGTCCGGTTCGTCTCGTACGTTCTCGGGAGCGCAATGCGAAAACGAACACGAACGAGGAGGCGTTTCCCCCCATGGCCAGTGCCGAGCCGAAGACCAAGGAAACGCCTCCCGACGTCGCCGCCCATGGCGGCACCACCCTGACCGCGGTGACGGTCGACAGCTTCAACGCGCAGCTTCGCGACGAGAACGGCTTCATCGGCGACAGCGTGCGCCGGGCCGCCTTCTTCGAGATCTTCGACCGCTGGCGCGCGCTCGGCGACCGCAAGCTCTCGGTGCTGGGCGAAACGCCCACCGCCGAGCTCTCCAAGTCGCAGATCGACGAGGCGCTCGCCGACGGCCGCCCGCACGAGCAGGCGCTCATTCACAGCGCCATCGAGGAATATGCCTGCAAGCTGCTCGCCGTCATCCGGCACCTGATGCGCACGAAAGACTGGCGCGAGACCCAGCGCATCGTCGTTGGCGGCGGGCTGAGAGGCGGCCGCTTCGCGGAGATCGCGGTCGCGCGCACCGAACTGCTGGCCCGCGCCCACGACATGGACGTCGAATTGCGGCCGATCCGGCACGACCCGGACGAGGCCGGGCTGATCGGCGCCGCCCATCTCGCGCCGAGCTGGATGTTCGCCAGCTTCGAGGACATCCTCGCCGTCGACATCGGCGGCACCAACATGCGCTGCGGCATCGTGCGGCTCAATCTCGACAAGGCCGACGACCTCTCCAAGGCACGCGTGCGCAGCACCGAGCTGTGGCGTCACGGCGACGAGGAGGTGACCCGCGAGCAGGTGGTCGAGCGGCTGATCGACATGCTGCAAAAGCTGATCCACGAGGCGGACAAGGACGATCTGCGCCTCGCCCCGTTCATCGGCGTCGGCTGCCCCGGCTCCATCGCCAATGACGGCACCATCGAGAACGGCGCGCAGAACCTTCCCGGCAACTGGGAAAGCTCGCGCTTCAACCTGCCCGCCGCGCTGTGGCAAGCCATTCCCTCCATCGGCGGGCACGAGACCGCGGTGGTGATGCACAACGACGCGGTGGTCCAGGGCCTCAGCGAGGTGCCCTTCATGCAGGATGTCGAGCGCTGGGGCGTGCTGACCATCGGCACCGGGCTCGGCAATGCCCGCTTCACCAATCGCGCCCGGGGCAAGGCGGGCGAAGGCAAGGGGGGCGAGCGCAAGCGCGACGAGCGGAAGGCGGACAAGAAGAAGGACTGACGGGGCGGCGCGCCGGTCGCCTCAGCTCCCGGCCTTCCTCCCGGCCCCCGACGTCCCGGCCGATGTTTTGCGCCGCGCCGTGCGGCGCTTCGGGCCGGAGGCCGGCTTGCGGCTGGTCCGCTCCGTCGCCGCCATGAGGTCGGCCGGCTCGGCATCGCTCGCCTCGCCCTTCGTCACCTCGTCGTTTTTGCCCTCCTCCACTCCGCCCTCGCGCTCGTGGCGCGCCATCAGCTCATATTCGGAGCGGATGTCCTCGATCGCCTTGTCGTCGAGTTCCTCGAGATCGAGCAGTACCCGTCGCGTGCCCTCGGTGCGGGCTATGAGTTCGTCGATCTTGATGTGAAGCGCCGCCGTGTCGCGGTTCTGGCTGTTCTGGATCACGAACACCATCAGGAAGGTGATGATCGTGGTCGAGGTGTTGATGATGAGCTGCCAGGTGTCGCCGAAGCCGGCGAAGGGGCCGGTCGCGGCCCAGATCACGATCAGCGCGACGGCGCCGACGAAGGTGACCGGCCGGCCGGCCTGAACGGCGATATATTGCGAGAAACGCGTGAAGAAGGAACGCTTTGGCTGACCCGCCCGCGTGCTGTTGAGCGCCATTCGACACCCCCTTATGAAACCGCACAGGCAAACGCCGCCGCACGCGGCTGGTTCCGGCCGGCGGACGATTCACGGTGCCCTCGTAAGGTCCGTCCGAGGGGTCGACGGGTTCAGGCGACGAGGGCGCGCACCGCGCGCAGATCGGCGACGAAGGCATCATAGGCGGCGCGCCTCGCCTCCTCGTCCGGCACCCGCAGCACCGAGGAGGGATGCACGGTGAGATAGCCGCGCCGGTTGCCGAAGGAGAGCGGCCCGCGCTCGCGCATCACCGCCACCTTCCGCCCGGCGAGCGCCTGCCCCGCCGTCCCGCCCAGCGCCACGACGAGCCGGGGATGGACGAGGCCGAGCTCACGCTCGAGCCACCAGCGCTCGTGCGAGATCTCGCCCGCGGTCGGCTTCTGATGGATGCGCCGTTTGCCGCGCTGGATGAACTTGAAGCGCTTGACGGCATTGGTGACGTAGCTTTCAGCCCGCTCGATGCCCGCCGCCTCCAGCGCCTCGTCGAACAGGCGCCCGGCCGGCCCGACGAACGGCCTGCCCTGCCGATCTTCCTCGTCTCCCGGCTGCTCGCCGACGAAGGCGATGGCGGCGCCGACCGGCCCCTCGCCCGGCACCGCCTTCGTGCCGCCGGGTACCGAGGGTTCGCTGGCCCGCAGCGCCGCGTTGAATTCATCGAGCGTGCGGAAGGAGCGCTCCTCCTCCGGCGCGGGGGTGTCGAACAGGTCGGGCATGTCGCCCGGGTCGCGCTTCGCACTCATGCCGCCTCCCGGGCCTCGGCCCGCCAGTCGACGTGCAGCATCTCCATCAGCCGCGCCGCGTCGTCGGGGGCGTGCAACTTGTCGGTATTGTCGAAGAAGACGAATACGTCGCGCGGCTTCGCGTGGCTGTCCGGCGCGCCGATGAAGTCGCCATCCTTCATGGTCCGGCCATGCGCCCAGGCCGCCACCCGCTTCGACCAGCGCGCCAGCGCCTTCTCGTCATAGCGCGAGCGGTAGAGTTCGGACGAGCCGTGCAGCCGGCAGTAGACGAAGTCCGCCGTCAGATCCATCAGCCGCGGCCATTCGACCGTGTCGGCGCAGACCAGCGCCACGCCGTGTTCGGCCAGCAGGTCGAGGAAGGCGCGGTCTTTGAAGCTCTCGTGCCGGATCTCCAGCGCGTGGCGCAGCGGCCGGCGCTTGTCGGTGGACGTCGCCGACCGGCCGTCGAGGCGCTCGTCATGCCGCCGGGCGAGGCGCGCGGCGGCGCGGGTGTCCTTCGGCAGCAGGGCGAGGAAATCGCGCATCATTCCGGCATCGAAGCGGAAATTGGGCGGGAACTGCCAGAGCACCGGCCCCAGCTTCGGCCCGAGCCGCAACAGGCCGGAGGCGAGGAAGTTGGCGAGCGGCGTCTCGATCTCGCGCAGGCGCCCGGTATGGGTGATGTAGCGCGAGCCCTTCACCGCGAACACGAAGTCCTCCGGCGTCTCCTCGGCCCAGCGGGCGAATACATCCGGCTTCTGCAGGCCGTAGAAGGTGCCGTTGATCTCGAGCGCCGGGAAGCGCGAGGCGGCATAAGCCAGCTCGCGCTTGTGGGTTAAACCCTTCGGGTAGAAGTGCCCGCGCCAGGGGGCGTAGGTCCACCCCGAAACGCCGATCCTTATCTCGCCCTGGTGCCGTGCCATGTCGGACATCCCGGTTTCGTGAGATCGCGCCGCCGCTCCCAAGGAGAGCCGATGGGCCGGGCGCTTGCCCGGACCAATCCGCAAGCTGTGCGGCAGGTTCCGGCGGCACCGCCCGCGTCGAGGAGGAACCATCGTTCATCCGGCCTGTTGGACGGGAAACCCGTGGCGACAGGAGACCGGCCAATGCTCGGGCTTCACCTTTGCCGCGGTTTCCGGCCGCAGCAGCCCTGCCCGGTCGCACCGATGGAGATGTTGTCCGGCCCGGCCAGCTTACCGAGCCGGCACTGAAACGCTCCGGCGCGATATCGCTGGCGACTGGCCGATGCTGTAGCCGCCGCGCCTTGCCGTGCCTTTCACCACCGGGCGTTTGTTTCGACGAAGGGAGACACCATGCAAACGGCGACGCAGTCACGACCCGACATCTTTCGCATCAGCGGCAGCGAGGCGGAGTGGCACGTCGAGCGCAACGGCGAGACCAGTATCCCCTATGCCACCAAGGAAGCGGCCTTCGAGGCGGCGGTCGCGGCGGCCTCCAACGCCATTCGCAACGGCCACGAGGTGGTGATCGTGGTGCCGGGCGTACGGAGAGGCGAGAGCCTGCTGGGCGGTGAGGATACGGACGAGACGCCCTGGTCGTCCCTGACCTGACGGTGGCGGCAGTTGGAATCAAGCGCCCGCTCCCTGGCGCCGGCGCTGGCATACCGTCGTGGCCAGCGTCGGCGCCGGGGATTTCGCGCGCACAATCATGCTACCAATCGGCCGTCAGCCGGTTTCCCGCCACCGGGAACCCGCCCAGGAACCGCCGATGACCGACCCCTCCTCCTCCGCGAACGAGACCGGCCGCGCCTGCCGCCCGCAGCCGCGCGACTGGCTGTTGACGGCGATCCGGCGGATCGAGGCCGACATCAACCGTTCCGCCGACACCCACCTCATACGCGTGCCGCTCGCCGCCCAGCCCGGCATCACGCTCTACCTCAAGGACGAATCGAGCCATCCGACCGGCAGCCTGAAGCATCGCCTCGCGCGCTCGCTGTTCCTCTACGCGCTGTGCAATGGCTGGATCGGGCCGGACACGCTGATCGTCGAGGCGTCGAGCGGGTCGACGGCGGTGTCGGAGGCCTATTTCGCCCGACTGCTCGGGCTCGACTTCGTCGCCGTGATGCCGCGCACCACCTCGCGCGAGAAGATCGCCGCCATCGAGTTCCAGGGCGGGCGCTGCCATCTCGTCGACGATCCGCGCTCGGTCTATGGCGAGGCGGCCGCGCTCGCCCGCGAGGCCGGCGGCCTCTATCTCGACCAGTTCACCTTCGCCGAGCGGGCGACCGACTGGCGCGGCAACAACAACATCGCCGAATCCATCTTCGCCCAGATGCGCGAGGAGCCTGCGCCCGTGCCGCGCTGGGTCGTCACCGGCGCCGGCACCGGCGGCACCTCGGCCACCATCGGGCGCTACATCCGCTACCGCCGCCACGACACCCGGCTGTGCGTGGCGGACCCGGCGGGGTCCGTTTTCCACCGCTACCACGCCGACCGCTCCGTCACCGAGATCGAGCGCTACGGATCGGTGATCGAGGGAATCGGCCGCCCGCGCGTCGAGCCCTCCTTCATCCCGGAGGTGGTGGACCGGATGATCGCCGTGCCGGACGTGCTCTCGCTCGCCGCCATGCGGGTCATCAGCGAGGTGCTCGGGCGGCGCTGCGGCGGCTCGACCGGCACGAACGTCTACGCCGCGCTCACGCTCGCCGGGGAGATGGCCGCCTGCGGCGAGGAAGGCTCGATCGTCACCATCCTGTGCGATGCCGGCGAGCGCTACGCCTCTAGCCTGTTCGACGATGGCTGGCTCGCCGCGCGCGGGCTCGACATCGCCGCCCCGGCCGAGGCGATCCGCGCCTTCCTCGCCGGCGCCGGGCCGATGCCGGCCTGAGCGCTGGCGGCAGTGCCGCCCCTCAGCCGCCGAGCATGTAGAGCGCCGAAAGGGCCAGCACCGCGCAGCCGAACACGGTCATGACGAAGCCGCGGTTCCAGATGAAGCCGACGACATAGGAGGGCGTGCCGGTCAGCGCGCCGGTGGTCAGCGACATCACGCTGATCGGCGAGGCGCTGGTGCCGAGCGCCCAGCCGAGCGTGAGCGTCAGACCCACCATCATGGGATGCTCCAGCCCGAGCGTGCTCGGCCCGAGAAGCTGGGCCAGCAGCACCACCAGTATGGTGTGGGGAATGAACGCCGCCCCGGCGAGCGGGATCAGCACCAGGCACAGGATGAGCAGCAGGCTCGGCGGGTAGTGCCCGTGCTGAAGCGCGTCCCAGAACGACTGGTGGCGCACAACGATGCTGATCGCCGCGCCGATCACATTGGCGCTCATCAGCACCGTCGCCTCGGTGCGCATGTCCTCGATGCCGTGCGTCATCTCCCATATGCGCCGCAGCAGCGGCGGCGCGGACGCCGGCGGCTCGACCACCAGCCAGAACAGTGCGAACAGCGGCAGCACGATGATGGTGGAGATGGTGGAGGAGAGCCCGCTCGACACATGCAGCCCGACGGTGAGGGCGAGCAGCAGCCCGCTCGCGCCCATCACCACCAGCAGCGGCACCGGATCGGTGCCCGTGCCCGGCGCGGCGACGCCGAGCGGCAGCGTGCCCGCTCGTCCGGCGACCACGCAGGTCACCAGCAGGATGGTGAGCGCGGTGGCGCAGGCGAGCGCGAGGAACGGCACCGCGTTGAGCCCGACCACCGAGGTGGTGACGATGGCGAAGCCGAGCCCCATCGGCGACCAGATGGTCATCAGCACCGCGCCGCGCATGCCCGCCAGCAGCAGGTCGCGGCGCTGGAGGCGCATCTCGGCGGTGTGGTCGGCATGGGACAGCAGGTCGCCGATCATGCGGATGATGCCGACATTGAACAGCAGGCTGAGGAAGTGGCTGCCGATATTGACGGCGGCGTAGCGCCGGCTGGCGGGAAACGACAGCAGGCTGCCCGCCGCCCGCTTGATGATCGCCGACGTCCGCACCGGGTAGCGCATCAGGCCGAGCACCGACATGAAGGAGGCGAAGCTCACGCCCTGCAGCAGCGCGGTGCGCAGCTGCTCGCGCTCGCCGGGATAGGCGACAACGATGAAGGCGCCGGCCGCCACCGCGACCAGCGTGAAGAGGCGCGCCAGCGTGCTCACGCGCAGCCATTGCAGGACGACGACGCCGAGCCCTGCGGCGATCGCGACGTTCCCAACCGCCGCACGCCCGCTCACCGCCGCGGCGACGGTGGCGAGGCACATGACGAGGATGAGAAGGCGGGTGAGCGATCGGAACATGCTGGCAGGGCGAGGCTGGACGGGAAGCGGCAAGGCAGGGTTGGGTGCCGCTCCGCCGTCCCGGGGACGGCACCGCCGCTTCTCGCAGCGCAGCATCGCGGGTTCAAGTGCCGGAGGCGCAATAATCGACGCGCGGGCGGGCGGCGCTCATGCGCCTTCCGCATGGCGAGGGCCGGCGCGCGGGCTCTCCCCCGCGAGATCGGGACGAACATCTTCGCCCGCCCCGCGTTGTCCTCGCAGCACACAGGAGGCGAGAATGGACAGCAAGCACTCTCTCCCGACATCGCAATCCCTCGCGACATCGCCGGGTGCCAAATCGCCGGCGCGGGCCAAGGCTCCGGCACGAGCGAAATCGCAGGCGCGCGCGGATGCCCGCGATGCCGCCCCCGACCAGCCGGTGTTCCGCTCCGACGAGGCGGCGGCCTTGCGGGAGGGCCATCACGAGGTCTACCGGCCGGTCGATGCCGCCATGACGCCGATCGACGCCGCGCAGACGAAGCAGCCAGCGGCCGGTGCCTATCCGTCCACCGACGGAAACGCGCATCCCGGCGTGCCCTATCCGCCCGAGGTCGACCCGAATGTGCGGATGGATGGCGGCGAGTACGAGCCTGTCAGCGAGATCGACACCATCCGCCGGACGCTGGAGGTCCCGGCCAGCCGGCGCGGCCCGGGATCGCCGCCGGACGACCGCGAAGGCGCCCTGAGCGGATCGAGCGGCGCACGCCGGCGCGAATGAGCGGCCGGGAGGTGCGCGGTCAGCGAGTCTCCCGGCTGAGCCGGACCAGCTCGGCATGGACGTGCCCGTTGCCGGCCCACAGGGCACCGGGGCGGTCGAGCGCGCCCTCAAAGGTCACGACGCCGCCGGCCTCGCGTACCAGCACGATGCCGGCCCAGCAGTCCCAACAGAACAGCGCCGGATCGTAGTAGCCAGCGAGCCGGTTGGCCGCGACATAGGCCAGCATCAGCGCGCCCGATCCGACCCGGAACACCACCCCGCCCTCGCGGTAGAGCGCCTCGGTGAAGGCGCCGACCTCGGCGGGCGTCGCCTTCTGGGTGGCGCCGAAGCCGATGGTGGTGGAGGCGATTGTCCACGCCTGATTCATGACGAGCCGGGCACCGTTCAGCCACGCCCCGCCGCCCTCCACCGCGCTGTAGAGTTCGCGCATCATGGGGGCGAAGATGACCCCCGCGACCGGGCGCCCCTCGCGGGCGATGCCGATCGAGACGGTCCAGTTCGGCTGGCCCACGAGGAACGGCATGGTGCCGTCGATCGGGTCGATCACCCACACGAAGCCCGAACTCCCCCCGGTCGGCGCCTCTTCCTCGCCGACGATGCCATCTTCCGGAAAACGCTTGCGAATCGCCCGGCGCAGCCAGGCCTCGATGGTGCGGTCCGCCTCGCTGACGAGGTCCTGCGAGGCCGATTTCAGCTCCGGGTGCAGGGTGTCGCGGTTGAGGAAGAAGGCGCGTGCCCTGCTCCCCGCCCTGCGCGCCAGCGCCTCGGCCAGTTCCCGCCGGGCGTGGAGCGGGTCGGTCTCGCCGTTCTGTCCCGTTTCCATCCTTAACGCGCCTCCACATTCTTGAACCGCGGCTCGTTGGCCACTTTAGCTGTTGGACGATGCTATTGCATATTTGAGATTACAAATGTATCGATTTCAGCGTCGAACGACGGGCCCATCGAGAGAACGGGACCGGGCTTTCTCGAAAGCGCCGGCGCCGGGATGTGGCTGGCACGTCTCGCGGAAAAGCGGAGAAGCGCGGCGTGTCCGCCGCCGCGGCCTCCGCCAACGATGAGAGGCGGCTTGAGCCGTCCGGATGTCGGCCTCGCCCAGAACCGTGGCGCTGCGCCATCTCAGGAGGAAAAAATGAAGCGTGCATTGAGAATCTGCGCCAGCGTCGTGGCCCTGGCGGCCGCGACCGCAACCATGCCGGTCGCCGCCATGGCCGACTGGCTCGAAGACGCCGCCAAGCCGCTGAAGGGTACCGAGATCAACGGCATCTTCCTCGATCGCCCCGGCTACCGCGCCATCATCAAGCTGCTGCCCGAGTTCGAGAAGAAGACCGGCATCAAGGTCAATTACGAGATCGTCCCCTACGAGAACACGCGCGAGAAGGAAGTGCTGAACTTCACCTCGCAGGGTGACCTCACCATGGCGCTGGTCGACCTGGTGTGGATCGGCGAGTTCGCCGAGAACGGCTGGCTGGTGCCGGTCGAGGACCTCGCCAAGGACAAGTCGATCACCGATCCGAACCTCAACCTGAAGGGCTTCTTCCCGCTGCTTCTGGACGCCTTCGGCACCTGGGACGGCAAGGTCTACGGCCTGCCCTTCGACAATTATTCCGGCCTGCTGTTCTACAACAAGTGCATGCTCAAGGACGCGGGCTTCGACAAGCCGCCGGCGACCTGGGACGAGGTGATGAACGTCTACGGGCCCAAGCTCACCGACGCCTCCAAGAACCAGTATGCCTACGCCCTGCAGTCGCGCCGCGGCGAGACCCAGTCGGCCGACAGCTTCATGCGCTTCCTGTGGCCGTTCGGCGGCTCGCTGCTGAACGCCGAGTTCAAGTCCAACCTGATGAGCCCGGAGAGCCAGAAGGGCCTCCAGTTCCGTCAGGACCTGATGAAGTATATGCCGCCGGGCGACGTCAGCTTCGACCATGCCGAGGCGGTCAACGCGCTGGCGCAGGGCCAGGTGGCGATGATCACCGAGTGGTCGGCCTTCTACCCGACGCTGGCCGATCCGAAGACCTCCAAGATCGGCGACTGCCTCGCCGTCGCTCCCGAGCCCGCCGGCCCCGCCGGCCGCCTGCCCGCGCTGGGCGGCTTCTCGCTCGCCGTCGCCGCCCAGGCCTCGCCCGAGCAGCAGAAGGCGACCTGGCTGTTCATCCAGTGGGCGACCTCCGAGGACATCGCCAAGGCCTATGTCGACGCCGGCGGCGTGTCGGGCCGCATGGCGGTCTATGACGACCCGGCGATCAAGGAGAAGTACCAGTTCGTCGAGCCGATGGTCGCCTCCTGGCAGTCGGGCGTTCCCGAGTACCGTCCCCGCTTCCCGGCCTGGCCGGCCATCTCCGAGATCATCGCCGAGTGGGGCTCGAAGATGATGCTGGGCGAGGTCAGCGTGGAAGGCGGCTCGAAGGAGATCGGCACCCGGATGGAGGAAGTCCTCCAGAAGGAGGGCTACTACGACGGGAAGAAGAAGCTTCTCCAGTGAGTTGAGCCCGGCGGTGCGCCTGGTTGGCACCGCCGGACTTTGCGGGCGGGCACCGGAACCCCGCAATCCGGTGTCCGCCCTCTTCTTCCCCGAACCGTGCCGGGATCCGACGACATGACCACTCTCCATGGCCAGGCGCTGGACGAAATCCGGGCCTGCCTCGACAAGGTGCGGGGCGAGGAATTCGACGCCGCCGTCGCCGCGATAGCCGGTGCCGGGCGCATCGCGCTCTACGGGGTCGGCCGCGAGGGCCTGCAGATCAAGGGCCTCGCCATGCGCCTGTTCCATCTCGGGCTCAAAGCCGCGGTGGTGGGCGACATGACCACGCCTCCGGTCGGCGCCGGCGACCTGCTCGTCGTCTCCGCCGGACCGGGCGACTTCTCCACCGTCGCCGCGCTGATGGGCGTGGCGCGGGCCGCCGGGGCGAAGATACTGCTGGTCACCGCCGAGCCTGCGGGAGCGGCTGCCGCGCGCGCCGACCTCGTGCTCGCCGTGCCGGCGCAGACCATGGCGAGCGACCAGGGCGCGGCGGCGCGCTCGGTGCTGCCGATGGGCTCGCTCTATGAGGGCGCGCTGTACGTCCTGTTCGAACTTCTCATACTCAGCCTGCGCGAGCGGCTGGGCGTGTCGCCCGCGCAGATGCGCGCCAACCACACGAATCTGGAGTGAGCCCGACCGGGCCCGCGCCGCTTGCGGCGCCCCTGCCCTCCGGCTCCCGCCAACGCCACTAGGACGACGCCATGAGAGCCTCCGCGACCCAAGCCCCCGCGAAGCCCAACCGAGGTTACGGCCGCTGGACGCCGCTCTGGTTCCTGGCGCCCTCCGTGATCACGCTGCTGCTGATCGGCATCTACCCGACCTTGTTCGCGCTGGTCACCTCGTTCCGGCGCTACAACATCACCCGCCCGCGCGAGGGCTTCCCCTTCATCGGCTTCGACAATTATGTCGGCGTGCTCACCGACAGCACCTTCTGGTCCTCGCTGTTCCTGACCGCGAAGTTCTACGTCACGGTGCTGCCGATCCAGATCGTGCTCGGCCTCGCCATCGCGCTGCTGCTGCACAAGCCGGGCATGGGGCTGCTGAAGTCGCTCGCCCGCGTCACCCTGGTGGTGCCGCTCGCCACCACCTATGCGGTGGTCGGCCTGATCGGGCGGCTGATCTTCAACCTCGACTTCGGCGTCGCCAACCAGCTCTTCGAGGCGATCGGCATCGGGCGCATCGACTGGCTGAGCTCGCAGACGGGCGCCTTCGCCGCCATCGCGGTCATGGACATATGGCAGTGGACGCCGTTCTGCGCGCTGATCTTTCTCGCCGGCCTGTCCATGGTGCCCGGCGAGATCGAGGAGGCGGCAAGGCTGGAGACCTCCTCCAAGCTCGCCCTGCTGCGCTACGTCCAGCTCCCCTACCTGCTGCCGGGCCTGACCGCGGTCATGATCCTGCGCTCGGCGGACGTGCTGAAGCTGTTCGACATGGTGTTCGTGATGACGCGCGGCGGCCCGGGCTCGGCCACCGACCTGATCTCGATCTACATCCAGCGCGTGGGTTTCCGCATCTTCGATCTCGGCACCGCCTCGGCGCAGGCGATCCTCCTGCTGATCATCACCATCATCATCAGCCGCCTCTATATCCGGCTGTTCTACCGGGAGGTGCACTGATGCGCAGAACGTCCGGCAAGCTGTTCCACGCCCTCGGCCTGACCGCGGTGATCGTGTTCTCGCTGTTCCCGTTCTACTGGATGGTGGCGGCGAGCTTCAAAACCCAGCCCGATATCCTCGCCTCCCCGCCGGTGTGGTTCTTCACCCCGACGCTGCAGAACTACGCCGACATCTTCGCCGACGCGAAGGTGAGCGGGGCGATCATCAACTCGCTGATCGTGGCGACCTCCTCGACCGTGCTCGCGGTGGCGCTCGGTGCGCCGGCGGCCTTCGCGCTCGCCCGCTACGAGTTCCGCGGCAAGTCGGACCTGTGGTTCTGGTTCATCTCCAACCGCATGATCAGCCCGATCGTGCTGGCGCTGCCGGTGTACCTGCTGGCGATCCAGGTGGGCCTGCTCGACACCCATCTGGTGCTGATCCTGATCTACCTCACCTTCAACCTGCCGATCGTGGTGTGGATCTGCACCGACCAGTTCAAGTCGATCCCGGCCGACCTCGAGCAGGCCGCGCGGCTCGACGGCGCCGACCAGTTCACCATCTTCCGCAAGATCTACCTGCCGCTCGGCGCGCCGGGAATCGCGGTGTCGGCGATCTTCTCCTTCATCTTCTCCTGGAACGAGCTGCTCTACGCGCTGGTGCTGACGCGCCGCAACGTGCAGACCGCGCCGGTCGTCGCCACCAGCTTCATGTCCGGCTACGAGCTGCCCTGGGGCAAGATCATGGCCACCGGCACGGTGATCGTGCTGCCGGTGACGATCTTCGCGCTTATCGTCTCGCGCCACATGGTGCGCGGCCTGACCATGGGAGCGACCAAGTGAGCGCGGGCGGCACCGAGGCTCCCGTGCCGATCCCGTTCGGCATCAATCTTGGCTTCTGCGTGAAGCGCTGGGTGACGCCGGAGCTGTGGACGCGGATCGTGCGCGAGCGGCTGAGCTTCGAGCTGGCGCAGTTCTCCTACGACCTCGTCGACCCGATGTGGCCGGACGCGGTGCTCGACCGCCATGCGGAGGCGGTCCGGCGCGAGACGCAGGCGCGCGGGATCACCGTCCACAGCGCCTTCATCGGTCTCGCCCACTACACCTTCAACCAGCTCCTGCATCCCGACCCGGCGGTGCGCGACTATGCCGAGGCGTGGCTCGTGCGCGCCTACCGCTTCGCCGCGATGGCCGGCATTCCGCGCGTCGGCGGCCCGCTCGGCGCCATTGCCGCGCGGCTCGACGGCAGCGAGGCGGAGGCGATCGACGAGGCCGACTATGCCGATCTGATCGCGCGCATGCACCGCCTCGCCAAGCGGGCCGCCGCCGAGGGGCTGAGCGAGCTCTATATCGAGCCCACCCCGCTGCGCCGCGAATGGCCGTGGACCATCGCCCAGGCGCGCCGGATGATGGCCGACGTCGCCGGCAGCGCGGTGCCCTGGCGGCTCTGCCCCGACTGGGGGCACGGCACCTTCGAGCCGCTCTACGGGCCCGATCACGGCGAGATGGAGCCCTGGTTCCGCGAGCTGAAGGGCGTCATCACCGCGGTCCACGTCCAGCAGACCGACTTCGTGCTCGACCGGCACTGGGACTTCACCGTGCCGGGCAGGGTCGATCCTGTGGACGTCGCCGCCAAGCTGCGCCGGACCGGCATCGCGCCGGCCCCGGTCTTCCTCGAAGTGTTCTATCCCTTCGAACACGACAGCGGGTCGATCCTGACGGCGCTCGAGACCTCCTCGGCGCTCCTCAGGAAGGCCTTCGCCTGAGGGGAGAGCACGGATGAACGGCGGTACGCGCGAACGCAGGCTCACGGCGGCCCAGGAGATCGAGGCGGCGCAGATCCGCGCCCGCGTCGCCTGGCTCTACTTCGTGGGCGGGCTCACGCAGCAGGACATCGCCGACCAGCTCGGGCTCACGCGGCTGCGCACCAACAAGATCCTCGGCCAGGTGCGCTCCGACGGCTCCGTGTTCATCGACATCCGCCTGCCCATGGCCGACTGCATCGAGGCCGAGGAGAAGCTGCGCCAGCGCTACGGGCTCGAGGAGGCGACCGTCGTGCCTGCCCTGCCGGACGAGACCGAGCAGCAGCGCGTGATCGGCGAGGCGGCGGGCGCGATGCTCGACCGCCTGTTCGAGAACGGCATGGGGCTCGGCGTCGGCTGGGGCAAGACGCTGGCGGCCGGGCTGAAGCGCGTCACCGTCCGCCCCATGGCGCAGAGCTGGGTGACCTCGGTGATGGGCGGGCTCACGCGCGGCTCCGGCTCCAGCACCTTCGAGGTCGCCACCGGCTATGCCCGCGCCATCTCCGCCGAGTGCTACTATCTCGCCGCGCCGCTCTATTTCCCGACCGCCGAGAGCCGCACCATGCTGCTTTCTCACCACGGCATCAGCGAGACCATGCGCCGGGCGCGGTCGGTCGACATGGCGCTGCTCTCCTGCGGCGACATGACGACCCGCTCGCTGCTGGTGCAGACCCAGACCGTCTCCGAGAACCTCGACGCGCTGCGCGCGGCCGGGGCGGTCGGGGACCTGCTCGGCGTGTTCCTCGACGCCGAGGGACGGCCGGTCGACCACCCGCTCAACGAGCGCGTGCTCTCGCTGGCGCCACACGAGCTGAACCCGGTGCGCCATTCGATCCTCGCCTCGGGCGGCCTCTACAAGGTGCCGATCGTGCGGGCGATCCTCCGGGCCGGATATGTGAAGCGACTTGTGACCGACGAACGATGCGCCGCCGCGCTGCTGGAAGGCTGACGGACGGCGGCCCGGTCCGCCGGGGCCGGCCCTATCTGGAGTTTTGAACCGATGACTTTCTTGCGACTGGACAACATCAAGAAGACCTATGGTGACGTTCCCGTCATCAAGGGCGTTAGCTTCGCCGCCACCAAGGGCGAGTTCGTCGTTTTCGTCGGTCCATCCGGCTGCGGCAAGTCCACGCTGCTGCGCATGATCGCGGGCCTCGAGGACGTCAGCTCGGGCCATCTCTACATCGACGAACGCGAGGTCACCTACGAGGAGCCCGCCAAGCGCGAGGTGTCGATGGTGTTCCAGTCGTATGCGCTCTACCCGCATATGAGCGTGTTCGAGAACATGGCGTTCGGCCTGCGCATGGCCAAGCGCCCGGAAGCCGAGATCAAGGCGCAGGTGGCCGAGGCCGCGCGCATCCTGCAGCTCGAGGCGCTGCTGGAGCGCAAGCCGCGCGCCCTCTCCGGCGGCCAGCGCCAGCGCGTCGCCATCGGGCGTTCGATCGTGCGCCACCCCAAGCTGTTCCTGTTCGACGAGCCGCTGTCGAACCTCGACGCCGAGCTGCGCTCGCAGATGCGCGTGGAGATCGCCAAGCTGCACCGCAGCCTCGGCGCCACCATGGTCTACGTGACCCACGACCAGGTGGAGGCGATGACGCTCGCCGACCGCATCGTCGTGCTGCGCGCCGGCCTCGTCGAGCAGATCGGCACGCCGACCGAGCTCTACGACAAGCCCGCCAACACCTTCGTCGCCGGCTTCATCGGCTCGCCGAAGATGAACTTCACCAATGCCCGCGTGGCCTCCGTCTCCGGCAACGGCCTCGTGCTGGAGCACCCGAGCTTCGCCGGCGGCAAGCTTGCGCTCGATCGTCCCTCCGCATCGGGCGTGAAGGCGGGCGACACGGTGATCGTCGGCATGCGGCCCGAGCACCTCACGGTCGCCCCGGCCGCGCCGGTGCTGGCGCTGACGCTCGACTTCGCCGAGAGCCTCGGCGGCTCGACGCAGCTCTACGCCAGCGGCGAGGGCGATCCGGTGATCGCGCTCACCTCCGGCCGGCCCGACCTCAAGCCGGGCGATGCCCTCAATCTCGGCATCGACCCGGCGCATATCTATCTCTTCAGCGCCGCCGGCCTCGCTCTCTGAGCCTCGCCGACGACGGCAGTTCAACAGGAAAAGCCCATGGTGCAGGCACTGGTTCTCGAGAAGAAGGGCGAGCTTTCCCTTCGCGACATCGAGCTTCCGCTCGAGGTCGGACCCGACGACGTGAAGATCGCCATCCACACGGTCGGCGTCTGCGGCAGCGACGTCCACTACTACACGCACGGCGCCATCGGCTCCTTCGTTGTGCGCGAGCCCATGGTGCTCGGCCACGAGGCCGCCGGCACGGTGACGGCGGTGGGCGCCCGGGTGAAGAACCTCAAGGTCGGCGACCGGGTCTGCATGGAGCCCGGCGTGCCGAACATGAATTCGCGCGCCACCAAGCTCGGCATCTACAATGTCGACCCCGACGTGCGCTTCTGGGCCACCCCGCCGATCCACGGCGTGCTGACCCCCGAGGTCGTCCACCCCGCCGCCTTCACCTACAAGCTGCCGGACAATGTCAGCTTCGCCGAGGGCGCGATGGTCGAGCCCTTCGCCGTCGGCCTGCAGGCGGCGACGCGCGCGCACATCACGCCGGGCGACGTCGCGGTCGTGATCGGCTGCGGGCCGATCGGCATCATGACGGCGCTGGCCGCGCTCGCGGGCGGCTGCGCGCGAGTCTACATCTCCGACCTGTCGGCGCCGAAGCTCGCCATCGCCGGCCAGTATGCGGGCGTCCACCCGGTCAACATCACCGAGCGCCCGCTCGCCGAGGTGATCGCGCAGGAGACCGAGGGCTGGGGCGCGGACGTGGTGTTCGAGGCCAGCGGCTCGCCGCGCGCCTATGAGGGCATCTTCGACATCGTGCGCCCCGGCGGCACGCTGGTGCTGATCGGCATGCCGGTCGAGCCGACGAAGTTCGACGTCGCGGCGGCGATCATCAAGGAAGCGCGGGTCGAGACCGTGTTCCGCTACGCCAACAATTTCGACCGCGCGGTCAACCTCATCGCCTCCGGCAAGGTCGACCTGAAGCCGCTGATCTCCGAGACCTTCGACTTCGCGCGCAGCATCGAGGCGTTCGAGCGCGCGGCCAAGGGCCTGCCGACCGACGTGAAGCTGCAGATCGCCATGCCGGGCTGAGCACCCGCCATCGTGCCGCTCCCGACCCCGGCCCGCCCCGCGCGGGTCGGGGTTCCTCACATTTGCGAACCGGAAAATGAGGACTGACATGGCTAGCAGGCTTCAGGGCAAGGTCGCCGCCATCACCGGCGCGGCGTCGGGCATCGGCCTCGAATGCGCCCGCGCGATGCTCGAGGAAGGGGCGAGCGTCGCCCTCGTCGACCGCGCCGCGGATGCACTGGAGAGCATCTGCGCCGAGCTCGGCCCCAAGGCGGTGCCGGTGGTGGTCGACCTGCTCGACCCGGCCAGCGTCGACACCATGCTGCCGCAGATTCTGGATGCGTGCGGCCGGCTCGACATCTTCCACGCCAATGCCGGCGCCTATATCGGCGGCGACGTGGTCGAGGGCGACCCCGACGTGTGGGACCGCGTGCTCAACCTCAACGTCAACGCCGCCTTCCGCACCGTGCACGCCGTGCTGCCGCACATGGTGGAGCGCGGCTCCGGTGACGTGATCTTTACCTCCTCCGTCGCGGGCGTCGTGCCGGTGGTCTGGGAGCCGGTCTACACCGCCTCGAAATTCGCCGTGCAGGCCTTTGTCCACACCGTTCGCCGGCAGGTGGCCAGGCACGGCGTGCGCGTCGGCGCGGTGCTTCCCGGCCCCGTCGTCACCGCGCTGATCAAGGACTGGCCGCAGGCGAAGCTTGAGGAAGCCCTTGCGTCAGGGGCGCTGATGGAAGCAAAGGAGGTGGCGGACTGCGTCGTCTTCATGCTGACGCGTCCGCGCAACGTCACGATACGCGATCTGGTGATCCTGCCGAACGGGACGGACCTGTAGACCATGAGCGGATGCTTCGCGGGAATCGACGTCGGCACGGGAAGCGTGCGCGCCGGCATCTTCGATGGCGAGGGTCGGCAGCTCGCCGTCGCCAAGCGCGACATCCGCATCTGGAAGGAAGCGGGCGACGTCATCGAGCAGTCGAGCGACGACATCTGGGCCTGCGTGTGCGCCTGCGTGAAGGAGGCCGTCGGCAATGCCGGCATCGCCCCCGGGGCGATCGAGGGCATCGGCTTCGACGCGACCTGCTCGCTGGTGGTGCTCGGCCCCGAGGGGCGCCCGCTGCCGGTCGGGCGCCATGGCGACCCCGAGCGCAACGTCATCGTGTGGATGGACCACCGCGCCACCGGGCAGGCGGACCGGATCAACGCCCTCGGCAGCCCGGTGCTCGACTATGTCGGCGGCACCATCTCGCCGGAGATGGAGACGCCCAAGCTGCTCTGGCTCAGCGAGGAGCTGCCCGACAGCTTCGCCGGCGCCTGGCAATTCCTCGACCTCGCCGACTTCCTCACCTGGAAGGCGAGCGGGAGCCTCGCCCGCTCGGTCTGCACGGTCACCTGCAAATGGACCTATCTCGCCCATGAGCAGCGCTGGGACGAGGGCTATTTCCGCCGCATCGGCCTCGGCGCGCTGGCCGATGAGGGCTTCACGCGCATCGGCACGGAGATCGTCGCACCCGGCTCGCCGCTCGGCAGCGGACTGACACCGGCGGCCGCGGCCGAGCTCGGCCTCTCCCCCGGCACCGCGGTGGCGGCGGGGCTGATCGACGCCCATGCGGGCGGCATCGGCACGGTCGGCGCGCGCGGCGGTGAGGACGGCGTGCTGAATCGCATGGCCTATGTGTTCGGCACCTCGGCCTGCACCCTGCTCACCACCACGGAGCCCGCCTTCGTGCCGGGCGTCTGGGGCCCCTATTTCTCCGCCATGGTCCCGAACTTCTGGCTGAACGAGGGCGGCCAGTCGGCGGCCGGCGCGGCGATCGACCGGCTGGTGCGTCTGCACCCGGCGGCGCCTCAGGCGCGCGAGCAGGCGCGCGCCGCGGACCAGAATCTCAGCGTCTGGCTCGCCGGGCAGGCCGAGGCCGCCGGCGGCGCGCAAGCGATCGGCGAACTCGTCGGCACGCTGCATGTGGTGCCCGAATTCCTCGGCAACCGGGCGCCCTTCGCCGACCATCTCGCGCGCGGCATCATCGCCGGGCTCGGCATGGACGAGGGGCTCGACAGCCTCACCGGGCTCTACATGGCCGGGCTTGCGGGCATCGGCTACGGCCTGCGCCAGATCCTCAACGCGCAGGCGGCGAAGGGCGCGAAGACCGACACCGTGCTCGTCTCCGGCGGCGCCGGGCAGAGCCCGCTGGTGCGCCAGGTGCTGGCGGACGCGGCCAATGTGAAGATCGCCGCGGTGAGCGCGCCCGAGCCGGTGCTGCTCGGCTCGGCCATACTCGGCGCGGTGGCCGCCGGGCGCCATGACAGCTTCGACTCGGCGATGGCGTCCATGTCGCGGATCGAGGTCATCTACGGGCCGAGCGCCGCCACCCGCGACTGGCACGAGCGCCGCTTCCACGCCTTCGAGACGCTGCAGGCGGCCTATCGCAGCGTTCGCGAGCAGGTCACGGCCTCCTGAAGGCGCGGCGGGCCGCGGCCTGTGGACAACGCGCCGCGCGTAAAACGCCAAGACTAGGTGAGTATTCGCGTACGCGATGAAGTCGATCCCGGATTTTCCGTGCGCGGGCCGATCGACCCCTGCCATTCGGATGGACGTCGCGAAACGCCGCCGTGTCTTCCAATTCGCGCCCATTCCCTTATATGAAGGCGCATGCCGGCCAATCCCGGTCGACATCTTGAAGGCGCAGCCGGCTCGCCGGCCGCATGTGATTGGATACGAATTGCAGGTTCTCGTTCGCGATAATAACGTCGACCAAGCTCTGCGAGTGCTGAAGAAGAAGATGCAGCGTGAGGGCGTGTTCCGGGAGATGAAGGCCCGCCGCGCCTATGAGAAGCCGTCCGAGCGGCGCAACCGCGAGGAAGCCGAGGCTGTTCGCCGGGCGCGCAAGGCCGCGCGCAAGCAGGCGATCCGCGACGGTCTCATCGCCGGCCCGAAGAAGAAGCCCGCCCCCGCGCGCCATGCGCCCCGGCCGGGCCAGTCCGCGCCGTCCGCCTCGACGGACGCTGCCAAGTAAGCCGGACGCAGCCAGGCAGGCTCGCTCACGCAGGCCGGACGCCCCGGACCGATCCGGGCGCTCCCCCTGCCTGAGCCCGGTGTTGCCCGGGATCTGAGCGACGGCGCATCCGCGCCGCCTGCTCGGTGCGGGCCGCCGCAGCCCCTCCCCTTCCCCCGCAGAAACGTCCTTAAGCCGACAGCGCCGCCGCGCGCTCCAGGCGCTCGCGTACCGCCGGCCGCTCCAGCGGCAGGTGCTTGAGGTCCTGCGCCTTCAGCGCCGCGAAGGCGCCGTCCGTCGCCTCCAGCGTCGCGGCCACGTCGGCCTCGCTCAGCGCCGCGTTGATGAACATGTTGTGGTAGGGATGCAGGTAGATGCCGCGCCGTACCGCCGCCGCGGTCCAGAAATAGCCGAGCCGCATCTCCGGGTCGTCCTCGAACAGGATCTGCGGCATCTGTACCGGCCCGGTCTGGCGCAGCGCGAAGCCGTGATCGGCCGCCTGCCGGGCCAGCCCTTCGCGCAGCAGCGTGCCGGTGCGCGTAATGCGCTCCAGATAGTCGCTCTCGCGGACGATCTTCAGCGTGGCGATCGCCGCCGCCATCGGCACCGCCGAGAACCAGAACGAGCCGGTGACGAACACGCTGCCCGCCGCCTTGCGCAGATGCTCCCCGCCCACCAGCGCGGAGATCGGCTGGCCGTTGCCGATCACCTTGCCGCAGGAGGAAAGGTCCGGCGCCACGCCGAGCGCCGCCCAGGCATGGTCGCGCGACAGGCGGAAGCTGGTGCGCACCTCGTCGAGCACCAGCATCGCGCCCTCCGCATCGCACAGCCGGCGCGCCTCGCGCGCGAAGGTGGCGTCGGGCGGCGCCTGATCGCGGAAGGTCTCGTGCCGGAACGGCGTCGCGAACACCGCGGCGACGTCGCCGGCGTGCTCCTTCATCGCGTCGGCGAGGCTCTGCGGGTCCTGGTCGCGGTAATAGGCGATATGGGCGCGGTCGTCGGAGAGAATGCCCGCCGGCCCCGGCGTGCACCAGGGCGCGGCACCGTGATAGACGCCCCGGCCCACCAATATCTTGCGCTTGCCGGTGTGCGCCCGGGCGACCACCGTCGCCATCGAGGTGGCGTCGGTGCCGTTCTTGCAGAACATCGCCCATTCGGCGTGGCTGAGCATGCCGACCAGGTCCTCGGCGAGCGTCACCATGATCTCCGAGGGGCCGGTCAGCGTGTCGCCGAGCTCCATCTGGGCACGCGCGGCCGCGTCGACGGCGGCGTGGCGATAGCCCAGAAGATTGGGGCCATAGGCGCACATATAGTCGATATATTCATTATCATCGGCGTCCCACAGCCGGGTGCCGTCGGCACGCCGGAAGAACTGCGGAAAGTCGGCCGGCAGGAGAGCGGTGGATTCGTGCCCGTACATGCCGCCGGGAATGACTTTTGCAGCCCGCTCCTTGAGTTCGGCGTTACGCGAATTGGTCCAGCTCATCGATGGGATTCCGGGGATTCATGGCGCCAACCCCGCCCTTCCGCTTCGGAAACGAGGCGACGACCGCAATGCTGATGGGGACGGAGACGACTATCTCGCAAAACGATATTGATGAATTTATCGATTATCAACGGAAAACTGAGACGCGCGCCGCCGCGCGTTTGCCCTGCCGGAACGGCGCGTCTAGCCTTGCCGCTGGAGTGACCGGGCAGGCGCAGATGACGGACATGCAGAAGGCGAGCGAGGTGGAAGCGGACGGGATGGCGGACGGCGACGAGGAGCACGCGCCGCGCAAGGCGCCGGTGCGCCGCCGACGCGGCCAACTCCGGCTCAAGGCGCTGATCGAGGCGACCGACGCGCTGCTCGTGGATCATGACGTCAGCGAGGTCGGGCTCTACCAGATCGCCGAGAAGGCGGGCGTGCCGCCGGCTTCGATCTACCATTTCTTCCCCAACAAGGAAGCCGCGCTCATCGCCCTGGCGGAGGAGCATCTCGGCATCATGCTCGCCAATACGCGGCGCGAGATCGAGCCGCGCCCGGCGAGCTGGCAGGAGCTGATCGCCGCCCGCGTGCGCGCCTCGGGTGCCTATTACAACAGCCATCCGCCGCTGATGAAGCTGTTCCTCGGTGCCAGTATCGGGGCCGAGGTGCGCAAGCGCGACATGGCCGGCACGCTCGCCATCGCCCAGGGGCGCGCGGACCTGCTGGCGCGCTATTTCGTGATGCCCGCCATCCCCGGCTGGACCGCGAAGCTCGCCAATTCGCTCGCCATCGCCGACGGCATCTGGGCGCTTTCCTATAGCCAGCACGGGCACATCACCCAGGAATCGATCGAGGAGAGCCTGCGCGCCGCGATCGCCTATCTGCGCTGCTTCCTGCCCGAATGGATCGAACCACGCATAGGCTGAACCGATCTTTAGCGAATAAATATCGAATATTTCGCGCTTCCCGCTCCGCTTGACGAAAGCGCGCGGCGCGAGACGTCGCAGCTAGGCACGCCGGCAGCGGCGGCGACCCTTTCCGGCATTACCGCTCGAATTGCTTGCGATTGCTCGGAATATTCCCGACCGTGCTAGGCAATTGCGCAATATTTGGGCTCAGCCTACAGAAACGTCACAATTCGCCCGCCAAAAGCCCGGCGTGCCCGTTTTTGATATTGATATTCGATTTTTCCATCACTAGCGTCGTCGCCATCGCGAACGTGACGAGCGCCTGCATCGAACGAACCCGCCCTTTCCGGGGGCGGCTCGCCGGTGCCGTGCCATGTCGATCCTCAGGGGTGGTGGTCGTGCCGAGGCAAATGCACTTCATCGGTTTCTGCATCGCGGGACCCAACTGGCACCACAACGGCGCCTGGCGGCACGATGAGAGCGACGGCACCGATTTCCTGAACCCGGCCCGCTACGAGAACATCGCCCGCATCCTCGAGGAGGGAAAGTTCGACGGCCTGTTCTTCGTCGACGTGCTGACGCTGTTCGACACCTTCGGCGGCAGCTTCGCCGCCAATCTGCGCCAGCCCGGCCAGATGTTCCTGCTGGAGCCGCTGCAGCTCCTCGCCTGCATGGCGCGCGCGACCACCCATCTCGGCCTCGCCGCCACCATGTCGACGGCCTTCTACCACCCGTTCCACATCGCCCGCTCCATGGCGACGCTCGACCACATCAGCGGCGGGCGCGCGGCCTGGAACGTCGTCACTTCCGCCAATGACCGCGAGGCGCAGAATTTCGGCATGGACCGGCTGATGGAGCGCGGCCTGCGCTACGACCACGCCGAGGAGGTGGTGGAAGCCTGCCAGGCGCTGTGGCGGAGCTGGGACGAGGACGCGCTGGTGCTCGACCGCAAGAACGGCGTGTTCGCCGACCCGGACAAGGTCCATTACGTGAATTTCGAGGGCCGGTGGGTGAAGACCCGCGGCCCGCTGCAGACGCCGCGCTCACCGCAGACCAGCCCGGTGCTGATGCAGGCGGGCTCCTCCGAGCGCGGGCGCGAATTCGCCGGGCGCTGGGCCGAAGTGCTGTTCACGCTGCAGCCGGACAAGGCGCGGATGCAGGACTTCTATCGCGACATCAAGTCCCGCATGGCCGCGCATGGCCGCGCGCCCAACGAATGCGCCATCCTGCCGGCGGTGGACATCATCGTCGGCGAG
Organism: Ancylobacter mangrovi; assembly: GCF_024752335.1. Lineage (NCBI taxonomy): Bacteria > Pseudomonadati > Pseudomonadota > Alphaproteobacteria > Hyphomicrobiales > Xanthobacteraceae > Ancylobacter > Ancylobacter mangrovi. The sequence continues at coordinate 491,290 of NZ_JANTHY010000001.1, read as the reverse complement.
ACGGAATCGATTGCCCGCGAGAAGGCCGCCTATCTGGAATCGCTGGTCAGCGACGAACTCGGCGTCGCGGAAATCTCCAACGCCATGGGCATCGACCTCGCCGGCTACCCGCTCGACCAGCCGCTGGTCGACATGGAGATCACGCAGGGCTCGCGCGGCGTGTTCGACCATATCCTGCGCGCCAGCCAGAACAAGAACATGACCCTGCGCGAGGCGGGCCATGCCTATGGCGTCAACGAGATCACCCCGCAGATCGTCGGCACGCCGCAGATGATCGCCGACTACATGCAGGACCTGTTCGAATCCGAGGCCTGCGACGGCTTCGTCGTGGTGCCGACGCTATCGCCCACCGGCTATGTGCAGTTCGTGCGCTCGGTGGTGCCGGAGCTGCAGCGCCGCGGCATCTACCGCACCGAATATGCCGGCCGCACCTTCCGCGAGAACCTGCGCAGCTAAGGCCCCCGCCGCCCCGGCCCGTGGCGGGGGTGGCACAGCACGTGCCTATCCCTCGCCGGCATCGCCGGCTCTGTGCCTCAGGTCTTCCCTTCGAGATCAGGATGTCCGCCATGACTGACCGCACTGACCAGAAGAACCACAGCGCCGGATCCGGCATTCTGCCCGGCGTGTCCCGCCGAACCTTCCTGGCCGGCGCGGCCGCCCTGACCGCGGCCGGCGTCGCGCGTCCGGGCATCGTGCGCGCCGCCGACGCCACCATGACCGTGCCCAATTCGGGCGGCGCGCTGGAGGCCGCCTACAAGGCCGCCTATTTCGACACCTTCACCGAGAAGACCGGCGTCAAGATCCTCGGCGCGCCCTATATGGACACCGCCCGCATCAAGGCGATGGTGGACGCCAACGCGGTCGACATCGACGTCGCCAATATCGACTTCGCCGAGGCCGCCGTGCTCGCCAAGCTCGGCCTGCTGGAGCCGATCGACTACGACATCGTCGATCGCAAGGCGCTGCTGCCCTGGGCCGCGGACGACCATTACATCGTCTCCGACGTCGCCGGCACGGTGATGGGCTGGAACACCCAGGCCTTCACCGAGGAGACCCGGCCCAGGGGCTGGGTGGAGTTCTTCGACGCCAGCGCCAAGCCGGGCCAGCGCAGCCTGTGGAAGCTGGCGCCGCAGACGATGGAGATCGCCGCCCTGGGCGCGGGCGTCTCGCCCGACAAGCTCTACCCGCTCGACCTCGACGCGGTCTTCTCCTCGCTCGACAAGATCAAGCCGAACCTCACCTGGTGGACCTCCGGCGCGCAGAGCGCGCAGCTCCTCATCAGCAACGAGGTGGACGTCGGCACCTCGTGGAACGGGCGCCTCTACAAGCCCAAGGTCGACGGCGCGCCGATCGACTACACCTTCGACCAGTGCATCTTCACCTGCGACGCCTTCATCGTGCCCAAGGGCGTGAAGGACAAGAAGCGGGCGATGGAGTTCCTCGCCAACCTGATCGAGGCCAAGAACCAGGCGGTGTTCGCCCAGCACATCCCCTACGGGCCGACCAACCCGAAGGCGTTCGATATGCTCGACGCCAAGACCAAGGCGCTGCTGCCGAACTCGCCGGAGAACGGCAAGACCGCCGTGCTGCAGAACGTGCCCTACTGGGCCGAGCACGGCGACGAGCTGTTCGCCAAGTTCAACAAGTGGCTCGTCGGGTGAGCGATGCCGCAATGGGCGATGCGCGCGCCGGAACGGGCGCGCGCACGCAGCGCACGCCGGCGCGGGCCTGGTCGCCGGCGCGGCGCGGCATCTGGCTGCTGGTGCCGCCGCTTCTGCTGCTCGGCCTCTTCTTCGTGCTGCCGCTCGCCTATGTGCTGATCCAGAGCGGCTCGGCGCCGAAGGGGCCGTTCGACACCTATGTGCGGATCGCCCGCGAGACCTCGCTGCACTACCCGCTGATCTACACCTTCCGCACCGCGGCGATCGTCACCGCCTGCGCACTGGTGCTGAGCTATCCGGTCGCATTCCTCATCAGCCGCGCGCGCGGGCGCTGGCAGCTCGTGGCGATGACGCTGGTGCTGGTGCCGTTCTGGACCAGCGCCGTCATCCGCTCCTATGCCTGGCTGGTGCTGCTGCAGCGGCGCGGTATCATCAACGAGGCGCTGCTGACCCTCGGCCTGGTCGACCGCCCGCTACGCCTGTCCAACACCGACATCGGCACCCATGTGGCGATGGTGCAGATCATGCTGCCCTTCATGATCCTGCCGCTGCTCAGCTCGATGCGCGCGATCGACCCGAGCGTGCTCCGAGCGGCGGCAATCCTCGGCGCCAATCCGGCGCGCCAGTTCGCCCATGTCTACTTCCCGCTCACCCTGCCGGGGGTGGGCGCGGGCTGCGCGCTGGTGTTCATCTCGACGCTCGGCTTCTACATCACCCCGGCGCTGCTCGGCGGCTCGAGCACCATGGTTGCGGTCGCCATCGAGCAGCAGGTCTCGCGCCTGCTCGACTGGCCGCTCGCCTCCGCGCTCGCCACCGTGCTGCTTGTGCTCACCTGCCTCATGTTCCTGCTCTACGAGCGGCTCAACAGCCGCCTCGCCTCAAGGGGAGGCGCGTGATGCGGGCCAGCGCGAGCGAGCCGCTGTGGCGCATCGTCGGGCTCGGCCTCACGGGCTTCGCCGTCCTGGTGCTCGTCTATCTGGTGGCGCCGACGCTCGCCATCGTGCCGCTCTCGCTGAGCCCGGACCCGTTCCTGCGCTTTCCCCCGCCCGGGGTCTCGCTGCGCTGGTACGAGGCCTTCGCGCACAGCATCGACTACCAGCTCGCCATCCTGAACAGCCTGAAGATCGGCATTCCCGCCGCCGCGCTCGCCACGGTCTGCGGGGTGATGGCGGCGCTCGCCGTGGTGCGCGGCGCGGTTCCCTTCCGGCGCACGCTCGCGGCCCTGCTCATCGCCCCGCTGATCCTGCCGCAGATCGTGCTGGCGATCGGCCTGTTCCCGCTGATGGCCAAGGTCGGGCTGGTAGGCACCTATCCGGGCATCGTGCTCGCCCACGCCGTGGTGACGATGCCGCTCGTCTTCATCACCGTCTCGGCGGCGCTGAGGACCTACACGCCCTCCTTCGAGCTGGCGGCGATGACGCTCGGTGCCAATCCCTGGCGCACCTTCGTCCACGTCACCTTCCCGATGATCCGGGCGGGCGTCGTGGTCGGCTTCATCTTCGCGCTGACCTTCTCCTTCGACGAGCTGATCCTGGCCATGTTCCTGACCAGCCCGACCACGCGCACCGTGCCGCGCCTGCTGTGGGAGCAGCTGAACTACCAGATGACCCCGATCATCGCCGCCGCCACCGTGGTGCTGCTCGGCGCGACCATCGCGCTCCTGTGCCTCGCCGCCTTCGCCGCCACCCGCTCCCGCCATCTGTCCGGCGGCGCCAAGGGAGTGCAGCCGTGAACATGTCGAACCCGGACTTCCATGGAAGCCTGCACGCCGCGCCGGCCGGGCGCGGGGCGGCGGTCGAGTTCGACCACATCAGCAAGGATTACGGCGACCTCACCGTGCTGCACGAGACCTCGCTGCGGATCGAGCCGGGCGAGCTGTTCGCGATGATCGGCCCGTCGGGCTCGGGCAAGTCGACCCTGCTCGGCATGCTCGCGGGCTTCGTGCCGCCGAGCTACGGCGCGATCCGCGTCGACGGCACCGACATCGTCGCCGTGCCGCCCTACCGGCGCAACATCGGCATGGTGTTCCAGAACTACGCGCTGTTCCCGCATATGAGCGTCGCCGAGAACATCGGCTTTCCCCTGAAGATGCGCGGCTGCTCGCGGGGCGAGATCGCCGAGCGGGTGAAGCGGGCGCTCGCCATGGTGCGGCTCGACTCCATGGGCGAGCGCCGTCCCGCCCAGCTCTCGGGCGGCCAGCAGCAGCGCGTCGCCCTCGCCCGCGCCGCCGTCTACGACCCGCGCCTGCTGCTGATGGACGAGCCGCTCGGCGCGCTCGACAAGAATCTGCGCGAGGAGATGCAGGAGGAGATCAAGCGCCTCCAGCGCGCGCTCGGCGCGACGGTGATCTACGTCACCCACGACCAGCAGGAGGCCGCCTTCCTCGCCGACCGGCTGGCGGTGATGCGCGCGGGCATGCTCGAGCAGATCGGCACGCCGCGCCAGCTCTACGAGATGCCCGGCACCCATTTCGTCGCCAGCTTCCTCGGCGAGGCGAGCCTGCTGCCGGTGGAGGAATTGCTCGCCCGCGACGGGCGCGAGGTGCGGGTGCGCACGCCCGGCGGGCTCGTCATCCGCGCGCTGGCGCCAAGCCGGGTGAGCGAGCGCCGCGCGGTGTGCCTGCGGCCGGAGAACATCGTCCTCGGCCCGGCGGCGCGCGAGCGCGACAACCACTTCCTCGGCGTGGTCGAGGAGGCCGTCTTCACCACCGGCTCGCTGCGCTACCGCGTGCGCCTGCCCGGCAGCGACAGCGTGCTCACCGTGCGCGTGCCCTCCCATCCCGGCATCGAGCTGCTCGCGCCCGGCAGCAGCGTGGATGTCGGATGGGACGCGACCATGGCGGTCACCATCGCCGACGACTGACCCGGAAATCCCCGCATGCACCAGCCGACGACCCGCATGATCCCCGCCCCCGCGCTCGCCGATCTCGACGCCCGAAGCTTCAGGAACGGCATGGCGCGGCTCGCGGCCGCCGTAAACATCATCACCACCATCCGCGACGGCGAGCCCTACGGCTTCACTGCCTCGGCCGTGTGCAGCGTCACCGACACGCCGCCCACGCTGCTCGTCTGCGTGAACCGGACCAACCGCACCCATCCCGTCATCGCCGCGAGCCGCATCCTGTGCGTGAACACGCTGTCCGGCCCGCATGAGGAGCTGTCCATGGCCTTCGCCGGCGGGGCCAGCACGGCCAGCATGGCCGAGCGCTTCCGCCACGGCGAATGGACCACGCTCGCGACCGGCGCCCCTGTCCTCGCTGACGCAGCCGTCGCCTTCGACTGCCGGGTCAAGGCGTTTCACGAGGTCGGCACGCATGACGTGCTGATCTGCGAGGTGCTGGCGCTGCATGAGGGTTCCTCCGGCGAGGGCGCCGCCGCGCAGGGGCTGGTCTATTTCGACCGCCGCTTCCACCGGCTGGCGTGACCGCCCGCCCGACCCAACCGACCCACGCCGCAAGGAGCCGTCCGGTGAGTGCCATGAGCTGCGTCTTCGAGGGTTACGAGCGGCGCCTCGAAGCGCTGAAGTCCAGCCCCGGCCCGTTCGCCGAGGGTATCGCCTATGTCGGCGGCGAGCTGGTGCCGGTGGCCGAGGCCCGCATCCCGCTGATGGACCAGGGCTTCCTGCACTCCGACCTGACCTATGACGTGCCGGCGATCTGGGACGGGCGCTTCTTCCGCCTCGACGACCATCTCGACCGGCTGGAGAGGGGCTGCGCCCGGCTGAAGCTGCACTGCCCGCTCGACCGGGCGACGCTCACCGCGACGCTGGTGGAGATGGCGGCGCGAAGCGGCATACGCGACGCCTATGTCTGCATCATCGTGACGCGCGGCCTGAAATATGTCCGCGGCAACCGGGCCGAGGACCTCGTCAACTGCCTCTACATGTATCTCGTACCCTATGTTTGGGTGGTGCCACCGGAGATGCAGAAGACCGGCGCGAGCGCGGTGGTCACCCGCACGGTGCGGCGCGTGCCGCCCGGCGCCATCGACCCGACGGTGAAGAACCTGCAATGGGGTGACTTCATCCGCGGCCTGTTCGAGGCGCGCGAGCGCGACGCGGTCTACCCGATCCTGCCGGACGGCGACGGCAACATCACCGAGGGCGCCGGCTACAACATCGTGCTGATCAAGGATGGCGTGCTGCACACGCCCGATCGCGGCGTGCTCGAAGGCGTGACGCGCCGGACGGTGATGGAGATCGCCGCCGCGAGGGGAATCGAGGTCCGGCTCGCACCGGTGCCGGTCGAGCTCGCCTATTCGTGCGACGAGATGTTCTTCTGCACCACGGCGGGCGGCGTCATGCCGGTCACCCGGCTCGACGGCGCACCAGTCGGCGGCGGGCAGGTCGGGCCGGTCACGCGCACCATCTGGGAGGCCTACTGGGATCTGCACCGGGACCCGGAGCTGAGCTTCGCCGTCGATTACGGGTGAGCGCTGGCGCTCGTCGATGCGTGACGGGCGCCGCCAGCCGGGGTCATTCGCCCTCCGCCGGCCGTTCCGCGGCTCGCGCCTGCAGCGCGTCGAGATGGGGCCTCGCGGTGGCGGCGGTGATCTCCTCGATGAGGCGATAGCGCGCGACCAGTTCCTGGCCGAAGGGAGTGAGCTTCGCCCCTCCCCCATGCCGGCCGCCGGTCTGCGAGACGACCACCGGCTGGCCGAAGATCCGCCCGAGCTCGTCGACGAGATCCCAGGCCCGGCGATAGGACATCTTCAGCGCCCGCCCGGCGGCCGAGATCGAGCCGGTGCGGGCGATGGCCTCGAGCAGCTCGATCTTGCCGGGGCCGACGCGGCCCTTCGGCTCGAGGTCAATGCGGATCGAAAGAACGGCCATTTCCCGTCGCGTCCCGCCGGCGGTTCATCGGGTCCGTTCATCTTCTCGCATCAGGGGCAGGCCCGCACAACCCGGCCGCGCAACGACGTGACGGCGCCTCCGCCCGTCGCCGGCAGGAACGCGCCGCGCCGCTACTGGCCGAGCCCGCTCTCGGCCACCAGCACGGGCTTGGCGCGATAGGCTTGAGGGTAGAGCCGCTTCAGATTCTCGATCTTCGGCAGGTCGTTGATGACGATGTAGGGATAGGTCGGATTCCGGGTCAGGAAGTCCTGATGGTACCCCTCCGCCGGGTAGAAGGCGCGGCCGGGCTCGATCCTGGTGGCGATCGGCCGGTCATAGACCTTCGCCGCGTCGAGCTGGACGATATAGGCCTTGGCGATGCGCGCCTGCTCGTCGCTGGTCGGGAACACGGCCGAGCGGTACTGCGTGCCGTGGTCCGGCCCCTGCCGGTTGAGCTGGGTCGGATCATGGGCGACGGAGAAGTAGATCTGCAGGATCCGGCCATAGGAGATGCGGTGCGGGTCGAAGGTCACCTGCACGGACTCCGCGTGGCCGGTGCTGCCGCTGCTCACGGTCTCGTAGCTGGCGCTGGGCGCCGAGCCGCCGGCATAGCCGGAGACCGCGCTGGTCACGCCGTCGACATGCTGGAACACGCCCTGCACGCCCCAGAAGCAGCCACCCGCGAGCACGGCGACCTCGCGACTGGAGGCGGCGGCCTCGTCGACCGCCGGCGCGGGAATGGCGATACCCTCCTGCGCCGAGGAGGACGAGGAATCGAAGGCGAAGGCGGCAAGGGCGAGCAGCGCCGCGCCGGCCAGGACGAGGGGAGCGGATTTCATCGGGTTTCTCCGGGATTCGGATGCGACGAAGGGGCGGGAGGCATCGCCCCCTCACCCGACCATCGGCTTGAAGGTCATGGCGACCCCGTTCATGCAGTAGCGCAGGCCCGTGGGCTTCGGCCCGTCCTCGAACACGTGGCCGAGATGCCCGCCGCAATGCGCGCAGAGCACCTCCGTGCGCAGCATGGCGAAGGAGAAGTCGCGGCGCTCGCTGACCGCGCCGTCCAGCGGCTTCCAGAAGCTCGGCCAGCCGGTGCCGCTGTCGAACTTGGTGTCGGAGGAGAACAGGTCGCTTTCGCAGCCGGCGCAGGCGAAGACGCCGGGCCGGTGCTCGTCGTTGAGCGGGCTGGAGAAGGGCCGCTCGGTGGCCGCGCGCCGCAGCACCGCATATTGCGAAGGGGTCAGACGCTGGCGCCATTCGGCATCGGTGTGGGTCACCGGAAACGGCGCCTTGGCCGTCTCCGCCCGCGCGCCTTGCCCGTAGCGCAGCGCGAGAGCGCCGAGCGCGGCGAGGCCGGAGAATGTGAGGAGACGTCGTGTCATCATGCGCGTGCTCCGCTGAAGGGGCATCGCCACCCGGGTCACGGGAGGCGCTCCCCTCCTCTACGCGTCGCAAGGTTACATCGTTACAGGCGGCCCGCGTGTCACGGCTCGGTGTGCGGGCGAGCGTCCGGCCGGCGCCGCCTCGCTACTCGCCGAGCAGCGGCTCGTAGCGCGCGTCGGTCAGCGTCTTGAGGAAGGCGACCAGCGCGTTGATGCGCCGGTCGTCGAGCGCCGGGCCGGTCTCCAGCTCCTTCATCGACAGCGTGCCGGCGACCTCCGGCGGGTCCCACTCGCGTCCCGTCTCGGGGTCGATCTGCCGCTTGGGAGAGGAGGAATTGTACTTGTTGTAGAAGAGGATGACGGTCCTCAGGTCCTTGAAGACGCCATTGTGCATGTAGGGCGCCGTCACCGCCACGTTGCGCAGGGTCGGCACCTTGAACTGGCCATCATGGGCCGGGTCCGTCACGTCCTCGCGCGCCAGCAGGCCGTGGTCGAGCGGAGCCTCCAGCTCGGGATTGCGCGGCACGCCGATATTGTGGAAGCGATAATCGGTGAAGGTCTCGTCCCTGCCGCCGGAAGGGTGCAGCTTGTGGCACTGGCCGCAACTCGTGAACTGGTTGGAGAAGAACAGCACCCGGCCGAGTTCTTCCTGCGGGGTCATCTTGTATTCGCCGCGCAGGTAGCGGTCATATCTGGAATCGAAGGGCGAGACGGCGGGGCTGCGCTCATAGGCCGCCAGCGCCTCGGTCAGGGCGGCGAAGGCGCGCTCGTCGCTGTCGAACACGTCCGGCCCGAACTGCTTGCGGAAGGCCTCGAGATAGGCCGGCTTCTCCTTCAGCCGGGCGACCACGCTCGCCCGGTCGGGCATCGCCATCTCGATCGGGTTGAGCAGCGGCTGGCCGGCCTGGTCCTCCAGCGTGTCGGCGCGCCCGTCATGGAACTGGCCGCCGACATAATGCCCTTCGCTGTCCTTGCCGAAGCGCGGGCTGAAGGTGGCATAGCTGACCGTGGGCGCATTGCGCACGCCAAGCGAGGTGCCGTCGTCGCCGATCGAGACCGGCCCGCCGCGCGGATCGGCGAAGCCGGTCGAAGGGTCGTGGCAGGTGGCGCAGGACTGCGTGCGCTCGCGCGAGAGGTCGGTGTCGAAGAACAGCGTCTCGCCGAGCTTCTCCAGACCGGGCGCGTCGGCCGAACGGTCCTGCGCACCCGCGACCGCCAGCAGGCCCGCGAGCATGGAGGTCGCGACGGCGAGGGGAAAGGCGGCCTTCATCATGCCCGCGAACATAATACCGATCGGCGGCGATTTTCAGGCGATGCGACGCGATGAAGCACTATAGTGATTTGAAATATCGAAGGATTCCAAAGTGCGACTGACGGGCAGACAGATCGTCGAGGGCCATGCCGGCGGGCCGGTCGTCGCCGCGCCCGTGCCGCTGTCGTTCTGGGGCGGCGTCGACCCGCAGACCGGCATCGTGGTCGACCGCTACCACCCGCTGCACGGCCGCAGCCTCGCCGGCACCGTGCTCGTCATGCCCGGCAGCCGGGGCTCGTGCACGGGCAGCAGCGTCGCGTTGCAGCTCCTCATGAACGGGCGTGCGCCGGCGGCCTTCGTCTTCACCGAGGAAGAGGAGATCGTCACCCTCGGCGTCATCATCGCCCGCAGGATGTTCGGGGTTTCGGTGCCGGTGCTGCGGCTCGCCGGCGACGACATGGCGCGGCTCGCCGAGGCCGGACGGGCCGAGATTTCCGGCGACACGCTCATCGCCGAAGGCGCGCCCGCCGCCGCGCATCGTGACGCCCCGGCGGGACGCGCGGCGACGGCGCTGAGCCCCGCCGACCGCGCCATGCTGCGCGGCGAGCACGGGGAGGCCACCCGCTTCGCCATGGAGGTGGTGGTGGAGATGGCGGGGCTCTACGGCGCGCGCGAGCTGATCGACGTCACCCGCGCCCATATCGACGGCTGCATCTACACGGGCGAGGCGAGCCTGCGCTTCGCCGAAAGGCTGCGCGATCTCGGCGCACGGGTGCGCGTGCCGACGACGCTGAACGCCGTCTCGGTCGACGGGCGGCGCTGGCGCGCACTGGGGGTCGACGCCAGCCTCGGCGAACCGGCCTGGCGGCTGGCCGAGGCCTATCTCGCCATGGGCGCGCGGACGAGCTTCACCTGCGCGCCCTATCTGCTCGACGCGCCGCCCGCCCTCGGCGAGCAGATCGTCTGGGCCGAATCCAACGCCGTCGCCTATGCGAACAGCGTGCTCGGCGCGCGGACGATGAAATATCCCGACTATCTCGACATATGCGTCGCCATCACCGGCCGGGCGCCGCTGGCGGGCTGCCATCTCGACGCCGGAAGGCGCCCCGCCGTGGCGATCGAGGTGGCGCCTATTTCGGCGCCCAACGATGCCTTCTTCGCGCTGCTCGGCCATCATCTGGGCGAAATGTCGCCGGAGGCGATCCCGCTTGTGCTCGGGCTGGAGGACGCGGCGATGACGGACGACGACCTCAAGGCCTTCGCCGCCGCCTTCGCCACCACCTCGGGCGCGCCGATGTTCCACATCGCCGGCATCACACCCGAAGCGCGGGAAATCGCCGCCGCGCACGCGCTGGCGGAAACGCTGCCGAGGCTCTCGGTCTCGCGCGCAGACCTTGCCGAAAGCTGGCGGCGCATCAATGGCGAGGAGGGTGCGGGCGAGGAGGGCGCGGCCCGCATCGACCTCGTCGCGCTCGGCAACCCGCATTTTTCCTTCACCGAGATCGAACGCCTCGCGGCCCTATGCGCCGGCCGGCGGAAAGCGGCTGATGTTGCGCTCGTCGTCACCTGCGGACGGGACGTTTTTGCCCGCGCGCAGGCGGCGGGGCTGACGGCGGCGCTTGAGCGCTTCGGCGTCTCCTTCGTCAACGACACCTGCTGGTGCATGATCGGCGAGCCGGTCATCCCGCCTGCGGCTCGCGCCATCCTCACCAGCTCGGGCAAATACGCCCATTACGGCCCCGGCCTTTCCGGGCGCCGCGTGATGCTGGGAAGCCTCACCCAATGCGTGGAGGCGGCCTCTACCGGGATATTCGACACCGCTCTGCCCGGCTGGCTGGCGGGCTGAGTCCGCGCGCATGAAAAAGCCCGGGAGGCCGCAAGGCTCCCGGGCTCGAACCGCACCGCAGATGGGCCGGCCGTCAGGCCGGGTCGTAGAGCCGGCGCTCGAGCAGCGCGCTACCCTTCAGACCGTTGAGCGCCTTGGCGCCGGCGAGCACGGCGAGGTCGACCAGCGGCTCGATGATGATCACCAGCATATAGGCGCCGCCGAAGGAGGCAATCGAGGCCGCGTTGGCGAGCGTGAAACCCTGGCCGTAGAAGGCCCAGAACGCCACCCAGACGACAATGCCCGCCTGGTAGGTGGTGGAGAGCGCCAGCGCCTGCCGGTACTTCAGCTCCACATAGGGCGTGCCCGGCGCGATGATGCGATGCGCGAGCCCGGTCAGCGCGAACAGCGGCACCAGCAGCGTAGTGACGTTCATGCCGTATTGCGGCAGGTCGAACGGGGCGAAGAACAGCCCCTGGATCAGCAGGCCGAGCGCGAGGCCGATCGCGGCCGGCGCAAGACCGAAGATCAGGAACAGCGTCGAGCCGAGGATGAGGTGCACCTCGGACACGCCGACCGGATAATGCGGCAGAATCTCGAAGAACGAGAATACGAGCGCGGTAGTCGCCGCGCTGCGCACCAGCAGCGAGCCCAGGCCGCGCTCGCGCACCGCCTCATAGGCGGTCTTGAGCGCATAGGTGCCCGCGCCGGCGGCGGTCACGTAGCTGAGCCAGATCTTTCCTTCGGCGACGAGGCCGGGTTCGATATGCATGGGATGCTCCTTTGCCGCCTCTCCCGGCGGCGTGAGGGTGGACGCTCATGCATGGCCGGTCTCCTGACTCGCGGGTCACGGCTGCCTTCCGCCTTCCCGGAGCCATCCTCGCGGATGGCATCCAGTGGCATCGTGGAAGGCCGCTCGCCGCTCACAGTCGCGGGGGCGGTCGGGGCTGGGGCGATCGGCCTTGCGGCGCTCTCGCCCTTCCCCGTTCCCGTTTCATCCGGGCGAGTCACCCCGCCCGGACACCATGCACGCCCTCAGCACGCACCCAAGGGCACGGGCCTGTCAAGCAGGGCCGACGCCGCGAGAGGTGCGGCGGCGACGTCAGTGCCGGCCGCGCACCGGCACCGGCGCGGGCTGCGCCTTGGTGCGGGCGACGTCGTCCATCAGCTCGTACCACATGGCGTTGAGCACCGCGAAGGCGGCGGCCAGCGGCAGGCCGAGCAGCCAGGCGAAGTACCACATGATCGGTCTCCTTCTCAGTAGGCGTGGCTGTTGTCGCGCTGGATCTCGGCCGTATCGACCTTGCCCCACAGCACCCGGTAGACCCAGGTGGTGTAGGCGATGATGATCGGCATGAAGATCACGGTGCAGACCAGCATGATGAACAGGGTGAGATGGCTCGACGAGGCGTCCCACACGGTGAGGCTGGAGCGCGGGTCGACTGTCGAGGGCAGGATGAAGGGGAACATCGACACCCCCACCGTCGAGATGATGCCGAAGATCGACACCGTGCTCGCCAGCAGCGCTGTGAACTCGGCCCGGGTGCGCAGCAGGATCAGGCTCGCCAGCGCGCCGAGGATGCCGAGCGCAGGCCCCGCCATCATCCAGGGATGGGCAGCGTAGTTGGCGAACCATGCGCCCGGCGCGATCTCCACCGTCTTGGCCAGCGGGTTGGACGGGCCGTCGGGGACGAGCGCGCTGGTGATGCGGTAGCCGTCGACGCCGAAATAGAGCCAAAGCCCGCCGAGCACGAACAGCACCAGCGTCGCCAGCGCCGCGTAGCTGCCGATGGCCCGCGCGCGACGGTCGACATTGCCCTGCGTCTTCAGCGCCAGCCAGCCGGCACCGTGCATCACCACCATCGCCACCGAGAGCAGGCCGCACAGCAGGCCGTAGGGGTTCAGCAGCTCGAACAGCGTGGTGCCGTCATAGAAGATGCGCAGGTCGCCGTTCAGGTGGAAGGGCACGCCCTGCAGCACGTTGCCGACCGCGACCCCCATCACCAGCGCCGGCACCAGCCCGCCGACGAACAGCGCCCAGTCCCACGCCGTGCGCCACATCGAGCCCTCGCGCTTCGAGCGGTACTTGAAGCCGACCGGGCGCAGGATGAGCGCGAACAGGATCGCGAACATGGCGAGGTAGAAGCCGGAGAAGGACACCGCGTAGAGCGGCGGCCAGGCGGCGAAGATCGCGCCGCCGCCGAGGATCAGCCACACCTGGTTGCCTTCCCAGGTCGGGCCGATGGCGTTGATGACGACGCGCCGTTCGAGGTCGGTCTGCGCGACGAAGGGCAACAGGATGTCGGTGCCGAGGTCGAAGCCGTCCATGACGGCGAAGCCGATCAGCAGCACGCCGAGCAGCAGCCACCAGATGACGCGCAGGACGTCGTAGTCGATGAGCGTGTGGAGGATCATGGTTCCTACTCCGCGGCGACGAGGTGAGCGGGGATGAGTTCGGCGTCAGGCTCGTCGTCCGGCTCCGGTCCCTGTCGGATGGCGCGCACCATCAGCGTCATCTCGATGATGATCAGCACGGTGTAGATCAGCGCGAAGCCGACGATCGTGGTGAGCACGGTCGCCGCGCCGAGGCTCGACACCGCGGCGGCGGTGGGCAGCACGCCCTCGATGATCCAGGGCTGGCGGCCGAATTCCGCCACCACCCAGCCGAGCTCGACGGCGACCCAGGGCAGCGGGATTGCGATCACCGCCACCCACAGCAGCGGCCGGTAGCGGTCCAGCATCCGCCGCGCCGACAGGAAGAAGAACACCGAGGTCAGCGCGATGAAGGACAGGCCGAGGCCGACCATGATGCGGAACGACCAGAACAGGGTCGGCACGCTCGGCACCGTGTCCCAGGCCGCCTGCGCGATCTGCTCGGGCGTCGCGGCGCGCGGATCGTCGACGTAGCGCTTGAGCAGCAGCGCGTAGCCGAGGTCGGTGCCGTGGTCCTCGAAGGCCTGGCGCACATCCGGCGGGATGGCGGCGTCCGAGCCGGCGGCGCGGATCTTCTGCAGCGCATCGAAGGCGATCACCCCGCTCTTGATCCGGTCCTGCGCATGGCCGACGAGCTCGTTGATGCCCGGCACCACCGTGTCGAGCGAGCGGGTGGCGATCAGGCCCAGCACCCAGGGAACGCGCACCGCGAAATGGGTCTCGCGGTCGGTCTGGCTCGGCAGGCCGAACAGGGTGAAGGCGGCCGGCGCTGGCTCGGTCTCCCACATCGCCTCCATGGCGGCGAGCTTCATCTTCTGATGCTCGGTGGTGAGGTAGCCGCTCTCGTCGCCCAGCACGACGACCGACAGCGAGGCGGCTAGGCCGAACGAGGCGGCGACCGTCATCGAGCGCTTGGCGATCTCGATGTGCCGGCCCTTCAGCAGGTACCAGGCGGCGACGCCGAGCACGAAGACCGAGGCCGTGACGTAGCCGGCCGAGACCGTGTGCACGAACTTCGCCTGCGCCACCGGGTTTGTGACCACCTCGAAGAAGTCGGTGATCTCCATGCGCATGGTCTGCGGGTTGAAGGCCGCGCCGGTCGGGTTCTGCATCCAGCCGTTCGCGACCAGGATCCACAGCGCCGACAGGTTCGAGCCCAGCGCCACCGCCCAGGTGGTGACGAGGTGCCCGACCTTGGAAAGCTTGTCCCAGCCGAAGAAGAACAGGCCGACGAAGGTCGCCTCCAGGAAGAAGGCCATCAGCCCTTCGATCGCCAGCGGGGCGCCGAAGATGTCGCCGACATAGTGGCTGTAGTAGCTCCAGTTCATGCCGAACTGGAACTCCATGACGATGCCGGTGGCGACGCCGAGCACGAAGTTGATGCCGAACAGCGTGCCCCAGAACTTGGTCATCTGGCGCCAGATCCGCCGCCCGGTCATGACGTAGACCGTCTCCATGATGGCGAGGAGCACGGAGAGCCCCAGCGTGAGCGGCACGAACAGGAAGTGGTAGAGCGCCGTCATTGCGAATTGCAGGCGCGAAAGGTCGACAACATCGAGTGTCATGGTCGGTTCCGGTTGCGTCCGGTCTCCTTTTGACGCGCCGCCGGGGCGACGCCGGGGGTCGTCTCAGTCAGGTCGCAGCGCCTCGAGCGCCGCTGCGAAGCCGGGATCGCCGCGCCGGCTGGTGCCGGTCACGCGACCTTCGGCAATCACGATCAGGCGGTCGGCGATTTCCGCCTCGCGCCGCAGATGGGTGGCGAGGACGAGGCTGCGCGGGCCCGCCGCCTGCGCCAGCTTTGCCAGCACATCGCGCGCGGTCGCCCCGTCGAGCCCTTCGGTCGGCTCGTCGAGCAGCCACAGCGGCGCGGGGGCGAGCACCAGCCGGGCGAGCGCCAGCCGGCGCGCCTGCCCGCCGGAAAGGCCGAGGCCGCCTTCGCCGAGCCGGGTGTCGAGCCCGCCGGGAAGGCTGGCCACGACCGCGCCGAGCCCGGCCGCCTCCAGCGCCGCCAGCAGGCGTTCATCGTCAGCCTCGGGATCGGCGATCAACAGGTTGCCGCGCAGCGTGTCGCGGAAGAGTTCGGTGCGTTGGGTGAGCAGCACGGACGGCAGGGCAGCGACCTCGCCGCGCGCGGGCCGGATCTCGCCGGCGATGGCGGCGAGCAGGGTCGACTTGCCCGCCCCGCTCATGCCGACCAGTGCGATGCGCTCGCCCAGGGCGATGGCGAGGTCGATATCCGTGAGCGCCGGCAGCGGCGCGCCCTCGCGCCGGACCTCGACATCCCGCAGCCGCACCGCCTCGCCCGCGCCGGGCGTCGCCCGGGGAATGGCGGGAGGCGCGGCGGCGGGCGCAAGGCGCGGGGCGACGCGGCGGGCGGCGATCAGCGCACGCTCCAGCTCCACCACCCCGCGACGCAGCGCAGCGAAGGGATCGAAGGCGGCGAGCGCCAGCAGCAGCACCAGAGCGGCGGCCGGCGCGTCGATCGTGCCGGCCCCGTTCAGCGCCGCCACCGCCAGCAGCGCCAGCGCCAGCAGCAGCGTGCCGGCCATCGCGAAGCCGGCGGAGATGCGGGTCTCGACCCGGTTGAGCGCGTCGTCCGCCTCGGCGAGGCGCCGGTCGGCGGCGGCGAGCCCCTCGCGGGCAGCGGCGAGACGGCCGGTCATGATGAGTTCGGTCTGCCCGGCGACGAGGTCGACCGCGCGGGCGCGCAGCACCTCCAGCGCATGGGCGCGGCGCCGTGACGGCCGCCGCGCGGCCCGCAGCGCGATGAGCGGAACGAGCGAGCCGACGCCGAGCACGATAAACGCGAAGGCGAGCGCGAGGCGGGCGTCGAAGAGGCCGATCAGGAACGCCACGCCGAGCGTCGTCGCCAGCGCCGCGATGACGGGGACCAGCACCCGCAGATAGAGCGAATCCAGCGCGTCGATGTCGAGCGTCAGGCGGAACAGCAGGCGGGCCGGCCGGTCGGCGAGCCGCCCCGCCGCCTCGGGCGCGGCCCAGCCGCGGAACAGCCGTTCGCGCAGCCCGGCCAGCACGGCGAGCGCCGCGTCATGCGTCACCAGCCGCTCGCCATAGCGCGCCGCGGTGCGGGTCAGCGCGGCGAGCCGGATGCCGGCGGAGGGGGCGAACACGTCGAAGGCGAGCGCCGCCGTCACCGACATGCCTGCGATCGCGGTCGCGGTGATGAACCAGCCCGAGAGCGCCAGCAGGCACGCCCCGGCGAGCAGCGTCAGCGCCGCCAGCGCCGCACCGGCGAAGAAGGCGCCCCGCCGCTCGGCGAGGAACAGGCGCAGGATCGCGCCCATCGCCCTGAGGTCGCGCGCAAGGCCGCCGCGCGGCTCCGCATGACGGGAGGGGCCGATATGGGGGGTGACGTGCGGGCCGGTGCTCATGCGTCCTGCTCCTGCACGTCCTGCTGTTGTGCAGCGTGGTCGAGGCGGATGACGCGGTCCATGCGCGCCGCCAGCGCAGGATCATGGGTGGCGACGATCAGCGTGCGCCCCTGCGCCAGCTCGATCAGCGCGTCGCCGACCTCGCGCGCGGTGCCGCTGTCGAGATGCGCGGTCGGCTCGTCTGCCAGCACGAGGCGGGCCTGCGGCGTCGCGGCAAGCCGCGCCAGAGCGAGGCGCAGCGCCTCCCCCCCGGACAGGCCACGCCCGCCCTCGCCGATCGGCGCCGGGCCGCGCACGCCCGCCACCTTGCCGAGCCGGGCGGCGACAAGCGCGCGACCGGCCGCGCCGGCGTCCACCCCGGCGCGGCCGAGGCTCACATTGCTGCGCAGCGTGCCGGCGAAGATGTGCGGCTGCTGGCCGATATAGGCCATGGGCGCGCGCAGCCGCGCCGCGCTGCCCGCATCCATCGCCGCGCCATCGACGCTCACCCGCCCGCCCTCGTGCGCGACGAGCCCGGCGATGAGCGCCAGCACGCTCGACTTGCCGGCCCCGCTCGGGGCGAACAGCGCCACATGCTCGCCGGGCGCGATGTCGAGCGAGAGGTCGTCGAACAGCAGCGCCGGCTGGCCGGCATGGCGGAAGCGCACATGGTCCAGCCGCACCGCCGGGGCATGCCCGCCGCGGGCCGGCACGGCCGCGTCGGTGCCGACGATCCGCGCCCCGTCGCCGGCAAGCGCCTCGATCGCCTCCAGCGCCGCCTGCCCGGCCGCGCGGTCGTGCCAGGCGGCGGAGAGCTCGCGCAGCGGCTCGAAGAAGGCGGGCGCCACCAGAAGGATGAACAGCCCCTCGCCGAGGCCGAAATCCCGGCCCCAGCTTCCGAAGCCGATGGTGCCGAGCAGGTGGAAGCCGACATAGACCGCCACCATGGCGACGCCGAGCGCCGAGAACAGCTCCAGCACCGCCGAGGAGAGGAAGGCGATGCGCAGCACCGCCATGGTGCGCTGGCGCAGGCTCTCCGCGTCCGCCCTCAGCCGGGTCGCCGTCGCCTCCACCGCGCCGAAGGAGCGGATGGTCGACAGTCCGCGCAGCCGGTCGAGCAGGAAGGCGTTCATGCCGCCCAGCTCGACGTGCTGGGCCTCGCTCGCCGCCTTGGCGCGCCAGCCGATCAGCGCCATGAAGAGCGGGATTAGCGGCGCGGCGACGGCGAGGATGAGCGCCGCCACCCAGGAGAAGGGCAGCACGCAGGCGAGAATGGCGAGCGGCACCAAGGTCGCGCGCCGGCGCGCCGGGACGAAGCGGGAGAGATAGGGTACCACCGCCTCCGCCTGCTCGGCCAGCGCGCTGGCGACGAGGCCGGAGGCGGGCCGGCGCGTGTCGAGTGGCGAGCCGAGCGCGAGCGCCTCGGCGGCCGCCGCACGCAGCCGCGTCAGCTCGCCCCGCGCGGCACGGAAGGCAAGGCGCGAGCCGGCCGCCTCCAGGAGCGCGCGGACGACGCCGAGCAGCGCGAAACCGCCGGCGGGCAGAACCATGTCGGCCAGCCCCTCGCCCCGCACCAGCCCGGCGACGGCAAGCGCGAGAAGGCCGGCTTGCGGCAGCCACAGCAGGGCGCCGGCGATCTGGAGCGCAATCGCCGGGCGAAGCGCGCGGGCCCCGGCGGCGGAGCGGGCCTTCGCGCCGCGGGGGGCGTCGGGAACAGCAGATTCGGAAGCGGGGACGGCGCCGGGAGCGGTGCGTATGGCGGTGGCGAGGCCCATCTCACTCGCCCCCCGCCCGGGCCACGTCGGTCCGAGTGTCCCCGGCCTCGCGCGCGGCCTTCGGCCGGCGGCAGCCGAGCGTGACGACACGGTCCTTGGCTTCCAGCAGTCGGGTGATCTTGGCGCCGAGGCTCAGCAGATTGGCGAGACGCTCGGTCTCCAGCCGCTTCACGTCGTCATACCAGGTGGTGAGCTGGTCGATCAGGCCGTGCATCTCGGCAATGCGGCCCTGGGCGAAGCGTTCTTCGTCGCTGCCCGCCGGCTGCATCAGGATCTCGCGCAGCACCGAGAGCGTGGGGTCGACCTCGCGCTTCTTGCGCTCCTCGGCGAGCGTGCGAAGGATCTGCCACACATCGTCCGGGGTGGTGAAGAAGTCGCGCCGGTCGTCCGGCAGATGCTTGTGCACGACGAGGTTCCACGCCTGCAGTTCGCGCAGCCCCATCGAGACGTTGGAGCGCGACAGGCCGAGCGCCTCGACGATGTCCTCCGCGCAGAGCGGCTCGGGCGAGACGTAGAGCAGCGCGTAGATCTGGCCGACCGTGCGGTTGATGCCCCAGCGGCTTCCCATCTCGCCGAAATGCAGCACGAAGGACTGGATGAGCGGCGGCAGGTTCACGGCGTCTTTCCCTACGGTAATTTCAGAAATTCCTGAAATCCGAGTTCGGCTGTACGCCATTCTGAGCGGCTACAAATCCGGCTCTTCCCGTATCGCGCGACGTCAACCGCGCCGATTTTCCGAACGCCCTGCGGCGGCCGGAGCGGCCGCGAAACCTTGACGACGCCGGCTTTCTCAGCCCTGCCGGGCGGCGAGGGAGCGCGCCGCCCACATGCCCGCGAGCATGGCGGGGACGAAGGCGAGCGTGCCCGGCGCGGCGAGGCCGATCGCGGTCAAGGCGGGGCCGGGGCAGAAACCGCCCAATCCCCAGCCGATGCCGAACAGCGCCGGCCCGACGATCAGCCGGGCGTCGACGTCGGTGCGGGTCGGCATGCGGAACCGCTCGGCGAGGAGCGGCGCCGGCCGGGCGGTGGCGAGGCGGAAGCCGAAGAAGGCCACCACCACCGCGCCGCCCATGACGAAGGCGAGCGAGGGGTCGAAGGTGCCGAACAGGTCGAGGAAATTCAGCACCTTGGCCGGATTGCTCATGCCGGAGACGACGAGACCGACGCCGAACAGGAGGCCGAGGCCGAGATTGACGGCTATGGAGACGAACTTGCCGGACATCTTCTCAGCCTCCGATCAGGTGGCGCATCACGAAGACGGTCGCGAAGCCCGTCGCCATGAATACGCCGGTGGCGACGAAGGAGCGGCGCGAGAGCCGCGCCAGCCCGCACACGCCGTGGCCCGAGGTGCAACCCGAGCCCCACACCGAGCCGAAGCCGACCAGCAGCCCGGCGGCGACCATCAGCGCGAGGTTGGAGGAGACCGTCTGCATCACCGGCGCGCCGGTGGCGGCAACGACGAACGGCGCGGCGACGAGGCCGGCGACGAAGGCCAGCCGGCCGGCGAGGCCGCCGTCGCCATAGGGCGGGAACAGCCGGCTCGCGATCCCGCTGATGCCGGCTATGCGCCCTTCCAGCAGCATCATCAGCACGGCGCTGAGCCCGATCAGCATGCCGCCGACGAGCGAGGCGACGGGGGTGAATTCAGTCATGATCTTCCTGTCCGGCCGTCTGCCGCTCCCCGGACGCGCCGGGTGCGCAGAACAGCGCGTGCATGGTGGAGATGAAGGTCTGCACCCGTGGGTCGGCGAGGCGGTAGAAGACCTGCTTGCCTTCCTTGCGACCGGCGATCAGGCCCGCCTCGCGCAATCCCGCGATCTGCTGCGACAGCCCGGGCTGCCGGATGCCGAGAAGCTCTTCCAGCTCGCGCACCGAGCGTTCGCCGTCCACGAGGGCGCAGGCGACCAGCAGCCGGTCGGGATTGGCCATGGTCTTGAGGAAGGCGGAGGCTTCTCCGACCCTTTCCTTCATTCCCATGGCCTCGCAGGAGAGCATATCGACCATATTCAGCCCCAGTTGGCGCCCTTGAGCAGATCGAGCGGGATCTTCAGATAACGCGTCCCGTTCGATTCCGGCTCCGGCAGCCGTCCTCCGTTGGTGTTGATCTGCAAGGAATGCAGGATCAGCTTCGGCATGGGAAGGGAGCGGTCGCGCGCCTCACGTATTGCGACGAACTCGGCTTCGCTCTTGCACTTGGCCATGTGGATGTTGGCCGCCTTCTGCTCGGCGACGGTGGATTCCCACAGCGGCTGGCGCCCGCCCGGCTGGTAGTCGTGGCCGGTGAAGATGCGGGTCTCGTCCGGCAGGGCGAGAATGGCCTTGATCGATTCCCACAGCACCCTGGCGCTGCCGCCGGGAAAATCCGCCCGCGCCGTGCCGCTGTCCGGCATGAACAGCGTGTCGTGCACGAAGGCGGCGTCGCCGATCACATAGGTGATCGAGGCCAGCGTGTGGCCGGGCGAGAACATCACCTTCGCGTCGATGTCACCGACCTTGAAGGTGTCGCCATCGGCGAACAGCCGGTCCCATTGTGAGCCGTCGGCGGGGAAGTCCGGCCAGTTGTAGAAGCCCTTCCAGAGCTTCTGCACGTCCTTCACCTTCTCGCCGATCGCGGTGGGCGCGCCGGTCTTCTGCTTGAGATAGAAGGCGGCCGAGAAATGGTCGGCATGGGGATGGGTGTCGAGGATCCACTCGACCGCGTAGCCCTTCTGCCGCACGAAATCGAGAATGCGGTCGGCATTGCGCGAGGCGGTCTGGCCGGACTTCTCGTCGAAATCATAGACCGGGTCGACGATGGCGCACTTCTTCGTCGCCGGGTCGGCGACGACGTACTGGACCGACCAGGTGCGCGGATCGAAGAAGCCGGTCACTTCGGGTTTCTGGGTCATTTCTCTTCCGCCTTGACTTGCTGGCTGACGTTGCGGCGCTCACCTGCGCGCGCCGAGCGGGCAGGTGGAGATGCCGAGGATCGAATAGAGCGGGCAGGTGCCGACGATGCCGGTGAGCAGCGGCACAAGGCCGACCAGCCCCACCCAGCGCGCGGCCCCGTGCAGCAGGAGGATCAGCGACAGCAGCGCCAGACCGACGATGATGCGCAGCACGCTGTCGATGCGTCCGATATTGCGGGTCATGTCCTCACCCCTTGAGCGCGGCAGGTTCGTCCCTGCCATTTGTTTAATTAATTTGATTTCAAAAAAATGCAATCGTTTTTATGAAAGTATTAATGCGTATGAGGGCCCCCGGGCGCCATCGCGCTTGCACACGGGCGCGCGGGCGCCTAGTCACGCGGGAAAGCATGCGGCGGGCGTGACGTGACAACCGGCTCGACTTCGGAACAGGAGACCCTCTGGCACCGGGTGCGCCGGCTTGCCCGCGCGAGCGAGCTTGGGCTCGTGCTCGCCGCCGCCGTGGTCGGCGTGCTGTCCGGGCTGGTGGTCGTGGCCATGAGCTCGGCCATGCAGGGCCTGCACGTGCTGATCTTCGGCATCGACCCGCACGGCCATCTCTCGATCGCAACCGGGCTGCCGGCGATGCTGGTGCTGCTTGCCCCGGCGCTGGGCGGGCTCGCCTTCGGCCTCGTCTCGGCGCTGCTGCGCCGGCGCGGCTTCGGCCAGCCGGTCGACCCGATCGAGGCCAATGCGCTGCATGGCGGGCGGATGTCGCTGAAGGACAGCCTGATCGTCGGCGCGCAGACCATCGCCTCCAGCGGGGTGGGCGCCTCAGTCGGGCTCGAGGCCGGCTACACCCAGGCAGCGAGCGGCGTCGCCTCGCGCCTCGGGCAAATCTTCCATCTGCGCCGCGCCGACCTCAGGCTGATGGTCGGCTGCGGCGCCGGGGCGGCGATCGGCGCCGCCTTCAACGCCCCGCTGATGGGCGCGTTCTACGGTTTCGAGCTGATCCTCGGCACCTATGCGATCCCGGCCTTCGTGCCGATGATGACGGCGAGCTTCACCGCCACGCTGACGCGACAGACCCTGCTGCCGGACATGCCCCCGCCCTTGCCCGCGCTCGGCGCGCCGCAGATGAGCGACCTGCCCGCCATCCTGCTACTGGGCATTCTGTGCGCCCTGATCGGCATCGTCATCATGCGCGGGGTGACGCTGGTCGAGGCCGGCTTCCGGCGCTCGGCGCTGCCGGCGGCGCTGCGCCCGATGATCGGCGGGCTGATCGTCGGGGCGCTGGCTCTGTGGAGCCCGGCGGTTTTGTCGGCCGGGCACGGCGCCGTCTACTACTATATCGGCGCCGACGCGACGCTCACCTTCCTGCTGATACTGCTCGGCGCCAAGGTGATCGCCTCGGCGGTGTCGATCGGCGCCGGGTTCCGCGGCGGCCTGTTCTTCGCCTCGGTGCTGATGGGGGTGCTCGCCGGGCGCGCCTATGCGGCCGGGCTCGACCTCTTCGTGCCGGGCGTCGCGGAATCGCACGCGCTCTACGCGCTGATCGGCATGAGCGCGCTGGCGGTGGCGGTGGTCGGCGGGCCGATGACCATGACGCTGCTGGCGCTGGAGATGACCGACGACCTGACCCTGACGCTGGCGGTGCTGGCGGCGGCGGCGGCGGCCTCGCTGATCACGCGGCGCCTGTTCGGCTTCTCCTTCACCACATGGCGCTTCCACCTGCGCGGCGAGAACATCCGCGGCGCCCATGACGTGGGCTGGGTGCGCGACCTCACCGTCGAGACCATGATGCGCCGCGAGGTGCCGCAGGTCAGCGCCGACATGACGATCGAGGAGGCGCGCAGGGCCTATCCGCCCGGCTCCACCAGCTATCTGGTGGCGACGACGCCCGAGGGCTTCTATGCCGGCATGGTACCGCCCGCCGCGCTCTACGA
Organism: Ancylobacter mangrovi; assembly: GCF_024752335.1. Lineage (NCBI taxonomy): Bacteria > Pseudomonadati > Pseudomonadota > Alphaproteobacteria > Hyphomicrobiales > Xanthobacteraceae > Ancylobacter > Ancylobacter mangrovi. Next base: position 467,930 of record NZ_JANTHY010000001.1, on the reverse strand, counting down.
GGCGCGCGAGAGCGAGGAGGACGCGGGCGCCCCGCCCGCCACGGTGCGCGCGCTGCTGCGCCAAGTCGACGACACGCTGCGTCCGTCGATGACGATCCGCAAGGCGCTCTCGGCCTTCGCCCATGCCGAGGCCGACGCGCTGGCCGTGACCACGCCGGAGCGGCGCATCGTCGGCATCCTCAGCGAAGCCCACGCGGTGAAGCGCTACAGCGACGAGATGGGCCGCCGGCTGAGCGAGCTCACCGGCGAGCGGCTCGACTGACCCCGTCCTTCGTTGCCGTTGCGTCTCCCCGGCGACCGGCGTGCTGTCACAAATTGAAACACGGCCGAGACAGGCTGGTGATCCCCGGCAGCTAGCAAGAAGGTCAGGGCATACCGTCCGCACCGGTTCGCGGCGGGGTGCCGTCATCCTGCCAGGGGGAATTTGGCATGCTGAAGAAGCTCTTCGTCGCCGCCGCGCTGATCGCCGGCGCCACGCTAGCCGGCACCGCGTCGGGCAACGCCGCCACGGCCGCCGTCTCCACCGCCAACGTCAATCTGCGGGCCGGGCCCTCGACCGCCTATCCGGCCGTGACCGTCGTACCCGCCGGCACGCCGATCACCACCTTCGGCTGCGTCAGCGGCTATAGCTGGTGCGACATCGCCTTCGCCGGCTATCGCGGCTGGGTGGCGGCGAGCTACATCCAGCTCGTCTATGGCGGCGCGCCGGTGGTGCTAACCGCGCCGGTCGCGGCGGCGGTCGGCATCGGCGTGGTCGCCTTCAACCGCGCCTATTGGGATCGCTACTACACCGCCTATCCCTGGTACGGCCGCTGGGCCGCCTACCCGCCTCCGCGCGCCTATGGGCCCTATCCGGCGCCGCGCGTCACCTCGCACAGCCGCGACGTGACCTGCGCCAACGGCTCGTGCACCGGCACCAGCGGCACCACCGGCCGCTATGGCGGCTCGACCTCGCAGACCCGCAGCTGCGCCGACGGAAGCTGCAGCTCGACCCGCAACACCGAAGGGCCCTATGGCGGCAGCGCCACCCGCACCCGCTCCTGCGCCTATGGCTCCGGCTGCTCCGCGACGCGCTCGGGCGTGACCGGCGGCGGACGAACCTTCGGCGGCACGCGCAGCTTCAGCCGCTGGTAGCGCCGCCGCCACGCCGGGCAAACGAAAAGGCCGGGAGCGCGCTCCCGGCCTTCTTCACGTCGGAATGCCGCCGGTTCAGAGCGGCGCTCCCAGGCCCTCGCCGCGGCGCCATTCCACGAAGCGGACGACGCGCTCGACCAGCCGCGACTGCATCTGCTTGACCATGTCGAGCTGGCCCGGCGTGAGCTTGGCCTTCAGCGCGTCCGCCGCCGCCTGCAGCGTCTTCGCCTTGTCGGCGCGTTCGATGGCGCTCGAGGTGATGTCGTCCACGAGGTCGAAGGCGGCGGCCTCCTCGCGCGTCTTCCTGTCGGTCCAGCGCCCGACACGCTCGCCGGTCGGGATGAAGGCGATCAGCGCGCCCGTATAGGCCCGCCAGGCCTCCATCTGGTCCGGCGTGATGCCGAGCGCGGTCTCCTGCGCCGACAGCAGCGCGCCGGCGACGAGGCGCGCCATCGTTCCGTCGAAGGCCGGCATGCCCGGCCCGAAAGCCGGCACGTCGCAAGGCCCGACCTCCTGGAAGCCCCCGTCGAGCGGGTCGGCGCGCAGGTGCACGACGCCGAGCGCGGGCAGCGCGAGGGCGGCGAGCGCGCCGGCGGCCAGCGTCCCGCCAAGCACGGTCCGCAGCGGTGCCTTTCCCGAAAGCAGTCTCATGGCAGTCATCCTTTGCCGTTGAGGAGGACCGCACCCTGGGACGGCAATGTCTCCCCCGGCCTACGCGCGCATGTCGATTTGTTTCAGTGCCCCCGCGCCTCAGGCAGCGGGCAGCGCCACCGTGACGCGCAGCCCGCCATGCGCGCTGTCGCCGAGCTCGATCGTGCCGCCATGCAGGTCGACGATGCGCCGGACGATGGTGAGGCCGAGCCCCGCGCCGCCGCTGTCGCGGTTGCGCGAAGCGTCGATCCGGTAGAACGGCTCGAACACATGGGCGCGCTCGTCGGGCGGAATGCCGGGGCCGTCATCCTCCACCTGCAGGATGACGCGCGGCCCCTCCGCCCGCACGCTGAGAAACGCGCAATGGCCGTAGCGCAGCGCGTTGCCGACGAGGTTCGCGCATAGCCGCTCCAGCGTCTTCTCGCCCACCGCGACCCGGGCGGGCTCGCCGGGCAGGTCGAGACGGATCGGCTCCGGCGCGGCATGGCCGGCGCGGAAGCGCGTGAGCACGGCGCCAAGATCCGCGACCGCCGGCTCGGCGGACGAGAACGAGCTCTGCGCGAAGTCGAGCGTGTCCTCCACCAGCGCCTGCATCGCCTCGACATCGGCGACGGCGCCGGCGCGGTGTCGGCTCTCCGGCATCATCTCCACCCGCAGCCGCAGCCGCGTGAGATAGGTGCGCAGGTCGTGCGAGATCGCCCCGAGGGTAAGGGTGCGGTTCCTCACCAGCGTCGCGATGCGTTCCTGCATGGCGTTGACGGCGCGGATCAGCGCGCGCAGCTCCGGCGCACCCTTCTCGGGGATCGCCACCGGGTCGAGCTGGCCGCCGATGCGGTCGACCTCGCGGGCGAGCCGGGTCAGCGGCTTCATCTCGCGCGCCACGGCGGCGAGCGCGGCGACCGCCACCAGCACGCCGAACACGCCCGCGAAGAAGCCGATGGGAATGCCGAGCAGGCGCACGGTCACCCGGTCCTTCACGTCGAGGACGAGATAGTCGCCGGTGGCGAGCTGGACATAGACGCGGAACGTCTCGCCCGGATGCGCCTTGTCGCGCGGGTCGAAGCGCGCCAGCACCCGGCGCCCGGATTCGCCCGAGGCCTCGAGCGCCGCGCGGATCGAGAGCTCCACCCGGTGCAGCGAGGTGGAGCCGGCAGCGTCCGCCGGCGGCGCGGCGACCAGCGAGACGTTGCGCCCGTTCTCGGACAGCGCGGTGAACAGGTCCGGCCGCAGCGCGGGCGGCGCCCGCTCGACCAGGCGCACCAGCGAGACCACCTGGCGTGGCAGGGCGGGCGAGGCCTCGCCCAGCAGGCTGCGCCCGTCGCTCAGGCCGAAATAGAACAGCAGCGCCAGAAGCTGGATGGCGAGCAGCGCCATCGCCACGATGAGGATGATGCGCGCGAGCAGGCCGAGGCGCATCGCCGCCTCACGCGTCGCGCACGTCGGCGGAGAACAGATAGCCGGCATTGCGCACAGTGGTGATGATCTGCTCTTCCTCCGGCAAGCACTGGGCGAGCTTGGCGCGCAGCCGCGAGACGGTGACGTCGATGGTCCGGTCGAACGGGTCGGCCGAGCGCCCGCGCGTCCAGTCGAGGAGCTGGTCGCGCGAGAGCACGCGGCCCGGCCGCTCGAGGAAGCAGGTGAGCAGGTCGAACTCCGCCGTGGTCAGGTTCACCCGCTGCCCGCCATCGTCCTCGATCACGCGGGCGTCGAGATCGGCCACCAGCCGGGCGAAGCGCTTGCGCCGGCGCTCGGGCGCCCCCGCCGAGAGCGCCCCGGTCGAGCGGCGCAGCAGGGCGCGGATGCGGGCCAGCAATTCGCGCGGGTTGAACGGCTTGCCGAGATAGTCGTCGGCGCCGATCTCCAGCCCGACGATGCGGTCTATGTCGTCGTGCCGGGCGGTGAGCATGAGGATCGGCACGCGCGAGCGCGCCCGCAGGCGCCGGCAGATCGACAGCCCGTCCTCGCCCGGCAGCATGATGTCGAGAATGACGAGATCCGGCATGCCGCGCATCAGCGCGCGGTCCATCAGCGCGCCGCTCTCGACCGCCTCGACCGCATAGCCCTCGCCGCCGAGAAAATCGGAAAGCAGGCCGCGTATGTCTCGGTCGTCCTCGACCAGGAGTAGCCGTTCCGCCGTCATGGAAGCGGCATGACAGCGGCCGGCCCGCGAGGCAAGCCGCGACCGGTGCCTCGATACAAACTGTTACGAAAAACCGGCTTTCCGAGACATCGGCGCAAAGCGGCGCGCCCATCCTCGCCCTGTACCGAGACGCACCACACCCCGGTCCTCTCGGCAGGCGGGCCGTTCGCGGCCGGCCGGGGCGATGGAGCCCGTCCACCGACCGCCCCCACTGGGCGGGCTCCATGCCCAATCGCTTCATGCCCGATCCGCGGAGCGGCACGCCGTGCCAGCCGCGCGTCTCCCCTTCACACTGGATGGAATCCCATGATCCGCAGACTGAACCTTCGCGCCGCCCTCGTGCTCGCCCTGGCCGGCATCGCCGGTGTCGTCCTCACCGGGAGCGCCTTCGCGCAGACGCCGGCGATGGCGCAGAACCTGTCGACGGCGCAGCGGCAGGCGATCCGCGCCGCCTGCGAGGCCGACATCCGCTCGGCCTGCGCCGGCATCCAGCCGGGCGGCGGACGCATCCTCGAATGCATGAAGGCCAACCCGGACAAGATCTCGCAGCCCTGCAAGGATGCGCTGCTCTCCGCCCGCGCCGCGCAGGCGCAGTGACGGCGGGCCGGCGCGCTTTCGATGAACGTCCAGCCCGACCTCGACCAGTTCCAGTCGCTGCGTCCGCCGGCGCCGCGCGCGCGGCCGCGCGGCAGGCTGCGGTTGGCCGGGCTGGCGCTCGCCCTGCTCGCCGCCGCCTTGCTCGGCGGGCGCTATCTCTATCCCCACGCCGTCGCGGGCGAGACGGTGCGCCCGGGCAGCCTCACGGTCGAGCTCCGGGGTCCCGGCACGCTCGCCGCGCTCTCGGAGGCGAGCGTGGGCAGCCGGATCCAGGGCCGCATCGACAGCCTTGCCGTCGATCGCAACGATAGGGTGACGAAGGGCGAGGTTCTCGCCCGCCTCGGCTTCGACGACCTCGCCGGCGAGCTTACCTCGGCGCAGGCGAGCGCCGATGCCTCCGGACGCGCGGTCGCCACCGCCGAGGCCGAGCGCGACCGCGCCGCCGCGGCGCTCGAGCAGGCGCGCGCGACCCATGAGCGGCAGGTGACGCTGATCGCCAAGGGCGTGGTGAGCGAGGCGACGCTGGACGACGCCCTCTCCGCCCGCCGCCAGGCCGAGGCCGAGCTCGTGCGCACCAAGCGGGCGATCGAGCAGGCGGAGGCCGAGCGCGACGCCGCGAAGGCCCGCGTCGCCGTCGCCCGCGCCCAGCTCGACGACAGCGTGATCCGCGCGCCGATCGACGGCGTGGTGGTCTCGCGCGCGCATTATCTCGGCGAGGTGCTCACGCCCGGCACCGAGCTCCTGCACATCGTCGACCCGAAAAGCCTCGTCCTCACCACGCGGCTCGACGAGAGCACCATCGCCGCCGTGCAGGCCGGACAGACGGCGACCATTACCTTCGGTCCCGCTCAGACGCCGATCACCGGCCATGTGCTGCGGCTCGACCGCGAGGTGGACGAAGAAACCCGCGAGTTCGAGCTCGACATCGCGCTCGACACGCTGCCGGTGAACTGGGCGCTGGGCCAGCGCGGCATCGCCCGGCTCGCGGTCGAGACCCGGACCGGCGTGCTGACCGTGCCGAAATCCTTCATCGCCCGGCGGGACGGCACGCCCGGCCTGTGGGTCGCGCGGAACGGGCGCGCCCACTGGCGCGACGTCGGCCTCGGCGCCGCCGGCGCGAGCCGGGTCGAGGTCACGCGCGGCCTCGCGGCAGGCGACACGGTGCTGGCCCCGGGCGGCGTGTTCGCCGGCATGCGGGTACGGGTCGAGGAGACCCGCCCATGAACCTCGCGCTGAAGGACGCCATCCACTCCCCCACCCGCTTCGCGCTCACCGCCTTCGGGGTCGCCTTCCTGATGACGGCGATGATCGGCATGACCGGGCTCTATCGCGGCGTGGTCGAGGACGCGCTGCTGATCATCGAGCGCATCGACGCCGATCTGTGGGTGGTGCAGGGCGAGCGCGCCGGCCCGTTCGCGGAAGGCTCCGCCGTCGCGCAGGACATGGACCGGCGCGTGGAGGGCGTGCCCGGCGTCGCCGATGTGCGCCGCTTCACCCAGTTCAGCCAGCAATTCGCCTTCGACGGCGCGACGCGGCGGGCCACCGTCACCGGCGTCGACGTGCCCCGCGACGACGGGCACTGGCTCTCGCTCACAGCCGGGCGCTGGCTCCATGCCGGGCGCTACGAGGCTATCGCCGACGCCAGCACCGGCCTTCATGTCGGCGACCGGGTGCGGCTCGGGCTCGACGATTACGACATCGTCGGCCTGACCCGGAACATGGTCGATTCCGCCGGCGACGGGCTGATGTTCGTGTCGATCAACGACGCCACCGCCATCGCCCAGCGCCGCACCTCGGAGGAGGTCCACCTCGCCCGCGCTGCCCATGGCGAGCTTGCCGCCTCGCCGGACGGCAGCTCGGTGGCGCAGGAGAGCAAGATCGCCGCGGTGCTGGTGCGTCTCGACCCGGCGGCGGACCCCGCACGGGTGATCGCGGCGATGGAGCGCTGGGGCGACGTGCGCGTGCTCACCACCGCCCAGCAGCGCGACCTGATGCTCAACGCGCGGCTGTGGAAGCTGCGGCTGCAGATCCTCGCCTTCACCGGGCTGATCCTGATCATCACCGCCATCGTGGTCTCGCTGATCATCTACACCATGACCATCGAGAAGCTGCACGAGATCGCGCTGCTCAAGCTCATGGGCGCGCGCGAAAGCGTGGTGGCGGGGATGATCGGCCAGCAGGCCGGCATGATCGGCCTCGCCGGCTTCGCGCTCTCGCTGCTGATCGCGCGGCTGGTGTTCCCGCTGTTCCCGCGCCGGGTGGTGATGGACCCGCCCGACCTCGCCGCGCTCGGCCTGGCGCTGGCGCTGATCTGCGCGGTCGCGGCCTGGGTGGGCATCGCCCGTGCCTCCAAGGTGAGCGCGCGCGAGGTGCTCTCGTGAGCGGCCCGGTGCTCAGCGTGCGCGGCCTGACGCGCCATTATGCGAGCCCGAGCGGACTGGTGCGGGCGCTCGACGACGTCTCGCTGGAGATCGCGGCGGGAGAGCTGGTCGGCATCTTCGGGCCGAGCGGGTCGGGCAAGAGCACCTTCCTGATGATGGCCGGCCTGCTCGAGGCGCCGACCGCCGGCGAGGTCTGGCTCGCCGGGCAGCGTGTCTCCCATGCCGGCACCGATGTCGACGGGCTGCGCGAGGTGCGCCGGCGCCAGATCGGCTTCGTGTTCCAGCGCGCCAACCTCATCCCGTTCCTCTCCGCCAGCGAGAACGTCGCGCTCAGCCTCGAGATCGCCGATGTCGCGGGGGCGGACGCGATGGCCCATGCGCGGCGCCTGCTGGCGGCGCTCGACCTCGCCCATCGCGCCGACAACCTGCCGACCCGGCTGTCGGGCGGCGAGCAGCAGCGGGTCGCGGTGGCGCGGGCGCTCGCCAACGGCCCGCCGCTGATCCTCGCCGACGAGCCGACCGCCGCGCTCGACAGCGTGCGCGGGCGGCAGGTGATGGAGCTGTTCCGCCGCATCGCCGCCACCCAGGGCGCGGCGATCGCCGTGGTCACGCACGACCCGCGCTCGACCGACCTGTTCGACCGCATCGTCCATTTCGAGGACGGGCGGATGGTGGCGTGACGCGGAACGCGGCGGGTCGCGCGCGCCTCACTCCTGCCCGGCGAGGGCGAGGAAGGCCTGCGCGGCGCGGGTCGTGTAGCGCTCCTTGTGCCGGAGCGCGAGGAACTCGCGGGCGGGTAGCGCATAGTCGACCAGCGCCAGCGTGCCGGCGCGGATGGCGCCGTCGACCACGCGGCGCGAGATCACCGTCACCCCGCTGCCGGCCTCGACCGCGACGCGGATCGCCTCGTTGGAGGGATATTCCAGCACCACGTTCAGAGTCTCCGGCGCCAGCCCGCGCGCGCCGACGAACGCCTCCAGCATCGCCCGCGTGCCCGAGCCGGTCTCGCGCAGCACCCAGGGGCCGGCTTTCAGCTCCTCGACCGCGCGCGGGGGGCGCCAGGTCCAGGGGTGGGTGACCGGCGCCACCAGCACCATCTCGTCGCGCGCGACGGCCTGCTTCGCCAGCGCCGGCTCGTCGAGCTCGCCCTCGACGAAGCCGAGATCGGCCGCGCCCTCCTGCACCCTTCCGGCGACGAAGTCGGTATTGCCGATCTCCACCCGCACGGTGATGCCGGGATAGAGCGCGCGGAAACGGGCGATCACGCCCGGCAGCCAGTAATTGCCGACGGTCTGGCTGCCCGCCAGCTCAAGCCTTCCGCGCTCCAGCCCGGCGAGGTCGAGCAGCACCTGCTCGGCGGCGGCGGCCTGCGCCAGCACGGCGCGGGCCTCGACCAGGAACAGGCGCCCCGCCTCGGTGAGCGCGATGCGCCGGCCGACGCGGTCGAACAGCCGGGTGGCGTGACGCGCTTCGAGCGCCGCGACGGCGGCGCTCGTTGCCGAGGGTGTCAGGTTGAGCGCCTCGGCCGCCCGGGTGAGGTGCTCGCGTTCCGCGACGGCGACGAAGATGCGAAGCTGCTCGAGTGTCATGGCACCTCGTCGCCGGGCCTCAGCAGGGCCTCATGTGGTCATCTTCACCAGCATTAGGCTGAAAGAGGCGATGAACACAAAGGCGGCGAGACCGAGGATGAAGGGCTTCACGCCCTTTGCGCGCAGCTTGGCGATGTCGGTCTCCAGCCCCATCGCCGCCAGCGCCATGGAAAGCATGAAGGTGGTGGCGAGCACGATCACGCTCTTGGCCTCCGGCGGCACCGTCATGACGCTGTTCACGCCGACCAGGGCGATGAAGCCGAGCACGAACCAGGGCAGCGGCGGCTTGGCCCGGGCCGCGCCGTGATGGGCGTGGTGCGAGGCGCGGCGGGTGGCGACGAGGCCGAGCGCGATCACCACCGGCGCCAGCATCATCACGCGGGAGAGCTTGGCGATGGTGCCGAACTCGCCGGCCGACTGGCCCTGCTGGTAGGCCGCCGCGACCACCTGCGCGATCTCGTGCACCGAGGAGCCGGTCCACAGCCCGTAGGCATGGGCGTCGAGCCCCAGCACGCCGGGCAGCAGCGGGTAGAGGAACATGGCGATCGAGCCGAAGACGGTGACGCAGGCCACCGCATAGGCGACATCCTCGTCGGAGGCGCGCGTCACCGTGTTGGTGGCGATCACCGCCGAAGCGCCGCAGATCGAGGTGCCGGCGGCGATCAGCTCAGCGAGCTTGCCCTCGACCCCCATCACCCGGCCGAGCCCGATGGTGAAGAGGAAGGTCGCGACCAGGGTGAGGCTGATGACGCCGACGCCCGTCGCCCCGACCTCCGCCACCTGCGCGGCGGTAAGCTGGAGGCCGAGCAGGATGATGGCGAAGCGCAAGATGCGGCGCAGCGAGAAGGTGACGCCCGGCTTCGCCCGGAGCGGGGTGCCCACCAGATTGTGCAGGGCGATGCCGATCATGATGGCGAGGATCATCGGGCTGAGCAGCCCGACCATGGGAAGCTGGCGCAGGCCGAAGGCCGCCGCCGCGATGGCCGCGGTCAGCGCCACGCCCGGCAGGATGCCGAAGCGCTCGAGCGCCGTGTGATGCTCGTGAACCGACTGCTGAACCGACTCCGCCTGCGACGCCATGGCCGTCTCTCCTTGGGTGACGGCCCTTGATCCCACGAATGTAAACATTCGATCCAGATCAAAATATCGGACATTTCATTCGTTTATGATGAACGATAATGGCGTGACTCTGCGGCGGCGAGGAACGGCTGTGAAAGCCTTGATTCAGAAGCCGCGCGAAACCCGCCCCCGCTGCAAGCCCGGGCGCACGAGAGCGCAGGGGACGGTGCGCGAGGGTACGCCCGTCAGTCCCAGTCGAAGGGTCGGCGCGTATCCTGGAAGCGGTGGTCATGCCGGGTCGGGCGCCGGCCGGCACGCGAAGCGACCCGCACCGGCACCGGGCCCAGCGCCGGGCGCGGAGTGCCACCGCCGGACCCATCCGCCTCCTGGCCGAGCAGCATGACCGCGAAGCCCATCTGCACGCTGCCGAAGGTGACGCCGAGCGCGGCGGTGAGCGCCGCCACCGCGACGAAGCCCGAGGGCGATTCCCACACCAGCGTGCCGAGTCGGGCCACGTCGAGCAGGAGCAGCGTGCCTACGAACAGGGCGGCGACACCGATGCCGATCGCGGCATGGCGGATCAGGAAACGCACGAGCTGAGGCATCGCTGTGCCCTTTCTCGAACCGCGCCCGTCGCCGACAGTCCGGTCCGGCGCGCTTTCCCCGAGAATAGAGCGCGCGAAGGGGGCGGCAAGCCTCCTCATTCCGCACCTCCTCATTCAGCGACGTCGCCGAGCGCCGCCTGCATGTCGGCCAGCGTCGGCGTCGGCATGTCGAAGCGGTCGCGAATGGTGGCGCAGGTCGAGCCGCCGAGCCGGGCGATGGCGTCGAGCCGGGCCGGATCGATCCGCAGCCGCTCCGCGTCCACCACCTCGGCGCGGTAATGGGCATAGACGATCTCGCCGAGGATGATCTGGCGCGACCGGCCGAGCTCCAGCGTGAGGTGCCGGCGGCACTCGAACGCGGCCGGCGCCTCGCGGATGAAGGGCGCGGCGACCTTGATACCCGGCAGGGCGGTGAGGCCCGCCGCGGCGAGTTCGTCCGTGCCGGGCGGAAAGGCGACCCCGCACACATGCATCGCCTCGGCGATGGAGTGGGAGACGATGTTCACCGTGAACACCTCGGTGAGGCGGATGTTGAGCGCCGTGTCCTTGAACGACATGTCGGCATGGTTCTCGACCCCCAGCGCGAGGATCGGCGGGTCGGCGGAGAGGCAGTTGAAGAAGCGGAACGGGGCGGCGTTGACCCGCCCCTGCGGGTCGACCGTCGTCACCAGCGCAATGGGCCGCGGCACGATGGTGCCGATCATCAGCTTGTAGCGCTCGCGCTCGCCGAGTGCGCGGAAGTCGAAGCCGACATGCTCGTTGGTCTCGTCGCGCGGCTCGTCCACATCCATTCTCCTCGTCGGGCCGTACCGGCATCCGCGCCGCGGCCGTGGAAGGCACGATGCACGCCCCGTGCCGCCTTCGAAAAGCCCTGCGGCAGACGTCGCCGTGCCGCCAACCGGCGATGCTATGGTCCGCGCGCGGGCGGTGCCGGGCTTGATGTCGTGCGCGTCTTGCGGCCAAGTCCCGTTGCCGCGCGCGTCTTCATGCCGGGGACCATCGGGTGGCGACAGCATTCGAGGGATGGACACAATGACCGGACGGCTGATCCGCGAGAGCTTCGGCGCGCTGCCCGACGGGCGGCCGGTCGAACGGCTGCGCCTCGTCGGCGAAGGCGGCTTCGAGGCGGCGATCATCACCTATGGCGCGGCGGTACAGGCGCTGCACGTGCCCGACCGCGCCGGCGCGGTGGCGGACGTGGTGCTGGGTCATGACACGCTCGCGCCCTACCTCGCGCATCGGCGCTATTTCGGCGCCGCCATCGGGCGCTACGCCAACCGCATCGCCGACGGCACCTTCGCCCTCGACGGCGTGACCTACCGCGTCCCCGCCAATGAGGGCGCCAACGCCCTGCATGGCGGGTTCCAGGGCTTCGACCGCCGGCTCTGGCGGGTCGAGGCGGCAGAAGAGGACCCCGTGCCGCGCGCCGGCCTGTCCTATGTCAGCCCGGACGGCGAGGAGGGCTTTCCCGGCAACCTGCAGGTCCGCCTCACCTACGCGCTCCCGGCGCCGGGCACGCTCTCCATCGCCTTCGAGGCGACCACGGACCGGCCGACCATCGCCAACCTCACCCATCACGGCTTCTTCAATCTCGCCGGCGTCGCGGCGGGCGGCAGCGTGCTCGACCATCACCTCACGCTGCACGCAGAGCAGTATCTGCCGGTCGACACCGCCTCGATCCCGCTCGACGGCCCGGCCCCGGTCGACGGCACGCCGTTCGACTTCCGCGCCGGCGCGGCGATCGGCGCACGCATCCGCGATCCGCACGAGCAGCTTAGCCTCGGCCACGGCTACGATCACAATTACTGCCTGCCCGGCGGGCGGGCGGAGGCGCCCCGGCTCGCCGCGCGGGTCGAGCATCCCGGCTCCGGCCGGATGATGGAGCTGCTGACCGACCAGCCGGGGCTGCAGTTCTATTCCGGCAACTTCCTCGACGGCGCCGGGGCGGGAAAGTCGGGCCGGCTGCACCGCCAGTCCGATGCCTTCTGCCTCGAACCGCAGGGCTGGCCCGACGCCCCGAACCGCCCGGACTATCCCGGCGTGCGGCTCGACCCGGGCGAGACCTACCGCCACGTCTCGCTCTACCGCTTCTCCACGATCTGACCCCGCCTCCGACCCCGCACGCAGGAGCCCGCCATGCACGGCAACGCCCCCACATCCAACCGCCGGCTCCGCTCCCGCGCCTGGTTCGACAACCCCGCCAATGTCGACATGACCGCGCTCTATCTCGAGCGCTACCTCAATTTCGGCCTCAGCCAGGAGGAGCTGCAGTCCGGCCGGCCGATCATCGGCATCGCCCAGACCGGCTCGGACCTCTCTCCCTGCAACCGCCACCATCTCGACCTCGCCAAACGGGTGCGCGAGGGCATACGCGAGGCCGGCGGCATCGCCATCGAGTTCCCGGTCCACCCGATCCAGGAGACCGGCAAGCGCCCCACCGCCGGGCTCGACCGCAACCTCGCCTATCTCGGCCTCGTCGAGGTGCTGTACGGCTATCCGCTCGACGGCGTCGTACTCACCATAGGCTGCGACAAGACCACCCCCGCCTGCCTGATGGCGGCGGCGACGGTGAACATCCCCGCCATCGCGCTCTCGGTCGGGCCGATGCTCAATGGCTGGTTCCGCGGCGAGCGCACCGGCTCGGGCACCATCGTGTGGAAGGCCCGCGAGATGCTGGCGGCGGGCGAGATCGACGAGGCCGGCTTCGTGAAGCTGGTCGCCTCCTCCGCCCCCTCCACCGGCTTCTGCAATACCATGGGCACGGCGACGACCATGAACTCGCTGGCCGAGGCGCTGGGCATGCAGCTTCCCGGCTCCGCCGCCATTCCCGCGCCCTATCGCGACCGGCAGGAGATGGCCTACCGCACCGGGCTGCGCATCGTCGGCATGGTGCATGAGGACCTCAAGCCCTCCGACATCCTCACCCGCGACGCCTTCCTCAACGCCATCCGCGTCAATTCGGCCATCGGCGGCTCGACCAACGCGCCGATCCACCTCAACGCCCTCGCCCGCCATATCGGCGTCGAGCTCGACCTCGACGACTGGCAGGCCCATGGCGAGGAGATCCCGCTGCTGGTGAACCTGCAGCCCGCGGGCGAGTATCTCGGCGAGGATTATTACCGCGCCGGCGGCGTGCCGGCGGTGGTCGCCGAGCTGATGAAGCAGGGCCTGATCGCCGAGGACGCGCTGACCGCCAACGGGCGCACACTCGGCGAGAACTGCCGCGACGCGGCGATCCTCGACGAGGCGGTCATCCGCCCCTTCGAGCGCCCGCTCAAGGAGAAGGCCGGCTTCCGCGTGCTGCGCGGCAACCTGTTCGACACCGCGATCATGAAGCTGAGCGTCATCAGCCCCGAATTCCGCGAACGCTATCTCTCCAACCCGGACGATCCCGATGCCTTCGAGGGGCCCGCGGTCGTGTTCGACGGGCCGGAGGACTACCACGCCCGCATCGACGACCCCGCCCTCGCCATCGACGGGACCACCGTGCTGTTCATGCGCGGCGCCGGCCCGGTCGGCTATCCCGGCGCCGCCGAGGTGGTGAACATGCGCGCGCCCGACTACCTGATCCGCGCCGGCATCCACGCCCTGCCCTGCATCGGCGACGGGCGCCAGTCCGGCACCTCCGGCTCGCCCTCCATCCTCAACGCCTCGCCGGAGGCGGCGGCGGGCGGCGGGCTCGCCTTGCTGCGCACCGGCGACCGCGTGCGCATCGACCTGAAGCGTGGCACCGCCGACATGCTGGTGCCCGAGGACGAGCTGGCGGCGCGCGGGCGCGCGCTCGAAGAGGACGGGGGCTATCGCTACCCGGCCAGCCAGACGCCCTGGCAGGAGCTTCAGCGCGGCGTGGTCGGCCAGCTCGAGACCGGCGCGGTGCTGGAGCCGGCGGTGAAGTACCAGCGCATCGCCCAGCGCCGTGGGCTGCCGCGCGACAACCATTGACGGGCGGCCCGCCGTCCCCCGGCGGCGAAGGCGTCCCGCGCGCGGGCGAAAAGACCTCCGCGCCGGCTTGGCCTGTGCGGGCCGAGCTCTTATTGCTGGCTAGCTAATCGGCTTAATCAGATCGGATGGGGACAGGATGAGCACGAGCGACACCGCGATCGACGCGAAGACCTTCTGGCGCACGCTGGGCGAACGCGCCACCGGCATGACGGTGGTCACCGCCCGCGGCGCCGACGGCCCGGCCGGCTTCCTCGGCCTCTCCGCCGCGCACATCACCGCCGATCCGGCGACGATGCTGGTTTCGGTCGACGCCAAGACCAGCGCCCTGCCCGCCATCCTCGCCAGCCGTCATTTCGCGGTGAACTACCTGCCCGCGAGCGCGACCCATGTGGCGGACGCCTTCTCCGGCAAGGCCGGCCTGTCCGGCGCCGACCGCTTCAAGGAAGGCGAATGGGGCGAGATCGCCACCGGCGCGCCGACCTTCAAGGCGGCGCTCGGCGTGTTCGACTGCGTGGTGGAGGACGTGATCGAGCGCGGCAGCATCTCGATCATCATCGGCCGGGTGGCCGGCGCGCATGCCGCCGGCGAGGGCGACCCGCTGGTGTTCTTCCGCGGCAAGACCTATGGCGGCCTGACCCCGCTGTGAGACGGTGCGGCCGGGCGCCGGCAAAGCGCCGCCCGGCCGATGCCGCTATTCCAGATAGCCGTTGGCGGTGAGGTAGGAGACGATCTCCTCGGCCATCTCCTCCGGCGTCGCGGTGCCGGCCTGGAGGTGGATCTCGGCCTGCTCCGGCGGCTCATAGGGGCTGTCGATGCCGGTGAAGTTCTTGATCAGGCCCTCGCGGGCGCGCTTGTAGAGCCCCTTGGGATCGCGCTCCTCGGCGACGGCGAGCGGCGTGTCTACGAAGATCTCGACGAACTCGCCGTCCTCGAAGCTGTCGCGCGCCTGGCGCCGCTCGGCCCGGAAGGGCGAGATGAACGAGGTCAGCACGATGATGCCGGCATCGACGAACAGCTTCGACACCTCGATCACGCGCCGGATGTTCTCCACGCGATCGGCCTCGGTGAAGCCCAGGTCCTTGTTCAGCCCGTGGCGGACATTGTCGCCATCGAGCATGTAGGTGTGGCGCGTGAGCGCCTGCAGCTTCTTCTCGACGATGTTGGCGACCGTCGACTTGCCGGCGCCCGACAGGCCGGTGAACCACAGCACCACCGGCTTCTGGAACTTCATCGCCGCGCGCGAGGCCTTGTCGACCTCCAGCGCCTGCCAGTGGACGTTGGTCGCCCGCCTCAGCCCGAAGTCGATCATGCCGGCGCCGACGGTGAGGTTGCTCATCCGGTCGATGACGATGAAGGCGCCGGTCTGCGGCACCTGCGCGAACGGATCGAAGGCGACGGCATACTGGGTGGCGAAGTTGACCACGCCCACCTCGTTCAGCCCGAGCTGCTTGGCCGCGAGCTTCTGGAACGAGTTGACGTCGACCTTGTGCTTGATCTCGGTCACGCTGGCGCTGACCGTGCGGGTGCCGATCTTGATCAGGTAGGAGCGGCCCGGCAGCAGGTGGTCGTCATGCATCCAGATCAGATGCGCGGCGAACTGGTCCGCGACCTCGGGGCGCGCGCCCGCCGCCGCGATGATGTCGCCGCGCGAGATGTCGACCTCATCGTCGAGCGTGATGGTCACCGCCTCGCCAGCATCCGCCCTGGCGAGCAGGCCGTCCTGGGTGACGATCGACTTAACGGTCGAGGTGCGGCCGGAGCCGGCGACCACGATCGGGTCGCCCGGGCGGACCGAGCCGCTGACCACCGTGCCGGAGAAGCCGCGGAAATCGAGGTTGGGCCGGTTCACCCACTGCACCGGCATGCGGAACGGACGCGCCAGCGCATCGTCCGCCACCGGCACGTTCTCGAGGTGCTCGACCAGCGTCGGGCCGGTGTACCAGGGGGTGCGCTCGCTGCGCTCCAGCATGTTGTCGCCGAAGCGCGCGGAGAGCGGCACCGGGACCAGGGTCTCAAAGCCGAGATCCTTCGCGAAAGCGGTATAATCCGCCACGATCGCGTCGAAGACCTCCTGCGAGAAGTCGACCAGGTCGATCTTGTTCACCGCCAGCACCACGTGGCGGATGCCGAGCAGCGAGACGATGAAGGAGTGCCGGCGGGTCTGGGTGAGGATGCCCTGGCGCGCGTCGACCAGGATCACCGCGAGGTCGGAGTTGGAGGCGCCCGTCGCCATGTTGCGCGTGTACTGCTCGTGGCCGGGCGTGTCGGCGACGATGAACTTGCGCTTGTCGGTGGCGAAGAAGCGGTAGGCGACATCGATGGTGATGCCCTGCTCGCGCTCGGCGGCGAGGCCGTCCACCAGCAGCGCGAAGTCGAGGTCCTCGCCCACCGTGCCATGCTTGCGGGAATCGTTCGACAGCGTGGCGAGCTGGTCCTCAAACAGCAGCTTGGTGTCGAACAGCAGACGCCCGATCAGCGTCGACTTGCCGTCGTCCACGCTGCCGCAGGTGAGGAAGCGCAGCAGGCTCTTGTTCTCGTGCGCGGCAAGATAGTCCGCGAAGGTGTCGATCTCGGCCGGGAGGCTCATCAGAAATATCCCTCGCGCTTCTTCTTCTCCATCGAGGCCGCCTCGTCATGGTCGATCAGGCGGCCGGCGCGCTCGGAGGTGCGCGCGATCAGCATCTCGCGGACGATCGCTTCCAGCGTGTCGGCGTCGCTGTCGATCGCGGCGGTGAGCGGATAGCAGCCCAGCGTGCGAAAGCGCACCACCCGCTCCTCCGGCGTCTCGCCCGGATGCAGCGGAATGCGGTCGTCGTCCACCATGATCATCTGCCCGTCGCGCCACACCACCGGGCGCTTGGCGGCGAAGTAGAGCGGCACGATCGGGATGTCCTCGGCCAGGATGTACTGCCAGATGTCGAGCTCGGTCCAGTTGGACAGCGGGAAGACGCGGATCGATTCACCCGGCTTCACCCGCGTATTGTAGAGGTTCCACAGCTCGGGGCGCTGGTTCTTGGGGTCCCAGGCATGGGTCTCGGTGCGGAAGGAGAAGATGCGCTCCTTGGCGCGGCTCTTCTCCTCGTCGCGGCGCGCCCCGCCGAAGGCGGCATCGAAGCCGTGCAGCGTCAGCGCCTCCTTCAGCGCCTCGGTCTTCATCACATTGGTATAGAAGGAGGAGCCGTGGTCGAACGGGTTGATGCCCTGCGCGACGCCTTCCTGATTGGTGTGCACGATGAGCTCGAAGCCGAGCTTCTTCGCCATCTCGTTGCGGAACTCGATCATCTGCCGGAACTTCCACGTCGTGTCGATGTGCATCAACGGGAAGGGCGGCTTGGACGGATAGAACGCCTTCATCGCCAGATGCAGCATCACGGCGGAGTCCTTGCCGATGGAATACAGCATCACCGGCTTTTTGAACTCGGCGGCCACCTCGCGGATGATGAAGATGGACTCCGCCTCCAGACGACGGAGATGGCTCATACGATCAGACGACACGGGACTGCCTCTTATGTGAATGTCGCGGGGACGCGGGCTCTCAGAGCGTCGCCGCTCGCGACGCCGGCGCCACCGCCGCCTCGATCAGCCGGCGGTCGCCGAAGGCCAGGAAATGCGGGTTTGCGAAGGGCGCGTCGTGCGCCTGCTCGCGCTTGTTGTAGGTCAGGGGCCGGCCGTCGCAGGTGGTCACCAGCCCGCCGGCGGCGCGCAGCACCGCGTCGCCCGCCGCCGTGTCCCACTCCATGGTGCGGCCGAAGCGCGGATAGATGTCGGCCGCGCCCTCCGCCAGCAGGCAAAACTTCAGCGAGGAGCCGGCCGAGATGAAGGAAACCTGCGGAAAGCGCGCGAGCCAGGCGACGGTCTCCTGCGAGCCGTGCGAGCGGCTGCCCACCGCCTTCAGCGCCGGCGGCGCGTCGCGCACGTCGATCCGCGCCTCTTCCGCGAGTTCGCCGTCGACGACGCGCGCCTTGGACGCCCCCTCCAGGCCGCCGGCATAGAGCACGCCGAGCGCGGGAGCGTAGACGACCCCCATCACCGGCACGCCATCGGCAATCAGTGCGATGTTCACCGTGAACTCGTCGTTGCGGGCGAGGAATTCCTTGGTGCCGTCGAGCGGGTCGACCAGGAAGAAGGTGCGCCCCGTCGCCGGCATGCGCCCGGCCGCGCATTCTTCCTCGGCGATCACCGGCACATCCGGCCAGAGAGTCGCGAGCCCCGCGAGGATGACCGCCTCGGCGCACCTGTCGGCCTCGGTCACGGGAGAGGAATCCGCCTTCGTGAAGGCGGCGAAGTCGGTGGCGTAGACCTCCAGCACCACCCGTCCGGCCGCGAGCGCCAGCTGCACGAGGCTGTCCAGCGATTTGCCGTCAGTCAGGGGGACGTCCATGCCTTCACACTTCGTCGTGGTCCGACGAGCCTCTGCCTCGCACATGCGCCGCAGCCGCCCGTAGAAATGTCACCAAAATCCGCAGACCGCACTCCGAGCGCAGCGGATTGCCAGTATCACAACATTCATTCGGATAAGAAGTCAAATATCATTTTTATGATGTGAATTCAGCGCAGGAACGCCTCCTTGGCGGGCGGTCCGACCGTTCACACTTCGCCCATCCTCACAGACCCCGCCGAGCTGGCGCGTAGAAGCTCTCCGACATGTCGGTCTCGTTCAGCGTGAAATGGTGGTCGGTCGGCGGCTGGGCGCGCTGGCCGCAGTCGAGCCGCGGGCAGATGCGGCAGCCCACGCCGATCGGCACCGCCTGCGAGGGGTCCGACAGGTCCATTCCGTCCGAATAGATCATCGCCCCGGCATGGCTGATGTGGCAGCCGAGCCCGATGGAGAGGTGCCGGCGCGGCGCGTTGTAGCGGTATCCGCCCTTGGTGATCGAACGCGCGATGCAGAAATAACGCTGGCCCTCGGGCATCTGGCTGATCTGCACGTTGATGCGTTCGGGATGCAGGAACGCCGAGTAGACGTTCCAGCGCGGGCAGGCGCCGGAATGGCGCGAGATGTGGATCCCCGACAGCGAGAAGCGCTTGGAGATGTTGCCGGCGATGTCCGTGCGGACCAGGTGCAGCGGAACGCCGCTCAGCCCGGGGCGCTGCAACGTGGTCATGCGGTGGCACACCTGCTCGAAGCTGGTGCGGAAGCGGCGCTGGATGCGCTCGATGTCGTAGCGCGTCTCCTGGCAGGCGCGCAGGAACGGCTCGTAGGGCATCACCAGCGCGGCGGCGAAGTAGCTCGCCAGCGCGTTGCGGGTGAGCACCGGCGCGTCGGCCGACAGGTTGCCGCTCTCGATCAGCTGCTCGATCTCGCGCGAGGCGGCGAGCAGGCCGAGCTGGTGGGCGACGGCGAAGAGCGCGGATTCGGGCGGCAGCACTTCGGCGGTTATCAGCTCGCGCCCATTGGCGTCGTGGCGCCGGGCGATCCCCGCCGGCAGCGAGGCGGCGTGCCAGTTCAGGCCGAACACGTTGAAGAGATAGGTCTTCAGCCCGTACTCGAAGGAATCCGAGGCGCTGTCGATGTCGTGGCGCACCCGCTCGGCCGCCGCCTCCAGCGTCGGGAAATAGTTGCCGTTCTCCTGGATGAAGTCGGACACCGCGTCGGTCGCCGGGTGATAGCCGGTCTCCTCGTCCTCGACCGCCGGCGCACCGGTGCGGCGGGCGTCGCGCAGCGTCTTGTACTGGTCGAAAAGGCGCACCACGGCACGCCCGACCGTCGGGTTGGAGGCGGCGAGGTCGCGTATGTCCTGATTGGTGAGGGCGTGCTCGGCGAACACCTCGTCGCTGAACAGCTCCATCAGGTCGCCGACGAGACGGGACTCGTCATTCTCCACCAGCTCGCCCGGCTCGATGCCGAAATAGCCGGCGAGCTTCATCAGCAGCGGCACGGTGATGCGCCGGCGATTGTGCTCTATCAGGTTGAGATAGCTCGCGGAAATGCCCAGCGCGCTCGCAAGGTCGGCCTGCGAGATGCGCCTGGCCCGTCGCAGCCTCTGCACCCGGCTGCCGATGCGCGGCTCCATGGCGGACATTGCCCGCTCCTTTGCTCAGTTTACAAAACAGCTCGGTAAACTTTACAAGCCTTATCAGCTTAACACATTCATATTGCTATATTTCTTGTTCGTCTATGTCGAGTGTGAAATCTTTACATCACATCCCAAGCGGAGGAATTGGCATGAGACCGACCCATCACAACGGCGACGAGGAATTCGTCACCATCGTCGGCGGCGACGCCGAGGAGATCGGCCGGGCCTTCCGGGCGGAAGGTCTCGCCGAGAAGGACTTCACCATCGTGCACCGCATCGGCCGGCACCGCTTCGCCATGGCACCGGGCCGCGAGCTCACCTCGCTGCTCGACGGCGGCACGCTGGTCGCCGCGACCTATACCCGCCGTGCCCGCTAGGCCGCGTTTCCACGCGCGCCGCGCCATCGACATGTGGCCCGTCGATTCCCGGCCCACAGATCCCCGGCCCAGCGCGCCGGGCACCGGCCCCGCGAGCCTCGCGGCGCCGGCGCCCGTTCACCCCGCTTCCCTCCACTCCGCTTCCATTCGCCCCGCCATCCGCACCGGCGTCCCCGCGACGACCCGCACGGCGGCCCGCCCGACCCCAACCGACCCTTCAGCCGCAGGAGCCGACCATGCTCGACACGATCCGCGAAACCGCGCGCGAGACCTCGCCTGACCAGTTCCCCGCACCGCCCTGGGCACCCGACCGCTGGGCCGGCATCCACCGCAGCTACACCCGCGCCGATGTCGGCCGCCTCGCCGGCTCGCTGCGCATCGAGCACACGCTGGCGCAGAACGGCGCGCGCCGGCTGTGGGACCTTTTGCAGATGCAGGAATTCGTGCCCACGCTCGGCACCTACACCGGCAGCCAGGCGGTGCAGCAGGTGAAGGCGGGGCTGGAGGCGATCTACCTCTCCGGCTGGCAGGTCGCCGCCGACGGCAACTCGGCCGGCGACATGTACCCGGACCAGAGCCTCTACCCGGTCGACAGCGTCCCCGCCGTGGTCCGGCGCATCAACAAGGCGCTGGCCCGCGCCGACCAGATCCAGACCATGGAGCGCGTCTCCGGTGGCGCCGGCGCGGCCGGGCCGGAACTCGACTTCTTCGTGCCGATCATCGCCGATGCCGAGGCCGGCTTCGGCGGCCCGCTCAACGCCTATGAGCTCACCAAGGCGCTGATCGAGGCCGGCGCGGCGGCGGTCCATTTCGAGGACCAGCTCGCATCGGAGAAGAAGTGCGGCCATCTCGGCGGCAAGGTTCTGGTGCCGACCCGGCAGTTCGTCCGCACCCTGAATGCGGCGCGGCTCGCGGCGGACGTCGCGGGCGTGCCGACCGTCATCATGGCGCGCACCGACGCGGAATCGGCCCGTCTCATCACCTCGGACATCGATGAGACCGACCGGCCCTTCATCACGGGCGAGCGCACGCCCGAGGGCTTCTACCGCTACCAGGGCGGCTTCGAGGCCGGCATCGCCCGCGCCGTCGCCTACGCGCCCTATGCGGACCTGCTGTGGTGCGAGACCTCGACCCCGAGCCTCGAGGACGCGCGCCGCTTCGCCGAAGGGGTGCACAAGGTCCATCCGGGCAAGATGCTGGCCTATAATTGCTCGCCCTCCTTCAACTGGGCGAAGCACATGGACCGCGATCAGATGAAGCACTTCCAGCGCGAGCTGGGAGCGATGGGCTACCGCTACCAGTTCATCACGCTGGCCGGCTTCCACAACCTCAACTACACGACCTTCGAGCTGGCGCGGCGCTACCGCGAGGACGGCATGGCCGCCTATTCGGAGCTCCAGCAGGCCGAATTCGCGGCCGAGAAGGACGGCTTCACCGCCACGCGCCACCAGCGCGAGGTCGGCACCAGCTACTTCGACGCCATCGCCACCGTGCTCAGCGAAGGCATGAGCTCGACCATGGCGATGAAGGAATCGACCGAAACCGCCCAGTTCTAGGAGGTCTCGCGGCGAGCGCCGGCACCGGGCCGGCCTCGCTCTGCGATGGGCGCTGGGGAGCTATGCGCATTTTTGCGCCCATCGGACCATCTGCGATATTGCGTCGCATCCGCCTCTTGCTGCATAGCACAAAGTGAGTTGGTGGCTCCGGGAGGGTGCCAACTCCCAAACGAACGGAGGAACCCCGCATATGAGCTATACAGACGTCGCCGGCCTCAAGGTGGATTCTGCGCTTGTAAACTTTATTAATGATGAGGCGATGCCCGGCACCGGGGTCGACGCGGCCGTGTTCTGGGAGAGATTCGCCGGCCTGGTCGGCACGTTCGCTCCCCGCAACAAGGAGCTGCTCGCCCGCCGCGACGAGCTTCAGGCGCAGATCGACGCCTGGAACCGCGCCCATCGCAACAAGCCGATCGACCCCGCCGCCTATGAGGTGTTTCTCGCGGAGATCGGCTATCTGCTGCCGGAGCCCGAGCCCTTCGAGGTGGCGACCGACAAGGTCGACGACGAACTCGCCCGCATTCCGGGTCCGCAGCTCGTGGTGCCCGTCACCAATGCGCGCTACGCGCTCAACGCGGCCAATGCGCGCTGGGGCAGCCTGTACGACGCGCTCTACGGCACCGACGCCCTGCCCGAGGATAACGGCGCCACCCGCTCCGGCGGCTTCAACCCGATCCGCGCCCAGCGCGTGATCGAGCGCGCCCGCATCTTCCTCGACGAATCCGTTCCGCTCGCCGCCGGCACCCACGCCAATGCGGTGGCCTACCGGGTCGAGGGCGGAGCGCTGAAGATCGAGCTGAACACCGGCTCGGTGGTCGGGCTGAAGGATCCGGCGCAGTTCGCCGGCCATCGCGGCGCGGACGCCTCGCCCACCTCGGTGCTGCTGATCAATCACGGCCTGCACATCGACATCGAGATCGACCGCAAGCACCGCGTGGGCAGCACCGACCCCGCCGGTGTCGCCGACATCGTCATCGAGGCGGCGGTGACCACCATCGTCGACTGCGAGGATTCGGTCGCGGCGGTGGACGCCGAGGACAAGGTGCACGTCTATCGCAACTGGCTCGGCCTGATGAAGGGCACGCTCAGCGCCGCCTTCGCCAAGGGCCGCGAGACCGTCGAGCGCCGCCTCGCCGCCGACCGCCACTACAGCCGCGCCGGCGGCGGCGACCTCACCCTGCACGGGCGCAGCCTGCTGCTGGTGCGCAATGTCGGCCAGCACATGATGACGGACGCTGTGCTCGACGCCGAGGGCAACGAGATCCCCGAGACCATCCTCGACGCCGCCGTCACCTCGCTGATCGCGATCCACGACCTCAAGGGCGATGCCGAGCTGCGCAACAGCCGCACCGGCTCGGTCTACATCGTGAAGCCGAAGATGCACGGCCCGGAGGAGGTCGCCTTCGCGGTCGACCTGTTCGCCGCCGTCGAGGGCGTGCTCGGCCTCGAGCGCAACACGCTCAAGATCGGCATCATGGACGAGGAGCGCCGCACCAGCGCCAACCTCTCGGCCTCGATCCACGCCGCCCGCGAGCGCGTCGTCTTCATCAACACCGGCTTCCTCGACCGCACCGGCGACGAGATCCACACCTCGATCGAGGTGGGTCCGATGGTGCGCAAGAACGAGATGAAGGCGCAGGCCTGGATCAAGGCCTATGAGGACAACAATGTCGACGCCGGCCTCGCCGCCCATCTCGACGGGCACGGCCAGATCGGCAAGGGCATGTGGGCGATGCCCGACCGCATGGCCGACATGCTGGTGCAGAAGATCGCCCACCCGATGGCGGGCGCCAACACCGCCTGGGTCCCCTCGCCGACCGCCGCGACGCTGCACGCGCTGCACTACCACAAGGTCGACGTGTTCCAGCGCCAGGAGGAGCTTCGCTCGCGCCAGCCCGCCTCCAAGCGCGACCTGCTCACCATCCCGGTGGTCGACCGCGGCAACTGGGAGCCGGCGGCCGTGCAGGAGGAGCTCGACAACAACATCCAGGGCATCCTCGGTTACGTGGTGCGCTGGATCGACCAGGGCGTCGGCTGCTCCAAGGTGCCGGACATCCACGATGTCGGGCTGATGGAAGACCGCGCCACGCTGCGCATCTCCTCCCAGCACGTCGCCAACTGGCTGCTGCACGGGGTCGTCACCGAGGAGCAGGTCGAGGAGACGCTGCGCCGCATGGCGAAGGTGGTCGACGGCCAGAATGCCGGCGATCCGGACTACGAGCCGATGGCGCCGGCCTATGACGGCTTCGCCTTCCGGGCCGCGCGCGACCTCATCTTCGAGGGCCGCACCCAGCCCAACGGCTACACCGAGTTCATCCTCACCCAGCGCCGGCGCGAGGCGAAGCAGGCGCGCGCCGCCTGAGCCCTGCATAACCGCAGACAGGCATGGCCTGACAGGAGGGCCGTGCGGCATCGCCCGCGCGGCCCTTTTTGTGCCTCCCGCGCCCCGTCCGCCCGCGCGCAGACGGGTCGGACAATCCCGCGTTCATCGTCCCGGCAATTGCGGATGGACAGGCCGTGCCGGGCGAAAGATATTGTGGGCTCGTTACCTAGCGACCGCCTCGACACGGCCCGCTTTGAAGATCACCGGCCGGTGGGCGGCCAGAGCCGGTGATCGCACGCACGGTCCTGTCATGATGCTGAGACGCCTCCGGCCCCTGTTTCTCGCGCTGTCCATGCTGGCCGCGACGCTCCCTTCTGCGCTGGCGCAGAGCACCGCCGGGCCGGCACCGCAGGCGGCGGCCACCGCGCAAGGGGCTGAACCGCAAGGGGGCGCAACTCAGGGCGCTGCAGGGGCGGCGCTGCCTCTGTCGCCGCAGCAGTTCGACGCGCTGGTCGACGCACTGTCGAAATCGGTGGCCGAACGGCTCGCCAAAGCCCCGCCCGCCACCGCGACGCCTGCCGCCGCGCCCCCTGCCGCCGCCCATCCGGGGGCGGCCAAGGCCGGCGCCACCGCTGCCGGCGCAGCCCATTCCGACGCCATGATGATGGCCATGGCCAGCGAAGCGCCGTTCAGCGAGGTCTTCATCGACGTCATGGAGCGTGGCGACGACGCGCTCGAGCAGTTTCCCTCGCTGGTCACCGAGAGCGGGCGCATTCCCACGCTGCTGAGCGCGGAGATGAATGGCGGGCGCAGCCGCTCCGCCTTCTTCCTGCTGCTCGCCGCCTGCGTCGCCGTGGCGCTCGCCGTCGAGGCGCTGCTGCTGTTTGCCCTGCGCGGGCCGCGGTCCTATCTCGCCGGCCGCATGGAGGGCGCCGCCTCGATCTGGGCGCTGGCCGCGCTGGTGAGCCTCGACGTGGTGGTGCTCACAGGGCTCTGGCTCGCGACCCACGGCATGGTGATCGGCCTGTTCGACGGCACGGAGCCGCAGGCCCGGCTCGGCTATCTCGTGCTCACCAGCGTGTTCTACTGGCGGCTCTATCTGGTGGTCTTCCGCATCGCGCTGCGCCCCGGACTCACGCCGGCGCGGCTCGCCATGGTCGACGACCACGAGGCGCGCGCCATCTTTCGCTGGGCCTCGGCGGTGATCCTGGTGGCGATCGCGCTGAGCGACTTCCGCCGCGTGCTGGAGGCCATCCATTCGCCGCAGCTCGTGGTGGTCTGCGCCATGCTGATCAACACCGCCATCCTCACCTCGCTGCTGATCGCGGCGGCGGTGGCGGTGCGCGAGCCGGTGGCGAAGTGGTTCCACGGCCTGTCGCAGGAGGGCCGGCCGGGGCCGATCGTGGCGACGGTGGCGCGCTGGTGGCTGGTGGTGGCGGTTCCCGTCTTCCTCGCCCTCGGCATCGCCCGCGTCTATGGCGCGCTGACCACTTGGGACGGCGTGCACACGGCGATCCTTCTGACCATGCACGTCCTGCTCGCCCTGGTGCTGCTCGAATCCTTCATGGACAAGGTCTGCCGCCTGATGCGGGCGGAGGTGGCCTCCGTCACCGCGGCGGAGGAAGTGGCGGTCGAAAACGCCGAGATCGCCGCCGAGGTCGCCAGCGCCGCCGCGCAGCCGGTCGTCGCCGAGCCCGTGACGGCCGCGGCGATGCCCGCCGCCGGAGCCGAGCCGGCCGTGCTGGAGATCGCGCCGCTCGACCCGGCGGCACTCGAGCGGGCCGCGGCCGAGCAGGCGGCTGCGGAACAGGCCGCGGCCGAACAGGCGGCCCTCGCCGAGCAGATGGCCGCGCAGGAGCGCGCCGCCGCCCTGCACGCCATCGCCCGCGAGCGGGCGATCGAAGCGGTGATGCGCTGCCTGCGCGTCGCCATCCTGCTGGTCTCGCTGTCGCTGCTGGTGCGCATCTGGGTGGTCTATGGCGTCGGCATGATGGAGATGAGCCGCTACAACGCCCTCGCCAGCGCCGCCCTGCCGGCCGGCGCGATCCTGCTCGCCGCCTATTGCGCCTGGCAGGCGGTGGACTATTTCACCGGCCGCCATGCGCGCGAGGGCCTGCACGGCGGGCCGGCCATGCCGGGAACCGACGTCGAGGACGGGCTTCACGGGCCGCGTTCGCGCATGTCCACGCTGCTGCCGCTGCTGCGCGTCACGCTCATGCTCGCCATCATCATCATGGCCGGGCTCACGCTGCTGGGGCAGCTCGGCATCGACGTGATGCCGCTGATCGCCGGCGCCTCGATCATCGGTCTCGCCATCTCCTTCGGCAGCCAGACGCTGGTGAAGGACATCGTGTCCGGCGTGTTCTACCTGGTCGACGACGCCTTCCGCGTCGGCGAGTACATTGATTGCGGCAAGGCCAAGGGCACGGTGGAGGGCTTCACCCTGCGCTCGCTGAAGCTGCGCCACCAGAACGGCATGATCCACACCATCCCGTTCGGCCAGCTCGGGCAGATCACGAACTTCAGCCGCGACTGGACGACGATGAAGTTCAACCTGCGCTTCACCCGCGACACCGACCTCGAGAAGCTGCGCAAGACGGTGAAGAAGATCGGCGCCGAGATGCTGGAGGACCCGGAGCTGAAGGAGGAGTTCCTCGCGCCGCTGAAGATGCAGGGCGTGGCCGACATCATCGACAACGCGCTGATCGTGCGCTTCAAGTTCACCGTGCGGCCGATCAAGCCGACCGTGGTGCGGCGCGAGGCGATCAAGCGGATGGTCTACCAGCTCCCGCAGCAGGGCATCCAGTTCGCCAACAACCTCGTGCCGGTGCAGGCGATGGGCGGGGATGCCGACACCGGCGCCGGAGCCGGCGCCGCCGCGGCGGTGACGCGCGCACGCATCGCCAACGACCTCGCCGCCCGCGCGGAGAGCGAGGCCGCGACCGGCTGAGCCTTACCCGCTACGGCGCGGCCGGATCGGGCGCGCTCCAGAAGGCGGTCCGCTCGCCGACATCCGGGCGCGGGCGCTCGCCGGGCGCCTCGCGCGCGGTGCCGAGATGGACGATGCCGGCCACCTTCTCGCCCCCGACCAGCCCGAGCAGGCGCTGCGCCTGCGCATTCGTCGCGGCCCAACCGGTGACCCAGATGCCGGAGAAGCCAAAGCCGTGGGCGGCGTGCAGCAGGTTCATGCACACCGCGCCGGCGGAGAGTTCCTGCTCGAACACCGGGATCATGGTCTCCCGGTTCGGCCGGCTGACCACCACCACCGCGAGCGGGGCCGGAAACAGGCGCGACATGATCCCCGCGAACTTCTCGCGCCGCTCCGGCGCCATCTCGGGATTGCCGGCACGATAGGCCTCCGCGAGCAGCGCGCCGAGCCGCCCGCGCGCCTCCCCGCCGATCACGATGAAGCGCCACGGCGCCAGCATGGCGTGGTCGGGCACCCGCGTCGCCAGCTCCAGCATGCGTTGCAGCGTCGCCTCGTCCGGCCCCGGCTCGGCGAGCCCCGCCGACGGGACCGAGCGCCGCCGTGCCATGGCGTCGAGCCAGCCGTCGGAGGGCGCGGAGGGGCGAGCGGAGGGCGACGAGGGGGGCACGGGCATGAAACGGTCCTGTTGGGGGATATGCGCGCATCGCCGGGTTTCAATCGGCTGCGCACACACTAGATAGGTCGCTGGCGATAAATTCGCCGGCTGGCTACGTAAAGGGGGACGTGCCACCTGACGGGATCTGCCATGCGCTGTGGCGGCCATCACGGCCGGCCTCCTGCGCGTGCCGGTGCCGACGGCCCCCGGACGGCGGCGAGCCACCAACCGAACCAGAAGGAGGAATCCGCATGAGCATGAACGGCGAAATCCCGGTCCGCGACAATCGCGCCGCCGATCGCTTCGAAATCGAGCAGGACGGCCATCTTGCCATTGCGCAGTACCTCCTCGCGCCCGACCACATCATCTTCATGCACACCGAGGTGCCGCCGGAACTCGGCGGGCGCGGCCTTGCGACGCGGCTGGTGGAAGCCGGGCTTGCCAGCGCCCGCGAGCGCGGGCTCTCCGTGGTCCCGCGCTGCTCGGTGTTCGGGCGCTACATGATCAAGCATCCCGAGACCCACGACCTGCTCGCGCCCGAGATCCGCGCGACGCTCGGCCTGCCGGCCTGAGGCCGCGCCGCCACGGAACCTGCCCTCGCGCACGGGAAAAACCGGCCTTTCATACCCTTCCTTAACGCTGTGCTCCTAACGATGGGAGCACAGCCGGCAGGGTGAACGAAAGCCTGCCGGCCGGTGCCCGATGTTCATGAGCGGCAAAGGTTCCGGTGCCCATGCGTAACTCCGCGCGTCCCTCCGATCCGCACGAGATTTCTTCGACCGACGACGAGAAGCCGCGCCAGAACGCCGGCGGCCCGGGCGTCAGCGGACACCGGTTCACCCGCGCCAATCCGCAGACGGTGCATCTGCCCCCGCCGCCGAAGACGCCCAAGCCGGCGAAGGCCGCCCTGCCGCGCGAGCCGGCCCCCACGCGCGAGTCGTTCGCCGCGCGCGAGCCCGCCCCGGCGCGCGAGAAACCCGTGCCGTCGATACCGGCGTCACGCACGATCGAGCCGCCCGGAGCGCCGGTGCCGAGCTGGCTGCAGCCCTTCACCCTGCCCTCGAACACCCGCTTCACCCGCACGCCGGACTATCTGCTGCGCCCGCAGCTTCCCGAGATCGCCCCCGAGCCGGAGGTGCCGGAGAGCGAGGCGCCGCCGGTCGTCGCGCCGCGCGTCTCGCAGACCCCGGTGCTGCGCGTGCCCCCGCGCCTGCCGCCGGCCGGCGTCGGCGCGCAGCCGCTGATCGCCGCGCTGGCCCGCCAGGCGAGGGCCGCCCAGATCGTCGGCGGCGACGGCGCCACGCCGGTCCCGAGCCTGCCGCCGGTCATGCCGGACACCGACGCGCTCCCCGCCGTCCCGCCGGTCGAGGAGGCGCAGGAGACGGTCGCGCAGGAAGTGGCTCAGGAAGCCGTGGCACCCGAAGCCGCACCGGCCCCTGCCGCTCCGCCCGAAGCCGTCCTTCCGCAAACTGCCGTTCCGCAGGCGGCCCTGCCCGAGTCGGCCCTGCCCGAGACGTTCCCGCACGACGAAGCGGCGGGCGATCCGCCGCGCTCGATCCAGCTCATCGCCGAGATGATCCGGCTCGGCTGGGACGTGCCGCCGATGCCGCCCTCGCATCAGGACCCGCTCCCGGAGGTCCCCGCCGCAACCGCCCCCGTGCCGCCGTCGTCCGCGCCTGCGGCAACCGATGCCGCACCGGCCGGCGCTGGCCCGGACGTCCCGGCGTGGATCGCGGTGCCGATGGCCCGCCCGGCGGGGTACGACGCTCCCTCGGTCACGGTGTCCTTCTCCTGGCCCGCCTTCACCGTCACGGCCGAACCCGCCGCGCCCGCGCCTGCCGCCGCTCCCGTGGCCCGCGAGCCGGAGCCGGCCCCCGTCGAGGCGGCCCCGGTCGTCGCGACTGTCGCGGCCGCGCCCGTCGCCGCCGAGCCGGCCGCCGTCATCCCCGCCCCGGCACCGCGCCCCGGCGCGCGTCCGGCAGCGTCGGACGTCTATGAGCTTCCCCCGCTCGAGCTGCTCACCGAGCCGCCCGCGAGCGAGCCGGACTACGAGCTGTCGGAGGAATTCCTCGACCGCAATTCGGTGAAGCTGCAGCAGGTGCTGCACGATTTCGGCGTGCGCGGCGAGATCATCGACGCCAATCCCGGCCCGGTGGTCACGCTCTACGAGCTGGAGCCGGCGCCCGGCATCAAGTCGAGCCGCGTGATCGGCCTTTCCGCCGACATCGCCCGCTCGATGAGCGCCATCTCCGCCCGCGTCGCCGTGGTGGAAGGCCGCAACGTCATCGGCATCGAGCTGCCGAACCAGCGCCGCGACACGGTATGGCTGCGCGAGATGCTGTCGCGCCACGAATTCGAGGCGGCCAAGGCCAAGCTCGGCATTGCGCTCGGCAAGACCATCGGCGGCGAGCCGGTGATCGTCGACCTCGCCCGCATGCCGCACCTGCTCGTCGCCGGCACCACCGGCTCGGGCAAGTCGGTCGCCATCAACACCATGATCCTCTCACTGCTTTACCGTCACCGGCCCGAGCAGTGCCGCCTGATCATGATCGACCCGAAGATGCTGGAGCTCTCGGTCTATGAGGGCATCCCGCACCTCCTCACCCCCGTCGTCACCGACCCCAAGAAGGCGATCGTCGCCCTCAAATGGGCGGTGCGCGAGATGGAGGAGCGCTACCGCAAGATGAGCCGCCTCGGCGTGCGCAATATCGACGGCTTCAACAGCCGGGTGGCGGAAGCCGCCGCCAGGGGCGAGATCATCACCCGCACGGTGCAGAAGGGCTTCGACAAGGAGACCGGCGAGGTGATCGAGGAGGAGGAGATCATGGATCTCTCCCCGCTCCCCTACATCGTGATCGTGGTCGACGAGATGGCCGACCTTATGATGGTCGCCGGCAAGGAGATCGAGGGCGCGATCCAGCGCCTCGCCCAGATGGCCCGCGCGGCCGGCATCCACCTCATCATGGCGACGCAGCGTCCCTCGGTGGACGTCATCACGGGCACCATCAAGGCCAACTTTCCGACCCGCATCTCCTTCCAGGTGACGAGCAAGATCGACTCGCGGACCATCCTGGGCGAGATGGGCGCCGAGCAGCTGCTCGGCCAGGGCGACATGCTCTACATGGCCGGCGGCGGACGCATCTCGCGCGTCCACGGCCCGTTCGTCTCCGACCAGGAGGTCGAACGCGTGGTCGAGCACCTCAAGTGCCAGGCCCGGCCGGAATATCTCGACGAGGTGACGGCGGAGGAAGAGGACGAGCCGATCCCCGACGACGCGGCTGTGTTCGACAAGACCTCCATGGGCGAGGACACGGGTGACCTCTACGACCAGGCCGTGACGCTCGTCATGCGCGACAAGAAGGCCTCCACCTCCTACATCCAGCGGCGGCTGCAGATCGGCTATAACCGCGCCGCCTCGCTGATGGAGCGGATGGAGAACGAAGGCATCGTCGGCCCGGCCAACCATGCCGGCAAGCGGGAGATCCTGCGCGAGCTGCGCTGATCGAAGCCGGCCGCCGGGCAGCGCTCAGGCGGTCAGCCAGCCCCACAGGGTGAGCAGCGCGCTCATAACGAACGCCGCGCCTGCCAGCATCAGGGCGGCGCGCCAGTTGCGCCGCCGGCCGCCCGGCCACGGCGTCGAGCGCCGCTTCGCCGGCGCTGCGGGCCGCGCGCCCGCCCTCTGGCCGTTTCCCGGCTCGGAGGGGACGGACACTCCCGGATGTCCTTCGCCCGGCTGGCCGCGCTCGCCCACCCAGCCGGCGGCGGCCGGGTTCGGACGCTGCGGCGCGGGCCGGACGGATGCGCGGCCGGCGCTCCCGGCGTCGTCCCTGTGGCTGCGGTCGGTGTCGTCGCGCGCACGTGCGGCGGTCGTCATCGCGTTGCCCCGGTGCTGATGCCTCTAACCTGCTCGAGCTTCACGTCAAGCTTCAGGTGGAACTTCACGTCAAACTTCCCTTGGGGAGAACCGGACCGACGCCGGCTGGTTCCGCTCGCCGGCCCGGCCTTAGGCCCGTTTCGGGCCACGGACGCTGGCATGCCAGCACGTGCCTCTTTCGCTGGAGGGTCCGGAGGATTAGGTGTGTGCCGCACCCGCCCTTCCGGCGCGCCCGCGCCGCGTCTTCCATCGAGAGGTCAGTCATGTCCACGGTCAGCTATCCCGACGTCCAGCTCTTCATCGACGGCGTATGGCGCGAGGGGCACGGCCATGACGGCGCGGCGCACCAGCCGATCGTCAACCCGGCGACCGAGGAGGAGATCGGCACCCTCGCCCATGCGAGCCGGGCCGACCTCGACGCCGCGCTGCTGGCCGCCGAGAAGGGCTTCGCGACCTGGCGCCACGTGTCGGCACATGAGCGCTACAAGCTGATGCGCAAGGCAGCCGAGATTCTGCGCGAGCGGGCCGAGGACATCGCCCGCATCATGACCATGGAGCAGGGCAAGCCGCTGCCCGAATCCCGCATGGAGACGCTGGCCGCCGCCGACATCATCGACTGGTTCGCCGAGGAGGCGCGCCGCCTCTATGGCCGGCTCATCCCCGCCCGCGGCGCCGGCGTGCAGCAGATCGTGCACAAGGAGCCGGTAGGCGTCGTCGCCGCCTTCACCCCGTGGAACTTCCCGATCAACCAGGCGGTGCGCAAGATTTCCGCCGCGCTGGCGGCCGGCTGCTCGATCATCCTGAAGGGCCCGGAGGAGACCCCCGCCTCCTGCGCCGCGCTGGTCAAGGCCTATGAGGATGCCGGCCTGCCCAAGGGCGTGGTCAACCTCGTCTTCGGCGTGCCCGCGGAGATCTCGCAGTACCTGATCCCGCATCCGATCGTGAAGAAGGTCACCTTCACCGGCTCGACGGCGGTCGGCAAGCAACTCGCCGCGCTGGCCGGCGCGCATATGAAGCGCGTCACCATGGAGCTCGGCGGCCACGCGCCGGCGGTGGTGTTCGAGGATGCCGACGTCGACCTCGCGGTGAAGCTGCTCTCGGGCGCCAAGTTCCGCAACGCCGGCCAGGTCTGCGTCTCGCCGACCCGCTTCCTGGTGCATGAGGACATCTATTCGCGCTTCGTCGACGGCTTCACCGAGGCGGTCGGCCAGGTGAAGGTCGGCAACGGCCTCGAGGACGGCGTGCGCATGGGCCCGCTCGCCAATTCGCGCCGCATCGACGCGATGGAGGCGCTCACCGCCGACGCGCTGTCGAAGGGGGCGACGCTGCGTGCCGGCGGCGCGCGCATCGGCAACAAGGGCTATTTCTTCCAGCCCACCGTGCTGACCGACCTAGCGGCGGATTCGCGCATCCTCAACGAGGAGCCGTTCGGCCCGATCGTGCCGATCATGCCCTTCACCTCGACCGAGGCGGTGATCGAAGAGGCGAACCGCCTGCCCTACGGGCTCGCGGCCTATGCCTACACCACCTCCTCCGCCCGCGCCGACGAGTTCGCGCGCCGGGTCGAGAGCGGGATGATCTCGATCAACCATCACGGCCTCGCCCTGCCCGAGGTGCCGTTCGGCGGCATCAAGGATTCCGGCTACGGCTCGGAAGGCGGCATCGAGGCGATGGAAGCCTATGTGAACACCAAGTTCGTCACCCAGCTCGGGGTCTGACGACTGCGCGCCCCACACCCTGCCCCGCGCGGGCTGGCGTGAGGGGCGCCCTCTCCCGAAACCCGGCGCGGCGGTACTCGACCGCCGCCCGTCGGCCCGGCCGCCGCCTTGCCCACGCGAGGCGAGCGGCAAGGGCATGCGTGTCCCTCCTGTTCCGGCATTCCGATGGATCCCAGCGTCTTCATCGCGGTCATGGCCGCAGCCGCGATGCATGCCTCATGGAACGCGATCCTCAAGATCCGCCTCGACCCGTTCCTCGCCATGGTGCTGGTCAACGCCGCCTGCGGCGTCTTCGCCCTGCCGGTGGCGCTCGCCCTCGGCCCGCCGGAGCCGGATGTCTGGCTGTGGATCCTCGCCTCGATCCTGCTCCATCTCGGCTATTACCTGACCCTGTGCGGCGCCTATCGGCGCGCCGATATGGGGCTCGTCTACCCGATCGCGCGCGGCACCGCGCCGCTGCTCACCACGATGCTGTCGGCGACCCTGCTCGACGAGGCGATCGACCTGCAGAGCTTCCTCGGCGTGGCGCTGCTCGCCTGCGGCATCCTCGCCATCGCTTGGCCGCGCCGCGGCATGGCGGCGTTCGACGGCGCGGCGCTGCGGCTCGCGCTCTCCTGCGGCGTCAGCATCACCATCTACACGCTGGTGGACGGGCTCGGCGCGCGCCATGCCGGCAGCCCGCACCTCTACACCTCGTGGCTGTTCGTGGCCGACAGTATCCTGCTATCCGTGGTCGGCCTCGTCTGGAAGGGACCGTCCGGGCTGAAGCCCGCCCTCTCCTTCCTCGGCCCGGGCTTTGCGGGCGGGGCGATGTCGCTCACCGCCTACTGGATCACGATCTGGGCCATGACCCAGGCGCCGATCGGCCTCGTCGCGGCGGTGCGCGAATCGAGCGTGCTGTTCGCCGCCGTCATCGCCGTGGTGGTGCTGCGCGAGCCGCTGCGAGCCGAGCGCATGGCCGCCGCCGCGCTGATCGTGGTCGGGCTGGTGCTGATCAAGCTGCACTGAAGTCGCCGCTTGTCGCCCTGCGGCGTTCCTTCGCGGGCCGGCCTGTGCTTCCCTGCGCGCCATGAGCCTTTCGAACGCCAGCGAGATTCGCCCCGCCGCCTCTGCCACCGTCCCCATCGTGCCGGCCGAGGACGCCTTTGCCGGCCCGCTGGCGGTGGTCGGGCGCGGCGCGCCGCTGGTGATGGTTCTGGGCGGGGCCGGCACCGGCAAGACCACCTTCCTGCACGCGCTGCGCCGGCATGGCGGCAGCAAGCAGGCTTTCCTCGCCCCGACCGGCGTCGCCGCGCTGCAGCTCGGCGGGCAGACCATCCACTCCTTCTTCGGCATCCCGCCGCGCCTCATCGACCCCGACGAGGTGAAGCCGCGCCCGCAGAAGCGCCGGCTGATGAAAAAGCTGGAGCGCCTCGTCATCGACGAGGTCTCGATGGTGCGGGCCGACCTTCTCGACGCGGTCGACCGCTCGCTCCGGCTGGCGCGTGGCGATCCCTCGCCCTTCGGCGGCGTGCAGGTGGTGCTGGTCGGCGACTTCCTCCAGCTCCCCCCGGTGGTGCCGATGGCCGAGCGCGAGATCCTCGGCCGGCTCGGCTATGAGGGTCCGTTCGCCTTCGACGCGCGTGTGCTGCGCGAGACCGAGGTGGCGCGCCTGCCCTTCCTTCAGGTGTACCGCCAGAGCGACGCCGCCTTCGTCGGCCATCTGGCGGACCTGCGGGCCGGCCGGCAGGTGGAGCGCGCCGTCGCCGCCATCAACGCCGCCTCCTTCCGCGCCCATCGCGAGGGGCGCATCCCGGTGGTGCTGGCGCCGACCAATGCCCGCGTCGACGCCTATAACCGTCGCGGCATGGAGACCCTTACCGAGGCCGGGCGCATCTTTGAGGGCAAGAGCGAGGGCGAGTTCGACCTCGCCAATGATCGCCTGCCGGTGCCCGAGGTGCTGGTGCTGAAGGTCGGCGCGCGCGTCATGGCGGTGCGCAACGACCCGGAGCGGCAATGGGTCAACGGCTCGGTCGGCACCGTCATCGGCCTCGCCCCGGACCGCGCCTTCGTGCGGCTCGACGGGGCCGGCGTGGTCGAGATCGAGCGCACGAGCTGGGAGCGCATCCGCTACGACTGGGACGAGGCCACGGGCGGGCTCGCGGCCAAGGTGGTCGGCACCTATACCCAGCTCCCGCTGGTGCCCGCCTGGGCGGTGACGGTGCACAAGGCGCAGGGCCTGACGCTCGAGGACGTGCGGATCGACTTCGACAGCGGCGCCTTCGCCGCCGGCCAGGCCTATGTCGCGCTCTCTCGTGCGCGCTCGCTGGAGGGGCTGTCGCTGGTGCGCCCGCTGCGGGCCGGCGACATCCGCATCGACCGCCGCGTGGCCGCCTTCACCATGGCCTTCGAGGAATCGTCCACAGGGCTGGAGGCGCCGCGCTTTACATAATCGACCTTGTCGGTAGACTAATTGGGAACGAGAACAGCCGCGGGAGGGGACGATGACGAATCGCACGGGCCTGCGCCGCTATCGCGACAAGCTGCTTTTCGCCCTCGCCTATGGCGCGATCATCGGCGCCATCCTCTTCGCCCACCCGTTCGGCGGGGCGAAGGACGCGCAGGTGGTGGCGGCCTCTGTGGCGGCCGCGCCGTGACCACGATCCGGCAATTCGCGCAAAATGTTCCAATTCTGCGCTCGCCTCGCCACCGCTGTCGTATATAGGATCCGGTGAGGGCTTCCTGCGGGGGGGCGCGCGTCTCGTTGGAATTCACGCGGATATGCTGACCAACAAGGGTAAGTACGGCCTCAAGGCGATGCTTTTTCTCGCTCAGCTCGAGCCGGGGACGAGCGCCATGGGGCAGGAAATCGCCACCGCCAACAACATTCCCAAGAAGTTCCTCGACGCCATCCTGCTCGAATTGCGCAATGCCGGGCTGCTGCGCTCGAAGAAGGGGCCGGGCGGGGGCTACGCGCTCTCGCGCTCGGCGGCGGAGATCAATATCGGGCACATCATCCGCACGCTGGATGGCCCGCTGGCGCCGATAAGCTGCGCCAGCAAGAGCGCCTATGTGCCCTGCCAGGACTGCGAGGACCTCGAGACCTGCGCCGTGCGCCGGACCATGAGCCGGGTGCGCGACGCCATGTCCGACATCCTCGACCGCATGACGCTGGCCGAGATGGTCGCCGCCGCCTGCCCCTCGGCCTCGCCCGCCGACGCCCTCACCGAGGGCTGAGCGGCCGGCGGTTCCCGCGCGGGGCGCTTCCCTCAGAAGAACGCCTGATGGCCGGTGATCGCGCGACCGAGGATCAGCGCGTGGATGTCGTGCGTGCCCTCATAGGTGTTCACCGTCTCGAGGTTCACCATGTGGCGCATCACCGGATATTCGGCCGAGATGCCGTTGCCGCCATGCATGTCGCGGGCGAGCCGGGCGATGTCGAGCGCCTTGCCGCAATTGTTGCGCTTGAGCATCGAGATCGTCTCCGGCGGCAGCCGTCCCTCGTCGAACAGCCGCCCGGCGCGCAGCGCGAGCTGCAGGCCGAGCGCGATCTCGGTCGCCATGTCGGCGAGCTTGCGCTGCACGAGTTGCATCGCCGCCAGCGGCTTGCCGAACTGGTGGCGGTCGAGCGTGTAGCTGCGAGCGGCGTGGTAGCAGGCCTCCGCCGCGCCCATCGTGCCCCAGCCGATGCCGTAGCGCGCGCGGTTGAGGCAGCCGAACGGCCCCTTCAGCCCCGAGGCGCCGGGCAGCAGGTTCGCCTCGGGCACCTCGACATCGTCCATCACGATCTCGCCGGTGATGGAGGCGCGCAGCGAAAGCTTGTTCTCGATCTTCGGGGTCGAGAGGCCCTTCATGCCGCGCTCCAGCAGGAAGCCGCGAATGTCGTCGTCGTGCGCCGCCGACTTCGCCCACACCACCGCGACGTCGGCGATCGGCGAGTTGGTGATCCACATCTTGCTGCCCGAGAGCCGGTAGCCGCCCTCGATCTTCTCGGCGCGGGTGCGCATGCCGGCGGGGTCGGAGCCCGCATCCGGCTCGGTGAGGCCGAAGCAGCCGACCATCTCGCCGGTCGCGAGCCTGGGCAGGAACTTCCTCTTCTGCTCTTGCGTGCCATAGGCGTTGATCGGATGCATCACCAGCGAGGACTGCACGCTCATCGCCGAGCGATAACCCGAATCGACCCGCTCCACCTCGCGCGCCACCAGCCCGTAGGAGACGTAGCCGAGACCGGCGCCGCCATATTCCTCGGGGATGGTCGGCCCGAGCAGGCCGAGCGCGCCCATCTCCTGCATGATCTCGCGGTCGAAGCGCTCGTCCATATAGGCGGAGGCCACGCGCGGCAGCAGCTTCTCCTGGGCATAGTCGCGCGCCGTGTCGCGGACCATGCGCTCCTCTTCCGTGAGCTGGCCGTCGAGGTCGAGCGGATCGCTCCAGTCGAAGACGGCGCGGGCGGATTTTCCGGTGGACGGGGCGGCACTCATGAGGCGACTTCTCCGGGACGTACCGACGGCCGGCACGGGGCCGGCGCAGGCGGGCTTACGCAGCGGTCTTACAACGCCGGCGTGCTGCGCGCATCCCCGCCTCTCGACGCATGAAACCGGCCTCGACGGGCGCGCCTATTCGACTTTTGTCTGGGGGTAGGGTGAGATTGCGCAACTCGAAATGGCATGATTGAGTCCAATCTCGGACGATGCAGTTCAACAATTAATCGGGCCCGATAAACGGGCAGTCTGCGTCGGATCCACGAGAGGGAAATCTCATCATGCCGGTCATCAATGCCAAACTGGCCGCCGCTGCGGCCGTCCTGATGGCGCTTTCCGCGCCGGCCTACGCCGCAAAGACGCTTGTCTACTGCTCGGAAGGCAGCCCGGAGAACTTCACTCCGGCCCTCAATACGACCGGCACAAGCTTCGACGCGGCGCGTCCGGTCTACAACCAACTCGTCGAGTTCGAGCGCGGCACCACCAAGGTGGTTCCCGCCCTCGCCGAGAGCTGGACGATCAGCGACGACGGCAAGGAAATCACCTTCAAGCTGCGCAAGGGCGTGAAGTTCCACTCCGGCGTCAACGGCTTCACCCCGACCCGCGACTTCAACGCCGACGACGTGCTGTTCTCGTTCAACCGCCAGTGGAAGGAAGACAACCCCTACCACAAGGTCACCGGCGGGGCTTACGACTACTTCAACGACATGGGCATGCCCGACCTTCTGAAGTCGATCGACAAGGTCGACGACTACACGGTCAAGTTCACGCTCAACGAGCCGAACGCGCCGATGCTGGCGAACCTCGCCATGGACTTCGGCACCATCATGTCGGCCGAATATGCCGACTACCTGCTCAAGAAGGGCACGCCCGAGCAGTTCGACCAGATCCCGGTCGGCACCGGCCCGTTCCAGTTCGTCGCCTACCAGAAGGACGCGGTGATCCGCTACAAGGCGTTCCCGGACTATTTCGGCGGCAAGGCGGCGCTGGACAACCTCGTCTACGCCATCACGCCCGACGCGACCGCCCGCTACGCCAAGCTGAAGAAGGGCGAGTGCCACGTGATGATGGCGCCGAACCCGGCCGACATCGCCTCGATGAAGTCCGATCCCGCGATCAACCTGCTCTCGCAGCCGGGCCTCAACATCGCCTATCTGGCGCTCAACGTCGAAAAGCCGCCCTTCGACAAGAAGGAGGTCCGCCAGGCCTTCAACATGGCGATCGACAAGGCGGCGATCATCAAGGACGTCTATCAGGGCGCCGGCCAGGCCGCGATCAACCCGATCCCGCCGACCATCTGGTCCTACAACAGCTCGATCAAGGACTACCCCTACGATCCGGAGAAGGCCAAGGCGATGATGGCCGACGCGGGGGTGAAGTTCCCGCTCGACATCGACCTGTGGTGGATGCCGGTGCAGCGCCCCTACAACCCGAACGCCAAGCGCATCGCCGAGATGATGCAGTCGGACCTCGCCAAGATCGGCATCAACGCCAAGCTGGTCTCGTATGAGTGGGGCGAGTACCGCAAGCGCCTGCAGGAGGGCGAGCACATCACCGGCCAGCTCGGCTGGACCGGCGACAATGGCGACCCGGACAACTTCTTCTTCCTGCTCGGCTGCCCCGCCGCGCGCAAGGGCGGCCAGAACCTCGCCAAGTGGTGCAACAAGGACTTCGACGCCCTGATCGACAAGGCCCGCACGATCTCCGACGTCGAGGAGCGCACCAAGCTCTACGAGCAGGCCCAGGTGATCTTCAAGGAAGAGGCCCCCTGGTTCACCATCGCCCACTCGGTGGTCTACGAGCCGACCCGCAAGGAGGTCGTGGACTACAAGGTGAGCCCGTTCGGCCGCCACGAGTTCTACGGCGTCGACCTGAAGCAGTGACGAACCGGCCGGTGCCGGCGGCGGGAGCGAGCCGCCGGCGCCGTGCCTTTGCGAAAGACGGGCCGCCCGCGCGGCATCAGGAAAGACGATGCGCGACCGGTCCGTCCGCTCGCCGCGAGGCGCCTTCCGAACGCGGCGCCCGCGAACGTGGTGCCCCTGAAGGCGACGCCCCGAACTGGCGCCCTCGAACGTGGCGCCCTCAACCCTGCCTCCCGTGCCGTGCCCCTCCCGGGCCCGGCCCGGCGTGA
Organism: Ancylobacter mangrovi; assembly: GCF_024752335.1. Classification (NCBI taxonomy): domain Bacteria; kingdom Pseudomonadati; phylum Pseudomonadota; class Alphaproteobacteria; order Hyphomicrobiales; family Xanthobacteraceae; genus Ancylobacter; species Ancylobacter mangrovi. The sequence continues at coordinate 427,792 of NZ_JANTHY010000001.1, read as the reverse complement.
CGCGAAGCCGGTCCCCGACCGGCCAAGCCCGGGACATACATGCTGAAATTCTTCATCCGCCGTGTCGCGCTGACCGTGCCGACCTTCGTGGCGCTGATGTTCGTCACCTTCGTCGCGGTGCGTCTCGTGCCCGGCGACCCGATCGAGGCGCGCACCGGCGAGCGCGGCATCGCCCCCGAGCGCCTCGCCCAGCTCCGCCACCAGCTCGGCCTCGACCAGCCGGTGTGGAAGCAGTTCCTCGACTATGCGAACGGGCTGATCCACGGCGATTTCGGCGTCTCCATCGTCACCAAGACGCCGGTGCTGCACGAATTCGCGACGCTGTTCCCGGCAACGCTGGAACTGTCGATCTGCGCGCTGATATTCGCCGTGGTGCTCGGCATCCCCGCCGGCGTGATCGCGGCGGTGAAGCGTGGCGGCATCATCGACCATGCGGTGATGACGGTCGCCCTCGCCGGCTATTCCATGCCGATCTTCTGGTGGGGCCTGCTGCTCATCATGTTCATGTCGGAATATCTGGGGCTCACCCCGGTCTCCGGCCGCATGGACCTCATCAACTACTATTTCGAGCCGGTCACCGGCTTCATGCTGATCGACAGCCTGCTGTCGGACCAGGAAGGCGCCTTCGGCGCGGCGGTGGCCCACCTCATCCTGCCCTCGATCGTGCTCGGCACCATCCCGCTGGCGGTGATCGCGCGCATGACGCGCTCCTCCATGCTGGAGGTGCTGGGCGAGGACTATGTGCGCACTGCCCGCGCCAAGGGGCTCTCGCCGCTCAGGGTGGTGGGGCTGCACGCGCTACGCAACGCGCTGATCCCGGTCGTCACCGTGATCGGCCTGCAAACCGGCACGCTGCTCGCCGGCGCGGTGCTGACGGAGACCATCTTCGCCTGGCCCGGGGTCGGCAAATGGCTGATCGAGTCGATCTCGCGCCGCGACTATCCCGCGCTGCAGGGCGGGATCATGCTGATCTCCGGCATCGTCATCCTCGTCAATCTCATCGTCGACATGCTCTATGTCGCCATCAATCCGAGGATCCGGCATGGCTGAGGAGACCGCCATCTCAGACCCGATGCCGACCGCGCCGGAGCGGCTGGGGCTCGACCCGGCCAGTGAGGGCAGCCTTACCGCGGAGGCGGTCACCGCCGACCCCATCGTCGAGACGGTGCCGCACGAGGTCTCCGCGCTGAGGGCATTCTGGTCCGCCTTCACCGAGAACCGGGGGGCCCTGCTCGGCCTTGCCGTGGTGGTGTTCATCGCCCTGCTGGCGCTCTTCGCGCCGTGGGTCGCGCCGCACTCGCCGATCGAGCAGTTCCGCGACCACGTGCAGCAGCCGCCGGTGTGGGCGGGCGGCACCTGGGAGTTCGCCTTCGGCACCGACGCGGTCGGGCGCGACGTGCTCTCGCGGCTCATCTATGGCGCGCGCATCTCGCTCAGCATCGGCCTGTCGGTGATGCTGGTCTCGGTCGCGGTCGGCATCGTGCTCGGCCTCGCCAGCGCCTTCATGCGCGGCGTCGTCGAGGTGGTGGTGATGCGCATCATGGACCTCGTGGTGGCGATCCCGAGCCTGGTGCTCGCCATCCTCGTGGTCGCGGTGCTGGGGCCGAGCCTGATCAACACCATCATCGCGGTCACCGTGGTCTATCTGCCGCGCTATGTGCGGCTCGTCCGCGCTTCCGCCCTCGCCGAGCTGTCGAAGGAATACGTCGTCGCCGCGCAAGTCGCCGGTGTCGGGCGGCTGCGGCTGATGTTCGTGACCGTGCTGCCGAACTGCCTCGCCCCGCTCATCGTGCAGGCCGCGCTCGGCATTTCCGACGCGATCCTCGAGGCGGCGGCGCTCGGCTTCCTCGGCCTCGGCGCCCAGCCGCCGACGCCCGAATGGGGCGCGATGCTGGCCGACAGCCGCGAATTCATCCGCGCCGCGCCGTGGATCGTGACCCTGCCGGGACTGGCGATCCTGGTGACGGTGGTGGCGATCAACCTGATGGGCGACGGCCTGCGCGATGCGCTCGACCCGAAGCTGCGGCGGAGCTGAGGGCATGGAGGCAACGGCCGACAGCCTGTACTCCGGCCTTCTCGTCGCCCTCGTCGGCGCGCTGGGCGCGGTGCTCGGCGCGGCAGCCACCGTCGCGCTGCAGAGCCGCTCGGTCGTGCAGCAGGACAGCCGCCACCGAGCGCAGCGCCAGCGCGACCTGCTGATCGCCATGCATGCGGAGATTCTCGCCGGCGTCGGCGCGAGCCGGCACCAGCTCACCCCGGAGGAGCGCGCCTACGCGCTCGCCAACGACAATCCGTTCGCCACGCCCGACGACAACGATTTCGTGTTCGCCGGCACGCAGGGGGACCTCAGCATCCTGCCGGAGCCGGTGATACATTCGGTGGTGCAGTATTATCGGCGGGCCGCGCAGTCGAACGCCATGACACGCGACCTGCGGGATCTTCAGTTCCGTGAACAGAGCGTGGAGGAGCGGCGCAAATTCGTCGCGCTGCTGCTCGGCGTCGTCGGCCAGCAACGTCGCATCGGCCACAAGGCACTCGATGAGATTGAAAGCTATGGCGACGGGCTGGGGCTCGATCTCGCGGCCAAACGCATAGCCTTCGAGGCCGCGGATGCCGCCCCGGCCATGAATGCGTCAGACGATGGGAACGATCGGGCCGACCATGATGCTTCCTCCAACCGCCAAGAAATATAGGCGCATGCAGGACGGAATGAAAGAACCCCTCCTCTCCATCCGCAACCTCACGGTCAGCTTCGACACCGCGCGCGGGCCGTTCAAGGCGGTCGACGGGGTCGACCTCGACGTCGCGCCCGGCGAGCTGGTCGCCATCGTCGGCGAATCCGGCTCGGGCAAGTCGGTCGCCATGCTCGCCGTCATGGGCCTGCTGCCCTGGACCGCGACCATCACCGCCGACCGGCTGAGCTTCGACGGGCACGACCTGCTCGCCCTCGCCCCGCGCGAGCGGCGCCGGATCATCGGGCGCGACCTCGCCATGATCTTCCAGGAGCCGATGTCGAGCCTCAACCCCTGCTTCACGATCGGCTTCCAGATCCGCGAGGCGATGAAGGCCCATCTCGACCTCTCCCGCGCCGAACGCCAGGCGCGGGCGGTGGAGCTGCTGGAGCTGGTCGGCATTCCCGAGCCTGAACGCCGCCTCCGGGCCTTCCCGCACCAGCTCTCCGGCGGCATGAGCCAGCGGGTGATGATCGCCATGGCGCTCGCCTGCAACCCCAAGCTCATCATCGCCGACGAGCCGACCACCGCGCTCGACGTCACCATCCAGGCGCAGATCCTCGACCTGCTGCTGCGGCTGCAGAAGGAGAGCGGGGTCGGGCTCGTCCTGATCACCCACGACATGGGCGTGGTGGCCGAGACCGCGCAGCGGGTCTGCGTCCACTATGCCGGCCAGCAGGTGGAGATGCAGCCGACGCGCGGCCTGTTCGCCGACCCGCACCATCCCTACACCGCGGCCCTGCTCGCCGCGCTGCCCGAACGCGCCAAAGGGCGCATCCTGCCGTCCATCCCCGGCGTGGTACCGGGCCTCGCCGACCGGCCGCAGGGTTGCCTGTTCTCGCCGCGCTGCCGCTTCGCCACCGAGACCTGCCGCCGCGTCCCGCCGCCGCGCATGGGCGCCGAGCTCGGCCTCGCGCTGTGCCACTACCCGCTCGTCGAGGGCGTGCCCCAGAACCGGGAGATCGCCGCGTGACACAGGCCATACACGGAACCTCCCGCGAGAGAACCGCGCCCGACACGGTCGCCCCCGGCGAGCCGCCCGCCGCCCATTCGGTGATGGAGGCGGTGAACCTCGCCCAGTCCTACGAGGTCGCGCGCGGCATGTTCGCGAAGTCGGCGACGGTGAAGGCGGTGGCCGGCATCAGCTTCCGCCTCGCCCCGCGCTCGACCCTCGCCATCGTCGGCGAATCCGGCTCGGGCAAGTCCACGCTGGCGCGCATGCTGACCATGATCGAGCGCCCGGGTGATGGCTCGCTGCTGCTCGACGACGTCGACGTCGCCGAGGCCGACACCGCCACGCTGCGCCGCTATCGCGGCGAGGTGCAGATGGTGTTCCAGAACCCCTATGGCTCGCTCAACCCGCGCCAGACGGTGGGCAAGGCGATCGAGGAGCCGCTGCTCGTCAATACCAGCCTTTCCGCCGCCGAGCGGCGCGCGCGGGCGCTCGACATGATGGCGCGCGTCGGCCTGAGGCCGGAGCATCACGGGCGCTACCCGCACATGTTCTCCGGCGGCCAGCGCCAGCGTATCGCCATCGCCCGCGCGCTGGTGCTGCGCCCGAAGATCCTGGTGCTGGACGAGCCGGTCTCAGCGCTCGACGTCTCGGTGCGCGCGCAGGTGCTCAACCTGCTGGTGGAGCTGCAGGAAAGCCTCGGCGTCGCCTATGTTTTCGTCTCGCACGATCTCGGCGTGGTGCGGCACATGGCCGACGAGGTGCTGGTGATGTATCTCGGCCGCGGGGTCGAGCACGGCCCGCGCGACGCCATCTTCGACGCGGCCAAGCATCCCTATACGCGCGCGCTGCTCTCGGCGACGCCGGTCGCCGACCCGGAATCGCGGCGCGAGCGCATCGTGCTGGAGGGCGAGCTGCCCTCCCCCTTCAACCCGCCGGCCGGCTGCCCCTTCAACCCGCGCTGCCCGCTGGTGATGGACCGCTGCCGGGTGGAGATGCCCCCGCTCGAGCGCAAGGGCGGGCAGCTCGTCGCCTGCTGGGCGGCGCAGTAGCGAACGAAAAGCGCTGGCGAACGAAAGACGGGGCGAACGAAAAAGCGCCCGGAAGAGGCACCGCCATCGGGCGGGCTCTTCCGGGCGCCGGTCTTTCACGATGGCCGGCCTTCCCGAGGGCGGAAAGGCCGGCGCGCGCTCACGCCGCGAGGTCGAAGCGGTCCGCGTTCATCATCTTGGTCCAGGCGGCGACGAAGTCCTTCACGAACTTCTCCTTGTTGTCGTCCTGGGCATAGACCTCCGCATAGGCGCGCAGGATCGAGTTGGAGCCGAAGACGAGGTCCATCCGCGTCGCGGTCCACTTCGTCGTGCCGCTGGCGCGGTCGCGGATCTCGTAGAGGCCGTTGCCGACCGGGTTCCACGTGTTGGCCATGTCGGTCAGGTTGACGAAGAAGTCCGTCGTCAGCGCGCCCTCACGGTCGGTGAAGACGCCGTGCCGGGTGCCGCCATGGTTGGCGCCGAGCACGCGCAGGCCGCCGACCAGCACCGTCATCTCGTTGGCGGTGAGGCCCATGAGCTGGGTGCGGTCGAGCATCAGCTCCTCGGCGCTGACGATGTAGTCCTTCTTCAGCCAGTTCCGGTAGCCGTCATGCACCGGCTCGAGCACGGCGAAGGATTCGACGTCCGTCTGCTCGTCGCTCGCGTCGCCCCGGCCCGGAGCGAAAGGCACGGCGACCTCGAAGCCCGCGGCCCTGGCCGCCTGCTCGACACCGACATTGCCCGCCAGCACGATCACGTCGGCGACGCTGGCGCCGCTCTCCGCCGCGATCTTCTCCAGCACGCCCAGCACCTTGGCGAGGCGGGCGGGCTCGTTGCCCTCCCAGTCCTTCTGCGGCGCGAGGCGCAGGCGCGCGCCATTGGCCCCGCCGCGCATGTCCGAGCCGCGAAAGGTGCGCGCGCTGTCCCAGGCGGTCGCGACCATCTCGCCGATGGAAAGCCCGCTGGCGGCGATCTTGGCCTTCACCGCCGCGACGTCGTAGCCGGTCGTGCCGGCCGGCACCGGGTCCTGCCAGATCAGGTCCTCGGCGGGCACGTCCGGGCCGATGTAGCGGACCTTCGGGCCCATGTCGCGATGGGTCAGCTTGAACCAGGCGCGGGCAAAGGTGTCCTGGAAATACGCCGGATCGGCCATGAACTTCTGGCAGATCGCGTTGTAGATCGGGTCCACCTTCATCGCCATGTCGGCGTCGGTCATCATCGGGTTGTGGCGGATCGAGGGGTCGCTCGCGTCGACCGGACGGTCCTCTTCCTTGATGTCGACCGGCTCCCACTGCCAGGCGCCCGCGGGGCTCTTGCGCAGCTCCCACTCATGGCCGAACAGCATGTCGAAGAAGCCCATGTCGAACTTGGTCGGGTGCGTGGTCCACGCGCCTTCCAGGCCCGAGGTGACGGCGCGGCTGGCGAGGCCGTTCTGGTTCGGGTTGGCCCAGCCGAGGCCCTGCGCCTCGACGGCGCCGGCTTCCGGGTCCGCCCCGAGCAGGGTCGCGTCGCCATTGCCGTGGGTCTTGCCGACGGTGTGGCCGCCGCAGGTGAGGGCCGCGGTCTCCTCGTCGTTCATCGCCATGCGCGAGAAGGTCTCGCGCACCTGGGCAGCGGTCTTCATCGGGTCGGGCTTGCCGTTCACCCCCTCGGGGTTCACGTAGATTAGGCCCATCTGCACCGCGGCGAGCGGGTTCTCCATGGTCGAGGGGTCGTCGACATTGCCGTAGCGCTCGTCGCTCGGCGCCAGCCATTCTTTCTCGGCGCCCCAGTAGGTGTCCTTCTCGGGGTGCCAGATGTCGGCGCGGCCGAAGCCGAAGCCGAAGGTCTTCAGGCCCATTGATTCATAGGCGATGGTGCCGGCCAGCACGATCAGGTCGGCCCAGCTCACCTTGTTGCCGTACTTCTTCTTGATCGGCCACAGCAGGCGGCGGGCCTTGTCGAGGCTCACATTGTCGGGCCAGGAATTCAGCGGTGCGAAGCGCTGGTTGCCGGTGCCGCCGCCACCACGCCCGTCGGCGGTGCGGTAGGAGCCGGCGGCGTGCCAGGAAAGGCGGATCATCAGGCCGCCATAGTGCCCCCAGTCCGCCGGCCACCACGTCTGGCTCTCGGTCATGAGGGCGTGCATGTCCTTCTTCAGCGCCGCGAAATCGAGGGTCTTGACCTCGTCGCGGTAGTTGAAGTCCTTCCCCATCGGGTTGGTCTTGCTGTCCTGCTGATGAAGGATGTCGAGGTTCAGCGCGTTCGGCCACCAATCCATATTGGACATGCCGGAGGCCGTGTTCGCTCCGTGCATTACCGGGCATTTGCCGGCCGCACTCTTCGTCATGTCATCCATTGCGCTCTCCCATCCTGGCTTCGCTGGCTGGAGCGCTTCTAGCGCAAGTCTATAATAATGAAAATTTGCATTTTCTAATCATGGCGATATGCTCAGCTTATGGGTGATATCTCCATGAAGCATCTGCGCTATTTCGAGGCGCTGGCCCAGCATGGCCATTTCGGCCGCGCGGCCGTGGCCTGCGCGATCTCGCAGCCGGCCCTGTCGCTGCAGATCAAGGAGCTGGAGGAGATCCTCGGCGCGCCGCTGGTGGAGCGCGGGCCGCGCCAGATCCGCCTCACGGGGCTGGGCGAATCCTTCGCCGCGCGGGCGCGCGAGATCCTGCGGGCGGTGGACGAGCTCGACGACCTCGCGCGCGCCTCGCACAGCCCGCTGGCGGGAAGGCTGCGGATCGGGGTTATCCCGACCGTCGCGCCCTACCTGCTGCCGACCGTCATGAAGCGCCTCACCGACCGCCATCCCGAGCTCGACCTGCGCCCGCGCGAGGCGGTGACGCAGCGGCTGGTCGAGGACCTGCTGGAGGGGCGGCTCGACGCGGCGCTGGTGGCGCTGCCGGTCTCCGAGCCGGCACTGGCCGAATACCCGCTGTTCGACGAGGAGTTCATCCTGGTGCGGCCCCGCGAGGACGCGGGAAGGCCGGTGCCGAACCCCGAGATCCTGCGCGAGATGCGCCTGCTGCTGCTCGAGGAAGGGCATTGCTTCCGCGAGCAGGCGCTCTCCTTCTGCCGCATGTCGTCGAGCCTGCCGCGCGACCTGATGGAGGGAAGCTCGCTCACGACGCTGGTGCAGATGGTCGGCGCCGGGATCGGCGTCACGCTGATCCCGCAGATGGCGCTGCCGATCGAGACCCGCTCCTCCGCCGTCTCGGTCGCCCGCCTGCCGCAGCCGCGGCCCACGCGCACCATCGGCATGGTCTGGCGCAAGACCAATCCGCTGTCGGCCTCGTTCCAGCACATCGCCGAGATCGTGCGCGAGGTGGGGCTGGACGCACTGGGCGACATCGTCTCCGGCGCCGGACTCGACTGGAAGCCCGACGACGCGCCGGCCGGCGAGATTGCACCCGCCCGCCGCCTCAGCGCCGGGTGAAGTCCACCGGCACCGTAAAGGAGATGGTCCGCCCGCCCACATCGTCCGGCGGCGCGGGCACGGGCGAAGAGCGGCGGATCATCGCCACCGCCTCCTGATCGAAGCGCGGATTGCCCGAGCTGCCGACGAGGCGCACCGCCACCACCCGCCCGGAGCGGTCGATGGTGAAGGCCACCCGCGACTTGCCGCGCCCGTTCTCGCCGGCGGGGAAGCGCTTGTGGCGGTTGAGATGGGCCATCAGCCGCGAGCGCCAGTTCGCCACCGCCCGACTGTTCGACGAGCTGGCGCCCTGCGTCGGTGCGGCGACCCGGTCCGAGCGCGCGGCGTCGAGCGCGGGCGCGGCGGCTGTGCGGGGCGCGGGCGGCTTCTTGTTCTTCTTGCGCGGCTTGGGCTTCTCCTTCGGCCGCTCCTTGGGCTTCTCGACCGGCTTCTCCGGCGGGGTCAGCTCCTGCGCCAGCGGCGGAGGTGGCGGCAGCGGCACCTCGATATCGGGCGCCGGCGATTCGTCGACCTCCGGCACCGGCTCCTGCTCGATCTCGGGCTCCGGCTCGGGCGGCGGCGTGTCCTCGACCTCGGCGAGCGGGTCGGGCTTGACCTCCTCCTCCACCTCCTTGGGCGCCTCCACCATGGGCGGGCCCGGCGCGGTCTCGGTCGGCTCCGCCTCGGGCGAGACCGGCATCTCGGCGAGCTCGATCATGATCGCTGCCGGCGCGTCGGCGGCGGCGATCGGAGGCTTCGACAGCAGATAGCCGAGCGCGCCGCCATGCACGGCGAGGACGACGCAGCCGCACGCCAGCCAGCCGGCCGCCTCGCGCAGGCGATGGCGCGGGCCGCCCTTGAGCAGCAGCAGGCTCATTGCGCCGGCGCCCCCGCGGACGGAGCGGGCGCAGCGGGGGACGGGGAGCCGGCGGGAGCGCCGCCGGCATCGGACGGCGCGGCGGGGCCGCCGACGGTCTCGAGCCCCACCAGCGCGATCTTGAGGTAGCCGGCCGCGCGCAGCAGGTTCATCACCTGCATCAGGTCGCCATAGGCGACCGCCTTGTCCGCGCGCAGGAAGATGCGGGTGTCCTTGTTGCCGTCGGTGGCGCGCGCGAGCTCGACCCCGAGCGCGGGACGCGCCACGTCGTCATTGCCGAGCGCGAGGCTGAGGTCGCCCTTCACGGTGAGGTAGAGCGGCTTGTCGGGGCGCTGCTGCGGGACGGCGTTGGAGGCCGGCAGGTCGACCTTGACGTCGACGGTCGAGAGCGGCGCCGCCACCATGAAGATGATGAGCAGCACCAGCATCACGTCGATGAACGGCGTGACGTTGATCTCGTGGTTCTCGACCAGATCGTCGCTGTCGCTGCTCTGGAGCTTGGCCGCCATGGCGCCTCACTCCGCGGCCGCGCGCAGCCGCGCCGGGGCGTGCGCGGCGCGGGCGGCGACGTCGCGCCGGTCGAGGTCGCGCGAGAGCAGGCGCAGCACCTCGGCGCCGGCGTCGCCCATCAGCACCCGGTAGCCGGAGACGTGGCGGGTGAAGTGATTGTAGATCACCACCGCCGGTATCGCCGCGACCAGGCCGATGGCGGTCGCGAGCAGCGCCTCGGCGATGCCGGGTGCGACTACGGCGAGATTGGTTGTCTGCGCCTTCGAGATGCCGATGAAGGCGTTCATGATGCCCCACACCGTGCCGAACAGGCCGACGAAGGGCGCGGTGGCGCCGATGGTGGCGAGCAGGCCGGTGCCGCGGGTGATGGCGCGCCCGGCGCCGACCTCGATGCGGTGGAGCGAGATCGACACGCGCTCCTTGATGCCGTCGGCGGGCAGGTCGCCCGAGCGCATGATCTCGAGATCGGTTGCGCGCAGCATCGCGCCGGCGGGCCCGGCCGGGGAGACGCGACGCGCCTCGTCGAGCGAGGCCGAAGCGAGGAAGCCGCGCAGCGCACGCCGCAGCCGGCGCTGGGCGAAGGCAAGCTCCAGCGACTTCACCAGCCAGACGGTCCAGGTCACGACCGAGGCGAAGGCGAGGCCGATCATCACCGCCTTCACGATCCAGTCCGCCGCCATGAACATGCCCCAGGGCGACAGGTCGTGCGGAAGCTGGGCGGAGACGGAGGTGTCCTCGTCGGGGAGCGGCAGCGCGCCGTCTTCGGTGCCGGGCGGTACCTCGGCCGCGCCCGCGTCCTCGCTCCCGGCCGGACCGGCGACGCCCGCCGCGCCGTCGGCGGAAGGCATCGGCGGCACCAGCCCGTCATCGGCCCGAGGGGCGGTCGTGGCGCCGGATGAAGATGCGGCGGGGGTGGGTGCCGTGGTCGACGTGGCCGGCGTTTCGGCCGGCTGCGCCGGGGCCTGCGCGCCAGCAGGCGCCGAATTTTGGGCAGGCGCCGGCGTCTGGGCGGGCGCCGTCTGCTGAGCGAGCACCGGCCCCGCCACGGCCGGCGCCAGCAGGCCGCAGATCAGGGCCGTGGCCAGCGCGCGGCGGCGCATCGGATGCGGGAAGGCTCGGCAAAGTGTCGGCATGGCGGTGACCCGAAGTTCTGGCCGCCCGTCCCGCAACGCAGGGTGCGCATGCACGTATCGGGCCGCCGGTCTCGTCAGTTACCGGCTTCCATAAACCCGCAAGTACGCTGCCGACAATATGAAAAAGCTCGATCAGCTCAATGTAGAATTCTTCAAAATAAGGAATACGAAGAAGAATTCCAGTTTATCATCGTTCCAGACTAACGAATATTACCCGTCATTCCTCGATCACCTTACCCGGGTTGAGCAGCCCCGCCGGATCCAGCGCCTGCTTGAGCCTGTGCATCAGGTCGAGGGCGACCGGATCGCCGTAGTGGACGAGTTCGTGCGCCTTCAGCCGGCCGATGCCGTGCTCGGCCGCGATGGAGCCGTCCATCTCGGTCACGATGTCGTGCACGATGCGGTTGAAGGTCTCCCACATGTCGATGAAGGCAGCCTTCTCCATGCCCTCTGGCTGGCTGAGGTTGAAGTGGATGTTGCCGTCGCCGACATGGCCGAACGGGCATGGCCGCAGCCCCGGCAGCGCCGCCGTCACCGCGGCGAGCGCGCGCTCGAGGAATTCCGGCACGCGGGAGACCGGCACCGAGACGTCATGCTTGATCGAGCCGCCCTCGTGCTTCTGCGCCTCCGACATGTCCTCGCGCAGTCGCCACAGCGCGTCGGCCTGCGCCTCGCTGGCGGCGATCACCGCGTCCAGCACCTCGCCGGCCTCCATCGCCTCGCCCAGCCCCTCCTCCATCAGCGCCGCGAGATCGAAGGCCCGCGTCGGCGCGGAGAACTCGGCGAGCACGTACCAGTCATAGCGCTCGGCGAGTGGGCGCACCGTGCCGGGCATGTGCTTCAGCACCGTCTCGACGCCGAAGGCGGCCATCAGCTCGAAGGTGGTGAGCGCATCGCCCGCTTCGCCCCGAAGCCGCTTCAGCAGCGCCAGCGCCGCCCCGGGACCGGGCACGGCGAGGAAGGCGGTGGAGCGCTGCGCGGGCTGCGGGAACAGCTTCAGCACCGCAGCGGTGATGATGCCGAGCGTGCCCTCGGTGCCGAGAAAGAGCTGCTTCAGGTCGTAGCCGGCATTGTTCTTGCGCAGCCGCTTGAGCCCGTTCCACACCCGCCCGTCGGCCAGCACCACCTCGAGCCCGAGCACCAGCTCGCGTGCATTGCCGTAGCGCAGCACCGCCGTGCCGCCGGCATTGGTAGAGAGGTTGCCGCCGATGCGGCACGAGCCCTGCGAGGCGATGTGGAGCGGAAACAGGCAGCCCGCATCCTCCGCCGCGTGGTGCACGGTGTCGAGGATGACGCCGGCCTCCACCGTCATCGTCATGTCCACCGGATCGACATTGCGGATGCGGTCGAGGCGGGTCAGCGACAGCAGCAGCTCGCCGAACGGGGTCTGCCCGCCGACGAGGCCGGTATTGCCGCCCTGCGGGACGATCGGCACCCCGGCCTCGGCGCAGGCGGCGACCACGAAGGCGACCTCCTCGGTGGCGCCCGGCCGGATCACCGCGGCCGTGCGCCCCTGATAGAGCCCACGCTCCTCGCGCAGATAGGGCGCCATGTCGGCGGCGTCGGTCAGCACATGCGCCGCGCCGAGGCGCGGCGTGATGGCGGCGAGCAGGGGGGAGAGGTCGGCGCGGACGGGCGAGGTGACGGACATGGAACTCTCGTGCGACAGGCGGCTGGAGCGGGCATCGGGGCGGGGCCGGCATGCGGCGTGAGGCACCATAAGTCCGCTTCGCCCGCGAGTCAGGACCGTCCGGGAAGGCGCGGCCGCAACCCGGCGCGAGGCCCGGCCGTTCTGTCCCCTGTTTCGCCCCTCGTCTCGCCGCCCTGCTGCTCTCCCTCTTGCCCGCCGTCCGCTTTGCCCCTATCGGAGCGCCATGGCGCCCCCTCTTCTTCTGCTTCAGGACACGCGGCTCACCTTCGGCGGCACGCCGCTGCTCGAAGGTGCGGAGCTGTCCGTCTCTCCCGGCGAGCGCGTCGGCCTCGTAGGCCGCAACGGCTCGGGCAAGTCGACCCTGCTCAAGATCGCGGCCGGCCTCGTCGAGGCCGACGGCGGCACGCGCTTCGTGCAGCCTGGCGCCACGGTGCGCTACCTGCCGCAGGAGCCGGACCTCTCCGGCTTTCCCGACGTGCTCGCCTATGTCGAGGCCGGCATGGGGCCGGGCGATCAGGACTACCGTGCCCGCTACCTGCTGGAGCAGCTCGGCCTCACCGGCGAGGAAGACCCGGCGAGCCTGTCGGGCGGCGAGGCCCGCCGCGCCGCGCTCGCCCGCGTGCTGGCGCCCGAGCCCGACATCCTGCTGCTGGACGAGCCGACCAACCATCTGGACCTGCCGGCGATCGAATGGCTGGAGGGGGAGATCGCCTCTTCCCGCTCGGCGCTGGTGCTGATCAGCCACGACCGGCGCTTCCTCGAGGACCTCACCCGCGCCACGGTCTGGCTCGACCGCGGCACGACGCGGCGCATGGAGCGCGGCTTCAGGTTCTTCGAGGAGTGGCGCGACCAGGTGCTGGAGGAAGAGGAGCGCGACCAGCAGAAGCTTGCCCGCAAGATCGTCGCTGAAGAGCACTGGATGCGCTACGGCGTGACCGCGCGGCGCAAGCGCAACATGCGCCGCGTCGGCCAGCTCGCCGACCTGCGCAAGGAGCTGCGCGAGCACCGGCGCGTGCTCGGCACCGTCACCCTCGCCACCACCGAGGCGGAGGTCTCCGGCAAGACGGTGATCGAGGCCGAGAACATCGCCAAGGCCTATGACGGCCGGCCGATCGTGCGCGACCTCTCGATCCGCATCCAGCGCGGCGACCGGATCGGCGTGGTGGGGCCGAACGGGGCGGGCAAGACGACGCTGATCCGCATGCTGACCGGCCAGCTCGCACCCGATTCCGGCACGTTGAAGCTCGGCACCAATATCGAGATGGCGACGCTCGACCAGCGCCGCGCCAGCCTCGACCCGAACCGCTCGGTGCGCGACACGCTGACCGAGGGGCGCGGCGACCAGGTGTTCATCGGCGGCAATCCGCGCCATGTCATCGGCTACATGAAGGACTTCCTGTTCGCGCCCGAGCAGGCCGGCACGCCGGTCTCCTCGCTGTCGGGCGGCGAGCGCGGGCGGCTGCTGCTGGCCTGCGCGCTGGCGCAGGCCTCGAACCTGATGGTGCTCGACGAGCCGACCAACGACCTCGACCTCGAGACCCTCGACCTGCTGGAAGAGATGATCGACGACTATGCCGGCACGGTCCTGCTGGTCAGCCACGACCGCGACTTCCTCGACCGCACCGTGACCGCCACCATCGCCTATGAGGGCGATGGCAACTGGAACGTCTATGCCGGCGGCTATTCCGACATGGTGGCCCAGCGCGGGCGCGGCGTCGAAGCGCGGGAGAACGGCGCCCGGCAGACCGCTCCGGCGAAGGGGAGCGCCCCGCCGGCGGCCGGAAAGGCGGCCGGCAAGCGCAAGCTCTCCTTCAAGGAGAAGCACGCGCTGGAGCAGCTTCCGAAGCAGATCGCGAAGCTGGAGGCGGACATCGCCAAGCTCGCCGATAAGATGCAGGCGCCGGACCTCTACACCAAGGATCCGGCCAGCTTCGCCAAGACCTCCGCCGCGCTGGAGAAGGCGCAGGGCGAGCTGTCGAAGGCCGAGGAGCAGTGGCTGGAGCTGGAGATGCTGCGCGAGGAACTGGGCGGGTGAACCGCCTCATCCCCCTCGCCTCGCCGGACGACCCTCGCATCGACGCCTATCGCGTCATCAAGGAACGCGACCTCGTCGGGCGCGGCGGGCGCTTCATCCTCGAAGGGCGCACCGTGCTCGACGTGGCGCTCTCCCCGCGCAACCGCTTCGCGCTGGAATCGCTGCTGATCGCGGAAAGCCGCGCGCAGGCGCTGGCGCCGCTGCTGGCGCAGGCGCCCGAAGGCGTGCCGATCTACACCGCCAGCCAGGCGATCCTCGACGGAATCACCGGCTTCCACATCCATCGCGGCCTGCTCGGCGTCGGGCTGCGCGGCGAGGAGCCGGGCGCGGCGGAGCTTCTGGCGCGCCTGCCGGAGGAGGCACTGGTGGTGGTCCCGCTCGGCATCACCAACCACGACAATGTCGGCGGCATCATGCGAAACGCCGCCGCCTTCGGTGCCGACGCGGCGCTGTTCGACTTCGCCTCCTGCGATCCGCTCTACCGCAAGGCGATCCGGGTTTCTGTCGGCGGCAGCCTGATCGTGCCCTTCGCCCGCGAGGGCATGGCGCACGAGCTCATCGACCTGCTGGCGGCGCAGGGCTTCGAGCTCCTGGCGCTCAGCCCGGCCGGCGCGAGCGAGCTGTCCACCCTCGCCCGCCCGCGCCGCGCGGCGCTGCTGCTGGGCGCGGAAGGGCCGGGGCTTGCGCCCGACATCATGGCCCGCACGAGCACGTTGCGCATCGCGATGAAGGGCGATTTCGATTCCCTCAACGTCGCCACCACCAGCGGTATCGCGCTACACGCTTTGATGAAGCCGACGCCATAACGCCAGCGTGATCGGGCGATTCAGCCCTCGACAATCCCCGAAACTGCGCTCATGCTCCTAGGTGGAATGCCGGACGGAAGCACCGTCTGAATGACCGTCTACCTTTTCCAGACCCGAAGCCCCGCTTCGGGTCTTTTTTTCGGCGGCAATCGGCCCGATTGATCGGGCGGATGGCTGCGCTAGGTTGCGGCCTCGGTGCCGGCCCCGGCGGGCACCCGTTGAGGACGCATCGATGCCAGCAGATCCCCTCGCCGCCCGGGCCCCGCGCCCGCATGTGGTCAAGCTCGGCGGCAGCCTGATCGGCGCGCCAGCGCTGCCCCGGCTGCTGCGGGCATTCGCGCGGGCTCGCGGATCGGTGCTGCTGGTGACCGGCGGCGGGCCCTTCGCCGACGCGGTGCGCGAGGCCCAGCCCCGGCTCGGCCTGTCCGACGCCGCCTGCCACCGCATGGCGATCCTCGCCATGGAGCAGACTGCCCTCGCCTTCGCCGACCTCGCCCCCGGCCTTGTCCCGGTCGACAGCGCCGAAGCCATCGCCCGCGCCGGCGAGGAGGCCCGCCCCGCCATCTGGCTGCCGGCGCGGATGGCGCTCGCCGCGCGCGAGCTGCCCGAGAGCTGGGCGCTGACCTCGGACAGCCTCGCCGCCTGGCTCGCCGGGTCGATCGGGGCCGGCCGGCTGACGCTGGTGAAGTCCGCCCCCGCCGTGCCCGGCTCGGGGCCGCGCGACTGGGCCGCCGGCGGGCTGGTCGACCCGCTGTTTCCCGATTATGCCGGGTCCATCGCCGGGCCGGTCGAGGTGATGAGCCTCGAGGCCGCGCTCGGCCATTTCACCGACGGGAGCCTCGCGGCATGAGCGGGAACAAGGGCACCTATCCGCGCTGGGCCTGGGCGCTGACCGGATCGGGGCATTTCTTCACCGAGTCGATCGCCCTCATCAAGCAGCTCGGCGCGGTCGACCTGTTCGTGTCGAAGGCCGCCGACGAGGTGCTGCGCATGTACAAGCAGGACCTGCCGCCGGACACGCGCATCTTCAAGGAGACGACCGCCAGCTCGGCGCCGGTGGGGCGTTTCTACGAGGTGCTCTACCACACGCTGGTGGTCTCGCCCGCCTCCTCCAACACGGTGGCGAAATGCGTGTTCGGCATCTCCGACACGCTGGTGACGAACTGCTTCGCCCAGGCCGGCAAGTGCCGCGTGCACGCCATCGTCTTCGCCTGCGACACCGCGCCGGAAATGATCACCATGGCGCCGAAGGGGCTCTATCCGGTCTATCCGCGCCGGATCGACCTCGAGAACACCGCCAAGCTCAAGGAGTTCGACGACACGACGGTGGTCGAATCCATTCGCGAGCTGGAGGACGCCATCGCCGCCCGCGCCCGGCTGGTGGCGGAGAAGGGCGCGGCCGTCGATGGCTGACGCGGACCCGCCCTCCCCGCTGCGCCGCCCCGAGAAGGTCGCCCTCGTCACCGGCTCGCTGGCCGAGCCGCGGCTCAACCGGATCGCGGCCGAGATCGGCGACGTCGAGCTGGAGCCGGTGGTGGTCAATGTCGGGGTCAAGGTCGCGGCGCTGATGACGGCCGAGATCGTCGAACGCCGGCTCAAGCTGCCCGATGGCACCGACCGGGTGCTGATGCCAGGCCGGTTCCGCGGCGACCTCGACCGGCTGGAGCGCTTCTTCGGCGTGCCCTTCGCCCGCGGGCCGGACGAGATGGCGGACATTCCCGACTATTTCGGCCAGAAGCACCGCGGCGTCGACCTGTCGCGGCACGACGTCACCATCTTCGCCGAGATCGTCGACGCGACGGCGCTGGACACCGATGCCATCCTCGCTCGCGCGCGCATCCTCAAGGGCGAGGGCGCGGACGTGATCGACCTCGGCTGCATGCCCGACACACGCTTCCCGCATCTGGAAGAGGCGATCGCCGCGCTGCATTCGGAAGGGCTGAAGGTCAGCGTCGATTCGTTCGACCTGTCCGAGCTGTCGCGCGCCACCCGCGCCGGGGCGGACTATTTGCTCAGCCTCAACGAGACCAATCTTCACATCGCCTCGGAAGGCCCGGCGGTGCCGGTGCTGGTCCCGGCAACCCAGGGCGACCTCGACTCGCTCGTCCGCGCGGTCGAGGCGTGCCGGGCGCGGGGACAGGCCTTCTATGCCGACCCGATCCTCGACCCGATCCATTACGGCTTCACCGCCTCGATCGTGCGTTATGCCGAGCTGAAACGACGCTGTCCCGACATCCCGATCCTCATGGGCATCGGCAACGTCACCGAGCTCACCGACGCGGACACCACCGGCATCAATGCGCTGCTGATGGGCATGATCTCGGAGCTCCACATCACCGCCGTGCTGGCGGTGCAGGTGAGCCCGCACTGCCGCACGGCGGTACGCGAGTTCGACCGCGCGCGGCGCGAGTTCTTCGCCGCCCGCGAGGCCGGCGCGCTGCCGCAGGGCTTCGGCGGCGGACTGATGGCGCTGCGCGACCGCCGGCCCTATGCCGCCAGCCCGCAGGAGATCGCCCGGCTGGCGGGCGAGGTGCGCGACCGCAATTTCCGCATCGACGTCGCCGAGGACGGGGTCCACATCTACAATCGCGACGGGCACCACGTCGCGGACGACCCGTTCGCGCTGTTCCCGCATCTCAAGGTCGAGGACGACGGCGCCCACGCCTTCTATCTCGGCGTCGAGACGGCGCGGGCGGAGATCGCCTACAAGCTCGGCAAGCGCTATGCGCAGGACGAGGGCCTTGCCTGGGGCGTCGCCGGCGAGATCGCCGGCAGTCCCGAGGAGGCGCACCGTTTGACATTCAAGCAGGCCGGCACGACGCTCGCGGCGACATCCGCGAAAGCGGCCGGAGCGACGGCCCGCAAACCGCAAGGACCGGCGGGGGAGAACGTCCCGCGACCGGGCGAGGAAGAGACCTGACGGCCATGATCCGCGAAACCATCGTCACCACCCGCTCGCTCGACGGCGAACCGCACATTGCCCCTATGGGCGCGACGGTGATCGAGGGCGGCTACCTGCTGCAGCCCTTCCGTCCCTCGCGCACGCTGACCAACCTCGCCACCACGCGCATCGGCGTCGTCAACTTCACCGACGACGTGCGCATCTTCGCCGGCTGCGTGGTCGGGCGTCGCATGTCGGTGGACGTGAAGAAGGCGACCTATATCGACTGCCCGCGCCTCGCCGACGCGCTCTCCCATGACGAGATCACGGTCGAGACCATGGAGGACGACCCGCAGCGGCCGAAATTCTTCTGCAAGACCTACCATTCGGAGGGCCATACCCGCTTCGAGGGGATGAACCGCGCCAAGGCGGCGGTGCTGGAGGCGGCGGTGCTGGTCAGCCGGATGAACATCCTGACCGACGAGAAGATCGACCAGGAGATGGCCTATCTCGCCATCGCGGTCGAGAAGACCGCCGGCCCGGACGAGCTGGAAGCCTGGAGCTGGATGGTCGAGGCGGTCGACGACTTCCGCCGCAAGCGTGCCTCATGACCGGCGCCTCCTCCCCCGGCCTGCTGGCGAGCGTCGCCGACCTCCGCGAGATGGAGCTGGCGCGCGCGGGCGGCGCCGACATCGTCGACCTGAAGCAGCCCGCCTTCGGCGCGCTCGGCGCGTGGAGCAGCGAGGCGCTGACCGCGGCGGTAATGCTGTGGAACGCGTGGGACGAGCAGCAGGCGCCGGGCGCCCGCCGCCCGATGCTGAGCGCCACCGCCGGCGACCAGCCCATGGTGCCGGCGCTGCTGCGCGCCGCCGCCGAGCGGGTGGCCGGCACCGGCGTGCCGATCGTCAAGGTCGGCCTGTTCGCCTCCAAGCACACCAATGAATGCATCGAGGCGCTGGCCCCGCTGGCCGGGCGGTGCTGGGTGATCGGGGTGCTGTTCGCCGACCAGGAGCCCGATTTCGGCACCCTCGCGGCGCTGAGCCGGGCCGGCTTCACCGGGGTGATGATCGACACCGCCGACAAGGCATCGGGCCGGCTGACCGACCATCTCGACGCGCTCACCCTCGGCCAGTTCATCGCCGAGGCGCGCCGGCACGGGCTGATGACCGGCCTCGCCGGCTCGCTCATCGCCGAGGATATCGGCGTGCTGACGGCGGTCGGGCCGGACTATCTCGGCTTCCGCGGCGCGCTGTGCGAAGGCGGGCGCACCGGCCGGCTCGACCCGGCGCGGCTCGCCGATCTGCGCGCGCGGCTGAAGGCGCATAGCGGCACCGCGAGGGGCTGAGACCGGGTGCGGAGGGCCGCCTTCCGCGCCGCTTGACTTCCCCGTGCGCCGGGTCCATCTCCGCCCCGCCGCTCGTCACGGCGGCGCAATCGGAACCCCTTACCCATGCCCAGCGACAGTCCAAGTCGATTGTCCGGCCATCGGCGGCCGGCGCCGTGAGCCGAATTCGGGCCTGACCAGCAGGTCGACCCGCTGGGATTTCGGCTCTCCGCTCCCGCCACCCGACGGCCGGACGTCGGAAAGAGAGCCGAAATGGAAGACATCCGGAACACGGGCGGCGACCGTCACGAGGATCCCCGTCGCGAGGATTTCCGCGACGACGAACTGGCGAGCGCCCGCGCGGCCTCCATCGCCGCCGAGCTCGCCCAGGAACACCCCGCCGACATCGCCGCCGCGCTCGACGAGGAGGAGCCGGAGACCGCTTCCGCCGTCCTCGCCAGCCTGCCGCGCGACAAGCAGGTCGAGATCCTCGACCTGCCCGATTTCGACCTCTCCGGCGACCTGATCGAGGCGCTGCCGGTCGAGGAGGCGGTGCATCTGATCGCCGAGATGTCGGCCGACCGCGCCGCCGACCTGTTCCGCTGGATGGAGGAGCCGGCGCGCTCACACCTGTTCGCGCGCCTGCCGCCCGCCACCCAGGCCGAGCTCAACCGGCTGCTCGCCTGGCCCGAGGACACCGCCGGCAGCCTGATGACGACCGAGTTCGTCACCGTGCCCGCCTCCTGGACGGTGGGCGAGACGCTGCGCCATCTGCGCGAGATCGAGCGCACGCGCGAGACCATCTACGCCATCTACGTGCTCGATCCGGAAAGCCACAGGCTGCTCAAGGCGGTGACGCTGCGCCGGCTCATCACCGGCGAGCCGGGCCAGCCGATCCTCTCGGTGGCGCCCGGCCACGACCCGATCACCGCCGACCCGCTGATGGACCGCGAGGAGGTGGCGCGGCTGATCTCCAAATACGACCTGCTCGCCGTGCCGGTGGTCGACAAGGACGAGCATGTGCTCGGCATCGTCACCGTCGACGACATGATCGACGCGATCATCGAGGAAGGCACCGAGGACGCGCAGAAGTTCGGCGGCATGGAGGCGCTGGACGAGCCCTATATGGAGATCAGCTTCTTCGACATGCTGAAGAAGCGGGCCGGCTGGCTCTCCATCCTGTTCCTCGGCGAGATGCTCACAGCCAACGCGATGCAGCATTTCGAGGCGGAGCTGGAGCGCGCCATCGTGCTTACCCTGTTCATCCCGCTGATCATGAGCTCGGGCGGCAATTCCGGCTCGCAGGCGACCTCGCTCATCATCCGCGCGCTGGCGCTGGGCGAAATCCGGCTCGGGGACTGGTGGCGCGTCGCGCTGCGCGAGCTGCCCTCCGGCCTCGTGCTGGGCGCCATCCTCGCCGTGCTCGGCATGATCCGCATCACCGTGTGGCAGATGCTGGACCTGCACGACTATGGCGAGCACTGGACGCTGGTGGCGGCCACCGTCGGGGCGGCGCTGGTGGCGATCGTGACCTTCGGCTCGCTGATCGGCTCGATGCTGCCCTTCGTGCTGCGCCGGCTCGGCTTCGACCCGGCGAGCGCCTCGGCGCCGTTCGTCGCCACCTTCGTCGACGTCACCGGGCTGGTGATCTACTTCTCGGTCGCGCTGGTGATCCTGCACGGCACGCTGCTGTGAGCGCGCCCCGGCCGGCGTCGCCCGACGTCGGCCGAGGTTGCGCCATCGCGCCGCCGGTCAAGCGGCGTGGTGGACCTGCATGGGCGGCGTGCCCTGATGAATCGCCTTCTTCAGCTCGCCGCGAAATTCCGGCGTGTCCTTCGCGCCGTGCACCGCGACCGCGTGCTGGACGACGGCGTCGAGCAGCTCGCGCTCATTGTCGGCAGCGATGGCGACGGAGCACTTCCTGTCGCTGGGCACTTCACGGCAGTCGATGAACATACGGCCCATGGGCGCCTCCTGTGGTTCGGCGCCGAACGGCACGCCCGGCGCCGGCTGGACAATTTACACCCGACCGGCCCGGGGACCCCAATCACGAAAACGGGCCGCTCAGGCCTGCACCAGCA
Organism: Ancylobacter mangrovi; assembly: GCF_024752335.1. Taxonomy (NCBI): domain Bacteria; kingdom Pseudomonadati; phylum Pseudomonadota; class Alphaproteobacteria; order Hyphomicrobiales; family Xanthobacteraceae; genus Ancylobacter; species Ancylobacter mangrovi. Next base: position 406,376 of record NZ_JANTHY010000001.1, on the reverse strand, counting down.
CCTCGCCCTGCCCGCCCATCAGCGTGTCGCCGACGATGCGGCGCGTGCTCTCCCAGCCCTCCAGCATGCCGGCGAGTTCGGGCACGCGGCGGGCGATCAGCCGCACCGCCACCAATTCGTGCGCGCCGGTGTCCACGAAGCCCGCCGGCAGATCGGGGAGCGCCGAGGCGAAGATGGTGCCGCGCCGCATGCCGCGCCCCATGCGCGCGCCGATGGCGCCGGCGACGCTCACCGTGCCGGCGATCATGTCGGTCGCCAGCCCCTCGCCGGCATCGCCGTCGATCACGATCAGCCCGCCGCGCTGGCGGTCCGCCGCGCGGGTGCCGACCGAGCCGGCGATGCGGATCGTGCCGCCCGACATGCCGCGCCGCGCGCCCGAGGAGGCGGTGCCGACGCGCTCGCCCGCATTGCCACCGAGGCTGATCTCGCCGCCGGAGAGCTCGGCGCCGAGGAAGTCGCCGGCGTCGCCCGCGATGCGCAGCACCCCGCCCGACATGCCGCGCCCGGCCCAGGCGCCGACCGGGCCGTCGACGATCAGCTCGCCCTTGTCCATGCCGGCGCCGACGCCGTCGAGCCGCGCGTCGCCGATCTCGATCAGCAGCACGCCCTCGGGCGCGCCCTCGATGAAGAACAGCTCGGCGAGCGGCACGCTGCGCGCACCGAAGGGCACGGCGAGGCGCTCAAGCTCCGGCAGGGTCAGCGCACAGGTGACGACCGGCGTGATGCCGGCCATGTCGACACGCGCCTCGAAGGGCGCGCGCGGCTTCAGTGACACCCCGCTCATGCCGCGCCTCCCGCGCCGTTTTCCGCGTCAGCGGCCATGATCTCGCGCAGCTTGAAATGGAACGGGCCGAGATTGCCGCCGTAATTGCCGGCGTCGATGGCGACCACGCCGCCCTCGCTGCCCAGCGCGCAGACCGCGGCGATGCCGACCCGCGTCGCCTCCGACACCGCCTCGAAGCTCACGCCGTCGATCACGATCTCCATCACCGAGCCGACCTCGGCCGGAAGCTGGCTCGGCACGGTGCCGCGCAACGTCGGGCAATAGGCGTCGTTGGTGGAGGCGAACAGGCCCTTGTATTTCGAGCCGACCTTGGAGCCCGAGCGCACCACCCCGCCCGGGAACGGCAGGATGACGCCCTCGACCTTGCCCATCTCGACCACGGCGGCCTCGGCGGCCTTCAGCGCCTGCCCGCGCGAGCGGGCGAGGATGAGGAAATTGCCGCCGCCCACGCCTTCCACCGAGCCGGTGTCCTCGTCGCAGACGAACTCGCCCTCCATCACCGGCAGGCGCCAGAAGCGCTTGTCGCCGATCTTCTTGGAGATCTGGTGCCCATCGGCGAAGTAGCGGATGGTCTTGGCCAGCGGCACGCGCTTGCCGCCCTCGATGCCCGCATAGCAGGCCGTGGTCGGGCAGGTGAGCACGCACTGGCCGAGGCGCAGCGGCACCACGGTCTTGAGCTGCTTGAAGTCCATCGCGAAGATCAGCAGCGCCACGCCCGGCCGCCCGTCCGGCGTCTCCTCCGGCGCCAGCGTGCGCTCGATCCCCGCCTCGCAGCCGCAGCCGATGACCGAGGTGGCGAAGCCGGTGGTGGTGCGCCCGGCGGTAAGCGCCCATTCGGGCGTGTCGGCGGTGACGATGAGGCGGGTGCCGACCATCGGGAAGGCTTCCGCGAAGGTGTCGCGGATCTCGACGCCGTTGATGATCATGGCGCCACCCCCTCGCATTTGAGGATGGTCGGCCCGGCGCCCGCCCTCAGCTCGCCGTCGGCAATGCGGAAATGCTTCGCCTTCAGCCCCACCGCCTCGTCGAACCAGCGCCCGATGTCGGTCTCGATGGAGCGGTCGAATTCGGGCCGGGCGACGTGGGTGGTGCCCTGCGCCAGCTCCACCACCTCGCCGTCCTTCACGATCAGCCGGCCGTTCTTGAACACGAAGCGCGAGGTCGAGAACATCGCCTCGCGGTCGGAATCCTCGCGATGCACCGCGATGTCCGCCACCGCACCCGGGCCGAGATGGCCCTTGTCCTTCAGCCCGAGGATGCGCGCGGGCGCGGCACGGGTGAGGATGGCGATCTCCTCCAGCGAATATTCACGGGTGATCTCGCCGATGAGCGTGTGCTTCTGCGCCGCCTTGTGCAGCGTCGCGAGCTGGGCGTTGCGGAAGTCGCGGTCCATCAGCAGCCGGATGAGGTGCGGATAGGTGGTGAACGGCCCGCCATTGGGGTGGTCGGTGGTGAGGAAGATCCGCCACGGATCCTCCACCAACAGGAACAGCTCCAGCCCGATCGCCCATTGCAGCGCGTTGACGAAGGACTTGTCGCGATACTCGAACGGCACCACGCCGCAGGCGGCGTCGAGCTCGATGTCCATGCCGATCGACTTCTTCGGCGTGGCGATGCCGCGGTTGCGGTACTGCGACATGTAGTCGGCCGAGGCAGTGACGGTTTGGCCGAACATCACCTGCCCGACATCGACCGAGATGTTCGGATTGGCGTTCACCAGTTCCGCGATCCGCGCCGCCGAGGAGGAGAACCGGCGGTCCCCCTCGGTGCCGTAGGAGTGGAACTGTAGATGGGTGAGGTGCAGCCGCCGTCCTTCCGCCGCGCGGATGGTGGCGAGCGTGGTCTCGTCATTGCCCGGCACGCCGAGATTGCAGCCGTGCAGGTGGATCGGGTGCGGCAGGCCGAGCTCGGTCACCGCGCGGATCAGCGTGGTCAGCACGTCGCGCGGCGTCGAGCCGTAATGCGGGTTGGCCTCGTCGAGGTCCATCTTGCGGGCGTTGAACTTGAACGCGTTGATGCCGCCCGGATTGACGATCTTGATCGCGAAGGCCTGCGTCGCCTCGATCATCCAGCCGACATAGGCGTTGATCTGCTCCTGCCCGGCGCCGGCCGCGAGCAGGCGCAGGAAGTAATCGTCATTGCCCAGAACCAGATAGGCCCCGGTGTCGAGATTGGGGATGTCCGCCATCTCGAGATGGGCGCCGCGCGCGTTCGCGCCCAGCATCGCCGGCTCGAACACCGTGGTGTAGCCGAGCTGGGCGTAGCGGCAGCCGGTGGCATGCGCCGTCGGCACCGCCCGCCCGCCGCCGCAACCGCAGAAATCCCCCGGCATTTCGGGATAGGCCGCCCGGTCCTCCTGCATGAGGAGCCGGGCGAGGTTCATCTTGCCGCCGGCGATGTGGCTGTGCAGGTCGATGCCGCCGGCCATGACGACGTCGCCGCCGAGGTCGTACTCGGCGCTCGCCGGCAGGCCGGTCGGGGCGACGATGCGCCCGTCGAGGATTTCAATGTCGCGCCGCGTTCCGGTCGCGACCCCGTTCTCGCCATTGGCCGGGTCGAGCAGGCGCCCGCCCTTCAGCCTCAGTCTCATTCATCCCTCCGCCAGGCCTCGCGCAGCCTCGGCGACGCTCGGAAGCGTCGCGACGCGCAGGGCGCCGAGCGGCATGCTCACTATGGAATCCATCCGGAACACCGTGCCGGCGTGGTCAACGCCGGGGGTGCCGACCGGGATAAGGACATCCGGTTCCTTGTCGAATTGAGTATCGGGATGGGCAAGGGCGATCACCTTGCCCGAAAAGGCGGGCGGGGGCTCGGGCCGGAAGGCCGAGGTCCACACCAGAAGGTCGGCATCGGCCAGCGCCTGCCCGGTGGCGTAGAGCGCCCCGTCATGCGCGCTCGCCTGCCCGCGCACCGCCGTGCGCAGCGGGTAGCCGAGCCGCCACAGCAGCAGCTGGTTCACGCCGATGATGTTGTCGCGCCCGCCGAGCGGGAACACGCCGGCACGGGTCACCAGATTGATGGAATCGACCAGCTTTGTGGCGAACTCGGCGACGAGGTCGCCCTGAGCGAGGCCGCCCGCATTCCAGGTGACGACCGCGTAGTGCGCCCCGCGCAGCGCCTCGGCCAGCGCGCTGATGTCCTGCGCCGGCACGCCGCCGAAGCTGGTGCCGGGCGGCTGGCCGCCGGCGGCGAACACGCCGAGCGCCTCGAGCGCCGCCACCACGTCGTCAGCCGCGAGATGGGAGACCTCGGCGCCGGCAAGCTGCCGGCGCGCCTTCTCGCCCGGCGCGCCGCCGAGGAACACCACCCGGCGCGGCGCCCCGGCGAACAGCGGCGCTTCAGGATAGAGGCGCTCGAACAGCCGGCCCCAGGTCGCCGCGGGGTCCTCGCCGAGCACCAGCAGCAGGTCGCAGCGGTTGCGCACCTCGGCCAGCGTGGTGGAGAGCCAGCCGGTGCGCTGGGCGGCGGCATAGTTCGCGAAAAGGCCGTCCGAGGCGTAATGGTCCAGCACGCCGCCGAACCGCACGGCGAGGTCGGCGAGCGCGCCCGCGCCCGCCATGTCGACGCCGAGCCCGGCGAAGACCGGGGCGCGCGCCTCGCCGAGCAGGCGCCGCGCCGCCTGCGTCGCCTCGTCCAGACTCACGGGGGCCCCGGCGACGCTCGGCCCGCGATCGGGCATGTCCATGCGCCGCAGCAGCCGTGCCGCCTCGGGGCAGACCGCGCCGCTGGCGCGCACCTCGCGGCCCTCGACCTCGACCGTGAGGTCGTCGCAGCCCAGTCCGCAGAAGCCGCAGACCACGTCGTCGATCGTCCGGAGAGAAGCCTCGGCCATGGTCTCAATCATACTTGATGTAGGCGAAGCGAAGATCGCTGCGGGGCGTGCCTTCGAGCGCGCTTTCCGGCTCGATGCCGGGCTGCCAGCCGACGACGTCCTCGATCTTCTTCGCAAGCTGCAGATCGCGCTCGGTGATGCCCTTGGCGTCGTGCGACATCAGTCGCACCTCGACCCAGGCATAGGAGGCGGTGAGGTCGGGATGGTGCCAGGCGGCTTCGGCGAGATGGCCGACGGTGTTGATCACCATCAGCGTGCCCTTCCAGCTCGAGGTGCGGTAGGTGCGCCGGATCCAGCCGTCGACCAGCTTCCACTGCGGCAGCTCGGCGGCAAGGCGCGCGGCAACCTCCTCGTCGGCAAGGGTTTTCTTGGGATCGATCGTATTCGGATCCACCGCCATTTCGGGCATCCTCCTGGCCGCGCGCCCATTCTGTCGCGGGCTGCGCTGGCCGATTCGGTAGCACGGTCACGGGGGGTGCGGCAAACCCCGTTCACGCATGGTGAGATTCGCCCGTGCTTGTCCTCGCCGCCTTCCGCGCCTTACGATGAAGCCTGAGGACACGCCCGTGAACAAGACGACGCTCGATCTGAAAGCGGCGAACAGGCAGGAGGAGGACCGCGCGGTGCGCATCGCCGCGCCGGGCCGCCTGCATCTGGGTTTCATCGATCTCGCCGGCACGCTGGGCCGCCGCTTCGGCAGCCTCGGCATCACGCTCGACCGTCCGGCAACCGTGCTGCGCATGCGCCGCGCGGCGCGGCTTTCCGCCTCCGGTCCCGATGCCGACCGGGCGCTGGCGGCGGTGGAGAAGGCGGCGCGCCATTTCGATCTCGATCCCGCCGTCGAGGTGACGGTGGAAGCCGCGCTGCCGCCCCATTCCGGCCTCGGCTCTGGCACCCAGCTCGGCCTCGCCGCGGCGACCGGGCTGTGCCTGCTGCGCGGCCTGACGCTCACGCCGCGCGAGATCGGCGCGGCGTTGGGTCGCGGGGCGCGCTCATCGATCGGCATCGGCGCGTTCACCCAGGGCGGGGTGATCCTCGACGGTGGCAAGAAGCCCGGCTCGAACGCCCCGCCGCCGATCCTCTCGCGCCTGCCCTTCCCCGAGCACTGGCGCATCCTGCTGGTATATGACAGTAGCCATCAAGGGCTTAGCGGCACGGCCGAATCCTCGGCGATGGACAGCCTGCCGCCCTTCGCCGACACGCTGGCCGGCCATATGGCGCGGCTCACGGTGATGGTGGCGCTGCCGGCGCTGGCCGAAGGGGATGTGGATTACTTCAGCGCCGCGGTCGGCGAAATGCAGCGACTTCTGGGCGAGCACTATGCGGATGCCCAGGGTGGCCGCTATACAAGCAGTTCGGTCGCCGAGGTGATGGACTGGCTGGAGAACCGCGGACTGCGCGGACTCGGCCAAAGTTCCTGGGGCCCCACCGGATTCGCCATTATCGGCAGTCCGGAAGACGGCGAACGGATCATGAGCGAGGCGCGCGCCCGTTTCGGGCATCGGTCCGCTCTGGCTTTCGACTGCGTGCGCGGCGGCAATGCCGGCGCACGGATCGAGTGGCTTGCCTGCGTCGAGCAGTGCTAGCGGCGGATTGGCGGAACGCCCGCGTCGCTCTTCATCTCCTCAACAGAGGCCGCAAGGCCCGATTCCACTCGGGAATGAAACGACATGGCGGACTACGCCCCGATTCTCCACATCCTCTCGCCGCTGCGCCACGTCTCGCCCTTCGACGTGAACATGGCGGTCGATGCCGGCTATGCGACCATCCTGCCCTATTCCGGCGTGACGCTGGACGAGGTGGGTGACCTCACTCAGGACATGATGTTCTCGCGCCACCCGGACGCCGCCCCGCGCACCGGGCTGTTCATCGGCGGCAAGGATGCCAGCCTCGCGCTCGACATGGCCGACAAGGCGAAGAGCGTGCTTTTCCCGCCGTTCGAGATCTCGGTCTTCGTCGATCCCGCCGGCTCCTTCACCACCGCCGCCGCCATGGTCGCCGAGGTGGAGCGCAAGCTGCGCCCGACCCGCCCCGAAGGTATCAAGGGCGCCAGGGTGCAGGTCTATGGCGCGACGGGCGTGGTGGGCGGCATTGCCGGCGTGATCGCCGCGCAGGCCGGCGCCGAGGTGACGCTGGTCAGCCATCGCGACATCGAGGCCGTTGCCACCAAGGCGCGCGACTTCAAGCGGCGGTTCGACGTCGACCTCGAAAGCGCCTCGGGGCGCACCGACGAGGAGAAGCGCGCGCTCATCGCCGAGGCCGAGATCGTGCTCGCCTGCGGGCGCGCGGGCGTCGAGATCCTCTCGGCCGACGTGCTGGCGAGCGCGGGCCGGCTGGCCGTGGCCGCGGATGTGAACGCGGTTCCGCCCTCGGGCATTGCCGGCATCGATGCCCACGCGGATGGCAAGGTTCTTGCGAACGGTGCGCTCGGCATTGGCGCACTGACCATCGGCCACCTCAAATACCGCGTGCAGCACGAGCTGTTGCAGCGTATGCGAGTTGCAACCGCGGCCCTCTCTTTCGGATTCGAGGATGCCTTCATTCTCGCACGATCCATCGTCGCCTAAGGATACGGCAGATGTCGTCATTGTCGGCATTGCCGCCCGGGGTCTCGCCGCCGCCGCACGGCGCGCGGGGCTGCGCGCGCTCGTCCTCGACCTGTTCGGCGACGACGACACGCGCGAATTCGCCGTCGCCGCGATTCCGCTCCGGCGGACCGGCGCCTTCGCCATCGATCCGGACGACCTTTTCGAGCAGCTCGCGATCCATGCCGGGCCGGACGTTCCGGTCGTGCTCGGCACCGGCTTCGAGCACGCGCCCGAGGTGGTGGAAGAGCTCGCGAGGCGGTTCCGGCTGGTCGGCAACGGCCGGCCGACCCTCGCCTGGCTCAAGGAGCCGATGATGCTGGAGCGGCTGCTGCACAATCTCGGCGTTCCTCATCCGCGCATCTTCGCCGACCGCGCCCCCGGGGGCGTGACGACGCTGGAGAAGCGCATCGGCGGCTCCGGCGGCTGGCACGTGCGGCCGGCCGAGGAGGCGCGCGGGCGGGGCTGGTACCTGCAGGAGCGGCTCGAGGGCCGCACCGTCTCCGCCCTGTTCCTCGGCGACCGGCGCCAGGCGCGCCTGCTCGCCTTCTCGGAGCAGTGGTGCGCACCCTGCGAGGACGCGCCCTATCGCTATGGGGGCGCCGCGGGGCCGATCCGCCTCGACCCCGAGATCGAGGCCTCGATCGCCGCGGCGCTCGACCGGCTGGTCGGCGCGGCGGGCATCGCCGGGCTCGCCAGCGCCGACCTGTTGCTGCTGGACGAGGGATGGAGCCTCATCGAGGTCAATCCGCGCCCGGGCGCCTCGCTCGACGTGTTCGACCACGCCCCGCTGCCGCCGCTGCTGCGGCTGCATTTCGAGGCGTGCGAGGGCCAGCTTCCCGAACTCGCGCTGCTGACCCCGGAAGCGGCCGGCACGGTGCGCGGGGCGGCGATCTTCTACGCCCCCTCCTCGTTCGAGATGCGGCTCGACCCGCTTCCCGACTGGGTCGCCGACCGTCCGCCGCAAGGCACGCGGATCGAGGCCGGCGAGCCGATCTGTACCCTTTTCGCCGCCGGGCGGGACGTCAGCGAGGTTCGCGACGTGCTGGCACGGCGCCAGGATCAACTGTGGCACGACCTAAGCATGGCCAGCCGCAAGGCTGCGGAGTGATTTTCATGGGCGAGCATATTCGCAACCTGCGCCCGAGCGTTTCCAACCTCGCCGCCCCGCTTGTCGAGGACCTCGTCGCCAAGGCGGGACCGCTGCGGCTCGACGTGACGCGCAGCCCCTGCGGGGCGCGGCTGGTCGACGCCGGAATCAACGCGCGCGGCGGCATGGAAGCGGGACGGCGGATCGCCGAGATCTGCCTCGGCGGACTCGGCTCGGTCGGCATCGCCTCGGGCGGGCGCTTCGCGCGCTGGGCCGACATGATCACCGTCACCACCGCCGATCCGGTGCTGGCCTGCCTCGGCAGCCAGTATGCCGGCTGGAGCCTCGCGGAGGGCGACTTCTTCGCCCTCGGTTCCGGTCCGGCCCGGGCGCTGTGGGCCAAGGAGACGCTGTTCGAGGAGCTCGGCTACCGCGACCGCGCCGACGAGGCTTGCCTGGTGCTGGAGGTCGACCGCCTGCCGCCCGACACGCTGGTGGCGCGGATCGCGCAGGATTGCGGCGTCGACCCGGAGCGGCTGACGCTGATCCTCACCCCCACCTCCAGCCTCGCCGGCACGGTGCAGATCGTCGCCCGCGTGCTGGAAGTGGCGCTGCACAAGACCCACGCGCTGCACTTCCCGCTGGAGCGGGTGGTGGACGGCATCGGCTCCTCGCCGCTGCCCCCGCCGGCGCCGGACTTCGTCTCGGCCATGGGCCGCACTAACGACGCCACGCTCTATGGCGGCAATGTGCAGCTCTTCGTGGAGGGACCGGAAAACGAGGCGCGCGAGCTCGCCGAGGGGCTGCCGAGCTCGTCCTCGCGCGACCACGGGCGGACCTTCGCGGAAATCTTCACCGCCTATAATGGCGACTTCTACGCCATGGACCCGATGCTGTTCAGCCCGGCGCGGGTGACGGTGACCGCGCTCGAGACCGGGCACAGCTTCACCTTCGGCGCCTTCCACGAGGACATACTGGAACGCTCCTTCGCATGAGCGCGCCTCTCAGCGATACGGTCGTCATCTTCACCGAGGATGCCGACTGGCACACGCGCCGGCTCAAGGCGGCGATCGAGGCCGAGGGCCTCGGCGTGGTCGTGCTCTCGCTCAACGATTGCGGCTTCGCCATCGGCGAGACCCCGCACGGGCTGATGCTGCCCGGCTTCGGCGACCGGCTGCCGGCCGCCGCCTTCGTGCGGCTGATCGCCAACGGCACAACCGAGCAGATCACCGCCCGGCTCGGCCTGCTGCATGCGCTGCGCGAGCTCGGCGTGAAGGTGATGAACGACGCGCGCGCGGTGGAGCGCTGCGTCGACAAGAGCATGACCAGCTTCCTCATCGCCCGTGCCGGCCTGCCGACGCCGCGCACCTTCGTGCGCGAGAGCCGCGAGGCGATGCAGGCGCTGGTCGACGAGGCGCCGGGCGACATGGTGCTGAAGCCGCTGTTCGGGGCACAGGGGCGCGGCATCAAGCGCATCGCGCCGCGCGCGCCGCTGCCCGAGCGCGAGAAGGTAGGCTCGGTCTACTACCTGCAGGACTTCGTGGCTCGCGCCTCGGATGAGGCCTTCGAGGACTGGCGGGTGTTCGTGATCGGCGAGACCGTCGTCGCCTCGATGCTGCGCCGCTCGCCGCGCTGGGTCACCAACATCCACCAGGGCGCCGTCGGCGTCGCCGCCCCGGCCGACCCGCGCGCGGCCGAGCTCGCCATCCGCGCCACCGCGGCGGTCGGCGCCGACTATGCCGGCGTCGACCTGATCGAGGACGCGCAGGGCAATTTCACCGTGCTCGAGGTGAACTCCATGCCGGCCTGGAAGGGCCTGCAGAAGACCACGGACATCGACATCGCCGCGGCCCTGGCGGGGCACCTGCTGCGCGCACTGGGGCCGGTGCCGGCCCTATGAGCCCGCAGGACATCGCCGCCGGCGTCGCGGCCGCCTTCCGCGCCGCCTGCCGGGCGGAGCTCAACGCGCTCAAGGTGGGCAACGTCCACCGCCACGGCGCCGGCCATGGCATGGAGGTCGCCCATTTCGAGCGGGCGGCCGACGCCGCCGCCCCTCATATCGCGGCGGTTGGCGCGCGGGTCGGCGCGCGGATCGAGCAGGCGGTCGACGCCTCGCTCGCCGCCGCCGGGCTCAACACCAATCTCGGCATCGTGCTGCTGTGCGCGCCGCTTGCCTCCGCCGCCGAATCCGCCGGCCCCGCGCCGACGGCCGAAGGGCTCCGCGCGCGGCTTCGCGCGGCGCTGGACGGGCTCGACATGGAGGACGCGGCGGCTACCTTCCGCGCCATCACCCATGCCAATCCCGGTGGCCTCGGGCGCGCCACCGAGCACGACGTGACCGGCCCGGTGCGGATCGGGCTGGTGGAGGCGATGGGGCTGGCGGCGGCGCGCGACAGCATCGCCCGCCAGTTCGTCACCGGTTTCGCCGACATCTTCGAGTTCGGCCTGCCGCGCCTGCGCGCGCTCGCCAACGCGCCCGCCGAAGCGCGGACGGAAGCGGTGCATCTGGGCTTCATGGCCGCCTTCCCCGACAGCCACATCGCCCGCAAATCCGGGATCGACATCGCCGAGGCGGTCCGCGCGGAGGCGGCGGCGCTGCTGCCGCGGATCGACTTCCGCGCCCCGGACGCGACGCGCCACGCCGCGCTGCTGCCGTTCGACGTCTCGCTGAAGGCGCGCGGGCTGAATCCCGGCACCAGCGCCGACCTCACGGTGGCGACGCTGTTCACCGACCTGCTGACGGGCGGGAGCCTCAGGCCATGAAGCGCGCGATCGCCGCCGCCGGGAGCCGCCCGTCGTGAAGCGCGCTCGCAAGCAGAACCCCGGCAATGCCGAGATCCGCGAGCCGCGCCAGATCGTCGGCGTGGCGGACCCCGCCGGCGGCATAGACCCGCCGCGCGCCGGCCCGCGCCACGATGCCGGCGAGGCGGCCGAAGTCCGGCCCCTCGCCCGCCCCGACCCGGGCGAGCGTCATGACGATGACCGCCTCCGGCCAGAGCCCGGCCTCGGCATGGATCTCCGCCGGCCCGCGCGGGCCCTCGGGCCCGTAGTCGAGCGACAGCGCCGCCGCGCCCGCGCGGATCGCCGCGAGGCCCAAGGCGAGATCCGCCATGGTCTCGCTGCCGACCACGGAGCGCCCCGGCCCGGCGGCCGCCCGCCGCTCGACGCGCGGGGCTTCCGCCTCGCCCGCATCGACCCAGAGCGCGAGGCCGGGATGGCGGGCCGCGAGCTCGGCCAGCGCCGCGTCATGGCCCGGCCGGCCGGCGATGGCGTCGAGATCGGCCACGTAGAGGCTCGTGAACGGCGCCAGCGCCAGCAGGCCGGCGGCCACGTCGAGCGGCGCCGAGCCGGCGGAGAGCGGCGTCTCGATGGGCCGGTAGGCGGAGCGCTCGCCGCGCCGCGCATGTACGACGGCCCCTCCCATCAGGTCGATCACCGGTATAAGTTCCACCGCTCCAAACCCCGCAGGATGTGCTGATGCTCGTCTTCGTCTGCGAAACGGTCACCGCCGGCGGCTTCGTCGGAGAGGACCTTCCCGACGGCCTGATAGCCGAAGGAACGCTGATGCGCGATGCGCTTATCGGCGATCTGGAGGATCTTCCCGGCATCAGCGTCGTCACGACGCATGACGCCCGCCTGCCCCCGCCCCCGCGCGGCCATTCGACCCCGCTCGCCCCGGGCGAGGATGCGCGCGCGGCGTGGAACCGGCTGGCGGCCGAGGCGCATTGCTGCTGGCCGATCGCGCCGGAGACCGACGGCATACTCGAGCGTTTCGTCGCCGAACTGCGTACCCTCAACCGGCGTGTCGTCGCCTCCGATGCCTCGACGCTGCGCAACTGTTCGAGCAAGAAGCGCACGGCCGCGATCCTCGCCGCGGCCGGCGTCGCGACGGTGCCGACCTGGGGTGTCGACGAAGTGCCGGCCGACGCCGGCGGCCCGTTCGTGGTCAAGCCCGACGACGGCGCCGGCGCGCTCGACGTGACGGTGTGCGCCGGCCGGCCGCAGGGTCCCTACCCGGCGCGGGCGATCGTGCAGCCCTATGTGGAGGGCGTGCCCTCGAGCCTCAGCCTTTTGTGCCAGTCCGGGCGCACCCATGTGCTCGCCGCCAACCGGCAGAACATCGACCGGGCCGACGGCCGGCTCAGCTTCCGGGGCGTGATGGTCGGCGCGCAGCCGGTCGACGACGCTCTGCGCGCGCTGGGCGCGAAGGTGGGCGCCGCCCTGCCCGGCCTGCACGGCATCGTCGGCCTCGACTACATCGCGACGCCCGACGGGCCGGTGGTGGTCGAGGTCAATCCCCGCCTCACCACCAGCTATGCCGGGCTGCGGCAGGCGCTCGGCGTCAACCCGCTCGCCTTCGTCGCCGAGCTGATCCGCGACGGCGCGGTGCCGGACCTGCCGCACCTGCCGCCAGCGCTGCCGGTCGAGGTGATCGCCCGATGAGCATCGCACGTCTGGCATGGGACATCGGCGGCGCGCATGTGAAGCTCGCCGCCTTCGGCCGCGACGGCCGTCTCAAGGCGGTGCGGATCGCCGCCTGCCCGGTGTGGAAGGGGGCGGAGCACCTGCACGAGGCGCTGCGCACGCTGCGGGCGGAGTTTCCGCCCGGCATCCCCTCCGCCGCCACCATGACCGCCGAGCTCGCCGACCTGTGGCCCGACCGGCATGCGGGCGTGGTCGGCACGGCGGCGATCCTGATCGAGGAACTGGCCGGGGCGCCGCTCGCCCTGTTCGCCGGGCCGGAGGGCTTCGTGCCGGCCGAGGAGGCGGCGGCCCATGCCGCGACCATCGCTTCGGCCAACTGGTACGCGACCGCGGCGGTGCTCGCCCATCTGCTGCCCGAGGGCATCCTGCTCGACATCGGCTCGACCACCGCCGACCTCATCCCCTTCGGCTCCGGGCGCGTCGCAGCGCGCGGCTTCAGCGACGCCGAGCGGCTCGCCAGCAATGAGCTGATCTACAGCGGTGCGGTGCGCACGCCGGTGATGGCGCTCGCGACGGAGGCGCCGTTCGGCGGGCGCTGGGTGCCGATGATGGCCGAGCTCTACGCCACCAGCGCCGACATCCACCGCCTGACCGGCGACCTGCCGGAAGCGGCGGACCTCCACCCCAGCGCCGATGGCGGGCCGAAGACGGCCGAGGCCAGCGCGCGTCGCCTGTTGCGCATGGTGGGAGAGGACCTCACGCCCTCGAACCTCGGCGCGGCGCGCGCCCTCGCCCGACACCTCGCCGAGGCGCAGCTCCATCGCCTGTCGCGCGCGCTCGACTGCGTCGCCTCCGGCATGGAGAGCGAGCCCGGCCTCCTCGTCGGGGCGGGCGTCGGGCGCTTTCTCGCCGCCCGGCTCGCGGAACGGCGCGCCATGGCCTATCTCGATCTCGCCGACGTGCTGACGGACGATGCCGCGCTTTCCAGCGACGCTGCCGACTGCGCGCCGGCGGTCGCCGTCGGCCTCCTCGCCGCCGCCCTCACGCCCGCCTGAGCCCCGGAAAACCCCATGTCCGACCGCATCTTCCTTCGAGGCGTCGAGTTGCACGCCCATCACGGCCTCCATGAGGAGGAGGCGCGGCTCGGCCAGCGCTTCGTCGTCGATATCGACTGGTGGCTCGACACGCGGCCGGCGGCGGCGGCCGACGATTACGAGCTGACGGTCGGCTACGAGAAGGTGTTCGCGGTCATCCACGAGGTCTCGACCGGACGGCGCTTCCAGATGATCGAGGCCTTCGCCGACGCCATCGCCGCGGCGGTGCTGGCGCGCTATTCCAGCGTCGAGAAGGTGCGGGTCGAGGTGCACAAGCCCGCCGCCCCGATCGCCGGCATCTTCCGCGATGCCGGCGTCGAGGTGACGCGCAAGAGGTAGTCTGCGCGGAACCCGCCCGTCCCCGTCAGCGCCGCAGGTCGCGGCTCACCCGCACGGGCACCGGGGTCGGCGCCACCGAGCGCGGCGGCAGCGGGGCGAGCGTGCGGCCGGACGTTTCGTGATTGCGCGCAAGGCGGGCGAAACGGTCGCGCCAGGGCACCTCGATCAGGCGGTAGCTGAGCGAGGCGAGCGCGATCACCGCCGCCGCGAAGGCGACCAGCAGCGCCGTCGCCGCCAGCGGGTGGCCGAGATCGTAGAGCAGCTTGGGATCGCCCAGCACCTCGGTCTTCACCTTCAGCGACGCGCCGGTGACGTCGCCATAGAGCCACAGGCCGAAGCCGAGCAGGATCAGCAGCGGCATGTGGATCAGGTAGATCGAATAGGACCACGCGCCGAGCGCGCGGAACGGACGCGTGGTGAGCAGCCGCGAGGCCAAGCCGCCCTGGCGGGCGAAGACGAGGATGGCGAGCGCGAACACCGCCGGCGCCGCCACGCTGAGCGGGCTTGCGCTGTCCGGCCCCATGCCGGCCGCGACGATGAAGAGGCCGGCGAGCAGCACGGCCGCAATCTCCAGCACCGTCGCCGCCGGAAGCGCGCGGCCGCGCATGCGCTCATGCAGGTGATAGGCGCCGACACCGGCGAAGAAGCCGGCGATGCAGCGCAGGAAGCCGTAATCGGCGGTGGAGTTCATGTAGGCCGGCGCCACGATCAGCAGCGTGACGGTCGACGCCAGCGACAGCGCCAGCGCGACCGGCAGCAGCCGGCGCGAGCCGGCCGCCAGCAGCACGGCGGCGAACAGCACATAGGTGTAGAACTCGGCCCCGATGCTCCAGGCCGGCCCGTTCCAGGCGACGCCGTAGAAGCCCATGGAATTGAGCAGCGCCGCGTTCAGCAGCAGGCCCTGCATGGAATAGCCGCCGGTCCCGGCCTCGATCATCAGGCTGTCGGGCAGGCGCCCGCCGAGATTGACGGCCATGACCCCCAGCATCAGCGCGAACAGCACCGTGAGATGAAGCGGCCACAGCCGGCCGATGCGGCGCAACAGGAAGCCGCCCGCCTGGCGAGCGCTTCCCATGCGGTCGCGATAGGCGTGGCAGACGACGAAGCCGGAGAGGACGAAGAAGAAATCGACGAAAAGGTAAGCGTTGGTCACGAAACGCGAATAAATAAAGTCTAATTTGACGATATAGATGAAATGGTAAATTAAAACCATGATTGCGGCGAGACCGCGCCAAGCATCCAATGCGTCAAAGCGGTCGGTAACGGCCGACGATTTCATACCATAACACCTCGCGGAACGACTTTATCCGCCCCCCTTCACCGCCCGACACCCCATGGACGGCATCGGACTAACCGGTGAGCTTCCGACGGGTTCCGAAATTCATTGGGGCAATTCCGGGGCACTCTCGCTATCCGCCGCAGCGGCGACGTGGCCCGACGAGACCGCTCGCGGTAGGCGCGTGTGCCGGAGGGGGCTTCCTGTCGCCCGGCGGAGGCCCTACTTGTTGGCGGCCCGCCTGCAGGAGTGATGCGATGCGCGATGCCGATCCCCAGCCCGTCCGCCTGACTGACTACCGCCCGCCGGACTGGCTGGTCGACACCGTCGACCTCGACGTGCGCCTGCATCCGCAGGCGACCCGCGTGGTGGTCCGGCTCGGCATGCGCCCGAACCCGCTCGGCCGGCCCGGCGCGCCGATCGTGCTCGACGGCGACGAGTTGGAGCTGAAATCGGTGGCGCTCGACGGCGCGCCGCTGGCCGGCGCCGGCTACGCCGCCACCCCCTCCTCGCTCACCATCCTCGCCCCGCCGCAGGACCCGCTGGTGCTGACGATCGAGACCGTGCTCGACCCGTCGGCCAACACCAAGCTGATGGGCCTCTACTGCTCCAGCGGCACCTACTGCACCCAGTGCGAGGCCGAGGGCTTCCGCCGCATCACCTATTTCCCGGACCGGCCGGACGTGCTCGCCGTCTACACGACCCGCATCGAAGCCGAGTGCGAGGAGGCCCCGGTGCTGCTCGGCAACGGCAACAAGGTTGACAGCGGCGATGTCGAGGGCACCACCCGCCACTTCGCCGTCTGGCACGATCCCTGGCCGAAGCCCTGCTACCTGTTCGCGCTGGTGGGCGGGAAGCTCGACCGCATCACCGAGCCCTTCGTCACCGCCACCGGCAAGGAGGTCGAGCTCGGCATCTATGTCGAGCCCGGCAAGGCGGGGCGCGCGGGCTACGCCATGGACGCGCTGAAGCGCTCCATGCGCTGGGACGAGGAGGTGTTCGGCTGCGAATACGACCTCGACGTGTTCAACATCGTCGCCGTGGCCGACTTCAACATGGGGGCGATGGAGAACAAGGGGCTCAACGTCTTCAACGACAAATACGTGCTCGCCAGCCCCGAGACCGCGACCGACGCGGACTACGCCAATATCGAGGCGATCATCGCCCACGAATATTTCCACAACTGGACCGGCAACCGCATCACCTGCCGCGACTGGTTCCAGCTCTGCCTCAAGGAAGGGCTGACGGTCTTCCGCGACCAGGAGTTCTCCTCCGACCAGCGCTCGCGCCCGGTCAAGCGCATCGCCGACGTGCGGCTGCTGAAGAGCCACCAGTTCGCCGAGGATGCCGGCCCGCTGGCGCATCCGGTGCGGCCGGCGACCTATCGCGAGATCAACAACTTCTACACCGCCACCGTCTACGAGAAGGGCGCCGAGGTGGTGCGGATGCTGAAGACGCTGCTGAGCGAGGAAGGCTTCCGCGCCGGCATGGACCTCTATTTCGACCGCCATGACGGGCAGGCCGCGACGGTGGAGGAGTTCCTCACCTGCTTCGCCGACGCCAACGGCGCCGACCTCTCGCAATTCGCGCTGTGGTACGCGCAGTCGGGCACGCCGCAGGTCGAGGTGAACGGCCATTGGGACGCGGCGGCGCGCAGCTACCGGCTCGATGTTCGCCAGACGCAGGTGCCGACGCCCGGCCAGCCGGACAAGCAGCCCATGCTGATCCCGCTCGCGCTCGGCCTCGTCGGCGCCGACGGGCGCGACCTGCCGCTGGTCCCCCATGACGGCACCAACGCCGCCGGCTCGGTGCTGGTCGTCAGCCGGCCGGAGCAGAGCTTCGTTTTCCGCGACGTCGAGGCGCGGCCGGTGCCCTCGATCAACCGCGGCTTCTCCGCGCCGGTGAAGCTGACCACCAACCTCGCCAGCGAGGACCTGCTGTTCCTCGCCCGCCACGACACCGACCCGTTCAACCGCTTCGAGGCCGGCCAGACGCTCGCCCTCGCCCATCTGGTGAGCGCGAGCGGGCTGGCGCCCGAGAAGACCAGCGCCGGCCCCCCGTCCGGCGGCGGCACGGCGCTGGTGGAGGCGCTGATCGAGGCGCTCGGGGCGAGCCTCGAGGACGAGACGCTCGATCCCGCCTTCATCGCCCAGGTTCTCTCGGTGCCCTCGGAGGGCGACATCGCCCGCGAGATCGGCAGCGAGGTCGATCCCGACGCGATCCACGCCGCGCGGCGCTCGCTGCGGCGCGCGCTCGGCGAGGCGCTGCGCCCGGGGCTGGAGCGCGCCTATGGCCGCCACGCCCCCGACGGCGCCTATTCGCCCGACGCGGTCTCCGCCGGCCGGCGGGCGCTGCGCAACGCCGCGCTCGAGCTGATGGCAAGCACCGGGGAGGCGGCCGACATCGCGCGGGCGCTCGCCCATTTCGAGACCGCCGACAACATGACCGACCGCTTCTTCGCGCTGTCGGTGCTCGCCCATCACGCGCCGGCCGAGCGCGACGCGGCGCTCGACGCCTTCTACCAGCGCTTCCGCGACGACCCGCTGGTGATCGACAAATGGCTGGCGCTGCAGGCGCAGATCGCCGAGCCGGAGACGCTGGAGCGGGTGCGCGAGCTGACCCGCCATCCGGCCTTCTCCATGGGCAACCCGAACCGGGTGCGGGCGCTGATCGGCAATTTCGCGGCGGCGAACCAGACCCAGTTCCACCGCCCCGACGGCGCCGGACACCTGTTCGTGGCCGATGCCGTGCTGGAGCTCGACAGGCGCAACCCGCAGGTGGCGGCACGGCTGCTCGGTGCCTTCAAGAGCTGGCGCTCGCTGGAGCCGACGCGGCGCGGCTCCGCCGAGCGCGCGCTGAGGCGGATCGCCGACGGCCCCGGGCTCTCGCCGGATGTGAGCGACATCGTCGCCCGTTCGCTCGGTTGAGCGCGTTAAGTACTATGAATTGCTTGCACTCAAATAGGCCGTTTCAGATCGTCAAATTCGAGGATAGAGTTCTTTTGAACGTATAGCCCAGCGGCACATGGAAAAGACATCGCTCCAGGTGGTTTCGCAGGATGTGACAACACTGGCGGCGACCTATCTCAGCGCGCCCGTCGCCTTGTGCCTCGTCGACCACGAGCGGCGCTGCCTCGCCGCCAATGAGCGTTTCGCCGCGACGATGAACCGCCCGCTGGCCGGCCTCCTCGATGAGGATCTGGGCCTGCTGCTTCCCGGCGCCGATGCCTTCATTGCCACCGCATTCGAGAAGGCGCGCGACGGCGAGGCGTTCAGCGATTACGAGCTGCCCGTCAGCGCCTGCGGGCGTGTGCTCCTCGCCTCCGCCGAGCCATTCCGCACAAATGGCGAGCTTGCCGGGCTGTCGATCGGGCTGGTGGACATCACCGAGCGCAAGCGGATGGCCGAGACGCTGATCGAGATGGAGCAGCGCATCGCCTTCGCCATGGAGAGCGCCAACCAGTGGATCTGGGAGCTCGACATCCCGGCCAACCGGGTGCGGCGCTCGCCGCACTGGAAGTCCGGCCTCGGCTATGCCCAGGACGAGGCGGTCAGCGACAGCGAGCACGTGGCGTGGAGCGTGGTCCATCCGGACGACCGGCCGCAGGTGCTGCGGCGCTTCCGCGACCTCGTGGAAGGGCGGACCGACCTGTTCGAGGCGGTCTACCGGGTGCAACACCGGAACGGGAACTGGATCTGGATCATGGGGCGCGGGCGCATCGTGGAGCGCGCGCCCGACGGCAAGCCGCTGCGCCTCTTGGCGACCAGCGTCGACATCAGCCGCCAGAAGCGGATCGAGCAGGAGCTCGGCGCGACCGTACGCCAGCGCGAGGACCTCGAACGCGAGCTGGTCGCCGCCAATCGCCGCCTGACCGCGCTGTCGGAGATGGATTCGCTCACCGAGCTGCCGAACCGGCGCAAGTTCGACGAGGTGCTCTCGCGCGAGATCCGCCGCAACGGGCGCCACACCCCGGCCCTGGCGCTGCTGATGATCGATGTCGATCACTTCAAGAGCTACAACGACCTCTACGGCCACCCCGAGGGCGACGAGTGCCTGCGCAGGGTGGCCGAGACGCTGCGCCGGTGCGCGCGCCGGGCCGGCGACGTCATCACCCGCTATGGCGGCGAGGAGTTCGCTGCCATCCTCGCCGACACCAACGAAGCCGACGCAACGCTGCTCGCCGGCCGCATGCTGGAAGCGGTCCGCGCGCTCAGGATCGCGCATGCGGGCAGTTCGCCCGGCATCGTCACGGTCAGCATCGGCGTCGCGGTCTACGAGCTGTCCGAGCCCGCGCCGCGCCCGATGCCGCCCGCCACGCTGATCGAGGCGGCCGACCGGGCGCTCTATTCGGCCAAGCAGGCGGGGCGCAACTGCATCGCGGCCTCGAACATCGATGCGAGCGGCGCGCTGCGCACCATGGCGGTGACCGAGAACGGCACCGCCGCCTCCGCGCGGCCGGTCGACGCCGACAAGGATGCGCGGCGCTGAGCGGGCTCAGTAGTCGATGACGTCCTCGAGCGCGTAGTGCTTGATCGTCTTGCGGTTGGCGATCAGCTCGTCGACCGTCGGCTCGCCCTTCATGGCGCGCGACAGCGCGATCTTCATCGCCTCGTAATTGGTGCGGTAGAGGTCCGCCTTGTCGAGGTTCGCGTCCTCCGCACAGCGCGGATCGAGCCACACCATCACGATCATGCAGATCTCGTCGGCCTGGTCCTTCGGCAGGATGCCCTCGATCAGCGCGTCGACGATGGCGTCGCCGATCGCTCCCTGGACCACACCGCCCAGCAGCTCGACATAGTCGAGCGACTCGATCGTCGCCTTGGTGGTCATCATGGTGGCCGGGCGCACCATCTGGTTGAGGTCGCGCACCACGAACATGCGGGTGTGGCCCTGCACCTGCCCCATCATGGAGGCGAAGGCGTGCCCGGCCGGGCCGCGCACGGAGCCGATCAGCACCTCCGGCATCGCGTCGGTGAACTGCCCTTCCGCGGCCAGCACGGTTGCTTCGCCGGTGCGGAACCAGATGTCGCTCATGGTCGTCTCCTGCCCATAAAGATGAGGCCGAGCGCATAGCACCGGGCCGCGCGATCCGTCCATCGGCCATCGCGTCGCGACCCCTATCGAGGCACCGCCCACTCGCCCTTCGGTTGCCTCGCCGCAAACTTGACTCGCTGGGGACTCTGGACAGGAAGGGTACGATTCGATTCAAATCAGGGTGATTCGGAGAGATGCGGCACATCCCTCCAGGTCGACTGGGAAAGGGTTCGGGACTTCGGGGAGGCCGGCGATGGCTCGCGCCAACGCTGCGGGCGGTTCCGTGCGCGTACAGGCCATGCGAGGTCTGGCGCGCTCGGTAGCACGACCCGCGTATCAGCGGCTGGTCGACGCCGAACCCTTCATGCGCAAGGCGGTGCCGGCGCTTATCGTCGCCTTCATAGGTATCGTCGCGGTTGCCGCGATCGTCCAGAACCGCGCCTATCGGTCCGAGGCCGTGGCCAGCGCGAAGGACGAGCTGGCCCTGTTCGCCACCGCCATCGCCAGCGAGATCGGGCGGCCCGGCGCGGATCTTTCCGCCCCCGACGCCCTGCTCGCCTCCAGCCTTCCCCCGCGCGCCGCCGAGGACGGGCGCCGCTACGGGCTGATCGACAGCGCCGGCACCGTGGTCGCCGTGCACGACGAGGACGCCCGCGCCGCCGTGACCGAGCAGATCCGCCATCTGGTCGTCAACGTGCAGGCGCTCACCATCTTCGCCGAGGATGCCGGCGTGCTGGAAGTGGCGATGCCGGACGGCTCGGCCGCGCTCGCCACCGTGCACAATCTGCGCGCCACCCCGCTCCAGCTCGTCGCCATCCAGCCGCTTGGGCGGGCGCTGAACACCTGGCAGTCCGACACCATCCTCACCGTCACCCTGCTCAGCACCACGGGCGCGGTGCTGATGATCCTCGGCTTCGCCTTCCACTGGCAGGCGACCCGGGCGCGCGAGGCGGACGGCATCTACGACACGGTGCGCGCGCGCATCGACACCGCGCTCTCACGCGGGCGCTGCGGCCTGTGGGACTGGGACATGGGACGCGGGCGCATGTTCTGGTCCGAATCCATGTTCGAGATGCTCGGCCACGAGCCGCGCGACGAGCTGATCTCGTTCGGCGAGGTCTCGGCCCTCGTTCATCCCGACGACACCAACCTCTACGACATCGCCAAGGAGATCGCCGACAAGCCGGGACGCTCGATCGACCGCATGTTCCGCATGAAGCACGCCGACGGGCACTGGCTGTGGCTGCGCGCGCGGGCCGAGGTGGTGGCGCAGGAGAATGGCGAGCCGCCGCATCTGGTCGGCATCGCGGTCGACATCACCGAGGAGCGCCGCCTCGCCGAGCGCACCGCCACTGCCGACATGCGCCTGCGCGACGCCATCGAGAGCATCTCGGAATCCTTCGTGCTCTGGGACAGCACCAACCGGCTGGTGATGTGCAACTCAAAGTTCCAGAGCCTGCACGGCTTCGGCGACGCCAATGTCGCGCCCGGCACCCCGTTCGAGGCGGTGGCCGAGCAGGCGCGCAAGCCGGTGCTGCGCATCCCGCTGCGCGCCGAGGACCGGCCGGAGGAAGGCGCGCGCGCCTTCGAGGCGCAGCTCGAGGGCGGGCGCTGGTTGAAGATCACCGAGCGTCGCACCAAGGATGGCGGCTTCGTCTCGGTCGGCACCGACATCACCGCGCTGAAGCGCCATGAGGAACGCCTCATGGACAGCGAGAAGCGCCTGATGGCACTGGTCGCGGACCTGCGCAAATCGCAGCAGACGCTGGAGATGCAGGCGCTCCAGCTCGCCGAGCTGGCGCAGAACTATGCCGACGAGAAGACCCGGGCCGAGGACGCCAACCGCGCCAAGTCCGAATTCCTCGCCAATATGAGCCACGAGCTTCGCACGCCGCTCAACGCCATCATCGGCTTCTCGGAGCTGATGGAGAGCGGCCTGTTCGGCCCGCTCGGCAGCGACAAGTACAACGAGTACTGCCGCGACATCCGCGATTCCGGCCGCTACCTGCTCGACGTCATCAACGACATCCTCGACATGTCGCGGATCGAGGCCGGCCGCTTCCAGCTCGCGCTGCAGCCGGTGCAGCTCGACGAGATCGTCACCGACGCCATCCGGGTGATGTCGGTGCGCGCCGACGAGAAGCACCTCACCCTCGCCAGCGAGAGCGAGGGGCCGGTCGCCATCGAGGCCGACAAGCGAGCGCTGAAGCAGATCGCGCTCAACCTGATCTCGAACGCCATCAAGTTCACGCCCGAGAACGGGCGTATCACCGTGCGCACACGTCGCTTCTCGCGCGCGGCGCTGCTCGTCATCGAGGACAGCGGCATCGGCATCCCCAAGAGTGCGCTGGCCAAGATCGGCAAGCCGTTCGAGCAGGTCGAGAGCCAGTTCACCAAGACCTACAAGGGCTCGGGCCTCGGCCTCGCCATTGCCAAGTCGCTGGTCGAGCTGCATGGTGGCACCATGCGCATCCGCTCGTCGGAAGGCGTGGGTACCACCGTCGTCATCCGCCTGCCTCTCAACGGCCGGCCGGCGCTGCACTATCGCAATGCGCGCGCGGAGCGGCCGATCCCGGCCACCTCATGAGCACGCCCGAAGCTGCGTCCGTCGATACCGCTCCAGCCGACCCCGCCCCCACCGAAACCGCGTCCGTCGACTGCGTCGTCGCGGGTGCCGGCGTGGTCGGCCTCGCCATCGCCCGGGCGCTCGCGCGGCAGGGTCTCGAGGTGCTGGTGCTGGAAGCGACCGGCCTCATCGGTTCGGACACCTCGGCGCGCAACAGCGAGGTCATCCATGCCGGCATCTACTACGCGCCGGGCACGCTGAAGGCCGGGCTCTGCGTCGCCGGCCGGGAGGCGCTCTACGCCTATTGCGCGGAGCGAGGCATCGCGCACCGGCGCTGCGGCAAGCTGATCGTCGCCGCCAGCGCGGCGGAGACCGCCAAGCTCGAGGCCATCGACGCCCATGCCCGCGCCTGCGGGGTCACGGATCTGCGCCCGCTCGCCGGCGCCGAGGCGCGCGCCATGGAGCCGGCGCTGCAGGCCGAGGCGGCGCTGCTCTCACCCTCCACCGGCATCATCGACAGCCACGGGCTGATGCTCGCCTATCGCGGCGATCTGGAGGACGCGGGCGGCATGATCGCCTTCCACGCGCCGATCATCTCCGGGACCGCCGGAGCCGAGGGCTTCACGCTGGAGGTGGGCGGCGAGGCGCCGATGCGGCTCGCCTGCCGGCTGTTCGTCAACGCCGCCGGCCACGGCGCGGTGCCGCTGGCGCGGGCGATCGAGGGCATTCCGGCCGCTGCGGTGCCGGAGGCGTTCTTCTGCAAGGGGTCCTATTTCACCCTGTCGAGCCGCGCCCCCTTCACCCACCTCGTCTACCCGGTGCCCGAGCAGGCCGGGCTCGGCGTGCACCTGACGCTCGATCTCGGCGGGCAGGCGCGCTTTGGGCCCGACACGGAGTGGATCGTCACGCGCGACTACGGGGTCGACCCGGCGCGCGGCGACGCGTTCTACGCCGCGATCCGCCGCTATTGGCCGGCCCTGCCCGACGGCGCGCTCCAGCCCGCCTATGCCGGCATCCGGCCGAAGATCGTGCCGGCCGGCGTGCCGGCGGCCGATTTCCGTATCGACGGGCCGCAGGAGCATGGCGTGCCGGGGCTGGTGCAGCTCTTCGGCATCGAATCGCCCGGCCTCACCGCCAGCCTCGCCATCGCCGAGTTGGTGGCGCACAAGCTCGACGTCAGCCCGGTCCCGGCGCTCTAGCTCTCTGGATCGCCGCACGCGGAGGACGGGTCGAGCACCCGTCCGAAGATTGCGCGCACCTCGTCCTCGATCTCGAACAGGCGCGCCTCCAGCGTCGAGAAGTCCGGCATGCCGCCGGCCCTCGCCAGCAGCCGGCGCAGCGCCGGGCTCGCCTCGGCCGGCCTGAACGGCCCCGCCAGCGCGAGGCGCAGCACCTGGGTGAGGTCGTGCAGCAGCCGGCAGGCCTCGGCGAGAAGCTGGCCGTCCTCGGCGTCGATCAGCCCGGCGGCGCGCGCCGCCTCGATCACGCGCAGGGTCGAGGTGTCCATGATCGCGGGGTGCCGCGCGGCGTGGACGAGCACGAGATACTGCGCGACGAACTCGATGTCGATCAGCCCGCCGCGCGCATATTTCAGGTCCCAGCGCTCGTCCTCGCCCTTCTCCTCGGCGATGGCGGCGCGCATGTCGCGTATGTCGTCGGCGATCCGCCGGGTATCGCGCCGGCGCCGCAGCACCGCGCCGATCGCCGTCTCCACCCGCGCCGCAAAGGCGGGCGAGGCGGCGACGACGCGCGCGCGGGTGAGCGCCATATGCTCCCAGGTCCACGCCTCCTCGGCCTGGTAGACCTCAAAGCGCGGCAGGCTGGTCGCCACCGGCCCGGAGCGGCCGGAGGGGCGCAGCCGCAGGTCGACCTCGTACAGCTGGCCGGCATTGGTGGGGGTGGTCAGCGCGCTGATGAGGCGCTGGGTGAAGCGGGCGAAATAGTGCCCGCCCTCGAGCGAGCGCGGCCCGTCGCTCTCGGGATGCTCGGGATCGAAATCGTAGAGCACGATGAGGTCCAGATCCGAGCCCGCCGTCATCTCCCGCCCGCCGAGCTTGCCCATGGCAATCACAGCGACCTCGGCGCCGGGGATGGTGCCGTACGCCTCGCGGAAGCGCCGCTCGACCACCGCCAGAAGGGCGCGGATGATGATGCCAGCGAGCCTCGCGAAGGCTTCGCCCGCGCGCGCCGCCGGCAGGGTGCCCGAGAGGATGCGCACGCCGATCAGCACGTGCTGCTCCTGCCGGAAGCGGCGGGCCTGGTCGAGCAGGTCCTCCTCATTCTCGGCCGCCTCCAGCAGCGCGTCGAGCCGGGCGGCAAGCGCCTCCTCGTCCGGCAGCGCGCCGAAGAAGGCGGGGTCGAGCAGCGCGTCGATCAGCGAGGGGCGGTGCGCCAGCATCTCGCCGAGCCGCGGCGCGGTGCCGAGGATGGTCGCCAGCAGGCGCACGAGATCGGGATGAAGCGCCAGCGCCGGCAGCAGGCGGTGGGCGCTGGGCAGTTCGCGGAAGAAGAGGTCGGCTGCGTTCAGCGCTGCGTCGGGCGCGCCCCCGCGCGCCAGCGCGTCGATCAGCGGCGGCACGATGGCGGCGAGGTGCTGGCGCACATCGGCCGGGCGCAGCGCCCGGTGCTCGCCGGCGAGCCAGCCGCGCACGGTGGCGCTGGCGGCCCTGGGATTGGCGAAGCCGAGCTTGAGGAGCGTGGCGAGGGTCTCGCGGTCGTCGGACTCGGCCGGGAACTCCAGCCTGCCATCCACCGCCGCGCGCGGCGGCACGTCTTCGAACAGGCGCGAATAGTCGTTCTGCACCGTCACCAGCCGCCGGGTCAGCGCCGCGGCGAAGGCGTCTCGGTCGGCATAGCCCATGAAGGCGGCGAAGTCGGCCAGCGCCTCCGCGCTCTCGGGCAGGGTGTGGGTCTGCGCGTCCGCGACCATCTGCAGCCGGTGCTCGACCCGGCGCAGGAAGTGATAGGCCTCGTCGAGCTCGGCCCGCACGGTCTCGTCGATCCAGCCGGTCTCGGCCAGCATCGCCAGCGCCTCCAGCGTGCGCGGGGTGCGCAGGCGCGGGTCGCGCCCGCCGGCGATGAGCTGCTGGGTCTGAACGAAGAACTCGATCTCGCGGATGCCGCCGCGCCCGAGCTTCACATTGTGCCCCTCGACCGCGATCGCCTCATGGCCGCGGAAGGCGTGGATGTCCTGCTTCATGGCATGGACGTCGGCCACCGCCGCATAGTCGAGCGAGCGGCGCCAGACGAAGGGGGAGAGCTGCCTGAGGAAGGCGTGGCCGAGCGCGATGTCGCCGGCGATGGGCCGCGCCTTGATGTAGGCGGCGCGCTCCCAGGTGGCGCCCTCGCGCTCGTAATAGTCGAGCGCCCCCTCGAGCGATAGCGCGACCGGCGTCGAGGCCGGATCGGGGCGCAGGCGCAGATCCACCCGCGCCACATAGCCGTCCGCCGTGCGCTCCTGCAGCAGGCGCACGAGGCGCTGGGTGAGCCGCACGAAGAACGGCGCGGCCTCGACATCCTCGCCGAGTGGCGCCGCCTCGCGATCGTAGAGCACAATCAGGTCGATATCGCTGGAATAGTTGAGCTCGCCCGCGCCGTGCTTGCCCATGGCGAGCACAGTGTAGCCCGCGCCGGCACCGTCTTCGCCCAGCGTCGCCGGGTCGAGCTTGCCCGCCCCCGCCGCCTCGCGCAGCAGAAAGGCGACCGCGGCCCGCACGGCGGCATCAGCGCCGGCGGTGAGTTCCCGGGTGACGGCGGCGAGGTCGAACACCTCGCCGATATCGGCGAGGGCGACGGTGAGCGCGGTCTCGGCCCGCAGCCGGCGCAGCGCCGCCATCACGGCATCCTCGTCCCCGCTCGCCGCGACGAGCGACAGCGTCTCCTCGCGCGCCTGCGCGAGATGTTCGGCGGGATCGGCCGCGAGCAGGCCGGCCAGCCGCGCCGGATCGCGGCGGATCAGGTCGGAAAGGAAGGGGGAATGGGTGGCGACGCCGGCCAGCACGGCATGGGCGGCGGGATGGGCCTTCATCAGCGCGGTGAAGGACCGGCGCTGCTCGGCGGACACGTCCTCGAGCAATTCGGCGAGCGCGGGCGCCAGCTTGCGCACGGCCAGCGCCTCGGCGGCGCGCAGCCGCGCCACCAGCGCCTCCGCCGGCATTGCCGCCGGCTCGACGGGCCTTTCGCCCACCTCGATCGCCGCCTTCCTCGTGCGCGCCAGCGCCATCCTTACCCCGCCTCGCTCGGATCAAACGCAGTCTAGGTGCGTTTCGTTCACAAAGAGCTAGCCGGCGGCTCGTCGGTGCCCTCGGCATCGAGCGGCAACTCGACGACGATCCGCAGGCCCGGCTCGTTGTCCTCTAGCTTCAGCGTGCCGCCATGCAGGTGCACCACCGCCGCGACCAGCGACAGGCCGAGCCCGGAGCCGGGCCGGGTACGGCTCGCCTCCAGCCGCACGAAGCGCTCCACCACCCGCGGCCGCTCCGCCTCCGGTATGCCCGCGCCCTCGTCGGCAATCGTCACCCGCGCGCGGCCCTCGACCTTCTCGGCGGCGAGCCGGACCCGCCTCCGCGTGCCCGGCGCGTCCGGGGCGGAGTACTTGATCGCGTTGTCGATCAGGTTGGAGAAGGCCTGCGCCAGCAATTCACGCACACCCCTCACCGGCAGCGGGCCCTCGACATACAGATCGAGGTCGAGCCCCGCCTCGTCGGCGAGCGGCTCGTAGAGCTCGGCGACGCCTGCCACCGTCTCGGCGACGTCGAGCTGAACCATGGCCGCGCTCGCCTGCCCCGCCTCGGCGCGGGCGATCATCAGCAGCGCGTCGAAGGTGCGGATGAGACCGTCCGATTCCTCGATCGTGCGCTCCATCGCCGCGCGCCAGTCCTCGTCCGCCTGCGCGGTGCGCAGCGCATCCTCGGCGCGGTTGCGCAGGCGCGTCAGCGGCGTCTTGAGGTCGTGGGCGATGTTGTCGGAAACCTCCTTCAGCCCCGCCATTAGCGTCTCGATGCGCTCCAGCATGGCATTGAGGCTCAGCGCGAGGCGGTCGAACTCGTCGCCGGTGCCGGCGACGGCGAGGCGTCCCGACAGGTCGCCCGCCATGATGCTCTCGGACACGGCGGTCATCTGGTCGATGCGCTTCAGCACGCGGCGGGTGACGAACAGCCCGCCCGCGAATCCCAGCACCACCAGCAGCACGAGCCCCCACACCGCCGGACCGATGATGATCTTGCGCAGTTCCTCGCGCTCGACGATGTCGCGTCCGATCAGCAGCCGGAACTCGCCGGGGAGATAGATGACGTTGACCAGCGCCCGGCTCGGCGGCGCCTGTGCCTCCTCCGAGCGCACATAGCTGATCTCGCTCCAGCCGGGCTCGCTCAGCACAGGGAGCGGCAGGTTGAGCACGTTGCCGGCCAGCGGGTCGCCGCTGAAGCTGGTCACCAGCAGCAGCCCGGCATCGGGCGCGCGGGCGCGGCGGTTCACCACCTGCACCAGCCGGCTGATGCCGCCGCGCTCGAACTGGGCCTGCATATAGCGCGCGTCGGCGTCGATCGCCTCGATCGCCTGCCGGGTTACGAGGCGCTGGGTGTGCCAGCCGAGATAGGCGATGACCGAGCCGGCGAAGACCGCGAACACCAGGAGATAGGCCGCGATCAGCTTGAACGCGGTGGTGCGGATCAGCCTACCGAGCGACGTCACGGATGATGTATCCGGCGCCGCGCACCGTCTGGAGCAGCGGCGGGTCGAACCCCTTGTCGATCTTCGAGCGCAGCCGCGAGACATGTACGTCAATCACGTTGGTCTGCGGGTCGAAATGGTAGTCCCACACATTCTCCAGCAGCATGGTGCGGGTCACCACCTGGCCGGCATGGCGCATGAGATATTCGAGCAGGCGGAACTCGCGCGGCTGCAGCGGGATCTCCTGCCCCGCGCGGGTGCAGCGATGGGCGAGGCGGTCGAGTTCGAGATCGGCAACCCGGTACACGGTGTCCGCCGCCTGCGGCGCCCCGCGGCGTGCCAGCACCTCGACCCGCGCCAGCAGCTCGGAGAAGGAATAGGGCTTGGGCAGGTAGTCGTCGCCGCCGGCGCGCAGGCCGGTGACGCGGTCATCCACCTGGCCGAGGGCGGAAAGGATCAGCGCCGGCGTCTGGTCGCCGCGCGCGCGCAGCTCGGCGATGAGCGAGAGGCCGTCGCGGCGCGGCAGCATGCGGTCGACGACGAGCACGTCGTAGCCGCCCTCGCGGGCGAAGGCGAGGCCCTCCTCGCCATCGGCGGCGAGATCGACGACATGGCCGGCCTCACGGAGCGCCTTGCGCAGATAGTCGGCGGCATCGCGATCATCTTCGACGACGAGCAGGCGCATGGCTGTAGTGTCGATTTCCTCTCGTAGAATCGTATCGGACTCTACGCGACCGGGATCGGAAGGGAACACCATATTGACACCTTCGCAAACGGAGTGCTGCTCTTCGCGAATACGTCGAACGTCGCCGATGACCGAAAGAAATGAGCGGCGCATTCACGATATTTTATTCAAGCAATAAGCAAACAAAAGACGTGTCGTCGGGCCTGAACAGGGCCTGTTATTTGAAAATAGTCGTCATTTACGAAGAGGCAGGATCAATATCGGGAGATACGGGGCCCGCCGTTGCTTGCGTGCCCGGCGTCTCCGGATGGAGGGAAGCAGGTCGACGCGGGAAGCCCTTTCGGACTCCCCGCGCCACCGAACCGGCTGTTGCCCAGGGGGCGACGGAACGGGCCGCAGCCGGAACCGATCGTCAGCCGTTGCTCTTGTCGAGCGAGATCGCGACGAAGCGGGTGCCGCGGTCGCTCTTCACCCGCATCAGCACGGCCTTGCGGTTTTCCTTGGCGGCCGCGGCGAGACCGTCACGCACGTCGTTCGGGGACATGACCGGCTTGCCGGCGACGTCGAGGATGACGTCACCCTCGCGCAGGCCCTTCTCGGCGGCCGGGCCGTCCGGGTCGACCTGGGTGATCACGACGCCCTGGTCGCCGGCGCCGGCGACACCCTTGGCGGGCGCCAGCGACAGGCCGAGGCGGGGCACCTCATGGGTGCCGCTCTCGGTGTCCGGGTTGTTGGCCGAGGCGACCTGGTCGGGAAGCTGCTCCAGCGTCACCGATAGGGTCATCGGCTTGCCGTCGCGCAGCACGCTCAGCTTGATGGTGCTGCCGGGCTTGTGGCTCGCGACTTCGCGAGACATCTCGCGCGCGTCCTTGATCTGCTGATCGTCGATCGCGGTCACGATGTCGCCGGGCTTGAGGCCGGCCTTCTCACCCGGGGTGCCGGGCTGGACCTGGGCGATCAGGGCGCCCTGCGTGTCCTTGAGCTCGAGCGCCTCGGCCACTTCGTCGCTGACCGGCTGGATCTGCACGCCGACATAGCCGCGGGCGACCTGGCCGCCGCTCTTGAGCGCGTCGACCACCTGCGAGATCGTCTCCGAGGGGATCGCGAAGGCGATGCCGACATTGCCGCCCGAGGGGGAGACGATGGCGGTGTTCATGCCGATCACGTCGCCGTCGAGGCTGAAGGTCGGGCCGCCGGAATTGCCGCGGTTGATCGGGGCGTCGATCTGCAGGAAGTCGTCATACGGGCCCGAGCCAATATCGCGGCCACGCGCCGAGACGATGCCCGCCGTGACGGTGCCGCCGAGGCCGAACGGGTTGCCGACCGCGACCACCCAGTCGCCGACGCGCGGCGCCTTCTCGGAGAGCTTCACCCACGGGAAGTCGCTGCGGCCGTCGACCTTGATCAGCGCGACGTCGGTGCGCGGGTCGGTGCCGATCACCTTGGCGGTGTAGCTCTTGCCGTTGGTCAGGGTGACGTCGACTTCCGATGCGCCCTCGACGACGTGGTTGTTGGTGACGATGTAGCCGTCATTGGAGATGAAGAAGCCGGAGCCCTGGCCCACGACGCGGCCGTGGCCGTGACGGGGGGACATGTCGCCGCGCCCCTGACCCTGACCCAGACCGAAGCGGCGCATGAAGCGCTGGATCTGGGGAGGCACCTGGCCCATGTCGCCGTCGTCGCCCATGGCGACATCTTCTTCGGCGTCCTTCTTGACCTTCACGCTCACCACGGCGGGGGAGACCTTCTCGACGATGTCGGCGAAGGAGAAGGTGCTGGCCGGCTGGTTGGTGGAGAGCTGGGCGAAGGCCGGCGTCACCGTCTCCGGCAGCACGAAGGCGCCGACGGCACCGCCGGCGAGCGCGAGGGTGAACACGCCGGCGAGCAGACGCGTGCGGCTGCGGCGCAGGGTGGAGGAGGTCTTCGTGGAAGTCTCGGGAAGCGCGTTGCGCGACATGGGTCGGTCCTCGTTCGACGGTCGTTTCACTCCCCGACCGGGGAGGCTTGATGAGGACCCTAGTGTCGGTCTCCTTAACGCAGGCTGGCGGGCAGCTTAAACATTTGTAACGTTGCGGCCGTCCCCGTCCCGCGGCTCCGGGCCGTCGAGAAGCTCGTGCAGCCGGCGTTCTTCCTCGGCGCTGAGCGGGGCGGCCGCAGCGGGCGCTCGGCGGCGGCGATAGGCGAAGACGAGCCCCGCCCCGCCCACCGCCAGCACCAGGAAGGGCGACAGCCACAGGATCCAGTTGGTGCCGTGCCAGGTCGGACGCATCAGCACGAACTCGCCATAGCGCGAGACCAGGAAGCCCAGCACCTGGTCGTCGCTGTCGCCGGCCTTGATGCGCTCGCGCACCAGCAGGCGCAGGTCGCGGGCCAGCGGCGCGTCCGAATCGTCGATCGACTGGTTCTGGCAGACCATGCAGCGCAGCTCCTTGGAGAGCGCGCGCGCGCGGGCCTCCTGCGCCGGGTCGGCCAGCATCTCGTCGGGCCGCACCGCGAAGACGGGACCGACGCCGGCGAGCAGCAGCAGCGCCGCGCAGGCAAGGGCGCGAAGGCGCTTCATCCTCATTCCGCCGGCACCGCGGCCGGCTTAGGCTTCTTCGCCGGTCGCGGCGCTCCCACGCGCAGGCGCCTGTCGGAGAGCGAGAGCACGCCGCCAAGCGCCATGATCAGCGCGCCGAGCCAGATCAGCGTGACCAGCGGCTTCCAGTAGGCGCGCACGCCGATCGCGCCGCCGGGCAGTTCGTCGCCGAGGCTCACATAGAGCTGGCTGAGACCGTAGGTTCGGATGCCCGATTCGGTGGTCGACATGCTGCGGGCGGTGAACAGGCGCTTGGAGGATTCGATGGTGCCCATGTCCGCCCCGCCCCGGCGCACGGAAAAGACGCCGACGAGGGCCCGGTAGTTCGGGCCCTGGCGCGGCTCCAGCCGGTCGAGGGTGAGCTCGTAGCGCCCGACCTCGAAGCTCTGGCCGATCTTCGCGCCGATGATGCGCTCGGCGTTCCAGCTCGTCTCGGCGATGATCCCCATCAGGCAGATGCCGACGCCGGCATGGGCGAGCGCGGCGCCGAAGGTCGCGCGCGGCAGGCCGCGAAAGCGCGCGAAGGCGGTCGCCGCCGGCACCCGGCCGAAGCCGGCGCGCTCGGCGATGTCGACGCAGGCGCCGATGACGATGAAGGCCGCGAGCCCCATGCCAACCGGCGCGAGGACCGGGCCTCCGCCCTGCACATAGACCGCAGCCAAGGCGGCGAGGATGGCCGCGCCGAAGGCCGCCATCAGCCGCTGCGCCGCGCCCAGCAGGTCGCCGCGCTTCCAGGCCAGCAGCGGGCCGAACGGCATGGCGAACACGACGGGCGCCATCAGCGCGCCGACGGTCAGGTTGAAATAGGGCGGGCCGACGGTGATCTTGGCACCGTTATAGGCCTCGAGCGCGAGCGGGTAGAGCGTGCCGACGAACACCGCCGCCGCAGCGGCGGTCAGCAGCAGGTTGTTCAGCACCAGCGCGCCCTCCCGCGAGACCGGCGCGAAGATGCCGCCCTGCCGCAGTGCCGGCGCGCGCAGCGCGTAGATCGCCAGCGAGCCGCCGATGAAGAAGATCAGGATGCCGAGGATGAACACGCCGCGCGAGGGATCGGTGGCGAAGGCGTGCACCGAGGTCAGCACGCCGGAACGCACCAGGAAGGTGCCGAGCAGCGACAGCGAGAAGGCGAGGATGGCGAGCAGGATGGTCCACACCTTGAGCGCGTCGCGCTTTTCCATCACCACGGCGGAATGGATCAGCGCCGTGCCGGCGAACCACGGCATCAGCGAGGCGTTCTCGACCGGGTCCCAGAACCACCAGCCGCCCCAGCCGAGCTCGTAATAGGCCCAGTAGGAGCCCATGGCGATGCCGACGGTGAGGAAGGCCCAGGCGGCGAGCGCCCAGGGGCGCACCCAGCGCGCCCAGGCGGCGTCGATGCGCCCGTCGATCAGCGCCGCGACGGCGAAGGCGAAGGTGATGGAGAAGCCGACATAGCCGAGATAGAGCAGCGGCGGATGGATCGCGAGGCCGATGTCCTGCAGCACCGGGTTGAGGTCCTGCCCCTCGGCCGGCGCCGGCACCACCCGGATGAACGGGTTCGAGGTGAGCAGGATGAAGAGCAG
Organism: Ancylobacter mangrovi; assembly: GCF_024752335.1. Classification (NCBI taxonomy): domain Bacteria; kingdom Pseudomonadati; phylum Pseudomonadota; class Alphaproteobacteria; order Hyphomicrobiales; family Xanthobacteraceae; genus Ancylobacter; species Ancylobacter mangrovi. The sequence goes on along the minus strand of NZ_JANTHY010000001.1, from coordinate 372,856 downwards.
GAAGGCGGTGGCGATCGAGCCCTGCACGCCCAGCACGTTGGCCTTCAGCGTCGCCGGCAGGTTGGAGCCGAACAGCGCCACCAGCGCGCCGAACAGCGACAGCACCAGCACCCAGAGCAGCATCGAGCCCTCATGGTTGCCCCACACGCCGGTGATCTTGAACAGCAGCGGCTTCATCGAGTGCGAATTCTCGACCACGTTCAGCACCGAGAAGTCGGACTGCACATAGGCCGAGACCAGCGTGGCGAAGGACAGGCTGATGAAGCCGAACAGCACGATCGCCAGCGCCGTTCCCACCCGCATCAGCGCCGCGTCGCCCGCCCGCGCACCCCAGACCGGGATGGTGGTCTGCAGGATCGCCACCGCGAGGGCGAGGACGAGGGCGTAATGGCCGATCTCGGGGTTCATCGCGTCGCCTCGCCTTCCTTCCAGACGCCCTGCTTCTTCAGCGCGTCCGCCACCTCCTTGGGCATATACTTCTCGTCATGCTTGGCGAGCACGGTGTCGGCGCGGAAGCTGCCGTCGGTCTCGAGCGTGCCCTCGGCGATCACGCCCTGCCCCTCGCGGAACAGGTCGGGCAGCAGCCCGGCATAGTTCACCGCGATCTCCCCGCCGCCATCGGTGACGACGAAGCGCACATGCGCATTGTCCTGCTTGACGACGCTGCCGTCCTTCACCAGCCCGCCCAGCCTCAGCCGCGTGCCGGGCACGGCGTGCTCGGCGGCGAGTTCGCTCGGCGTGCGGAAGAACACGATCGTGTCGTTGAGCGCGAACAGCACCAGCCCGGCGGCGACGCCGAGCACGCCGAGGGCGGAGAAGATGAGCAGCAGCCGCCGTCGTTTGCGGGTCATTCGTCAGCTCCCGAGGCCGAGTTCGCGCGCCAGCGCGTCGATGCGGGCGAGCGCGGCGTCGTCCTTGCCGAAATGGTCGCGCGCATCGGCGGCGGCGGCCTTCGCCTTGTCGGCGTCGCCGAGCACGGTCCAGGCACGCATGAGCCGCAGCCAGCCCTCGAGGTCGTCGCCATCCTCGGCGAGCCGCGCGGAAAGGCGCTCGACCATACCGCGGATCATCTGGCTGCGCTGTTCGGGGGTCATATCCTCGGCCGCCGCGACATCGGCGGCGCCGGGGCCCGGCATCTGCGCGGTCTGCGGCGCCGGCGCGGTGGCGCCGACCCGGGCCAGCGCGGCATGGACGAGCGGAAGCCAGGGCGCGCCGGCCGGCGAATCCGCGGCGAGCGCGCTCCAGTAGGCGGCGGCCTCGGCGGTCTTGCCGTCCTGCTCGGCGGCGAGGCCGAGGAAATAGCGTGCCTTGGGGTCTTTCGGGTCCTGCGCCAGCGCCTGCTGGAAGGCGGCGGAGGCTTCCGCCGTCACCACGCCGTCGGCGTCGGCGACCATCGCCTCGCCGAGCCCGCTCTGCCGCGACGGGCTGGAGCCGAGCAGGCGGATCGCGTTGGACCAGGCGCGCACGGCGTCGGAGGTGCGCCCGATCCGCAGGTAGATCGGCGCGATCACCTCATAGCCGCGCCCGTCGTCGGGATTGGCTTCGAGATGCTCCTCGACCTTGCGGATCAGCACCGCGACGTCGGCCTCCTCGGGCCGCGCGTTGAGGCGCGCTGCTAGTGGCTGGGGGGAAAGCTGGGGCGAGCCGAGCAGGATGTAGAGCGTACCCGCCAGCACCGGCACGCCGATAAGCGCGATCAGCGCCGCGGCCCGCCGGCGGCCGACATTGCCGGCGGAGGCGGCCCGCGTCGCGTGCACTTCCGCGGAGGCACGCAGGATGCGGCGCGCCACCTCGGCGCGGGCGGCCTCGCCCTCGCCCTCGCCGATCAGCCCGGCGGTGCGGTCGCGCTCGATTTCGGCAAGCTGGTCGCGATAGACAGCAAGGTCCGCCTCGGCCGCGCTCGCGGCCTCGGGCGCCGCGCCGGCACCCGTGCGCAACGGCCACAGCACCGCCAGGATGGCGGCGCCGGTCATCAGCGAGAAGGCGATCCACAGCAACATTAGTCTTCCTCTAATGCGCTGAGTTAGCCGACCGGCACGGCGCCGCCAATCCGTATCACCCTCAGTCGGATCGCCGCAGCCTCGCCCAATGGGCGGAACTGCGGCGCCGTCTCACGCGAGCGTGATGCGAATCGGCTCCGCGTCAGCCGGCGACCGGCGACCAGGTGCCGTCCGGGTTGCGGCAGGCGGTGCCGCGCGCGGTCTGCGGCTGGCCGTCGACGTAGATGGTGTGGGTGAATTCGCGGCAGCGGGGCGAGCCGCCGCGCGCATAGGTGGGACCGGGCACGATGGTGCCGTAGGCGCCGCTGTCGCCGCGCCAGCTCACCGGCGCGCCGGGCGAGCCATATTCGAGCGCCTGCGTCTGCGCGGCCTGCGCACGCTGGCGATCCTGATCGTCGAGCGCGCTGCCGATGGCGGTGCCGACCAGCCCGCCGATCGCCGCACCCGCCAGCGTCGCACCGGTGTTGCCACCCGCGATCTGGCCGATGACGCCGCCCGCCAGCGCGCCGACCGCCGCGCCCCCGACCGTGTTCGGGTTGTCCTGGGGGGAGCAGCCGGCGAGGAGCCCGCCGATAAGGCCGACGGCGACAAGGTGGTAAGCGCGCATGAAACTGTTTCCTCCAGCTCGGTCACGAAACGTGCGTGGCACGAAGCGGTAGGAATAGGGCGAAACCGGGGCTCCGTCACCCGGGTCACGCGGCCGGCAGGCGCACCATGCAGCGCAGCCCGCCGATGGGCGAACGGGCGAAGTCGAGCCGCCCGCCATAGAGGGATACCAGCTCGGAGACGATGGAAAGGCCGAGCCCCGAGCCCGGCTTGGTCTCGTCGAGCCGCTTGCCACGCTTCAGCGCCTCGGCCTGCTGCTCGGCGGTCAGGCCCGGCCCGTCATCATCGATGACGATCTCGAAGAAGTCGCGCCGGCCGGCCACGCCGGGCACCGGCACCACTGCGATCTCCACCAGCGAGCGGGCCCATTTGCAGCCATTGTCCACCAGGTTGCCGAGAATCTCCTCGAGGTCCTGGCGCTCGCCGCGGAAGCGCACGCGCGGCGCGACCTCGGCCTCCACCGCCACCCCCTTGGACCGGTAGACCTTGGCGAGCGTGCCCGCCAGCTTCTCGACCACCGGCCCGACATCCTCCACCGTCGAGACCACCGAGGCCCGGGCGGCCATGCGCGCGCGTTCGAGATGATGGGCGACCTGCCCCTTCATCATCTCGGCCTGCTCGGCCACCTTGGCGGCCAGCGGGTCGCCGGCGACGGCCGCCCGCGCGGCCTCGTTCTGCAGCACCGAGATCGGCGTCTTGAGTGCGTGGGCGAGATTGCCGACATGGGTGCGCGCGCGCTCGACGATCTCGCGATTGGCCTCGATCAGCCCGTTCACCTCGGCGACCAGCGGCGCGATCTCGACCGGAAAGTCGCCGGCGATCCGGTCCGCCCGCCCCACCCGAACCTCGTGCAGCGCCACCCGCATGCGCCTGAGCGGGCGAAGGCCGAACAGCACCTGGAACACGAGGGTGAGCAGGAAGGCAAGGCCGAGCACGGCCAGCGTCGCGGCGAGCGCGCGGTCGAAGCCCGCCACCTCGTCCTCGATCTCGCCGGCGTCGGCGGCCACCGAGACCGCGTAGCGCCCGTCCTCGCCGAGGTCGACGGTGCGCTCGACGAGGCGCAGATTCTGCTCCTCGGGGCCCTTGGCGTAGCTGTAGCGCATGCCGGTCAGGTCGGCCTTGGAGCCGCTCTTGAACAGCATCGGCAGCTTTCCCTCGGGCAGTGAGCGCGAGGTCTTCACCTGCGTCGCCGGCCCGTCGATGCGGGCGATCTGCCAGTACCAGCCGGAAATGGGGAAGTTGAACAGCGGATCGCCGAGCGTGGTCGGCTCGGGCATGGTGCCGGCCGGCGCGTTGGCGACGTCGGCGACGATCGTCTTCAGATAGACGTCGAGCCGCTGATCGAAGGAGCGCTCCACCGCGTCGCGATAGATGGAGGACAGCGCGAAGCCGGTGACCAGCAGCACCAGCGCGCTCACCACGGTCGCCGAGATGAAGAGGCGTAGGGCGAGCGAGCCGGCGCGCATCAGCGCGGCGCCTCCGGCGGCGTGAGCAGGTAGCCGAGCCCGCGCACGGTCTGGATCACCTCGATGCCGAGCTTCTTGCGCAGCCGCCCGACGAACACCTCGATGGTGTTCGAATCGCGGTCGAAGTCCTGATCGTAGAGATGCTCGACCAGCTCCGTGCGCGAGACCACCCGCCCGGCATGGTGCATCAGATAGGCGAGCAGGCGGTGCTCGTGCGAGGTCAGCTTCACCTGCCGCCCGTCGACCGTCACCCGCCCGGAGCGGGTGTCGAGCATCACCGGCCCGCAGCTCAGCTCGCTGGCGGCGTGGCCGGCCGAGCGGCGCAGCAGCGCCCGGATGCGCGCCAGCACCTCCTCCATGTGGAAGGGCTTGGCGACATAGTCGTCGGCGCCGGCATCGAAGCCCTGCACCTTGTCGCTCCAGCGGTCGCGCGCGGTGAGGATGAGGACCGGCATCTTGCGGTCGCCGCGCCGCCACGCCTCCAGCACCGACAGCCCGTCCATCTTCGGCAGGCCGATGTCGAGCACCACGGCGTCATAGGGCTCGGTATCGCCGAGATAGTGGCCCTCCTCGCCATCATAGGCGCGGTCGACCACATAGCCGGCCTCGACAAGGGCCTCATACATCTGGCGGTTCAGGTCGGGATCGTCCTCGACGACGAGCAGGCGCAACCTCTTGCTCCTCACGGCAACGCCGCGCGGCGCGCGCGGCGCGCGGAGAATGCCATCGCCGGGCGCCGATGTCAGGTCGGCGCCTCGCCGCGCCAGCCGCACAGTTCGCGGCCCACCGCATTGTGCGCCTTCACCTGGCGGATCGTGGCGTCAGTGTCGGCGCTGGCCCAGCTTATGGCGCGGAAGGCGCCGCAGGCGCCCCTAGTCGCGGCGGAAGGCGTCGTCGTCGCGCAGCCGGCGATCGTCAGCGTCGCGCCGCTCAGCAGCAGCACGCGCGCGATCAGCGCGTAGAATCGTGTCGGACACATCGCGTTCTCCCTCGGCCACACAGGCGGCGCGCCCGTCGGACCTTCCTTTCGCATAGAGACCGCCCGCCACGGCGAGCGCGAGCAGCAGCAGCCCCGCCGCCCGCGCCGCGGGGCTGGCGAGAAGGCCGAGCAGCGCCGTCATGCGAGGCTCTCCCCGGCCCGGATGCGCGCCATCGCGGCGTGCAGCGTCAGCGCCACGCCGGCCAGCATCAGCGCGGCGAAGGTCCATTTCAGCGGCTCGGCGACTCCCGCGAGCGGAGCCAGCCGGTCGGCCTGTTCGGCGATGATCGCCGCCAGCCCGCCGGTGCCCGCGATCAGGCCGCCCGCGCCCTCGCGCGTCCGGCCGAGCCGCAGGTCCGAGGGGCGCGCCTTGGCCGCCGTCGAAGGATCCGAGACGACGGCGGGAGGTTGCAGCCGTCCGGTAGAGCCCCGCGCCATCCCGGCAGCCGTCTCGCGCACCTCGGCGACGCGCCGGGTCCAGCCGGCGCCGAAAGTGCGGAAGGTCTTCAGTCCGCGCAGCATGGCGAGGCGGCGGTCGCACACCGCGTCGATTGTCTCGACGGGTTCGGCCGCCCGCACCGCGGACAGTGTCGCCTCCCCGACGATGCCATCGGCCGCCGCACCGACGGCGCGCTGCAGCCATTTCGCGGCCTGCGCGGGACCGGAGTTCACCGCGGCGTCGAACACGCAATAATCGACGCCCGCCGGCAGGTCGTCGCCGCGGATCGCGTCCCAGTACTGCGCCCGGTAGATCGCCGTGACTTCGTCGTCGCCGATCCGGCGCACGCTGCGCGCCGCCAGCCCCCGGCGCCGGCGCCAGCCGTTATAGACGCGCTGGGTGATCCCCTTCATCGTCGCCCCGCCGGGGTCGGCGGGCAGGTCGGCATAGCCGCCCTCATGGACGAGCACGCGCTTGAGCGCCTCGTCGAAGCTCGACGCGGTCATGGCAGTCTCCGGTTGCGGGGAACGGAAATGAAAGGGCCGCCGGCAGGCGGCCGTCGTTTGATCGGCCGGTTCGATGTGGTCTAATGGCCGGCGCCGGCGGGTGCCCGACCTGCCGGCGCACCGCTGTACCCGGGGGCCGACGGCCTCGTCGTCGAACCGTCAGGCGCCGATGACCAGGAAGACGCCGAATATCCGACGACCTCGATCGCTGTCAGCATCGTGGGCCGCGCCCGCATCGTGGGCCGCGCCGTCGTCGGGGGTTCGGCGGCGGAGCTCGTCCATCACCTCCCCAGCGCGCTCGCGTGGACCGGGAACCGCTGAAGCGGCGGCATGCGTGCGTGTCTCCACCTCTCAGCCTTGCAGCGCCCGCCGGTCGTCGGCACGCGGCGTGCAAGGCCCCGCCGGCGCCAGCTGATCGGTTGGCATCCGGCCATTGCATGGCGCCAAGGTGAGTGAAGGAATGATCTCCCGCATACCCCTCCTGATGACCGTCGCCCTGGCACTGGGCATCGCCGCCGCGACGGTGGTGCCGATCTGGCTCCGCCCGCACCTGTCGTCGTCGGCCGATGTCGAACGCGCTCTCGCCTTCGCGCTCCTGGGCGTGTCGATGGGATGGCTGTTCCCGCGCCGGTGGCTGCTGCCGCTCGCCATCGGCCTCGGCTACGCCGTCGCCCTCGAACTCGCCCAGGAGCTGATCCCCACGCGCCACGCGCAGGTGCACGACGCCGCCATAAAGGCGGCGGCGTTCGTGGTCGGCATGCTGATCAGCCGCGTCGCCGCCGCCCGGCCCTGGAAATAGCGCCGGCGGGAGCGACCCTCTTCATAAAGACGAAGGACCCGTCAGGCCGCGAACTGATAGGCGCCGATCGAGGGCGGGCTGGCGAACGGCTTGCCGTCCTTGTCCGCCGTCACTCCCTCCACGGCCACGCCGGCCGTAACACAGGGCGAGCCGGACTGCAGGCGGAAGTCGGTGCCGGCGCTCACGAACAGCGGGTTCGCCGCAACGTCGTGGGCCCCGGCGGTAACGCCCGCCGTGCCGTTGTTGAAGTAGGGCGTGGTGCAGTTGTAGAGGCAGTCATAGTCGTTATCGAGCGTCGCCGTGGTGTCGCTCGAACGGTAGTCGTGGCCGCGCGAGAACCCGGTGATGATGTTGTTCCGGGACGTCACATTGCCCGTCAGCGAGCGGATCGCCGAGCGCGAGGAGATGATGGCCGAGCCGTAGAACGTGTTGTTGAACACGTTCACAGTCGGCCGGTTCTCCGGCGTGGCGATCCCGACATTGCCGATCTGAAGCGCATAGCCGGCAAGGTCGTCGGCGCCGGGCACGTAGATCACGTTGGACGTGAAATTGTGCGTGCCCCCGACCTGGTTGGTGATCGAGAGGATGAACAGTTCCTGGGCATTGTTGCGCAGGAAGCAGCGGTCGGTGTCGACCGAGGCGCTCGACTGGTTGGAGATGCCGGACTTCTCGTTGTCCCGGATGTCACAGCGGCGGATGAAGCCGGTCGTGTAGTCGTGGAAGGAAATGCCGTCGCCGCGCCCGCCCGAAAGCGTGCGCGCGCCGCCATTGCGCCGAACGACGCAATCCTCGATCCGGGCGATCGAGGCCGTGCCATGGGCGCCGAAGCCGTCATTCGAGTTGTAGCTGAGGTCGCACATGCTGACCTCGACCCCGACCGAGCCGCCCGTCGCCTCGAACCCGTTGTTCGGGCCGAACCAGGAGGCGATGCCCTCGACCACGGAATAGTCCGAGCCGGTGTTGAACTGGATGTTGTCGTCGGTCCCGCTGGCGGGAATCTCGATCAGCATCCCGGCCGGGTCGCCGCCGACGTCGATATAGACGCTGGTGCCGCTCACCCCGAAGCCGCCGGCACCGGGGGTCGTCGGCGTGCTGGTGTTGACGATCAGCTTGGTGACGGTGTCGCCGCCCGAGAGGACGAACACGTTCTGCGCGGCGTAGCCGATGTCCTTCGCATAGACCGTGCCGGAGCTGTTCGCCCAGCCCGACGTGTGGCGGACCGACCTGGCGACGATCGGCCTGTAGCCCGCCCCATAGGCGCCGATGTGCACGTTGGCGGTCAGCAGCAGGCTCTCGCGCAGCATGTTGCTGTAGAGCGTCTCGCCGCGGACGAAGCCGATGCGCATGCCCGCTTCCACCGGCACGTCGCCCCAGGCCGCCTTGGCCGCGCCCGGTGTCCGGCCGGAGTTGAGCGCCGACCCGTTCACCGGGTCGACGTAGTAGTCGAAGGGCGTGAGGATGGCGGCCGCCCGGCTCGCCACCGACGCGAGGGAAATTCCGAGACCGAAACTCATGACTGGGTCGCTCCGGAAATGGCCCACACCGCGCTCGCATCGTCGGCATTGGCGACGCAGTGCCAGACGATCAGCCCCTTCTCGAGGCTGCGGCTGTGGTCGTAGGGATGAGCGAGGCTGGCGCCCGAGGCGGCGACGAGCTGGATCGTCGAACCCTCCGGCGAGAAGGCGACGCCGCCATAGCCGGCCGGCGTGTCGTTCGGCAGGGTGACGTCCACCTCGCCGGCGACGCTCACAGTGCCGACCCCGGCATGGGTCACGTGGTCGAAGGTGATGTCGTCGCCGATCGCGTAGGCGGGCGTGGCGGCTGTCACCAGCGGGCCGAGCCAGGAACCGGCCGGCGCGCCGCCCCAGCCGCCTTCGGTCTTCGGGCCCCAGAGGTCGAGGGTCAGGTTGTCGATGTAGCGATCGCCGCTCTCGCCGGTGCCCGCATCCGGTGCGCCGTCGCCGGTCAGCAGCGAGTAGCCGGACGGGCCCTGGATGCCGGGCACCTGCACCAGCGCCATCTCGGCGCCGAGATATTCGCCCGCGCCGCCGACGGTGATGGAGCCCGCCGCCACCTTCTGGCGCTCGGCGCCGGTGATGGCGTACATGTCGACCAGCGTGTGCTGGCCCAGCGGAAGCTCGTTCACGAAGCTGCCGACATCGTCGATCCGGCAGCCCTCGACGTCGCCCTCGCCGTTGGGCTCCAGCAGCGACAGGCCGCCCTCGTCGGCGCTCGACAGCACGAAGGGCGCCAGCGGGCCGGATTCCGGCGTGATCGTGAGCTCGATCTCCTTGCCGGTGAAGTCGTAATCCTCCAGCCGGATCTCCGGCAGGGGCGCATTGGTGTTCCAGTGCAGCGGAATCTGAATCGTCGCGGTCATGTCAGTTCACCGTGTGGATGATGAGACCAGGCGTGGTGCCGGTGGCGAGGACGCGCCGGACCAGGAATTCGAGCACGCTCACCAGCCCCACCGGCACCGGCAGGGTCAGCGGCTCGCCATCGGCGGCGTCCAGGGGAAGGATCGAGACCTCGGCGCTCTCCAGCGCGGCCGGCGCGAACACGCGGATGCGCGCATAGCGCTCGAGGTCGGCGTCGTCGCTCGGCGTCACCGCCGCCCCGGCACGGCCGAGGCTGGTGGGCGAGACGGCGCTTCCGCGCCAGGGGTCCCTGGCGGGATCGTAGGGCATGGCAGGCTCCCGATGGTTCAGATGGCGAAGGCGAGCGTGGTGAGGACGAGCCGCACCCGCCCGCCGGTGAAGGCGCTGCCCACGGCGCTCACGCGCACCGGGGTGTCGGCGTAGAAGGCCTGCGGCCCGATCACGCCGATATTGGTCGAGCCGGCCGCGGCCCCGAGCGAGCCGCCGAACTTGGAGGTCTCGGCCGCGGTGCCGACGTCGTAGGCGCCGGCCCCGGTCACGGCGAGGAGGGTGCGGCTGGCGACGCCGAGGCAGATCGTCCGGTTGGGAATGACCAGCGCGGTCGAAACCGACGACCCGGCGAGGTCGACCTCGATCTCGCTGGCGCGCAGCGTCACCATCCCGCCCGAGGGTGTGCCGGCGAGAAGGTCGGACCACTCCGTCCCGGTATGGACCAGCGTCAGGCGCTCGGCCGTGACATAGGCGCGCCAGCCCGCGCGCGGCGCTAGGAAGCGCCAGCCCGCGTCGTAGAGCGCGATCTCGCCGTCATGGCCGGCCCATTCGCCGCCCGCCCCGGCCGCCACCAGATGGCGGTCGCCCGCCGCCGGCGCGCCAGGCGGGGTGGTGCGGCCGCGGTCGAGGACGGCGAGCTGGGTCGCCGCGTCGAGCAGCACCAGCGCCTCGTTGTGGGTGACGTGCTTTTGCGCCTGCGCCGCCGCGATCAGCGGCAGCGCCAGCAGGGGGGTGGTCTCGCTCATGGGGGCTCCGTTGGTGAATGGCGGGCCGGCCGGTCACAGCCGCACCCGCGTCTCCAGCGCCGTGCCGGGGCCGACGCTCGCCGACACCTGGGCGATGCGCACGTCGAGATAGCTCTGCGGGGCGCCGAAATCGGCCAGTTCGTCCGCAGCCGCATAGACGACCGGCGGCGCGCCGACGGTGGCGGAGCGCACCACGTCCGTCCCGTTCAGCAGTTCGACCCGATAGGCTTCGCTGGCCTCGCCGAGCGGCACCTCGACCAGTTCCCAGGAATCGCCGTCGATGCGCGTGCGCCGGATCCAGCTCAGCTCGATGCCGGCCTCGGTGCGGCGGGCGCGGGCATGCACCGGCGCGAGCGGCAGCAGCGCCGCAGGGCCGATCGAGGCCGAGACCTCGCTCACCGCCGCATCGCCATGGTCGCGGTCGGCCCGCCCGACGCGGTAGGTGAGGCTGCGCCCGAGCAGATCGAGGCCGGTCGCGACCGGCACAAGATTGGCGTCGAGCCACACCAGCCGCGTCCCCGCCGGCCAGGATGCGCGCGAGCGTGCCTCGGTGCCGAGCTGGCCGCGCAGCAGTCCCGTCAGTCGCCAGCGCGAGGCGCCGATCAGCTCGGCATCCTGGAACTGCAGGATCTCGACGCCGCCATCGGGCGCGCACAGCACCAGTGCGTTGGCCCCGCCCAGCACCGCCTCGTCGCTGGCGGCGGCAAGCGCCCCGCCATAGAGCTCGACATCGAGGCTGGCGCCGCGGTTCCAGTGCCAGTTCGGCCCCGGCGCAAGTTCCGTCAGGGTCTCACCCATCGGGCTCGCCGCCGCGACGGTCTCGATCCGCTCGAAGCTCGCCCCGTCGAGACTGCGCCACACCGCCAGAGCGCCCGGCCAGGGCGCGGCGAAGGCGGCGAGATGCGCCAGCACCGGCGCCGGGTCGGAGGAGGACAGCGTCGGCAGGCCCATCACCAGCGCCTCGGGCGGGCCCGCGGCCGCCGGCAGCGTGATGGTCGCCGTGCGGGACGAGCGCACCGCCAGCGCGAACACGCTCGGGTCGATGCCGCGCGCGCTCAGGAGGCGCGCCTCGCGATCCTCGATCTCGGTGATCTCGAGCAGCCGCGAGCGCCCGTCGCGGTCGAGCCGCAGTACGTCGCCAGGCTCCAGCGCGAGAAAGGACGGCGGCAGCGCGAAGCGCACGCTCTCGCGCCCCGCCCAGGCGTCCTGCAGTGCCATTTCGGCGAGCCCGCTCGCCAGCCCGCTCGGGGCGACCATGGCGATGTCGAGCGCGCTGTCGGCCCTCGCCTGCCCGGCGAGGCGGCGCGAGCCGGTGGTGATGCGCCGGTAGTCGGCCGTGCCGTCGACGAAGCTCAGCGTCATCGAGCGCGGCAGTTCGCTCTCGGCGGTACGGGTGAAGCTCGGCGCCGGCACGTCCTCGCCGGTGGCGATGTCGTCGTCGCCGACGACCGCCACCGCGGCCCCGCCGCGCGGCACCAGCCGCAGCGTCGGGCCGTCGCCGACGAGGTCGAAGGCGAAGGCCGTCGCGAGCGGCTCCAGCGCCGCGCGCACGCTCATCGGCCGGTCGACCACATAGCCGTCCACCACGCCGCGCAGGGTCGAGCTGTCCAGCCCCGCGATGCCGAAATCGGCCGCGAGCTGCGCGCACAGCTCGGCCAGCGGCGCCGCGCCGAGCCGGCCGGAAAGCCAGTGCCCGGTCTCCCAGTTGGCCCCGTCCGCCCACACCTCGCGCGCCAGCGGAAACACCGGGTAAGGCCGCGCGTCCCAGGTCCAGGCGTAGAGCGAATCCGCCTCCAGCATGCGCCCGGAAGGCAGGCCGGCCGGCGGGTTGGCCGCCGTGGTGGCGAAGGCGTCCAGCGTTGCCTCGAGATGGCGGCGCTGCATCAGGTCGTCGCGCTGGCCGTTGGAGAAGGGCGGCAGGCCGCTTTCCACCGACTTCGGGTCGGGAAAGACGCTCGGCCGGTTGGCACCCTTGTCGACCGCGGCGCAGCCGAACTCGGTCAGCCGCACCGGCTTCGAACCTGGCACCCAGGCGGTCGGCGTCGCCGAGCGTACCCCGCCGGCACGCTCGTGATGCGCGCTGGCCCACCAGGCGGCGATGTCCTTCTGCCGGAACACCCACGGCTCGCCATAGGCCCCGTCGGTGATCGGCACCCGGCTCTGCGTCAGCCGCGCCGTGTCGTCGGGGTAGTACCAGTCGAAGCCCTCGCCCCCGCGCACATTGGCGGCGAGATAGGCGCGGTCGTAGCCGCTCTCGAAATCCGCCGCATCGAGATGGGCGTCGCCGTCGCGCCAGTCGGCGACCGGCGCGTACCAGTCGATGCCGACAAAATCGATCGCGGGCGAGGCCCAGAGCGGGTCGAGCGGGAAGCGCACCTCTGCCCCGCCGTCCAGCACATGGGTCGTGTATTCGGTCCAGTCGGCCGCGTAGCCGACCTTGGTGCCGGCCCCGACCACCGCCTTCACCTGCGCCGCCAGCGCGGCATAGGCATCGACCGCCGGATAGACGCCCGACGCCGAGCGCACCCGCGTCAGCGCCGCCATCTCCGAGCCGATCAGGATCGCCTCGACCCCGCCGGCCAGCACGGCGAGCTTGGCGTAATGCAGCGCCATGCGGCGCAGCGTCCATTCCTCCGGCCCGGAATAGATCACCTGCCCGCCGGCGATCGCGTAATCGGAAGCCGCCGCGCTGCCGAACAGCGCCGCCACCTGCGCGCCCGCCGTCGCCGTCGCGTCCGGCGAGCCCGGCCGGCCCGGCGCCGGGTCGCAGGTGATGCGCCCGCGCCAGGGATAGGTCGGCTGAGCTCCCGCCCCGCTCCAGGGGTCCGGCAGCGTGTTGCCGACCGGCACGTCCATCATCACGAACGGGTAGAGCGTGACCGCGAGCCCGCGCGCGTTCAGCCGCTGGATCGCCCGCACCACGCTTTCGTCGGAGGGCGTGCCGCCATAGGCCGGGCGGCCGCCATACTGACTCACGAGGTACGCGCCAGCGCGGATCTCGCCCGCCACCTTCCATTTCACCTCGTCGGTGGCGCTAGCCGGCTTGTCGCGCCGCTCGACGCCCGGGCGCACCCGGCATTGGCCGGCCCGCAGGTCGTCGCCGAACCACGACACCACCAGCGCCACCCGCCTGAGGTTCGGGCACAGCGCCAGCAGATGATCGAGCGCGGCCTCGAAATCGGTATCGGCGAGCGTGGTGTGCCGGTTCTCCGGCTCATAGACGCCGGGGCGCTCGACGCGGCGGATCTCGCGCGTGTCGTAGCCGAACTCGGTCGCGCCGGGGATCAGCGTCACCGCGGTGATGCGCTTCTCCAGCTCGCCCACCGCACGCTCGACCTCGACCGTGATCTGCGGCAAGCGGTTGCCGAAATCGCCCAGCGCCAGGCGCTCGAACACCAGATAGGCGAGCCCGCGATAGGCCGGCGGCGCGCCTTCGATCGCCTCGATCAGCGGGTCGGGAAGCTGGCCCTCGCCGCCGGTGTGGACCCTCAGCGTCAGGCCCTGCGTGTCGAGCGGCTGGCCGTCGGCCCAGATGCGCGCGATCCGGTTCACCGGCCCCTCGCACAGGCCGACCGCGAAGCTGGCGAAATAGGCGTAGGTCGTCGTGGTGGTGCTGGGGCCGAAGCTGGTGCCACCCTTGCCGCCGGACTGCACCTGCGTCGACACCACCTCCTCCACCGGCGCTGCCCAGATCACCTGCCCGGACAGCCGCGCGCGGCCGTACAGGCGTGGGATCGGCGCGCCCTCGGTCGAGGTCATGGTGCCGATGTCGTCGAGGCGCGGACCCTCGATGCGCCGCCCGCGCGTGAACAGCATGTTGTCGAGCGCGGCGCCGCCGAGCGCGCCGATGGCGCGTCCCGCCACGGCCCCGATCGGGCCGAGCAGCGCCCCGCCGACCGCGGCCCCCGCCGCGCCGAGAAGAAGTGTGGCCATCGTGTTTTCCGTTCATGCGCCGAGGCGGGTTGGATCGCCCCGGGGATCAGGTCCCGGGAAAGGCGAAGGCGAAGGCGAGCCGCCGGCGCCACCAGGGGGCGAGGAACACCTCCGCCACCGCCGCCCCGTCATGGGCGTGGACCATGCGTTCGGGCGTTACCAGGATCGCGGCATGCTTGGCCGGCAGGTGGTCGCGCCAGCGGAACAGCAGCACGTCGCCCGGCGCGATCGCCTCCACCGCCACCGGCACGAGGTGGCGCCGGCCGGCTTCCATCATCTGCTCGGCCCGCGTCGCCTCGGCCCAGTCGGGCGCATAGGCGGGAAGCGCCTCCGGCTCGGGGCCGAGCACCTCGCGCCACACCCCGCGCACCAGCCCGAGGCAGTCCGTGCCCGCGCCCTTGCAGGAGGCGCGATGGCGATAGGGCGTGCCGATCCAGTCGCGCGCTTCGGCGACGAGGCGCGCGCGCAGCTCCAGACCCGTCATCTTCACGACTCCCCGGGCTGCGACACCTTCAGCACCGCGTCATTGCCCGGCATGTGCGGGAAGCCGCGGAAGTTCAGCGTGTTGGCGAAGCGGTCGCGGCAGGTCTCGAAGCGCTTGTCGCAGCCCGCCGTCACGGTGAAGGCGTCGCCCGGCGCCACGTCGTCCGGCGGGCGCTGCCACAGCTCGATCCGCACCCCGGCATCGATGCGGTGCCCCTTCACCTCGCTGGCGAAGCCGGCATTGGCGCCGCTGGTGAAATCGAGCCGCCCCTGCGTGAACCAGCCGCTGGCGAAGCCCTCGAGCCCGGAGACGACGAGAAGGCTCGCCCCCTCCACAGCCGCCACCGTCCCGGTGCCGCGATAGGCCGGCGCGTCGAGCGCGATGGCGCAGCGCGCATCGCCGAGATCGGCGTCGCAGCCGGCCGCGAACAGCCGGCCGCGCACGACGTTCAGCCCGGCGGCGAGGCTCCTCAGCTCGGCGACGAAGGCGCCGTTCTCACGGCGCACCTCGCCGATCGTGCCCCGCCGCAGGCTGAGGAAGGCGGCGGGAAAGCTCCAGTCGGCGAGGATGAGTTCGACCTGCGCCCCGTCATAGCGCCCGGCGAGCAGGTCGCCCTCATCGATCAGCTCGGAGGTCAGCGCGGCGGAGAGCTCGCCGCCCCCGACCGCGAAGCCGAGCGCGGAGCGATCCTCGCTGCCGGTGACGCCGCCGCCGGCCCGGAACACCGTGCCGTCGACCACGAGGTCCTCGTCATGCTCGGTGAGGCCGAGCACCGTGCCGTCGATGCGGGTGACGCGCCAGCAGCGCGCGAAGGTGGTCGCCCCGCCCGCGAGCGTCGCGGCCAGCGTCTCGGGAAGCTGCCTCATGGGCGTATCTCCAGGATCGGGATGCGCGGGATCGCCCCCGCCTCGAAAGCGGTGAGGTTCACCTCGAGAAAATCGGTGTCGAAGCGCACCGGCACGTCGAAGGCGAAGCCCGCCGTCACGCTGGCGCCCGCGGGCGGCACGTGGCCGGCGAGGAAGCTCACCGTGCCGGTCGTGGTGTCGAGCGCGAAGGCGCTGCCCGCCACCTGCTCGACCCCGCTCACCGCCACCCGCACCGTGCCGGCGACCGGCTTGGCGATCGGGCGCGGATAGGGTGCATAGGCGCCGCCATAGGTCTTGGCGAGCTGGAACGCGGCCTGCGCCCCGTCGCCGGTGCCGAGCACCTGGTCGAACGGCGTCACGGCGGCGCCCGGCGGGGCGGAGGAATGGTCCAGCCGGTCGTGCCAGCGGAAGCCGTAGAGCCGCCCGCGCCGCTCCTCGAAGAAGGCGACCACGCTCGCGAGCTGGTCGAGCGACTTGACGCCGTAGCCCGCATCCCAGCGCCGGCGCGAATGCTTGAGGCGGGTGTTGCGCTCCTCGCGGCCGGTCAGCGTGGTGACGATCTCTGTCGCCCGCTCCGGCCCGCCCGCCGCGCCGAGCGCGATGTCGAGCGGGAACAGCGTCTCGTGGAAGGCGGCCATCACAGGCTCCTCTCCCCGCGCGTCACGGCGCGGGCGACGAGGCCGGAGAGATAGGCTTCCGAGCGGCGGAACGAGGAAGCGTCAGGCGTCGACACGTTCACCGTCACGTTGACCGTCCGGCCCTGATCCTGCGCCGCGACGCCGAGGCGGCCGTCCGGCCCGCGCCGGAGCGGCAGGATCGCCTCGGCGCCGCTCTCGCCCATCAGGCCCGTGCGGCCGCCAGCGAGCGGGAAATAGCTCGGCGCCGCCACCACACCGCCCTGGGCGAACGGCACGACCCGCCCTCCACCCGGCGCGGCGCCGATCACGCCGCCATTGGCGAAGCCCAGCGTGCCGCCGAGAAGGTTCTGGAACAGCCTGGCCACGCCCTGCTCGATCGGCCGGAATGCGGCGTCGAGCGCCAGTGTGGAGAGCCGCGAGACCAGCGAGCGGAACACGTCGTCCGCCTCGCGCCCCTTCACCGCCGCTCCGGTCAGCGCGTCGCCGACCACGCGGCCGAATCCGCGCGCCAGCCGCTCGGCCTCGGAGAGCTCGCGCCGGAAGGCCGAGGTGTCGGCCGTGATCGCCACGGTGAGCGTGTCGTCGAGGCCGGAATAGGTGTCGGCCATGCGGATCCTCCATCTGCGGATGCGTCGAAGCGGGCGGGCTCAGTCGGGAAAGCGCGCCATCAGCGCGGCGAGCCCGGCGCGGTCGAGCGGGGCGCGCGCAGGGCCGGACACGGCCTCCATCGCCGCCGCCAGCTCGCGCGGCGTCAGGCGCCAGAAATCGTCCGCGCCGAGCCGAAGCCGGCCGAAGCCGAACGCCATCGCCGCGGACCAGGGAAAGGCCGGCCGCCCGGCCGTCTCCCGTCTCAGCCCGCCGGGGGTGCCGGAGGCGCCGGGGGCAAAGGGCCCGGCGCGGCGCCCTCCCCGGCGCCGAAGGTGGCGGCGATCAGGTCGCCGACGATGCGCGCGAAGCCCGCCGCGCCGCCGGGCGTCGTCATCCGCGCCACCTCCGCGTCGCTCACCTCCGCGCCCGCCCCGCGCAGCCCGGCGCCGACGACGCGAACGGCGTCGCGCGCCGAGAGCCGGCCGCGCCCGAAGCGTTCGGCCAGCGCGACCAGGTCCTCGGCGCCGAAGGCATCCTCGAGCTCGGCCAGCGCGCCCAGCGTCAGCACCAGCGTGCGCGGGCGCCCGTCGAGCTCAGCGGAAATCTCGCCGCGATGCCGGTTCGCCATGATCCCCTCCTCAGAGCGCGTTGAAGGTGATCTCGCCCGCGCTCTCCAGCGCGATGTCGAACGTCACCTCGCGGTCGTGCTCGGCGGCGATCTCCAGCGTGGTGATCTGGAACGGCCCGGCGAGGGTGCCGAAATCGGGCACCACGATCTGCGCGTCGCGGACCGTGCCGTCGAAGAAGCTCTGGCGGATCAGCGCGTCCGAGGCCGCGTCCTTGAACACGCCGGAGCCGGAGATCGAGGCGCGCTTGGCGCCGGCCCCGGCCAGCAGCTCGCGCCAGCGGCCCGCGCTCTCGGCATGGGTCACGTCGACCGTCTCGGTGTTGAACGCGATCTGGCGCGAGCGCAGCCCCGCCACGGTCGTGAAGGCCTCGCCGTCATGGATCTTCAGCAAGAGGTCCTTGCCCTTCTGCGCCGCCATAAGCGGGTTCCTTTCCTGTGGGTCGCGGGTATTCAGTGACGGTTAACTGTCGTTCTGTAGGCTGATCGGCGATTGACCGCAGAAGACCGGTGCGTGTGCTGAAGCATCGCACGAGGAAATCCGCGCAATCGACTTCAACCTCAGAATCAACTTCACGCCGGATCTCGCGAGATTACGGCTGCTTGCGTGCGTTTCTTCACAAGAACGGAAAAGCTCAACCGCCTTCCGTCACCGCGCGAAAGCGCACCAGCGCGTGATAGGTCCGCCCGCCCGCCTCACGCCTTATGTCGGCCTGGGTGAAGCGCAGATTGACGAGGCGCGCGCCGGTCAGTTCCAGCGGCATGTCGTGCAGCGCCTCCTGCACCAGATGGGTGATGGCGTGGGCCTCCCCGTGCCCGCCCTGGCGCGACCAGACATGGAGCGTCAGCCGATGCTCCTCGCCGGCCTCGGTGGCAGTCGACCAGTCGAGAAGCTGCGCCTCGCCGAGCGTCACATAGGGGAATTCCGGTGCCGCCGGCGGCACGTCGTAGACGCGCGCGCCGCCCAGCGCGGCGCTCAGCGCGCCGTCGTTCACCAGCGTCGCATGGACGGCGGCGCGCAGCGCCGTGGCCGCGCTCATCGGCCCCTCCCGATCCGCTCGGCAAGCCGGCGGGCGAGCGCCGGCGGCAGGGCACGCAGCGTGGCGAGCCCCTTCAGGCGAGCCTCGAACGTCATGGTGTCTCCTCCCGGCAGCGGCAGACGAGCCGGCGGCCGCGCCCGTCCGGGTCGCTCACCGTCTCGATGAGAAAGTGCCGCGCCCCGAGCCGCAGCCGGTCGCCCGGCTGCACGGTGGCGGGCGCACGCACGGTCAGCTTGTGGGTCAGCACCGCACCGGGACGGTCGGCGATCTCGGCCGGCACGGCCGAGGTCTCGAGCGCGCCCCACAGCGAATCCACGGCGAGGAAGGTGCGGGTGACGCCGCCCATCCCGTCCGGCGTCTCTACCGGCGTCTCGTGCACCAGCCGGTGCCGCAACGCCGAGACGCTTTCCGGCCCCGCGCTCATAGCCGCGCCACCCGGAACGGGGCGACCAGCGCGTCGAGCCGGGCGGGAAAGGCCGCGCCCGCCCCCTGCTCGTCGCGGTGCTCGTAGAAATGGGCCAGCACCACCCGCACCGCCTCGATCAGCGGCGAGGGCACATGGTCGGCATCGGCCCCGTGGCCGGCGACGACATCGATGGCGATGCCGGCGATCGGCCGACCCGGCACGGGTACAGTGCCGCACGCCACCCGGATCAGCCCGGGCAGGCGCGCCGTGTCGGCCAGCAGCGCGTCCGTCGACACCTCGACCTCGGCGCCCTCGGCGTCGAGCACATGGGCGCCGGTTATCGTCTTCAGCGGGTTCACCGGCGCCGCGATGAGGCCGGAGGCCGGCCAGGCATCGCGCACGATGCGCCAGGACTGGTCGATCAGCACCCGCCGCGTCAGCGCCTCCACGGTCGCCCGCGCCGCGGTGATCAGCGAGCCGATCAGGGCGTCCTCGGCGTCATGGTCGACGCGCAGATAGGTCTTGGCCTCGGCGAGCGTCAGCGGCTCGACCTCAGGCCCGGCGATGAGCATCGCGGGCATCTCGTCTTCTCCGGTTGGTCTTTCGTGAACGCCCGCCGCGGGCGGGCCGATTGACGCGTCGGCCCGGCCCCGCCACAACGGCGCGGTACCTCTCAGGAGCCCCGATGCCCCGCCCGTACCCGATCCGCCGCGCCGTGCTCCGCCTCGTCCTCGCCATGCTGCTGGCCGTGCCGTTCGCCGTTCCGGCCCACGCCATCATCGGCGGGCGCCCGGCGGACGATTCGCTCAAGAGCGAGGTGGTGATGATCACCTCGACCCGGGGCGCCTTCTGCTCCGGCGTGGTGCTGGCGCCGCGGGTGCTGCTCACCGCCGCGCATTGCGTGGCGCCGGCCTCGGACTACGCGGCGCTGGTGTTCGAGGATTCCACGCCGAAGCTGATCCCGGTCGCGCAGATCGCGATCCATCCATCCTTCGACCCGCATTCCTTCGAGACGCGGCGCCCGACGCCCGACCTCGCCGTGGTGAGGCTCGCCGAGCCGCTGCCACTCGACTTCAGCCCGGCGACCCTGTCCTCGCAGATGGCCCTTCCGGCACGCCGCACGTCGTTCCTGCTCGCCGGCTTCGGCGTGACCAAGGACGGCGACGGCGCATCGGGGGGCAAGCTGCGCATGGTGCAGCTTCCCAGCATCGGCATCACGGGCGGCATCATGGTCCGCCTGTCGGACGGGCCGGCAAAGGGCGGCTGCACCGGCGACAGCGGCGGCCCGGTCTATCTCGACGGCCTCGTCGCCGGCATCATCGGCTGGTCGACCGCGGCCGGCGGCCAGCGCGGCTGCGGCGGCGTTACCGGGGCGACGCTGGTCGGCCCGCAATTCCCCTGGATCGACGCCACCGCCCGGCACATGCAGAGGTAAATCTCTACAACCAAAGCGCGAATATCCGCTGGTTAACTCTCACTACATGTAATACAAGGGCGAAACACGCCCCGGTTGCGCACGGGCTCGAATGAGGAGGCCGTCATGTCCCGTCCGCAGCTTGTCCCCTCCAGAGGGCTCGACCGCGGAACCTTGCGGCGACTGGGCCTTTCGCGTCGTGCAACCCTCAAGATTCGTCAGGAAAGCGACGCCGCACAGGAGCGAATTTCCCCCCGCCGCGACGAGCCGCAGCTTTACCCGCTGTCGCTCGATCATGTCGCCCGCATGCTGCAGCCGCGTCCCGCTGCGCTGCTGATCGCCGGACGCAGCCGGACCCACATCTCCTTCCTGGGATGGCACGCGCTCTCGCAGGCCGATCCCCCGCTGATCTCATGCGCCGTCGCGCCCGCCGATCCCACCTATGCCGCCGTGCGCGCCAGCGGCGAATGCGTCATCGCCATTCCGACGCTGGACATGACACCCGCCGTCACGGCGATTGCCACCGGCATGGCGGGACAAGAGCCGTTCTCCCGTTTCTCCTTCACCAGCCAGCCGGCGAGCCTGATTGGAGCCCCGCTGATCTGCGAATGCCTCCTCAATCTGGAATGCCGGATTTCGAGCATGCGACTGGTGAATTGCGACGGACTGTTCGTCATGGAGGTCGTCGCGGCCTGGTATCGGCCCGAGCTCGATCCGGGCCGGGCGCTCCGACATCTGCGATCCTGGCTTCCTGCTGGAGAGTGAGCCGGCCAGAAGCCACCCACGAAGCGGACAGGGCGGGTGCCCATCCCCATCCGCTCCGGGAGAAATTCTGCCCCTTGCTAAGCAAACTTCAGCAGCTTGATCGCGTCGAAGTCCTGCACGCCGCCGCCCACGCGCTTGGTGGTGTAGAACAGCACGTAGGGCTTGGCCGAGTAGGGATCGCGCAGCACCCGCACTCCGGCGCGGTCGACCACCAGATAGCCGCGCTTGAAATCGCCGAAGGCGATCGAGACGCTATTCTCGTCGATGTCCGGCATCTCCTCCGCCTCGTGGACGGGGAAGTTCATCAGGCTCGGCGGCTGGCCGGCGGCGGTCGGGGGCGCCCAGAAATACTGGCCGTTCTCGTCCTTCAGCTTGCGCACCGCGGCCTGCGAGCGGCGGTTCATCACGAAGCTGCCGTTCTGGCGGTAGCCCGCCTTCAACGCATATACCAGGTCGACCAGCGGGTCGGCCGGGTTGGTGGCCGGGAAGTCGCCCGCCGCGCCGGTGGCGATGAAGCCGAGCTTGCCCCATTCCCAGGCATCCTCGGCGGCCGTCGCATAGGCGAGGAAGCCCTTCGGCTTGCCCGCGCCGTCGCCGGTCACGAAGGCGGTGCCCTCCTGCGCCGCGAAGGCGGCCTCGACCTCGATGGCGAGCCATTCGTCGATATTCACCGCCGCGTCGTCGAGCAGGGTCTGCGTCGCCGCCGGCATGGCGTAGATCTCCATCGCCGGGAAGGAGAGCTCATCCAGCACCGGGCTCGCGGTCTGGGTGCGGGCGGCCGTCTCGGCCACCCAGCCGACCGCCGGCCCCGAGGTCATGAACGGCTTCTTGTAGGTGCCCGAGGAGATCACCCGCACATCGGAGATGGCGCGGATCGGCGAGAGCGCGGCGAGGCGCTTGCCGATCTCGCGCTCGGTCTCGCTCGGCACCACATAGCCGCCGTCCGCCGGCGTGCCGGCGGAGAGCGCCTTGGCCTCCAGCCGCTTCAGCCCGGCGGTCTCGCCGTGGCGGACATAGGCGTCGAAGGCGCTCTTGTGCTCGCGCGCGGCGAGGTCCGAGATGAGGTCGGCGCTGCCGCCGAGCGAGGGACGGCGGGCCTTCAGCACCAGTTCGTCGATCAGCGACTTCTGGGTGTCGAGCGCGGCGTTGATGCGCTCCACCTTGTCGGCGGTCACCGCGTCGACGCCGCGCCGCTCCAGCTCGGAGAGGCGCAGGTCGTTGGCGTCCTTGAACGCCTCGAAGGCGCCCATGAACTCCTCGAAGGCGGCGCTCACCTCCGGGCCGGCCATATGCTTGGTCTCGACCGATTTCGTCTCGGGTGCGGGATGCTTCAGATCCATCGTGCTCATGTCCATGTTTCGATAAGGCGTCGACGTCCCGGGCCGGCCTGCCGGTCGGGGTCGCAGAGAGTGCGTCGGTGGATGCGAGGGTCAGGCCGGCAGCGGGGCGAGGCCCGGCAGGGCACGCAGCCGCCGTGCGCCGCGCCGGATGGTAGCGGCGAGGCCGCGCGCGCCGGTCTTGACCCCGGCGATGCGCGCATCGGGCTGCATCGGGAAGGTCACGACCGAGATCTCCCACAGGTCGATGCGGGCGAGCCGGCGTACCCGCGAGCGCGGGTCGGTGCGCCCCTCCACCGTGCGGAAGCCGATCGAGAGCCCGTCGATCGCCCCGGCGCGCATCAGCGCCAGCACCTCCCGGGCGCGGGCGACGTCGAGCGTCAGCCGGCCGCGCACATGCAGCCCCACCCCGTCCTCGCGGATCGTGGCCCAGGCGCCGATCGGCTCGGCCGGGTCGTGCTGGAACAGCATGCGCACGCCGCCCACGCCCCGCTCGGCGAGCGAGCGGGCGAAGGCGCCCGGCAGGATCAGGTCGCGGCCGAGATCGACCCGGCCGAACAGCGCCGCATAGCCCGCGAAGCTGCCGTCGGGCTCGATCGCGGCGAGCGCGCCGGCATGGGCCTTGGTCTCGGCCGGTGCGGCCGCGCGGTACGCAAACGCGCTCATGCGCCCTCCTTGCCGCCCTTGGGCCGGCGTGTGGCGGCGGCGCGCTCCAGCCGGCCGAGGGTGCGGCCGAACTCGCGGAAGACATGCGGCGCATCGCCGGCCCGGCTCGGCGCCGGCAAGCGCGGACGATCGGGCAGGAAGGCCCTTATGCGTGGTGTGCCTTTCATGGCTCGTCTCCGAACGTGGCATTGAAGCGCGCGATCTCGCGCACGAAGTCGTCGAAGCGTCGGGAGGCGCGGCCGAGCTCGCGCATCGCCGTCCCCGCCAGTGCGGAGGCGCCGAGCGCCCACATCAGCAGCGCCAGATGCGCCAGATCGGCCTTCACGACGAAGGCCTCGATGAGCGTCTGCATGAAGGTCTCCGCCCGCCGGCCGGGGCGGCTACTCCCGCGTCCCGTAGCCCACCGCCTGGCGCTTCTCGTTGTCGGTCAGGAAGGTCGCCCCGCCCACGCGGCGCCACAGCGCCTCGCGCTCGGCGCCCAGCGCCTCGATGGCGTCGAGGTCCGGCTCAAGCCGCAGGCGCGCCGCGCCATAGGCGGGGGCAAGCCAGCCGGCGAGCTCGGCGCCGAGCCGGCGCGCCAGCGGCAGCACCGTCTGGCGCCACAGCACCCGGCTCGCCTCGGCATAGTTCGCATAGGTCGCATCGCCCGGAATGCCGAGCATCATCGGCGGCACGCCGAAGGCGAGCGCGATCTCGCGCGCCGCCGCGTTCTTGGCCTCGAGGAAATCCATGTCCTTGGGGCTCAGCGAGAGCGGGCGCCAGTCGAGCCCGCCTTCCAGCAGCAGCGGCCGGCCGGCATTGGCGGCGCCGGAGAAATTCGCCTCCAGCTCCTCCTTCAGCCGGTCGAACTGCTCGTCGGAGAGGTTCGTCCCGCCGCCATAGACCAGCGCGCCGGAGGGGCGCGCCGCATTGTCGAGCAGCGCCTTGTTCCAGGCGCCGGCGGCGTTGTGCAGGTCGAGGGCGATCTGCGCCGCCTCCAGCGGCGGGGCGCCGTAATAGTCGTCGAGCGGATTGAACAGCGCGACATGCAGGATCGGCGGCACATGGCCCGCTCCCCGCCCCTCCTGCACGAAGCGCACGGTGCGCCCGCCCACCGTATATTCATAGGCTTCGGCCCAGCCGTCGCCGCCCGGCACGACCCGCATGCGGTCCGGGCGCAGCACGTGGAGCTCGCGCACCTCGCCGCCGATCGCCACCGCCTCGACATAGGCGTTGCCGGCGATCATGAGATGCGCGGCGAGCGCCTCCAGGAACGCGGTGCCGGACTGGCGCGGATTAGGCTGGGCCAGCAGTTCGCCGAGCGGATGGGCATCGAGCTCGCGCTCGCCCTCGAGCAGGGTGAAGCTCACCTGCCCCACGGCCTCGGCGACCAGCCGCACGCAGCGATGCGCCACGGCGTTGCGCTGGTAGCCCTCACGGGCGAGCGCGCCATAGTCGCGCGGCGTCCAGCGCGGCCGGTGGCCGGCGATCAGCGCCACCAGCGCCTGCGTGCGCGAGGCCTTGGCCTCGGGCGGCGCGTTGGGCGGCATTTCGGGCTGCCCGGCACGGGCGCGAAAGGCGAAGGGCAGGCGAAGCATTGACCCATCCTGAGCTGGCTGTCGGCCGCGCGGGCGGCCGGGCTGGTGACGCGAAGCCGGCAAGGCAACCGCCCGAACGAGACACACCCAAAACGTGTGCCGTTAAACGTGCACACGACCTGCGCGCTGCCCGCTGCTCGTCTTCCACCCGGTGTGGCGCGAGACTTTGGGGACGCTGCCATGTCGAACAACTATGCCGATCTGCGGCGGGATCTGCGGGCGGGATCTGGCGGGCGAGCCCGGCGCGGGCGAGCGCTGCGCGGACCGGCAGGTGTCGGACCACGCCCCGCTCTGGATCGAGATCGCCACCGATTTTGCCGCCGACTACCTGCAGGCCATTGCCGTGCCGCCCGGCTGAGACCCCCTCACATCCGCCGCACCCGCGGTGCGCTCTCGGCCGGGCCGAGGGCGAGCCCCGTCACCGCCCAGACCAGCGCGTCGAGCCGGTCGGGCGAGCGCCCGTTGGAAAGGCCCTCGGGCCCGAAATCGCAAAGCTCGTCCTCGAGCTGTGGGAAGGTCCCGGCATGGCGGACCCGTCCCTGCTCGTAGAGCGCGGCCACCGGCTCGGCCCGCAGCCACTTGCCGCGCGTCGCCCGCACCTCGGCCACCGGCACGCCGGCATCGAGCCCGGCGAGGATGGTGCGCACCATCTCCCCGCCCTGGTTCACCTCGACCACGACCCGGTCCGCCTCCAGCCGGTGGAACAGCGCGATTGCCTTCGCTCCCCAACGCGAGGGGGTGAGCCCCTGCGCGCTCTCGTCGGCCAGCACATGGACGATGCCGTCCCGATCGATCCCCGCCGCGACGATGCCGCAGGCGTCGGCCTGCCGGCGCGAGGAGGCGGGTGGGTCGACCGCGACCGCGATCCGCACCAGCTCCGGCGCCGCCGTCTCGCGCGCGGCCTCGAGCGCGGCACGGTTCCACAGGGCGTCCGGCCGGTCCTCGACCAGTTCGCCCTCGAGTTCCTGCCGCCCCAGCCGCGTGCCGGCATAGCGCCCGACCACGCCCTCGAGAAAGGTCGGGGCGAGGTGCATGGCGTTCTCCGCCGTGCCCATGCGCGTCACCGCGGTGCGCGGGTCGGCCAGCAGCGCACGCACCAGCGCGGTCGGGCGCGGGGTCGTCGTCACCATCTGGCGCGGCCGACGCCCCAGCCGCAGGCCGAACTGCAGCATGTCGAAGGCCGCCTGCGCATAGCGCCACTTGGCGAGTTCGTCGCACCAGGCGGCATCGAATTGCGGGCCACGCAGCGATTCCGGGTCGTCGGCCGAAAAGCCCTGCGCCACCGCCCCGTTGGGCCATTGAAGGCGCCGGCGCGTCGGCTCCCAGTTCGGGCGCTCGGCGCGCGGATGCACGGCGAGGATGCCGGAGACGCCCTCCACCATCACCTCGCGGAAATCGCCAAGGCTCTCGGCGATCAGGGCGATCCGCCCGGCCGCCGGCCCGGCGCGCCCCAGTGCCAGCGCGCGCACCCATTCGGCGCCGGCGCGGGTCTTG
Source organism: Ancylobacter mangrovi (assembly GCF_024752335.1). Classification (NCBI taxonomy): domain Bacteria; kingdom Pseudomonadati; phylum Pseudomonadota; class Alphaproteobacteria; order Hyphomicrobiales; family Xanthobacteraceae; genus Ancylobacter; species Ancylobacter mangrovi. Next base: position 346,834 of record NZ_JANTHY010000001.1, on the reverse strand, counting down.
CCCGCCCCGCGCCCGCCCAGCACCAGCCAGGTCAGCCAGTCGCCCCCGCCCTGCGCCTTGTCCGGCGCCTGCTGCGAGGGCCGGCCGAGCAACGGCCAGTGATGGGCCAGCCATTCGGCGGTCGCCGCGTCCAGCGCGGCGATCGCCTCAGCCAGCCGCCCGTCCTGCCAGCACGCGCTCAAGAGTTTCGCCAAGCTCGCGTCGGAAGGCGTCGGCGTCGCGCAATCCTGCCTCATCCTCATCCCGGGCCGGCCCGTCCTTCTCCAGCGCCGCCAGTTCGCGCAGCGAGCGCACCAGTATGGCGAGCGTGCGGGCCGCGCGTTCGGCCTCCGCCGCGCCGCCCTCGACGAGGCCAGCGCGGGCGATGAGCCGCTCGACGGCGGCGATCTCGTTCTCGACCCGCGTCACCAGCCGCCGGATCAGCACCGGGCGCGGAAGCTCGGGCGAGGTCGGCGCGGAGCCGGCGGACTGTCCAGGTGGCGCACAGGGCCGGTAGGCGTTGCCGCGCCGCCAGCCCCAGCGCTTGGCCCGACGGTGCAGCGTGCTGCGCGAGACGCCAAGGCGGCTCGCGACCGCCCACAATGGCAGGCTGGCGCCTTCATAGAGCCGGCGCGCCTCCTCCAGCGCTTCCGGCGATATGGATTGCGCGGGAACCGGCATGCCCCCTCCGCCGAACGATGCTCAGAAACGAAAAAGCCGGCCCTGAGGCCGGCTGCGAAACGACTTGAAGGGGCCTCGGTCCGGCCCCTCTCCACCGCTGCGAGCCCGGAAGTCCCGAGCCCGTCTGCCGGGCAACCCGGCGAGCCCCGCTGACGGCGGCGACCCCTCGATGCATTTGTGGAGTATGACCGAAAGCTACCCCCACAGCGTCACGCTGTCAAGGACTATTTTCCTATATTTCACCGCCCCCCGCTCTCCACCGGGGCTGAAAACGCCTGTCCGGCCCGGCGTCGGAGGCCGGCGAACGGCGCGCCCATTGTGCCGCCTGCGTCCGTCATGTATCCATTCAGATATATCTTCCGGTGCCTCAGCCATGGCCTTCCCATCCGCCCCCGCCGTCCGGCGCTTCGCCTTCCGCGCGCTCCCCGCCATCGCGCTCCCGCTTGCGCTCCTCGCCCCTGCCGAGCCGGCGCTCGCGCGCGACCCCCTCGCCCTCGCCGCTCCGGGCCGCACGCTCACCCTGCCGCTCGCCGCGCTCGAAGCCCTGCCCGCCGTCACGCGCGAGGTCACCTTCCTCACCTCGCAGGGCGAGGAGCATGCGCGCTACACCGGCGCGTCGCTGTGGAGCGTGCTGGTCGGCAACGGGCTGGTCGATCCCGCGGACCTGCACGCCCTCATCCGCCAGGTGGTGATCGTCACCGGCGGCGACGGCTACGTGCTGGTGCTCTCGGCCGGCGAGCTGGCGCCCGAGCTCGGCGCCGCGCCGATCCTCCTCGTCCACCAGCGCGACGGCGCGCCACTGCCGGCCGCCCGCTCGCCCCGGCTCGTCGTCCCCGGCGACCGGCGTGGCGCGCGGCAGGTGTTCGACGTCGCCCGCATCGAGGTCCGTACCCTTCCCGAACCCCCGACAGGAGAAAACCCATGAAGCTCAGCGCCCGCAACGTCGTCCCGGGCAAGGTGGTCGCGGTCGTGCGCGGCGCCACCACCTCGCATGTGCGGATTGAGATCGCCGCCGGGCAGGTCATCACCTCCGCCATCACCAACGAGGCGGTGGACGAGCTCGGCCTGAAGCTCGGCGACGCCGCCTATGCGGTGATCAAGGCGTCCGACGTCATGGTTGCGGTCGACTGAGGGAGGGCGCCATCGTCCGCCTCAACGAGATCCGGCGGGCCGAGGTCGCGATCGACCCGCCGCCCGCCACCGATGCCGGCCTCGTCTATATCGGCCGCATCGCCACGCCCTGGTCGTCGCGGCTGGAGACGCCGCGCCTCGGCCGGCTCGACGGCCCGCTGTGCCGGATCGAGGTGTTCGCGCCCTGGCGTGCCGCGCTGAAGGGCATCGAGGCCTATGAGCGCATCGAGGTGCTGTTCTGGATGCACCTGTCGCGGCGCGACCTGGTCCTGCAGAGCCCTGCCGACGACGGCACCGCGCACGGCACCTTCGCGCTGCGCACCCCGGCGCGGCCGAACCCGATCGGCACCACCATCGCCCGGCTGGTGCGGGTCGAGCCGGATGGCATCCTGCTCGTGCGCGGGCTCGACTGCATCGACGGCACGCCGCTGCTCGACCTCAAGCCCGACCGCACCCTCTTCACCCCGCTCGCCCGCGAGCAGGCGGGGGACCGGCAGACAGGGCATGACGATGTGAGCGACGGTCCGGAGGAGACACCGGGCGGCTAGCCCTCTTCCGCCCCCGCCGCCACGAGCCCCGCTACGAGCGCCGCCACCGCGGCCGCGGCGGTGCGCGCCGCTTCATCGCGCGCGGCCGGTCCCGCCGCCGGCTCGAACAGCGCGCGGTGCAGCAGCTCCTGCACCGTCATGTCGTGGAACAGCCGCGCCAGCACCGCCGCGTCGGGAGCCTGCCCCTCACGCAGCGGCGCCTCGCCGAGCCGGGACGTAATGAAACGCGCGAAGATCGCCTGCGAGGTGGCCGGCCCGCTGGCGAACCAGACCGCGCCGAGCCGGGGAAACCGCCCGGTGGCGCTGATGGCGATGCGGAACAGCGCCACCGAGCGCGGCGTCAGCAGCAGGTCGAGCAGCGCCCGGCCGAGCCGCGCCAGCCCCTCCTCCAGCGACAGCCCCTCGACCCGCACCGCGTCCATCGGCGCGAGGATGTCCGCGCAGGCATGGGCGAGCGCGGCCTCGAACAGGCCTTCCTTGCCGCCGAAGAAAGCGTAGACGTTGGTCTTGGAGCCGCCGGCCTCGGCGACGATGGCGTCGAGGCTCACCCCGTCATAGCCATGGGCGAGGAACAGGTCGGCGGCGACGCGGCGCAGCTCCGCGCAGGTGGCCGTACCGCGTCCGGTGCGCCGGCTCGGGCAGCGCGGCGCGGTGGTCTTGTTCTCGGGCGCCCGGCCGCGCCGGGCCTGCCCGGGCTCGTGCCCCGCCCCGCCATCCGCCGCGCGCCCGGTCATGGCCGGCCTCAGGCCGCCTTGGCCGAGGCGAGCAGGCGGATCTCGGTGACCAGCGCCTTCACGCCGCCGAGCACGAAGTCCCGGGTCTTCTCGTCCGTGAACGCGCCGCCGTCGACCTTGTCGAGCACGTTGGGAATGGCGAGGTGCGGATAGGTCACCACCCGCGCGCCGGCCGCGCTCAGCGTCTCGCGCAGCTGCGCCTGGGCGCGGATGCCGCCGGTGGAGCCGGGCGAGGAGGTGAGCACCAGCGCCGGCTTGCCGATCAGCGCGCCGCGCGCATAGGGGCGCGAACCCCAGTCGACCGCGTTCTTCATCGCGCCGCTGGTGCCGTAATTGTACTCGGGCGAGGCGAGGATCACGCCGTCGGCGGCCGCGATCGCCGCGCGCAGCGCCGCCGCGCCGGCCGGCGGATGGTCGGTGTCCTCGTCCTGATTGTAGAGCGGCACGTCGTTGAGGCGGAACACCTTCAGCTCCACCTCGGGCGCCAGCACGGCGCGCAGCGCCTCCAGCACGGCGGTCGAATAGGAGCCGGTGCGCAGGCTGCCGGAAATGCCCAGAAGCTTGACGGTGGAATGGTCGGTCATGAGAAATCTCCGTGAGGCGGCACTGCGGTCGCTTCGTTTGATACTATCCGGTATCAATCTAACCACATTCCGACCCGATCGCGCTTGCAATCGCGCAAGCTTTTTCTGGCATTCCACGGTTTTCCGGCCGCCCTCGCCCGATCCGGGAAAGCATGCTACCGATTTCGCAACCCAGCCGGGAGAACCGCTACCCGTGATCCTGACCGACCGCGACATTCTCGACGCCCTGAAGGACGGCACGCTGGCCATCGAGCCGGCACCGCCGCCGGAGTTCTACGCGCCGAACGGGGTCGACCTGCGGCTGGATTCGCGCCTCACCCTCTACCGCGCCCCCGGCGCGGAGGAGGACCCGGTGATCGACCCCGCCGGCCCGGGCTACAGCTTCCGCGAGGCGATCGGCGCCATGGCCGACGACATCGAGATCGGCACCGGCGGCTTCGTGCTCGATCCCGGCCGCCTGGTGCTCGGCTGGACGCTGGAGCGGGTCGACCTCACCGCCGGCGCCCGCCTCGCCGCCCGCGTCGAGGGCAAGAGCTCGCTCGCGCGCATCGGCCTGCTGGTGCACCTCACCGCGCCGACCATCCATGCCGGCTCGACCGGGCGCATCCAGCTCGAGATCATCAATCTCGGCCCGCGCCCGATCCGCCTGCGCGCCGGCATGAAGGTGTGCCAGCTCATCCTTGAGCAGACGCTCGGCGTGCCGCAGCGCGCCTATGGCGGCCAGTTCGCCGGGCAGCGCGCCGCCGGCTAAGCTCCCGATCACCAAGCAAGCCCCTTGCCCGGTCAACCGCCCAGCAGCGTCGAGCGGTTGAGCCGGCGCAGCGCGAGGTCCGCGCGTTCCTCGTCGCGACGGAACTCCTCGACGCTCGCCCCGACGAAGGCGAGGTGGCGGTGCGCCGCGTCCTCGGCCGCCTCCCGGTCGCCCCTCAGCACCGCCTCCGCGATCTCCCGGTGCTGCACGAACAGGGCGTCGCGCACATCGGCGCGCGCGAACAGGCTGGCGCGACTGAAGAAGATGTTGCGCCTCAGCATCTCGGAGAAGGCGCGCATGACGTGCAGGATGACGAGGTTGTGCGAGGCGGCGTAGATCAGCCGGTGCAGGTCGATGTCGACCTCCGCTTCGCGCGTGGCGTCCTGCGCGCGGTGGGCGGCCTCCATCTCGGCGAGGCAGGTGCGGATCGCCTCGCGCTCGGGGTCGGTGGCGCGGCGCGCAGCCAGGCCGGCGGCGCTGCGCTCGACCGCGCCGCGGAACTCGAAATAGTCCGCCGTCACCCGGTCGTTGGACTGAAGCAGGTCCGCCAGCGGGTCGGTCAGCGCGGCGAGAAACTCGGTCACCCGGGTGCCGTCGCGGCTGGTGGCGAGCAGCCCGCGCCCCTCCAGCAGGGCGAGCGCGTCGCGCAGCGAGGGGCGTGAGACGTCCAGCCGCTCGGCGAGGTCGCGCTCGCTGGCGAGCTTCTCGCCCGGGCGCAGCACGCCCTCGAGGATCAGCCGCTCGATATGTTCGGCGATGGCTTCCGCCAGCTTCGGCGCGCGCAGCCGCTCGACCATGTGCACCCCCGTCGGTCCGAACCGCCCTTATGCGCCGGCACCGCGCGATGTTCAACAAAGGAGCGGCTTCCTGACCTGTTGACACCCATGGTCATTTTTCCTTACCAAACGTCCGGCCGCCGCGATGGCTCCCTGCGCCCACGGGTGCGGGCACGCGGCGGGGCGGCCATCGCCGAGAGTGTCCGGCGCGGCCGGGCGGGAAGCCGGAAACCGCGCCCATGACGGCCGTCACCAACATCCAGGATCTGCGTGCCATCGCGAAGCGCAAGGTGCCGCGCGCCATCTTCCACTATGCCGACCGCGGCTCGTACGACGAGGCGACGATCCGCGCCAACCGGGCCGACCTCGCCGCCATCGCGCTGCGCCAGCGGGTGATGATCGACGTCTCCGAGCGCTCGACCGAGACCACCATGATCGGCGAGAAGGTGGCGCTGCCGCTCGCCATCGCGCCGACCGGCCTCACCGGCCTGTTCCATGGCGACGGCGAGATCCACGGCTGCCGCGCCGCCCAGACGGCGGGCATCCCCTTCACCCTCTCCACCATGTCGATCTGCTCGATCGAGGACGTGGCCGGCGCGGTCGACAAGCCCTTCTGGTTCCAGCTCTACGTCATGAGGGACCGCGGCTTCTCGAAGTCGCTCATCGAGCGCGCCATCGCGGCCCGCTGCTCGGCGCTGGTGCTCACCCTCGATCTGCAGATCCAGGGCCAGCGCCACATGGACATCAAGAACGGCCTGTCGGTGCCGCCGAAGCTCACGCTCGCCAACGCGCTCGACATCGCGCTGCGCCCGGCCTGGGCGCTCGGCGTGCTCATGGGCAAGCGCCATTCCTTCGGCAACCTCACCGTGCGCAAGGAAAGCGACAGCCTCACCACGCTCTCGCAGTGGATCGCCGGCCAGTTCGACCCCTCCCTGTCGTGGAAGGACGTGGAGTGGGTGCGCTCGATCTGGCCGGGCAAGCTCATCCTCAAGGGCGTGCTCGACGTCGAGGACGCCCGGATCGCGGCCGGGACCGGGGCGGACGCCATCGTCGTCTCGAACCATGGCGGGCGCCAGCTCGACGGCGCGGTGTCCTCGATCTCGGCGCTGCCGAGGATCGTCGACGCCATCGGCGGGGGGCCGAGCGAGATCTGGTTCGACGGCGGCGTGCAGTCGGGACAGGACGTGCTCAAGGCGGTCGCGCTCGGCGCGCGGGGCTGCATGATGGGCAAGGCGTTCCTGTGGTCGCTCGCCGCCGGCGGGCAGGCCGGCGTCGCGCAGGCGATCGAGATCATCCGCCGGGAACTCGACGTGTCGATGGCGCTCACCGGAACGAAGGACATCAAGAAGGTCGACAAGAGCGTGCTCGCGCTCTGAGCGCGCTTGTTGGCGGCCCGCCGCCGGCGCACCATGCCGGCCTTCGTTCCACCCTCGCCGTCCCACCCAGCCGAGAGCTTCCCCGATGACAGAACCTTCCCGCCGCGACCTCGGTCCCCTCGCGCTCGGCGGCCTCGCCGTCGCCGCGCTGAGCACGCTCCCCGCCCTTCCGGCCGCGGCCTATCAGGGCAATATGGAGCGCTCGCTCTCCGCCCTCTATTCGGCCCTCGCCTCCCTGCGCGAAGCGACGCCCAACAAGGGCGGATATCGCGAGCGCGCGATCGATCTGATCCGGCAGGCGATCGGCGAGGTCGAGGCCGGCATCGCCTTCGCCGACGAACATGGCGGCGGCGGCCCCACGCCCTGAGAGCCGAACGGCCCCGGCGTCAGCGCCGGGCCGTGCCGCGGGCGGCGACGGTCGGGGGGGCGGCCGTCCGCCGCCCGCGTGCCGGGTCGGCCGGGCGTCGCATCGCCCCGCGCGGCAGGCGCAGCGGCCAGCGCACCATGTGCTCGATATAGTCCTCGAGCGGCAGGTCGTCCTCCATCGCCTCCACGCGGCCGCGCACCGAGACGCCGGCGGCGTGCACCGTGTCGCGGTCGCCCGAGACGAGGTGATGCCACCAGTAGAGGTCGCGCCCCTCCTCGACGAGGCGGTAGGCGCAGGAGGGCGGCAGCCAGTCGATGGCGCGCACCGTCTGCGGCGTCAGCCGCACGCAGTCGGGCACCTGCGCCTGCCGGTTGGGATAGTCGCGGCAGCGGCAGCCGACATCGTCCAGCAGCTTGCAGCCGATGTCGGTATAGGCGATCGCCTCGGTGTCCTCGTCCTGCAGCTTGACCAGGCAGCAGCGCCCGCAGCCGTCGCACAGGCTCTCCCACTCGTCGGCGTCCATCTGCTCGAGCGACTTGGTACGCCAGAACGGCTCCGCCTCGCGGCCGGTGCCGTCGGCGACGGTGCCATCGGTGTCGAGCCGGTCGTTGATCGTGGGTCGTGTCATCAAGCTTCCGCGAGAGAGGGCTTAGGGAAAACGGACGCGCTTCACGAAGCGTCCCCGCGCGCTTAGATAGCGTTCACCGTCCGCCAAGGCGAGCCCGTCGGCGGCCTCGTCCCGCGTCGCCGTCTGGGCTATAAGGTCGGACGCTGCCTGGGAACGAGGGTGGTACTGGTTGAGCACCCGTGGAGTACCGGGCTTGAGCGAGACGCCGAACGCGGAGATGCCGGAAGAGCCGAAGGAGGCCCCGCCGCCCGGCGCGCCGCGGCGCGGCCGCCGCATCCGAAATGCGCTGCTCGCCATCGATTCCTGGATCGACAGCACGATCTATACCGGCGGCGTGCGTCTGCGCGCCGCCTGGGACAGCTACGTCGCCTTCACCGAGCGCTTCAACCTGCAGGGCCCAGCGCGCTGGGGCGTGGAGATCGCCTCGGAGGCGGTGACCTGGGGCGCGGTCGGCGCGGTGCTGATGCTGACCCTCGCCCTGCCCGCCTTCCAGGAGACCTCGGACGACTGGCTCAAGCGCGCGGACCTGTCCGTCACCTTCCTCGACCGCTATGGCAACACCATCGGCGAGCGCGGCATCCGCCACAACGACACGGTGCCGCTGGAGGAATTCCCGGACCACCTCATCAAGGCGGTGCTCGCCACCGAGGACCGGCGCTTCTACGACCATTTCGGCATCGACGTGCCCGGCACCTTCCGCGCGCTGCTCTCCAATGCGCGGGCCGGCGGCGTGGTGCAGGGCGGCTCCTCCATCACCCAGCAGCTCGCCAAGAACCTGTTCCTCTCCAACGAGCGCACGCTGGAGCGCAAGATCAAGGAAGCGTTCCTGGCGCTGTGGCTGGAGTTCCACCTCACCAAGAACCAGATCCTCAAGCTCTATCTCGACCGCGCCTATATGGGCGGGGGCACCTTCGGCGTCGACGCGGCGGCGCAGTACTATTTCGGCAAGTCGGCGCGCGACGTGAACCTCGCCGAGGCGGCAATGCTGGCCGGCCTGTTCAAGGCGCCGTCGAAATTCGCCCCGCACGTCAACCTGCCGGCCGCGCGCGGGCGCGCCAGCGTGGTGCTCGACAATCTGGTCGATGCCGGCTTCATGACCGAGGGACAGGTGTTCGGCGCCCGCCGCCACCCGGCGACGCCGATCGACCGCAAGCGCGAGGACGTGCCCGAATACTATCTCGACTACGCCTTCGAGCAGGTGAAGTCGATCGTCGCCACCCTGCCCAAGGACTATGCCGAGCGTTCCTTCGTCGTGCGCACGGCGCTCGATCCCAACATCCAGAAGGCAGCCGACACCGCCATCCGCGACAGCCTCAAGCAGTTCGGCAAGGATTACGGCGCCACCCAGTCCGCCATGGTGGTGATGGAGCCGAACGGCGCGGTGCGCGCCATGGTCGGCGGGCGCGACTATGGCGAGAGCCAGTTCAACCGCGCCACCGACGCGCTGCGCCAGCCCGGTTCGTCCTTCAAGCCCTACGTCTACACCGCCGCGCTGATGACCGGGAAATACAAGCCCGACACCATGGTGCTCGACGCCCCGCTGTGCATCGGCAACTGGTGCCCGCAGAATTACGGCCATTCCTATGCCGGCCGCCTGCCGCTCATCACGGCGCTGACGCGCTCGCTCAACACGGTGGCGGTGCGGCTCGCGGAATCGATCGGTCGCGGGCGGATCGTCGACCTCGCCCACGCCATGGGCGTGAAGAGCGAACTGAAGATCACCCGCGCGCTGCCGCTCGGCGCCGCCGAGGTGACGGTGATGGACCAGGCCACCGCCTATTGCGTGTTCGCCAATGGCGGCTACGCCGTGCAGCCGCACGCGGTGATCGATATGCGCACCCCGGCGGGCGACCCGGTGTGGAACTTCGCCCAGGAGGGCGAGAAGCCCAAGCGCGTGATCCCGCCCGAAATCATCGACATGATCAACCCGATGCTCAACAGCGTGGTCGAACACGGCACCGGACGGCGTGCCATCATCCCGGGCGTCAAGGTGGCGGGCAAGACCGGCACCACGAATGCCTATCGCGACGCCTGGTTCGTCGGCTTCACCGGCAATTACGCGGCGGCGATCTGGTTCGGCAATGACGACTACACCCCGACCCGGCGCATGACCGGCGGCTCGCTGCCGGCCATGACCTGGCAGAAGGTGCTGGCGTTCGCCCATCAGGGCATCGAGATCAAGCCGACGCCCGGCCTCGACGGCCACCCCGCGCCCACGAGCAACGCCTCCGCGCAGGCCTCGCTGCTGGAGATCGACGGCGTCAAGCGCCCAGTCACGCTCTCCCCGGACTCGGCCGAGCAGCTCATGGGCCTGTCCTCCCGCATGAAGGAGGCGGCCCGCGCGCCCCTGCCCGGCCCCTCCGCCTCGCTCGAATCCGACCGCGTCCTGGCCGGGCGCGACCCCGACACGCCGGCCACCGGCAGCAATTGAAGGCCCGCACGATTGACCTTCGCGCCCCGCGCGCCCATCGATGAGGGCGTCCCCGTTCCACCGGATTGCTCTGTGCCGTGCGTGCTTTCCTGTTCTTCCTGACCCTCGTCGTCGGCGCCGCCGTCGGCCTCGGCCTGACCTGGGTCACCACGGTCAGCGGCTACGGCCCCGGCATGATCCGCTCCGGCCCGTGGGAGGCTTGGCCCAAGGCCGGCACCGAGGAGGCCGACCCCTATGCGCGCGCCGCGCTGGCGCGGGCGGGGGAACTGCCGCTCGAGCTCGCCGACGGCCTCGCCTTCGTGGCGACGAAGGACGACGACGGCACCGCGCTCGACGGGCGCTGCGACATCCGCCTGTCGGGCTCGCTCCCGCAGGCGCGGTTCTGGACCCTCACCGTCACCGATTCGCGCGGCCGGCTGATCGACAACGCCGCCGGCCGCACCGGCTTCACCAGCGCCGAGGTGGTGTGGAACCGCGACGGCACGCTCGACATCGAACTCGGGCCGCGGGCACGGGCCGGCAACTGGCTGCCCACCGGCGCGCGCGACCGCATCGAGCTGACGCTGCGGCTCTACGACACGCCGGTCGGGCTCGCCAGCCGCACCAGCGACGCGCCGGAAATGCCGAGCCTCGTCACCCAGCACTGCCCATGGTCGAAGACATGACGACCCAGCCCGCGAGGAGATGGCGATGACACGGCTCGTGCTGCCGATCGTGGCCGGGCTGGTGCTCGGCGGCATCGTGCATCTGGTGGCGGTGCTGATCCTGCCCTACTACGCCGAGCAGGACGCCTATGCGCGGCTCTCGGCCATCGGCAGCGTCAACGCGGTCGCGCAGATGGACGACCCCAGTGCCTTCGGCGCGGTGCTGCCGGACACCGATCCCGCCTTCATCTCCGCCGTCTGCCTCTACGACCTCGGCGACGGCCCGCTGAAGGTGCGGGTGCCGACCACCGCCGACTACACCTCGGTGTCGTTCTACACCCGCTTCGGCCTGGCCTTCTACGCCATCAACGACCGCTCGGCCGGCCGCCGGGTGATCGAGCTCGACCTGATGAACCCGACCCAGAAGGCGGCGATGCCGGAGAATGCCGACGTCACCGCGGCCGACCGTCTGGTGGTGGAATCGCCCAGTGACGAGGGCATCGTGCTGATCCGCGCGCTGGTGCGCGAGCGCAGCGCGCGCGAGGCCGTCCGCGCCCACATGAGCGCGGCGAGCTGCGGGCCGGCGTCCTAGCGCGGGGCGCCCCTCAGAGCGATTCGGCCGGGGGGCCGATCTCCCGGCGCGGCGCCGGGACGGGGGTTCGCACGCACTGGATCACCGGCAGGATGACGACCTCGGCCGGGTTGCCGGGCGCCTTGCGGGCGCTTGCGGTCTCCCCGGGCGTCGGACGAAGCGGAAACGGAACCACGGTCCCCATTTCACCTTCCCTTTCGCCAGTCGAATTCCCTTCCCCGGGGCCGGTCTGCCCTTCCCTGGGACAACTTCCCCTGCGCCAAGTCGACGGGTTGTTGCCCATAACGAGCCATCATGGTTAACGGCTTGCTAACGTTCGCCGCCTAGCTTGGTTTCGCGAGTCCCGAGGGACGGCGCCTGACCTCTCGAACCCGACCGCCCCATGCCTCCCACATCCGGCTCCGGCCTCAAAGTCCTGATCGAGGAAGCGCGTCGCCGACACGACGACACGCGGCCGGAGATGCTGCGGCTGCTGGTCGAGCTCTATCTGGGCGAGCCGTCCCATGACGAGGCCGAGCAGGCCCGCTTCGCCCGGCTGGCGACGCGGCTGATCGAGGCCATCGAGGTCCCCGTGGCCGCCCGTCTGGTGCGCCCGCTCGCCGCCCGCCACGACCTGCCGCGCGAGCTCGCCCTGCAACTGGCGCGCGGCCCGCTTGCCCTCGCCGGGCCGGTGCTGCGGCTCTCGCCTGTGCTCGACGACGCCACGCTCGCCGCCCTCGCCCAGGAGGTCTCGCCCGCCCATGTCGCGGCCATAGCCGCGCGGCGCGACGTCTCCCCCGCCCTCGCCAAGGCGCTGGCCGAGCTGGTGCATCGCACCCGCGAGGGCGCCGATGGGGAGAGCGAGGGAGAGGCAATTGAAGGCCGGAACGAGGACGCGATCCCCGCCCCCGCGGCTTCCAATACCGAGGCACCCGATACGAGGGCACCCGATACCGAGGCGAGCGCCGAAGAACTCTACGCCCCAATCGAGGTGACACCGGACGCCGATCCCCTCGCCCCCGATACCGTCGCCTCCATGCCCGGGTCCGAGGCCGGCCTGCCCGAGGCAGTCGTGCCTGAGGCCTTCGCACCCGAAGCTGTCGAGCCCGCTTCCTCGCTCGAAACGGCTCTCCCGGGCAGCCCCGCCGCTCCCGACACGCCTTCCGCCCCGACCCCGCCCGCGCGGCCGGACTATCTGGCGGCGAGCCCGGAGGACCGGGCGCTCATCATCGCCCGCCTTGTCACCCTGCCGCCCCTGCCGATGGCCGAGCGCGTGGCTCCCGCCAGCGCGGAGACGACCGAGGCGCTGCTTCAGGCCGCGCGCGACGCCAGCTCGGCCGAAGTCGCGCAGCTTATCCAGAAGGCGCTCGGCGTAAGCGAGGCCAATGCCGCCCGCATCGTCGACGATCCCAGCGGCCAGGCGCTGGCGGTGGCGGCGCGCGCGCTCGGCCTGTCCTTCGCCGTGCTTTCGCGCGTGCTGTTCCGGCTGCATCCGGTGGCGGGCCGCTCGGCCGCCGAGATGACCCGCCTCGCCGACATGTTCGATTCGCTCACCGGCGCCGGCGCCCAGCATCTGGTCGCCTCCTGGCGCCCGGGCCGGCGCGTGGCGCGCGAACGCGGCGAGGACGCGCCCTCGATGCGCCGCTTCGGCGAGGCCCGCCCCGAAACCGCGCGCACGCACGAGGCCGCTCGCGCGCACGCCGAACCCGGCGAGGCGCGCCGGCCCGGCTGACGACCCGTTCAGGACGGGGCGAGGTCCAGGAAGACGCGCCCGGCGCGGTCCTCGATTTCCACGAACCACAGATCTGGATCGAAGCGGATCTCGCGGCGCATGCGCTCCTCGGCCTCCGCCTCGGGGGCCTCGGCCGGCACCAGCGCGGTGAAGAGCCGCCCCTCCTCCGGCGCGGCGTCGAGCGAGGGCAGCGCGGGGCCGAAGAGCGCGGCGCGCCCGTCCAGCGTCGCCACCTTGACGAAGATCGCCCCCGCCTCCTCCGAGCCGCGCCGCCGCACCGCGGCGAACGCGCCCTCGACGCCGGCGCGGCGGATCAGGGCGGAGACGAAGATCGCGCTCTTGAGCCGCATCGCCGGCTACCGGATCGAGAAACCGGCCACCGTGTCGAGCTCGCGCACCAGCCGATCGGAGATTTCGCCCGTCACCGGCATGCGGCGGTCGCGCTCGAAACGCTCGATCGCCTGGCGCGTCGCGTCGCCGACGCGGCCGTCGATATGGATCGGGCCATAGCCAAGGCTGGCCAGCGCCTTCTGGATCTCCATCACCCGCGGCGACACCGCGATATCGGCCGGTGGCCGGGGCGAGCCGGCGCCGGGAACGGCGTTAGCCGGTGCGGTGGGCGCGGGCGCCAGAGCGGTCGGGGCCTGTACCGCCGGGGCAGCGCGCGGCGGCGCGGCGGGCTTGACCGGCGGCAGCGGCATCACCGGCGCGGCGGCGGACTGGGCGGCATCGGGCGTGCCCACCGCCGGCGTGGATGCCTCGGGCGCCGCCGGCATCGCCGGGGACGGCGCGGGAGCGGGTATGGCGGCGGGAGATGCCGCAGCCGGGGCGGCCGGCACTTCGCGCAACGCCGCCGGCGCGGCGACCGGGGCCGGCGTACCGCCCGAATGCCGGCGTTCCTGCAGGCCGAGCGCGTTGAACAGCACGGCCGCGGTCGCGCCCGCCGCCAGAACGGTCATGAAGACGTCCGAGCGCCGTCGACCGGACTGATAGGGCCGACCGGCGGCACGTTCGCCGTCGAGATCGATGTCGTCCTCCAGCAGATCGCTGGCATAGGATCGGGGCATAGGATCAACCGCAACTCGCGCGCCGTTCGGCGCCATAGGAAAAACTGTGCCACGCCATGCTTAAGCGAACACTAAGCGCCCGGCGTGCTTAACATCGGCTTTCCGCGATCGGCACAAATTCGCGAGATCGAGAGGCGGGTTGAGCAACCCCTTGGCCTTATCCTGCCGCGCAGGAGGCGTAAGCCGCAGTGGCGAGGCGTATCATGTTCTTTCTGTTGCGTGTCGGTTTCTGGCTGACGATCGTGTTTCTGCTGCTGCCCGGCGTTCCCGGCGCTCCCTCGCAGGAGTCGGCGGAGGGTGCGGGCGCGCCGAGGCTCGGCACCGCCGAGGCGCTCTCGGCGGCGACGTCGGCGGTCGCCGATGCGGGCGGCTTCTGCGAGCGCCAGCCCCATGCCTGCGCCGTCGGGGCCCAGCTTTTCGAGCTGATCGGTCGCCGGGCCGAGGCCGGGGCGCGCTATGCGCTGTCCTATCTGGTCGAGCAGATCTCGGAGGAGAAGCGCAAGGCGGCCGTCCGTTCCGCCGGCGCGCCGGCCGACGACACGCTGACCACCCACGACCTCGCGCCGGAATGGCAGGGGCCGGTGCGTCCCGCGCTCGACGCCACCGCGACCGACCTCATCTTCTCCCCGCCGGCCCAGCCGGTGGGGGCGCCGGCCGCGACGACGCCGGGCGTGCCGCGCCCGCCGAAAAAGCCGGCCTGACGTCCCGTCCTAGGGGCTTGTTCGCACCCCGCGCCATTGCGTCCCGGGGTGCCCCGCGCCTATATCCGGTGGGAAAGGCGCTGATGATGACTTCACCGAACGCGACCACCGCGCAGATCGAAGCGATCATCGAGGACTTCGAGCTCCTCGATAATTGGGACGATCGCTACCGCTACCTGATCGAGCTCGGCCGCACGCTGCCCCCCTTCCCGGAGGAGGAGCGCACCGACCGTACCAAGGTGCAGGGCTGCGCCAGCCAGGTGTGGATGGTCAGCCGCCCGGCATCCGCGCCGGACGGCACGCATCTCGCCTTCCTCGGCGATTCCGACGCCCATATCGTGCGCGGCCTCATCGCCATCCTGCTGGCGCTCTATTCGGGACGCGCCGCGGCGGAGATCGCCGGCACCGACCCGGCCCCGGTGTTCGAGCGGATCGGGCTGAAGGACCATCTCACGCCGCAGCGCTCCAACGGGTTGCGCTCCATGGTCGAGCGTATCCGCGCCGACGCCCGCGCGGTGCTGGCGACGGCCTCCTGAAGACAACCTCCTGAGGGGACCGCGGCGCGAGCCCTGCCGCGCTCAGGGCCCCCTCCCCTGCGTCAGGCGTCGGGCTGGGCGCGGAAGGCGCGGATCGGGCTGCGCCGCGGCCCCTCGATCCGTCCGGCGAGGCCGTAATGGCGCGCCAGCCGGTCGAGGCCTAGCGCCAGCACAACCTTGGCGGTACGCGCCGGCCAGCCGCGTTCGCGCTCGACCTGCTCCATTCCCTTGAGGAAGCAACAGACATCCATCAGCAGGCCGGAGAATTCCGGTCCCACCGCCTCCATCGCCCGGGCCAGCCGCTGCTTGGCGGCGAGCACCGCCTCGGAAAGCGCGAGCCCGGCCGCCCCGCCGCGCCGGGGGCCCTTCGGCATGGCGCTCCAGTCGGCGGTCAGGCGGGGAGTCATCTGCGCGCGGGTGAAGTCGGCGCGCAGCCGCTCGCCGGCGATGAGCTGCACCGGCGCGATCAGCGCCTGCCCGTCGCGGCCGCGCCGGCTCGCCAGCCAGGCGAGCGGGCTCTCGTCGAGGTCGATCACCACCTCGCCCGCCTCGCCCGCCATCTCGATCACACGCGTTCCCAGTCGGCGCTCACGCGGCATGAAGCGCCTCCCCTGCCGGGACCTGCGCCAGCGCGCGGATCATTCGCGCCTCGAGCTCGGACACCTTGCGGTCCCAGCGGGCTGTCTCGCGGCGCTCCTCCACGGTCCGGCAGGCATGGGCCACGGTCGATCGGTGGCGGCCGAAGGCGCGGCCCACCGCGCTCATCGGCAGGCCGAGGCCGACATGGGCGAGATACATGGCGAGGGCGCGGGTCGCCGAGACCGGCCGCGCGAGGCGGCACGCGTGCAGCACCTCGCTGAGGGGCACGCCGGTCTCGTCGGCGACGAGGCGGGCGGCCATGTGGCAGAGCTCGGGAACGGTGGGAGAGATCTGAGTGTGCATGCCTGAATTCCCCTGAATAGGAATTTAATCGTTACACACTCATTGGTTGTATTCAATAGGAAATACAATCTTATATGTTTTCATCCACTTCGGGCCGATCCACGCCTCCGGCGGGCCTCACGCGATAGGAATTATATCCGCACCCTCCTCCACCGCCCCGATAATCGGCCCTTTCCGGGAACTCAGCCCAGCGAGGTCGTCCATGCCGCATTGTCGAGAGCGTCGCCGCATCCGCGCCCAGCGCGTGCACGAACCGGAGTCCGCCATCGCCGCGCGCAGCGAGGCGCTGCGGCCGTTCCTGGGAGGAAGCCGCGAGGAGCGCTCGGCGCGGCTGCGCAGCCTGCTGCGGGCAGAGCGCCGGGCGGCTCGGCGCGGGCAGGCCTACGACCCGCTGCGCCACGCCGCGCTGGCGCGGCTCATGGCCGAGATCGGCGGCACGGGCGCGGGAAAATGACCGGGAAAGCGCCGGAAAAACGAAAAGGGCGCCGCAGGCCATGCGGCGCCCCTTCGGATGCAGAAGCGTTCGGTGCGGCGCTCAGCGCCGGGCGCTGCGGCGGCGCTGCTGGCCGAGGCCCATCTGCTTGGCGAGCGCGGAGCGCGCGGCCGCGTAGTTGGGTGCCACCATCGGGTAGTCCGCCGGCAGGTTCCACTTCTCGCGATACTGCTCGGGCGTCAGATTGTACTGCGTGCGCAGGTGACGCTTGAGCGACTTGAACTTCTTGCCGTCCTCCAGGCACACGATGTAATCGGGCGCGATGGACTTCTTGAGCGGCACCGCCGGGCGCAGGGGCTCGACGACAGGCTCGACCTCCCCCTTGCCGAGGCGCTGCAGGGCGGTATGCACGTCGCCGAGCAGGAGCGGAAGGTCGTTCGCCGAAACGGCGTTGTTGCTTACATAAGCGGAGACGATATCGGCGGCGAGCTCGATGTAAGTCTCGGCATCCGTGATTTCACTCATGAGCCAATCTTCATAATGATGTGTATAGACAGGAGTGCTGCCCCGCGGCCGCGGCAGGCGCCCGCCAAAGTGCATCTCAAATACGTTATCTGGCAGCGAACTTCACTCGGCGACCGGATATGCGTTGCTAGATAGACTTAGAACGCACGCGCCGCAAGATTTTTCGCAACAAAAACTCCCATATCTGTGCTCTCGAATGCTCCGCCCCCTATACACCCACAGCGGTATCAAGCTGAAATCGTGTCCAAAAGTCGGCTGTTCAGTAGCAGCCACAGCTTCGTGAAGGCGTTCAAGGCTTGCAGCCGCGCGCGGGGGCGACTATCTGGGCGTTGAAAACTCAAGGGAAAAGCCATGAACGAAGGATCCCGCCATCCCAAAGTGGTGAAGACGGACGCCGAGTGGCGCGCCCAGCTCACGCCCGAGCAATACCGCGTTACCCGGGGGCATGGCACGGAATGCGCCTTCAGTGGGCCGCATCTGTCGCAGAAGGAGCCGGGCGTCTATAGCTGCGTGTGCTGCGGCGCCCCGCTGTTCCGTTCCGATTCCAAGTTCGAATCAGGCACCGGCTGGCCCAGCTTCTTCCGCCCGGTCGACCCCGAAGCGGTGGTCGAGGTCCATGACCATTCCTACGGCATGCACCGGATCGAGAGCCGCTGCGCGACCTGCGACGCCCATCTCGGCCACGTCTTTCCCGACGGGCCGCGCCCCACGGGCCTGCGCTACTGCATGAACGGGGTCGCGCTCTCCTTCCGCGCCGACACCCCGGCGGACGGCAGCGCCTCGTGAGCCGCCTCACCGACGGGGTCGCGAGCAACCCGGCGGACGGCACGGCGTCCGCCCACCCGCCTCTCATCCGCAGCTTCCACGGCGAGACGCTGGTGGACCCCTATGCGTGGCTTCGCGCCGACAACTGGCGCGGGGTCATGCGCGACCCGGCCGTGCTCGCGCCCGATATCCGCGCCTGGCTGGAGGCCGAGAACGCCGCCGCCGAGGCCTGGCTCGCCCCGCATGCGGAACTGCGCCGCGAGCTGGTCCGCGAGATGCGAGCGCGAATCAAGGAGGACGATTCGTCGGTGCCGGCCACCGACGGGCCGTTCGCCTATTTCACCCGCTTCCGCGAGGGCGGCCAGCACCCGCTGATCTGCCGCCGCCCGGCCGGCGCCATCGCCGGGGAGACCGTGCTGCTGGACGGCGACGCGCTCGCCGCCGGCAAGGCCTATTTCCAGTTCGGTGACGCCCACCAGTCGCCCGACCATGCCCTGTTCGCCTGGACCGCCGACGAAGCCGGCTCGGAATATTACACGCTGCGCGTGCGCGACATCGCCGCCGGCACCGACCGGCCGGACGTGATCGCCGAGACCACCGGCGACGTGCTGTGGAGCGCCGACGGGACCTATCTCTTCTATGTCCGCCGCGACCCCGAGCACCGTCCGAGCTTCGTCTATCGCCACCGGCTCGGCACCGCGCCGGAAAGCGACGAGCTGGTCTATGAGGAGCCGGACAAGGGTTTCTTCGTCTCGCTCGGGCGCACCCAGTCGGGCCGGTTCGGCCTCGTCTCCTGCGGCGACCACGACACCAGCGAGGTCTGGCTGATCGATCTCGAGGCGCCGCTCGTGCCCTTCATGCGGGTCGAGCCGCGCGAGCCGGGCCTGCGCTACGGGGTCGAGCACCACCCCGCGCTCGACGGCGTCGACAGCCTCGTCATCGAGACCAATGCGGACGGTGCTGAGGACTTCAAGATCGTCACCGCCCCGCTCGCCGCGCCGGGGCGGGCGAACTGGCGCGATCTCGTCGCTTACCGGCCCGGGCGCCTCATCCTTTCCCACAGCGCCTTCCGCGACCATCTGGTGCGGCTGGAGCGCGAGGACGGGCTGCCCCGCATCGTCGTGCGCGAGATTGCGGGCGGGGCCGAGCACGCCATCGCCTTCGCCGAGGAGGCCTATTCGCTCGGCTTCGATCCCGGCTACGGTTTCGACAAGACCGAGATCCGCTTCACCTATTCCTCGATGACCACGCCCGCCGAGGTGTGGGACTACGACATGGCGAGCCGCGCGCGCGAGCTGCGCAAGCGCCAGGAAGTGCCCTCCGGCCACGAGCCGGGCAACTACGTCACCCGCCGCCTCATGGCCCCTTCCGGCGACGGCGAGCTGATCCCGGTCTCGCTGCTGTTCGCGAAGGACACGCCGCTCGACGGCACCGCGCCCTGCCTGCTCTATGGCTATGGCGCCTACGGCATCTCGATCCCGGCCGGCTTCTCGACCTCGCGCCTGTCGCTGGTCGATCGCGGCTTCGTCTATGCCATCGCTCATATACGCGGCGGCACGGAGAAGGGCTGGCGCTGGTACCGCGAAGGTAAGCTGGCGAAGAAGACCAACAGCTTCAAGGATTTCATCGCCGTCGCCGAGCATCTCGCCGGCGAGCGCGTGGCCGCGCCCGACCGCATCGTCGCCCATGGCGGCTCGGCCGGCGGCATGCTGATGGGCGCGGTGGCGAACATGCGCCCGGACCTGTTCGCCGGCATCGTCGCCGAAGTGCCCTTCGTCGACGTCCTCAACACGATGCTGGACGACACGCTGCCGCTGACGCCGCCGGAATGGCCGGAATGGGGCAACCCGATCCTCGACCCGGAAGCCTTCGCCACCATCCGCGCCTATTCGCCCTACGACAATGTCGCGGCAAAGGACTATCCGGCCATCTTCGCCCTCGCCGGCCTTACCGACCCGCGCGTCACCTATTGGGAGCCGGCGAAATGGGTGGCGAAGCTGCGGGCGACCAAGACCGATCCGCACCCGCTGATCCTGCGCACCAACATGGATGCGGGCCATGGCGGCGCCTCGGGCCGCTTCGACCGGCTGGACGAGACGGCGATGGTTTACGCCTTCGCGCTCGCCATCGCCTGCGTGACCGGCACCGCCGGAAAAGGCTGAGGCGGTGCCTCAGCCCTCGCCGCCGGGGCGCGGCGCGCCGCCGCCCGACACATGGTCGCGCAGATCCTGCAGCGAGGCGAAGCGCAGCGTCCCGTCCGGCAGGTCGGCCTCGATCGAGCCGTCCGAATAGAGCTTGTAGGCCATGCCGCCGATCGTGCCGGCCTTGAGCACGGTGACGGACGGCTCGGGCGGCGCCTCCTCGGGCATCTCCTCCGGCCCGCCCAGCAGATCGGATTCACGCAGGAAGGCCGGCGGCGCGCCGGGATCGGGAATCGTCTCGTCGCGCACGCGCGGCGGGCGCGGCTCACTCATCGGGGCCGAGGGATGGGGCGCGGAAGGCGCGGGCGGGGGCACCACCGGCGGGGAGGCGGGCGTGCGCGGCTCGCCGAATCGCGGCGTGAACTCCTCGCCCGCGGGCGTCGGAGCCGGAGCGCTCGTGTCCGCACCACCTGTCCCCAACAGACGCTCGCGGCCCTCGCGCAGGAAGGGCGGCGGCTCGCGGCGGGCCGGTTCCGGGCGCAGCGAGCCGAGCCGCGGCTCGGCAGCACGGGATTCCGAAGGACGGGGCTCGAACGGACGCGATTCGAACGGGCGCGGCTCCTGTGCCCGCGGCTCGGGCACACGCGGCTCCTGCACGCGCGGCTCCGGCAGCGCCGCCGGCTCGGGGGCGGGCGCCGGCTCGGGCGCTTCGTGGACCTCGGGCTCGCGCTTGCGGCGGAACCAGGTCGGCAGGCCCCCTTTCTCCTCCGCCGGCTTCGCCTCGGGCGCGGGCCCAGGGGGCGGCGGGGCGGCGGCGGGTTCCGGCTCGGCGGGCAGCACGATCTCCGGCATGAAATGGTCGGGCTCGATCGGCAGCGCCTCGCTCTCCCCGGCGAGGACGGCTCCCGCCGCCGCGCCGTGGTGCATCTCCTCCTCCTCGGGCTCGAAATGCACGGCGCCGTCGAGCTTGTGGGCAATGTCCACCAGTGCCCGATGGATGAAGCCGAGCGCGAAGAGCAGCATTCCGCCGACGAAGCCGAGGCTTCCGGCGGTTACCATCGTCGCACCGGAAGTTGTCTCGAACGACCCGAAGCCAATTGCACCGAGCAGGATACCAAGGACGGCAACCGCAATGCCGATCCCGATGAGAATTGCACCCATAAAGAAACTCCACCGGACCGATTCGCCATCGATCCCTCTTCTATCTGACATTACGTCCAGTGCTGCTATTGCGAAAGCGTTACGCCGCAGGACTGTGCGCGGCCCGGCGGCCGGCCGGGAAGAATTGCGACGCGCGCGATGCTTTTGGTTGTCCGCCGTGGCGTACCGCCCTATCTAAGGCATCGCCGAGCTTTCGCGGTGTTCCGGCACCCGCGCGAGAGCGCCGTATAGCGGTGCGGTCGAATTCCATTCTGCGGAGACAGCTTCAATGTCCTTCACGCTTCCCGAGCTTCCCTATTCCTACGATGCGCTCGCCCCCTACATGTCGAGCGAGACGCTCGAATATCACCACGACAAGCATCATCAGGCGTATGTCACCAACGGCAACAACCTGCTGAAGGGCACCGAGTTCGAGGGCAAGACGCTGGAGGAGATCGTCAAGGGCTCCTTCGGCAAGAACGCCGGCCTGTTCAACAATGCGGGCCAGCACTTCAACCACATTCACTTCTGGAAATGGATGAAGCCGAACGGCGGCGGCGCCATTCCGGGTGAACTCGAGAAGAAGATCGTCGAGGATCTCGGTTCGGTCGAAAAGATGAAGGAGGACTTCATCCAGGCCGGCGTCACCCAGTTCGGCTCCGGCTGGAACTGGCTCGCGGTCAAGGACGGCAAGATCGTCGTCATGAAGACCGCCAACGGCGAGAACCCGCTGGTCCACGGCGCGACCCCGATCCTGGGCTGCGACGTGTGGGAGCACTCCTACTACATCGACTATCGCAACCGTCGCCCCGATTACCTCAAGGCGTTCGTCGAGAGCCTGGTGAACTGGGACTACGTGGCCGAGCTCTATTCCAAGGCCGTCTGATCACGCCGCGCTCCGGCGCGACGCGATGCGCATTCAAGCCGTCCGTGCCCACCGGCACGGGCGGCTTTTCATGTGGGTGGCGTGTTTCGCGCGCTCAGGAGACCGCACCCGGCCACAGCCACCACAGCAGCAGCACGGCGGCCGCGACCCATATCAGCCCGATCGCGACCATGCCGGCCATGCTCGAGGGCCGGCTCCGCCCGGCCGCCTCGGCCCGGTACTCGGCCATCAGCGGGCCGGGAATGAGCCGGACGACGAGCACGATGCCGAGCGGCACGATGACCAGGTCGTCGAGATAGCCCAGCACCGGGATGAAATCGGGAATGAGGTCGATCGGGCTGAGCGCATAGGCCGCGACCGCCGCCGCGGCGGCCTTGGCGTACCAGGGCGTCCGGGGGTCGCGCGCGGCGATCCACAGCGCCAGCACGTCCTGCCTGATCGCCCGCGCCCATATTTTCGCCCGTGCCAGCATGGCCGACCCCGGCGCGGCCTCAGCCGGCATAGGGGCGCCGCGGGCGCGGCTGGTTGCTGATCACGCAGTAATCGTTCCAGAAATTGTACTGGTAGGTCGAGCGCCACTGGTAGAGCCAGTTCTCGCATTGCGCCTTGGTGCGGAAGCAGCCGGAGACGGTGCGCGTCTGCAGCCGGTCGAGATAGACGCCCCATTCGCGCTGGCCGGTGAAATGGCCGTACCAGAGCTTCGAGGGCGGAATGGTCCGCGCCATCGCCGTGCAGTCGCCGCCGGGAAAGGCGCCGGTGAACTGGTAGGCCCGCGCCTCGCCCGCGGAGCCCAGCAGGGCAAACCCGAGCAGGGCAAATCCCGCGAGCGCACGTCCCGCGGCCCGCGGCCTGGAGTGTGGCAATGTCGGCGCGTGCATGGCCTCCTCCCGCGCATTCCTTCCGTTACGCCATTCTACGCCCGTGCGGCGCCGCGCTCCACCGGGCCGGGGCCGCCGGCCTCAGATCCAGCGCGCCCAGCGGAACAGCACCGCCGCCATGGCGAGGCCGGCGGCCGTCGCCAGCAGGGTCACGGTCCAGAAGCCGGAAGGGTCGTCGCTGCCGGGAATGCCGCCGACATTCATGCCCATCAGGCCGGTCGCCAGCGTCAGCGGCGCGAACACCACCGTCACCACCGCCAGGATCAGCATGGAGCGGTTCATCTGCTCGGCGCGGCGCTCCACCATCTGGTCGTAGATCACGGCCGCGCGGTCGCGCACCGAATCGAGCTCCTCGGCGAAGCGCGTCACCCGGTCGGCGGCCTCGCGCAGCCGGTTGCGGTCGCGCTGGGAGAGCCATTCGGCGTCCTCCAGCGAGAAATGGTTCAGCGCCTCGCGCTGCGGGGCGATGTAGCGGCGCAGCAGGATGGCGACGCGCCGCACCTCCGAGACCTTGGCGCTCAGATTGGACAGGGTCGCGTTGAGCACCAGCTCCTCGAGCTCGTCCGCCTCCTCGGCCAGCGCCGTGATCACCGTGTCCATGCGGTCGACGAGGCGCATCGACAGGTCGGCGACGAACTCGCCCGGCGTGCGCGGCGCCCGCCCGCGCGCCAGAGCGTCCTCGAAGTCGCCGACCGCCGAGAGCGGCTCGCGGCGCACCGAGACCACGCGGTTCGGCTCCACCCAGAAGCGGATCGAGTGCATCTCGTCGGGCAGCGAATAAGGCTTCAGGTTGATGCCGCGCAGGTTGAGGAAGGCACCGTGCTCGTAGAGCGAGCAGCGCGGACGCGTCTCCTCCGCCACCAGAGAATCGGCGATGGAGGGCTCGATGCCGCTCTCGTCGCCGAGCCAGGTCCGCGCATGGCCGCGGTCGAGCTGCTGCAGGTGGATCCACTGGAACCCGGCGCCCGGCTCCGGGCCACGACGGATCTCGCTCCAGCCGATCCGCTTCGCCCCGCCGGCGCCGTCCATGATCCAGGCGGTGACCAGCCCCTCACTGTCGTAGTCAGGCAAGATCAGGCTCCCCCGTGCATGCGCGCCGCCCGGCGGCGATGAATGGTCGATGAACGCTCCCCATGGAATGCGTTCAGCTTGATGAACCTAATGCAACAGCCGGTTCAGTCCCGGTTCGGCGATCGGGCTCT
Source organism: Ancylobacter mangrovi (assembly GCF_024752335.1). Classification (NCBI taxonomy): domain Bacteria; kingdom Pseudomonadati; phylum Pseudomonadota; class Alphaproteobacteria; order Hyphomicrobiales; family Xanthobacteraceae; genus Ancylobacter; species Ancylobacter mangrovi. The sequence continues at coordinate 322,685 of NZ_JANTHY010000001.1, read as the reverse complement.
AGCGTGTCTCCATCGACGGCCACACGGCCCCCCGTGAGTGCTGAGACCAGATGAGGACGCCATGATCAACCTTCGCTCGATCACCAAGGCCAACATTGCCAGGTTCGCCGCGCTCGCTCTCGCGGGCGCCACCTTCGCCACCGCCCTGCCCACCCCCTCGCAGGCCGGCAACAACACCGGCGCCGCCATCGCGGCGGGCATCGTCGGCGGGCTCGTCGTGGGCGGCCTCGCCGCCTCGGCCGCCAACAATTACGGCCCGCCGCCCCCGCCGGCCTATGGCCCGCGCTACGTGCCCGCCCCCGGGCCCGGCTACTACCACCGCTCGGGCTACTATCGCCGCCCGCACTGCTGGACCCGCACCGAGACCTACTACAACCGCTGGGGCCGGCCCTATGCGCGCGACGTGCGCATCTGCCGCTGACGGCGCGCGCCCGCGCGGCGCGGCCGGCTAGCCCTCCCCGTCCGCTGGCGAGGGCTCGATCTTGACGATACCGGTGCGGTCCAGCCCATCCAGCGCGACCCGCACCGGTACGCCCCCGACCGAAAGGTTGGGGGCGATCTCGTTCAGCGGGATCAGCGCGAAGGCGCGCTCCATCATCCGCGGATGCGGAATCTCGAGGTCCGGCTCGGCGATCGTCTCGTCGCCGAACAGCAGGATGTCGATGTCGATGGTGCGCGGGCCGAAGCGCACCTCGCGGGTGCGGTCGCGCCCGAAGGCATGCTCGACGCCGAGCAGCATGTTGAGCAGCTCGCGCGCGGAAAGCTCGGTCTCCACCGCCACCACCATGTTCAGGTACGGCCCCTGCGGCACCGGCCCCCAGGGCGGCGTCTCGTAGAGCGAGGAGCGGGCGATGATCTTCAGCCCGGTGCGCGCGATCAGCCCCACTGCCCGCGCCATGGTGCCGGCGCGGTCGCCCAGATTGGAACCGAGGCACAGATAGGCCACCCGCTTTTCCACCTTGCGCGGGCGGCGAATGAAGAATTCGGGCGTCGACCGGCCGGCCGGCGGGTTGTTCGCCGTTTCGTCAGGCGGCACGGAGGATCGCCTCCGTCACCCGGGCGGCCTGCACATGGGCAGCCACGTCATGCACGCGGATGATGGCGCAGCCGGCCATGATGCCGATCACGTTGGAGGCGATCGTGCCCGGTAGCCGCTCGGCCGGCGCCGCGTCGATCACCTTGCCGATCAGCGACTTGCGCGAGGTGCCGAGCAGGATCGGGAAGCCGAGCCGGCCGATCTCGGACAGCGAGGCCAGCGCCTTCAGGTTCTGCTCGAAGGTCTTGCCGAAGCCGATCCCCGGGTCGAGGCTGATGCGCTCGGGCCGGATGCCCGCGCGCGCCGCCCGCTCCAGCGTCTGGTCGAAGAAGGCCAGCATGTCGGCGACGATGTCGACCGAGCCGTCGACGCTCGCCCGGTTGTGCATGGCGACCAGCCCCGCCTCATGGGCGGCGGTGACGCGGGCCATGTCGGGGTCGCCCATCAGGCCCCATATGTCGTTCACGATCGCAGCGCCATGCGCCAGCGCCGCCTCGGCCACCTTCGCCTTCTGGGTGTCGATCGAGATCGGCACCGGCAGGTGGGCCAGCGCGTCGAGCACCGGCAGCACGCGCGCCATCTCCTCCTCGGCCGGCACCGGCGTGTGGCCGGGCCGGGTCGATTCCCCGCCGACGTCGATGATGTCCGCGCCCTCCGCCACCATGCGCTCGGCATTGGCCACCGCGTCGTCGAGCCGCGCGCTGCGTCCGCCGTCGGAGAAGGAATCGGGCGTGACGTTGAGGATGCCCATCACCAGCGTGCGGCCGGCATAGTCGAGCCGGCGTCCGCGCGCGTCGAACAGGCGTTGGGTCGGCGGCGTCAGTGAAGCCATGGCGTTTCCGGCGTTTCCAGCTTTGTGCTTCACATCGCGCGCTGCCAGCCGGAAGGCAAGTACCCTGATGTCACGCGACGTCACCGTTCCCGCTTGCACCAGGCCCCGCACTACGCCCCTTGCCGAAGGCCCCTCCGCTGCGCTCTAAAGGTAGCCCAGCGTTCGCTCCCAGGGAGGCGGCCATGTCCGTAGAGGTCGAGGGAAAGATCTTCGTCGGCAAAAGCACGGGCGAGGATGGCGGCAAGCCCGAATACCTCACCCTCAAGCTCGCCAATCGCCACGGCCTCGCCACCGGCGCCACCGGCACCGGCAAGACGGTCACGCTGCAGACCATCGCCGAGGGCTTCTCGCGTGCCGGGGTGCCGGTCTTCGCCGCCGACATCAAGGGCGACCTGTCCGGCGTCGCCATGCCCGGCGAGGGGCAGGACTGGATCGTCAAGCGCTTCGCCGAGATCGGCGCCGACTACGTGCCGGACGAGTTCCCGGTGATCTTCTGGGACCTTTTCGGCGAGCAGGGCCACCCGGTGCGCGCCACCGTCTCGGAGATGGGCCCGCTGCTGCTGGCGCGGCTGCTGAACCTCAACGACGTGCAGGAGGGCGTGCTCAACGTCGTCTTCCGCATCGCCGACGAGCGCGGCCTGCTGCTGCTCGACCTCAAGGACCTGCGCGCCATGCTGGCCTTCGCGGCGGAGAATGCCGCGCAGCTCACCACCACCTACGGCAACGTCTCCCCCGCCACCGTCGGCGCGATCCAGCGCGCGCTGCTGGTGCTGGAGAACCAGGGCGCGGACAAGTTCTTCGGCGAGCCGGCGCTGAAGATCTCCGACCTGATGCGGGTCGACCCGCGCACCGGCTACGGTACCATCTCGCTGCTCGCCGCCGACAAGCTGATGGGCTCGCCCCAGCTCTACGCGACCTTCCTGCTGTGGCTGCTGTCGGAGCTGTTCGAGGAGCTGCCCGAGGTCGGCGATCCCGACAAGCCGAAGGTGGTGTTCTTCTTCGACGAGGCGCACCTGCTGTTCGACGAGGCGCCCAAGGCGCTGCTGCAGAAGATCGAGCAGGTGGTCCGCCTCATCCGCTCCAAGGGGGTCGGCGTCTATTTCGTCACCCAGAACCCGCTCGACGTGCCCGAGAGCGTGCTCGCCCAGCTCGGCAACCGGGTGCAGCACGCGCTGCGCGCCTTCACCCCGCGCGACCAGAAGGCGGTGAATGCCGCCGCCGAGACCTTCCGGCCCAACCCGAAGCTCGACACCGCGCAGGTCATCACCGAGCTCGGCAAGGGCATGGCGCTGGTCTCGATGCTCGAGGGCAACGGCACCCCCGCCATGGTCGAGCGCACCGCCATCTGCCCGCCGACCGCCCGGGTCGGACCGATCGACCCGGAGATGCGAAAGGTGAACATGCGCAACAGCCCGGTCGGCAAGCTCTACGACACGCCGGTCGACCGCGAATCCGCCTATGAGATGCTGGCGAAGCGCGCCGACGAGACCGCGCCGGCCGAGGCGCCCGAGACGCCCGCCTCGCCCAATCCCGCCTCGCCCAAGCCGACCGAGCCCAAACCCACCGAGGCCGGCGCCGCGTCCGGCGGCGGCTGGCTCGACGGCGTGCTGGGCGGGCTGTTCGGCACGCCCTCGCGCGGGCGCATGAGCATCGGCGAGCAGGTCGCCCGACAGGTCACGCGCGAGGTCGTCAACCAGGCGACCAAGGCCATCCTGCGCAACGTGCTGGGCGGGCGCGCCCGCTCCACCCGCGCCGTTTCCCCGACCCCGGCCCGCGCGAAGAGCTCCCGCTCGGGCGCGGGCGCCTCGTCCTCGGACGACTTCGCCCAGATCTTCGACGATTTCGCCGGCGGCGGGTCCGCCAAGCGCCGGAAATGAACCTTCCCCACGTGAGTTGATAGCGCCATGTCCGATCTCGACCGCGTCCTCGCCGCCGTCGACGCCGATCTCGATGCCAGCCTGGAACGCCTGTTCGCGCTGCTGCGCATCCCCTCCATCTCCACCGACAGCGCCTATGCGGCCGAGTGCCGGCGCGCCGGCCAGTGGCTGGCGGACGACCTCGCCGGGCTCGGCTTCGAGGCGAAGCTCAACGACACGCCCGGCCACCCCATCGTCACCGGCCGCTCGAACACCGGCGCCGCGCGGCGGGTGATGTTCTACGGCCATTACGACGTGCAGCCGGTCGACCCGCTCGACCTGTGGAACAGCCCGCCCTTCGAGCCGCGCATCGCCACCAGCGCGGAGGGGGTGAAGCAGATCGTCGCCCGCGGCTCGGCCGACGACAAAGGCCAAGTCATGACCTTCGTCGAGGCGTGCCGCGCCTTCGTCAAGGTCACCGGCAAGCTGCCGGTCGACGTGACGGTGATGGTCGAGGGCGAGGAGGAGAGCGGCTCGGCCAACATCGCCCCCTTCATCGCCGCGCATAGGGACGCGCTGAAGGCCGACCTCGCGCTCGTCTGCGACACCGGCATGTGGGACCCCGAGACCCCGGCCATCATCCTCTCGCTGCGCGGGCTGATGCATGACGAGATCGTGGTGCGTTGCGCCGATCGCGACCTGCATTCGGGCTATTACGGCGGCGCGGCGGCCAACCCGCTGCACGTGCTCTCCAAGATCATCGCCGAGGTGCACGGGCCGGACGGGCGCATCGCCATCCCCGGCTTCTATGACGGCGTGATCGAACCGCCCGACTACATGAAGGCGAGCTGGGCCGACCTCGACCTGACGCCGGAGAACTTCCTCGGCCCGATCGGGCTTTCCGAGCCGATCGGCGAGAAGGACCGCTCGCTGGTGGAGATGATCTCCTCGCGCCCGACCTTCGAGGTCAACGGCATGTGGGGCGGCTATATCGGCGAGGGCTCGAAGACCGTCATCCCCGCCATCGCCACCGCCAAGATCTCCTGCCGGCTCGTCGCGAACCAGGACCAGGTGCAGGTGCGCGACGCGGTGCGCGCCTTCGTGCGCTCGCGCCTTCCCGCCGACTGCTCGGTGGAGTTCCTCGGCGGCGAGGGCTCGGCCGCGGTCGCCGTCGCCCACGACAATCCGGACCTCGCCCGGGCCGCGCAGGCGCTGGCCGCCGAATGGGGCAAGCCGCCGGTCACCATCGGCGAGGGCGGGTCGATCCCGGTGGTTGGCCAGTTCAAGAAGCTGCTGGGGCAGGACACGCTGCTGGTCGGCTTCTCGCTCGACGACGACCGCATCCATTCGCCGAACGAGAAATACGACCTCGCCTCGTTCCACAAGGGCATCCGAAGCTGGGTGCGCATCCTCGCGGCGCTGGCCGGCTAGGCGGGAGGCGCGCCGGCCCTCTCACGCTGCGGCATTCGACGTTAATCGGGTTGCCGCGGCCGGCGCGCGGGCCGACAAGGGGCGCGACGGCCCGGAACGGCGGGTGCAGGAAAGGAATCTTCGATGACCCATAGCTGGTCCCGCACCTGGACCTATCTCGACGGCGCCTGGCACGAGGGCAACGTGCCGATCATGGGCGTGCGCACCCATGCCGCCTGGCTCGGCACCTCGGTGTTCGACGGTGCCCGCGCCTTCGAGGGCGTGACCCCGGACCTCGACCTGCATTGCGAGCGGGTCAACCGCTCGGCGCTCGCCATGGGGCTGAAGCCGATGGTGTCGGTCGCGGACTGGATGGCGATGACGGCGGAGGGGCTGAAGCACTTCCCGGCCGATGCCGCGCTCTACATCCGGCCGATGTACTGGGCCGAATATCCCGGCGCGCGCACGGTCGACGCCGATGCCGAATCGACCCGCTGGTGCCTCAGCCTCTACGAGGCCAAGATGCCTGAGCCCTCGCACGGCACCTCGATCACACTCTCGCCGTTCCGGCGGCCGACCATCGAATGCGCGGTCACCGACGCCAAGGCCGGCGCGCTCTACCCGAACAACGCCCGCGCGCTGGTCGAATGCCACAAGCGCGGCTTCGACAATGCCGCGCTGTGCGACATGCTGGGCAACGTCGCCGAGCTCGCCACCGCCAATGTCTTCATGGTGAAGGACGGCGTCGCCTTCACCCCGGCGGCGAACGGCACCTTCCTCGCCGGCATCACCCGTACCCGCACCATCGCGCTGATGCGCCAGGCAGGCATCGAGGTGGTCGAGGGCTCGCTGCGCTGGGAGGATTTCCGCGCCGCGGACGAACTCTTCACCACCGGCAACTATTCCAAGGTCGCGCCGATCACCCGGATCGAGGACCGCGACCTTCAGCCGGGCCCGGTCTACCGCAAGGCGCGCGAGCTCTACTGGGACTACGCCCACGGCTGAGCGCGCAAAAAAACGCCCCCGCCGGCCGGCGGGGGCTCCGCTTGTCGCGGGCGGGCGACCGCTCACATCTTGAAGCGGTTGCTCCACGCGTCGATCTGCCGGTTGGCCTCATCCTTGGCGAGGCCATAGCGCTCCTGGAGCACGCCTTCGAGTTCCTCACGCTTGCCGTGCATGCGGTCGAGGTCGTCATCGGTCAGCTTGCCCCACTGCTGGCGCAGCTGACCCTTGACCTGCTTCCAATTGCCTTCAATGCGATCCCAGTTCATGGGGGTTCTCCCGTGTGAACAAAATACCCCGCCTCGTCAGGCGGAGTGGTCGCTGCTAGCATCGCCCTGATAACGCGCAGGCCACGGTTTTGATCCACGCTCCTCCCCTTCCCCCGGCCGACGAGCTTGCCCGCGGCGTGCGCTCCGGGCACCGCGCGACGCTCGCCCGGGCGATCACGCTGATCGAATCGCGCAAGCCCGCGCACCGCGCGATCGCCGAGCAACTGCTGCAGGAAATCCTGCCCGACACCGGCAAGGGCGCGCGTGTGGGCATCACCGGCGTGCCCGGGGTCGGCAAGTCGACCACCATCGACGCGCTGGGTACCTATCTGCTCGAACAGGGCCACCGGGTGGCGGTGCTGGCGGTGGACCCCTCCTCCAGCCGCACCGGCGGTTCGATCCTCGGCGACAAGACCCGCATGGCCCGCCTGTCGATGGATAGGCGCGCCTTCGTGCGCCCCTCGCCGGCCGCCGGCACGCTCGGCGGCGTCGCCGCGCGCACCCGCGAGACGCTGCTGCTGTGCGAGGCTGCGGGCTATGACGTGGTGCTGGTCGAGACCGTCGGCGTCGGCCAGTCGGAGACCGCGGTCGCCGACATGACCGACACCTTCCTGGTGCTCATGCTGCCCGGGGCGGGCGACGAGTTGCAGGGCATCAAGAAGGGCATCATCGAGATCGCCGACATCGTCGCCATCAACAAGGCGGACGGCGCCAACCTCCCGCGTGCCAAGGCGGCGGCAGCCGAATACCGTGCCGCGCTCCACGTCCTCGGCGCGCGCGAGCCGCACTGGTCGACCCCGGTGCTGACCTATTCCGGCCTCACCGGCGCGGGCATCGGCGAGCTGTGGGCGCAGGTGCTGCTCCATGGCGAGCGAGGGCGCGCGGCCGGCGCCTTCGCCGCCAAGCGCAGCGCCCAGCAGGTGAAGTGGATGTGGACGCTGTTCGACGACCGCCTGCGCGATCGCATCCGCGGCGATGCGAGCCTGCGCGCCGATGTGCCGGCGATCGAGCGCGCGGTCGCCGAGGGCACGCTGGCGCCGACGCTCGGCGCCTCGAAAATTGCCGTGCGGCTCGGGCTGTGACCCCCAAAAAAGCCGAAATGAGGGGAAACACTGATGAGCAAGCGACGGCATTGAGGAGGCGAGACGGGTTCACGCCGATATGGCGGACCGCGAGCCGTTGGGGGCGGCGCAGCACAAATGTCGAATCATGAGCTTTCCGGCCGTCGGGTATTCATCGTCGAGGACGAGTCGCTCGTCGCTATGATGATGGAAGCCATGGTCGAAGAGCTCGGTGCGACGGTGATCGGCTCCGAGGGACGCGTCGGCGAGGCGCTCGATTTCATCGCCGCCCGCCACAGCGAGATCGATATCGTCGTGCTCGATCTCAATCTCGGCGGCACGCGCGGATATGCGGTCGCCAATGCGGTGACCGGGCTCGGGATTCCGTTCGTCTTCTCCACCGGCTACCAGGACGGCGACATCGTCGAGGAATGGCGCGACCGCCCCATGCTCTCCAAGCCGTTCCAGCTCTCCGAGTTGCGGGGCGCGCTCGCGCAGGCGCTGCTCAAGCCCTGACCATGCCCGCCCATGCGGCATCCCTTCCGGCGGACGATGTCCGCGCGCCGGCGCCCGGTGCGGCCGGCCATGCGCCGCGCATCCTCATCACCGGATTCGGCCGCTTCCCCGGCGCTCCCGCCAACCCCTCCGGCCCGCTCGCCCGCGCGCTGGCGCGAAGCCGCCGGCTCGGCGCCGCCCGGGCCGAGACGCTGGTGCTGCCGACGCTCTGGGACGAGGCCGCCCGCTTCGCTCAGACGCTCGACCGGCTCGACCCGGATATCGTGCTGATGGTCGGCCTCGCCGGCCGGCGCTCGCGCGTCTCTATCGAGACGCTGGGCCGCTGCGCCACCGGCCTGTTCCCGGACGCGGGACGCCGCCGCCCGGCCGCGCGCCGGCTGGCGGCGGGCGGGGCGGCGCCCGACGTGATCGGTTGCGCCGCGGCAGGCGCGCCGCTCCTCCACGCTCTGCGGCAGTCGGGGGTGCCGGCGAGCGGCTCGCGCGACGCCGGCCGCTATGTCTGCAACGCGCTCGCCTACACCGCCTATGGCTGGGCGCGGCGCACGGGGCGGATCGCCGTGTTCGTCCACATTCCGCGCCCGCGCCCGGGGCGCCTGTCGGCGTCGCGTATCGAGACGGGGCTCGAGGCGGTGCTGGTCGCGCTCCTCGCCCAGCACCGCGCCGGCCGGCTCACTGCGGCGCCTGGACGCTGACCTCGACCGAGGCGTACCACGCCGCCAGATTGGCGACGTCGGCGTCGGAAAGCCCCTTGCTGACGATCGTCATCATCTCGTTGCTGCGCGCGCCCGAGCGGAAGTCGTTGAGCGCCTTGACGAGATATATCTCCACCTGACCGGCGAGGTTCGGCGCCTCGGGAAGCTGGGAGATGCCGGTCGGCCCGTGGCACACGGCGCACTGCGCCGAGGCCTTGGCCTTGCCGAGCTTGGCGTCTCCGGCCATGGCGGGGGCGCACATCATCATCGATGCCGCGAGGAGCGGCACGCAGTCGGTCCATTTCATCGCAAATCCCGGCGTTCGAAAGGAGAACCCGCGGCCGGACGCCCGGCCGCGGGAAAGAGCGCTCAATTGCCCTCGTAGGAGATGCGGTAGATCGCGCCGGACGTGTCGTCGGAGACCAGCAGCGAGCCGTCATTGAGCTGCGTCACCGAGGCCGGGCGGCCGAGATACTCGCCATTGTCGGTCAGCCAGCCTTCGGCGAAGGGCATGGTCTCGCCGGCCGAGCCGTCCTCGTTGACCGGGGTGAACATCACCCGCGCGCCCACCGGCGTGGTGCGGTTCCACGAGCCGTGCTGCACCGAGAAGATGCCGCCGCGGTATTTCTCCGGGAACTGCTTGCCGGTGTAGAACACCATGCCGAGATCGGCCGCGTGCGCGGTCATCTCGACCTGCGGCATCACCGCGTCGGCCGGCGGGGTCTGGTCCTTGTACTCGGTGGTGCGCACCGAGCCGCCGCCATAATAGGGGAAGCCGAAATTCAGGCCCGGCCCGGTGGCGCGGTTCAGTTCGCCGGGCGGGATGTCGTCACCCATGCCGTCGACCTGGTTGTCGGTGAACCACAGCGTCTTGTCGGCGGGGTTGAAGTCCATGCCGACCGAGTTGCGGATGCCCCACGCATAGACCTCGCGGTTCTTGCCGTCGCGGTCCATGGCGACGATGCCGCCGATGCCATGCTTCTTGTAGAGGTCGAATTTCTCCTGCGGGAACACGTTGAAGGGCTGGCCGATCGTTATGTAGAGCCGGTTGTCCGGCCCGATGCGGCACACGCGCGCGGTGTGGTTGAAGGATTCCTCGCTCGCGGGGATGAGGTCGCCCTGCTTCACCACCGGCTCGGCGGCGACGTCGGGACCCTCGTAGAAGAACTCGGCGGCGGGGAACAGCAGCACCCGGTTCTGCTCGGCGACGTAGAGGAAGCCGTCCTTGGTGAAGCACACGCCGTTCGGCAGCTTGAACTCCACGGAAGGCGCGAACACCTTCACCTCGTCCGCCACCCGGTCCTTGTCGCGGTCGGTCACCGCCCAGACCTTGGACTTGCGGGTGCCGACGAACACCACTCCGGTGGTCGGCCCGACCGCCATCTCGCGCGCATCCGGCACGATGGCGTAGAGCGCGATCTTGAAGCCGTCCGGCAGCTTGATGCCGGACAGCGTCTTGTTGAACGCCTCCGCCCGCGCGCCGGTCTGCGGCACGGTCTCCATCTCCATGGACGCGCCGGTGGTCTGGAAGTTGTGCAGCTTTCCGAGATTGTCGGACTGCGCCTGCGCCGAGGCAGGCGACGCCGAGATCAGAAGAGCGCTGGCGAGCATCGTCGATGCCAGCAGCGCAGCGGGCCGCTGGCCGCGCCGAAAAATAGCCATGGGGTTCCTCCTAGACGAAATCGGGCCTCGAACGGGTCCGTTAGCGCCGGCACGCTAGCATGGAGACACCTCACGTTAAGGCAGAAACCATGACCTTTCAGCACTATTCTTCAGAATTATCGCAACTGGGCGGACAGAAAATCGGGACGTAACATAATAATACTACATCGATACCGGAACTATTCTTCGATACGGGCATATTCCATGCCAGAGCCCAGCGGAGCCGATGAAGCCGCCCCGCGCGCCCGGCGGCCTCGCGCGCGGGCGTGCTCCGCGCCCGCCGGGCTTCACGCCTGCGTCAGCCGCTCATTCCCTGTTAGCGGAATCCTGCTAAGCCGGAGAGGAGTTTCGCCGCCCCGATCGTCCCGTGCACCGGATCCGTCCGTGACCATCTACCTGCCGATCGCCGAACTGCCCGTGAACATCTTCACCCTCCTCGCCATGGGGATCGCGGTAGGGTTCGTGTCCGGCATGTTCGGGGTCGGCGGCGGGTTCCTGATGACGCCGCTGCTCATCTTCCTCGGCGTCCCCCCGCCGGTGGCGGTGGCGAGCGTATCGACCCACATGGCCGCCTCCTCCTTCTCCGGCACGCTGAACTACATGCGGCGCAAACTGGTGGACGTGCAGCTCGGGCTGGTGCTGCTCTCGGGCGGCATGGTGGGAACGCTCGCGGGCGTGCTCGCCTTCCACGTGCTGCGCCGCTTCGGACAGCTCGACCTCGTCATCGCCGTCGCCTATGTCGCGCTGCTGGGCACGGTCGGCACGCTGATGATCGTCGAAAGCGTGCGGGCGCTGCTGCGCCAGTGGCGCGGGGTGAAGGCGCCGCTGCGGCGGCCCGGCGCGCATCCCTGGTTCCTGCGCATGCCGTTCAAGATGCGCTTCCGCCAGTCGCGCATCTACGTCTCGATCATCCCGGTGGTGACCATCGGCTTCTCGATCGGCTTCCTCGGCTCGCTCATGGGCGTGGGCGGCGGCTTCCTGCTGGTCCCGGCGCTGATCTACCTGCTGCGGGTGCCCACCATCACCTCGGTCGCCACCTCGCTGCTGCTGACCCTCGTCACCATGGTCTCGGCCATCGTCCTGCACTCGATCTTCAACCAGACCGTCGACGCGGTACTGGGGCTGGTGCTGATGGTCGGCGGCACCATCGGCGCCCAGTTCGGCGCCCGCGCCGGCCAGTCGATGAAGGCGGAGAACCTGCGCTTCCTGCTCGGCCTGCTGGTGCTGGCGGTCGGCCTGCGCGTCGCCTACGACCAGATCGCCCGCCCCGCCGAGCTCTACGCCGTCACCATCGACGAGAGCGCGCGATGACCCGCCCCGCGCCGCGCCGCCACTCACCACCCGGCCCCCGGCGCCGCTCGCCGCCTCTCGCGCTCCTCGCCGCCCTCGCCGCGCTCCTCCTCGCCGCCCCGCCGGCGCGCGCGCAGCAGGCGGAGACGACGCCCGAGGCGCCGGCGACGACGAGCGCCGGCCATCTGGTGCTTTCCCTCTCCAAGGCACGCGTCACCATCGCCTCCAGCTTCTCCGGCGACAGCGTGGTGCTGTTCGGCGTGATCGAGCCGACCGCGGGCGACGGGGCTACGCAAACGTATGACGTCGTCGCCACGGTGCGCGGTCCGAACGAGAGCTTCGTCACCTGGCGCAAGGAGCGCCGGCTCGGCATGTGGGTGAACGTCGACAGCCGCTCCTTCCTCGCCGCGCCCTCCTATCTCGCCGTGCTCAGCAACCGCCCGCCGGCGACGATGGCCGATCTCGGCCTGCTGCGGCGCGAGCAGGCCGGCCTTGCCCAGAACCGGCTGCTGCAGCGCGTCGGCGCCGACTATGCCGACGTGGTGCCGGACGACCCGTTCCGGCAGGCCTTCCTGCGGGTGAAGCAGTCTCAGGGGCTCTATGTCGAGCGTACCGACGCGGTCGAGTTCATCGCCCCGCGCGTGTTCCAGGCGGCGATCCCGATCCCCGGCATCGCGCCTATCGGCACCTACACGGTCGACGTGAAGGTGTTTGCCGACCGCGCGCTGCTGATCGACCGCTCGGTGAGCTTCGAGGTGGCGAAGATCGATTTCGAGCAGGCGGTCGCCACCGCTGCACAGCAGCACGCCTGGCTCTACGGGCTCGCGACCGCGCTCGGCGCCCTCGCCGTGGGCTTCATCGCCAATCTCGTCTTCCGCCGCGACTGACCCCGCGCCACCCGTCTCCGTCCCCTCCGCAGCAACCCGCCCGCCGCTTTCGCGCGACGAGCTTACGAAAGGGGATGACTTTCGCTCCGACATAGATAGTATAGGGGGGTACCCTATATTCGAGTGTCCGATGTCCCATACCATCAAGGAAAAGTCCCGCCTTCTGGCGCGGGTGCGCCGCATACGCGGGCAGGTCGAGGCGGTGGAGCGCGCGCTGGAGGCCGAGCTCGGCTGCACCGACGTGCTGCAACTGGTCGCCTCCGTGCGCGGCGCGGTGAACGGCCTCACCGTCGAGCTGATCGAGGACCACATGCGCCACCACGTGGTCGACCCGGCCACCGAAACCGACCCGGCCCGCGCGCGGGGAGCCGGCGAGCTCCTCGACGTCATCCGCACCTATCTCAAGTGAACCGCCGGAGCTCCGCCATGCATGAGAGAACCGCCTCCGCCCTCGCCGCCGGCACGCTGTCGGACGTGCACGCGCACAATTTCCTCGGCGAGCGCCACGGCCGCCACGAGCGCCGCACGTGGATCGTCATCGCCATCACCGCCAGCGTGATGGTGATCGAGATCGCCGCCGGCTCGCTGTTCGGCTCCATGGCGCTGCTTGCCGACGGCTGGCACATGTCGACCCATGCCGCCGCCATGCTCATCACCGCGTTCGCCTATCGCTACGCGGCGCGCCACGCCGACGACCCGCGCTTCAGCTTCGGCACCGGCAAGGTCGGCGACCTCGCCGCCTTCGCCAGCGCCATCGTGCTCGGCCTCGTCGCCCTGCTGATCGGCTGGGAGAGCGCGCTGCGCCTCGGCCACCCGATCGCGATCGACTTCAACGAGGCGATCGCCGTCGCCGTGTTCGGCCTCGCGGTGAACCTCGTCTGCGCCTGGCTGCTGCGCGACGACCACGACCATCTGCACGGGCACAGTCATGGCCATGGACATGGGCACGGGCACGGCCATTCGCACAGCGATGACCATGCGCACGCGCACGACGAGCATGACCACGAGGACGATCACGGCCACGAACACGGCCACGACCATCCTCACCCCCACGCCTCGCGCAGCGCCCGGGCGGAGCAGAAGGAATCGACGCGCGACAACAATCTGCGCGCCGCCTACCTGCATGTAATGACCGACGCGCTGACCTCGGTGTTCGCGATCCTCGCCCTGCTCGGCGGCAGCCTTTACGGGCTGGTGTGGCTCGATCCGGTGATCGGCGTGGTCGGCGCGGTGGTGATCGCCCGCTGGTCGTTCGGCCTGCTGCGCGACACCTCCGGCGTGCTGCTCGACGTCACCGCCCCGCAGCGCGGCCTCACCCGCGCCATCCGCTCCACGCTGGAGCATCCGGGCGTGACGGTCACCGACCTCCATGTGTGGCAGGTCGGCCCGGGCCACCACGCCGCGGTGGTGGCGCTGCGGGCCAGCGAGCCGGAGGCGCCGGCCGCCTACAAGGACAGCCTCGCCCATATCGAGGGGCTGTCGCACGTCACCATCGAGGTGAACGCCCTCTCCCGCGCCGCCTGAGCGGGACCGGGCCGGCGCGCCCTACACCGCCGGCTCCGGCGCGAAGGCGACGCCGGCGGCTTCCAGCACCCGCGCCGCTTTCAACGCCGCGTCCTCGCGCCAGGGCGCGGCGATGAGCTGCACCGCGATCGGCAGCCGCTCGCCGCCCGGCACGGGCGCGGCCACCACCGGCAGGCCGATGAAGGAGATCGGCTGGGTGTAGATGCCGATATTCGGGCGCACCAGCATCTCCCGCCCGTCCAGCACGAAGGTCGTCTGCCCGCCGCGCGGCGCCGGCACCGGGGTCGCCGGGGCGATCAGCACGTCCCACTCGGCGAACAGCTCCAGCGCCCGGTCGTGAAACCAGCGCCGGAACTTCTGCGCCTTGTCGATGAGCGCGCCCGGCAGCACCGCCCCCGCCAGCAGCCGCTCGCGCACCGCCGGGTCGAAATCGCCCGGCCGGGCGCGCAGCCGGTCGAGATGGAGCGAGGCGCCCTCGGCCATGGTGATGATGTAGGCCGCCGCGCGGGCGCGCTCCACCTCCGGCAGCTCGACCGTCCGGCTCGCGCCCAGCGCCGCCGCCGCCCGCGCCACCGCGTCATAGGCCTGCGGCGTGCCCTGGCGGGCGAACCAGCCGCCCAGCACCGCGACCCTGAGCCCCCCCGCCGCCTCCAGACCCGGCAGGGTCGGCGCCGCCGGCCGGTCCGCGAGCGCGGGATCGTCCGGGTCGGGGCCGGTCAGCGCGTCATAGGTGGCCGCGAGGTCGGCGACGTTGCGCGCGAACGGGCCGAGATGGTCGAGGCTCGCCACGAAGGGGAAGCTGCGCGCGCGCGACAGCCGGCCATAGGTCGGCTTCAGCCCAAAAATGCCGCAGAAGGAGGACGGCACCCGGATCGAGCCATTGGTGTCGGAGCCGAGCGAGAGCGGCACCAGCTTGCCGCCCACCGCCGCGCCGGAGCCGCCCGAGGAGCCGCCCGCCATGCGGGCCGGGTCGTGGGGGTTGCGCGAATGGTCGTCATGGACGTTCTCGCCGGTGAAGTCATAGGCATATTCGCCCATGTTCAGCGCACCGAGGCACACCGCGCCCGCCGCGCCCAGCCGCTCGACCAGCGCCGCGTCGCGCGCGGCCGGCGGGCGGTCGCGGTTGATGCGCGAGCCGGCACGGGTCGGCAGGCCCTCGATATCGAACAGATTCTTCACCGCGAACGGCACCCCGGCGAGCGGGCCGAGCGTGGCGCCGGCCGCGCGGGCGGCGTCGATCGCGTCGGCCTCGGCGCGGGCGCGCGCGGCGGTCACGTCGGTGAAGGCGTGGAGCACCGGATCGACAGCGGCGATGCGCGCCAGCGCCGCCTCGGTCACTGCCCGCGCGCTCACCCTCCCGGCACGGATGGCGGCGGCAAGCGCCAGCGCCGGGCCGGCGAGCAGTTCGGCGGCCAGCGGATCGAGCGCGGCAGCCTCGGCTTCGGCTTGCGCGCTCATGGCCGGACGCTCCCGGCTTCCGCGTCGCCCGGCTGGTAGACCGGCGCCGGCTCGGCTTCATCCGGCAGCGGGAAGGTGCTGACGAGGCGCGCCATGGCGAGCGCGGTCTCGAGATGCATGACCACGCGCGGGCGCAGCTCCGGCTCCAGCGGCAGCTCCATCACCGCCAGCGCCGTGTCGAGAAAGGCGCCCGCCTCGCCCCCGCCCCCGGATTGCCGTCCGTCCATCGCACCCGCTCCTGCCTGTTTATGCGCCACTTCACGCGTCATTGCATACATTAAGCGTGCGACCGCTCCAGCCTCAAGGCAGAAAGGGCGCGATGTCCTCGGCTTCCACGCTGCCATCAGGCTTTCCCATGTCCGCCGCTCCCGGCCGCACACCCACCGCCGCCGGCCCGATCCACGCGCAATTCGCGTCGCGCGCGGCGCCTCCCGCGCGCCGTCCCGCACGCGCGGACGCGCATGCCGTGGGGTCTTGCACAGGTGGTCTTGCAAAGCGGATGCCGCGCAAGTAGGTTCCGCGCCGTTCTGGCACGCAGCTGTAGCTCAGTTGGTTAGAGCGCCGGTCTGTGGAACCGGAGGTCGGTGGTTCGAGCCCACCCAGCTGTACCAGAATCGGCGCCGCGCGCGCCTTCCCGCCTCACTCCGACAGTGACGACGTCATCGACTGCGCGATCCACGCGTCGAGCGGCACCTTTGCCTTGGCCGCCGCGGCCTGCGCCGACTGCAGCAGCTCGGGCGGCAGCGGCACGCTGACGATGATCCGCGTCGTGTCGCCGAGCTGATAGACCAGCGAGGTGATCTGCGCGGCGAAGCGGCGCATCTTGGCGGTGCGGGCCTCCGCGTCGAGCGCGCCGTCCTGCGCCACGGTCGGGCAGTAGGCGGCGATCAGGTGGTCGATGATGTAGGGCGCCTTCGCCCCGTCCTGGCGCAGCGTGCCGATCGCGGCGTTGAGCTTGGCCGGGTCGTCCATCGAATCGCCCGAGGGCAGCAGCTTCTGGACATCGGCGATGGTCGGCTTGGCGCCGGGCTCGCTGGGCGTCGGGCACTCGAATCCCGCCCCGGCGGCGAGCGCCGGCCTGGCGGCGGCGATTCCCCCGGCAAAGCCGAGCGCGAGCACAAAAGCAGCGGTCTTCATCGAATCCTCCCCACCACGCGTCAGCGGAATCATTCGCGGGAACCCGCAGCGTTCCGTCACGGCAGACTAGACGAGGTATCCGCGCGCCGACACCCTCCCCGCGGGGGCCAGCCGGTACGGCTAATGACGATCGGTTTCGCGAACGGAAACCCGCCGCGCCCGAAGACGCTAGGCCGGGGCGTGGCGACGCCGGCGCGCCCTGCGGCCCTCGCCGAACCAGAGCTGCATCGGCGCCGAGCCGTAGAGGCCGAAGAACCAGTCCTCCGTCGCCTGATCGCGCATCACCCGCCAGGCGTCGATCGAGGCCGAGATCGTCCGCGAGAGCGATTCCTGCGCCTCCATGAACGGGTTGTCGGCCGCGACCGGCCGGCGATGGGCGCGGATCGCCGGCGCCAGCGCGGCGGGAATCGCGGTCCACGGGTTGAGCCCAGAGAACAGGGTGTAGCTCAGCCGCAGCGGGTGGAGCGCGCGCAGCGCCTCCGCGCTCGCCTCATTGACGCCCGCGCGCACCAGCGGCTGCACGAAGGCGCGGTAGAGCGCGAGGTTGATCTGCGAGATGCGGTCCACCGCCGCGAAGGCCGCGTTCTCGTCCGGCGTGTTGCGGCCGAAGGCGCGCACGTCGTCCACCGTGCGGGGCTCGAACGCCACCGCCCATTGCGGCCCGCCCTCGATGCCATCCTGCACGGCAGGCGTGATCACCATCTCGTAGAGGCCGGGGGCAAGGTCGTTGATCGCGTCCATGGTGAGCACGAACTCCTCGTCCTCGCGGTCGGCCACCCTGGCCGAGACGAACAGGCCCAGATGCCCGGTCCGGTCCTCGACCGCGTAGACGATGACGCGCCCCGCCGCGCGGATCTCCTCGACGTCGCGGTAGAGGTCGGGGATCCAGCCCAGCGTCTGCGCCGGCGGGGAGATGTGATCCCTGGTCGAGGTCAGGATCACGGTGGGCGAATTGAGCGCGCGCAGGTCGACCTTCGTCCCGTCGCGCGCGGTCAGCGCGCCCCGGGCGAGCCGGTCGCCGACGAACATGTTGTCGACGAGGTACTGGATCTCCTCGGCGTTGAAGAGCACGAAATCGCCCCACCAGCGCTCGAAGGCGAGGTAGCGCTCGGCGCCCTCGTCGACATGGGCGTAGACGTCGTACTGCTTGTCCCACAGGTAGTTGGCAGGGCCGAGCAGGTCGAAATTCATCACCAGCCAGGCGCCGTCGAAGGTGCCGTTGCCGAGGTCGCCGGTCAGCGCGGTGGGCCAGCTTCCGCCGAGCATCCCGCCGAGATAGCGCATCGCCGCCTCGCCGCGCCGGCCCTGCCAGTAGGACATGGGCGAGCCGACGATCAGGCAGGGGCCGAACAGGTCCGGGCGCAGCGCCGCCGCCATCAGCACCTGGTAGCCGGCCTGGCAGTTGCCGATCGCCGCCGGCCGGGGTGCGTCCGGGTGTTCCTCGGCGATGCGCTCCATGAAGGCGATCTCGCCCTCGATCACGTCGAGGAAGGTCTGACCCGGCTCGGGCTCGGCGCTGAAGCCGATGAAATAGACCGGGTGTCCGGCGGCGAGCGCGTCGCCGATCTCGCTTTCCTGCTTGAAGCCGCCGATGCCCGCCCCCTGCCCGGCGCGCGGGTCGATCACCATCACCGGCCGCTTGGCCGGGTCAGCCGGCATGTTGGCCGGCGGCAGGATGCGGTGGAGCGCGAAGTTGATCGGCCGGGGCAGCCCGCGCCCGCTCATCACCACCTCATGGTCGAACCACAGCACCATCGCCCGCGGCTCGGCCGCCATGCGGATCTGCGTGTCGCCGCGCTGGCGCAGCGTGTCGAGGAAGAGCACCCATCGCTGCCCGGCATCCACCGCATAGTCCGACCAGGCGTTGAAGACGGCATCCGATGGTCCGGTCATAGTCGGTTCTCCTCGCCGCGCCCGGCGGCGCTCCCGCCTCGATGCGCCTGGGACGTGACGCTTTTGCGTTCGCCCGCCGGTCCGGCCGTCCGCCTTTGGGATGACGGCGTCTCCGGGATGGGCCCGGGCGGGCGGGCCCGATCCACATCTATCGCATTCGCCGGCCGATGGAGGTCGGGTGATCCCGTAGAACCGGCAGGTTCTGCAGTGCCATCATGCCCCGGCGCCGCGGACGGGACGGCGAGCGGCAGGCGAACAGGGACGGGCCATGACGGAGCGGACGGACGTGGATACGAGGGCAGGCACCGCCGAAGAGACCGGCGCCGATTCCGCCCCGCTGGCCGGCCCGCTCTCCGGGCTGCTGGTGCTCGACCTCACCCACGTGCTCAACGGGCCGTTCGGCACCATGATGCTGGCCGACCTCGGCGCCCGCGTCATCAAGATCGAGCCGCCCGGCGGGGGCGACGACACCCGCACCTACGGCCCGTTCCTCGGCGATACCTCGCTCTATTTCGCCTTCGTCAATCGCGGCAAGGAGAGCATCGTGCTCGACCTCAAGGCCGAGGCCGACCGCGCCGTATTCCTCGACATGGTGTGCCGCGCCGACGTTCTGGCGGAGAATTTCCGCCCAGGCGTCATGGCCCGGCTCGGCTTCGCCTATGAGGACCTCGCCCGCATCAATCCCCGCCTCGTCTACGCCTCCTCCTCCGGCTTCGGCCAGACCGGGCCGCTGGCGGCGGCGCCCGCCTACGACACCATCATCCAGGCCATGAGCGGGCTGATGAGCATGACCGGCTTTCCGGACGGGCCGCCGACGCGCGTGGGCACCTCGCTCTCGGACCTGCTCGGCGGGCTGCACATGTTCGCCGGCATCGCCGCCGCCCTCTATGCCCGTGAGAGGACCGGGCGCGGCACCCATGTCGACGTGTCGATGTTCGACGCCACCCTCGCCTTCCTCGAGCACGGGGCGATGGAGTTCACCGCCACCGGCCATGCGCTGGGCCGGATCGGCAACCGCCATCCCTTCCTCGCCCCGTTCGACCTCTATGCCTGCGCGGATGGGCACATCGCCATCTGCTGCGGCAACGACCACCTGTTCGGCGCGCTGTGCGCGGTGCTCGGCCGCCCTGAGCTTTCGACCGATCCGCGCTTTCGCGACAATTCGAGCCGCGTCGCCCATGTCGACGCCCTCAAGGCGGAGCTGGAGACCGAGCTCGGGCGCCGGCCGGCGCAGCACTGGCTGGAGGCGATCCACGCCGCCGGGGTGCCGGTCGGCCCGCTGCTCGACGTCACGCAGGCGCTCTCCCAACCGCAGGTCTCGGCCCGCAACATGCTGGTCGAGGCCGGCGGCATCACCATGCCGGGCACCCCGTTCAAGATGGCGGGCTATCCCGATCCGCATGTGCGGGCCGGCGCGCCCGGGCTCGACGCCGACGGCGCGCGCCTGCGGCGCGAATTCGCCGGCAGGGGAAAGACGCCCTGACGTCCCCGCCTCCCGACGCGGCCGTGCGTTTTCGCCCTCAGTGGTGCCGATCGGAAAGCCCCGCCCGTTCCGCCATGCGAGCCTCGTCGTCGACAGCCAAGCTGTCGTCCTCTCCCCTCCAACTTTTCAGGTGACGACGGGCCCTGTTCCGTCGTCACCTCTCTTCCGGCGAGCGGGGGCATCCGGCCGCGCGCCGCTGATTCCCCGGCGCGAGGTCTGGCCCCGTGAGCGCGATCTGGATTCTGCTGGCTTTGTTGGCCGGGGTCATCGTGACCCAGTGGATCTCCCGCATGCTCGGCGGGCGCATCGCGTTGCCGCTGATCCAGATCGCGGCGGGGGCCGTCATCGGCCACACCACGAATTTCGGCGTGCGGCTGGAGCCGGAGCTGTTCTTCGTGCTGTTCCTGCCGCCGCTGCTCTATCTCGACGGCTGGCGCGTGCCGAAGAAGGACCTGCAGGCGAACGTCGCCTCCATCCTGTCGCTCGCCTTCGGCCTCGTCTTCTTCACCGTGCTGGGCATCGGCCTGCTGCTGCACCTGATGGTGCCGGCGATGCCGCTCGCCGTGTGCTTCGCGCTCGCGGCGGTGCTCTCGCCCACCGACGTGGTGGCGGCCACGGCGATGGCGGCGAACGTGCCGATCCCGCGCCGCATGCTGCGCATCCTCGAAGGCGAGGCGCTGTTCAACGACGCGTCCGGCCTCGTCTGCCTGCGGATCGCCGTCGCCGCGGTGCTGACCGGCACCTTCCCGTTCTGGCCCTCGCTCGGCAATCTCGTCTGGGCGGCGGCAGGCGGCATCGCGGTCGGGCTCGCGCTCAGCTTCGCGGTGTCGGTGGTGAAGTTCTGGATCGTCGCCCGGCTCGGCGAGGACACCTCGACCCAGATCCTCATCAGCCTGCTCACGCCCTACGCCACCTATCTGGTCGCCGAGACGATCGGCTGCTCGGCGGTGCTGGCCGCGGTTGCCGCCGGCATGACCATGAGCTGGATCGAGGTCTCCGGCCGCGCGCAGGCGCTGACCCGCATCCGCCGCGACGCGGTGTGGGAGACGCTGCAATTCGCGCTCAACGGCGCGATCTTCCTGCTGCTGGGCGAGCAGCTCCCGGACGTGATGTCGCGCGTGAGCTCCGGCGCCGCCGAGAGCGGGCATCCCGGGCTCGGCTGGCTGGCGCTCTACATCCTCGTCGTCACCGTCGCGCTCGCCGCGCTGCGCTTCGCCTGGGTATGGCTGTCGATCGCCATCTCGCTCTGGCGGCACCCGGACCCGACGGGGCGCCACACGCGGCCGAACTGGCGGCTCGTCACCGCCATGTCGACCGCCGGGGTGCGCGGCGCCATCACGCTCGCCGGCGCGCTCAGCCTGCCCTTCGTCCTGCCGGACGGCACGCCCTTCCCCTCGCGCGACCTGGTGATCCTCATCGCCGCCGGCGTCATCCTGGTCTCGCTGGTGGTGGCCAATGTCAGCCTGCCGGGGCTGCTCAACGGCATCGACGCCCCGCCCGAGCCGCACCATGACGCGCAGGAGCGCGCCGCCCGCATCGAGACCGCCAAGGCGGCGATCGCCGCGCTCGCCCGCGCCGGCGAGGCCAAGGACAGCGGCAACGGCGCCTATCTCGCCGCCGTCGCGGAGGTCGCGGACTATTACCGCCACCGCCTCGCCCAGCTCCAGCCGGAGGCGACCATGCCGGCCGCCGACACGCTCGACACGCACCAGGAGGAGGCGCTGCACATCCTCGCCCTGCAGGCCGAGCGCACGGCCATCGCCAAGCTGGCGCGCGGGCACCGCATCTCGACCGACCTCGCCCAGAAGCTGCTGCGCGAGACCGACCTGTCGGAAGCCGCCTTCCGCGCCGCCTCCGAGGGCTGATCCCCGCACCGGACAAAAGAAAGGCCCGGCACGCGGGCGCCGGGCCTCTCGAACGTCGCGGGAAGGCGCGGCTCAGTGGGCGAGGAACACCGGCACCGTCATGCGGTCCAGTACGTCGCGGGTGACGCCGCCGAGCACGAATTCGCGCAGCCGCGAATGGCCGTAGCCGCCCATGATGACCATGTCGATGTCGCGCGCCGCCACTTCCTTCAGCAGCACGTCGACCACGTTCTCCCCGCTCGCCGGCACCAGGCTGCGCAGCTCGACCGTCTTCTCGTGGCGGGCGAGGTGGCGGGCGAGGTCGGCGCCGGGAAGCGCGTTCGCCTTCTTCTTGCCGGTCTCCACCACCACCGCCTCGACGAGGTCGGCATGGACGAGCAGCGGCCGGGCCTCGGACACCGCGCGCGCCGCGGCGCGCCCGCCGTCCCACGCCACCAGCACCCGCTTGGCCGAGAACGGCTTGCTCTGGCTGCGCGGCACGATGATGACCGGACGGCCGGAATCGAACAGCACCGCCTCGGTGATCACCTCCTCGGCGCCCATGCGGTCGGCGTCGGACTGGTTGACGATGGCGAGGTCGTAGAGCCGCGCCATGACACCGATCTGCTCGGCCGCGCCGCCCGGCGTGCCGTCGACCTTGCGGACTTCGCCGCTGAGACCCATCGAGCGCGCCGCCTCGCCGAAATGGTCGATCGCGATTTGCGCCAGGCGCTGGCTCTCGGCCCGCTGGGCCTCGAGGAAATCGGTCGAGAACGCTTCGGTGTAGACCGGGGGCACGTCGATCTCATAGGTGACGGCCACGCCCGTCAGATGCGCGCCGAGCTCCGCCGCCGCGGACACTGCATAATCCGCCGCCGTATCCACGCCTTCACCGACGCGAAGGCTGACGAGAATGTCCTTGATCATGGTGCGTTTCACTCCTCGTTCTACGTTCCGTAACGTTAGGACCAAACAACTGGCGCCTTGTTGACGGGCGTCAAGGGATACCGCGTCCATGCGCATAAGCGAAGTCGCATCCTTGCGTCCCCGCGTCTATAAGGGTCTCGACTGATGTAGGAATTCCTCGCATGGCCGCCACGGGGCGCGCGCTCGCCGTCACCCTCCTCCTGCTCGGGCTCTGGGAAGGCGCCGTGCGCCTGCTCGCGATCCCCGCCTATATCCTGCCGGGCCCGCTACGCATCGCGGTAACGGGGTGGGAGAACGCGGCCATACTCGGCCACAATGCGGCGATCACGCTCGGCGAGATGCTGCTCGGCCTCGCCTGCGGCTCGGCGCTGGGCATCGCCTGCGCGCTCGCCATGGCATGGTCGCCGATGGCGCGCCGGGCGATGCGCCCCGTGCTGCTGGTGGCGCAGGCGCTGCCGGTGTTCGCCATCGCGCCGCTGCTGGTCATCTGGTTCGGCTTCGGCCTCGCCTCGAAGATCGTGATGGCGAGCCTCATCATCTTCTTCCCCGTCGCCTCCGCCTTCCATGACGGGCTCGCGCGCACCGACCAGGGCCTCGTCGACCTTGCGCGGCTGCAGGGCGCGGGCACCTTCGCGACGCTGCGCTTCATTCGGGTGCCGGCGGCGCTGCCCGCCCTCGCCTCGGGGTTGCGGGTGGCGACCGCCGTGGCGCCGATCGGCGCGGTGGTGGGCGAATGGGTCGGCGCCTCGGCCGGGCTCGGCTATCTGATGATCTATTCCAACGCCCGCATGCAGACCGACATGGTGTTCGCCGCCCTCGCGGTGCTGCTCGCGGTGGCGCTGCTGCTGTTCGCGCTGGTCGACCGCGCGCTCACCCGCATGGTGCCGTGGGCGCCGGAGACCGTGCCGGCCTGAGCGGGACGGCCCGCCCGCGGGGAAAGCTGGCGCGCCGCGCCCCGAAGGGCGGTCCGGGCCACATTCCCGCCCTCAATCTCGATACATTATATCTCGATCGAGTCGCCCTCTGACAGCCAGGCCGATCCCGGCCGCATCTACGATCCCAGGAACATGAGGCACGAAACGGACGGGCGGACCTAGTGCGCCCGCGTCACTGGAAAGCCGTCGGGCTGGGGGACGATCCCCCGCTGAACGACGGCGAGGACCTGCCCGACAGGCGGGCGATCGGTCTTCGCTGGATGAGCTCGACCGTCCTGATGGGCGTCGCGGCCGCCGCCCTGCTCGTCGGGGCGCTGGCGGGCGCCGTTGGCAGGCGGTCGCAGCTCGCCGAGCCGCCCGTTTTCATCGCCCCCCGCTTCGCGCGGCAGACGGTGGCGAAGAGGAGCCGCGCCGACCGCGAGAACCGCCATCGCGACCAGCGCGAAGGCGCCCGTTCGCGTGTACGCGTCGAGCAGCTCGGCGACAGCGGCTCGATGCGCCCCTTCATCCGCGTCTCCGCCCGGCTGGCCGAGATCGACCCGGACCCGCCCGACGACGAGGATCGGAAGGAGGAGGACCGGAAGGAGGACGACCAGCAGGAAGAGCCGCAGGCGAGCGCCGGCGGCGGCCGGCCGCAGGCGGACCCGGCGCGCCGGCCGGAGCTGCCTCCGATCATCCTCTATGGCAGCTCGCAGCCCGCGCCGCGCCGCCACGTCACCGCCTTCGCCGACGACGAGGCCCCGCGGCCGGGCGCCCGCATCCTCGGTGAGCCCGTCAACCTGTCCGTGGTCCCGGAGCTGCCCGCCTCGCCCAAGCCCGAGCGCCGCGTGATCGTCGCGCGGGACGGCGACACGCTGGCGGCGATCCTGACCGCGCTGGGGGTGCCTCCCGCAGACCGGGACGCGGTGCTCGCGGCCTTCCCGCGACGCCACTGGTTCGGCAAGGAAAGCTTTGCGGGCGGCGAGACGATCACCCTCGTCGAGCGGCCGGAGGGGCCGTCGCCCGGCTCCCCCATCGAGGTGAGCGTCACGCGCCCGGACGGTGACGTCACCATCGTCGCCCGCACCGATGCCGGCGGCTACGCGCAAGTCTCGCCCGAGCAGGACGACGCCAGTCCACCGGACACCGCCTCCGCCCCGGCCGCGCTCGATCTGCACGCCTTCACCGGAGAGGCGTTGCGCGACGGCCTCGACGCGCTGGCGAAGTCCAACCATGTCGATGACGGCCTCGTCGCGGAAATCATGCGCCTGTGCGACCGCGATTTCGACCTCGACCAGCCGCTCGGCTCGACCGACACGGCCGACATCCTCTATGCGCCGAACGCGCTCGGCCAACCCGAGCTGGTGTTCCTGGCCCTGTCGGCGCAGGGCAAGACGAGGCGCTATTATCGCTTCACCGCTCCCGACGACGGCAGCACCGACTTCTACGACGAGGACGGCCACTCGATCACCAAGCTCCTGCTGCGCAAGCCGGTCGCCGACGGGCGCCTGGGCGACGGCTTCGGCTGGCGCACCCACCCGGTGCTGCACGACCGGCGCTTCCACGAGGGCGTCGACTATGCCGCGCCCTACGGCTCGCCGGTCGCGGCGGCGGGGGCGGGCGTGGTGGAGATCATCGGCAAGGAATGGGGCTACGGGAAATATATCCGCATCCGCCACGACCTCGGCTACGAGACCGCCTATGCCCATGTCTCCGGCTTTCCGCGCGGCCTGAAGGTCGGCGACCGCGTGCGCCAGGGCCAGACCATCGCCTATGTGGGCTCGACCGGCCTGTCGACCGGGCCGCATCTCTATTACGAGGTCTGGATCAACGGCCGCCGCGTCAATCCGCTCAAGGTGCGGCTTCCGGGCGGGCGGATGCTCGACGGCAAGGTGCTCTCCAAGTTCCAGGACGAGGAGCAGCGCATCGACGAACTGCTCGACGTGCCCGTCGGCGTCGCCGCCGGCCCTTGACTGGCGCGGCGAACGCGGCAGGGTTCGCGCGCGACCCACTGGCCTTGCGAATCCTCAGATGACCAGCATCGGCACCTTACGGCCCTCATCCGCGGCCCCGACGCCTCCCGTCCGCTCCAGCGCCCCGGATCGGTGAGAAGGTCGCGATGCAGCTTTCCAACGCCGATGCGCGGCGCATCTTCATCGCCCGGCAGGGGCTGAGCCAGCCGCGCGGCCGGCTCGACAAGGCCGGGCTGCTCGCCCTGATCGAGGCGATCGGCTTCGTGCAGGTGGACAGCATCGCCACGGTCGAGCGCGCCCATCACCACATCCTGTTCGCCCGCAATCCGGGCTACCGGCGCGAGCACCTCACCGCGCTGCTGGAGAAGGACGGCGCGCTGTTCGAGCACTGGACTCACGACGCCGCCATCATCCCCAGCGCCTTCTACCCCTACTGGAAGCACCGCTTCGCGCAGGCGCGCGAGCGCCTCGCCGAGCGCTGGCGGAGCTGGCACGAGAACGGCTTCGAATCCTATGTCGACCACGTGCTGGAGCGGGTGCGGCGCGAGGGCCGGCTGATGGCCCGCGACTTCGAGCAGGACCCCGAAACCGGCAAGCGCCCGCCCGGCGGCTGGTGGAACTGGCACCCGGAGAAGACCGCGCTCGAATATCACTGGCGCACGGGCACCTTCGCCATCGCCGCGCGCGAGGGCTTCCAGAAGGTCTACGACCTCGCCGAGCGGGTGATCCCCGCCGGCCCCTATGCGGGCGAGGTCGACCGCGCCGCCTTCGTCGACTGGGCCTGCGCCTCGGCGCTGGAGCGGCTCGGCTTCGCCACCCATGGCGAGATCGCCGCCTTCTGGGACCTCGTCTCGCCGGACGAGGCGAAACGCTGGGTGGGGGAGAACGCGCACCGCCTTGAGCCGGTCTCCATCGCGCTGGCCGACGGCAGCCGCGCCCGCGCCTCGCATGCCTTCGCCGGCGCGCGAGAGGCGTTCGACGCCCTGCCCGCCCCGCCCTCGCGGCTGCGCGTGCTCAGCCCGTTCGACCCGCTGCTGCGCGACCGCAACCGGGCGGAGCGCCTGTTCGGCTTCAATTACCGGATCGAGGTGTTCGTCCCGGCACCGAAGCGCGTCTACGGCTACTACGTGTTCCCGATCCTCGAGGGCGATCGCATGGTCGGGCGGATCGACATGAAGGCCGACCGCAAGACCGGCACGCTCGACGTGCGCCGGCTGTGGCTGGAGAAAGGCGTGCGCGCCTCCGCCGGCCGCCTCGACGCGCTCGACGCCGAGCTCGCCCGCATCGCCCGCTTCGCCGGCGTGGAGCGCACCGTCTATCTCGACGGCTGGCGGGGCGGCTGACCCCGTCCCGGCCCAGCCCACGCCTACCCCGCTCCCGCCCGTCGCTTAGCCGGCCATTTGCCCCGCTTCGCCCGCTCTGCTAGCCTTCGCGCATCCGAGGGGTGTCCCGCGGCCCGCATGGGCCAAGGGGCTGAGATGGCAGCCGCCAGACCCTTTGAACCTGATCCGGGTCATGCCGGCGAAGGGACGGAACGTCGGCGGGCCGCTTCGCGGGTTCCCGCGCCGCAATCCCCCCGAAAGCTCATGCGCCGGATCTCCGAACGGGAGGAGATCCATGTTCACGCCCGCTACCCTGAAGACCCTCGCCGCGGGGGCGCTCGCCCTCGCCCTGTCCTTCACCCCCGCCGCGGCGGCGGACAAGCTCACCGTCCTGCTGGACTGGTACGTCAACCCGGACCACGCGCCGCTGGTGATCGCCAAGGAGAAGGGCTTCTTCAAGGCCCATGACCTCGACGTCGAGCTGGTGCCGCCGGCCGACCCGTCCGCCCCGCCGCGCCTCGTCGCCGCCGGGCAGGCCGACATCGCGGTCAGCTACCAGCCGAACCTCTATCTCTCGGTGAAGGAGGGCCTGCCGCTCGCCCGCATCGGCACGCTGGTCTCCACCCCGCTCACCGCGCTGGTGGCGCTGAAGGACGGGCCGATCAAGTCGATCGCCGACCTCAAGGGCAAGACGGTCGGCTATTCGGTGGCCGGGCTCGAAGACGCGCTGCTCGGCACCATGCTCGCCGATGCCGGGCTGAAGCCGTCCGACGTCACCATGGTGAACGTCAACTTCGCCCTCTCCCCGGCGTTGGTGGCCGGCAAGGTGGACGCGGTGATCGGCGCCTACCGCAATTTCGAGCTCACCCAGATCCGCCTCGCGGGCAAGGAGCCGGTCGCCTTCTTCCCCGAGGAGCACGGCGTGCCGGTGTTCGACGAGCTGATCTACGTCGCCCACAAGGACAAGCTCGGCGACCCGCGCCTCAAGCGCTTCCTCGCCGCGGTCGAGGACGCGACCATCTACATCCTCAACCACCCGGACGACGCTTGGGCGGTCTTCGTCAAGGCCAACCCCAAGCTCGACGACGAGCTCAACCGCACGGCGTGGAACGACACGCTGCGCCGCTTCGCCCACGCCCCGGCGGCGCTCGACAGCGCGCGCTACGCCCGATTCGGCACCTTCATGAAGCAGCACGGGCTGATCGACACGGTGGAGCCGGTCGCCACCTACGCGCCCGTCCTGCCGTGATCGAAGGCTCCAGCACCGCCGGCGGCCGCGCGAATGCGGCCGCCGCGACACGATACGCGCCGCCGGAGGGCAGAAATGGCCCGCTCCGTGCTTCCGGTCACGGTTCGAGGGTGATACCGATGCGCCCGCATTCGAACGGTCCGGAGGTGTAGAAGGGGAAATGGCCAATCTGTCGGGCAACGCGGCGTACTATGTGGCGGCGATCCTCATCGGGGCGGCCGTCGGGCTGGTCGGGTCCGCCTTCCATCTCGGTGTCGACGCCCTTGCCCATGGCTGGCCGTCCTTCCTCGACCACACGCTCGGGCTCGACGGGGTCGCGCTCTACGCCGCCGCCGCGGTCGTCGCCGCCGTCATGGCGCTGGTCGCGCTGTGGCTGGTGCGCCGCTTCGCGCCGGAGGCGGCCGGCTCCGGCGTGCCGGAGATCGAGGGCGCGATGGAGGGCCTGCGCGAGGTGCACTGGCGCCGCGTGCTCCCGGTCAAGTTTTTCGGCGGCCTGCTGGCGCTGAGCTCAGGGATGGTTCTCGGCCGCGAGGGCCCGACCATCCATATCGGCGCCTCGATCGCCAAGGGCGTGTCCGACCTCATGGGCTGGACCGCGCGCGACATGCGCGGCCTGCTCGCGGCGGGCGGTGCGGCGGGCCTTGCCGCCGCCTTCAACGCGCCGCTGGCCGCCGTGCTGTTCGTGATCGAGGAGACGCGCCGCCAGTTCCCCTACAGCGCGCGCACCTATATCGCGGTCGTGCTGTCCTCCATCGCCAGCGCCATCGCCACCGAATCCATCACCGGCAACGTGCCCTTCATGCTGCTGGTGGTGCCCGACGTGCCGATGGGCATGTACCCGCTGTTCGTCCTGCTGGGCGTGATCCTCGGCGCGGTCGGGGTCGGCTTCAACCGCACCCTCGTCTGGTCGCTCGACACGGTGCGCCGGATCGGGCTGCGCTGGTCGTTCTACATCTTCCCGGCCGTGGTCGGCCTCGTGGTCGGCGTGCTGGTGTTCGCGCTGCCGGAAGCCACCAAGGGCGGCGAGATCCTCGCCGTCGAGCTCGCCAAGGAGGGCCGGCCGCTCGGCATCCTCGCGCTGATCGTGCTGCTGCGCTTCACCATGACCATGGCGAGCTACTCGACCGGCGTCACCGGCGGCATCTTCGCGCCGATCCTGGCGCTCGCCACCACCATCGGCCTCTGCTACGGCACCGCCATCGACACGGTGATGCCGCTGCCCGAGCACGGGCTGCAGGCGCTCGCCATTGCCGCGATGGGCGGGCTGTTCTCGGCCACCATCGGCGCGCCCATGGTCGGCGTGGTGCTGGTGATGGAGCTGACCGGCTCCTACGGGATCCTGGTGCCGGTGCTGCTCACCACCATCTTCGCCAACATGGTCGCGCAGTGGCTGGGCGGGCGGCCGATCTACGAGATCCTGCTCGACCGCACGCTGGCGCTGGAAGCGCAGGCGAGCGAGACGCCCCCCGCCGCCCCGGCGCCCTCACCCGCGGCGGCACAGCCGCAGGAAGCGCGCTGAGGGCGGCACAGGCGGGCCGACGGCAAAGCGCCGGCCCGCGCACTTTCAACAGGCCAAGGCGTTCCGAAAGTTTCGTGCCCGCTGGCGCGAGGCACCCGGCCTCGCGCTTCAGGCATCGCGCGGCGCGCCTACTCCGCCGCGAGCGCGCCGTCCATGGAGAGCCGCGCCGGCCCCTCGTCCGGGCGCTCCAGCACGATGTGCCGCTCATGCAGGTCGAGCAGCGTCGAGCGGTGGCCGATCGAGACGATGGCGCTGTCGGCCAGCCTCTCGCGCAGCATGCGGTAGAGCGCCGCCTCGCCCGGCTCGTCGAGCGCCGAGGTCGCCTCGTCCAGCAGCAGCACGTCCGGCCGGATCAGCAGCGCGCGCGCCACGGCGAGGCGCTGCTGCTCGCCGCCGGACAGGATGGCCGGCCACAGGCCGCGCTCGTCGAGCCGGCCGGCGAGTTCGGGCAGGCCCGCCGCCTCCAGCGCGAGCCGCAGTTCCTCGTCCGAATAGCGGTCCATCTGGTCGGGATAGGCGAGCGCGCCGCGCAGAGAGCCGACCGGCAGATAGGGGCGCTGCGGCAGGGTCAGCACCCGTGCCCCGGGCTCGACCGCGACCTCCCCATGGCCATAGGGCCAGATGCCGGCGATGGCGCGCAGCAGCGTGCTCTTGCCCGCTCCCGAGGGGCCGGAGAGCAGCACACGCTCGCCCCGCCGCACGGTGACGCCGTCCACGGTCAGCAGCGCCTCGCCGCCCGGCAGGCGCACCTCCAGCCCGCTCACCGCCAGCGCGGCGCCGTCGCTCGCGGGCACGCGGCGATAGCCCGAGCTCAGCGCCTCGCCCTGCGTGGTCTCGACCGAACGCTCGAAGCCGGTGAGACGGTCGACCACCGCCTTCCACGCCGCCAGCGTCGAATAGGCGTTGATGAAGAAGGAGAAGGCGCCCTGCACCTGGCCGAAGGCGGAGGCGGTCTGCATGAGCTGGCCGAGCGCGATCTTGCCGCCGAAATAGGCCGGCGCGACCACGATCAGCGGGAACACCACCGACACCTGGCTGTAGCCGGCGGTGAACCAGGTCAGACGCTTCTGGGCGATCATGATGCCCCAGAAATTATGCACGACATGGGTGAAGCGATCGAGCAGGCGCGCGCGCTCGACCTCCTCGCCGCCCATGAGCGCGATCTGCTCGCCATTCTCGCGCACGCGCACCAGGTCGACGCGGTAGTCGGCCTCGAAGCGCTGCTGGTCGAAGTTGAGCTTCACCAGCACCCGCCCGATCAGGTGCGCGAACAGCGTGCCGAAGGCGGCATAGGCGAAGGCCGCCCACACCAGATAGCCGGGAATGTCCCAGGCGCGGCCGAACAGGTTGAAGGAGAAGTCGCCCGAGAGCCCCCACAGGATCACCGCGAAGGACACCAGCGTCATCACCGCGCTGAGCAGGCCGATGAAGATGGAGATGGTCTGCGAGACATAGGCGCTGATGTCCTCGGCGATGCGCTGGTCCGGGTTGTCGGCGCTGTCGCCTTTCAGCCGCATGCGGTAGTGGGTCTCGTTGGCGAGCCAGGCAGCGAGGTATTTCTGCGTCATCCAGGTGCGCCAGCGGATCTCCAGCCATTGCCGCAGGTAGATCTGGTAGACCGCGATCGCGATCGCCGCCGCGGCGTAGAAGCCGAACAGCCAGAGCTGGTGGACGAAGGCCGTCCAGTCCTTTTCCTGGATCGCGTTGTAGAACGCGTTGTTCCATTCGTTGATCAGCACGCTGGCATAGACCCAGCCGACCTCCAGCGCGATGACGGCCGCGAGAAGCACCCCGCCCCGCCATTTGTCGTCGCCGCGAAAATAGGGGATCGACAGCCGCCAGACATCGGCGATCAGGGAAAGAATGGCGCGCAAGAAAGCTACTCCGACGTCAAGGACCGGGGAAAACAGATGAGCAGGAGAGATCGGCGAATACTAGCCGCGCCAATATCAGCCGAAAGATGGCCAGCGGATTAAACTTTGGAAAGCAATGACGTTGCGTCATCAGGCCTCCGGAGCCGGGTCCAGAAGCGAAGAACGAGGGTGGCGGGGAGCCGACATGGAAAGGGCGCCCGACCCTGCTGCCGGGCGCCCCAGTCGTCTTCACCCGCGATGGGCTCAGCCCTTCGGGCCGGCCGCCGGGCGCGGGGCGGGTTTCGCCGCCGGTTTGGCCGCGCCACCCGCCGGCGCGGTCGGCGCCGGGCTCATGCCGTACATGGCTTTCCACGGCTGAACCGATTCATGCACGGTGCGGTAGAAGTCGACGCGGTCATCCTTGCTGCGCCCGCCGGCCGAGGCGGCGCTGACGCCGAACGCGGCCACGGCCGCCGCGGCCGCGACGGCGACAAGGGTCTTGCTGAACATTGAGGGCACTCCGTATGGGCGTGATCCGCCCCTCGGAGAGGG
The DNA here is from genome assembly GCF_024752335.1 of Ancylobacter mangrovi. Taxonomy (NCBI): domain Bacteria; kingdom Pseudomonadati; phylum Pseudomonadota; class Alphaproteobacteria; order Hyphomicrobiales; family Xanthobacteraceae; genus Ancylobacter; species Ancylobacter mangrovi. Next base: position 290,524 of record NZ_JANTHY010000001.1, on the reverse strand, counting down.
AGCTATGTGCACGGGGCCGCCGCCGGTAGACGCCGGCTCATTGCGAAAACGCACGACGATGTAAGCGACGGGCGCGCTCGTGCACCCGCCCCCCAACCCGAACGTCGCGTTCGCCTCAGATGTAGCGCTTGCGGATGCGTTGGCTCAGCATGTCCAGCAGCGACACGGTGATGATCACCACGATCAGGATCGCCGAGGCCTGCGAATACTGGAAGCTGCGCATCGTGTCGTTGAAGATCATGCCGATGCCGCCGCCGCCGACGATGCCGAGCACGGTCGCCGAGCGCACGTTCGATTCGAAGCGGTAGAGCGCGTAGGAGATCCACAGCGGCAGCACCTGCGGCAGCACGCCGAAGATGATCTCCTGCAGCCACGTCCCGCCGGTGCCGCGAATACCCTCGACCGGCGCGGGGTCGATCGCCTCCACCGCCTCCGAGAACAGCTTGGCCACCACGCCGGTGGTGTGGATGAACAGCGCCAGCACGCCGGCGAACGGGCCGAGGCCGACCGCGGCGATGAAGATCAGCGCGAACACCAGCTCGTTGATGGCGCGGCAGGCGTCCATCACCCGGCGCACCCCGAAGGCGACCCAGCCCGGCACCACATTGTCGGCCGACATCACGCCGAGCGGGATGCCGGCGATCACCGCCAGCAGCGTGCCCCATATGGCGATCGCCAGCGTCTCCAGCATGCTGTCGAAATAGAGGTCCCAATAGGTGAAGTCGGGACGCAGGAAGTCGGCGCCCAGCGTCGCCATGTTGCCGGCGTCGCGCACGAGCTGCGCCGGGTTCATCTCCGCCTCATACCAGGCGAACACCAGCACCACGACGGTCAGCGCCGCCAGCAGAAGGCGCGCGAGCCGGGTCGCCAGCGGCGTGACCGGGGGCGGCGGCATGGTGCCGGTCGCGGCGCGGTGGACGGCGTTGGAAGCGAACATGGCGGGGCCTCGTCATGTGGGGCGCGGCGGGCGCGGCGCGCGGGGGCGGCCGTCACGGGCCGGCCCGAAATCCGAAAAGATCCCGGAAGGGCGGGCATGCCCTTCCGGGACCAGTCACGAGGGAGCGCGGACGGGCGGCCGGCACGCGTTACGTTGGCCGCCCGCCGCGATCGTGCGCCTCCGCTCACATGGCGGGGGTCGTTTTCATCTTCTGGTCGAGATCGGCGAGCTGGGCGTCGATCTCCTTCAGCTTGGCGGCCTTCTCGTCGGCCGAGAGCTTGTCGTCGTTCTGGGTCTTCACCCGGGTCTTGAACAGCTCGAGCTGGCGGATCGGGTAGAGCTGGGCGTTCGAGGAGGGCACGAACACGCCCCAGCCGTCCGAGGTCTTGGCGAGCACGGCGCGCTGGCGGGCCACTTCCTCCTCCGGGCCGAGACGGCCATAGGTCAGGAAGAAGGTGTAGATCTTGGCCTTCATGTCGTCCGGCAGGTCCGCGCGCCACACCAGCGGGTCGGACGGGATCAGCGGCGAGCGCCACACTTCCTTGATCTTGGCGGCGTCGTCGGGACGAAGCTGCTTCAGCCGGTCCATCGACTCGGTGTTGTTGGTGGCGATGTCGACCTGCTTGTTGGCGACGGCGAGGGCGTTGCCCTCGTGGTTCGACACCACGACGCGCTTGTAGCAGCTGTTCGGCTCGACCTTGTTGAGCGCGAACACGTAGTAGCTCGGCACCAGGTTGCCCGAGGTGGAGTTGGGATCGCCATTGCCGAAGGTCAGGCCCTTCGAGCAGTCGACCACGTCCTTCAGATTGTTGACGGCGTTGTTGTCGACATTGGCGATGATGAGCGAATAGTAGCCCTTGGTGCCGTCCGGCTTGGTGGTCTGGACGAACACCTCGCCATCGGCGCGGTCCACCGCCTCCATGGCCGACTTGTTGCCGTACCAGGCGAGGTCGACCTTCTTGAAGCGCATGCCCTCGATCACGCCGGCATAGTCCTGCGCGAAATAGGCCTTCACCGGAACGCCGACCGCCTTCTCGAGGTCCTTGAGCATCGGCTCGAAGCTCTTGGCGAGGCCGGTCGAGGATTCGGTGGAGATGATGCCGAAATTGAGCTGCTTCATCTCCTCGGCCGCCAGCGGGGCGGTCAGGCCGGCGAGCACGAGGCCGGCCGCGAGAATGCGTTTCATGGTTGTCGCTCCTGTCAGGATACGGTCTGGGACGTTCTGGCGTCGGCGCCGGCCGGGGCCGTCACCGCGAACTGGCTCGGCAGGATCAGCTCCTCGGCGCTGGCGCCGTAGAGCTCGGTCAGGAACGCCGCATCGAGCCGGGAGGCCGGGCCGTCGAACACGACGCGCCCACCATTCATCGCCACCACGCGGTCGAAATAGGCAGTGGCGTAGTCGACCTGGTGCAGCGAGACGACGAGCGCGATGCCGTGGTCTCGGCTCATCGTGACCAGCGTGTCCATGACCCGCTTGGCCGATTTCGGATCGAGCGAGGCGATCGGCTCGTCGGCGAGCACCAGCCGCGCGCCCTGCACCAGCGCACGGGCGATGGCGACGCGCTGCTGCTGGCCGCCGGAGAGCTCGCGGGCGCGCTTGGCGGCGTGCTGGGAGATGCCGACCTCGGCCAGCGCGGCATAGGCGGTGCGCCGCTCGTCGGCGTTGAACAGGCCGAGCGAGCCGCGCAGCGCGCTGATGCGCCCGAGCACGCCGACCAGCACGTTGGTCATCACCGACAGCCGGCCCGACAGCGCGAACTGCTGGAACACCAGCCCGATATTGCGCCGTGCCGCGCGCACCTCGCGGGCGAGGCGGCCGTTCTCCTGCACCCGCATGCCGAAGGCGTGGACGGCGCCCGAGCCCGCGCCCCGCGCATCGGCAAGGGCGAGGCCGGCGGCGAGGCGGATCAGGGTCGACTTGCCCGACCCCGAGGCGCCGATCAGCGCGACGCGTTCACCTTCGCCGATGACGAGCGAGACATTGTCGACGGCGCGCAGCTGCGGCCCCGCCTTCGCACCATAGGTCTTGCTCACGCGGTCGAGTTGAAGCGCTGCCGCCATCGGTCCCCCGCCGGCTGTTGAAGTCCGGTCTGGGGTATCGGTGCGGAATGACGCGTGGATGAACCTTGCGTTACGTTTGCGTGACGCTCCCCGGCCGGCGCGGCCGCAGCGTCAACGTCCCGTTGAACGCCCGGGCCGATGCGCGCGATGCTCTCATTGACCGCGCCGGCATCGAGGCGTCACAGTCGGCGGGCTGATGGAGGGGCATGGCGCCCCGCGGGGGAGGCTCATGTATTACGCGATCATCCTGCTGACGATGGTGGTCCTGCCCATCGTCAGCATCTCGGCCGAGCTGGCGACCACCACCGGCATCGGCGGCTTCCTCCTGGTCTGCATCAAGTGGTTCGCCTTTTGGGCGGTCGGGGTGCGGCTGCTGCTGGCCGGCGTCTCGCAGATCTGGAAGCCCGGCTTCACGCTCAAGAGCATTCTCGGCGTCGACGATCCGCGCGCCCATGTGATCGCGCAGGAGCTCGGCTTCGCCAATACCTCGATCGGGCTGGCGGGCCTGCTCTCCATGGTGTTCACGAGCTGGGTGCTGCCGGTCGCCTTCACCGGCGGCGTGTTCCTCGGCCTCGCCGGGCTCAACCACCTGCGCCGCCCCGAACGCAGCCTGCGCGAGAGCGTGGCGATGGTGAGCGACCTTTGGGGCTCGGCGGTCCTGCTGATCGCCTTCGTGCTGAGCCTGTTCTGAGGAAGCCCGTTCACATATTTGGATAATTGGGTCCGCCGCCGCCTTCGGGGGCGACCCAGGTGATGTTCTGGTTGGGGTCCTTGATGTCGCAGGTCTTGCAGTGCACGCAGTTCTGCGCGTTGATCACGAACACCTCGTCCCCGTCCTTCTCCACCCACTCATACACCCCCGCCGGGCAGTAGCGCGCCGAGGGGCCGGCATAGACGTCGTGCTCCGACGCCTTCTGCAGCCCCATGTCGGCCACCTTCAGATGCACCGGCTGGTCCTCCTCGTGATTGGTGTTCGACAGGAACACCGAGGACAGGCGGTCGAACGAGACCACCCCGTCGGGGCGCGGATAGTCGATCTTCTTCGACGCCGCCGCCGGCTTCAGCGTCGCGTAGTCCGGCTTGCCGTGCCCGAGCGTGCCGAAGGGCGAGACGCCGAGGAGCGTCTGCGCCCACATGTCGAGCCCGCCCAGCGCGATCCCGGCATAGGTGCCGAACCTCGACCAGAGCGGCTTCACGTTGCGCACCCGGGCGAGGTCGCGCCCGATGGCCGAGCCGCGCCAGCCCGTCTCATAGGCGGCGAGCTCGTCATGCGCCCGCCCCTCGGCCAGCGCGTCCGCCGCCGCCTGCGCCGCCAGCATGCCGGAGAGCACCGCATTGTGGCTGCCCTTGATGCGCGGCACGTTGACGAAGCCGGCGGCGCAGCCGATCAGCGCCCCGCCGGGGAAGGCGAGCTTGGGCACCGACTGGAACCCGCCCTCGGTGATCGCCCGCGCCCCATAGGCGAGGCGCTTGCCGCCCTCCAGCGTCGGGCGCACCAGCGGATGGGTCTTGAAGCGCTGGAACTCCTCGAACGGCGACAGATACGGGTTCGCGTAGTTGAGGTGGACCACGAAGCCCACCATCACCTGCCGGTCCTCCATGTGGTAGAGGAACGAGCCGCCGCCGGTCTTCGAATCCAGCGGCCAGCCGAAGGAGTGCTGCACCAGCCCCGGCCGGTGCTGCTCCGGGGCCACCTGCCACAGCTCCTTCAGCCCGATGCCGAACTTCTGCGGCTCGCGCCCCTTGGCGAGGGCGAAGCGGGCGATGAGCTGCTTCGACAGCGAGCCGCGCGCGCCTTCCGCGAACAAAGTGTACTTGCCGCGCAGCTCCATGCCGCGGGTGAAGTTGCCGGTCGGCTCGCCGTCGCGCCCGACCCCCATGTCGCCGGTGGCGACGCCGGCCACCGCGCCGTTCCCGTCGAACAGCACCTCGCTGGCGGCGAAGCCCGGATAGATCTCGACCCCCAGCGCCTCGGCCCGCGCCGCCAGCCAGCGGCACACCGTGCCGAGCGAGCCGACATAGGCGCCGTGATTGTTCATCAAAGGCGGCATCAGGAAGTTCGGCAGCCGCACCCCGCCGGCCGGGCCGAGCAGGTAGAAGCGGTCCTCGCTGACCGGGGTCTTCAGCGGCGGGTCGGGGTCCTCGCGCCAGTCCGGCACCAGCCGGTCGAGCCCGACCGGGTCGATCACCGCCCCCGACAGGATATGCGCGCCGACCTCCGAGCCCTTCTCGACCACCACCACCGAGATCTCGCGGCCGCTCTCCTCGCCGAGCTGGCGCAGCCGGATCGCCGCCGAAAGACCCGCAGGACCCGCCCCAACGATCACCACGTCATAGTCCATCCCCTCGCGGGAAGGCAGGGCGGCCTCGTCCATAATGTTCTCCGGCGACTGGGAAGATTGGAGTTTTTCCATGCTTCTTTCATGGAGCGGGCGTCCTGACAACCACGCGCGCGCCGGTTAGGATCAGCCTCACGACGAAAGAACAGCTTGATGCACCCGACACTTAGCGATCGCGACCTCATCGCCGAACTGCTCGCCTTCCATGTCGAGGCGGGAGCGGACGTCGCGCTTGGCGAGGCGCCGGTCGACCGCTTCGAGGAAAGTGCGCGCGAGCGCGCCGCCGGCCGCCCGAATCGCGATCTCGCGCCACCGGACGTCGCCCCGCGCCCCCGCGCCGAGAGCGCGCCCCAACCCGCGCCCCGACCCACTCCCGCCGCCCGCCCGGCGCCCGTGGCGGCACCCGCCCTCGCCCCCTCCGCGGCCGCGCCGCCGCCGCCCGACCAGGCGGCGCTGGAGGCGCGCGAGGCTGCCGCCGGCGCCCCGACGCTGGAGGCTCTGCGCGCCCTGCTGGAGGGTTTCGAGGGCTGCCCACTCAAGCACACCGCGACCCGGCTGGTGTTCGCCGACGGCAATCCGGCGGCGCGCCTGATGCTGGTCGGCGAGGCCCCCGGGCGCGACGAGGACATCGAGGGCAAGCCCTTCGTCGGCCGCTCCGGCCGGCTGCTCGACCGCATGCTGGCGGCGATCGGCATCGACCGCAGCGCCGCCTACATCGCCAACGTGGTGCCGTGGCGCCCGCCGGGCAACCGCACCCCGACGCCGCAGGAGACCGCGATCTGCCTGCCCTTCATCCGCCGCCAGATCGAGCTCGCCGACCCGGACGTCCTCGTCTGCCTCGGCGGCCCCTCGGCGATGACGCTGCTCGGCATACGCGAGGGAATCACCAAGGCGCGCGGGCGCTGGATGAGCTACGACACCGGCACGCGCGAGATCGCCGCGCTCGCCACCTTCCACCCCGCCTATCTGCTGCGCACGCCGCTCGGCAAGCGCATGGCCTGGCGCGACATGCTCGCCGTCGAGGCCCGGCTCGCAGGTCTGCCCCCGCTTGCGGACGCGCCCGGCCCACGCTGAGGGCCGGCACGTCGCCGGCGGTCTCGCCCTGCACCTGTGGATGTCTCGCTCCTGACATCACTACCGGAGCACAGTTGGCAACAAGCTGATTTGAGTCGTTCCATCCCGTGAAGGGTGAGGCTAGTCTAGCGACGTCACCTTCCGGCAGCGGTGACGATTTCGGGGGAGGCCGATGGAATTCGATCCTGTCATTCTGGCTCGCATCCAGTTCGCCTTCACGGTCTCCTTCCACATCATATTCCCGAGCTTCACCATAGGGTTGGCGGCCTATATCGCGACCCTCGAAGTGCTCTGGATGACCACCGGGCACGAGCGCTATCACCGCATCGCGCGCTTCTTCACCAAGATCTTCGCCGTGTCCTTCGGCATGGGCGTGGTGTCGGGAATCGTGCTCTCCTACCAGTTCGGCACCAACTGGAGCCATTTCTCCCATGTCGTGGGCAACGTCATCGGGCCGCTGATCGGCTATGAGGTGCTCACCGCCTTCTTCCTGGAGGCGACCTTCCTCGGCATCATGCTGTTCGGCTGGAACCGGGTGCCGCGCGGGCTGCACGTCTTCGCCTCGCTGATGGTGGCGCTCGGCACCTCGCTCTCGGCATTCTGGATTCTCTCGGCCAATAGCTGGATGCAGACCCCGGCCGGTCACACCATGATCGACGGCGTCGCCCACCCGACCGACTGGCTGAACACCATCTTCAACCCGAGCTTCCCCTACCGCTTCGCCCACATGGTGACGGCCTGCTACCTCACCACCGCCTTCGTGGTGCTCGCGGTCGGGGCGCGCTACGTCTATCAGGGCCGCTACGCCGAGGACGCGCGCACCATGATGCGCATGGCGATCGGGCTGATCGCCATACTGGCGCCGATCCAGGCCTTCATCGGCGATTCCCACGGCCTCAACACGCTGCAGTACCAGCCGGCCAAGATCGCCGCCATCGAGGCCCATTGGGGCACCGAGGACGATGTCGACAACAGCGTGCCGCTGGTGCTGTTCGCCTGGCCGAACGAGAAGACCGAGAGCAACGACTACCAGATCGCGGTGCCGCATCTGGGCAGCCTCATCCTCACCCATAGCTGGGACGGCAAGATTCCCGGCCTCAAGGAATTCGCCCGCGAGGACCGACCGCCGGTCGCCATCCCCTTCTTCGCCTTCCGCGTCATGGTCGGCATGGGGCTGCTGATGATCGCCGTCGGCTGGCTCGGCGCCTTCCTGCTGTGGCGCCGGCGCCTGTTCGAGACCGACTGGTACCTCGCCCCGCTGCAATATGTCTGGCCGATCGGCTTCATCACCATATTGTCGGGCTGGTTCGTCACCGAGGTCGGGCGCCAGCCCTGGGTCGCCTACGGCATATTGCGCACCGCCGATGCCATATCCCCGGTCGACGGCTGGGCGGTGGCGACGACGCTGGTGCTGTTCGTGCTGGTCTACGGCGTCGTGTTCTCGGGCGGCATCTACTACATCAACCGCCTCATCGTGCGCGGGCCGGAGGGCGCCGCGGTCGAGCCGCCGAGCGGCGTGCCGAACCGCCCGCTGACCTCGGCCAACGAGGCGACCCGCCAGGCCATCAGCACCACCACGGGAGAGTGAGCCATGGAGGACGTCGGCCTCGGCATGACCTGGTACCTGCCCGTCGTCTGGGGGCTGCTGCTCTCGGTGGCGATCGCGATGTATGTGGTGCTGGACGGGTTCGATCTCGGCATCGGCATCCTGTCCCCCTTCGCCCGCAGCGACAGCGAGAAGGACCAGATGATGAGCTCGGTCGCCCCGTTCTGGGACGGCAACGAGACCTGGCTCATCCTCGGCGGCGGGGGCCTGTTCGTCGCCTTCCCGCTCGCCTATTCGATCGTGATGCCCGCGCTCTACCTGCCGGTCATCTTCATGCTGCTGTCGCTGGTGTTCCGCGGCGTGGCCTTCGAATTCCGCCACGTCGCCGAGAGCAGCCGCTTCCTGTGGAACATCTCCTTCGCCGCCGGCTCGACGCTGGCCGCCTTCTTCCAGGGCGTGCTGCTGGGCGGCTTCGTGCAGGGCATCAAGGTGGCGAACAACGCCTTCGCCGGCGGCCCGCTCGACTGGGCGACCCCCTTCGCGCTGCTGTGCGGGCTCGGCGTGGTCGCGGGCTACGCGCTGATCGGCAGCGTCTGGCTCATCATGAAGACCGAGGGGCGGATCGCGGTGCGCGCGCGCATGCAGGCGCGGATCCTGCTGCCGGTGGTGCTGATCTTCATGGGCATCGTCAGCCTGTGGACGCCGATCGCCTTCCCGCGCATCGCCGAGCGCTGGTTCACCACGCCGAACCTGTTCTACCTCGCCCCGGTGCCGATCATCACGCTGATCCTCGCCGGACTGGTCTGGCGCTGGCTGGAGGACGGGCACGAGCACATGCCGTTCTTCGGCGTCATCGGCCTGTTCTTGCTGGGCTATATCGGCATCGGCATCTCGATCTTCCCCTATCTGATCCCGCCCTCGCTGACCGTGTGGGAGACCGCCGCCGCGCCGGCGAGCCAAGTCTTCACGCTGATCGGCACGGTGTTCATGCTGCCGGTGATCCTCGGCTACACCGCCTTCGTCTACTGGCTGTTCCGCGGCAAGGTGCGCGAGGGCGAGGGCTACCACTGAGGCCTGCCGCGCCAAGCGTTCGGGCGGGGCGAGAAGGCCCACGGCTGAACCCGCTTTAGGGGGCTGCCCGTCGCCGGATAGATCCCGGCTAGCTCGGGCGACCTCCTCCGCATATCGGGAAGCCCGGGCCGACGCGGCGCATCCTCCAGCCCCTATGGGTCGCACGCGCTCAGGCTACCCCGGCCGCATGCTCCGGCCTCACGCGGCCCATCTGACCTCCCCCGGCCGCATCGTCCCCTCAAGCGCTCGCCCGCGCTCTCGCCGCTCTCACTTCGGCGCGCGCGGGGGAACCACCGCCCAGCCGACCCGCACCGGGTCCAGCCGGCCGGCGATCGCCCAGGGCACCACGATCGGCGCCTGCGGCTGCAGGTCCGGCCACAGCTCGCGCAGCCCGTAAGGCGGGCCGCCATTGGCGCTGAGCACCGGCCACACCAGCACCATGCCCTCATGCGCGGCGAGGTGGTTCACCGTCGCCGAGGCCTGCGCCGGCCCGGCCTGCGGCATCAGCACCGGCCGGGCGGAGCTGGCGAGCGCGATCGGCGCGGCCAGCGCAGTGACACCGCCGATCGCACCCGGCGGATGGCCGAGCCGCCGCGTCGCCGCCTCGGTGAGCGGGCCGGCGACCGCGCGGGCGGGGAAGTTGACGGCCTGCCCTCTCCGGCCGACCTGCGGCGCGCCGAGCGTCACCAGCGCCGTCACCACCGCCGGCGCGGCGACGCAGGCGAGCCAGAGCGGCGCCATCGCCCGGCGCCGGTGGATCCCCGCCATTTGCCCGCGCCCGGCCACCAGCAGCACCGCGAGCAGCGCCGGCGCAGGCGTGCCCCACACCGTCTGCCGCTCGCCGAGCGCGGCCAGCGCCAGCGCGGCGAGCAGCGGCACGATGCCCATCACCGCCATGAAGACCGGCGCGAAATCCGGCATCGGCCCGCGCGCCAGCGTCGGCACGTCCTCGCGCGCCCTGTCGCCGCCTCCCCGCTCGCCGGCGCGCGAGGAGATCAGCACCAGCAGCGCGCCCGGCACGCTGGCGAGCACCAGCCCGGCCAGCAGCGTCGCCGCCGGCACCATGGACGAGCCCCCGGCCGCCGCGCCGGCCGTTCCCAGCGCCGGCAGGGGCGGAGGAAAGCGCACCGTCCACAGCGCGAACGGAATGAGGAAGGTGAGGCCCATCGCCACCGGCTGCACGATGTCGCGGGTGCGCAGCGCCGCCCGGCCGGCCGGCGTCAGCGCGATCAGCAGCGCCGCCGCCAGCACCACGGCCCAGCCCGACCATCCGGCGAACAGCGCGATGCCGCCCGCCGCCGCGAGGGCCGGCCAGGCATGGCTCTTGCGCTCGCCGATCAGCCGCCAGCTCTCGAGCACCACCCACAGCACGGCGGGCAGTGCCAGCCGGTCCGGAGCGTAGGGGTCGAGCGGCAGGCCGATCCCCTCCACCGCGACGAAGACCAGTGCTGCGGCGCCGCCCATGGCGCGCCCGAGGAAGCGCGAGGCGAGGCGGTAGGCGAGCCCCGCCGAGGCCAGCATGGCGAGCGCGAACAGCGCATAGACCGCCCACAGGCCGAGCCCGTCCAGCGCCAGCCAGCTCAACCCCGCCGCCAGCGGCCCGCCGGCATCGGCGGCGACGCGTCCCGCGCGGGCCGCCAGCAAATATTGCGTCAGCTCCAGCGGCGGCGAGGCGAAGACCAGCAGCGGCAGCACCACCCAGAGCAGGCCGAGCGCGCCGCCCGCGGTCCGCACCGCCAGACCGGGGCGCGCGCGCAGCGCTTCGATCCAGAGCGCCGACCAGAGCATGGCCGCGCCTAGACGCCGTCGGCCAGCGCCACGGGGCGCAGCACCGGACCGCGCCGTTCCGCGCCCGGCTCCGTCTCGACCGCTCTCGTCTCGACAAGCACCGTCTGCGCGAGCTCGATTTCCAGCGCCCGGCGCGCGCGCACCGGCGCGAAGGAGGTGCGGTGGTGGCGGCAGGTGCCGAGCGCGGCCAGCGCCTCGGCGTGCTCGGGCGTGCCGTAGCCCATGTGGCGCTCGAAGCCATAGCCGGGATGGGCGAGGCCGAGCGAGGCCATCAGCCGGTCGCGGGTCACCTTGGCGACGATCGAGGCGGCGGCGATGGAGGCGACCAGCGCGTCCCCGCCGATGATCGCCCGCGCCGCGCAGGCGACCGGCGGCAGGTCGTTGCCGTCGACCAGCAGCAGCCGCGGCGCGCGCGGCAGGCCGGCGGCGGCGCGCGCCAGCGCCCACAGCGTCGCCTGCCGGATGTTGTCGCCGTCGATCCGCGCTGGCGGGGCGAAGGCGAGCGACACCTCCGCCGTGGCGCAGATCTCCTCGAACAGCGCCTCGCGCTGCGCCGCCTTCAGCTTCTTGGAATCGTCGAGCCCCTCGGGCACCCGGTCGCGATCGAGCACGACCGCGCAGGCGACGACCGGCCCGGCCCAGGGCCCGCGCCCGACCTCGTCGACCCCCGCCACCGGCACATCGCCCGCCAACCACGCCGCGACTTCATGGGTGAAGTCCGGCTTCTGGCGTATGATCGTCATCTCCTGCCCTCGCGACTCGTCCGGGGCAGGATGACGGCCGGCCGGCCGCGAGGCAACCGGGCCGGCGGGGCCGTGCTCGCTGACAGGGGCATCGCTGTCCCGGATCGGCGTCGATGACCTCCATGCTGTGTCATTCATGACGCTGTGAGATTCATGAGGCTGTGACATTCATGACATGGCAAGCATGGCATGCGATCCATGTCGCGGTGCCGGCAGCACGGCGCCCAGGGCGGGCAGGACACGGGCGCGGCGGTCACGGCCCGGCGCGAGGGGGAAAGACGGATGAACTTGTCGGAACATCTTCAGGAATTCGTCACCCTGTGGGTGGTCATCGATCCGCTGGGGACGCTTCCGGTCTTCATCGCCGTCACCGCCACGCTCGACGCCGCCAACCAGCGCAAGGCGGCCTTCATCTCCATCATCGTCTCGTTCTGCGTGCTGGTGTTCTTCGCCCTGGCGGGAAGCTCGCTGCTGCGCTCGATGGACGTGTCGATCAATTCGTTCCAGATCGCCGGCGGCATCGTGCTGTTCCTGTTCGCGCTGACCATGGTCCACGGGTCGAACCATTCGGACACCCACGCCTCGGCCGAAACCAATCCGGTGGATATCGCCATCTACCCGCTGGCCATGCCCTCCATCGCCAGCCCCGGCGCCATGCTGGCCGCGGTGGTGCTGACGGACGACGCCCGGCACAATTTCCCCGACAAGATGATGACCATCGTCACCTTCAGCCTGGTGCTGCTGGTGGCGCTGGCGATCATGCTCGCCGCCGGGCCGCTGATGCGCTTCATCGGGCGCGGCGGCGCGGCGGTCATCAGCCGCGTCATGGGCATGCTGCTCGCCGCGCTCGCCATCGACCTCGTGCTCAGCGCGCTGTCCGACTGGCTCAAGCTTCCCCCGATCTGACCGCCGGCCGCGCCGGCTTCCGCGCTCAGGTCTCCACCGGCGGCGGCACGCCGAGATGCTTGGCGAGGAAATCGGAGGTGCGCCCCCAGGCGAGCTCGGCCGCCTTCGGGTCGTAGCGGGTCGGGCTGGTGTCGTTGTTGAAGGCGTGGTTGACGCCCTCATAGACATAGATGGTGAAGTCCTTGCCGGCCTCCTTCAGCGCCTTCTCATAGGCCGGCACGTTCTCGTTGATGCGGTTGTCGAGCCCGGCATAGTGCAGCAGCAGCGCGGCCTCGATCGTGTCGACGTCGTCGAGCGGGGGCGGCATGCCGTAATAGGCGACGCCGGCCTTCAGCTCCGGGCTCGCCTCGGCGAGCAGGTTCACCATGCCCCCGCCCCAGCAGAAGCCGATCGCGCCGACCGAGCCGGTCGAGGCCTCGTTGTCCTTCAGGAAGGCGACCGCGTCCACCGCCCGCTGCACCGTCGCCGCGCGGTCGAGCTCGGCGATCATGGAGCGCGCCTTGTCCTCGTCCTCGGGCGTACCGCCATCGGCAGAGAGCAGGTCGACGCCGAAGGCGAGGTAGCCGGCGAGCGCCAGCCGTCGCGTCACGTCCTTGATGTGCGGGTTCAGCCCCCGGTTCTCGTGGATCACCAGCACCGCCGGGCGTTTGGCGTCGGCGCGCCGGGCACGCACGAGGTAGCCGCTGATGTCGTCCCCGCCGGAGGGGTAGGTCACCATCGCGGCGTTCAGCCGTGGATCGCCCTCGGGCACCATGGCCGCGCGGGCATAGTCGTTGGTGAGCAGGGGCAGCAGCGCCGCGGCGGCCGCGGCCGAGCCCGCCAGCGTCCCCAGCCGGTCCATGAATCCCCGGCGGTCGATCTGGCCATGGGTGAACCGGTCGTAGAGATCGATGATGCGTTGGTCCATCGGCACGCCTCCCTCTCTGTCCGACGGGAGGATGAGCCGCCTCCCGGCCGGGCGCACGTCGCAAGTGAGTGAACGTGGCAGAGCGAACGGCACCCGCCCGCAACCATCTAAGGCGCGCAGGGCCGCGGGCCAGACCGGCGACGCGGCCGGTGGTCGCCGCAAACGAAAAGAGCGCAGCTCGCGCCGCGCCCTTTCCAACTCGATGAAGGCTTTCCGCCCCGAAGCCGGGCTCGCCCGGCTTCGGCACTCCAAAACCGCAGGGGCGGTGAGGATCTCGCAAGAAATCCATGCCGCCATCCGAAGCCGGGCCTGCCCGGCTTCGGCACCCCAAGACTGCAGGGGTGGTTGGATTTCGATCAGAAATCCATACCGCCCATGCCGCCGCCCGGCATGGCGGGGGCAGCGCTCGCGGGCTTCGGCAGGTCGGCGACCATCGCCTCGGTGGTGATCAGCAGGCCGGAGACCGACGCGGCGTCCTGCAGCGCGGTGCGCACGACCTTGGCCGGGTCGACGATGCCGGCCGCGATCATGTCCACGAACTGCTCGGACTGGGCGTTGAAGCCGAAGTTCTGGTCCTTCGACTCCAGCACCTTGCCGACCACGATCGAGCCCTCGACGCCCGAGTTCTCGGAGATCTGCCGGATCGGCGCCTCGAGCGCCTTCAGCACGATCTTGATGCCGGCGGCGATGTCGGCATTGTCGCTGGAGAGCTTCTCGATCGCCTTCTTGGCGCGCAGCAGGGCGATGCCGCCGCCCGGGACGATGCCTTCTTCCACCGCGGCGCGGGTGGCGTTGAGCGCGTCGTCCACGCGGTCCTTCTTCTCCTTGACCTCGATCTCGGTGGCGCCGCCGACGCGGATCACCGCGACGCCGCCCGCGAGCTTGGCGAGGCGCTCCTGCAGCTTCTCACGGTCGTAGTCCGAGGTGGTCTCCTCGATCTGCGCCTTGATCTGCGCGACCCGGCCCTCGATGTCCTTCTTCTTGCCGGCGCCGTCGACGATGGTGGTCTTCTCCTTCTCGATCAGCACCTTCTTGGCGCGACCGAGCATGTCGAGGCCGACCGTCTCGAGCTTGATGCCGAGCTCTTCGGAGATCACCTGGCCGCCGGTGAGGATCGCGATGTCCTCGAGCATGGCCTTGCGGCGGTCGCCGAAGCCCGGCGCCTTCACGGCCGCGACCTTCAGGCCGCCGCGCAGCTTGTTCACCACGAGCGTGGCCAGGGCCTCGCCCTCGACGTCCTCGGCGATGATCAGCAGCGGCTTGCCGGACTGCACCACCTGCTCCAGCACCGGCAGGATCGCCTGCAGGCCCGACAGCTTCTTGTCGAAGATGAGCATGTAGGGATCTTCCAGATCCACAGTCATCTTGTCGGGATTGGTGATGAAGTAGGGGGAGAGGTAGCCGCGGTCGAACTGCATGCCCTCGACCACTTCGAGCTCGGTCTCGGCGGTCTTGGCTTCCTCGACGGTGATGACGCCCTCGTTGCCGACCTTCTGCATCGCGCCGGCGATCATCTCGCCGATCGAGGCGTCGCCATTGGCGGAGATGGTGCCGACCTGGGCGACTTCGCCGGTCGACTTCACCTTCTTCGCGCGCTTGACGATATCGTTGATCGCCTCGACCACGGCGAGATCGATGCCGCGCTTGAGGTCCATCGGGTTCATGCCGGCGGCAACCGCCTTGGCGCCTTCCTTCACGATGGCCTGGGCCAGCACGGTGGCGGTGGTCGTGCCGTCGCCGGCGAGGTCATTGGTCTTCGAGGCCACTTCGCGCACCATCTGCGCGCCCATGTTCTCGAACTTGTCCTCGAGCTCGATCTCCTTGGCGACGGTGACGCCGTCCTTGGTGATGCGCGGGGCGCCGAAGCTCTTCTCGATGACGACGTTGCGGCCCTTCGGGCCCAGCGTCACCTTCACCGCATTGGCGAGGATGTCGACGCCGCGCAGCATCTTGTCGCGCGCGTCACTGGAGAATTTTACGTCCTTGGCAGCCATCTGGCCTACTCCTGAAAGGGGTTGCTCGCGGACCCCCGCGGCGGCGCCATGTCGGGCCGGCCGGGTCCGCGCGTCCTGGTCGGATCAGCCGGCGTTCAGCCGACGATGCCCATGACGTCCGATTCCTTCATGATCAGGAGGTCCTGACCGTCGATCTTGACCTCGGTGCCGGACCACTTGCCGAACAGCACCTTGTCGCCGGCCTTCACGTCGAGCGGGACCAGCTTGCCCGCCTCGTCGCGCGCGCCGGGGCCGACCGCGACCACTTCGCCCTGGGAGGGCTTTTCCTTCGCGGTGTCGGGGATGATGATGCCGCCGGCGGTCTTCTCTTCCGCGTCGAGGCGCTTCACCACGATACGATCATGCAGGGGGCGGAACTTCAGCTTGGCCATTGATGGCTCCTCGGGTCATCCTGTCACGCGCCGCCTGGGCGCTCGGGTGCACGTCTAGCACTCTTCCAGAGCGAGTGCCAAAAGCGCAGCGGAGATAGGCAGGCCGCGAAAGGGAGTCAAGCCGCGCGAGGCGTCGAATTCCGGCGGCGGGCGCGAAAATATCTAGCCCGGAAAGGCGGCATGAAAAAACCCGGCCCGCAGCGCGGACCGGGCTTGGCGCGGCGAGGCCGCGCGGAAGGGACGGAAGCGGGGCGGAACGCCCTCAGGCCGCCGACTTCTTGATGGTCTTCTCGACCGAAGCCTTGATCGGCTCGGCGGTGTCGGTCGCCACCTTCTGGGCGATGGACGAGAGTTCCTTCGCCTGCGCCGACATCACGTCGAACTGCTTGCGCATGTGACCGGTCGAAAGCTCGACCGCCTCGGACACGCTCTTGGCACCGAGCAGCGCGCCCATGTAGTCGAAGGCCGCGTTCACGTTGGTGCGCAGCGATTCCAGCGCCAGCGTGTTGTATTCGGTCACGCCCTTGGAGGCGGTGGTGTAGGTGTCCTCGAGGAGGTCGGTGGTCTCCTCGGCGCTGTTCTTCAGCTTCTCATAGGTCTCGCGCGCGCTCTGCACGCTCTTCTCGGCCATCTCGCGCATGACCGCGGGGACCTCGAGCGACGCCATGTCGATCTTCGGAAGCTCGAATTTGGCGAACGCGGCCTCGAAAGAGGGCGGGGCCGCCTTCGCGCTCTTCTTGGGGGCAGGCGTGACGGGAGTAGCCTCAGCCATTTCTTCTCTCCTCATCGCGGTGACAACCAGGAAGGTCGCGATCGTTCCCGCGTCGACGATCGCACCTTGCGCGTGGAAGACGCGACACCCGATGATGAGCGGGGGTCCTTCCTGACGTCGCACTCCCTAATTGTGCATTGCAATATCATATTGCAATGCACAATCAACCCCGGATGACTGATTTTTCTGCAAGGCCGCCCCGGTACGGCCCATTTGCAGGGCGCCCGGCCCTCTTTTCTCGGCCCTGCTTGTTGGGCCTTACTTCTTCGGCTTGGCGCCGGGCGTGCCCATCGCGGCCGCCGAGGCGCCGTGCTCGCCGAGCACCTTGGCCTGCTCGGTCAGGCGCGCAGCCTGCTCGCGCACGAAGTCGGCCTGCAGGCGCGGCCAGTCGTCGAAGCTCTGCGCCCTGGCGATGCGTGCCGCGAAGTCGAAGGCGGCGGCGATGTTCGCCTCGGCGAAATCGAGCGTCGTGCGGCCGATCTCGCGCACGTTCTCATGCGCAGCATCGACCTGCCGGCCGGCGTCGTCCAGCGCCTTGTGCGCTGCATCGATGACGCCGTCGATCGCCACGCGGGCCTGGTCGACGCCCTGCTCGGCGAATGTGCGCAGTTCCTCGGGAATTTCCGGTTTCAGATCACTGGCCATGGTGACACCTCCGCTCTCGACGCCCAATCGTACAATCAGCCGTTCGGCGCTTTCTATTCGCGTAGGCGCCTACGACCAAAGTATAATGCTTCTGACAGGACGCAACGATAATCGCCGCGTGACGGGTGGCATTGGTTGCCTGCGGTTAACCGGCTTCAGTCGCCACCGGTTAACCTGAAACTGCGAACCCGGCGTGACGCAGCGCCCCCGGCGTGGCGCGGGAGCACCGCCGCCATTAAAGTAACTCGGGTGCCGGGTGTAAGGAACACGGCGGCAGGCGTTCTGGTGGGCATGAGTATTCCTACGGACGGTCGACATAGCGGGCAGTCCCAGGCGGACAGCGAACTGCGCAGGCGCGCCGAGGCTTCCCTCGGCGGCGCGGGCGCGGCCGTGCTGTTGCGCGCGGATGGCTCGGCGCTCGCCGCCAATGTCGGCGGACGGACTCTGCTCGGCGCCGCGGGCAGTGCCGAGGCGCTCGCCGCCGCCGCGCTCCGGCTGCTGCCGACGCTGCGCGCGGACCGCCCCGCGCGGCTGGAGCGGCTGCGCCTTCCCGGCCGTCTCACCCCGGCGGTATTCGCCTGCTCGCTCGTCGCCGCCGGTTCGGCGCGGGCGGTGCTCATGGTCACCGGCGACGTCGCCGGCATGCCCGAGCCTTCCGCCGAGCCCGCCGCGCCGGACGTCTTCGCGGCGCCCCAGCCATTCGCGCCGACGCCTCCGGCCGCCGGGCCGGCTTCCCTCCCCGCCTCCGCCACGGCCGCGGCGGCGCCTTCCTTCACGGCGCCCGCCGGCAGCGGCACGGGCGCGGCCCTGCCGCAGCGCTTCACCTGGCGCACCGGCCTCGACGCCCGCCTCAGCCATGTCGACCCGCGCCTCGCGGACGCGCTCGGCTGGTCGGCCGAGAGCCTCGGCGGGCATGACTGGCAGACGCTCGGCGCGCCCGGCGCCCACCGCGCGGTGCTGGACGGGCTGAGCTTCAACCATCTGCCGGTGCTGGTGCCAACCGCGCGCGGCGACGCGCTCGACATCGAGCTCGGCGGCGCGCCGATCCGCGGCGAGGGCATGCGCGGCTTCGGCGTCGTGCGCGGCCGCCGCGCCGCGCCGCAGCCCCAGACGCGTGCTGCGCCGCCCGCACCTCCGGCGTTCACGCCTGCGCCCATCGCGCCCGCTCCCTTCGTGCCCCCGGCCGAGCCCACCCCGCCCCCGGCGGCGGAGCTGACTCCGTTCGCGCCGCAGCCGCCCGTGACGCCCCAGGCACCGCTGCCGCCGCCGCAGACCCAGTCGCCGCCGCCTGCGCCCCCGGTCGTGCCGCCGGCCGAGCCAGCTTCGCCGGAGGCGCCGCCCGCCGCCGCCCCGCCATCGCCTGCGCCTCCCAGCGCGCCGAACGTGGTGCAGCTTCACGGCGAGCCCCAGCCCGCGACCCCTTCGCCGACCCCGCCGGCGGCCGTGCCGCCGTCCGGCTCCCGGCCGGAGAGCATCCGCGCCTCGTGGGAAGGGCTGTCGACCGGCGAGCGCAACGCCTTCCGCGAGATCGCGCGCGCGCTCGGCGCAAGGCTCGAGGGCGAGGAGGACGCGCCCGACTTCCTCAGCGGGGAGAGCGGCGCATCCGGCGCGTCCGCAGCCGAACCCGCCGCGCCCGAACCTTCCGTGCCCGGAGAGCCCAAGGCCTCGCCCTTCGCCCGCACGCCCGCGAGCCAGATCACGCCAAGCCAGATCCCGGCCAACGACGTCACCTCCCCGCCCGCCACGCCGGCGGGGCCCGAGGGCCTTCGCCGCGTGCTGGCGGATGGCGAGCGCCCGGTGCTCGACCGGCTGCCGCTCGCCATGCTCGCCTTCCGCGGCGATCGCCTGCTCTATGCCAACCGCGCCCTGCTCGACTGGACCGGCCATGCCGATCTCGCGGCGCTGGAAGCGGCGGGCGGCCTCGCCGGCCTGTTCGGCCACGCGCTCGAGCCGGCCGACACCGGCGCCGCGCGCACCGGCGCGCTCACCCTGCTCACCGTCCATGGCGAGCCGATCCCGGTCGAGGCGCGGCTCATCTCCGCGCCGTGGGAAGGCGGGACGGCGATGCTCTACGTGCTGCACCGGGTCGAGGCGGTCGCCGACGAGCGCCTGCGCCAGGCCGAGCTGGCGCTGCGCGAGGCCGAGACCTCCGAGCGTGAGCTGCGCGCCATCCTCGACACCGCGACCGACGGCGTGGTGCTGATCGACACCGCCGGCGCCATCCTGTCGATGAACCATCCCGCCGAGGCGCTGTTCGGCTTCGAGGCCGGCGAGGTGCAGGGCGAGAACTTCACCATGCTGTTCGCGCCGGAGAGCCGGCAGGCGGCGGTCGACTATCTCGACGGCCTCGCCTCCAACGGCGTGGCGAGCGTGCTCAATGACGGGCGCGAGGTGATCGGCCGGGTGCGCGAGGGCGGGCTGATCCCGCTGTTCATGACGGTCGGGCGGATCGGCGAGGACCCGTCGAAGTTCTGCGCCGTGCTGCGCGACATCACCCAGTGGAAGCGCGCCGAGGAGGAGCTCACCGAGGCCAAGCAGCTCGCCGAGCGCGCCAACCTCGCCAAGTCCGATTTCCTCGCCAAGATCAGCCACGAGATCCGCACCCCCCTCAACGCCATCATCGGCTTCTCGGAAGTGATGATGGAGGAGCGCTTCGGGCCGATCGACAACCAGCGCTACCGCGACTATCTGCGCGACATCCACGCCTCGGGCGGGCACCTCATCTCGCTCATCAACGACCTGCTCGACCTGTCGAAGATCGAGGCCGGCAAGCTCGACCTCTCCTTCACCAGCGTGCCGCTCAACGAGATCGTGCAGCAGTGCATGGGCATCATGCAGCCGCAGGCCAATCGCGAGCGCATCATCATCCGCTCCTCGCTCGCCGCCGACCTGCCGCAGGTGGTGGCGGATGCGCGCTCGATCCGGCAGATCGTGCTCAACCTGGTGTCGAACTCGATCAAGTTCACCCGCCCCGGCGGGCAGGTGATCCTCTCCACCGCGCTGACCGAGAACGGCGAGGTGGTGCTGCGCGTGCGCGACACCGGCATCGGCATGTCGGAGGCGGACGTGTCGATCGCGATGGAGCCGTTCCGCCAGCTCGCCACTTCGGGCCGCTCGGGCTCGGGCGGCACCGGGCTCGGCCTGCCGCTGACCAAGGCGCTGGCGGAAGCCAACCGCGCCAGCTTCAACATCCGCAGCGCGGTGGATGTCGGCACCATCGTCGAGATCACCTTCCCCTCGACCCGGGTACTGGCGTCGTAGCGCTGCCCGGCGCTCGCGTCAGGGGTTCGCCGAGCCGGAGACGCCCAGCGGGTCCAGCGTGTTCAGCTTGTCGCCGAACAGCGCCCGCGCCGCGCCCGAGCGGCGGATCAGCAACTGCGCGTCGGGCAGCACCACAGGCCGCTCCCAGTCGCCCCGCACGATGAAGGGCAATTCGAACGAAGCCACCTGCGTGCCCGCTTCCTTCGAGCCCATCAGCGTCGCCTCCCCGCTCAGGTCGAGGTCGCGCCGGGCGATCGAGCATTTACCGTTCATCGCGATCCGCAGCCGCGAGCTCTCGACCTCGAACTTCGCCAGCCGCGCGATGCCGCCGGCAATGGTCGCCGACAGCTCGATGCTGTCGAACGGCGTGCGCCCGCCCCTCAGGTCGCCCATGCCCGACAGCGGGCGCTTCGCCAGCCGGTCGAGGATGCGCCCGACATCCATGCCGACCAGCGCGCCGTGTGTGCCCGAGAGCGTGAAGTCGCCGTCGAGCCCGGTGACGATCTGGGCGATGCTTTCGCCCGCGCCGCCGGCGGTGAGGTGGAAGCTGCCCTTACCCTCCAGCCGCTGCGAGCGGAAGATGTCGCCGAACGCCTTCGCGAAGGCGACGTCGTCGCCGGCGAGGTCGACCCGCGCATCCGCGCCGGCGCCGTTCGGCCCGGGTGCGACATGGATCGCGGCGCGGAAGATGCCGTCCCAGGCCTCGGCCTCGCCGATCGCCAGCGAAAGCTTGCCGTTCTTCAGCACCGCGCTCGCGGCCATGCGGCGGAACTGCGAGTTGCCCGCGCGCACCCGCGTCGCCGAGAGCCGCAGGTCGAGGTCGAGCCGCGCGAGGCGGGACAGGTCGAGCGGGTCGTCGCTCCAGGTGCCGTCGTCGGAATCGAAGATGGTGAGCTGACCGTAGGGCGTCAGGTCGACCGATTCGCTCGCCAGCGAGCCCTGCACGATGCTGCGCCCGTCCTCCAGCCGCAGGTTGAAGCCGCCCTCGCTGACATTACCGTCGAGCTCGAGCCGCGCACTGGACAGCGCCGCGCCCTGGTCCGACATCAGCGCCTGCCCGCGCAGCGCGAACGCGCCGAAGCCCTGCTCGGTCGGCGCGTCGAGGCCGAGCCATTCCAGCGTGTCGCGAAGCTTGCGCGAGGACATGGCGAGCTGGCCCTCGGCCACCGGGCCGCCGGCGAGCTTCACCGAACCGTCGAAGGAGAATTCGGCCGGCGGGCCGGAGGCGGAGAGCCGCAGGCCGGCCCCGCCGCCGGCGACGAGGCGGGCGACGTCGGACAGGGCGAAGTCGACGTCGAGCGGCTCGCCGCGCCAGGTGAGCTTGCCCTTGAGCGCGACCTCCTTCATCCCCTGCCAGGCGAGGCGGACGTCGGCGCGCGGGATCACCACCTCGCTGACATTGCCGTGGCGCACGAGGAGCTGGCCGTCGGTGACGCGGATGTCGGCGTCGAGCCGGCTGGTGCCAAGGCCCGCCACCAGGGCGGAGAAACCGTCGAGACTGGCCTCGCTGCCGACGATGCTCAGTTCGGGCGAGGCGAGCTCGATATGGTCGGCGCGCGCCTGCCCGGTCAGCAGCGGCAGCAGGTGCAGCACGACCCGCAGGCGCGGCACCATCAGCCGGGAGTCGCCGTCCTCGTCGTCCACCGTGAGATCCTCGGCGGTGATCGCCGGCCAGGGCAGCACCGAGAAGCCGACCGGCCCCTCGATGCGCGGCTCCCGGCCGGTCGCCGCGCGCACCGCGGCCACCGCCTCGGCGCGCAGCCGCGCGTCGGAGGCGAGCTTGGGTGCGAAGGCTGCCGCAGCGAGCACCAGCACCACGGGCAGCAGCAGGATCGGAACGAGTTTCTTCATAAAGCGATCGGTGGCGTCCCCTGTTCATGCGCGTACAGCACCCGGACGCAGGCACGCAAGCGCGGAGGCACGCCTCGGTGGGAAATGCCAGCCGGCGGACGGCGCAACATCTTGTGTCTCTGTGTCTGTTTGATGGCCTGACAGACGCCGAGGCGGGCGCTATGAATCCGCTGGCGCCAAGCGGCCCGGCGACGCAGAACGCGCCGGCCGACCTGAACACGGAGGAAATCGATGAGTGCGGCGAGTGATGAACCCCTCTGGAAACCGAGCCCGGAGAGGATCGCCCGCAGCGCGGTTACCGCCCTCGTCCGCACCGTCAATGCGCGCCACGGCACGGCGCTGACCGGCTTCCGTGATCTCCACGCCTGGTCGGTCGCCCATCCCGGCACGTTCTGGGAGGAGGTGTGGGATCTGGGCGACATCATCGGCGAGCGCGGCGCGAGCGCGCTGGTCGACGCCGAGGCGATGCCCGGCGCCCGCTTCTTCCCCGAGGCGCGGCTCAACTACGCCGAGAACCTGCTGCGCCCGCGCGGGCGGGACGAGGTGGCGCTGGTCTTCCGCGGCGAGGACAAGGTCGAACGGCAGGTGAGCTTCGGCGAGCTGTGCGACCTCGTCTCGCGCCTGCAGCAGGGGCTGCGCGCGGCAGGGGTCGGGGTCGGCGACCGCGTCGCCGCCACCATGCCCAACATGCCCGAGACCATCGCCATCATGCTGGCGACCACCTCGCTCGGCGCGATCTTCTCCTCCTGCTCGCCCGATTTCGGCGAGCGCGGCATCCTCGATCGATTCGGGCAGATCGCGCCCAAGGTCTATTTCGCCTGCGACGGCTACTGGTATTCGGGCAAGCGGGTCGCCATCGGCGACAAGCTGAAGAGCGTGGTGCCGCACCTCGCCGACACCGCCGCGACGGTGATCGTGCCCTATCTCGGCGAGGCCGCGGAGGTCGCCGCCGGCCTGCCGAACGGGGTCGCGCTCGACGCCTTCCTCGCGCCCCATGCCCCGGCCCCGCTGGTCTTCGAGCGGCTGCCCTTCAACCATCCCGCCTTCATCCTGTTCTCCTCCGGCACCACGGGCGTGCCCAAATGCATCGTCCACGGGGCGGGCGGCACGCTGCTGCAGCATGTGAAGGAGCACCGGCTGCATTGCGACCTCGCGCCTGGCGACCGGCTGTTCTACTTCACCACCTGCGGCTGGATGATGTGGAACTGGCTCGTCACCGGCCTCGCCAGCAACCTCACCCTGTGCCTGTTCGACGGCTCGCCCTTCGCGCCCGGCCCCTCGGTGCTGTTCGACTATGCCGAGAAGGAAGGCTTCGCCCTGTTCGGCACCTCGGCGAAATACATCGACTCGCTGCGCAAGGAAGGGCTGAAGCCCGGCGAGACGCACGACCTCTCGAAGCTGAAGGCGCTCACCTCGACCGGCTCGCCGCTGGCGCCGGAGAGCTTCGGCTACGTCTACGAGGCGATCAAGGCCGACCTCCACCTCGCCTCGATCTCGGGCGGCACCGACATCGTCTCCTGCTTCGTGCTCGGCGACCCCACCGCCCCGGTCTACAAGGGCGAGATCCAGGCGCCGGGCCTCGGCATGGCGGTCGAGGTGTGGTCGGACGAGGGTCGGCCGGTGGTCGGCGAGCGGGGTGAGCTGGTCTGCACCAAGCCCTTCCCCTCCATGCCGGTGATGTTCTGGAACGACCCGGATGGAGCCAAGTACCACGCCGCCTATTTCGAACGCTTCGACAATATCTGGTGCCACGGCGACTTCGCCGAATGGACCCATCACGGCGGCATCATCATCCACGGCCGCTCCGACGCCACCCTCAACCCGCAGGGCGTGCGCATCGGCACCGCCGAGATCTACGCCCAGGCCGAGCAGGTGCCGGAGATCGTCGAGGCGCTGGCGATCGGCCAGGAATGGGACAACGACGTGCGGGTGGTACTGTTCGTGCGGCTGAAGCCGGGCGCGGTGCTCGACGCGGAGCTCGAGAAGCGCATCCGCACCCAGATCCGCACCGGCGCCAGCCCGCGTCACGTGCCGGCCAAGATCGTCGCCGTGGCCGACATCCCGCGCACCCGCTCCGGCAAGATCACCGAGCTCGCCGTGCGCGACGTGGTGCACAACCGGCCGGTAAAGAACACCGAGGCGCTGGCCAACCCGGAATCGCTGGAGCTCTACCGCGACCTGCCCGATCTCGCGGTGTGAGGGCGGGAGGGCGCGGCCAGGCTGTCGCGCCCCTACCCCTCGCGCGGGCGGGAGAGCCGCGCGAGCAGGATCACCGGCACCAGGCCGACCAGCACGATGAGCAGGGCGGCGAGCGCGCCATCCTCATAGGTGCCGCGCGCCGCCTCGCCATAGACGTGGCTCGCCAGCGTCTCGAAATTGAGCGGGCGCAGCATCAGCGTCGCCGGCAGCTCCTTCATGCAGTCGACGAACACCAGCAGCGCCGCCGTGCCGAGCGCGGGGCGCAGCAGCGGCAGGTGGATGCGCCGCACCACGCCGGGCGGGCGCTCGCCGAGGCTGCGCGCGGCCATGTCGAGCGTGGTGCCGATCCGCCCGTAGCCCGCCTCCAGCCCGCCGACCGGGATCGCGAGGAAGCGGATGACATAGGCGAGGACCAGCGCCGCGCCGGAGCCGGAGAGCAGCAGGCCGGTCGGCACCCCGGTCAGCCTCGCACTCGTTGAGGACACCCAATTGTCGAAGCCGGCGAGCGGCACCAGCAGGCCCACCGCCAGCACCGTGCCGGGCACCGCGTAGCCCAGGCTCGCGAGCCGCGGCACCAGCCCGCCGCGCAGCGCCCGCACCCGCAGCGCCACGGCGACGATGAGGCCGCAGCCGAGCGCGGCCAGCGTGCCGAGCCCGGCCAGCAGCGCAGTATTGGCCGCCTCCTGCCAGATGCTCGCGGGCACGCCGTGGAACAGCCAGCGCTTCCAGGCGGTGTGCGCGAGGTGCCCGGCCGGCAGCAGGAAGCCGAGCGTCACCGGCACCAGGCAGGCGAGCATCGCCAGCATCCCCTGCCCGCGCCCGAGGAGGCGGCGTGCCGGGGCGTGGGCGCGCGCGCCGATGGCGGCGACGCTGAGATGGCGCCGGCCCCAGCGCTCCACCATCACCAGCGCGAACAGGATCGCCAGCATGAACAGCGCGATCTGCGCCGCGCCGGGCAGGCTGGAGCGGTTCAGCCAGGTGGAATAGATCGACAGGGTGAGCGTCTGCACGCCGAGGAATTCGGAGGCGCCGACATCGTTCACCGTCTCCATCAGCGCCAGCGTCACGCCGACCGCGATGGCGGGCCGGGCCAGCGGCAGGGCGATGCGCAGGAACGTCTCGCCGGCCCCCGCGCCCAGCGTGCGCGCCGCGTCGAGGATCGAGGCGGTCTGCATCAGGAAGGCCGCACGGGCGGCGAGGTAGACATAAGGGTAGAGCACCAGCCCCAGCAGCACGACGCAGCCGGGCAGGTTGCGCACCTCCGGCAGCCACAGGTCGCGCGGGCTCTTCATGCCGAGCAGCGAGCGGATCAGCGTCGGGATCGGCCCGAGCGGGTGCACCGCGTCGACATAGACGAAGGCCTGGATGTAGGTCGGGATGGCGAGCGGCAGCAGCAGCGCCCATTCGAACAGGCCGCGCCCGGGAAAGCGGCAGACCGCGACCAGCCAGGCGGTGCCGGTGCCGATGATTCCGGCCAGCACGCCGACGCCAAGCGCGAGCAGCACGGTCTCAAGCAGCGCGTGCGGCACCACATGGCGCAGCAGATGCGGCCATAGATCGCCCGAGCCCTGGGCGGCCGTCCACACCAGCGCCGCGAGCGGCAGCAGCACGAGGAGCACCACCGCCGCCGACGCCCCGCGCAGCAGGCGCGCGCCCGTCGGCGCGCCTGCGCCCGCGCTCGCCGGCGATCGTGCCGCCACGCTCACGGCCGGCCTGCCGCGCCGCGTGCGCCCGGTCCAAGCATCGCCGGCCGGCGCGTCAATTGTCGAAACCGACCGTGTCGACGAGGTCGGTCGCCGCCTTGCGCGCCTTGGCGATGGCGACGAGGTCGATATCGTCGATCTTCAGCGGGCCGAAGGCGGCAATGATCGGGTCGATCGGCGCCCCCGCCACCACCGGATATTCGAAATTCGACTTGGCATAGAGCTCCTGAGCCTCGTGCGAGACGAGATATTCCAGCAGCTTGACCGCGTTGTCCTTGTTCGGGGCGTTCTTCGCCACCGAAGCGCCCGAGATGTTCACATGGGTGCCGCCGCCCTCGAAGGTGGGCAGCACGACGCGGATCGCCGCCGCCCACTCCTCCTGCTCCGGCCCGCCCTTGCCCGAGCGCATCAGCCCCACATAGTAGGAATTGGCGATGCCGAGGTCGCAGATGCCGGCGAGGATGTCGCGGGCGTTCTCGCGGTCGCCGCCGGCCGGCTTGCGGGCGAGATTGGCCTTCACGCCCTCCAGCCACTTCTGCGCCGCCGCCTCGCCGTGATGGACGATATAGGCCGCGATCAGCGCCGTGTTGTAGGGGTGCTTGCCGGAGCGGATGCACAGCTTGCCGTTCCATTCGGGCGCGGCGAGATCCTCGTAGTGCAGCGCGTCGAGGCTCACCCGGTCCTTGGCGGCATAGGCGACGCGCGCGCGCATGGAGAGCGCGTACCAGCTGCCGTCGGCGCCGCGCAGATTGGCGGGGATCGCCGATTCCAGCACTTCCGAGCGCACCGGCTGGGTGATGCCCTGGTCGACGAGGTCGAGCAGCGCGCCGACATCGACCGTCATCAGCACGTCGGCGGGCGAAGCCGCGCCCTCGGCCTTCACCCGCTCGGCGAGGCCGTCCTTCACGAACACGCTGTTGACGCCGATGCCGGTCTTCTCGGTGAAGGCATCGAACAGCGGCTTGGCGAGGCCGATCTCGCGGGTGGTGTAGACGTTCACCACCTCCTCGGCCCGCGCCCCGGCCGTGGCCAGCGCGAGGCCGGCGGCCAGAAGTCCGCCGAGGGCGAGCCGGCGGGCGGCCCGATGAGGGAGCTTGGCGGTCATGTCGTTCCTCCTGCGCGCGGGCGGCCCGGATGCCGGGGCGGCCCATCGGTATGGCTCGCCTGCCGCGGTAGGTCGAACATGACGCAACGTCAACAAAAAGCTTCGCGAGATCAATAGGTTGGAATTGATCTAAAGACGGCAGGCGCCCGCCGCCGGGCAAAGAAAAAGCCGGTCTCGCGACCGGCTTCCTCGTCTTCGGGTCGGTGCGCGGCGCCTATTCGAAGCCGCCGATATGGTGCTGCGAGTAGAGCTGCAGGCCGAGCCGGGCGATCAGGTCAAGCTGGGTCTCGAGGAAGTCGATATGCCCCTCCTCGTCCGCCATCAGCTCCTTGAACAGGTCGCGGCTGGGATAGTCCTTCACCTCGGCGCAATAGGCCGCGGCTTCCTGGTAGAGCGCGCGCGCCTCGATCTCGGCGGCGAGGTCGCACTCGATCACTTCCTTCACGTCCTGGCCGATGCGCAGCGGGTCGAGCACCTGGAGGTTGGGGAATCCCTCGAGGAACAGGATGCGGTCGACGAACTTGTCGGCGTGCTGCATCTCCTCGATCGATTCGGCGCGCCACTTGGCGGCCATCTTCTTGAAACCCCAATTGTCCAGCATGCGGTAATGCAGCCAGTACTGGTTGATCGCCGTGAGCTCGGACCTCAGGCCGCGGTTGAGATATTCGATGACCTTCGGATCGCCCTTCATGGCCGCGACGTCTCCCTGAATTGATGTGACCGGAGTTTCTTTAGAATAATTCCAAGTATGAGGCAAGCCGAGAACGTCGCCGGCTACGGGTCCGGGCGGGGCCCGCGGCGGCGCGGATTATTCGGCGGGAATCAGGGAAGCGTAGGCGTCGGCGCGGCCATGCGCGTGCGCGGTCTCGTCCGCCTCGGCGCGGCGCCGGGCCGGCTCGCGCACCGCCACATGCTCGTGCTCGTGGGCCGGCGCGGTTGCGCGGGCAGGTTCGTGGGCGCGGGCAGGCTCGTGCGAATGCTCGTGCCCTTGCGAAGGCTCATGCGCGTGCGCCGTCGCATGCGCCGGCCCGTACACATGCTCATGGGCGTGGCCCGCCACCGGGCACTCGCGCACGCAGGCGCCGCAGGCGGTGGCGTTCACGTCGTCGATCAGCTTGCGGATCATGCGCGCGCAGCGCCCGCACTGCGCGCTGCAGCCCAGGCAGCGATAGACCTGGCCGGCCGTGCGTACCGAGGACTGGGTATCGTTCACCGCATCGCGGATCTGACGATCCGAAATCACGTTACAGGAACAAACAATCATCGCGGGGATGGACCAAGTGATCAGCTATTTAGAATTATTCTAAACTCTGCCTTTGTCTTATTTTCTCGCGCTATTCCCGCCGCGCGTCAATCGGGAAAACCCTATCTGGCGATCACGTGACCATATGAACGAGGAAATACCGGAGGTAACTTGTAGTCGTTCCAGACTAGCCGCCGCCATTGATGTCGTTTTCACTTTGCACGGGCACCAGGCTCGGCGTGTCCACCGCCTTGGGGCGGCCGATCGGGTCGCGGCCGAGCCGGGCGAAGAGCAGATGGTCCTGCCATTCGCCGTTGATGCACAGATATTCGCGGCCATAGCCCTCGCGGCGGAAGCCGGTGCCTTCCAGCAGCCGGATCGAGGGCGTGTTGCTGGGCAGGCAAGCCGCCTCGATGCGGCGCAGGCCCAGCGCGCCATGGGCGAAGGGCAGCAGCGTGCGCACCGCCGCACTCATATAGCCCTGCCCCGCGAAGGGGGCGCCCATCCAGTAGCCCAGACTCGCGGTCTGGGTGACGCCGCGCCGCACATTGGAAAGCGACAGCCCGCCCAGCAGCGCCCGATCGCCGGCGCGGAACACCAGGAACGGGTAGGCGCTGTCCTCGCGCACGTCGCGCGCATAGCGCCGGATGCGGCGGCGGAACGAGCCGCGGGTGAGGTCGTAGGTCGGCCACAGCGGTTCCCACGGCGTCAGGAAGTCGCGGCTCGCCTCGCGCAGGCCCGCCCAGGCGGTGAAGTCCGCCATCTGCGGCATCCGCAGCACGACGCCATCGCCCTCGATCAGGGTGGGCGGGTCAGGCCAGGAGACCGTGCGGAACAGCGACATGCGGGTGCGTGGAAACGAGATCAGCCAACCGACAGACGTTCCGCGATGCGGGCGGCGGATTCAAGGGGCTTTCCGGGTCCTAGCGCGGTGAAGGTCGGCCGCCCGCCCGCGATCAGCGCCCGGCCGGCGGCCCGCGCGTCCTCCAGCGTCACCGCCTCGACCTTGGAGACGATCTCCTCGAGCGGAATCGGCCGGCCGAAGGCCAGCATCTGCCGGGCGAGCTGGTCGGCCCGCGCGCCGGAGCTCTCCAGCGCCGCCAGCAGCCCGACCTTGGCCTGCGCCTTGGAGCGGGCGAGCTCCGGCTCGGTCATTTCCTCGACGCTGGCCGCGATCTGGTCGACCACCACGTCGACCAGTTCCCCGACATCCCCGCCATCGGTGCCGGCATAGACGCCGAACAGGCCGGTATCGGCATAGCCCCAGTGGAACGCATAGACCGCGTAGCACAGGCCGCGCGCCTCGCGCACTTCCTGGAACAGGCGCGAGGACATGCCCCCGCCCAGCACGTTGCAGAACACCTGCAGCGCGTGGATGCCGGGGTCCTTGTAGGAGAGCCCCTCCAGCCCGATCAGCAGATGCGCCTGCTCGAGCTCGCGCCCGCCGCCGATCTCGGTGCCGCCCTGGTAGCGGCCGGGCACCGGCTCGGGCTTGTCGCCGGCCGCGAAGCCGCCGAGGCGCTTGGCCGCCTCCTCGACCAGCCGCTCGTGCTCGACCGCGCCGGCGCCGGCCACGATCATCCGCGCCGGCCGGTAGGTGCGGCCCATATAGGTGCGCAGCCGCGCCGCATCGAAGGAGCGCACGCTTCCCGGCGTGCCGAGGATCGAGCGGCCGATCGGCTGGCCGGGGAAGGCCCGCTCCTGGAACAGGTCGAAGACGAGGTCGTCCGGCGTGTCGAGCGCGGCGCCGATCTCCTGCACGATCACATTGTGCTCGCGCTCCAGCTCCTCGGCATCGAAGGCCGGCTCGGCCAGGATGTCGGCCAGCACGTCGAGCGCCAGCGGCACATCCTCGCCCAGCACCCGCGCATTGTAGCTGGTGTGCTCGACGCTGGTGGCGGCGTTGATGTCGCCGCCCACCGCCTCGATCTCCTCGGCGATGTCGCGTGCCGAGCGCCGGCGCGTGCCCTTGAACGCCATGTGCTCGAGAAGGTGCGAGATGCCGTGCTCGTCGGCCTGCTCGTCGCGCGCGCCCACCCCGGCCCAGATGCCGAGCGAGGCGGTCGCCAGATGCTCCATGGCGTCGCTGATGACGGTCACGCCATTGTCGAGCTCGGTGATGCGCGGCGCCTTGGAAAAGATTCCGCTCCGCTGGCCGTTCGTGTCACCGCTCATGCCGCCGGCTCCGCGGCGCGGGCATGGCGGGCGACATAGGCCTCGATGGCGGCGAGGTCGTTGGGCAGGGTCGGCGTGCGCTCCTCGCGCCCCATCAGGTCGGCGAGGTGCGCGGGCAGCGCCGGCCGCTCGCCGCAGGCCCGCTCCACCGCGTCGGGGAACTTGGCGGGATGGGCGGTGGAGAGCACGATCTGCGGCACGTGCGGGTCGTGCGCGATCCGCTCCGCCACCGACACCGCGACCGCCGTGTGCGGGTCGATCAGGTAGCCGCAGTCGCGGCGCACGGCGGCGATGGTCGCCAGCGTCTCGGCCTCGTCGGCGCGGCCGGCATCGAAGTCGGCGCGGATCGCCTCCAGCGCGCGCGCGGGCGGCGAGAAGGCGCCGGACTGGGTGAGCGCGGCCATCAGCCCGCGCAGCGCGCCGGCGTCGCGCTCCAGCGCCTCGAACAGCAGCCGCTCGAAATTGGACGAGACCTGGATGTCCATCGAGGGCGAGGAGGACGGCACCACCCCGGTCACCTCGTAGCGCCCGGTGCCGAGCGTGCGCACCAATATGTCGTTGACGTTGGTGGCGATGGTCAGGCGCGAGACCGGCAGGCCCATGCGCTTGGCGACATACCCCGCCAGCACGTCGCCGAAATTGCCGGTCGGCACCACGAAGGAGACCGGCCGGTGCGGGGCGCCCAGCGCCGCGCCGGCCACGAAGTAATAGACCACTTGCGCCACGATGCGCGCCCAGTTGATCGAGTTGACGCCGGCGAGCTGCAGCCGGTCGCGGAAGGCGTGATGGTTGAACATCGCCTTCACATGGGCCTGGCAGTCGTCGAACGTGCCCTCGACGGCAATGGCGTGGACATTGGCGTCCGGCACCGTCGTCATCTGCCGGCGCTGCACCTCGGAGACCCGCCCGGCCGGATAGAGGATGAACACGTCGGTGCGCGCGCGGCCGCGGAAGGCCTCGATCGCCGCGCTGCCGGTGTCGCCCGAGGTGGCCCCGACGATGGTGGCGCGCTGGTCGCGCTCGGCCAGCACGTGGTCCATCATGCGGCCGAGAAGCTGCATCGCCACATCCTTGAAGGCGAGCGTCGGGCCGTGGAACAGCTCCAGCACGAAGCGGTTCGGCGCGATCTCCACCAGCGGCGTGGTCGAGGGGTGGCGGAAGGAGGCATAGGCCTCCTTGAGCATCGGCTTCAGCACGGCGGGCGGAAAGGAGGCGTCGACGAAGGGCGCGATCACCCGCGCCGCCACCTCGTCATAGGAATGGCCGGCGAGCCGGGCGATCTCTGGCGCCGCGAAGGTTGGGAACAGCTCCGGCACATAGAGCCCGCCATCGCGCGCCAGCCCCGCCAGCAGCGCGTCGGAAAAGGCAAGGGCCGGCGCCTCGCCGCGAGTGGATATGTAGCGCACGCGCGCCTCCGCTAGGGCCCCCCCGGCGGCACCGGCGCGACGCGCGCGGAGCCCGGAACGGCGTATTCACAAGGAGCCGGAGTCTATCCCGCGACGACACGTGCGCGCGACACGCTCCAGGTGCGAATTGCGCGGCAACCTAGTGGCCGGCCCGTTCCGAGGCAAGCGGCGCGGACTTTGAGGGCGTGCGGCGGGCCTGCCGGTCGGCGCCTATTTCACCGCCGGTTACCTGGCCGGCGCCTGCCGCAGCCGCGACCAGGCATAGGCGGCGAACACGCCGAGCAGCGTCGCGGCGAGGCCGAACCAGGTCAGCGCATATTCGAGGTGGCGGTTCGGGAAGGCGACCCGCGTCAGCCCGCCGACCGGCAGCCCGCCCGGATTGGGCGTCGCGTCGGCATCGATCAGGAACGGCGCCACCCGCACCAGCCCCTTGGCGCTGGCGATGGCGACCGGATCGCGGACGAACCAGTCGTCCTTCTGCGGGTCGTTGCCGGGGGTGAACAGCCCGCCCTCCTCCGGCATGCGCATGAGCCCGGTGACGGTGACGAGCCCGTCGCCCCGCCCCTCGGGCCGGCTCGCCGGGTCCTTGCGGGCCATCGGCACGAAGCCGCGATTGACGAGGATGGTGCTGCCGTCGGCCATGGTCAGCGGCGTCACCACCCAGTAGCCGGGCCCACCACTGCCGTCCGGCTCGACGTCGACCAGCGCATAGACCTGCACCTCCAGATCGTGGCGGAAGCGGCCCTGCGCGGTCACGTGGCGGTATTCGTCATGCTCGAAATCGACCGCGTCCCAGTCCGCCTCGTCCGGCACGGGCTGGGCCGGCGCGTGAATGCGCGCCTCCACCTTGACGATCAGGTCTTCTTTCCAGGCAAGGCGCTCAAGCTGCCAGACGCCGAGCCCGACCAGCAGCGCGAAGGCGACCAGCACCGTCAGCCCGGCCGGCAGCAGCCGGCGCAGCGGCGAGCGCTCCCGCCTCCCCGCGCGAGCCCCGGCGGGGTCCGCGCCGCGGTCGTCGCTGCGGTTCCCGGCGTGATTCTGAGCGAGGTTCCCGCCGCGGTTCTCCGCCGGCGCCGGCGCGCTCACGCATCCCCCTCATCGAGGCGGCCCTGCTCGGCCTTCTTCTGGTACTGCAGCGCGATCATGGTTGCCTTCAGCGGCCGCAGCAGGCCCAGCGTGGAAATCAGCACCAGCGGCGTCCACAGCAGCGCGTGCACCCACAGCGGCGGCGCCCAGGTCAGCTCGACCCACAGCGCCAGCCCGACCACCAGCGAGCCGGCGAGCAGGATGATGAACACCACCGGCCCGTCGCCGGAATCGTCGAAGCTGTAGTCGAGCCCGCAATTGTCGCAGGCCGGCGCGACGGTGAGGAAGCCCTTGAAAAGGCGCCCTCGCCCGCAGCGCGGACAGCGGCAGGAGAGGCCGGCGGCATAGGGCGAGACGCCGGTATGGAAGGGCTGAAGATCCATGGCGGGCTTCTACTCCCATTCATGCCCGAGCGGCAATCGGGCCGCGGGCGTTGCGTCCGGGCGGCGGACAGGGCGCCGTGCTCAGGGGCGCGACGGCCGGGCCGGGGCCGCGCCGTCGGCGGCGTTGGCAACGAAAAAGGGGCGGCTTCGCGCCGCCCCTCATTTCCGTTGCCGGTCTCTCAGTGGGGCGCGCCGGCGCTGCCCCACACATAGATGAAGGTGAAGAGGAACAGCCAGACCACGTCGACGAAGTGCCAGTACCAGGCCGCCGCCTCGAAGCCGAAATGTCGGGTCGGCGTGAAGTGGCCGGCGAACAGGCGCCCGAGGCAGACCGCGAGGAAGATCGTGCCGACGATGACGTGGAAGCCGTGGAAGCCGGTCGCCATGAAGAAGGTGGCGCCGTAGATGTTGCCGGAGAAGGCGAATTCGGCGTGGCTGTATTCGAATGCCTGCAGCGAGGAGAACAGCACGCCGAGGCCGACCGTCAGCCACAGGCCCCATTTCGCGCTCTGCCGGTCGCCATGCACCAGCGCGTGGTGCGCCCAGGTCAGCGTCGTGCCCGACGTGAGCAGGATCAGCGTGTTGAGCAGCGGCAGGTGCCAGGGATTGAAGGTCTCGATGCCGGCCGGGGGCCAGTGGCCGCCGGTGAACTCGGCGCGGGTGAAGTTGATCTCCTCGCCGACGAACAGCGCCGCGTCGAAGAAGGCCCAGAACCACGCGACGAAGAACATCACCTCGGAGGCGATGAACAGGATCATCCCGTAGCGCAGATGGAGCTGCACCACCGGCGTGTGCGCGTGCTGGTACTGGCCCTCGCGGATGATGTCCCGCCACCACACGATCATGGTGTAGACCACGCCGAGCAGGCCGGCGATCATCACCAGCATGGTGAGCTGGCCGTGCATCCAGAACACGGCGCCGACGGCCATGACGAAGGCGAAGACCGAGATGACGAAGGGCCACGGGCTCGGGTCGACGAGGTGGTAGTCGTGGTGCTTGGCGTGGGCCTCGGCCATGGGTCGCGCTCTCCGTTCGGTATCTTTTTCTAGCTGGCCCCTGCCGCGACGGCAATGTGGCGTTCTGCCCGCCTCGGGGTGTGCTGCACAGGTGCGTTACGTCTTAAAGCGGTGCCTTGCCGGTCTCGTCCTTGCCCGTCGCGACCGGGGCCGCCTTGGGGAAGAAGGTGTAGGACAGGGTGATGGTCTTGAGCGTGGTCAGCTCCGGGTCCTTGGCCAGCTCCGGGTCGACGAAGAAGATCACCGGCATGTCCTGCGTCTCGCCCGGCTCCAGCGTCTGGTCGGTGAAGCAGAAGCACTGGAGCTTGGAGAAGTAGTAGCCCGACTGCGCCGGCGTGACGTTGTAGGTCGCCCCGGCGGTGATCGCCTTGTCGCTGCGGTTGTGCGCGCGGTAGTAGACCAGCTTGGTCTCGCCGATGCGCACCTGCACCGAGCGCGTCTCCGGCACGAAGTCCCACGGCAGGCCGGGCGAGACGTTCGAATCGAACCGCACCTCGACCATCCGGCCGAGTTCCTCGGTCGGCGCACGCTCCGCCACCCGGGTGGCGCCGCCATAGCCGGTGACCTGGCAGAACACGCGGTAGAGCGGAACCGCCGCATAGGCCGCGCCGACCATGGCGCCGACAAACAAGGCGAGGCTGGCGCCGAGGATCCAGCTATTGCCGCCGGTCGGCCTCGGCCGTGCGCGGCCCGCCGAGTCGCCTTCCGCAGCACTGCCCTCCGCAGGGCTCGCCTGCAGCGCGGCGGGGGTCTCGCTCGCCCGGGTCTCGCTCGCGGGAGCCGCCGCGCGGCCCTCGGTGTTCGGGGTCTCGTCCACCATCACACCCTCACAGCGGCCGGACCAGCACGCCCGGGCCGAGCTTCACGATCGTCACGATGTAGAAGAGCAGGCACAGCCCGCCGAGCACGAGCCCGATGGCGATCGAGCGCGAGCGGCGCCGGCGCTTCTGCTCGTCGGTGAGCACCACGCCCTCGTCCTGCTCCGGTTCCGGGGCCTTGTTCTGGTCCGACATGATCATTCCTTGCGGCGCACATGCTCAGAGCCCGAACCATGCCGGCCCGAACCAGGCCGGCCCGAACGAGGCCGGTACGACCGCTTCGATGAGAAGGACGGCGAAGAGCAGGAAAAGGTAGAGAATCGAGAAGGCGAACAGCCGCTTGGCCGCGGTCTCGGCGGCGACGCCCTCCCGGCGGCGATAGAGCTGGACGGCGAGGGTCAGCATCAGCGCGCCGCTCACGCTGGCGACCACGCCGTAGACGATCCCCGCCATGCCGAGCAGCGCCGGCGACACCGCGAGCGGCACCAGCACCAGCGTGTAGAGCAGGATCTGGCGGCGCGTCTCGGCCGGGCCGGCCACCACCGGCAGCATCGGCACGCCGGCGCGCTCGTAGTCGCCCGACTTGTAGAGCGCCAGTGCCCAGAAATGGGGCGGGGTCCAGAAGAAGATGATCAGGAACAGCAGCACGCTCTCGAGCCCGATCCCGCCCGAGGCGGCGGCCCAGCCGACCATGGGCGGAAAGGCCCCGGCGGCGCCGCCGATGACGATGTTCTGCGGCGTCCAGCGCTTCAGCCACATCGTGTAGACGACGGCGTAGAAGAAGATGGTGAAGGCCAGCAGCGCCGCCGCCAGCTCGTCCACCAGCAGCCCCAGCACCAGCACCGAGCCGATCGCCAGCGTCAGGCCGAAGGCCAGCGCCTCGCTCGGGGCGATGCGGCCGGCCGGCACGGGCCGGCGGCGCGTGCGGGTCATCAGCGCGTCGATGTCGGCGTCCCACCACATGTTGAGCGCGCCCGACGCACCGGCGCCGATGGCGATGCACAGCAGCGCGGTGAAGGCGATCACCGGGTGCACGGAGCCCGGCGCGCGCACGATCCCGACCAGCGCGGTGAAGACGACGAGCGACATCACGCGCGGCTTCAGGAGCGCGACGTAGTCCGCCACCGAGGCGTGGTAGGGGGCCTCGTCCGGGTGCTGCCCGGCATGGGCCAGATCGTATTCGCGCGAGGCGACGTCGCTCATCAACTCACTCCGGCGCCGCGCGGGGCGGCGCTCTCACCTGCCGGGCGGCGCCTGTGCGGCGCCGGCCCGCAGGAGGGCCCTCTGCGGCCCTCCATCCCGTCTTGTCGCCCGCTCCCGCCGCGCACGCTGCGCCGGGAGAGGGGGTGCCGCGTCCGGCGGATCACTTGATCCGCGGCAGGACGTCGAAATGATGGTAGGGCGGCGGCGACGGCAGCGTCCATTCCAGCGTCGTCGCCCCCTCGCCCCACGGATTGGCCCCGGCCGGCACCTTGGCGGCGAACATGCGGTAGACGCCGAACAGGAACACCAGCAGCGCGAAGCCGGAGATGTAGGAACCGATCGAGGAGATGAAGTTCCAGGCGTGGAACGCGTCCGGGTAGTCCGCGTAGCGGCGCGGCATGCCGGCGAGGCCGAGGAAGTGCTGCGGGAAGAACACCAGGTTCACGCCCACGAAGGTCAGCCAGAAATGTATCTTGCCGATGGTCTCGGAGTACATGTAGCCGAACATCTTCGGCGCCCAGTAGTACCAGCCGGCGAAGATCGCGAACACCGCGCCGAGCGACAGCACGTAGTGGAAGTGCGCCACCACGTAATAGGTGTCGTGCAGCGAGCGGTCGATGCCGGCGTTGGAGAGCACCACGCCGGTGACGCCGCCCACCGTGAACAGGAAGATGAAGCCGATCGCCCACAGCATCGGCACGCGGAACGAGATCGACCCGCCCCACATGGTCGCGATCCAGGAGAAGATCTTGATGCCTGTCGGCACCGCGATGATCATCGTCGCGGCCACGAAATAGGCCTGGGTCGAGGAGGACAGGCCCACCGTGTACATGTGGTGCGCCCACACCACGAAGCCGACCACGCCGATCGCCACCATCGCGTAGGCCATGCCGAGATAGCCGAACACCGGCTTCTTCGAGAAGGTCGACACGATGTGCGAGACGATGCCGAAGCCCGGCAGGATCAGGATGTACACTTCGGGGTGGCCGAAGAACCAGAACAGGTGCTGGAACAGGATCGGGTCGCCGCCGCCGGCCGGGTCGAAGAAGGTGGTGCCGAAATTGCGGTCGGTGAGCAGCATGGTGATGGCGCCCGCCAGCACCGGCAGCGACAGCAGCAGCAGGAACGCGGTCACGAGCTGCGACCAGGCGAAGAGCGGCATCTTGTGCAGCGTCATGCCCGGGGCGCGCATGTTCAGGATCGTGGTGATCAGGTTGATCGCGCCGAGGATCGAGGACGCGCCGGCAAGGTGCAGCGAGAGGATCAGCAGGTCCATGGCCGGGCCGGGATGGCCGAGCTTGGACGAGAGCGGGGGATAGATGGTCCAGCCGCCGCCGAAGCCGTTGGAGCCGGCCGCGCCCTCGACGAACAGCGACAGGATCGCCAGCGCGAAGGAGGGCGGCAGCAGCCAGAAGGCGACGTTGTTGATGCGCGGGAAGGCGGTGTCCGGGGCGCCGATCATCAGCGGCACGAAGTAGTTGCCGTAGCCGCCGATCATGGCCGGCATCACCATGAAGAAGATCATGATGAGGCCGTGGCCTGTGGTGAACACGTTGAAGGTCTGCGGATCGGAGAAGATCTGCAGGCCCGGCTCCTGCAGCTCGGCACGGATGCCGATGGACAGGATGCCGCCGACGATCCCCGCCACGATGGCGAAGATCAGGTACATCACGCCGATGTCCTTGTTGTTGGTCGAGTAGACCCAGCGCTTCCAGCCCGTCGGATCGCCTGCGTGAGCGGCTGCGTTTGCCATTGAACCGTCCCTCATTCGTGCGCTTTCACGCACTTCGTATTTCCTGTTGCGCGGAAGCGAGAGCCTCAGCGCGCCGCCGCGGCGGCCGCCATCGGCAGCATCGTGCCCGGCACCATCGTGCCCGGCACGTCGTTACGCGCCACGCGCTCGGGCGCCTGCGTCTCGTTCGAGGCGAACTCCTGCTTGGCCTTCTCGACCCAGGCCGCGAAGTCCGCCTCGCTGACCACCCGGATGGCGATCGGCATGAACGCGTGGTCCTTGCCGCAGAGTTCGGAGCACTGGCCGTAATATACGCCCTCCTTCTCCGCCTGGAACCACGTCTCGTTCAGGCGACCCGGGATGGCGTCGATCTTGATGCCGAAAGACGGCAGGGCGAAGGAGTGGATCACGTCCGCGCCGGTCACCTGGATGCGCACGATCTTGTTGACCGGCACCACCACCTCGTTGTCGACCGCCAGCAGGCGCGGCTGGTCCGGCTTCAGGTCTTCGGTCGGCACCATCAGGCTGTCGAAGCTGAAGTCGCCATTGTCGGGATATTCGTACGACCAGTACCACTGGTGGCCGGTCGCCTTCACCGTCATGTCGGCCTTCGGCAGGTCGAGCTCGAGGAACAGCAGGCGGAAGGAGGGAATCGCGATCGCGACCAGAATCAGCACCGGCACCACCGTCCACGCGACCTCGATCAGCGTGTTGTGGGTGGTACGCGAAGGTACCGGGTTCGCCTTCTCGTTGAACCGGATCATCACGATCACGAGCAGGACGAGCACCAGCAGGACCACGGCGACGATGATCGCCAGAAGGAAGTAGTGGAAGGAGCGGATGCTCTCCATCACCGGCGAGGCGGCGCCCTGCAGGTTGATCTGCCAGGGCGAGGGCTGCCCGGTGCCGGCCAAAGCCGCATCCATGCCCGCAAACGCCAGGACCATCAGGCCGGCCATTGCCCCGACGAAGCCGGCGGCGGTGCGCCCAGCGTTGCGGATCCACGATTTCATCGCGATCGTCACTCCCATCGATTACCTTACCTTCCGGCCGAGGCCCCATGAGAGCGCCTGCCGGACCAGCGGCATTTGACATTCATCAAACACAAAAAGGACACCTGAGCAACGCGCGAGGGGCCCTCTGATCCTGCGACATGACGTCGGGTCCCTGGAACCGTTCCACGCACCCGAAGGGTACTCGAAGGGGTGACTCGCCCCATTCTTGACATCGCGGTAAGGCGTTGTACGGGGTCAATGACGGGGTCGGCTTCCCCGGCGTGGGGCATGATTCGCCTTGTCCCGCGGCGGTGTTTCTTTAGAAGACTCTTCGTGTACATATTGAGGAGACAGCCCATGCGCGGCTTCGCGGCCCTCCGTTCCGTCCTGTTCGCAGCACTTGCCGTCGCGGCCTTCCTCGCCGCGGCGCCGGATGCGCGGGCGCAGGGGGTGGTTCGCTCCGTGCACGGCGACTGGCAGATCCGCTGCGACACTCCGCCCGGGGCGCAGTCCGAGCAGTGCGTGCTGCTGCAGAGCGTGCAGGCGGACGACCGTCCCAATGTCGGACTCACCGTCATCGTGCTGAAGACCGCCGACCAGCAGAGCCGGCTGCTGCGCGTGCTCGCCCCGCTCGGCGTGCTGCTGCCCTCCGGCCTCGGGCTGAAGATCGACAACACAGACATCGGCCGCGCCGGCTTCGTGCGCTGCGTGCCCAATGGCTGCGTCGCCGAGGTGGTGATGGACGACAAGCTGGTCGACCAACTCCGCAACGGCCAGAGCGCGACCTTCATCGTGTTCCAGACACCGGAGGAAGGCATCGGCATCCCGCTCAGCCTGAAGGGCTTCGGCGAGGGATACGACGCGCTTCCCTGAGGCGGCCCGTGAGACCCCCGAGCGGATCACCGCCCGGCGACCCGGCTGACGGCGTCGCCGGCGCTCCCGCAGCTGGCACCGCAGGCGGGCGTCCCTCCCCTGCCGGCGCGCCGCGGGTCAGGCTCGTCGTGTTCGACATGGACGACGTGCTGCTGCGCTACGACGTCGACGCCCGCCGCGCGGCGATGGCGGAGCTCGCCGGGCTCGGCCCCGCCGACATCGAGCGCCTCGTCTGGACCAGCGGCATCGAGGATGCCGCCGATGCCGGCCAGCTCAGCGCCGACGCATATCTGGCGGCCATCGCGGCGGCGATAGGCGTGCCGTTCGGCCGCGCGGAATGGCTGCGCACGCGCGCGCTCGCCATGGCGCTCGACCCGCCGGTGGTGGCGCTGGCGGCGCGCGTGGCGCGGCGAAGCGCGCTGGCGCTGCTCACCAATAACGGGCAGATCATGAAGGAGCATTTCGACGTGCTGGTGCCCGAGCTGCGGGCGCTGTTCGGCGCGTCGATGCACGTCGCCGCCGAGTTCGGCACCAAGAAGCCCGACCCCGCCATATATAAAGGAGTGGCGGCGCTCTACGGCGTGGCGCCGCAGGAGGCGGTGATGATCGACGACAAGGCGGTCAATGTGGAGGGTGCCCGGGCGGCGGGCATGCGCGCGCACTGCTTCCGCGGCGCGGCCGAGCTCGAGGCCTTCCTCGCCGGGCTCGCCCTGCTCTAGCGCCTCCTCATTTCCCGGGCGCCCCTTATATAAGGTGTCCGCCCCGCGCCTCTCGCGCCCCGCGCCGAAACCCGCACACCCGAATCGCGCCATGCCCGAACTGCCCGAAGTCGAAACCGTCCGGCGCGGCCTCGCCCCGGTGATGGAAGGCCGGCGGATCCTCTCCGCGCTGGCGCGCCGGCCGGATCTGCGCTGGCCGCTGCCCGAGCGCTTCGCCGAGCGCCTCGCCGGCCGGCGGGTCGCAGGGCTGGGGCGGCGGGCCAAGTACCTGCTCGCCGACCTCGAGCCCGAGGGCGCCGCCCCGGCCGAGGTGCTGGTGATGCATCTGGGCATGTCCGGCTCGTTCCGGGTCGAGGCGGGCGAGGACACGCACACGCCCGGCGCGTTCCATCTGCCGCGCGGCGCGGCCGGCCCGCACGACCATGTGGTGCTGAGCCTCGAGGGCGGCGCGGAAGTCATCTACAACGACCCGCGCCGCTTCGGCGCCATGCTGCTGGTGCCGCGCATCGCGCTCGACGAGCACCCCCTGTTCCGCGAGCTCGGCCCCGAGCCGCTCGGCAACGCCTTCGACGCCGTCCGCCTCGCCGCCGCCCTGGCCGGCCGGCGCACCTCGCTGAAGGCGGCGCTGCTCGACCAGAAGGTCGTCGCCGGGCTCGGCAACATCTATGTGTGCGAGGCGCTGCACCGCGCCGGCCTCTCGCCCGAGCGGCCCGCCGCCAGCCTCGTCACGCCCGCCGGCCGGCCCACCGCCCGCGCCCGGCGGCTCGTCGAGACCATCGGCGCGGTGCTGGAGGAGGCGATCGCGGCCGGCGGCTCGACGCTGCGCGACCACGCCCGGGTCGACGGCACGCTCGGCTATTTCCAGCACACCTTCCGCGCCTATGACCGCGAGGGCAGCGCCTGCACCATGCCCGGCTGCCATGGAACCATCGCACGGCTTGTCCAGGGCGGGCGCTCCACCTTTTACTGTGCGACGTGCCAGCGATAGCACGCCCCATTCCCCGAACGAGAGGCGCCGGCCATGGGCTATGACAACATCCAAGTCGCCACCAACGGACGCGTCGGCATCATCACGCTGCACCGGCCGAAGGCGCTGAACGCGCTGAACGAGGCGCTGATCGGCGAGCTTGGCCGGGCGCTCGACGCCTTCGAGGCCGATCGGAGCATCGGCTGCCTCGTGCTCACCGGCTCGGACCGCGCCTTCGCCGCCGGCGCCGACATCAAGGAGATGCAGGCGCTCGGCTTCCCCGCCACCTATACGGACGACTTCGTCACCTCCTGGGAACGGCTGTCGCGCTGCCGCAAGCCGGTGATCGCGGCGGTGGCGGGCTATGCGCTCGGCGGGGGGTGCGAGCTCGCCATGATGTGCGACATCATCCTCGCCGCCGACAATGCCCGCTTCGGCCAGCCGGAGATCCAGCTCGGCGTCATGCCGGGCGCGGGCGGCTCGCAGCGCCTCACCCGCGCCATCGGCAAGGCCAAGGCGATGGAGATGTGCCTCACCGGGCGCACCCTCACCGCCGAGGAGGCGGACCGCTTCGGCCTCGTCTCGCGGGTCGTGCCGCTTTCCGGGCTGATGGACGAGGCGATGAAGGTCGCCGACACCATTGCCGGCCTCTCCCTGCCCGCGGCGATGATGGCCAAGGAGAGCGTCAACCGCGCCTTCGAGACCACGCTCGCCGAGGGCATCCGCTTCGAGCGCCGCCTGTTCCAGGCGCTGTTTGCCACCGCCGACCAGAAGGAAGGCATGGACGCCTTCGTCGAGAAGCGGGCCGCCTCGTTCCGCAACGGCTAGCGGCGGGGCGCGACGGCGCCTTATCGGTTGACGGGACGGGCGCCGGCGACTATAAGCCCGCCACCCATGCGGGGCTCCTTCGGGTCCGGCCCCGCCTCGAATTTCGCAACACAATCCGGCAGGACGGCAGCCCCGTCCTTGCGACGACGAAGAGGACGGCCGATGGCCAATACGCCCTCCGCCAAAAAGGCGGCTCGCAAGATCGA
This sequence comes from Ancylobacter mangrovi, assembly GCF_024752335.1. Taxonomy (NCBI): domain Bacteria; kingdom Pseudomonadati; phylum Pseudomonadota; class Alphaproteobacteria; order Hyphomicrobiales; family Xanthobacteraceae; genus Ancylobacter; species Ancylobacter mangrovi. The sequence goes on along the minus strand of NZ_JANTHY010000001.1, from coordinate 247,580 downwards.
GCGCCGCACGGAGATCAACAAGAACCGCCGCTCGCGCATGCGCACCTATGTGCGCAAGGTCGAGGAGGCGCTGGCCTCCGGCGACAGTGCCGCCGCCGGCGTCGCCCTCCAGGCCGCCGAGCCGGAGATCATGCGCGCCGCCCAGAAGGGCGTGCTGCACAAGAACACCGCCTCGCGCAAGGTCTCGCGCCTCGCCCAGCGGCTCGCCAAGCTCGGCGCCTGATCGCGCCGGACGGCCGGCGCCCTTACGCTGCGTCCGCGCAACCGATCGTTGCAGATCGCCTGTCAAGCAAAAGCCCGGCTCCGGCCGGGCTTTTTGCGTTGATGCCCGGCCGGCACCGAACCGTCATCGCGCTCGTTGCAGAACTGTCACATGACGTGAATTGTGCGGAAATCGCCCCCGCCCCCTTTCCGCGGCCTCTTGACTCACCGAACCTCCCGAAGCAGCCCTCCCGGGTGCCGCAAGGCGACGATGGACAGCGCGAGCCGCGCACAAAAAGTTAATACATCCTAATGGCTTACGATCCATACCCCGCCCCCTCGGAAGAATCGGCCCCGCCGGGGCCCCGCCCACCTCGCGAAACGTAAAAAGGATGCGTGGATGGGGTGTCACCGAGCCGCCAAGATTCTTGCAAGTGACTCAGAGATTTGCCGACTGACGGTCTTTTTTTCGGCCCCCTGATTCGCCGATTCGCAGCCCCCCGCCTGGACGGAATCGCACCAAGAGCGTTGCGCGGGAGGGGGCCCCTGTGTATGTTGTGGTCATCCGGTTCCGCCGGGCATCTCAGCGAAAAGTTGAGTTATTGGCTACTCCTTTTGTATCGGGGAGGGGATAGGTATGTCTTTGTTCTTATTTACATCCCCTTCCGCGTCGCGTTACTTGCGAAGTTGCTTATCGGGCCGACCGACATTGGAACAGCTCGCCGAGTGACAACTCGCAGAGTTGACTTGTAGTTGCGCAAACAACAACATGAATCTTCAATAGGGACGGCAAATATCTTGCCGCGAAGGGGCGACTATGACTACGCGGACAGGCACACGAGAGGACGCGACCTCCGAAGGCCGGCTTGCACGGCGAGCCGAAGACTTAGCCTTCCAGAACGGCCTTCCCTCTGTGTGGAACTTGCCCGCCTCTCCTTCAGACAGCCCTCCGGGCTGACCGCCCCGGGAGACCGCCGCGACAGCCCCTGACCGGGCCCGGGCGTCTCGCCGCACCGGCCACCGCGCGTTCGCGCCGTGCCGGCCCCTATTCACCCGTCGACGCCGACCGACAAAGGATCCGTGGCCCGGCTGCGCCAGCAGCAGGCAAGCCGCGCGACCCGTCGACTCGGCATCCCCCAACAACCGCCAAAAACCTGCGGAGCTGACATGTTGAAGTCCAACAGCCTTGAGCCTTCCGAGGGCGCCCCCTACCCGGGGCCCGTACCGAGTTCCGGTTCACATGCAGGTTTGGATGCAGCCCCGCGCGAAGCGTGGGAGCGGGTGCGGCGGCGGTTGCGCGCCGAGATCGGCGAAGAGGTCTATTCGAGCTGGTTCCCCCGGCTCGAGCTCGACATGATCGCCGCCGGCACGGTTCGCCTCTCGGTGCCCACGCGCTTCCTCAAGACCTGGCTGCAGCAGCACTATATCGACCGCCTCACCGCGCTCTGGCGCGAGGAGATGGGCGTCGAGCGGGTCGAGCTGATCGTGCGCTCGGCGGTGCTGCGCCCGGCGGGCGCGGCCGCCTCGGTGCGCCCGATGAACGCGTCCGGCTTCCCCGCCCCCGCCATGTCCGCCGCCCCCGCGCGGCAGGCGGCCGAGGCCGCCCGCGCCGGCGCCTCGGGCACGCCCGAGGTCGGCAGCGGCTCGCCGCTCGACCCGCGGCTGAGCTTCTCCACCTTCCGGCTCGGCGCCTCCAACCGGCTCGCCCATGCGGCGGCGCTGAAGGTCGCCGAGGCGGCGGCCGGCTCCGGTCCGGTGTTCAACCCGCTCTATCTCCATGCCGCCGTCGGGCTCGGCAAGACCCACCTGCTGCAGGCCATCGCCGCGGCGGGCTCCGAGCACGGGCGCAGCGTCGTCTACCTCACCGCCGAGCGCTTCATGTACGGCTTCGTCGCCGCGCTGAAGAGCCAGTCCTCGCTCGCCTTCAAGGAACAGCTTCGCGGCATCGACACGCTGGTGATCGACGATTTGCAGTTCCTGCAGGGCAAGAGCGTGCAGCAGGAATTCTGCCACACCCTCAACGCGCTGATGGATTCCGGCCGCCAGGTGGTGATCGCCGCCGACCGCCCGCCGGCCGAGCTCGACGCGCTCGAGGAGCGGGTGCGCTCGCGCCTCGCCGGCGGCCTGGTGGTGGAGATCTCCCCGCTCGACGACGGGCTGAAGCTCGAGATCCTCGCCGCCCGCGTCGGCGCGCTCGCCCAGCAGCATCCCGGCTTCGCCGTGCCGCCGGACGTGCTCTCCTACATCGCCCGCCATTGCGGGCAGAACGGGCGCGACCTCGACGGCGCGCTGAACCGGCTGCTGGCGCATAACCAGCTCACCTCGCGCGCGATCACGCTTGAGATGGCGGAGATGGCGGTGCGCGACCTGGTGCGGCCGAGCGAGCCCAAGCGCGTGCGGGTGGAGGACATCCTGCGCATCGTCGCCAAGCACTACAACGTCACCCGCGCCGACATCCTGTCCCAGCGCCGCACGGCGAACGTGGTCAAGCCGCGCCAGATCGCGATGTATCTGGCGAAGATGCTCACCCTGCGCTCGCTGCCCGAGATCGGGCGGCGCTTCGGCGGGCGCGACCACACCACCGTGCTGCACGCGGTGCGCAAGATCGAGGGGCTGGTGGGCAGCGACCGCGCCATGGCCGACGAGATCGAGGCGCTGAAGCGGCTGGTCAACGACGACTGACAAGCCCGGGAGGGAGATCTGGCGGCGGCCCGCCCGGGCCGCATCGCCCGGACCGCATCGCTGGGCCGCATCTCCCGGGCCGCCCTGCTCACCGGGCCGACGCAATTCCGGCCGGAAAGCGCCCGTAGAGGCGCTTTCCCCCGCTTTCCCCGCCACTTTCCCCACCATTCTGCCGCATTGCCGCGCCCCCGGCCTTGCCTTGGGGCGGTACTAGCGGCAATGTCGTCGCCCCCGGCGGCGCGCCCGCGCCGTTCACCCGGAGTGTGCGGTGGGCTGCGCCCGCCTCCCCCGCGCTCCGTCCCGTTTCTCGTACTGCCACGGGTGTCGCGGCCATGAAGGTCACTGTCGAGCGGGCCGAGCTGCTCAAATCCCTCGCCCACGTCCATCGTGTCGTCGAGCGGCGCAACACCATTCCGATCCTCGCCAACGTGCTGATGCGCACCGACGCGCGCGGCCTCGCCCTGCGTGCGACCGATCTCGACATCGAGATCGTCGAGACCATCCCGGCCGAGGTCGCCCAGGAAGGCGCCACCACCGTGCCCGCGCATACGATCTACGACATCGTGCGCAAGCTGCCCGAGGGCGCGCAGGTGCAGATCGAGACCTCCGGCGACCGCGGCACGCTCACCGTGCGCGCCGGCCGCTCGCGCTTCGCGCTGCAGACCCTGCCGGAGAACGAGTTCCCCGATCTCGCCGCCGGCGAGATGACGCACAAGTTCACCCTCGCAGCGGGCGAATTGAAGCGGCTGGTCGACAAGACCCAGTTCGCCATCTCCACCGAGGAGACGCGCTACTATCTGAACGGCATCTATCTCCACGTCGTCGACGCCGGCGGCCCGGTGCTGCGCGCGGTGGCGACCGACGGGCACCGCCTCGCCCAGGCGCAGACCGCCGCCCCCGCCGGCGCGGCCGGCATGCCGGGCGTGATCGTGCCGCGCAAGGCGGTGGCGGAGATCCAGCGCCTCGCCGAGGACGCCGACGAGGAAGTGACGGTCGAATTGTCGGCCGCCAAGATCCGGGTCTCGCTCGACCGCGTGGTGCTGACCTCGAAGCTGATCGACGGCACCTTCCCCGACTATGGTCGGGTGATCCCGCTTGGCAACGACAAGACGCTGATCGTCGACAAGGCCGACTTCGCCTCCGCCGTCGACCGCGTGTCGACCGTGGCCAGCGAGCGCGGGCGGGCGGTGAAGCTCTCCATCGCCGACGGCAAGCTCACCCTCTCGGTCACAAATCCCGATTCCGGCAGCGCGACCGAGGAGATCGAGGTCGAATATGCCGCCGAGCCGATCGATATCGGCTTCAACAGCCGCTATCTGCTCGACATCACCTCGCAGATCGAAGGCGGTACGGCGGAGCTGAAGCTCGCCGATCCGGGCTCCCCCACCCTTGTGCAGGACCCGGACAAGCGCGGCGCGCTCTATGTGCTGATGCCGATGCGCGTGTGAACCGCACCCGCATCGTCCGTCTCAGGCTCAGCGATTTCCGCAGCTACCACGCCGCCGACATCCGCGCCGGCGACGGCCCCGTGGTGCTGGTCGGCCCCAACGGGGCCGGCAAGACCAACCTGCTCGAGGCGATCTCGCTGCTGGCGCCCGGGCGCGGCCTGCGCCGTGCCGCGCTCGACCAGTTCGCCGCGCGCGGGGCGCAGGGCATGGCCGCGCCCGGCTGGGCGGTGTCCGCCGTTGTCGAGGGCGCCTATGGCGAAGTCACGCTCGGCACCGGCATCGAGGCCGGCGCGGGCGAGGTCCGCGGCCGCCGCTGCCGCATCGACGGCGAGCCGGTCGGTTCGGCCGCCGCCTTTTCCGAACATATCCGCGTGGTCTGGCTGACGCCGGAGATGGACGGGCTGTTCCTCGGCCCGCCCTCCGAGCGCCGGCGCTTCCTCGACCGGCTGGTGCTGGCGGTCGACGCCGAGCACGGCGCGCGGGTCAACGCACTGGAGCGGGCGCTGAGGTCCCGCAACCGGCTGCTGGAGGAGCCCGCCGGCGACCCGCGCTTCCTCGACGCCGTCGAGCATGAGCTCGCCGCGCTCGCGGTTGCGGTCGCCGCCGCGCGGCTGGAGACGGTGCGCCGACTCGCCGCCGGCATCGCGAAAGGGCGCCAGGAGGGGCTCGAGGGTGGGAGCGTTGAGGGCGCCGACGACGCCTCGCCCTTCCCATGGGCCACGGTGGCGCTGGACGGCGAGGTCGAGCGCGCGCTTGCCCGCGAGCCGGCGACCCAGGTCGAGGACGGCTACCGCGCCAGCCTGCGCGCGGCCCGCCCGCGCGACCGCGCCGCCGGGCGCACGCTGGAAGGCCCGCATCTCAGCGATCTTCTGGTCGGCCACGGACCCAAGGCCATTCCCGCCGCGCAGGGCTCCACCGGCGAGCAGAAGGCGCTGCTGATCGGGCTGGTGCTGGCCCATGCGCGCCTCGTCGGCGAGATGGCCGGCATGACGCCGGTGATGCTGCTGGACGACGTCGTCGCCTATCTCGACCCGGTCCGCCGGGCCGCGCTGTTCGAGGCGCTGGAGGCGCTCGGCGGGCAGGTGTGGATGACCGGCGCCGACCCTTCCGCCTTCGCCGCGCTCGGTGGGCGGGCGGAGCGTCTCGACGTCACGCCGGGCCGTATCGCGCCCGCCGGCACGGCGTGAGGCGGCAAGTCGTAACGCGGCACGGGCCGCCCTTCGCCGCATCGCAGCCATCCGCAGGCAGGGGTTGACTACACGCGCACGCGCGCGCACGTAGGAGCGATCATGCACCTCCTCGATCTCATCGTCTTCGCCGCCGCCCTGGCGCTCGCCGCCGCCTCGCCGGGGCCGAGCGTGATCGCGCTCGTCGCGCGCACGCTGGTGCGCGGGCGTGAGGGCGCGGCGCTGCTGGTGGCGGGCATCGTGCTTGGCGACATGGTGTGGCTGGCCGGCGCCGCGCTGGGCCTCGCCGCGCTGGCGGCGGCGGTCGGCTCGCTGTTCGTCCTGGTGCGCCTCGGCGCCGCGCTCTATCTCGGCTGGCTGGCGTGGAAGATGTGGACCGCGGCACCGGTCGCCATCGCCGCCGGCGAGATCCGCGAGAGCGATTCACGCGCCGGCCTGTTCCTCACCGGGCTCGGCATGACGCTCGGAAATCCCAAGGCGATGGCCTTCTACCTCGCGCTGCTGCCCAGCATCGTCGACCTCAAGCACCTCACCGCGCTCGGCTTTCTCGAGCTGTGCCTGGTCATCGCGCTGGTGCTGGCGGCCGTGTTCGGCGGCTATGTGGTGCTGGCGCACCGGGCGCGCGGCCTCGCCGCCGGCACCCGCGCGGTCCGGCTGATCAACCGCGCCTGCGGCACCGCCATGGCCGGCGCGGCCGTGCTGGTGGCCACGAAATAACCGTCTGTTTGCGCTACAAAAGATCTGTCAATTCAACCGATTCGAAGAGCTCCACCGATGGCTGACTCCGACCACGAACCGACCCCGGCCTCCAACGGGGAGGATTATGGCGCGCAGTCGATCCAGGTTCTTCGCGGCCTCGACGCGGTGCGCAAGCGCCCCGGCATGTATATCGGCGACACCGACGACGGCTCGGGCCTGCACCACATGGTCTACGAGGTGGTCGACAACGCCATCGACGAGGCGCTGGCGGGCTATGCCGACGAGGTGACCGTCACCCTCAACGCCGAAGGCTCGGTCACGGTGACCGACAATGGCCGCGGCATCCCCACCGACATCCACGCCGAGGAAGGCGTGTCGGCGGCGCAGGTCATCATGACCCAGCTCCATGCCGGCGGTAAGTTCAACCAGAACTCCTACAAGGTCTCCGGCGGCCTGCACGGCGTCGGCGTCTCGGTGGTGAACGCGCTCTCCACCTGGCTCGAGCTCACCATCTGGCGCAACGGCAACGAATACCGGATGCGCTTCGCCCATGGCGACGCGGAGAACGGACAGGACCTCGCACTGGTCGGCCCGGCCGGCCCCGGCATGCGCGGCACCAAGGTCACCTTCCTGCCCTCGCCGCAGACCTTCACCAGGATCGAGTTCGACTATCCCACGCTCGAGCACCGGCTGCGCGAGCTCGCCTTCCTCAATTCCGGCGTGCGCATCGTGCTCACCGACGAACGCTCGGCCGAGGTGAAGCGCGAGGAGCTGATGTATGAGGGCGGCGTCGAGGCCTTCGTGCAGTATCTCGACCGCTCCAAGCAGGCGGTGCTGCCCAAGCCGGTGGTGATCCGCTCGGAGCGCGACGGCATCACGGTCGAATGCGCGCTGTCATGGAACGACAGCTACCACGAGAACGTGCTCTGCTTCACCAACAACATCCCCCAGCGCGACCGCGGCACCCACTTCACCGGCTTCGCCGCCGCGCTGACGCGCCAGATCATCGGCTATGCCGACCGCTCCGGCATCGCCAAGAAGGAGAAGGTCGACCCCACCGGCGAGGACTGCCGCGAGGGGCTGACCGCGGTGCTCTCGGTCAAGGTGCCGGACCCGAAATTCTCCTCCCAGACCAAGGACAAGCTGGTCTCCTCCGAGGTGCGCCCGGTGGTCGAGGCGCTGGTCAACGACGCGCTCGGCATCTGGCTGGAGGAGAACCCGGCCGAGGCCAGGGCGGTCGTCACCAAGGTGGTCGAGGCCGCCGCCGCCCGCGAGGCCGCCCGCAAGGCGCGCGAGCTGACCCGCCGCAAGAGCCCGCTCGACGTCGCCTCCCTGCCCGGCAAGCTCGCCGACTGCCAGGAGCGCGACCCCGCCAAGTCCGAGCTGTTCATCGTCGAGGGCGACTCGGCCGGCGGCTCGGCCAAGATGGGCCGCAACCGCGCCTTCCAGGCCATCCTGCCGCTGCGCGGCAAGATCCTGAACGTGGAGCGCGCGCGCTTCGACAAGATGCTGTCCTCGGAGATGATCGGCACGCTCATCACCGCGCTCGGCACCGGCATCGGCCGCGACGACTTCAACATCGACAAGCTGCGCTACCACAAGATCATCATCATGACGGACGCCGACGTCGACGGCGCCCATATCCGCACGCTTCTGCTGACCTTCTTCTTCCGGCAGATGCCCGATCTTCTCGAGCGCGGCCACGTCTACATCGCCCAACCGCCGCTCTACAAGGTCACGCGCGGCAAGTCCGAGCAATACCTGAAGGACGAGCGCTCGCTCGAAGACTACCTCATCACCCAGGGCCTCGACGAGGCCGCGCTGCATCTCGCCTCCGGCGAGGTGCGGATCGGCGCCGACCTCCACCACGTGCTGGAGAATGCGCGTACCTTCCGCCATGTGATGAACGGCCTGCACCCGCGCTACAACCGCGCTGTGGTCGAGCAGGCGGCGATCGCCGGTGCCTTCGCGCCCGGCCTGCTCTCCGAGGAGGAGGCCGCGAGCGCCATCGCGGCCGAGGTCGCCCGGCGCCTCGACCTCATCGCCGAGGAGACCGAGCGCGGCTGGAGCGGCGTCGCCGACGCCGCCGGCTACAGCTTCTCGCGCACCGTGCGCGGCGTGCGCGAGGTCGCGGTGCTCGACGCCACCTTCGTCACCTCGCCCGAGGCGCGGCGCCTCGACAGCCTCGCCGCCGAGCTCAAGGACGTGCATCACGACCCGGCGACGCTGCGCCGCAAGGGCGGCGACACGCTGGTGTTCGGCCCGATGGACCTGTTCGACGCCGTCACTGACGCCGGCCGCAAGGGCGTGGCGCTGCAGCGCTACAAAGGCCTCGGCGAGATGAACGCCGAGCAGCTCTGGGAGACCACGCTCGACGTCAACGCCCGCTCGCTGCTGCAGGTGAAGGTGAAGGAGGTCGCCGACGCCGACGACCTGTTCAACCGCCTGATGGGCGACGTGGTCGAGCCGCGCCGCGAGTTCATCCAGGACAACGCGCTGCGCGCCAGCGTCGACGTCTGACGACCAGTTCGCGCGGGGCGCCCTGCCCCGCGCAACTCCTCGCCCTGTATGGCGAAAACCCGCGTGGCAAGAGATGGCGCGGCGCGCTTTAGAGCAGACTTCCGCTCACAACTGGAGCGCATGCCGGGCTGCACGTGCCGCTCGTATGGTCGAGCTCCAGCAGCTCCGCCTTGCCCAGCACGCCGTTGGCGAGCGCGTCGACCGAGGCGTTGATGTCCACCCTCGCGTTGCCGTCGCCCTCCACGATGGCGCCGGTCTGGGCGGAGCCGTCGATGGCGGCACTGACCTGCAGCGAGGCGTCGCCGTCAGTCGTCGTCGCCGCAGCGCCGAACGAGCCGCCGGCGGTGGTCAAATTGTTGGAGACCACATTCGCCGAGCCGCCCTCGTTCGAAGCGACAATGCGCGACTGGTCGGCGATGATGCGCCCGCCGCTCACCATGTTAACGAACCCGCCGGCGCGCCCGCTCTGCGAGACGACGCCGTTCTCGCCTGCATCGACCAGCGCGTCGGTGCCGAGATAGACGTCGGCCCCACCGCCACCGCACTCGCGCCCGGCCACCACGCCGTTGGCGCCGGAGGTCACGCCGCCGAGGATGTCGAGATCGGTGATGCCGCCGACCTCGCTGGTGCGGCGGCCAGCATGCCGCTGCCGGTAGTGCTGGAAGCGAAGGCGAGCACGCCCGCCCCGCCGCCCGCGCCCGGCACCGCCCAGCCTATTGAAACTAGGGCGCTTTCCCCGCCGCCTGTTTCCATCGCGGCGCAAACGGCTCTAGAGTGCGCGCCTCGCCTTCCTTCCGGTGTCGATCGCAGCGCAGCCATGGCCTCCTCCCCCGCTTCCACCCCTCGCGCTCCCGGTCCGCGCACCGGCGCGCGCATTCTCGTCGACGCGCTGGTCGCCAATGGCGTGGTCCGCGCCTTCGGCGTGCCCGGCGAGAGCTATCTCGACGTGCTCGACGCGCTGTCCGACACCGCGGTCGATTTCGTCACCTGCCGGCAGGAGGGCGGCGCGGCGATGATGGCGGAGGCCAGCGGCAAGCTCACCGGGCGGCCCGGCATCTGCTTCGTCACCCGCGGGCCGGGCTCCACCAATGCCAGCGCCGGTGTGCATGTCGCCCAGCAGGATTCCACGCCGATGATCCTGTTCGTCGGCCAGATCGCGCGCTCCATGCGCGGACGCGAGGCGTTCCAGGAGGTCGACTACCGCGCCGTGTTCGGCACCCTCGCCAAATGGGCGGTGGAGATCGACGACGCCGCCCGCATCCCGGAGATCGTCTCGCGCGCCTTCCGCGTCGCCATGCAGGGCCGCCCCGGCCCGGTGGTGGTGGCGCTGCCCGAGGACGTGCTGAGCGAACTCGCCGAGGTGGCGGACGCCCCAGCCGTGGAGCCGGCCGAGACCTGGCCGGGCCTCACCGACATGATGCGGCTGCAGAAGATGCTCTGGAGCGCCGAGCGGCCGGTCATGATCCTCGGCGGCGCGCGCTGGAACGCGAAGGCGGTCGCCTCCGTGGTGCGCTTCGCCGAGCGTTTCGACCTGCCGGTCTGCGCCAGCTTCCGCCGGCAGATGCTGTTCCCCGCCGACCATGACGCCTATGCCGGCGACGTCGGCCTCTCCATCAATCCGAAGCTGCTCGCCCGGCTCAGGGAGGCGGACCTCGTCATCCTCGCCGGCGGGCGGCTCGGCGAGGTGCCCTCGCAGGGCTATACCCTGTTTCCCGTGCCCGATCCCGGTGTGGCGCTGGTCCATGTCCATGCCGATGCGGACGAGCTCGGCCGCGTGTTCCAGCCCGCGCTGGCGATCAACGCCACCCCCGCCGCCTTCGCCGCGGCGCTGGAGGGCGTGCAGCCGCCCAACGCGATCGGCCGGAGCGAGTGGCGCGCCGGCGCGCGCGCCGATTATCTGGGCTGGACCGAGACGCCGCCGGCCAATCCCGGCGCGGTGCAGATGGCGACGCTGGTGCGCTATCTGCGCGCCCTGCCGCCCGACACCGCCGTGTGCAACGGCGCCGGCAACTTCGCCATCTGGGTGCACCGCTTCCACCGCTTCCGCGGCCACGGCACCCAGCTCGCCCCGACCTCGGGCTCTATGGGCTACGGCTTCCCCGCCGCCGTTGCGGCCAAGCGCCTGAACCCGGAGCGCACCGTGGTCGCGGTGTGCGGCGACGGCGATTTCCTGATGACCGGGCAGGAATTCGCCACCGCCGTGCAGCACGGCGTGCCGGTGGTGGCGGTGGTGATCGACAACGGCATGTACGGCACCATCCGCATGCATCAGGAGCGCGAATACCCGGCCCGGGTCTTCGGCACGGTGCTGAAAAACCCGGATTTCGCCGCCTATGCGCGCGCCTTCGGCGGCTTCGGCGTCACGGTGGAGGAGGACGCGCAGTTCGCCCCCGCGCTCGACGCCGCCTTCGCCAGCGGCCTGCCGTCGATCGTGCATGTGAAGCTCGACCCGGAGGCGATCACGCCGACCACCAGCCTCACCGCGCTGCGCGAGAAGGCGCTGGCCGCCCGATCCGCCGGCTGACGCCCGCCGGCCCTCCCCCCTTCCACCGCCTGCCGGATGATCCCATGCCCCTCTTCGCCCGCCGTCCCGCGCACGCCCTGCTCGGCATCGCCCTGCTCGGCCTTTGCACCGCCGCCGCGCAGGCCCGCGTCGAGGAGGGCTGGTACGTCGCCACGCGCGGCGAGGCGGTCCATCTCGTGCTCGGCGTACCGGACACGGACGAGGCCTCGCTCGACATTTCATGCCGGCCCGGCAGCGGTACGCTCGAGCTGCGCAGCTTCATCGGCTCGAGCGGGCTGACGCCCGGCGAGGCGGCGCAGATCGGCTTCGAGGGGATGCGCGTGCGCGCGGCCTTCCCCGGCAAGGCGGTTGCCAACGCGGCGAGCGGGGGCGTCGACGTGGAGGGCCACGGCCCGCTCGCCCTGTTCGAGCGCGTGGCGCGCTCGGGGCGGCCGTTCTCGCTGGTGGTGGAGGGCGCGCGCCACATCATCAGCCCGGCCGGCCTCGCCGAGCCCTACGCCAGCTTCGCGCAGGCCTGCGCCAAGGGCTGAGCGTCCTCGGGCGCCAGTCGGGCGCCTCAGCCGGGCGCCTTGTGGATCGGGTCGACCCAGTACACCTCTTCCGGCTTCTCCACCGGCTCGACATCCGTGATGTTCACCACCACCGCCTCATTGTCGGAGCGCACCAGCACGCATTCCAGCGGCTGGTCGGGATCGGCGTTGATCTCCTGGTGCGGCACGTAGGGCGGCACGAAGATGAAGTCCCCCGCTTCCGCCTCGGCGACATATTCGAGCCGGTCGCCCCAGCGCATGCGGGCGCGCCCGCGCACCACGTAGATCACGCTCTCCAGCGCGCCGTGATGGTGCACGCCGGTCTTGGCGTCGGGCTGGATCGTCACCGTGCCGGCCCAGATCTTCTGGGCCCCGACCCGGGCATGGTTGATCGCCGCCTGCCGGTACATGCCGGGCGTCTGCGCGGTGTTGTCGTCGAGCCGGTCGCCCTTGATGACGCGCACCCCGTCATGCTTCCAGCGCTCGGCATGGGCATGGTCATGGCCATGGGAATCGTGCGGGGCGTGTTCGTCCATATCGTCCTCCCGTTTTCCGGCAGGTTAGGACGCCGCACGCCCGGACGGAAGGCCGCCGGCGGGTATCGGGTCCCCGCCCGGCCGCAAGGTGCCGATCTTCCTGCGTATCATCGCGCCGTACATGACGAAGCGCGCCAGCCGGAGCTGCAGCCGGGCGTAGTTCCGCACCTGCGCCAGCCGTTCCCCAGAGGGAAAGTCGATGTGGACGTCCGAATGGTCGAGATATTCGCGCACCACCGTGCGGATGATGCTCATTTCGGTCCATGTGTCGAGGAAGCGGGAGACGAACGCCTTGCCGTTCTCGGCGATCTCCCGGCACCTTCCCTTGTTCGATAGGCACCAGTCATGGACCTCCTCGACGTTCGAGAGGTCGTGCTCGACCGGCACATAGTGCTCCCACGGCACCAGTTCGCCCTCGCAGAACCAGGTCTCGCAGGTCGGGGCCGGCATGATGACGGTCGAGTTCGAGGCCATCATCCATTTCAGCCCGGTGGCGACATCGTTTCCTTCCAGGCAGAGCAGGAATTTCGACCCCAGCTGCTCGGCGATGGTCAGGCCCCTCGCATCGTGATGCGCCCAGATCAGGTCGATCGGCACGTTGTCGATGCAGCCGTCGAGCTGGACCAGCTTGCTGTATTTCAGGTCGATATTGGCGTTCCGGTGCTTCTGGAACGCCACGTAATAGCGGGCCGAATAGTCGAGCGACTCATCGCTCCGGTTGAAGACGCCCGTCGTCGCCCCGCGCCAGACCAGCCTGTCGTCCTTCTGCTCGAACGGGCGGTCGCACTGCGAGACCCGCAGCAGGTCGTCCCAGTGACGGTTGCGGTCGAGGGGCAGCAGCACGCCCTTCGCGTCCCGGTCGGCGACGAGCCGCGATTTCACGATGGTCGGATGGGAGAAGCGCGCGCGATTGTCGGCCGCGCAGAGCGCGAAGCACGAGCGCGGCGCGACGAAGGCGAAGAAGTCCTGCGCCTGCTTGATATAGGTGCTGTAGACGATGCCGAGCCCGTTGGAGAAATAGTCGGGATAGCGGCGGTCGATGCTCTCGCGCGTCTCGCAGGCCCCGCACAGGATCGTGTCGCGCAGGTCGTCCTCATGGTCCGCATCGGGGTCGGGGCCGTGCAGGCCGGCGAGGTAGAGCTCGATGCGGCGTCGGTCGAAGTCGGTCAAGGCCATGGAGTCGCTCACCTTTCGGCGCGATGCCGACATGGGGGTTCCATGTCGGGCCTCGACGCCCTGCTGCCTGCCCTGCCCCGATCGATTGGTCCGTCTTCCGTCCGGTGGATGGCCGGCCAAGCGGCCGGCGTCGCGGTCCGCGAGCGGGCGCCATTGCCGCCCCCTCGCGCCGCGCCTCACACCACCTTCGTCATGCCGCCCCTTTCGCCAGCTCGCCCGAGAGCGCGCGGGCGATCAGCGCCCTGGTCTCGGGGATGCCGTAGGCGGCGACGAAGGTGCCGAAGCGCGGCCCCTCCTTCTCGCCCAGCAGGGTGCGGTAGAGCATCTCGAACCAGGCCCGCGAGACGCCCGGCCCGCCGGTCGGCGACTTGGCCTTGAGGTTCTGGTACTCGGGATGCTTGCGGGCGACGTCGAGGATCACGTTCTGGATCTCCGCGTCGTCCGCCGGCCCGAGCGCGGCCAGCGCCGCGTCGAGCTCGCCCAGCACCTGCGCCTCGAACGGCGTCGGCGTGTCGAACTTCCGGTAGGGCTTCACCCGGTCGATGAAGTAGCGCACCGCATAGCCCGCCAGCTTGTCGATCGTCGGGTGGGTGGCGGGCGAGGTGCCCGGCGCGTAGCGCTCGATGATGCGCCACAGCACGCCCTTGTCCTCGGCGTTGGAGGCCGAGGCGAGCTTCAGCAGCAGGCCGAAGGTCAGCGGCAGCTCTTCCACCGGCGGGTTGCCGGAATGGATGTGCCAGACCGGGTTGCCGAGCCGGTTCTTCCAATCCTGCGAGGGGTAGCGGGAGAGGAAGCCGTAATACTCGTCCACCGCCTTGGGGATGACGTCGAAGTGCAGCTTCTTGGCCGAGCGCGGCGACTGGAACATGTAGAGCGCCAGGCTCTCCGGGCTCGCATAGGTCAGCCACTCGTCGATGGTCAGCCCGTTGCCCTTGGACTTCGAGATCTTCTGGCCGATCTCGTCCAGGAACAGCTCGTAGACGAAGTGCTCGGGCGCCCGCCCGCCGAGGATCTCGCAGATCCGGTCGTAGATCGGCGCGTTGGTCTGGTGGTCCTTGCCGAACATCTCGAAATCGACGTCGAGCGCCGCCCAGCGGGCGCCGAAATCCGGCTTCCACTGCAGCTTCACCTTGCCGCCGGTGACGGGCACGGTCTTGTCGACCCCGTCCTCGTCGGTGAAGGTGATGGTGCCGGCCGAGGCGTTCACCTCCTTCAGCGGCACGTAGAGCACGCGCCCCGAGGTCGGCGAGATCGGCAGGAAGGGCGAATAGGTCGCCTGCCGCTCCTCGCCGAGCGTCGGCAGCATCACCTCCATGATGGCGTCGTACTTCTCGGCCGCCTTCAGCAGCACCGCGTCGAGCTTGCCGGAGGCGTAGTATTCGGTCGCGCTCGCGAACTCGTAGTCGAAGCCGAACGTGTCGAGGAAGCGGCGCAGCATGGCGTTGTTGTGGGCGCCGAAGCTGTCATAGCCGCCGCCGAACGGGTTCGGCACGCGGGTCAGCGGCATCTGCAGATAGGGCTTCAGCGCCGCCGGGTCGGGCACGTTGTCGGGGATCTTGCGCATCCCGTCCATGTCGTCGGAGAAGCACAGCAGCCGCGTGGGCACCTTGTCGTCGGTGAGCACGCGGAAGGCGTGGCGCACCATGGTGGTGCGCGCCACCTCGCCGAAGGTTCCAATATGGGGCAGGCCCGAGGGGCCGTAGCCGGTCTCGAACAGCACCTCGTCCTTGGGTTTCCGCTTCAGCCGCTCGATGATCTTGCGCGCTTCCTCGAACGGCCAGGCGCCGGCGGTCTCCGCTGCGCTGCGCAGTTCGGCTGCAACATCCTCGACCTGAGCGGTCGCCGTCATGATCTGGTCTCCGGGCCTTGCTTGAAGAAAGTGGCTGGGACGGCGCTCGCCGTCCGGGCGGACACGTCTAGGAAGTCCGTCCTTCCGCGTCAATAAACGCTGATCGGGAACCAGCGCAGATAGAGGTCGGTATAGACCCCCTCCTCCCAGAGCTGGGCGAAGGCGTAGTTGAGCGACTGGCGCAGCGCCTCGTTGCCGCGCTTGACCGCCACCCCCATGCCCTCGCCGAAATAGCGGCTCTCGGTGAAGGGGCCGCCGACGAAGGCGCAGCAGTTCTGCGACTGGGTTCCGTTCAGCCACAGCGCGAGCTCCACGCCGTCGCCGAAGATCAGGTCCACCTCGCCCTTGCGCAGCGCCGCGCGCAACGCCGCGGCGTCGGGATAGGCGCGGATCGCGGTCTCGGCGAACAGGTCGCGCAGGAACGCCTCATGCGCGGTGCCCCCGATCACGCCGACCGTCTTGGAGGCGATCGAGCCCGGCGTCACCTGTTCCGGCGTCGCCTGCGCGCCCGCCCCCGTCGGGAGGTCGACGCGCCGGCCGACGAAGCGGGCCGGCGAGCGGAAGTAGCGGTCGGTGAAGTCGACCGTCTTGCGGCTCTCCGGCGTGATGGCGATGCCGGCGATGGCCGCGTCCGCCTTGCCCTCGTCGAGCGCGGCGACAAGATCGCCGAACGGCATGATCTCGAGCGTGCAGGTGATCGCCAGCTCCTGGCAGATGGCGCGCGCGATGTCGACGTTGAAGCCCGCCGGCCGGCCGTCCTCGCCGCGGAAGCTGAAGGGCGGATAGTCCTCGGTGGTAACGAAGCGGATCTGGGTGGGAAGCTGCGTCACGTCGGGCCGGTCGGGCCGGCGCTTGGGGTCCCAGAAGCCGGGCACGTCGACCGCCGGCAGCCGCGCGACCCCGCCCGGCGCCGCGTTGGGCGCAGCCTTGGGTGCCGCCTGGGGAGCCGCCTTGGGCGCGGCCTGAGGCGCCGCCGGCTGCGCGCCGGCGCGGTCCGCCAGCAGCGGCGCGGCCAGTGCGAGCAAGGCCGCGACACACAGGCGCGCCGTGGTCGTCGTCACGAAATACCCGGTTTTCACGAAATACCCGGCCAAACCCGAACCCGCTCCGGCTACCGCCTCTTGCTGCGTCGCAGCGGTCTTGTACCGTGTCGGGACGGGCTAGGCGAGGGGTTGGGGACCGCGCGAACGCATGAGACCGTGCACGAGCCTTAGGGCCGCGGATGCCGCCGGTGCGGAGTCCGCGGTGCCGGTCGAGATCGCCGGCCTCGCCGGGCGGCTCGACCCGGCCGACCTCGCCTATGCCATACGCCGCGCCGAGCGGCTGGGAATCGGCGCCGACGAGGTGCTGCTCGCTGCCGGTCTCGTCTCCGCCGACCGGCTCGCCGGGGCGGCGGCGCAGCGGCTTGGCCTGCGCTTCGAGCCGCTCGAGCCGGACGCCCGGCCGGGAGCTCTCTCGAACACGCCCGCCATCCCCTCGGTCGCCGATATCGGCGGGCTGATGCGCAGCGGCGTGCTGGCGGACGGCACCGGCCGGCTCATCGTCGCCGCACGCGGGCGCCGGCTGCGCGAGCTCGCCGCGCGCCTCGCCGCCCGGGCCGAGCTGCGCGGGCGCATCGCCCTGACCAGCCCGGAACGGCTCGCCGCCTTCGCCCGCCGGCGCTTCGGGCCCGAGCTCGGCCGGCTCGCCGCCTTCCGCCTGCTGCACACGCGGCCCAGCGAGTCGGCGGGCACGCTCGGTGCCTCGCGGCTGGTCATGGCGGGGATCGGCCTGCTGCTCGCGGTGCTGCCGTTCCTGATGCGCGCCGCCCCCGCGCCGGTGATGCTGCCAGTTGCGGTGCTGCTGGCCGCGCTGCTGCTCGGCTGGTGCGGGCTGCGCCTCGCCGCCTGCACCATGGAGCCCGAGCCCGAGCCGCCGCCGCTGCGCTCGGACCGGCTGCTGCCCCATTACAGCCTGATCGTGCCGCTCTACCGCGAGGCGCGGGTCGTGCCCCAGCTCGTCGAGGCGCTCGACGCCATCGACTACCCGCGCGAGAAGCTGCAGATCCTGATGGTGATCGAGCCCGACGACGCCGAGACCACCGCCGCCATCGTCCGCCATGCGCTGAGGCCCGGCTTCGAGATCGTGGTGGCGCCCGAGGCCGGGCCGAAGACCAAGCCGAAAGCGCTGAACGCGGCCCTCCCCTTCGCCCATGGCAGCGTGATCGGCATCTTCGACGCGGAGGACGTGCCCGACCCGCTGCAGCCGCGGCGGGTCTGCGCCGTGCTGCAGGGCGCGCGCGGGCGCTCGGTCGGCTGCGTGCAGGCGCGCCTCGCCATCGACAACATGGCCGACAGCTGGATCACCCGGCAGTTCGCGGCCGAATATGCCGGCCATTTCGACGTCGTGCTGCCGATGCTCGGCCTGTGCGGCCTGCCGGTGCCGCTCGGCGGCACCTCCAACCATTTCCGCCGCGAGGTGCTGGAGCGGCTCGGTGCCTGGGATCCGTGCAACGTCACCGAGGACGCCGATCTCGGCGTCCGGCTGGCGCGCGCGGGCTGGCGCACCGCCGTCATCGGCTCGACCACCGACGAGGAGGCCCCGCGCGCGGCCCGCCCGTGGCTGCTCCAGCGCACCCGCTGGTACAAGGGCTGGATGCAGACCCTGCTGGTGCATGGGCGCCATCCGCGCCGGCTGGCCCGCGAGACCGGCTGGGGCGGCGCGCTGGCGTTGCTGTTCCTGCTCGGCGGCGGGGTGGCGGCGGCGCTGATGCACCCGTTCTTCGCCGTCGCGCTCCTCGCCGGCTGGCTCGCCGGCCAGCCCGCCCCGGCCGGCACCGCAGCCGCGGCGCTGGAGGGCATCGGCGTCGCGGTGCTGGTGCTCGGCTATGCGAGCACGCTGCTGTGTACCGTGGTCGGCATGCGCCGGCGCGGCCTGCCGGGCCTCGCGCGGGTGGCGCCGCTGATCCCGGCCTACTGGCTGATGATGTCGCTCGCCGCCTGGCGCGCGCTCGCCCAGCTCATCCTCGCCCCGCACTACTGGGAGAAGACCGACCACGGGCTGGCGCGCACCTCGCGCCGGCGCCTGCGCATGGCGCTCGCCGTGAAAGCGGGATCGGGGCCGGGACCGGGACCTTCCGGGCGCCCTAGAGGTAGCGGCGCAGCTCGGCGGCCGCGTCCTGCGGCGAGCGCTTCAGATTGAACGGGGCGATGAACTCGCCGTCCTTGCCCATCAGGTAGACGATGGCGGTGTGGTCCATCGTGTAGTCGCCGTCCTGGGTCGGGACCTTCTTGTAATAGACCCGGTAGGCCTTGGTGACGGCGGCGATCTGCTCGGGCGTGCCCGACAGCCCCTGAATGCTGGGATGGAAGCTGCCGAGATAGGACTTCATCACCTCCGGCGTGTCGCGCTCGGGGTCGACGGTGATGAACAGGCCGTTGACCTTGCGCGCGTCCTCGCCCAGCGCGTCGAACACCTGGGACATCTCGAACAGCGTGGTCGGGCAGATGTCCGGGCAGTGGGTGAAGCCGAAGAACACCAGCATCGGCTCGCCCAGATAGCTCTCCTGCGTCACCTTCTGCCCGTCCTCGTCGACCAGCTCGAACGGGCCGCCGATCGTGGTCTGCGCGGCGACGGTGCTGTTCGAGTTCGGCAGCAGGGCGAGCGTGCCGGCGACGACCGCGGCCGCTCCGATCACGAAGGCGACAAGGAGAATAAGGACACGGCGATGCGACATGAGGCGGCCTGCGTGGAGCGTGGGCGCGCGTCGCGCCCGTGGGGTACGGCGCCGGGCGGCACCAGCGAAGATGCCTTCGCCTTCAGATGCAATAGGCGAAGCCTGCCGCCATCAAGTCGAAGAAAACGGCGGCACCGTGACGGGCCCACAGGCCAATCGCCGCACCCAGCAATACCAGCCCGGCGACGGCAATCAGCCAGGTCGCGGCCCGGCGCGGCACGTCATCGCGCCAGCGCGCCCGCCCGCCTGCGCCCGGCGCGGCAGCACCGTGCGCGGCGCGCGGCGAAGCTCGGTCAGCCGGTCGTGCGAGAGGCTGCGCGGAGGGCCGTCCGAAGGGCGGTGCGGGCATCGGTTTCTCCCGGACGCGTGCTCAGCTTATGTAAACCTTGCCCGTGCAATCTCAAACCCGGCCGCGCGGTAAGCTTGCTCTAACGGCAAAATAGTATTGAAATGCCACCAAACTCGGTATGTGCGGTGGGGCTATATTGACTTATCAAGTGTCTCGGCGCCCGGTGGGATGGTTCGAGGCGGGGCGATCGGGCGGGCCCTTGTAACCATGATTGAAGCCGGACGTTCTAACAGGTCGGATTCGGTCCGTTCACCTTCCGGCCCGCGTCCCGGTGCCGAGGTGACAGGTCACCTGTTGTCCGCGCTCGAGTCGCTCAAGGACGGCTTCGCCCTGTTCGACCCCGAGGACCGCATGGTCCTCCACAACCGCCGCTTCATCGAGATTTTCCCGTTTCTGGAAACGCTCGGCGACCTGCACGGGCTCACCTTCACCGCCCTCGCCTCGGTTCCCTCCGGGGAATGGAGCTGGGTCGACAGCCCCGAGGACTACGTCGCCGAGCGCATGCGCCGGCACCACGCCGCCACCGGCGAGCCATTCAACATCCCGCTCGAGAACGGCGGCTGGGCCCAGGTCCGCGAATACCGCACGCCGGACGGCTGGATCGTCGCCACCTGGAGCGACATCAGCACCCTTAAATCGGACGAGAAGAAGCTGCTCGACGCCATAGACAGCCTCGGCGAGGGCTTCGTGCTGCTCGACGCCGGCGACCGGATCCTGCTCGCCAACAGCCACATGCGCGAGATGTTCGCCGCCGCCGGCGTGTCGCTACGCTCCGGCCGGGCGCTGCACGAGGTGCTCGAGGAGGCGGAGCGCGGCGGCTTCTTCGCCGAGGACATTCCCGCGGACTTCGTCGCCTCGCTGATGGCCGAGCTGCGCGAGGTGCCCGCGCGCCGGGTCGAGATCCCGCTGCGCAACGGCGGCTGGATGCTGGTCAGCCACAGCCATACCGACGACGGCCACACGGTCGGCGTGTGGACCGAGCTCACCACCCAGAAGAAGCGCGAGGCCGAGCTGATCGTCATGCGCGAGCAGCTGCGCCAGCAGACCGAGGCGCTCGCCGAGTTCGCCAGCCTGATCGCCCGCCACGCCCGCCACGACCTGCTGACCGGGCTGCCGAACCGCTTCGCGCTGGAGGAGCGGCTCGGCCAGCTCCTGCGCGACCGCGACCCGCGCGAGATCTGGCTCGCCTTCATCGACCTCGATCATTTCAAGGGCATCAACGACGCGGTCGGCTACGCCGCCGCCGACGACCTGCTCCGCGAGGTCGGGCAGTTCCTGCGCGGGCAGGTGCGCGGCGACGACATGGTCGCGCGGCTCGGCGGCGACGAGTTCGCCGTCATCCTCACCGGGCTCGACGAATCCGAGGTGCTGCGCATCGCCCGCCGCCTCAACAGCGCCACCCATGGCCGCTCCTTCATGGCGGGAGGCCGCAGCTTCGCGGTGGGGCTGAGCATCGGCCTCGCCCACAGCACGCCGGCGCTCGCCACCCCTTCGAGCCTGCTGGCGGCGGCCGACACCGCCTGCTACGTCGCGAAGGATGCCGGCCGCGACCGCGTGCAGGTCTACGACCTCGGCGACCCGAAGGTGAACGTCACCCAGCAGCGGCTGAGCTGGGCCGAGCGGATCCAGCTCGGGCTCGAGCTCGACCGCTTCTCGCTGCACCTCCAGGCGATCGTCGACGACCACCGCAACGTGCTCGGCTACGAGGCGCTGATCCGGCTGATCGACGAGGACGGCGCTTCCTGCGGCCCCGGCCAGTTCCTGCCGGCGGCGCGGCGGCTGGGGCTGATGGGCCGGATCGACGCCTGGGTGCTGCGCCACGCCACCGACCTCGCGCTGCGCCTCATCAGCCGCGGCGCGCAGCAGTACATCTCGGTCAATGTCGGCGCCAATTCGCTGGCCGACCTCGCCTTCCAGCGCAACCTGATCGACCTCCTGGAGATGTATCCCGGCGTCGAGCAGGCGCTGAGGATGGAGATCACCGAGACCGAGGAAATCGACGACATCGGCCAGATCAGCGCCTTCCTGAGCGATCTCAGGTCGCGCGGCCTGCACATCTATCTCGACGATTTCGGCAATGGCTACAATTCGTTCGAGGCGCTGAAGCGGCTGCCGGTCGACGGCATCAAGATCGACTGGACGGTGACGCGCGACCTGCTCCAGGACCCGATCGACGAGGCGCTGATGCGCGCCGCCATCTCGATCGCGCGCTCGCTCAAGCTCGAGCTGGTCGCCGAGGGGGTCGAGCAGGAGGTGCAACTCGCCAAGCTGCGCGAGCTCGGCGCGTCCCGCTATCAGGGCTTCTTCTTCCACCGCCCGGCCGAAGCCGAGGCCGTGCTGAGCTGAGCCGGATTGAGCTGGTAGCCGGACCGTACCCCGCCGCCGTCTCCCGCGCCTCAGCCCTCGCCGAGCAGCACCGCCTGGCCGAGATCGAGGGTGAGCGTGATCGGCGCGCCGACCGGCGCCTCGGCCATGATCTCGGCGCCCGTCACCCGCGTCTCCACCAGACCGATCCCCTCCACCGTCACCCGGGTGATGGTGTGCGAGCCCTGATAGACATGGGCCGCCACCACGCCGCTGATCCGGTTCGCGCCGTCACCGGGCTGCGCGCCGGTGGGCTGCACGTGCTCGGGGCGCAGGAAGGCGCGCACCTCGGTGCCGTGGCCGAAGCGCCATTCCGGCCGCGCCGGCGCGGTCAGCCGGCCGATGCCCGGCAGCACCAGCGCCGCCTCGCCGCCGGCGATCTCGTAGCGCCCCGCCGGCAGGGCGTTGATCTCGCCGATGAAGGAGGCGACGAAGCCGTTGGCGGGCGTGCGGTAGAGCTCGATCGGCGGCGCCACCTGCTGCACCTCGCCGCGATTCATCACCACGATGCGGTCGGAGAGACTGAGCGCCTCGCCCTGGTCGTGGGTGACGAAGATGGTGGTCAGCCCGGTCTTGCGGTGCAGGTCCGACAGCTCGACCTGCATCTGCGCGCGCAGGTTCTTGTCGAGCGCGGAGAGCGGCTCGTCGAGCAGCAGCACCTTGGGGCGGATGACGATGGCGCGGGCCAGCGCCACGCGCTGCTGCTGGCCGCCGGAGAGCTGGCGCACCCGGCGCTCCTCCATCCCGCCCAGCTTCATCATCTCGATCACGCGCCGCACCTCGGCGTCGATCTCGGCCCTCGACAGCTTGCGCATGCGCAGGCCGAAGGCGACGTTGTCGTAGACGTTCATGTGCGGGAACAGGGCGTAGCTCTGGAACACCATGCCGATGTCGCGGCGATAGGGCTCCACCTGCGTCACGTCGGCGCCGTCGACGATGATCTTGCCGGCGGTCGGGTCGACGAAGCCGGCGATCATGCCGAGCAGGGTCGACTTGCCGCAGCCGGACGGGCCGAGCAGGGTGACGAACTCGCCCCGGCCGACGGTGAGCGAGACGTCGGCGACGCCCACCGCACTGCCATAGTCCTTGCGGACGCGCACGATCTCGACGGCGGGATCGGCGGGGTTGCTCGGGTTCATGCGTCAGCTCTCCGGCACGTCGTGATGGGCAGCGCGCCCGCCTTCCGGGGCGAACCCGGGGCAGACGGCGCTAGTGGGTGTCGATCGCCAGCACGCGCCGCAGCCCGAAGGCGCGGTCGGCGATGAACATGAGGAGGGTGGTGGCGATGATCAGCATCGCCGAGATCGCCGACACGGTCGGGTCGGCATATTCGCGAATGTAGTTGTACATGGCGACCGGCAGGGTCTGGGTGCGGCTGCCGGTGACATAGAGCGAGGCTGTGAACTCGGTGAAGGAGATCACCGCCGCGATCAGCCAGCCGCCCGCCATGCCGGGCAGCACCAGCGGCAGCTCGATCCGCGTCAGCACGTGGAAGGGCGAGGCGCCGAGATTGGCCGCCGCGCGGGAGAGGTCGCTGTCGACATTGGCGAGGCTGACATAGACCGCCCGCGTCACGAACGGCATCACCAGCACCATGTGCGCCAGCACCACCATCACGTAACCCTGCTGCAGCCGGAACGCGCCGCCGAGCAGCAGGAAGCCGAAGCCGAGCGTGAAGTGCGGGATGATGAGCGGCGACCACAGCACCGCCTCCAGCACGCCGCGCCCGGCGAACTCGTAGCGGTTGACCAGCCAGGCAAAGGTCGAGCCGACGATGAGCGCCAGCGTCGAGGCGAAGCTGGTGACGACGATCCCGTTCCAGAAGGCGGACTGGAAGTCGGGATAGGTAACCGCCTTCTGGTACCACTGGAACGAGATGCCCTCGGGCGGGAAGGCGAGGATCTCGGTCGGGTTGACCGAGGTCATCAGCACCACGATGGTCGGCAGCGTCATGTAGACGAGGATCGCCGTCACCAGGCTCCAGAAGGCGAAGACGCGCATCGCTCAAATCCTCAGTGGATCGCCAGGCGCTTCTCGAGGCGCCCGGTTGCCGACTTCATCAAGGCGAGGCTGCCGAGCGCGGCGACGAGCGCGATCAGGCTCAGCGTCGCCGCGAACGGCATGTTGAGCACGGAGAAGCCCTGCAGATAGGCGAGGTTGGAGATCATCAGCACCTTGCCGCCGCCGATCAGCTGCGGGGTGGAGAAGGCGCTCATGGTCCAGGCGAAGATGACCACCACGCCGGAGAGGATGCCGGGCATGGTCAGCGGCAGGGTGATGCGCCAGAACACGGCGGTCGGGCTGGCGCCGAGATTGGCGGCCGCCTTCTCGCAGTCGCGGTCGACATGGCTGATCGCGGTGGCGAGCAGGATGATCATCACCGGCATGGAGAACTGCACCAGCGCCACCACCACGCCGAAGCGGGTGTACATGAGCTGGATCGGCATATCGATGATCGACAGCTTGCGCAGGATCGAGTTGACGAAGCCGTCCGCGCCCAGCGTCAGCATCCACGACAGGGTGCGCACGATCTCGCCGGTGAAGAGCGGGGTGATCGACAGCGAGATCAGCAGCGAGCGCACCCAGTCGCGCCTGGCCCGCACCAGCGCAAAGGCGACCGGGTAGCTCAGCAGCAGCGAGAACACCGCGGTGAGCAGGCTGATGTAGAAGGTGTCGAGCAGCACCAGCCAGTAGATCGGCCGGTTGATGCGCACGAAATTCTCGAGGGTGAAGCCGCCGACGTCCAGCGAGCCGGGGATGAACTCCCGCACGCTGTACTGCAGCACCTCGAGGATGGCGGCGGCCAGGATCACGGCCGTCACCACCGCGGGCGCGAGAAAGGTGACGAAGAACGGGCAGCGTCGGGTCATGTCACGTCTCCATCCGGCCCGGGCGCGGGAGCGCCGGGCCGGACGGTTCTCCTGTTGGGCCTCAGGCTCAGTGCATCATGTTCTCGGTGAACCACACCTTCCACTGCGGCAGCAGGGTGGCATAGGTCTTGTCGTCGAGCACGATGGCTTCCTTCTCGATCTGCTCCTGGCTGGTGAAGATGCCGGGCAGCTTGGCGATCTCCGGATCGAGCTTGGCTTCCGGGCTCATGGGCGAGCACTTGTGGAAGTTGCAGAGCTTGGCGAGCATTTCCGGCTCGAGGGCGATGTTCAGGAACTGCTCGGCCCAGTCCTTGTGCTTGGTGTTCTTGGCGATGCCCCAGACGTCCACGCCGACCACCGCGCCTTCCTTCGGCACGTCGATCTCGACCGGCATGCCGAGCTTCTGCAGGTGGTAGCCATTGATGTTGAGCAGCACCTGCACCGGGCTCTCGCCGGTGCGCATCAGGTTCTGGCTGGTGGCGTCCGACTGGTAGAAGGTCTTGATGTTCTTCTTCAGCTCCAGCAGCTTCGGCTTCACCTGGTCCCACTGCTCGGGCGTCACGCCGGCGAGCTTGGTGGCGGCGATGATGATGTGGCTCGGGTCGAAGTCCGGCAGCGCCAGCTTGCCCTTCACCTCGTCGCCCCACAGCGTGCTCCACGAATCGATCTTGAAGCCCTTGGGCATCAGGTCGGTGCGGAAGGCGGGCGTGTAGACGTACACATAGTCGGAGACCGTGTAGTCGGAGCGCTTCGCCATCGGGTAGAGCTTGGCGGCGTTGGGGATCTTCGACCAGTCGAGTTTCTCCATCAGCCCGTCGGCATGGTAGAGATAGCCCACCTGGCCGGTGGTGTTCACGAGGTCGGCCTCGGGATTGTCCTTCGCGACCTTGGCCTTGGCCAGCCGGTCGAGCGTACCGCCGGTGATGTACTCGACCTCGACGCCGGTGCGCTTGGTGAATTCCTTGCCGACGATCTGGACGCCTTCCTTCCAGTTGCCGCCCCAGGTGCTGATGACCAGCTTATCCTGAGCCGATGCGCCGGTGGCCATCACGGCCAGGGCGCCCAGTGCGATGCACAGCTTCTTCATCGTTCCACCTCTTTATTTGGGACGGCTTCAGCCGCCCGGATCTTCACGCGCCCGGCCGGCTCAGTAGCCGCGGGCGGGGTCGACTTCGTGCAGCGGCGCCAGCCCCTGCCTCACGCGCCGGATGCTCTCCGCCACGTCGCGCGCCGCCAGGCCCGGCACGGTGATGCTCGCCATGTGCGGCGTGATCAGAACGTTGTCGAACGACCAGAGCGGGTGGCCGGCGGGTAGCGGCTCGGTCTCGAACACGTCGAGCGTCGCCTCCCCGATCTGGCCGGAGCGCAGCGCCGCGATCATCGCCGCCTCGTCCACCACCGCCCCGCGCGAGGCGTTGATGAACTTCACGCCCTTCGGCATCAGCGCGAATTCGCGCGCGCCGATCAGGTGGCGCGACTGCGGGGTGAGCGGCAGCAGGCTGACGATGATCTCGTTGCCCGCCAGCACCCGCTCCAGCCCGTCGGCGCCGGTCTCGGAGGCGACGCCCGGGATCTGCTTGGGCGAGCGCGACCAGCCGGTGACGGTGAAGCCCATCAAGGCGAGGGTGCGCGCCGCCGGCCCGCCGAGCTCGCCGAGGCCGAGCACCGCCACCTTGATGTCCGCCAGCGGGCGCGGGTGGACATATTCCCACTCCCCGCGCCGGGTGGCGCGCTCGAAGATGTGCATGTCGCGGGCGTAGCGGGTGACGGCGAACACGACGTAGCTCGTCATCATCGCCACCATGCCGGGGTCCGACAGGCGCGAGAACTTCACCGGCGCCAGATCGTCCCGGTTCACCAGCGCGTCGACGCCGGCGCCGAGATTGGTCACCAGCTTGAGGTTCGGGAAGCGGGAGAAGAACCCCTTGGGCGGCAGCCACGCGAGCACATAGGCCACCTCCTCGGGATTGCCGACCTCGGGGTCGACGCGGAAGTCGAGGTCCGGCAGCTCGGCCGCCATCGCCTCCTGCCAGCCGGCGGCGCTGTCCACCGGGCTGTAGAAGACCAGCGCGTCGGCGCTCATGACGCCGCCATGCGGCACGCGGCCGGGACGCGGGAGAAGGGACGAGCTTTCCCCATCGCGCCGCGCACTTGCCGCCGCGCGGGAGCGCGATCGTGCCGCCGCGCCTGAAAAAGCCTCATCAGCCCGCTCCGTGCCTCAATCGTTTTTCCTGTCAGGAAATGTTGCCGCATCAGGATGGATAGAAAAATACTTTTAGCCAGTCTTCAAGATAGGAAATTCCAATCCGTGTTTCAGCGCGGGCCGGTCGGCGCCAGAAAGGCCACCACGGCCTCGCCCGCGGGCTCGCAGCTCGCACGCAGCGTCGCCTCCTCGCTCGAGACCAGCGTCTCGCCGGGGCGCACCACAACCGAGCCTAGCGCGTGGCCGACCTGCCAGGTGCCGCTCACCGCGTGCAGCACCAGCAGGCCCCCGTCGGGCGCGGCGAGCAGCGGCTCGGTGGCGCCGGAGGCGGGCATGACCTGCGCGTTCCAGCGCCCGCGCCGGGTCATCACGTTGAACACCCGCACCGCCCCGTCGGGCAGCAGCGAGCGCGGCTGCTGGACGCTGTCGAAATAGAGCGGCTCGAGCCGGTTCAACTCGCGCGTCTCGCTGCCGAAGACGAGCGAGAGGCGCTCGCGCGTCAGCAGGGTGATATGGCGATCGACCCCGGGGAAGGAGGAGAACGGCCCCTCGGCGACGATCGGCGCCAAGCTGAGCCGGATGTCGAAATCCTCCTGCGTCGCGCCTTCGGGCAGCAGCAGCACGTCCTGCGTCACGCCGCCGCCATTCTTCCACGGCGTGACCTTGTAGTCGGACGTCGTGAGGACCTTGATCCAGCTCATTGCACCCTGCCCGGCGCCCGGCCGGGCCGGCACCGCTCCCTCAGCCAAAGAGGCCGGAGACTACCGAGCGCCCGCCGAGCGCGGCAATCGGCAGCGCATCGGCGCAGGAAACAGTTTGCCGATGGAGAGGATAGTTCCCGCCTATGAAGGCGCCCGCCGACCCGTCGCGCCGCGATGCCGGACCCAGGTAAGGCGCCCGGCCTCAGCGCAGCGTCACGCGCGGGGAGAGCGTGCCCGGCTCGAAGATGCCGCCGGGCGAGAAGCATGCCTTGAGGTGGCGCGCGAACACCTCCACCGCCGGGCGCGGCGCCTGCCGCCGCAGCTTGAGGCTGACGAGGCGCACCGGCGGCAGCTTGTCGGTCAGCGGGACGGCGGCGACGCGCCCGCCATCATGGGTGCTCAGGCTGCGCGGCAGCACGTTCTGGATCGTGTAGCCGCGCCCGTGCCCCACCAGCCCGCGCGTCAGTTCATAGGCCTTGGAGCGGAAGGCGATCTGCGGCTCGACGCCCACGGTCTGGAACAGGCTCAGGAAGTAATCGCGCGAATGCGGCAGGTCGAGCAGGATGAACGGCTCGTCGCGCAGGTCCGCGAGGCTGATGCGCTCGCGCTGGCTCAGCGGGTGGTCGGGATGCAGCACCGCATAGGGCGGCAGCTCGGCCAGCGGCTCGGCCACCACCTCGTCGGGGCGGGCGAACTCGTAGGACAGCGCCAGCTCGGTGCGCCCGGAGATGATGCCCTCGAGAATCTGCTGCTGGTCGCCCTCGTCGAGGCTCACCGTGATGCCGGGATGGCTTTCGGCGAAGGCGGAGAGCAGGCTCGGCATGAAATGGGTGGCGATGGTCCAGAAGCAGCCCACCGCGATCTCGCCGCGCACCTCGTCGGACATGGCGCGCGCGTTCTGGCCGAAATCGCGCGCATGGTTGAGCAGCAGCCGCGCCTCGTTGACGATGCGGGTGCCGGCGATGGTGGTGGTCACGCCCTTTGCATGGTGGCGCACGAACACCTGCACGCCGCAATCCGCCTCGAACTGCGCGATCGCCGCCGAAATCGAGGGCTGCGAGACGTTCAGATGCTTCGCCGCTTCGGTCAGATTGCCGAAATCAGCGGTGGCAACCACGTAGCGCAGCGCGCGGAGAGACACGTTCATCGGAATTTTCGATCCCAAAACCCAATCGAAAATATTTTACCGATCCATCGGGCCGGCGCAATATTTCCTCGCAGGAAAAAGGAAGCAGCAATGATCCGTACAGGCGAGCAGTATCGCGAGGGGCTTCAGGACGGTCGCGAAGTCTGGATTGACGGCGAGCGGGTGAAGGATGTCACCAGCCACCCGGCCTTCAAGCCGATCGTCGATGTCCGGGCCCGCATGTACGACATGGCGCACGAGGCGCAGTATCAGGACCGCCTGACCTACGTCGAGGACAACAAGCGCAACACCATTTTCTACAAGCCGCCCCGCGAAACCAAGGACTGGACCGACAAGGTCGAGGCGGTCGACACGGTGATGAAGGACATCGGCGGCGTCGTGACCCGCGTCGGTGACGAGACGATCGGCGAAGTCTGGTCTCTCATCGACGGACGTGACGTTCTGGCGGAGTTCGACCCCCGCTTCGCCGACAATGTCGATCGGCACGTCCAGAACATCTTCGACAACGACATCTTCCACATCTCGGCGAACACCGATCCCAAGGGCGACCGCTCCCTTCCGCCCCAGGACCAGGATCCCGACATGATGGTCCATGTCGTCAAGGAGACCGACGCGGGCATCGTCATCCGCGGCGCCAAGTACGAGACCGCCGCCGCCTATGCCGACCAGGCGTTCCTGAAGCCGACCGTCGGCGCGTGGACCAACGAGACGCTGTCCGACTACGCGGTCGGCGGCATCATCGACATGGGCGCGCCGGGCGTGAAGCAGATCTGCCGCTCGTCCTTCGCCGGCCGCACCGACCCGCAGGACTACCCGCTGGCCAACAAGTTCGACGAGGTCGAATCCCTCGTCATCTTCGACAACGTGCTGATCCCCTGGGAGAACGTGTTCTTCTACCGCCACACCAAGGCGGCCCAGTACATCCGCGCGACGCTGCACCGCTACTCGGCGTTCCCCTATGTCCACCGCCTGCTCTACGTCGCCGACATGATGATCGGCGCGGCGATGTGGAACGCCAAGCAGACCGGCCTCGACAAGCTGCAGGCGGTGCGCGAGAAGCTCGCCGACCTGGTGTGCTACCGCGAGGGCATCAACGCGCATCTCACCGCGGCCATCGCCACCGCGCAGACCAGCCCCGGCGGCCTGCTGATGCCGAACCAGTCGCTGCTCTATGCCGGGCGCGTGCACGCCTGCGCCAACCTGCCGGCGATGATGCACATCGCCCGCGAGCTGTGCGGCGGCCAGATCTGCGTCACCCCGAACGCCTCCTCGTTCCACAACACCGGCTCGGGCGAGTGGCTGCAGAAGTTCTACACGCTGAACAAGCAGTGGGAGGCGGAGGACCGCCGCAAGCTGCTCGCCTTCGCCCGCGACCTGCTCAACTCGGACTATGCCGGCCACCGGCTGACCTTCGTGCAGTTCGCCCAGGCGCCGCACTTCAACCACCTCAACGCCGTCTACAACTCGTTCGACTTCTCCGGTCCGCTCGACTTCGTGCGCAAGGCGGCGGGCCTGTCGGACAAGGTGATGGGAACCGGAAAATGAGCCAGATCGACATCGCCCAGTTCCGCGAGGCCATGGGCCGCACGGCCTCCGGCGTCACCGTCATCACCACCGACGGCGAGACCGGGCGCGGCGGCGTGACGGTCTCCTCGCTGTGCTCGCTCTCGATGGAGCCGCCCTCGGTGCTGTTCTGCCTCAACAAGGGCAGCCGCATGCTTCCGACGCTGCTGGGCAACGGCGTGTTCGCGGCCAACATCCTCGCCCACGACCAGCACCGGGTGGCCGACAGCTTCGCCGGCCTGATCCCGGAGCTGCGCGAGGACCGCTTCAAGGTCGCCGAATGGGACCGGCTCCACACCGGCTCGCCGATCCTGCGCGGCGCGCTGTGCCGCTTCGACTGCCGGATCGCCGGCGTGTTCGAGTTCGGCACCCACCACATCATCGCCGGCGAGGTGATGGCGCTGGAATCGACCGAGAGGAAGCCGCTCGTCTATTCCAACCGGGGCTATCACAAGCTGCAGGCAGCCTGAGGCATGAGCGATACGGCGTGCGCGCCTGACGGCGCGAAGAGCCTGGACGCGAAGAGCCCGGCGGAAGGCGCGCAGGACGGGCCCTCCGCCGGGCTCGTCGAGCTTCTTTCCACGCTCATCGGCTTCGAGTCGGTGAGCGCGCGCTCCAACCTGCCGATCGTCACCTTCATCGCCGACTATCTGCGCACGCATGGCGTCGAAAGCCGTCTGATCCCGAACGCGGCCGGCGACAAGGCCTCGCTCCTCGCCACCATCGGCCCGGCCGACCGGCCCGGGCTCGCGCTCTCCGCCCATACCGACGTGGTGCCCGTCGAGGGGCAAGACTGGTCGAGCCCGCCCTTCGCCGCCACCCTCCGCGACGGGCGCCTCTACGGGCGCGGCTCCACCGACATGAAGGGCTTCCTCGCCGTGGTGCTGGCGGCGGTGCCGGACTTCGTGGCGCAGGCGAGCGCGCGCCCGGTGCATCTGTGCTTCTCCTATGACGAGGAGGTGGGCTGCGCCGGCGCGCCCGACCTCGTCGCCGCCACCGCCGCCCTGCCGGTGCCGCCGGCGCTGTGCATCGTCGGCGAGCCGACCTCGCTCAAGGTGGCGCATGCCCATAAGGGCAAGTTCGCCGAGCGCCTCGTCGTCACCGGCAAGGGCGGCCATTCCGCCCTGCCCCACCGCGCCGCCAATGCCGTGGCGGCGGCGGCGCGCATCGCCTGCGGGCTGGAGGCGATCGGCGCCAGCCTCGCGCAGACCCTCGACGAGGCGTTCGACCCGCCCTTCACCACCGTCCATGTCGGCTCGCTGCACGGCGGCGTCGCGCTCAACCTGGTGCCGGACCGCGCGGTGCTGGAATATGAGGTGCGCACCGTGCCCGGCGCCGATGCCGGCGCCATCCGGGCGCAGATCGACGCGCTGGTCGCGCGGGTCGATGCGGAGCTGAAGGCGCAGGCGCCCGAGGCCGGCATAGCGGTCGAGCCGATCAGCGCCTATCCCGGCCTCGACACCCCGGCCGACCTTCCCGCCGCCGCGCGGCTCGCCCGCCTCACCGGCTCCAACGAGGCGCCGGTCACGCTTGCCTTCGGCACCGAGGCGGGGCTCTATTTCGAGGCCGGCATCCCGACCCTGGTCTGCGGGCCCGGCGACATCGCCCGCGCCCACAAGGCCGACGAATGGGTCGGGCTCGACGAGCTCGCCCGCGCCGAGCGGCTGATGCGCGCCCTCGCGCGCGCCCTCGGCGACACCCCTTCCGAACCGCTCTTCTGACCCCCCAGCGAGGCTCCTTCCATGGTCGTGCACAAGCGTCTGCGTCCCTTCAACACCAAGGAAACCTATCCCGAGCAGAAGCTCGACAACGACCTCTCCCAGGGCGTGGTCGCCAAGGGCACCATGGTGTTCCTGCGCGGCCAGGTCGCCCAGGACCTCGATAGCCGCGAGAGCGTGCATGTCGGCGACGCCGGCAAGCAGACCGAGAAGGCGATGCAGAACGTGAAGATGCTGCTGGAGGAAGCCGGCAGCGAGATGAGCCACATCTGCCGCATCGTCGTCTACGTCACCGACATCCGCTACCGCGAGGCGGTCTATCAGGAGATGGGCAAGTGGATGAAGGGCGTGTTCCCCTGCTCCACCGGCCTCGTCGTGCCCGCGCTCGCGCGGCCGGAATGGCTGGTCGAGATCGAGGTGACCGCGGTCATCCCCGACGCAGCCTGAGCGGGAGGCACGGCGTGACCTTCTCCATCTCCGCGCGCTGCGCGCGCACCGGCATGTTCGGCATCGCGGTCTCGTCCTCCTCGCCGGCGGTCGCGGCGCGCTGCGCCCATGCGCGCGCCGGCGTGGGCGTGGTGGCCACGCAGAACATCACCGACCCGACCCTCGGCCCCAAGGGGCTCGACCTGCTCGCCGGGGGGCTCTCCCCCGACGAGGTGATGGCGCGCTTCGAAGCCGAGGCTCCGTTCTTCGACTACCGGCAGGTGGTGGTGCTCGACACGCTCGGGCGCTCCGCCGGCCATTCCGGCACCAAGACGCTCGGCACCTACGCCATCGCGCGGGGGCCGGACGTGGCGGCGGCGGGCAATCTGCTCGCCTCCGACAAGGTGCCGCAGGCGATGGTCGACAGCTTCGCCGCGATGCCCGAGGCGCATCTGGGCGACCGTCTCGTGGCGGCGATGAAGGCGGCGGTGGCCGCCGGCGGCGAAGAAGGCCCGGTGCATTCGGTCGGCATGCTGCTGGTCGACAAGGTGGCGTGGTCGGTCGCGGACCTGCGCATCGACTGGTCGGAAGGCGACGTCATGGCCGAGCTCGAGGCGCTGTGGCAGCTCTGGGTGCCGCAGATGGACGCCTATGTGACCCGCGCCCTCGACCCCTCCACCGCGCCCTCCTATGGCGTTCCCGGCGATGAATGAGGTGACGATGCCCGAAAAGCCCGCGACGGCCCCGACCCGGCCCGCCCTCAAGCTGACCCATGAAGGCGCGCTGGCGATGCTCGCCGCCGCGCTTGCCAAGGCGAACGAGCTCGGCGTGCCGCAGAACATCAACATCGTCGACGAGGGCGGCAACCTCGTCGCCTTCGTGCGCATGGACGGCGCCCGGCTGCTCTCGCGCGAGACCTCGCTCTCCAAGGCGATCACCGCCGCCTCGCACCGCCAGCCGAGCGGGCGCCTCAACCCGGTCGACGCGCCCAACCTCCAGCACGCCGCCGGCCAGCGCCTCACCAACCTCGTCGGCGGCCTGCCGATCATCGTCGACGGCCAGTGCCTCGGCGGCATCGGCGTCGGCTCGGGCACCGGCGAGCAGGATGTCGAGGTCGCCCGGGCGGGGCTCAGGGCCATCGGCGCGCAGGACCAGACGCCATGAAGCTGATCCACGCCCCCACCTCCCCCTTCGTGCGCAAGGTGATGGCCGTCGCGCACGAGACCGGCCTCGCCGACCGGATCGAGATCGCCTTCAACGGCGCGAGCCCGCTGCAGCGCGACCCGGCGCTGGTCGGCCACAATCCTCTGGGCAAGATCCCGGCGCTGATCCTCGACGACGGCTCGACGCTCTACGACAGCCCGGTGATCTGCGAATATCTCGCCGCCACCGCCGGCGATGCGACGATCTTCCCGCCCGCCGGCCCCGCGCGCTGGGCCGCGCTGACCCGGCAGGCGCTCGCCGACGGGCTGCTCGACGCCGCCATCGCCAACCGCTACGAGCGGCTGCTGCGCCCGGAGGACAAGCGCTGGCAGGGCTGGACCGACGCCCAGCTCGCCAAGGTCGCGGGCGCGCTCGACGAGATCGAGAAGCTTGCGCCCGCCCTCTCCGCCGATCTGGACGCGCCGCCCACCATCGGGGCGATCGCGATCGGCTGCGCGCTCGGCTATCTCGACTTCCGCTATGCCGATCTCAATTGGCGGCAGGGCCGGCCGGCCGCCGCCGCATGGTTCGCCGCCTTCGACGAGCGTCCCTCCATGGCCGCCACGCGCCCGCGCGAACACGTCGCCTGACCCCACCAGTACCGGAACCCCTCGCGCATGAGCGTCCGCATTCTCGTCCTCAACGGGCCCAACACCAATCTCTACGGCCTCGACCCCAACGGGCCCTATGGCAACCTCACCATCGAGGACATCGCGGAGCGCTGCCGCGCCCGGGCGGAAAGCCTCGGCGCCAGCCTCGACTTCCGCCAGTCCAACCATGAGGGCGTTCTGATCGACTGGATCCAGGCCGCGCGCACCGAGGCCGACGGGCTCGTCATCAATGCCGGCAGCCTGTCCTACCATTCGATCGGCATCCTCGACGCGCTCTCCGCCGTCGCCCTGCCGGCGGTGCAGGTGCATGTCAGCAACGTGTTCAAGCGCGAGGGCTTCCGCCACCACTCGCCGCTGTCGAGCGTGGTCACGGGCTGCATCATCGGCCTCGGCCCGGAGGGCTACGAGATGGCCGTCGACGCGCTGGTCGCCAAGCTGACCCGCGGCTGACCCGGCGCCGCCGGGCTTCCCGCCTCCCGAGCCACGATCTTGCGCCGCGACGCCGTGGGGGCGGAAAAGCCCGCCGGCGCCGCACCTGCCAGCATGCCACGCGCACACGAATGCGTGCGCCCGCTTGAGATCGTCCCGCGCCCATGCACCCTTTCGGCCGGGACGGCGTCACGCGGCATTCGGCACGCGCGCGTCCCCGGCCGGAACCGCCCCGCGCGGCCGGGCGTTCTGGGCACAGGAGGACCGAGATGACCCATATCCGCTACGAGATCGTCCAGCATAATGGCGGCTGGGCCTACAAGCTCGGCGACGTCTTCTCCGAAACGCACCCCACCCATCAGGGCGCGCTCGACGCCGCGCGCGAGGCGGCGGCGCGCCAGTCGCTCTCGGGCGAGACCCGCCCGATCCTCTACCAGGACAGCGCCGGCCGCTGGCACGAGGAGACCGCGCAGGGCACCGACCGGCCCGAGGCCGAGGTCGAGGACGACGCCTCCGATCCGCTCCCGCCCAGGACCCGCTGACAGGGCCACGACGACCACGGCCGCTCCCGCCGCGCGCCACTGGACGCGCCCGGCCGATCCGCGCCATGCTGCCCGCCCGGCGCGCCCCGCGCACCGGCCCGATGCAGCCGCCCGGCCCGGAAGGTCGACCATGGCCGAACATCGCCCCCAGCCGCCTCAAACTACGCCGCCTCAGCCCGCGCGGCCCGCGAGTACGGTCGCGCTCGCCCATCCCGACCGTGTCTACTGGCCGCGCGAGGGCATCACCAAGCAGGACCTCGCGGACTATTATGCGCGCGTCTGGCCCTTCATCGCCCCCTTCCTCCTCGCCCGCCCGCTGGCGCTGGTGCGCTGCCCGGACGGCATCGAGGGGCCGCGCTTCTTCCAGAAGCACGCCTGGGCCGGCATGCATCGGGCGGTCCATGTGACGCGGGACCGGGACGGCGAGGAGATCCTCTCGATCGACGATGTCGACGGGCTGATGGCGCTGGTGCAGGCCGGCGCGCTGGAGATCCATCCCTGGGGCGCGCCGCTCGCCGACCGCGAGCATCCCGACATGCTGGTGTTCGACCTCGACCCGGGCGAGGACGTCGCCTGGCCGGCGGTGGTCGAGGGTGCCCGCGAGGTTCGCGCGCGGCTGGAGCGGGCCGGCCTGCCGGCCTTCGTGAAGACCTCCGGCGGCAAGGGCTTCCATATCGTAGTCCCACTCGCTCCGGGCGCGGGATGGGAGGCGGCGAAGCGTTTCGCGCACGGCGTGGCCGAGGCGATGGAGGCCGACAGCCCCGGCCGCTACATCGCCGCCGCCGCCAAGGCCCGGCGCGGCGGGCACATCTTCGTCGACTATCTGCGCAATGCGCGCGGCGCCACCGCCATCGTCGCCTATGGCACCCGCGCCCGCCCGGGCGCGCCGGTCGCCATGCCGGTGGCGTGGGAAGAGCTCGACCGGCTCGACGGCGCGGCGCAGTTCATCCTCGCCAACGCCCCCGCCCGCCTCGACGCCATCTCGGCGGGGCCCGCGCGCGACCCCTGGGCCGGCTTCCACGCCGCCGCGGCCGCACTGCCGGAGGGCGCATGAGCGCGGCGAAAGCCGGCAGACGCGGGCGCCGCGAACGGGCAGGATAGGACGACAGGCGGCAAGGAATTTAAGGTGGACATCTTCTCCCCGCGCGACATCGAGCATCTGCTGCGCCTGCTCGTGGCGGCGGCCTGCGGCATGATGATCGGCGTCAACCGCGACCTGCGCGGCAAGCCGACCGGCATGCGCACGCTGGGGCTGGTGTGCATGGGCGCGGCGCTGATCTCCCTCACCGCGATGCGGGTCGACGGCATCGCCGGCCATCCCGACGCCACCAGCCGCGTGGTGCAGGGCATCATCCAGGGGGTGATGACGGGCATCGGCTTCCTCGGCGCCGGCGTGGTGCTGCGCAACCGCCGCCAGCTCGAGGTGCACGGCCTCACCACGGCGGCGACGGTGTGGGTGACCGCCGCGCTCGGCGTCGCCTGCGCGCTCGCGAGCTGGCACCTCATCGTCGGCGCGCTGCTGATCACGCTGCTGCTCCTGGCCGTCCTCCACCCGCTGGAGCGCCGCCTGGAGAACTGGTCCGAGGAAGACGAGCCCGCCCCACCCGCCGGCGAGGGACCGGAGAAGAAGGAGTGAGTGGGGGCGGCAGGGGGCGAGCGGCGCGGAGGGAGCAGTCTGGAGGGTGAAAAGCGTCTGGAAGAAGGGACCGAACGGGGCGTGGTCAGGACGCCGGGCACCTATGTGCCGGCGACGAAATGGGCACCACCGCTCGCGCGACGCGCTGAAGCGGGCCGATCAAGGCGAACCCGACACCCCAACCCGACCTGCCGGTCCGGACCCGCTACCCCTGCCGAAGCGCCCACGGCAAACCCTCGCCACGCAGAACCCTGCGGCGGAACGGTAGACATATGATTTTGGAAAGCTGGAGCGGGCGAAGGGAATCGAACCCTCGTATGCAGCTTGGGAAGCTGCCGTTCTACCATTGAACTACGCCCGCCCGACATGCCGTCAGGCCGGCGCACATTAGGGGGCGGGCGAGGCTACTTCAAGCCCCCGCCGCGCCGATTGGCGCCGTCATCCCGTACCGGATTCCGCGCGCACATCCGGCCCGGACGAGGCCCTCCCGAAACTGTCGTCCGACCCGCTGACAAGTGCCGACTTCGGATACCATCTGGCGGTCTTATCGCGCAGCTTCTCCCCCGCCCCACCTACTCCGCCGGGCCGTGCACGATGCCCGCGGCGATCTCCGCATGCGCGGTGTGATGCACGCGCCCGATCAGCGAGTAGACCGTCGGCACCACGAACAGCGTCAGCAGCGTGCCGAGCGACATGCCGCCGACGATCACCCAGCCGATCTGGGTGCGGCTCTCCGCCCCCGCGCCGGTGGCGAGCGCCAGCGGCACGGCGCCCAGCACCATGGCGCCGGTCGTCATCAGGATCGGGCGCAGCCTCAGCGTCGCCGCCTCGATCACCGCCGCCCGGCGGTCGAGCCCCGCCTCCTGCTGCTGGTTGGCGAACTCGACGATCAGGATGCCGTGCTTGGTGATCAGCCCCACCAGCGTGACGAGGCCGATCTGCGAATAGACGTTGAGCGAGCCGCCGGAGAAGTACAGCGCCGCCAGCGCCCCGGTCATGGAGAGCGGCACGGTGAGCATGATGATCACCGGGTCGCGGAAGCTCTCGAACTGGGCCGAGAGCACCAGATAGATGAAGCCCAGCGCCAGCAGGAACACCAGCACCAGGCTCTGCCCGGCGGCGCGGAACTCGCGGCTCTGGCCGGAAACGTCGGTCTGCACCGTGCGCGGCAGCACCTCGCGCGCGGTGCGGTCGAGATAGGCCAGCGCCTCGCCCTGCGAGAAGCCGGGCGCGAGGTTGGCCGAGATGGTCGCCGAGCGCAGCTGGTTGAAGCGCTTGAGCTCCTGCGGGGCCACCGTCTCGCGCACGCTGACGAGGTTGGAGAGCTGCACCATCTCCCCGCTCGACGAGCGCAGGAAGATGGTGTCGAGCGTCGCCGGCGAGGCGCGGTCGCTGGCGTCGAGCTGCACATAGACGTCGTATTGCTCGCCGCCGACCTCGAACCGCGTCACCTGCCGCCCGCCGAGCAGGCTCTCCAGCGTGCGCCCGAGCACCGAGACGTCGATGCCCAGATCCGCCGCCTTGGCGCGGTCGATGGTGAGGGAAATCTCCGGCTTGTTGAGCTTGAGGTCGCTCTGGATGCTGGCGAGGCCGGGATAGTCCTCGATCCGGTCGAGGAAGCGGTCGACATATTCGTCGAGCTCCTCATAGGTGCCCGAGGTCTGCAGCACGAACTCGATCGGGCGCGAATTGTTGGAGACGCCGAGCGAGGCCGGGTTGTTGGCATAGGCGCTGACCCCGGCGATGTGGCGCAACTTCGGGGCGGTATCGGCGACGATCTCCTGCTGGCGCCGGTCGCGCTCGGACCAGTCCTTCAGGCGGCCGATGATCAGGAAGCGGTGCACCTCGGGCAGGCCGTTGATGATCAGCACGCTGTCCATCTCCGGAATCTTGTCGAGGATGCCCTCCACCTGGTTGGTGTAGCGGGTGGTATAGGCGAGGGTCGAGCCCTCCGGCCCGCTGCCGTTCACGCGCACCACGCCGCGGTCCTCCACCGGCGAGAGCTCGGAGGGCAGCGCGTAGATCAGGATGCCGCTGGCGCTCGCCACCAGCACCGCCACCAGCAGCACCAGCGGGCGCACCTTCAGCGTCAGGCCGAGCAGGCGGCGGTAGCCGTTCTCGAGCCCGGTGAGCCCGCGCTCGATGAAGGCGGAGAGCCGGCCGGGCTTGGCCTCGTGCTTCAGCAGGCGCGAGCACATCATCGGCGTCAGCGACAGGGCGACGAAGCCGGAGATCAGCACCGCGCCGGCGAGCGTCAGCGCGAATTCGAGGAACAGCCGCCCGGTGCGGCCGGGCGCGAAGGCGACGGGGGCGTAGACCGCGGCGAGCGTCAGCGTCATCGCCACCACCGCGAAGCCGATCTCCCGCGCGCCCTTGATGGCGGCGGGGATCGGCTTCATGCCGTGCTCGATGTGGCGGAAGATGTTCTCCAGCACCACGATCGCGTCGTCGACCACCAGGCCGATGGCGAGCACCAGTGCCAGCAGCGTCAGCGTGTTCACGCTGAAGCCGAGCGCGTACATGATGGCGAAGGTGGTGATCAGCGAGATCGGGATGGTGACGATCGGGATCATCGAGGCGCGGAAGGAGCGCAGGAACACCACGATCACCAGCACCACCAGCACCACCGCCTCGAGGATGGTGTGGAAGACGGATTCGATCGAGCGGTCGATGAACACGGCGTTGTCGTTGCCGATGGCGGCGGTCATGCCGTCCGGCAGGCTCTCATTGACCGCGGGGAGCACGGCGCGCACCCCGGTCGAGACGTCGAGCGGGTTGGCGACCGCCTGCTTGATGATGCCGAGGATCACCGCCTGCCCGCCGTTGAAGCGGCTGGAGCGGCGCTCGTCGGCGGCGCCGAGCTCGACCTTCGCCACCTCGTCGAGCCGCACCTGCGCCCCGTCGACGCTCTTGACCACGATGTCGTTGAACTGGTCGACGGTCGCCAGAGCGGTGCGCGAGAGCACGGTGAACTCGCGGTCGGCGCTCTCGATGCGGCCCGAGGGGATCTCAACGTTCTGCGCCCTGAGCGCGTCCTCGATGTCCTGAACGGTGAGCTTGTAGGCGGCGAGGCGCTCGCGGTCGATCCAGATCCGCATCGCGTAGCGCCGCTCGCCATAGATCTGCACGTCGGCGACGCCGGTCAGGTTCTTGAAGCGGTCGACCACGTAGCGGTCGATGTAGTCGGTCAGCTCCAGCGCGTTCATGCGGTCGGAGCTGAAGACGATGAACATCACCGGCTGGGCGTCGGCCTCGACCTTGGAGATCACCGGCTCGTCGATCTCGTCGGGCAGGCGCTTGCGCACCCGGCTCACGCGGTCACGCACGTCGCTGGCGGCGACGTCGGGATCGACATTGGAGCGGAAGCGCACGGTGATGCGGCTCGATTCGGAGCGGCTGGTCGATTCCAGCACGTCGATGCCCTCGATGCCGGCGATCGAGCCTTCCAGCACCTGGGTCACCTGGCTCTCGACGATGCTCGCCGAGGCGCCGGAATAGGTGGTCACCACCGAGACCACCGGCTCGTCGATATTGGGATATTCGCGCACGGTGAGGCGCGTGTAGGAGACGATGCCGATCAGCACCATGAGCAGGCTGAGCACCGTGGCGAAGACCGGACGGCGGATGCAGATCTCGGAGAGCCCCATGGTCGCGGCTCAGCTCTGCGGGTCCGGGGGCGTGCTCACCACGTCGACGGGGGCGTTCGCCCGCAGCCGGGCCTGGCCGGCGGTGACCACCGTGGCGCCGGGATCGATGCCGCTCGCCACCTCGACCTCGCCGGCGCGGCGCTCGCCGAGCGTCACCTTGCGCTCGACCGCCTTGCCGTCGTCTACCGTCCACACCAGCCGCTCCTGGCCGCGCGGCACGATCGCGCTCTCGGGCACGAAGATCGCGGTGCGGGTGTCGCGGCCCTTCAGCAGCACCCGCACGAACAGGCCGGGGCGCAGCACGAGGCCGGGATTGGGCAGCCGGGCGCGGACGCTGAGCGCGCGCCCGTTGACGTCGATCAGCGGGTCGATGGCGTAGACCTCGCCGGAGAAGGTCTCGCCCGGCATGGCGTCGACGGCGATCTCCACCTGCTGTCCCACCGCGACGCTGCGCAGGTATATCTCGGGGATCTTGAAGTCGACCTTGAGCACGTCGATCTTCTCGAGGTTCACCAGTTCGGTACCGGCGGTGATGTAGGCGCCGACCGAGACCGAGCGCAGGCCGACCACGCCGTCGAACGGGGCGGTGATGGTGTGCTTGGCGATCTGCACCCGCTGCGAATCCAGCAGCGCGTTGGCGGTGTTGAGTTCGGCGCGGGCCTCGTCGAGCGCGCGCGCGGTGCCCGAGCCGCTCTTCTGCAGCTTCTGGGCGCGGTCGTAATTGGCGTTGGCGAGCTCGAGCCGGGCCTCGGTCTCCTCGATCGAGGCCTTCACCAGCGCCGCGTCGAGCTGCACCAGCACGTCGCCCGCCTTCACGTGCTGGCCCTCGCGGAAGGCGATCTGCTCGATCCGCCCGTCGAGCTCGGAGGCCACCTTCACCGATTCGTCCGACTGCAGGCTGCCGATGGAGCGTATGTCGGTGGTCACCTGCGAGGAGCGCGCGGGGGCCACCTCGACCGGCACCCGCCGGCTGGCGCCGCCGCCGGGCTCGGGCGCGGCGCGGGCCTCACCCTCAATCGCCGCCAGCCCCTCCTTCAGCCCCGCATCGAGCCAGCCCTTCTGCTGCGCGAGGACCCCCGCGCCAGCGAGAATGGCCAAACCCAGCACGATGCCGGTCCTGCGTCGCATGAAGGGTCCTCGCCAAGCTGCGCCCGAAGCATGGGATATCCATGTTGCGACACAGCAGAAGACGCCGGAAATTCCAATTTAATTATCCGTCATAATTGACCTTCCGGCATCACAAATCGGCAAGGCGTGGCGCGCCGGCCACCATCGACCGCGCGCGGGCCGCAAAACGGCGCCGTTCAGCCGTTCTTCACCATGACGTGACGCACCACCGTGTAGTCCTCCAGCGCATAGGCGGAGAGGTCCTTGCCGTAGCCGGACTGCTTGAGCCCGCCATGAGGCATCTCGCTCACCAGCATGAAATGGCAGTTCACCCAGGTGCAGCCATATTGCAGGCGCGAAGCGGTCGCCATGCCCTTGCCGACGTCCCGGGTCCACACCGAGGAGGCGAGCCCGTAGTCGCTGTCGTTGGCCCAGCCCACCGCCTCGTCGACATCGTTGAAGCGCGTCACCGAGACCACCGGCCCGAACACCTCGCGCCGCACGATCTCGTCCGACTGCAACGCCCCGGCGACCACGGTCGGCTGGTAGAAAAAGCCCTTGCCGGAGACCGGGCTGCCGGCCGCCTTGCCGCCGGTCGCGATCTCGATGTGGTTGAGCTCGGCCGCCCGCTCGACGAAGGAGGCGACCCGCGCGCGCTGGCGCGCCGAGATCAGCGGGCCGATGTCGTTGAGCGAATCGTCCGCCTCGCCGAACTTCAGCCCCGACACGGCGGAGGCCAGGTCCGCCACCAGCTTCTCGTAGACCTTGCCGCCGGCATAGATGCGGCAGGCGGCGGTGCAGTCCTGGCCGGCATTGTAGTAGCCGAAGATCTTCACCCCCTCGACCACCGCCTCGATGTCGGCGTCGTCGAACACGATCACCGGCGCCTTGCCGCCGAGCTCGAGATGGGTGCGCTTCACCGTCTTCGCGGCGGCGGTCAGCACCTTCTTGCCGGTGGCGATGTCGCCGGTCAGCGAGATCATCGCCACCTTCGGATGGTTGATCAGCGCATTGCCCACGCTCTCACCGCGCCCCACTACCACGTTCACCACCCCCTCGGGGAAGATGTCGGCGATCAGCCTGGCCAGCTTCAGCATGGTGAGCGGGGTCTGCTCGGAAGGCTTGATGACCACCGTGTTGCCGCCAGCCAGCGCCGGGGCGAGCTTCCACGCCGCCATCATCAGCGGGTAGTTCCACGGCGCGATGGAGGCGACGACGCCGATCGGGTCGCGCCGTATCATCGAGGTGTGGCCGGCCAGGTACTCGCCCGCCACCATGCCGTGCTGGGTGCGCGCCGCCCCGGCGAAGAAGCGGAAGCAGTCGACCACGCCGGGCAGTTCGTCGTTCAGCACCGCATGGCGCGGCTTGCCGCAGTTCAGCGCCTCCAGAGTCGCGAACGCCTCCGCCTCCTGCTCGATCCGGTCGGCGAGCTTGAGCAGCAGGGTGGAGCGCTCGGCCGGGGTGGTGCGCGACCAGCCCGCGAACGCCTTCTCGGCCGCGTTCACCGCCGCCTCGATCTGGTCGGGCGAAGCCTCGGGCAGCTCGATCAGCGTTTCCTCGGTCCTCGGGTTCAGCACCGTCTCGGCGGTCTCCGTGCCGGCGACGAAGTCGGAGCCGATGAGCATCTGCGTATCGGAAAGCGCGGTCATGGAGGCGTCTCCTATTTGCCTGAGCCGGCCACCGCCTCACCCTCGCGGGTCAGGTAATAGGCGGCGAGGATGGGCAGGAAGGTCACGAGGATGATCATCACCGCGACCACGTTGGTC
This sequence comes from Ancylobacter mangrovi, assembly GCF_024752335.1. NCBI lineage: Bacteria > Pseudomonadati > Pseudomonadota > Alphaproteobacteria > Hyphomicrobiales > Xanthobacteraceae > Ancylobacter > Ancylobacter mangrovi. The sequence goes on along the minus strand of NZ_JANTHY010000001.1, from coordinate 204,231 downwards.
ACCGGTCGCTGGCGCGGGCGGATCAGCTCGGACAGCATCCAGATCGGCAGCGTCGACTGCTGCCCGGCGGTGAAGGTGGTCACGATCACCTCGTCGAATGAGAGCGCGAAGGCCAGCATGCCGCCGGCCAGCAGCGCGGTGCCGATGTTCGGCAGCACGACGAGGCGGAAGGTCTGGAAGGCGTCGGCGCCGAGGTCCATCGAGGCCTCGATCAGCGAGGGCGAGAGCCGGCGCAGCCGCGCCACCGCGTTGTTGTAGACGACGACGATGCAGAAGGTGGCGTGGCCGATGACGATGGTCCAGAACGAGAACGGGATGTCCATCAGTCCGAACGCCTGGCGCAGCGCGATGCCGGTGACGATGCCCGGCAGCGCGATCGGCAGCACCAGCAGCAGCGAGATTGGCTCGCGCCCGAAGAACGTCGCCCGCGCCAGCGCCCCGGCCGCAAGCGTGCCGAGCACCAGCGCCAGCGCCGTCGCCGCTACCGCGACCTTGAGCGAGAGCCCGATCGCCGCCCAGATGTCGGCGCGGTCCCACACCACGGCGAACCATTTCAGCGTGTAGCCGGGCGGGGGAAAGGCGTAGCTGCGCTCTTCCGTGGTGAAGCAGTAGAGCAGGATGAAGATCAGCGGCACGTGCAGGAAGGCGAGCCCGCCCAATGCCGCGGCCTTGAGGGCGAGCGAGGCGCGGGTCATTGCGCGGCGCTCCTCATTGCCAACGGGCGAGGATCACAGCGCATCGAACGCCCCCGTGCGCCGGGCGATGGTGAGGAACAGCGCCATGACGAGGATCGGCACCAGCGAGAAGGCGGCGGCGAGCGGGATGTTCCCGGCCGTGCCCTGCAGCGTGTAGACCGCCTGCCCCAGCACCAGCGCCGAGGTGCCGATGATCTGCGGCACGATGTAGTCGCCCAGCGTCAGCGAGAAGGTGAAGATCGCCCCCGCCACCACGCCGGGCATGGCGAGCGGCAGGATCACGGTGCGGAACACCAGCCCCGGCGAGGCGCCGAGGTCCCCCGCCGCCTCGATCAGGTGCGGGGGCACCCGCTCCAGCGCCGCCTGGATCGGCAGGATCATGAAGGGCAGCCACAGATAGGTGAAGGTCAGCACCATGCCGGTATAGCTGACCGAGAGCGAGGGGCCGCCGACCACCGGCAGCGCCAGCCAGGCGTCGAGCGCGCCTCCGAGCCCGAGCCGGCCGGCGAACCAGCCGATCGCGCCCTCCTTGGCGAGCAGCAGCTTCCAGCCATAGACCTTGACGAGATAGCTCGACCACAGCGGCATCATTACCGCGAGGTAGAATCCCGCCTTCACCTTCGGTCCGGCATAGCGCGCGGCGTAATAGGCGATGGGAAAGGCCAGCAGCGCGCACAGCCCCGTCACCGCGGCGGCCACCAGAACGGTGCGCCGGACGATGTCGAAATTGGCGGGCCGAAACAGCTCGATCAGCGTCGCCGTGGTCGGCTCGCGCACGATCATCCCGGAGAACGGGTCAATCGAGAAGATCGACTGGGCGAGAAACACGAACAGGCTGCCGAGATAGATCAGCCCCAGCCACAGCAGCGGCGGGGTCAGCAGCAGCAGGGTGAGCAGCCGGCCGTGGCGTGTCAGCGCGTCGGAAAGGCGCCGGCCGATCCCCTCGCGCGGCGCGGGCAGGTCGAAGCCGGCGGGGCTCATGGCTCCAGAACTCATGGCTCCGGGGCCCGTGGCTCCAAAGCTCATGGCTCGCCCTCCATCGGCTGCAGCGCACCCGCCGGCACGGCGAGCCGCACCGCCTGCCCGGGCTCGACCGTGCCCGCCCCGGCCGGCACCGCGACGACGAGGGCGAGCCCGCGCGCGCCGCGCACCGCCACCCGGCGCACCGGGCCCTGATAGGAGACGTCGGTGACGCTCGCCTCGACCACGCCCGTGCCCTCGGGCGCCGGCGCGCCGGGGGCGAGCAGCACGATCTTCTCCGGCCGCAGGCTCGAGACCCGCGCCGCCCCGCCCAGTGCCGCCGCCTCTGCCGGCTCCAGCACGTTGGCCGAGCCGACGAAGCCGGCGACGAAGCGGGTCGCCGGGCGCTCATAGACCGCCTCGGGCGGGCCGACCTGCACGATCCGCCCCTCGTTGAACACCGCCACCCGGTCGGCCATGGAGAGCGCCTCGCCCTGGTCGTGGGTGACGAACACGAAGGTGAGGCCGAGCGCGCGCTGCAGCCCCTTCAGTTCGCTCTGCATCTCCTCGCGCAGCTTGAGGTCGAGCGCGCCGAGCGGCTCGTCGAGCAGCAGCACCTTGGGCCGCACCACCAGCGCGCGAGCAAGCGCGACCCGCTGGCGCTGGCCGCCGGAGAGCTGCGCCGGCCGGCGCGTCTCCATGCCCGCCAGCTTGACGAGGGCCAGCGCCTCGCGCGCCAGCCGCGCCCTCTCGGCGCGGGCGACCCCGCGCACGCGCAGGCCATAGGCGACGTTGTCGCCGACCGAGAGGTGCGGGAAGAGCGCATAGTCCTGGAACACGGTGTTGACCGCCCGCCGGTAGGGCGGCAGGCCTTCCACCGTCTCGCCGAAGATCTCGATATGGCCGGCATCGGGCTGCTCGAATCCGGCGATCAGCCTCAGGCAGGTCGTCTTGCCCGAGCCGGAAGGGCCGAGCATGGCGAAGAACTCGCCCGGCGCAATCGACAGGTCCACCCCGTCCACCGCCCGGATCGCCCCGAAATGGCGCGCCACGCCCTGGAAGCGGACGGCCGGTGTGGCGGGGACGGTGTCGAGCGTGGCGTGCATGGGCAGGACGGCTTTCTGCGGGCGGCGGGCCGCGCTGCGGGCGGCGCCCAACCGGACGGCCCTCGCAACGCGGCGCCGGACGGGGTGGCGCGCGGATATCTTCCGGCGGGACGGGCGGCGGCGCGGCCGCCCGTCAGGTGGGGGCCGGCCTCAGCGCCCGCCCAGCACGGCGATGTAGTCCGACACCCAGCGGTAATAGGGCACGCAGCCCGCCTCCTGGGTCGGGCACTTCGCCACCGGCGTGCGCCAGAAGTGGATCTTCTCGAAATCGTCCATGCCGTTGGTCTTGCACCCCTCGGCGCCGAGCAGCTCGTTGTCCTTGCAGGCGGCGGGGACCGAGGGGACGGAGCCGAACCAGGAGGCGAGGTCGCCCTGCACCTTGGGATCGAGCGAGTGCTGCATCCACTTATAGGCGCAGTTCGGGTGCGGGGCGTCGACATGCATCATGGTGGTGTCGGCCCACCCCGTCGCGCCCTCCTCGGGAATGGTGGAGGCGACGGGCTGCTTCTGGCTGATCAGCAGGTTCACCTGGAACGGCCAGGAGGAGGAGGCGACGACGCCCTCATTGGTGAAGTCGTCGACCTGGATCATCGCGTCGTGCCAGTAGCGCTGCACGATCTTGCGCTGCCCGCGCAGCAGGTCGAGCGCCGCCTTGTACTGCTCCTCGTTGAGCTCGTACGGGTCCTTGATGCCGAGCTCGGGCTTGTGCGCCATCAGGTAGAGCGCGGCGTCGGCGATGTAGATCGGCCCGTCGAAGGCCTGCACCCGGCCCTTGTTGGACTTGCCGTCCGGCAGGGTCTGCTCCTCGAACACCACGCTCCAGCTCTTGGGCGTCGCGCCCTTGAAGGCCTCTGTATTGTACATCAGCACGTTGGAGCCCCACTGGTAGGGCACGCCGTAATGCACCCCGTCCACCGTGTGCCAGGGCGCGTTCTGCAGGCGCTCGTCGACGCTGGACCAGCTCGGGATCAGCTTGGTGTTGATCGGCGCCACCCGCTTGCCGGCGATGAGGCGCAGCGAGGCGTCGCCGCTCGCGGTCACGAGGTCGAAGCCGCCCTCGTTCATCAGCGCCACCATCTCGTCCGAAGTGCCGGCGGTCTTCACATTGACCTTGCAGCCGGTGTCCTTCTCGAAGCTGGAGACCCAGTCATAGGCCTTGTCGGTCTCGCCGCGCTCGATGTAGCCGGGCCAGGCGACGATATCGACCTGCCCCTCGCCCTTGCCGAGCTCGGTCATCTCGGCGGCGAGGACGGGCTGGACGATGAGCGAGGCGCAGGCGGCGAGCGCCGGCAGGTGCAGATAACGGGTGACACGCGACGTCGGCATGATCGGATTCCCTCTGTCTGCGGGCGCTAGCGGCCCCTTTGGAAGCGAGTGTGCCGCTGCGTCGGCTCCTTCGCCACACCAAAGAAAAGAACGCAGCCATCGGAAAATCCGATGGAAAGGGGCCGGATCGCTCCCTCCCCTTACCTGCCCCGCGCGCCGTGCCGCGTGGCGGCGACCGAGACGAAGCCGGCCGCGGCGGGCGAGAGCGGCGAGCCACGCCGCCAGGCGGTCGCCACCTCCACCGCCGGCACCTCGTCGACCAGCGCCCGCGCCTCGATCTTGTCGCCCTCCAGCGACCAGGGGCGATAGGTGAGGTCCGGCAGTACCGCGACCCCCGCCCCGGTCGCCACCAGCGAGCGCACCGCCTCCACCGAGCGGGTGCGGAAGGCGACCGGCGGGCGGATGCCGAGCCGGCGCCACACCACCTGCGAGGCCTCGGCGATCTCATCGATGGTCAGCAGCACATGCGGCTCGCCGGCAAGGTCAGTCAGGCTCACCCGCTCCTCGGCGAGCGCACGGTGGCCGAGCGGCATCCACACCCGATAGGGCGAGACCTCGACCGATTCGGTGTGCAGCGCCGCGGAGCGCCGGCCCGGCGGCAGCACCATCACCGCGACGTCGAGCTCGCCGCCCACCAGCAGGTGCTCCAGATAGTCCGCCGCGTCCTCCACCGCCTCCACCGCGATGCCGGGAAAGGCGCGGGAGAAGCGCGCCAGCAGGTCGGCATAGACATAGCCCGCCACCAGCGGCGTCACTCCTACCGACAGCCGCCCCTCCGGCGCGCTCGCCTGCGGCCCGGCGAGCGAGCGGCGCGCATCGGCGACGTCGCCGAGGATCTTGCGGGCGTGGCGCAGGAAATGGTGGCCCTTCAGCGTCAGGTCGGCCCCGCGCGCATGGCGCTCCAGCAGCCGGAAGCCGAGGTCGAGCTCCAGCTCGCGCAGCGCCTCGGTCACGGTCGACTGCGAGATGGAAAGCGTATGCGCGGCCGAGGACACCGAGCCGTTCTCGGCCACGGCGACGAAATACTGGAGCTGGCGCAGCGAGAAGGCCATCGGCGAAACCGAAGGGTGACGGAGCGGCCACTATGCCGCCTCGCCCGCACCGCGCCAAGCAGCTCGCCAAGCCGCGCCCCCTCGCCTCGCGCCTACCGCGCGAGCAGGCTCTTCAGCTCGAAGCTCTCGTCGGCCGCCTCTTCGGGCGTCAGGCTCGGCCGCCCCGCCAGCAGGCGGCGCCCGAGCATGTGGTCGGCCGCCCGGTTCACGCTCTCGATCGCGGTCAGGCGTCGTTCGTGAAAGCGGAACACGGAGAAGCGCCGGCTCGCCGGGTCGCCGCGCAGCACCGCCGTGTCGGTCGGCCCGGAAAGGCCGACGATCTGCAGCTTCAGATCCGCCTGGTCGCTCCAGAACCACGGCACGGCGCAGTAATGCGCCGCCTTGCCGGTGAGCCGGGCGGCGATGCAGCGCGCCTGATCGACCGCGTTCTGCACCGATTCCAGCCGCGCCATCGCCCCCGCATGCACGCTCGGATAGGCCACCGCGTCACCGAGCGCGGAGATGTCGGGGTCGGCGGTCGAGAGTTCCTCGTCGACCACGATGCCGTTGGCAACCTCGAGCCCCGCCTCGGCGGCGAGCTCGACATTGGGCGTCACGCCGATGCCGACCAGAACGAGGTCGGCCGGGTGCGCCTGCCCGTCCGTCGCCTCGACATGGGTCACGCGCCCGCCCTCGCCGCCCAGCCCGACCACGCCGGCGCCGAGCCGCAGCTTCGTGCCCATCGCCTCATGGGCCTCGGCGAAGAAGGCGGACATCTGCGGCGAGACGGCGCGCGCCAGCGGCCGCGCGGCCGCCTCCAGCACCGTCACCTCATGGCCGAGGGCGCGGGCGACGGCGGCAAATTCGAGCCCGATGAAGCCGGCGCCGACCACCACCACGTGGCGCGCCCCGGCGAGCCCCGCCTTCAGCGCGTCGGCCTCCGCCCGCGTGCGCAGGTAGAACACGCCGCCCATCTCGTGCCCGGGCACCGGCAGCGGCCGGTTGCGCGCGCCGGTGGCGAGCACGAGATGGGCGTAGGGCAGGCTCGCCCCGCCCTCCAGCAGGAGCCGCCGCGCCTGGCGGTCGATTCCGACGGCGCGCGCCTCGACCCGCGTGATCGCGTGGTCGGCATAGAAGGCGGCGGGGCGCAGCTCGAGCTGCTCGATCCCCGCCTCGCCCTTCAGATAGGCCTTGGAGAGCGGCGGGCGCTGATAGGGCAGGCCCGGCTCGTCGCCGACCAGCGTCACCGGCCCGGCGAAACCCATCTCGCGCAGCGAGGCGGCGAGCTGGAAGCCGCCCTGCCCCGCGCCGACGATCACGATGCCCGCATCCCCGCTCATCGCGCTCCCTCCTCGCCGCGCGCCTGCGCCACCAGCCGGTCGCGCTCGTCATAGATGGCCTGCGTGACTCGGGAGAGGAACTCCTCGTCCTTCAGCCCGGGCGGGATCGGCGGCAGGAACGAGACGGTGATCTCGCCCGGCCGGATCGCGAAGCTGCGCGCCGGCCAGAACATGCCGGCATTGTTCACCATCGGCACCACCGGCAGGCCAAGTGCCTTGTAGAGCAGCACCACGCCGCGCTGGAACGCCGCGCGCTCGTCCACCGCCCGGCGCGTGCCTTCCGGGAAGATCAGCAGGCTGCGCCCTTCGGCGCTCGCCGCGCGGCCCTCGCGGAACATCTTCTTCATCGCCGCCCCGCCCGCCGCCCGGTCGATGGCGATCATCGGCGAGACCTTGAGGAACCAGCCGAACACCGGGATCCGGTAGAGCTCCTCCTTGAGCACGATGGCGACATCCGGCACCAGCGCGGCGGCGGCGATGGTCTCGAAGGCGGACTGGTGGTTGGCGACGTAGAGCGCCGGCCCGTCCGGCCGGTTCTCCTCGCCGATGGTGCGGTAGCCGAGGCCGACCAGCCGCAGGATCGCCGTCACCCCCCCGACCCAGAAGCGCGAGAAGCGCCGGATCGCCTTCGGCTCACGCCGCAGCGCGTACCAGGGAATGGACGGCGCCAGCAGCACCGTCCACAGGACCAGCAGCACGAGAAAGGCGGAGGAGCGCAGGCGGGACATCGGCGGACGCGGGACCTCGAACGGATGACGGGCGCGGTCTAGCAGATCGCGCCCGCCGGCGGGAGGGCCGGGCGGCCGCTCACCCCTGCACCCCTTCCGGCGTCGCCGCCTCGACCAGCGCGAACGCGTCGACGTCGAACATGCCGAAATCGGTAATTTTCAGGTGCGGGATCACCGGCAGCGGCAGGAAGGCGACCTGCAGGAACGGCTCGGGCAGCACCACGCCGAGCGCCTTCGCCGCCGCCCGCAGCGGGATCAGCCCGGCATGCACCTCCTCGAACGAGGTCGTCGCCATCAGCCCCGCCACCGGCAGGGCGAGCTCGGCCGTGACGGCTCCGTCATTGGCGACCACGAAGCCGCCCTTCAGCTCGATCAGCCGGTTCACCGCCACCGCCATGTCGAGTTCGTCGGCGCCGACCACGCAGATATTGTGGCTGTCATGGCCGACCGAGGAGGCGATGGCGCCGCGCTTCATGCCGAAGCCGTGCACGAAGCCGCGCCCGATGTTGCGGTTCTTGCCGTGGCGGGCGACCACGCACACCTTCACCGCGTCCTTGGCGAGGTCCACCTGCTTCTCGCCGTCCACCACCGGAAGGTCGAGCGTCACGTCCTCGGTGATGATGCGCCCGGGCACGACGCCCATCACCCGGGTCGCGCTCTCGCTCGCGGGAATGCGGAAATCGTCCGGCTCGACCTTCTCGGCCTTCATCGAGGCGAGGCCCACCGGCTCCACCGTGCCGCGCTCGGCGAACAGCTCGGCCGTCACCGGCCGCCCGGCCGAGATCACCTGGCGCACGGTGCAGCTCTCGAGGTTCTCCAGCAGCACGATGTCGGCCCGCCGGCCCGGCGCGATCAGCCCGCGGTCCTTCAGCCCGAACGCGTTCGCCGCCGACCAGCTCGCCACCCGGTAGACATGGTGCAGCGGCGCGCCGTGGCGGATCGCCTCGCGGATCATGTAGTCGAGATGGCCCTCCTCGGCGATGTCGAGCGGGTTGCGGTCGTCGGTGCAGAAGGCGAGGAAGGCGGAGGTGTCGGCGGTGATGAGCGGGATCAGCGCGTGCAGGTCCTTGGAGACCGAGCCCTCGCGGATCAGCACCGTCATGCCCTTCATCAGCTTCTCGCGCGCCTCGGCGAGCGCGGTCGCCTCGTGCTCGGTGCGGATGCCGGCGGCGATGTAGCCGTTGAGGTCGCGCCCCTTCAGCAGCGGGCAGTGCCCGTCAATGTGCCCGTCCGAGAAGGCCGAGAGCTTGGCGAGGCACCCCTCGTCCTTGAACAGCACGCCGGGGAAGTTCATGAACTCGGCGAGCCCGATCCCGCTCGGATGGCCGCGCAGCGCCACGAGGTCGGCGGCGGTCAGCTCCGCCCCGGCGGTCTCGAACGCGGTCGCCGGCACGCAGGAGGAGAGCTGCACCCGAAGGTCCATCAGCGTGTGCTCGGCGCAGCGCTGGAAGTAGCGAATGCCCTCGACGCCAAGCACGTTGGCGATCTCGTGCGGATCGCAGATCGCCGTCGTCACCCCGCGCGGCAACACGCAGCGGTCGAATTCGAGCGGCGTGACCAGCGAGGATTCGACGTGCAGATGGGTGTCGATGAAGCCCGGCACCGCGAACAGCCCGGTCCCGTCGATCTGCCGCGTGCCCTCGTAGCTGTCATAGGTGCCGACGATGCGGTCGCCGACGATGGCGATGTCGGTCTGGGTGATGGTGCCGGTGATGACGTCGAGCAGCCGCACCCCCTTGATCACCAGGTCGGCGGGCACCACCCCGCGCCCGGCGTCGATGAAATGGCCGATCTCGGCGGGCGTCAGCGTGCTCATCGGCTCATCTCCTCTCGCCTCGTTGTTGTCGGGCCCGGGCCGGGCCGATCATGCCTTCCAGGCGCTCGCGGCGTCGAGCTTGGCGATCTCGCCGGAGGTCAGGTTCAACTCGGCCGCCGCCAGCAATTCGCCGAGCTGCTCGACCTTCGAGGCGCTGGCGATCGGGGCGGTGATGCTCGGGCGGGCGATGATCCAGGCCAGCGCCACGCTGGTCGGGCTCGCCTGGTGCGCCGCCGCCACCTCGTCGAGCGCGGCGAGGATCGCCCGGCCCTTGTCGTTGAGATATTTGTCGACCACGCCCCCGCCGCGCGGGCTCTTGCCCGCATCCGCGGGCACGCGGTACTTGCCGGTCAGGAAGCCGGCGGCGAGCGAGAAATAGGTGATCACGCCCAGCGAGTTGCGGCTGCACAGCGGCTCCAGCTCGGCCTCGTAGCCGGCACGCTCGCACAGATTATATTCCGGCTGCAGCGTCTCGTAGCGCGGCAGCTTCTCGCGCGCGGCCACCGCCAGCGCCTCGAACAGCCGCGAGGCGGAGAGGTTGGAGGCGCCGATCACCCGCACCTTGCCGGCCTGGATCAGCTCCTCATAGGCGCCCAGCACCTCCTCGAACGGCGTGTCCGGGTCGTCCCAGTGCGACTGGTAGAGGTCGATATAGTCGGTCTGAAGCCGGCTCAGCGACGCCTCGACCGCGCTTTTTATGTAGTCCGGCTTCAGGCACACCTTGCCGCGCCCCATGTCGGCGCCGACCTTGGTGGCGATGACGAGGCTCGCGCGGTTGCCGCGCGCCTTCATCCACTTGCCGATCACGGCCTCGGATTCGCCGCCCTGGTGGCCGTCCACCCAGCGCGAATAGACGTCGGCGGTGTCGATGAAGTTGAACCCCGCCTCGACCAGCGCGTCGAGCAGGCGGAACGAGGTCGCCTCGTCCGCGGTCCAGCCGAACACGTTGCCGCCGAAGCACAGCGGGGGTACGAGGATATCGGAGCGGCCGAGCCGGCGCAGTGCCATGTGCATTCCTCCTGCTTCGCGGGGGCGCCAGTCTAGGCCAGCCGGCGCCGGCTGCTAACCACCCCAGTGTTGTACCTTCGCCGGATCACGCCACGACGAAACCGCCGCCGGACGAAGAGCTTACGAAGGGTCGCCGCGGCGCTTGCGCGCGTCGGGCCGGCGCTAGAAATCCTCTTCCTCGCGCCGGCCGACCTCGATCAGCTCCACCGAATGGCGCGCGCAGACCTCGCGCAGCGCCGGCGAGGCCACCTGGTCGGTGACGAAGATGTCGACCTCCTCCATCGCCCCGATCCGCACCGGCGCGGAGCGCTCCAGCTTCGAATGGTCGGCGACCAGGATCACCTGGCGGGCATTGTCGATGATGGCGCGCGCCACCTGCACCTCGCGGTAGTCGAAATCGAGCAGCGTGCCGTCCTCCTCAATGGCGGAGGCGCCGATCACCGCATAGTCGACCCGGAACTGGCGCACGAAGTCCACCGCCACCGAGCCGATCACGGCGCCGTCGGCGCGGCGCACCGGGCCGCCGGCCATGATCAGCTCGATCTTCGGGTGGCGGTAGAGCTCGACCGCGACGTTCAGGTTGTTGGTCACGACGAGAAGGTCCTCGTGCCCGCCCAGCGCGCGAGCGACCTCCTCCGTGGTGGTGCCGATATTGATGAACAGCGAGGCCCGGTTGGGCACGATGCCGGCCGCCGCCTCGGCGATCGCCCGCTTGGCGCCCTGGGCGAGGGCGCGGCGTGCCTCATAGGCGAGGTTCTCCACCCCGGAGGTGACCATCGCCCCGCCATGCACGCGCGACATCAGCCGGCGCGCGCACAGATCGTTCAGGTCCTTGCGGATCGTCTGCGGCGACACCTCGAAGCGGGCGGCGAGATCCTCCACGCTCACCCGTCCCTGCGCGCGGGCCAGCATCACGATGTCCTGCTGGCGTGAGGAAATGGTGTTCATGGATCGAGGCCCGCTCCCGGTGCGGGTCGGCGCAGCGCGCCGACGCGAGGTCGCGCGAACGGATTCGCGCGGTGAGGATCGCGCCGATCCTGCACCATGGCGCGCGCGCCGGGCAAACGCGCAGCCGGCGTAGCTGGCCATACGCCCGCCGTCCCGCCGGTGGCGCGGCTCATGCGGCCGGCCCCGCGGCGTCCCGTTCCTCGGCGAGCAGGCGCTCGGCGAGGCGCTGGAGCGCGGGCAGGTCGGCCTTGCCGCCGGAGGTGCGCGGCCAGCGGGCGACGACAAGGAAGCGGCGCGGGATCTTGTAGGCGGCGAGCCGGCTCTTCAGCGCCGCCCGCAACGCCGGCTCGTCGGCCCGTGCGGCCCCGTCGCGGCGGCGCAGCACCGCCACCAGCCGCACCCCGCGCAGCGGGTCGGACAGGCCGAACACCGCCGCCTCCTCGATGCCTTCGAGCGCCATCAGCGCGGCCTCGATCTCCTCGGGATAGACGTTCTGCCCGGCGGTCACCAGCATGCGCTTCTCGCGCCCGGCGAGGAACAGGTAGCCCTGCGCGTCGAGCCACCCGCGATCGCCGACGGTGAGGAACGCGCCCGCGCGGCGCGTCTCCGTGCCGCCGCCGCTGGCATAGGCGTCGAACAGCATCGGGCTCGCCACCCAGATGGTGCCGGTCTCGCCGGCCGGCAGGTCGCGGCCTTCGCCGTCGCGGATGCGGATCTCCACCCCGCCGGCGGCCCGCCCGACCGAGCCCTCCGGCACCGGCTCGTCCGGATGGCCGATGGTCACGAAGCTCATCTCCGAAGCGCCGTAGAACTCGAAGATCCGCGCATTGGGAAACAGCGCCCGGGTGCCCGCGCGCATCGCCTCGTGCCATTTGGCGCCGCTGATCATCAGCGCGCGCACCCGCTCGAAGCGCGCGCCCTCGGCCATGCGCACCAGCATCTGAAGCTGGGTCGGGGTGGCGTAGAGCGCGGTGACGCCATGGCGCGCGATCAGCGCGAACAGCCGCTCCGGGTTGAACTGGCGGCTCATCACCGCCGGCGCGCCGGCATGCAGCGCATGGACGACGCCGTAGAGGTGCAGCGAGGCGGCAAGCCCGCCCGGCGCCAGCACCACGTCGTCCGGTCCGAGCCCGAACTCGGCCTCGCTGACCGCGAAGCTGTCGATCCAGGAGCGGTGGTTGCGCCGGTAGCCCTTGGGCGTGCCGGTCGTGCCCGAGGTGAAGCCGACATAGAACGGCGCGAGCGGCGTCGGCGGCGGGGGAAAGGGCGCCGCCGGCACGTCGGGCGCGGCCTCGAGCGTCAGCTCCGGCGCCAGCGCCGCCTCGATCGCGGCGCGCCCGGAAGGCGGCCAGGCCGGGTCGTAGACCAGCGCCTGCCGGCCCGAAACCGCGCAGGCGAGGAACAGCTCCACCAGCGCCGGGCCATTGTCGAGCGCGAGCGCGATCCCCGCCCCCGGCGGCGTGCGCCCGGTGAGCCAGGCGGCAAGCCCGCCGACCCGAGCGGCGAGCTCCGCCCGGCTGCGCCGCTCATCATCACAGAGCAGCGCCGGCGCGTGCGGATCGGCCGCCGCCAGCGCCGGGAGCGTCTGCGCAATGGTCGCGGCGGCCACCGGCCCGGCCTTCACGCGGCCACGCGGATGCACTGATGCATGGCGCGTTCACGCATGGCGCACTCACACATGGCGCACTCAGACATGGCGCGAGAGCAGCGCGTCCGGCATGCCGCGCGCCACGGTCTGGGCGATCAGCGCCACCAGCACCGCCTTGATGGCGTCGCCGGGAATGAAGATCAGGCAGGCCTTGGTGGCGTCTGCCAGCGACAGCCCGGCCTTCAGCGACAGGCCGACGATGCCGAAGGCGTATTCGACGACAATGCCGCCGATCACCGAGGCGATCAGGGCCGAGGCCAGCACCGACTGCCGGCGCATCGCCTGCATCAGCCAGCCGGTGACGAAGGCCGCCGCCACCCAGCCGAAGATGAAGCCGACCGAAGGGGTGAAGAACACGCCGAGCCCGCCGCGCCCGCCCGCCAGCAGCGGCGCGCCGAGCGCCACCACGAACAGCAGCAGCACGATCGACAGCGCCCCGCGCCAGGCGCCCAGCATCACCCCGGCCAGCATCGCGCCCATGCTCTGGGCGGTGATCGGCACGCCGCCGGCAAACGGGAGGTCGAACTTCGGCAGCAGGCCGAGCACGGCGAAGATCGCGGCGTAGAGCGCGATCTGGACGAGAGAACGATCCTTCATCGGCGGTTCCGATCCTTCATTGGCGGCGCGTGCGCGGCAGGGTGCCCGGCACGCCGCCGCGCGCGGCCAGCGCCTCGGCGGTGTGGTGGGACAGTCTCAGCGTCTGGATACAGAACGGCGCGAGAAGGCGCCAGCCGCCGCGCCGGCCGGTGCGCGCGCGCCAGCTTTCGCCCAGCGCCTCCCACAGAGCGAACAGCAGCGGCACGAAGCGGATCATCATCGCCACCGCCAGCGCCACCGCGCGCGGCGACACCCCCACCAGCGCCAGCGGGCGCAGCAGCGGCTCGACCGCGTCCATCATCGCATCCATGCGCGTGGTCATCGTCACCGCATTCGCCAGCAGCACCATGGCGAGGAGGCGCAGCGCCACCGCGACGCCCAGCATCGGATCGCCGCGCCACCAGTGGAAGGCGAGCAGGATCGCGATCAGCGGCCACATCGGCCGCAGCAGCGCGATCTGGCGCAGCGCCGGCCGGCCGAGCGTCGCATAGAGGGCGAGCGTCGCCGCGAGCAGCCCCGCCATCGGCGCCAGCGCGTCGAACGGCGCGACGAAGAGGCTCACCAGCGCCAGCGCGAGGAGCTTCCAGCCGGCGGGCACGCCATGCAGCCAGGTGCGCTCGGCGAGGTAGAGCGAGATCACGCGGCCAACTCCCTCACGCGAACGGCTCCGCGCTCACCGCCTCGGCGAAGGCGCGATAGGCGCCGACCACCTCGCCGGGCGGCCCGTCCATGCGCACGCGCCCCTCGTCGAGCCAGATCACCCGGTCATAGGCGCCGAAGGCGTCGAGCTCGTGCGCGATCATCACCACCTGCTGCGGCAGGGTGGCGATCAGCGCCTCCAGCCGGCGCCTCGTCGGCAGGTCGAGGCTGGAAAACGGCTCGTCGAACACCAGCACCGCCGGCTCCATCACCAGCACCGCGATGATGCACACGAGCTGCTTCTCGCCCTCCGAGAGCGTGTGCACCGGCCGCTCGGCCCAGTGCGCGCGCCCGAAGCGGGCCAGCGCGGGCACAGCCTCGCGCGCCGCCTCCCGGCGCGGGCGCCCGGCCTGCTCGAGGCTGAAGGCGACCTCCTCGGCCACGGTCGGGAAGATGATCTGGTGGTCGGGATTCTGGAAGATGAAGCCGACCTTGCGCGGCAGCTCCGCCGCCTTGCCGGTGGCGTCGAGCCCGTGCACCACCACCCGCCCCTCGTCCGCACTCAGCAGCCCGTTGAACAGGCGCACCAGCGAGCTCTTGCCCGAGCCGTTGGTGCCGATCAGCCCGATCCGCTTCTCGGCGAGCTCGAGCGAGAGCGCGTCGAGCACCACCCGCCCGCCACGCCGCAGCGTGACCTTGTCGAGGCGGATCAGCGGGTCGGGGGAAGGGCTTGGCACGGGCGCGGCATCCGGCGGACGGGAGGGCGGGAACGTTTCGCCCTTCCTATAGCCGATCCGCTCCCGCTGTCGCCCCTCCACCGCTCACGGCGCGGTGGTCACGGGAAAGCGCAGGCCGCCGGCGATGCGGTTCCAGGCGTTGATGGTGGCGATCGCGGCGGCGAGATGGGCGATCTCCGCCCGCGACAGATGCGCGGCGATCCCCGCCAGCGCATCCTCCGGCAGCGGCGCGCGGCCCATCGCGGTCAGCGCCTCGGCGAAGGCGAGGATCGCCTTCTCGCGCGCGTCGAACAGGCCGGCCTCGCGCCACACCGCGACGAGATCCAGCTTGGCCGGCGCGACGCCGAGCTTGCGCGCGGCCTCGAGGTGAAGCGCGGTGCAGAAAGCGCAGCCATTGATCTGCGACACCCGCACCTTCACCAGCTCGACCGTGCCGTGATCGAGCCCGGCATTCGCCGCCCGGCTGAGCGCCCTCAGCGCGGGCGTCGCCTCCGGCACAAGCTGCTGGAACTCGGCGAAGGCGAACGGCGCGGGGTCTGGGGAAACATGCGGGTCGGCGGGATTGTGCGCATTCATGATGGTCTCGGTCCACGGTCACGGTTAGTATCAGAGCACGAACATTATATCAGGGCTCTGATAATGAACAGGGACGAGCCTGCCCCGCTCCCCGCCCCCGGCGAGGGCAAGCGCGGCGTCGACGGGCATATCGGCTACCTGCTGCGGCAGGCCGCGCACGTCCAGCGCCAGCGGCTGGAGGCCGGGCTCGGCGAGCTCGGGCTCACCGCGCCGCAATTCACCGTGCTCACCATGCTGGAGGCCTATCCCGGCCATTCCAATGCCGACCTCGCCCGCCTCGCCCTGCTGACGCCGCAGACCATGAGCGTGATCGTCGCCAACCTGCTCAAGGCGGGGCTGATCGCCCGGCGCGCCCATGCGGTGCACGGGCGCATCCGGCAGATCGCGCTCACCGCCGAGGGCCGCGGCCGGCTCGAGGCGGCCAAAGCGCGGGTGGCGGACTGGGAGGACGGGCTGATGGCCGGCCTCGCCGACGAGCATCGGGCCGTGATCCGGCATTGGCTGGCGGGGCTGGCGCGGGGCGCGGCCGACGCCGCCCCCCGAAGCTCCAGCCCAGAACCGCCCTAACCCCTCACAGCATCTCCAGCGAGCGCTTGCGGCTCGGCGGCGGGAAGGCGGCGTCGAGCGCGGCGAAGTCCTGCGTGTCGAGCTTCACCTCGCGCGCCCCGGCGTTCTCGCGCATATGGGCGGGCCGCGAGGCCTTGGGGATGACGATGTTGTTCGGGTTGCGCAGCACCCAGGCCAGCGCGACCTGGAACGGCGTGACGCTATGGCGGGCGGCGATCTCGGCCAGCACGCCCGAGGTCTTGATGCGCCCCTGCTCGATCGGGCTGTAGGCCATCAGCGGGATCGCCTGCTCCTCCAGCCACGGCAGCAGGTCGAATTCCGGCCCGCGCCGGGTCAGGTTGTAGAGCACCTGGTTGACCGCGCAGCCCTCCCCGCCCGGGGTCTCGTAGAGCTCGTTCATGTCGTCGGTGTCGAAGTTCGACACGCCCCAGTGGCGGATCTTGCCCTCGGTCTTCAGGTGCTCGAAGCCGATGATGGTCTCGGCCAGCGGCGTGCCGCCGCGCCAGTGCAGCAAATAGAGGTCGAGCCGGTCGGTGTTCAGCCGCTTCAGGCTGCGCTCGCAGGCGGCGATCACGCCGGCGCGGCTGGCATTGTGCGGGTAGACCTTGGAGACCAGGAACACCTCGTCGCGCAGCCCGGCCAGCGCCTCGCCGAGGAAGCTCTCGCAGGCGCCCTCGCCATACATCTCGGCGGTGTCGACCAGCTTCATGCCGAGCTCGACGCCGAGGCGCACCGATTCGATCTCTTCCTTGCGGGCGCTGGCGCGCTCGCCCATCATCCAGGTGCCGATGCCGAGTTGGGGCACCTTTTCGCCGCCGGGAAGAACCACCTTGGAGCTCATCATCCACCTCGCTTGACGTTCCCCTGCCCGATTGCCACCGCCGCCCCGGCGATGCAAGGCCCCGCCCGGTATCGCGCCCGCCCCTATCACTCCCTTCCGGCCCTGTCGGCCCGTCTTGCGGGACGCGCCGCGCCATTGGCGGGCGCCAGCGGCGCCGGGCCGTGCTATCTATGGGGCGGCTCCCCTTTTCGGGGGCGATCCCACTTGTCCCGTCCCGTCCGACCGCAACCGATGGCCGCCTCGACCCTGACAAGCCCCTCCGACGACACGCCCCGCACGCCGGCGCCCGACACCTCTGCGCCCGCCCCCTCTGCGCCCGATCTTGCCGCGCCCGACGGGCCGGAGCCCGGCCCGGCCATCGGCCTGTCGGCGGTGATCGTCGCGGTCACGGGCGACGACCCGAAGGTGCTCGCCATCCGCCATGCGGACGGGCGCGAGGCGCTGCCCTCCGGCCCGCTGGAGCGCGGCCACCGCACGCTGGAGACCGGCCTGCGCTCCTGGGTCGAGCGCCAGACGCTGCAGAAGCTCGGCTATGTCGAGCAGCTCTACACCTTCGGCGACCGCGACCGCGGCGAGGACGGCCGGCGCGCGCTCTCCCTCGCCTATCTCGCCCTGGTGCGCGAGGCGCGCCCGGCCGGCGACGCGGATGCGGCATGGCAGAGTTGGTACCGCTATTTCCCCTGGGAGGACTGGCGCGACGGGCGCCCGGCGGTGCTCGACGCGCTGGAGCCGGGCCTGCGCGCCTGGGCGGCGGCGGCCGCCAATCCGCGCATGGGCGAGATGCGGGCCGAGCGGGTGACGCTGTGCTTCGGCGGCTCCGGCGCGGGGCACGAGGCGGGCTGGAACGAAGAGCGGGTGCTGGAGCGCTACGAGCTGCTCTACGAGGCCGGCCTCGTCGCCGAGGCGCTGCGCGAGCGCGGCTCGGCCCGCCCCGCCCCCGGCCCCTCTGGGGTGGAGATGCGCGAGGATCACCGGCGCATGCTGGCGCTCGCCATCGCCCGGCTGCGCGGCAAGATCAAGTACCGCCCCGTGGTGTTCGAGCTGATGGCGCCGGGCTTCACCCTGCTGCAGCTCCAGCGCACGGTGGAGGCGCTGGCCGGGGTCCGGCTGCACAAGGGCAATTTCCGCCGGCTGATCGAGCAGCAGCGCCTGGTCGAGGAGACCGGCGAGACCACCACCGAGACCGGCGGGCGCCCGGCCCGGCTGGTGCGCTTCCGCCGCGAGGTGCTGCTGGAGCGCCCCGCCCCGGGCGTGCGCCTGCCCGGCGGGCTCGGGCGGCGATAGGCGCCGCTTCCATTACGTCACATTAGGGACGCATTGGCCGGTTAGTTTGGCATCGTCGCCGATCGGGCGGCCGAGCCGGCATCGCCAACGATGCAGGCCTTTCTCTCATCATACAGGCGCATCAGCGTCAGCCGCCGACATTGCGTCGCCGCGGCACCGAGGATTCATGTCTACCAAGAAGCAGATCACCACCACCAAGCCCGCCATCCGCTCCAGCGCCGACTGGAAGCCGGAGCCGTGCGGCCTGACGCGCGAGCAGATCCGCGCCATCGTCATCGAACAGATCGGCTGACGAACGGGGGCGTCGGGGAGCGGGCCCGCCGGTTCGCGGCGAAGGCCGCATCGGCCCGGCCGCAAGGCCGGGATCGCCCGCTTCCTCGCCCGCCGTCACCGCGCAAGCAGCGCGGACAAACCCTTCCAGATAGTCTCACCTGAACAGTTCGGCCTCACGACGGGTCGCGCCCGTCGAGCCATTTCGACATGATCACGCGCGGCGCGGTCTCGAAGCCGAGCTTCTCGTAGAAGGCGACCACGCCGGCATTGGTCTCGCGCACGAGGAGCTGCGCCTTGACGATGCCGCGTTCCCGCAGCCAGGCCTCGGCCGCCTCCACCATCAGCGCGCCGACGCCCTGGCGCTGCATCATCGGGTCGACCGCGACGTAGTAGAGCCAGCCGCGATGCCCGTCATAGCCCACCATCACGCTCGCGCCGACCCGCCCGCATTCCAGCCGCGCCACCAGCACGTCGGAGGCCGCCTTGCCGAGCGCGAAGCGGAAATCGCTCGCGGGATCGTTATAGGGCACGGTGAGCCCGCAGGCCCGCCACAGATGCACCACCGCCCTCTCGTCCTCCGGCGTGGCCGCCCCGATCGCCAAAGTCATTCGCGCCTTCCCTCGTTGCTGTGCCCGCGCCGGCCTGCGTCTGCCCGCGCCGGCGATCGCCGAAGCCGATCACCGTATTTGTGACAGACTGTTGACACCGACTTATACTCAGTTCTAGCATAACCTCCGAGACGCCGGGCTGGATGCCCGGCATTCTTTGGCCCAGGATATACTCAAAACGAGCATAAGGGAGGTCGCGATGCTGGAGTTCGACGTCGCTGCCCGTGCCGACCACGCCAACACCGCCACCACCGGCTTCGCGCCGGACCAGGCGCCCCGCGAGATGCCGCTCGCCCATTTCTACAAGCGGGTGTCGGCGCACGTCACCCCGGCCGAATGGCCGCTCATCGTGCGCGACGTCGAAGCCATCGAGGTGCTGAAGCGCCAGCGCAACGCCGTGGTGCTCGGCCACAACTACCAGGCCCCGGAGATCTTCAACACGGTGGCCGACATCGTCGGCGACAGCTTGGCGCTCGCCCGCGA
This sequence comes from Ancylobacter mangrovi, assembly GCF_024752335.1. NCBI lineage: Bacteria > Pseudomonadati > Pseudomonadota > Alphaproteobacteria > Hyphomicrobiales > Xanthobacteraceae > Ancylobacter > Ancylobacter mangrovi. Next base: position 185,020 of record NZ_JANTHY010000001.1, on the reverse strand, counting down.
GGCGGTGACTGTCGATGCCGACGTCATCGTCATGGCCGGCGTGCATTTCATGGCCGAGACCGCCAAGCTCCTGAACCCCTCCAAGACCGTGCTGATGCCGGACATGGAGGCGGGCTGCTCGCTCGCCGAATCCATCACCGCCGAGGATGTGCGCCTCATGCGCGCGCACTATCCCGGCGTGCCGGTGGTCACCTATGTCAACACCTCGGCCGCGGTGAAGGCCGAGAGCGACTATTGCTGCACCTCGGGCAACGCGGTGAAGGTGGTGCGCGCGGTGGCGAAGGAATGGGGCGTCAACCGCATCCTCATGCTGCCGGACGAGTACCTCGCGCAAAATGTGCAGAAGGAGGTGCCCGAGCTCGAGCTGATCGCCTGGAAGGGCCATTGCGAGGTGCATGAGCGCTTCACCCCGACCGACATACGCGACCTGCGCGAGAGCCATCCCGGCGTCGTCGTGCTCGCCCATCCCGAATGCCCGCCCGAGGTGGTCGAGGCCGCCGACTTCGCCGGCTCCACCGCCGCCATGGCCGACTATGTGGGCGACCACAAGCCGGCCCGCGTGGTGCTCATCACCGAGTGCTCGATGGCCGACAACGTCGCCGTCAGCCACCCGGAGGTCGAGTTCGTGCGCCCGTGCAACCTGTGCCCGCACATGCGCCGCATCACCCTGCCGAACATCCGCCGCGCGCTGGAGACCATGACCCACCAGGTCGAGATCGACCCGCTCGTCGCCGACCGCGCGCGCCTTGCCGTCGAGCGCATGCTCGCCATCCGCTGAGGAGCGACCCGGTGGACCATTCGCCCGAGAACGTCATCCTCGTCGGCGGCGGTGTCGCTGGCCTCGCCACGGCGCTCGCCCTCGCCCCGCTCCCGGTCACGTTGGTGGTCGCCGCCCCGCTCGGGGCGGAGGCCGCCACCGGCTGGGCGCAGGGCGGCATCGCCGCCGCCATCGGCCCGGACGACGCGCCCGAGCTGCACGCGCAGGACACGCTCGACGCCGGCGCCGGCCTCACCGAGCCGGAGGTCGCCCGCCGCATCGCGCAGGCCGCGCCGGGTGCCATCGACTGGCTGGTCGCGCTCGGCACGCCGTTCGACCGGGACGGCACGGGCGCCCTCGCGCTGGGACTGGAAGCCGCCCATTCGCGCCGGCGCATCGTCCATGCCGAGGGCGACGGCACCGGCCGGGTGGTGCTGGAGACGCTGGCGAAGGCCGCCCTCGCCTGCCCCTCGATCCACGTCCTCGCCGGCCAGCGCGCCATCCGCCTGCTCACCGACGCCGAGGGCCGCGTCGCCGGGGTCGGCGTGCAGGACCGCGACGCGCGCGTCGCCGCCCTCGCCGGGCGCGCCGTGGTGCTGGCGACCGGCGGGCTCGGCGGGCTCTACGCCGCCACCACCAACCCGCTCGGCGCCACCGGCTCCGGGCTGGCGCTGGCCGCCCGCGCCGGCGCTGTGCTGCGCGACATGGAGTTCGTGCAGTTCCACCCCACCGCCATCGCCGCCGGCGCCGATCCCATGCCGCTCGCCACCGAGGCGCTGCGCGGGGAAGGCGCGCGGCTCTATAATGCGCGTGGCGAGCGCTTCATGGCCGCCATCCCCGGCGCCGAGCTCGCCCCGCGCGACGTGGTCGCCCGCGCCATCTTCGCGGAGATCGCGGCCGGCCGGCGGCCGGTGGTGCTCGACGCCCGCTTCGAGGGCGTCGCCCGCCGCTTCCCCGGCGTGGTCGCGCTGTGCCGCGCGCACGGGCTCGACCCGGCCGAGGCGCCGATCCCGGTGCGGCCGGCGGCGCATTACCACATGGGCGGCATCGAGGTGGACGCGGCGGGGCGCAGCAGCGTCGCCGGCCTGTGGGCCTGCGGCGAGGTCGCCTCGACCGGGCTGCACGGCGCCAACCGGCTCGCCAGCAACTCGCTGCTGGAGGCGCTGGTCTGCGCCCGCGCCATCGCCGCCGACATCGCCGGCTCGCCCATGCACGCTCTTGGCCGGCTGGCCGCTCCCGGCGCCCCGGCGCGGCCCTCCCCGGCGCGGGCGGAGATCCGCGCGCTGATGGAGCGCCAGGTCGGCGTGGTGCGCGAGGCGGCGGGGCTGGAGAGCGCCATCGCCCGCCTCGCCGAGCTGTCGGCCGGCGGCGAGGACGACCTCGCGCTGGTCGCGCGGCTGGTGGCCGAGGCGGCGCTCGCGCGCACCGAGAGCCGGGGCGGGCATTTCCGCGCCGACCATCCCGAGCCGGCCGCGCAGGCGCTCCATTCGCGCACCGCGCCCTTCGCCGCGCCAATCGCCGCGCCGGACGCCAGTGCCGACGCGGTGCGGCAGGTGGCCTGACCCGGCCGCCCGCGCCTTCCAACCCGTCTCCCGGCCCCGCCGCCGGGAGACCTTACCCTTCATCGGTCCCGGCCGGCGCGGCCGGCCATGCCCTTCCGGATGGACGCCATGAACACGCCTTCCCTTCCCCCGCTTCCCCGCCTGCTGGTCGAGCCGGTCGTGCGCGCCGCTCTCCTTGAGGATCTCGGCCGCGCGGGCGACGTGACGACGGATTCCGTCGTTCCCGCCGATGCCCGCTTCACCGCCGTCATCGCCAGCCGGCAGACGGGCGTCCTCGCCGGCATCGACGCGGCGGTGATCGCGTTCGAATTGATCGACCCCACGCTGAGCATCGTTGTCGAGCGCGGCGACGGCAGCGCCGTCGCGCCCGGCGACACGGTGATGCGGCTCGAGGGTCCGGCCCGCGCGATCCTCACCGCCGAGCGGGTGGCGCTCAACATCGCCTGCCGCATGTCGGGCGTCGCCACCGCCACCGCCGGACTGGTCGAGATCGCCCGTGCCCACGGCAAGGCGCACATCGTGTGCACCCGCAAGACCACGCCGGGGCTGAGGGCGCTGGAGAAGCACGCGGTGCGCGCGGGCGGCGGCTCCAACCACCGCTTCGGCCTCGATGACGCGGTGCTGATCAAGGACAACCACATCGCGGTGGCGGGCGGCGTCGTCCCCGCCATCCGCGCCGCCAAGGCCAATGCCGGCCACATGGTGAAGATCGAGGTCGAGGTCGACACGCTGGCCCAGCTCGAGGAGGCGATGGCCGAGGGCGTCGATGCGGTGCTGCTCGACAATATGGACCCGCCGACGCTGACCCGCGCCGTCGCCATGGTCGGCGGGCGGGCGCTCACCGAGGCCTCGGGCCGGGTCTCGCGGGAGACGGTCGGCCCGATCGCCGCGAGCGGGGTAGACCTGATCTCGGTCGGCTGGGTGACCCACTCCGCCCCCATCCTCGACCTCGGCCTCGACGCGGCGAGCGCGTGAGGGAGGGGGCCGCCCGCGGGCCGGAAGCGGGACGAGCCATCGATATGGAGGGGTTTCGCAGGGGACGGCGTTTCCGCAGCGGCGGGCGGGCGGTCTTGCAGAGACGCGAAGAAAAGGCGGGGCGCGATAGTTGATATTGCAGACGAGCGCCGGGCCGGTCAGCGGATCATGGGAGGCGCTTTAGAAACGGGTAGCGGCCGATTAATCAGTCGGCGGTGAGAGGCTCCGCGGTGCCGTCCAGTGTCGGGTCCGGTTTGTGCACCACAACTGTCTCGTCGATCTTGCCGCCGGCGAGGACGCGGCGGCCGATGACCTTGCCCAGTTCGAGCGCCTCGGGCCGCTGATCGGGGAAAAGCATTCCGCAGTAGGTATTCATGTTGCCGCGGTCCGAGGTATCGACCTTCGACGAGCCGAGCCAGATGATGGCGACGCGCCAGGCGCAGCTCGTCTTGCGGTCGCTCAGGACGACGCTGTTGCCCTTCCACAAGGTGTAAGCAAGATTGCGCTGGGCTTGGTAGTCATTCTCGAATGCGCGCTTGTAGAGCTTGCGGAACTTGGCCATTTCGGCTTCGCACTCGGCGATCTCATCCGCAGAGCCAGCACAGAAAACCCGCATGAACTTGTCCGCCTCGTGCGCCGCCGCCGTGCCGGCGGTCACGGCCAGGAACATGCAGGAAGCCATCAAAATACGCAGCATAGCAACACCTTAGAGTTCGCGAGCGCCCCAGCATATCCGCCCTATGATCTGGAACGGCTCCCCCGCCGGCACTGGCCGGGCCGGGAAGTGCTGGGCGTTGTCGGATACCATCATCAGTTGGCCCGGCTCGCGCCGCAACCTTTTGATGAACGCCTCGTCGCCGATCGTGAAGGCGTAGATTGCGTCATCGGCGATCCTCGTGCGGGCGTCCGGTGGCAGGGACCAATCTCCCATCCCTCACCCGTCGGAGAGCCGCCGCTCCGGCCTCCCATCCCCCTCCCGGAAAAACTTATCCGCACCCCCCAAGAGCGGGGCGATAATGCCCGCACCTGTCCCGGCAAGGGGGCGCAACCGGAGCGGCCGGCTCGCGCGGGACGGGGGCGGTGGCCATGGGAAAAGGGATAACGCACCCTCGCCCCGTGGCGGCCCAAGCCTTGCGTTCCCGGGCCGCATCACCGCGGTCCACCGGGCGGCGTGCCGGTTCGCCGGCGTGCCGTACCACAGCGGAGGATAGCAACGGTAAGTCCTCCGGGGGCCGCAGGGAGCAAGCCTCAAACACCGCGTGCGGGGCGCCGGGAGCGGCGCGTCGGACGGTTGACTAAAGGCTTGCACCACCTTTTCCCACATGGTGCAGGCGACCGCCGGAGCGTTCCGCCCCGGCGCCCCGCGCGCCCTCCTGAAGGGCGCTCCGTGCCGTCATCCGCCCGGCCCCGCGAGGGGCGCGGGGGTTTGGTGCTGGAACGGTAAAGAGGGCGTTCACGAAGGGCGGAACGGCGTCTCTGCCCTTGAATCGGGCATGCTTTTGTGCGATGCATATAGGCGTCTGCTAGTGATTATGCGGGAGAGATCGACAGTCCTCCCGGACAGGTGTCGGCGCCGACGGAGCAACCCCCCAGGAAACTCTCAGGCACCACGGACCGCATAGTCAGGACAATCTGGAGAGAGGCGTCGGCGCCGGCCGTTCCGGGCGTCAGGACGTCCACCGAAGGGGAAGCCCGGGAAGGCAAGCGGCATGTCGCCGTTCCGTCTCGGGGCGAGCTCTCAGGTACCGCGACAGATTGGGGACAGCCGACCGGAACGCCCGCGAGGGTTCTCGCGGGCACGCCCATGACGGGCGCCGGTTTCGTCGTCCTCAAGCGCGGGAGCATCCCATGCGCCAGATTGCCGTTGTCGGAGCCGGAATCACCGGAATCACCACCGCCTACGCCCTGTCCGAGAAGGGCTACGACGTCACCGTCATCGACCGCCAGCGCTATGCGGCAATGGAGACCTCCTTCGCCAATGGCGGCCAGCTCTCGGCCTCCAATGCCGAGGTGTGGAACTCCTGGGCCACGGTGATGAAGGGCATCAAGTGGATGCTCACCCCCGACGCCCCGCTGCTGATGAACCCCAAGCCCTCCTGGCACAAATATTCCTGGATGGCCGAGTTCCTCGCCAACATCCCGAACTACAAGGCGAACACGATCGAGACCACGCGCCTCGCCATCTCGGCGCGCGACTACATGTTCGACATCGCCCGCCGCGAAGGCATCGACTTCAACCACGAGACGCGCGGCATCCTGCACATCTACCGCGACCGCAAGGCCTATGACGCCGCGGCGCAGGTGTCGAAGCTCTACGCCGCCGGCGGGCTGGAGCGCCGCGCCGTCACCCCGTCCGAGATCCGCGCCATAGAGCCGACCCTGCACGGCTCCTATTATGGCGGCTTATACACCCCGTCCGATTCCACCGGCGACATCCACAAGTTCACCTTCGGCCTCGCCGAGGTGTGTCGCGCCCGCGGCGTGCGCTTCGTCAACGAGGCGAGCGTCGAGCGCGTCACCCACACCGGCAAGGGGCCGGAGGAGACCGGGGTCGAGATCGCCTTTACCGTGGCGCCTGCCTCCGAGGACGCGGCGCCGGTGCGCGAGACGCTTTCCTTCGACGGCGTGGTGGTCTGCGCCGGCATCGGCTCGCGCGCCCTCGCTTCCGGGCTCGGCGACCGGGTGAACATCTATCCGGTGAAGGGCTATTCGATCACCGTCATGCTCGACGACGAGGCGAGCCGGAACGGCGCCCCCTGGGTGAGCCTGCTCGACGACAAGACCAAGATCGTCACCTCGCGCCTCGGCAAGGACCGCTTCCGCGTCGCCGGCACCGCCGAATTCAACGGCGAGAACCGCGACATCCGCGCCGACCGCATCCGCCCGCTCACCGACTGGGTACGCAAGCTGTTCCCGGAGGTCTCGACCGAGCGCTGCGTGCCCTGGGCGGGCCTGCGCCCGATGATGCCGGACATGATGCCGCGCGTCGCCGCCGGCGCGAAGCCGGGCGTGTTCTACAACACCGGCCACGGGCATCTGGGCTGGACGCTGTCCTGCGCCACCGCGCAGATCATCGCCGAGACCGTCGCCGGCGCCATGCCGGTGGAGACGGAAGCGCCGATGCTCCGCATGGCGGCCGAGTGAGCGGCGGGCGAACGGCCCGCCTCTAACCCCGGGCCGGTCCGCCGGGCCGAGGTCAGAACACCAGCGAGCGGTGGATCGCCATGCCGGCGAAGGCGCCGTCGGCCACCGCCAGCGAGACCGAATGCGGCATGCGCGCCACGTCCCCGCAGGCGAAGGCGCCCGGCACGCTGGTCTCCTTCGCTCCGTCGGTGCGGATCTGGGTGCCGAACGCCATCTCAGCCAGTTCGCAGCCGAGCGTCGTCGCGACCGGGGTCGCCGGCGCGTTGGCCGGCAGGGTGAACAGCCCGGCGAAGTCGAGCCGCCGCCCGTCCGCCAGCACCACCCCGGCCGCGCCGTCGAGCCGGGCGATCGTCGTTTCCTCCAGCGCGACGCCCCGCGCCGCGAGGTTCGCGCGCTCGGCGGCATCGGGCGCGACGGAAGCATTGGTGAACAGCGTCGTCTCGCCCCATTCGGCCACCATCTGCGCCTGGTGGACCGACATCGGCCCGGTGGCGATCACGCCGATCCGCCCGCGGTCCAGCTCGTAGCCATGACAATAGGGGCAGTGGAACACGCTGCGTCCCCAGCGCTCGGCCAGACCCTCGATGGAAGGCAGCGCGTCGCTCACGCCGGTGGCGAAGAGCAGGCGCCGTCCCTCATAGCGGGCACCGTCCGCCGTCGTGACGTGAAAGGCGTCGCGCGTTCCCGAGGCGCCCGTGGCCGTGCCCTCGATCCAGTCGAGCGTCGGGTAGGCGGAAAGCTGATCCCGCGCCGTGCGTGCGATCTCGGCCGGGTCGGCACCGTCCTGGCCGAGGAACCCGTGCGACGCGTCGGCGAAGCGGTTGCGCCGCCTCCCCGCGTCGATCACCAGCACCCGTCGCCGCGCCCGTACGAGCTGGAGAGCGGCGGCCATGCCGGCATAGCTGCCGCCGATGATGATGACGTCATGCATGGGGATGTCCTTCCCGGCGCGCCGCCATGCGGCGGGCGAAGTCGGCCGCGAGATCGGCCAGTGTGATGTCAGCGAAGCGCTCCAGCAGCACCGCCTCGGCCTTGGCGAAGGCGTCGTCCAGCGCGGCATTCACCGCCTGCTCGACGAGGCAGTCGGGCGTCTCGTTGCGGTTGCCGATGGCGAAGATCGCCGGTTCGCCGAGAATGGCGTGAAGCTGGCGCAGGGTGACCTTGCCGAGGTCGGCGGAAATCCGCCACCCGCCCGCATGCCCGCGTGCCGAGCGCACCAGCCCGGCCTCGCGCAGCAGGCCCATAGTCCGGCGCACCACCACCGGGTGGGTGTTCATGCAGGCGGCAAGTTCTTCGGAGGTCATCGGCTCCTCGCTCCCCGCCATGTGCAGCAGGGCGTGGAGCACCGAGGAGAGGCGGCTGTCGCGTTTCATGTAACTTCAATTATTACGTAACAGGACAAAAGACAAGGCCGGCCGTGGGAACGGCCGGCCTTGTCCGCGTCCTACATCTTCACGGCGCGGAGCCGCAGCGCGTTGGAGATCACGCTCACCGAGGACAGCGACATGGCGAGCGCGGCCACCATGGGCGAGAGCAGCAGACCGAACACCGGGTAGAGCACGCCCGCCGCGATCGGCACGCCCGCGGCGTTGTAGATGAAGGCGAAGAACAGGTTCTGGCGGATGTTGCGCATCGTCGCCTGCGACAGCCGCCGCGCATGGACGATGCCGCCGAGGTCGCCGCGCAGCAGGGTCAGCCCGGCGCTCTCGATCGCGACGTCCGTGCCCGAGCCCATGGCGATGCCGACATCGGCGCTGGCGAGCGCGGGCGCGTCGTTCACGCCGTCGCCGGCCATCGCCACCACGCGGCCTTCCTTCTTCAGCCGCTCGACGACGGCCGCCTTCTGCTCGGGCACCACCTCCGCCTCGACCTCGGCGATGCCGAGCCGGCGCGCCACCGCCTCGGCCGTGGTGCGGTTGTCGCCCGTGAGCATCACCACGCGGATGCCTTCGGCGGCGAGGTCCTTCAGCGCCTGCGGCGTGGTCGCCTTGATCGGGTCGGCAATGGCAACCGCCGCCGCGACCTTGCCGTCCACCGCCATCAGAATGGCGCTCGCGCCTTCCCGGCGCAGTTCGTCCGCCGGCCCGGTGAGCGCCGAGGCGTCGATGCCGATCTCGGTCAGGAAGGCGGCGCTGCCGAGCGTCACCCGCTTGCCCTCGACGAGGCCGTAGGCGCCCTTGCCGACCGGGCTGTCGAAGCCGCGCACCTTCGGGATATCGATCCGGCGGTCCTGCGCCGCGCTCACGATGGCGCGGGCGAGCGGATGCTCGGAGAGCCGCTCCACCGCCGCGGCGAGGCGCAGCGCCTCGGCCTCGTTGAAGCCCTCGGCAGTGACGATGGCGGTGACGGAGGGCGCGCCCTCGGTCAGCGTACCGGTCTTGTCGACCACCAGCGTATCGACCTTCTCCATGCGCTCCAGCGCCTCGGCGTTCTTGATCAGAACGCCCATGCCCGCCCCGCGCCCGACGCCGACCATGATCGACATCGGGGTGGCGAGGCCGAGCGCGCAGGGGCAGGCGATGATCAGCACCGCGACCGCCGCCAGCAGCGCATGCGAGAAGCGCGGCTCCGGCCCGAAGGCGGCCCAGGCGATGAAGGCGAGCACGGCGCAGGCGACGACCAGCGGCACGAACCAGCCCGCCACCTGGTCGGCGAGGCGCTGGATCGGCGCGCGCGAGCGCTGCGCATCGGCGACCATCTGCACGATGCGCGAGAGCATGGTGTCGCGCCCCACCTTCTCGGCGACGATGACGAGCGAACCGGAGCGGTTGAGCGTGCCGCCGATCACCGCGTCGCCCGTCTGCTTGGTCACCGGCATCGCCTCGCCGGTGACGAGGCTCTCGTCCAGCGCCGAGCGACCATCCTCGACCGTGCCGTCGACCGGCACCTTCTCGCCGGGGCGCACGCGCAGCCGATCGCCGACCACGATCTCCGAGACGGGGACCTCCTCCTCGTCCTCGTCGGCCTCGCCGTCGCGGCCGCGCAGGCGGATGGCGGTCTTCGGGGTGAGGTCCAGCAGCGCCTTGAGCGCGCCCGAGGTCCGCTCGCGGGCCCTGAGCTCCAGCACCTGGCCGAACAGCACCAGCACGGTGATGACGGCCGCCGATTCGAAATAGACCGGCACCGTGCCGTCCGCCGCGCGGAAGGCGGGCGGGAACAGGCCCGGCGCCAGCACCGCGGCGAGGCTGTAGAGATAGGCGACGCCGGTGCCGATGGCAATCAGCGTGAACATGTTGAGGTTGCGGGTGACGACCGACTGCCAGCCGCGCACGAAGAACGGCCAGCCGGCCCACAGCACCGCCGGCGTCGCCAGCACAAGCTGCACCCAGACCGACACCGGACCCGGCACGAGGTGGTGGAGCGCGGGGAACAGATGCCCACCCATCTCCAGCACGAAGACCGGCACGGCAAGGGCGAGGCCAACCCAGAAGCGACGGGTCATGTCGACCAGCTCTTCATTGGGCCCGTCGTCGAGGCTCACCAGCATCGGCTCCAGCGCCATGCCGCAGATCGGGCAGGTGCCGGGGCCGATCTGCCGGATCTCGGGATGCATCGGGCAGGTATATTCGGTGCCTTCCGGCACCGGCTCGGCCGCGCGCGGCTCGAGATATTTCTGCGGGTCGGCCACGAACTTGGTGCGGCAACCGTTGCAGCAGAAATAATAGGTCCGCCCGCCATGTTCGGCGCGGTGCTGCGCGGTATGGGGATCGACGTCCATGCCGCAGACGGGGTCCTTCACCGTCTCGCCGGCATCCGTGCCCGCATGGTCGTGGCCATGGCTGCCGTGGCCGTGATCGCCGTGACCATGGCCGCCGCAGCAGGAGCCGCCCGCACCATCGGCCGGCAGATATTTCTGCGGGTCGGCAACGAACTTGGACCGGCAGCCCGCCGAGCAGAAATAATAGGTCGTGCCGTCGTGATCCGCCCGGTGCTTCGCCGTCGCGGGATCGACGTCCATGCCGCAGACCGGGTCCTTCACCATCTGGCCGGCCGTGCCCGCGGCGCCTGCGTGATCATGCGTATGGGAATGCGCATGGCCGGCGTCATGATGTGAATGATCGTGGCCGCCGCAACAGGACCCGCCCGTCTCCTTCGGCCCGTGACCATGCTCCGCCATGACGATCTCCTCTCATATACCCCATATGGGTATGTAGCTCTTGCCATATATACCCCGCATGGGTATATGGCAAGCATGCAGGACGATACGCGCGATGCTTGTCTGAAACGCCTGAACCGGATCGAGGGTCAGGTGCGCGGGATCGCGCGCATGGTCGAGGACAAGCGCTACTGCATCGACATCGTAACCCAGGTGGCGGCAGTGCGGGCGGCGCTCAAGAAGGTCGAGGAAGAGGTCCTGCGGGACCATGTCGCCCATTGCGTCGAGCACGCCATCGCCTCCGGCGACGCCGACGAGCAGCGCCGCAAGGTCTCCGAACTGATGACGGTGCTCGGCAAACTGAACGCCTGAGCGCCGGGCCAGGGCTCAGGGGGCCTTCAGCCCCAGCGAGGCGACGTAGCTGCGGTTGATGCGGCAATTGGCGAAACGCGCATTCTCGATATAGGCCCGCAGCGTGGCGGCGACAGCCTCGCGCGAGGGCTTCTCCATCCCGGCCCAGGCGCTGCGCGGCACGCTGCCGAAGCGGGCGATCGCGTCCCATCCCTCGGGCTTGACGATCGAGGCGATGGTGGAGCGGGAATCGAGGTTCTTGTAGGTCCAGAAGCTCCAGCCGATGCCGAAGCGCTCGTTCAGCGCGCGGTACTTGGCGTTCCACGCATCGGTGAGTTCGCCCGTCTCGCCGAGGAAGATCGGCACGCCCCAGCGATTGGCGAAGTTCACATAGGCTTGCACCTCGCGCCGCTCGGGGCTGGCCCAGAACTTGTGGTAGGTGTAGGCGAGGTTGTCGGCGAAGGGCGGGCCGAACACGTCGAAATTCGTGCTCCACTGCGCCGCCGCCAGGATCACCGGGTGGTTCGGGTCGACGGCGCGGATCGCCGTCGTGATCTGCTCGTAGAAGGGCTCGAGCCGCGGATTGAGATAGTCCATGTCGCTGTAGGGCGAGATCGGCTCGTTCAGCAGCTCATAGCCCAGCACCGCCGTCTCGTCGCGGTAGCGGGTGGCGATCGCCCGCCACAGCGTGATCGTGCGGCGCTTGAACTCGGGCACGTAGAAGGTCAGCGGGTAGCCGACGCCATCGTCGTGGTTCACGCCGGTCTGGCCGCCGGGCGCGGCGTGGATGTCGAGGATGACCTTGATGCCATGCGCCTTTGCCCAGCCCACCGCCCGGTCGATGAGCGCCCAGCCCTCGCCCTGCGGATCGACCCGCGAGGGGTTCGCCGGGTCGAGGAAGAACTTCCAGTGCAGCGGGATGCGCACCGTGGTGAAGCCGGCCGCCGCGAGGAAGGCGATATCGTCCTCGCGCACATAGACGTCGCGGAAATCGTGCCAGAACCGCGCCGCTTCCTCCGGGCCGGCGAGATACTCGATCACATCCTCGATCTGGTACGGCGCGCGCTGGACCTCGAACTTGAACATGTAGCCTTCCGGCAGCAGCCAGTTGCCGAAGCTCGTGCCCCTGATGTGGAAGGTCGACCCGTCCGGATTGACGAAGCGCGTGCCCTCCGCCCGCACGAAGCCGTCCTGCGCCCGGGCGCAGACGCCGGGCACCGCCAGCAGCGCGGCAAGCAGGAGGATGTGGAACAGGCGGAACGGGGCGGGCCTCATGAGGCGGCACGCTATGTGAGCCGCGAGAGCGGAGCAATGGGCCGTCGCGCGGTGCCGGGGGATGGCGTATCGCCGCTGCACCGCCAGACGCACGGTGACAGCGCGCCCGCCGCGCGCTAATCGAGTCGGCTCCCGCCCTCGACCTCCGTCATCCATGTCGCTTCATCAGGCTGCCTACCTCCTCGTCGCGCTGATCCTGTTCGTGCTCATGGTCCGGCGCGGGCGGGTGCAGACCTTCCTCGCGCTGACGCTCGTCGCCATCGGCTTCGGCTATGCGGCGGGCATGTCGACCTCCTATGTCGGCAAGGCCTTCGGCCTCGGCTTCGCACAGGCCGTCAACACGCCGGGCCTCACCATCATCGCAGCGGCCCTCATCGCGGCCATCGCCGACGGCGCGGGCGCCACGGATTTCCTCGCCGCCAAAGCACGCGGCTGGCGCACGCGCTCGGTGCCGCTGGCGATCATCGGCCTCCTCGCCGGCCTCGGCTCGACGCCGGCGGCCGCCTTCGCGGTGTTGAACCCGTTGCGCCGGGCGATAAGCGGTGACAGCCCGCGCTCCGCGCTGGTGCTGGGGCTGAGCCTCTCCGCCAGCCACGGCGTGCTCATCCCCGCGCCGGTGATGCTGGCGAGCGCCACCATCCTCGGCGCCGACTGGATGCTGGCGGCACAGATCGGCCTGCCGCTGGCCCTCCTCCTTGGCGCCCTCGGCACCGTGCTCGCGAGGACGACCACGGCGAGCGGGACTGTTCCCGCGCCGACCGCCGAGCTTGTCGATGGCGAGCGCCTGCACGCGCCGCGCCGGGCCAGCTTCGCCCTCGTCGCGGTCAGCCTCGTGCTTGTGGCGATGCTCATCACGCAGTCGCTGGGCGACATCGCGAGCGAGCCGCTGGGCGGCGGCTCGAACCGCGAATTCCTGTTGGCGCTCGGCCGGCCGGCGATCCTGCTCATGGTCGGAACCGGCCTGATGCTGCTGCTGAGCTGGTTCTGGCCGCCGGGCGGTCTGTCCGAGGAAGGATGGGTCGGCCTGGCACTCACCCGCGCCGCCGGCCTGCTGCTGCTGATCGGCGCCGCCGGCGGCCTCTCCAAGATCGCGCAGGAGACCGGCATGGCGGAGATGAATGCCGAGCGCCTGATCGGCCTCGCGCCCGCCGGGCCGCTCGCCCTGCTGCTGCCCTTCGCACTGGCAGCGGTGGTGAAGACGCTGCAGGGCTCCTCGCTGGTGGCGGCGATCACCGCTTCCGGCATGGTGATGGAACTCGTCGGCCCGCTCGGCCTCGGCGATCCCGCCGGCCGCACGCTCGCCGCGCTCGCGGTCGGGGCGGGGGCGATGTGCGCGCCGCATATAAATGACGGATTTTTCTGGCTGGTTGCGAATGCGGGCCGCTTCACCCCCGGCGCGCTGCTGGCGCGGCTCTCGCTCGGCACGCTGCTTCAGGGAGCGCTCGCCGTCGCCGTGCTGATGCTGATCCGGCTCATCGCATCCTGAGGCCAGGGAGACCGCCGATGCTCCGCCGCCGTGACTTCCTCGCCTGCGCCGCCGCGGCCACCGCGCTGCCGGCGCTTCCCGGCCCGGCGCGGGCGCAGGCGCCGATGCCGAAACTGCCCTCCGGCTTCATCTGGGGCGCCTCGACCTCGGCCTACCAGATCGAGGGGGCGGTGAAGGCGGACGGGCGCGCGCCCTCGATCTGGGACACCTTCTCGCATACGCCCGGTCGGATCGCCGACGGCACCAATGGCGACATCGCCTGCGACCACTACAATCGCTACGCGGCCGATGTCGACCTGATGGCCGATGCCGGCTTTCGCGCCTACCGCTTCTCCATCGCCTGGCCGCGCGTGATCCCGCAGGGCACCGGGCCGGTGAACGCCGCCGGACTCGACTTCTACGACCGGCTGGTCGACCGCCTGCTCCAGCGCGGCATCGCGCCCATGGCCTGCCTCTACCACTGGGACCTGCCGCAGGCGCTGCAGGACCGGGGCGGCTGGCACAATCGCGACATCGCCAACTGGTTCGCGGACTATGCCCGGGCGGCGGTCGCCCGGCTCGGCGACCGGGTCCGGCCCTGGGCGATGCTGAACGAGCCCTCGGTCCACGCCATCTTCGGCCACGGATTCGGCAACCACGCGCCGGGCCTCACCGGCTGGGCGAGCTACGTCACCGCGCAGCACCACCAGAACCTCGCACAGGGCACCGGCATTGCCGCCATCCGCGCCGAACGCCGCGACCTTGCGTTGGGCACCGTATTCTCGCTGCAGCCGATCTATCCCGCCAGCAACACGCCGCAGGACGTCGCCGCCGCGGGCCGGTTCGACGCCTGCTGGAACACGATCAACCTCGATCCCCTGTTCCACGGCCGCTACCCGGCCGAGTTCGAGCGCTATTTCGCCCCGCTCACCGCGGCCAACGACATGGCGACGATCCGCGTGCCGGTCGATTTCCTCGGCGTGAACTATTACGGGCCGTCCTACATCAAGCACGATCCCGGCGCCTTCCTCGCGCAGGCCGGCTACGGCGCGGTGCCGCCGGGCACGCCGCGCACCCTGCTCGGCTGGCCGATCGAGGCCAACGGGCTGGTCAAGGTGCTGGCGCGGCTGCGCGACCATTACGGCAACCCGCCCGTCTACGTGACCGAGAACGGCGCCTGCTACGAGGACCCCGCACCCACCGGCGGCGTGGTGCAGGACCCGGAGCGCGTCGCCTATATCCGCGAACATCTCGAGGCCTGCGCGACCGCGATCCGCCAGGGCTGCGCGCTCAACGGCTATTTCGTGTGGTCGCTGCTCGACAATTTCGAGTGGGCGGAAGGCGAGCGCCGGCGCTTCGGCGTGGTGCGGGTCGATTTCGACACGCTGGAGCGGACCCCGAAAGCCTCGCTGCAGTTCCTTTCCGGGCTGATGCGGGCGCAGCCGGCTTCCGCCGCACCGTAAGGTGCTTCGCACGCGTGACATGCGCCAGACACATATGTCGGTCATTTGACGCTGGTTCGAGAACACCCTTTCCTGTGCTACCAAGCGTTAAATCAGAGATGTCCCCGCCAACCGGCGGGACCCGCAAAACCGAGCAGTTGCATGCAGACAGACGATCCCGCCGTCGCTGAAATCATCGCGTTCATCTCCGGCGAAGTCGGGGTCGATTCGAGCCTGCTGACGCCCGAGACCCCCGTCGCGGAGCTCGGCATTTCCTCGCTCGACCTCATCGAGACCATCTTCAAGCTCGAAAGCCGGTTCGGCATCGAGATCCCCAATGACGGGCCGCTGAACGGCAACGACGTGACCGTCGGTACGCTGGTCGAGCATGTCGCCGGCCTACTCGCGGCCAAGAACGCCAAGAGCGCGGCGCCCGGGGCCGCCGGCCCCTCGGCGAAGACCGCCTGATGAGCGCACGCGTCGCGATTACCGGTCTCGGCGCCGTCTCGGCGCTGGGCCTCGACGTCGCCTCCCATCTCGCCGGGCTGAAGGCGGGCACGGTGGGCATCGCGCCGCTCCGCCGGGTCGATGCGACGACTCTGCGCTCGAAGATCGGCGCCGAGGTGCCGGAATTCGACCCGCAGGCCTATTTCGAGCCGCGCCAGCTCGGCCTGCTGGACCGCAGCTCGCAAATGGGCCTCATCGCGACGCGCGAGGCGGTGGCGCAGTCCAGCGGGGCGCTCGAGGGGGTGGCCTTGCACCGGGCCGGCGCGATCTTCTCGGCTTCCATCGGCTACTGGACGATGGAGGAGGGCTACCAGAAGCTCTATCTCGACAAGGCCCCGCGCCCGCATCCCTTCACCGTTCCGCGCGCCATGCCGAGCGGCACGGCGAGTGTCGTGACCATGGATCTCGGCATCCACGGCCCGGCCTTCGGCATCGCCTCGGCCTGCTCCTCGGCGAGCCACGCCATGGGCACGGCGTTCCACATGGTGCGCTCGGGCATGCTCGACGTGGCCGTTGCCGGGGGCGCCGAGGCGTCGATGACGCCGGGCATGCTGCGGGCCTGGGAGGCGCTGCGCGTGCTCTCGCCGGAAGGCTGCCATCCCTTCTCCAAGGACCGTTCCGGCCTCGTGCTCGGCGAAGGCGCCGCCGTCGTGGTGCTGGAGAATCTGGAGCAGGCCCGCGCGCGCGGCGCCACCATCCTCGCCGAGATGACCGGCTTCGGCATGAGCTCCGACGGGATCGACATGACCGCGCCGGACACGGAAAGCTGCGCGCGGGCGATGAGCCTCGCGCTGGAAGACGCCGGCATCGCGCCCGAGGCGGTCGACTATGTGAACGCCCACGGCACTGCGACTCCGCTGAACGACAAGACCGAGAGCGCCGCCATGCGGCTCGTGTTCGGCAACCGGCTGGCGGCGCTGCCGGTCTCCTCCACCAAGTCGATGTACGGCCACACGCTGAGCGCCTCGGGCGCGCTCGACATGGTGGCGACCGTGCTGGCGCTGCGCGAAGGCTTCCTGCCGCCGACCATGGGCTTCAACGAGGCCGACCCGGAATGCGACGTCGACTGCGTGCCGAACGCCTCGCGCGCCGCTTCGCCAGAGGTCGCCATCTCCTCGAGCTTCGCCTTTGGCGGCCTCAATGCCGTGCTGGCGGTCCGGCGCTATCCGGGCTGAAGCCCGACGCCCTCGACGTGGAGCGGGCCGTCGCTCGCCGGGCCGGCAAGGTCCCGGAGCGCGGGAATGACGCCGGCGAGCTGCGCGCGGCAGAAGGCGGCGATTTCTCGCGGCAACCGGCCGAGCTCCTGCCGGCGGGCGATCAGAGTCAGATGCCGCACCAGCCCCGGCCCCGGCAGCGGGCGGCAGGCGAGCCCGTCCAGCGCCAGCGCGGCTTCGAACACGCAGAGCGGCGTCGTGATGGCAACGCCCGCCCCGGCGGCGACGCTCGCCGTCACGCCGTAGGGGGTGTCGAATTCGAGACGTCGCGGCAAATCCAGGCGCAGCCGCCGCAGATGCCGCTCCACCTCCATCCCGGTCTTCGAGCGGGCGGAGAAGCGCACCAGCGGCAGCGTCTGCGTCAGCGCGACGAGATCGGCCGGCCGCGCCGGCGGGGCGACGTCCGCCGGCATCAGCAGCACATAGGGCTCGCTCAGCAGCGGCCAGCGCTCCAGCCCCTCGATCTCGTCGAGGTCGTCCGCGCCGACCAGCAGGTCGAGCTGGCGGGTCAGCAGCGCCCCGGCATGCGAGGCGGTGAGCCCGGAGAGCACCGAGGCCTGCTCCGCCATCTCGTCCAGCTTTCCCGCCAGCGGCGCCATCAGCGCGCGCGAGAGCGAGTCGACGAGGCCCGCGCGCAGCAGCGGCAGCCGGGCATGCTCCGCCTCGCGCAGCAGCGGCGCGATCTGCCGCGCCTCGGAGAGCAGCGCGCTCGCCCGCTGGCGCAGCGCGCCGCCGGCCGCCGTGAGGGCGAGCGGGCGGGCGCTGCGGTCGAACAGCAGGACGCCGATGCGCCGCTCGAGGTCCGCCACCGCCTGCGACACCGCCGGCTGGGTGAGCGAGAGCCGGCGCGCGGCCTGCGCCATGGTGCCCGCCTCGCAGACGGCAAGGAAGATGTCGAGGCCACGCAGATCGAAGGGCAGCGCGTCGGGTGAGGCCATGGTTTTCCTTCCACCGGTGGGCGCGCCAAGAGCGCATCCTCAGCTATAACCAAAACTTATATTATCACCAGCACGGGCACGTTCTAAAGCTCGATCCAATGATCGCGCGAGGCCCTGATGCGCTACTCCTTCCTCAGCATCCTGAAGAACGGCCTGTCCGGCCAGTCCGGCTGGAAACCCGCCTGGCGCGACGCCGCGCCGAAGCCCGCCTATGACGTCGTCATCGTCGGCGGGGGCGGCCACGGCCTCGCCACCGCCTTCTACCTCGCCAGCGAGCATGGCATCCGCAACATCGCGGTAATCGAGAAGGGCTATATCGGCTCCGGCAATGCCGGGCGGAACACCACCATCATCCGCTCCAACTACCTGCTGCCGGGCAACGAACCGTTCTACGAATGGTCGATGAAGCTGTGGGAAGGGCTGGAGCAGGCGGTGAACTACAACGCCATGGTCAGCCAGCGCGGCGTGCTCAACCTCTATCATTCCGACGCCCAGCGCGACGCCTTCGCCCGGCGCGGCAACTCCATGCGGCTCGCCGGCGCCGACAGCGAATTGCTGGACAGCGAGGGCGTGCGGGCCATGTACCCGTTCCTCGACTTCGACAATGCGCGCTTCCCGATCCGCGGCGGCCTGCTGCAGCGGCGTGGCGGCACCGCGCGGCATGATGCCGTAGTGTGGGGCTATGCCCGCGCCGCCGACCAGCTCGGCGTCGACATCGTGCAGAACTGCGAGGTGACCGGCTTCCTCACCGAGGGCGACGCCATCGTCGGGGTCGAGACCTCGCGCGGGCCGATCCGCGCAGGGAAGGTCGGTCTCGCCGTCGCCGGCTCCTCCTCGCGGGTGGCGAAGCACGCCGGCCTGCGCCTGCCGATGGAGAGCCACGTGCTGCAGGCCTTCGTGTCCGAAGGGCTGAAGCCGATGATCGACGGCGTCGTCACCTTCGGCGCCGGGCACTTCTACATCAGCCAGTCCGACAAGGGCGGGCTCGTCTTCGGCGGCGACATCGACGGCTACAATTCCTATGCCCAGCGCGGCAATCTTCCCGTGGTGGAGGACGTCGCCGAAAGCGGCATGGCGCTGATGCCGCGCATCGGCCGCCTGCGACTGCTGCGCATGTGGGGCGGCGTCATGGACATGTCGATGGACGGCTCGCCGATCATCGACCGCACGCCGCGTCCCGGCCTCTACCTCAATTCCGGCTGGTGCTATGGCGGCTTCAAGGCGACGCCGGCCTCGGGCTGGTGCTTCGCCCACCTGCTGGCGACCGACCGCGACCACGCGACCGCCACCGCCTTCAAGCTCGACCGCTTCCGCACCGGCCACCTCATCGACGAAAAGGGAGTCGGCGCCCAGCCGAACCTGCACTGATGCGCATTCCCTGCCCCTATTGCGGCGCGCGCGACTCCGCCGAGTTCGCCTATCTGGGCGACGCGACGCCCACCCGTCCCGATCCCGAGGCGCCGGACGCGCAGGACGCGTTCCACGACTACGTCTATCTGCGCGACAATCCGGCCGGCGCCCATGCCGAATGGTGGTACCACGCCGCCGGCTGCCGCCGCTGGGTGAAGGTCGAGCGCGACACGCTCACCCATGTCGTCTCGCAGGCGCGGTTCGCGGGAGGCGCCGAATGAGCCGCCTCGCCACGGGCGGTCTCGTCGACCGCGATCGCCCCCTCTCCTTCACCTTCGACGGCGTGAGCTATGCCGGCCTCGCCGGCGACACGCTCGCTTCGGCGCTGCTGGCGAACGACGTCCGCCTCGTCGGCCGCTCGTTCAAGTATCACCGCCCACGCGGCATCCTCTCGGCAGGGCCGGAGGAGCCGAACGCGCTGGTCGAGCTGCGCACCGGCGCCCGCCGCGAGCCGAACACGCGCGCCACCGTCGCCGAGCTGTTCGACGGGCTGGAGGCGTCGAGCGAGAACCGCTGGCCGTCCCTCAAGCTCGACGCGCTCAGCGTCAACGGGCTGGTGTCACCGTTCCTCGGCGCCGGCTTCTACTACAAGACCTTCATGTGGCCGGCCGGCTTCTGGGAGAAGCTCTACGAGCCGGCGATCCGCCGCGCCGCCGGCCTCGGCCGCGCCGCCGCGGAGGCCGACCCCGACCATTACGAGAAGGCCAACGCCTTCTGCGACGTGCTGGTGATCGGCGCCGGCCCGGCCGGGCTGATGGCGGCGCTCGCCGCCGGGCGCGCGGGGGCGCGGGTCATTCTCGCCGACGAGGATTTCCTGCCGGGCGGGCGGCTCAATGTCGAGGCCGTCGAGATCGGCGGCAAGGCGGCAAGCGCCTGGGCGGCGGGCATCGTCGCCGAACTTTCGGGCCTGCCGAACGTGCGGATCATGACGCGCACCACCGTGTTCGGCGTCTATGACGACGAATATGGCGCCGTGGAGCGGGTCGGCGATCATCTGCCCGTCCCCGCGCCGTTCCAGCCCCGCCAGCGGCTCTGGCGCATCGCCGCGAAGCGCACCGTGCTCGCGGCCGGCGCCACCGAACGGCCGATCGTGTTCGGCGGCAACGACCGGCCGGGCGTAATGCTCGCCGGCGCCGCGCGCAGCTACGCCAATCGCTACGGCGTCGCCGTCGGCAGCACGGTCGCGGTCTTCGCCAACAATGACGGCGCGTGGGCATCGGCCTTCGATCTCGCCGCGGCGGGCGTCGCCGTGGCGGCTATCGTCGACATACGCCGCGAGGTCGCCCCTTCGCTGATGGCGCAGGCCAAGGCGCTCGGCCTTCGCACCCTCCTCGACGGGCAGGTGACCGGCACTGCCGGCCGGCTGGTCGGCGGCGAGCTCACCGGCGTCTCGGTCCGGGCGAACGGGCGCAACGAGACACTCGCCTGCGACGCGCTCGCCATGTCCGGCGGCTGGTCGCCCAACGTCCACCTCACCTGCCACCATCGCGGCAGGCCGGTGTGGGACGCGTCCATTGCCGCCTTCGTGCCCGGCGGCGCGCCGCCCGACATGACGGTGGCGGGCGCGGCACGGGGCACCTTCGCGCTGTCCGGCATATTGGCGGAAGGGGCGCGGCTGGGCGGTGAGGCCGCGGGCGATCTCGGCTTCGCCGCGGCCGCCCTCGACCTGCCGGCGACGAAGGACACGCCCGCTGCGATCACCGCCTTCTGGCAGGTGCACGGCTCGAAGGGTCCGGCCTTCGTCGACCAGCAGAACGACGTCACCGCCAAGGATGTCGGCATCGCCCACAAGGAGGGCTTCCGCGCGGTCGAGCACCTCAAGCGCTACACCACGCTCGGCATGGCGACCGATCAGGGGCGCACCTCGAACGTGGCCGGCCTCGCCATCATGGCGGAGCTCAGCGGCGCCGGCATCATCGAGACCGGCACCACGATCTTCCGCCCGCCCTACACGCCGGTGGCGCTGGGCGCGCTCGGCGGCCACCATCGCGGCAAGGACTTCCGGCCCACCCGCCTCACCCCGACCCATGGCTGGGCGGAGGAGCAGGGCGCCGTGTTCGCCGAGACCGGCCCCTGGCTGCGCGCGCAGTATTTCCCGCGCCCCGGCGAGAACGACTGGCTGGAAACGGTCAACCGCGAGGTGAAGGCGGTGCGCGCCTCGGTCGGGCTGATCGACGTCTCGACCTTCGGCAAGATCGACCTGCAGGGGCCCGACGCCGGCACCTTCCTCGACCGCGTCTACATCAACGGCTTCGCCAAGCTCGCCGTCGGCAAGGCGCGCTACGGCGTGATGCTGCGGGAGGACGGCATCGTCATGGACGACGGCACCACCGCCCGCCTCGCCGACGACCACTATGTGATGACCACCACCACCGCCAATGCCGGCAAGGTCTACCAGCACCTCGAATTCTGCCTGCAGGTGCTGTGGCCGGAGCTCGACGTGGCGCTCGCTTCGATCTCCGAGCAATGGGCGCAGATCGCCCTCGCCGGCCCGCGCTCGCGCGAGGTGCTGGCGAAGATCGTAGATGCCCCGCTCGACGTCTCCAATGAGGGCCTGCCCTTCATGGGAGCGGTCGAGGCCACGGTGATGGGCGGCGTCGCCGCGCGCATCTTCCGGCTCTCCTTCTCGGGCGAGCTCGGCTACGAGATCGCCGTGCCCGCCCGGCAGGGCGAGGCGCTGGCCCGCGCGCTGATGGCGGCCGGCGAAGCCTTCGGCATCACGCCCTACGGCACCGAGGCGCTCGGCGTGCTGCGCATCGAGAAGGGCCACGTCTCGGGCAACGAGCTGAGCGGCCAGACCACGGCCGGCGACCTCGGGCTCGGGCGCATGGCCTCGACGAAGAAGGACTATATCGGCCGCGTCCTGGCCGCGCGCCCCGGCCTGGCCGATCCCGATCGTCCGACCTTCGTCGGCTTCCGGCCGGTGGACGGGGCGCAGCGCCTGCGCGCCGGCGCGCATTTCCTGCCACTCGGCGCGCCCGCCGACATGGCCCATGATGAGGGCTACATGACCTCCGTCGCCTTCTCGCCCCATCTCGGCCAGTGGATCGGCCTCGGCCTGCTGAAGAACGGGCCGGCGCGCATCGGCGAGCGCGTGCGCGCCTATGACCCGGTCCGCGGCGGCGATATCGAGGTCGAGATCTGTTCGCCCGCCTTCATCGATCCGGAAGGGAGCCGTCAGCGTGTGTGAACCTGCCCGATCGTGCTCCCCGTCCGCCGGGATGTACCTGCCATGACCTCAGCGCTCGAACTGGGCCCCGTCACCCGCATGCCGCCCGCCGGCCGATACGGCCCGCAGACGAACCCGGGCATCACGGTCGAGATGTCCGACCCGCCGGGCCTCGCCACCCTCGCCGCGCGGCGCGGGCAGATGGCCGAGCTGGTCGCGGCGACGCGGCAGGCCTTCGGCCTCGACCTCGTCGACGGACCGCAGGTGTCCCGTAGCGAGGGCATGAGCGCCGTCGGAACCGGCCCGGGCCGGTGGTTCGTGCTCGGCGATGCGCCCGGTGACATGAGCCGACGCCTCGCCCCGCTCGCTGCCTATGCCGCGATCACCGAGCAGACCGACGGGTACGTCGCCTTCGCGCTCGCCGGCCCGCGCGTGGACGAACTCCTCGCCAAGGGCGTGACGATCGACCTCCACCCGTCGGCGTTCCCGCCCGGCCGCGCGGCGACGACCAATGTCGCCCATATCAACCTCACCCTGTGGCGGGAGGCGCCGGACCGCCATGTCCTTCTGGTCGGGCGCAGCCATGCGGTGGGCTTTGCCCGCTTTCTCATCGCCTCGGGCGCCGAGTACGGACTGAGCTTCGCCCGTCGAGGTTGACCGCGGCGTGTTGCGCGCTTCCCTCGACGCCTCATCTCCCCTAAAACCCGCGCCCACATACCGCCCGTCGCCTGAAGGTCCCGTTCGGGGATCGGCGGCGGCGCAGGGCGCCCCGACGAGAGCCGCCATGACCGACGAGTCGAACACCTACATCCTGCTCTTCTCCTGCCCGGACCGTCCCGGCATCGTCGCCGGCGTCGCCAACTTCCTGTTCGAGCACGGCTGCAACATCCTCGAGGCCCAGCAGTTCGACGACACGGAGAGCGGGCGCTTCTTCATGCGCGTCTCCTTCGAGCGCGTGTCGGGCGAGGAGACGCTGGAGAGCCTGAGCGAGAAGTTCCTGCCGCTGGCGGAGAAGTTCGGCCTCGACTGGCGCCTGCGCTCGCGGGCACGCAAGCGCAAGGTCATGCTGCTGGTCTCGCGCTTCGACCACTGCCTCGCCGACCTTATCTATCGCTGGCGCATCGGCGAGATCCCGATGGACATCACCGCCATCGCCGCCAACTACCCGCGCGAGACCTACGCCCATCTCGACCTTGACGGCATCCCGTTCCACCACCTGCCGATCACCAAGGAAACCAAGATGGAGCAGGAGGCCCAGCTCTGGGAGCTGTTCCAGAAGACCGGCTCGGAGATCGCGGTGCTGGCGCGCTACATGCAGGTGCTCTCGGACGGGCTGTCGGCGAAGCTCTTGGGGCGCTGCATCAACATCCACCATTCGTTCCTGCCCGGCTTCAAGGGCGCACGGCCCTACCACCAGGCGCATATGCGCGGCGTGAAGCTGATCGGCGCCACCGCGCACTACGTCACCTCCGACCTCGACGAGGGGCCGATCATCGAGCAGGACGTGGAGCGCATCACCCATCAGGACAGCGCCGAGGACCTGGTGCGCAAGGGGCGCGACATCGAGCGGCGCGTGCTGGCGCGTGCGCTGGCCTGGCATCTCGACGACCGGGTGCTGATCAATGGCCGCAAGACGGTCGTGTTCCGGGACTGAGGAGAGCCCCCATGGTCGAGACCCGCCTGATCGACGGCAAGGCCTTCGCCGAGGGCCTGCGCGCACGGATCGCCGATGAGGTGACCGAGTTCAGGGCCCGCACGGCCGTGACGCCCGGCCTCGCCGTGGTCTTGGTCGGGGAAGATCCGGCAAGCGCGGTCTATGTGCGCAACAAGGGCAAGCAGACCGTCGAGGCCGGCATGGCCTCGATCGAGCACAAGCTGGCGGCCTCGGCCTCGCAGGACGAGGTGCTCGCGCTGGTGCGCCAGCTCAATGCCGATCCCGCCGTGCACGGCATCCTCGTGCAGCTTCCCCTACCCGCCCATATCGACGCGCAGGCTGTGCTCGCCACCATCGACCCGGCCAAGGACGTCGACGGCTTCCACGTGGTGAATGCCGGCCGGCTCGCCGTCGGGCTCGACGCGCTGGTGCCCTGCACGCCGCTCGGCTGCATCCTGCTGCTGAAGCACCATCTGGGCTCGCTCGCCGGGCTGGAGGCGGTGGTGATCGGGCGCTCGAACATCGTCGGCAAGCCGTTGGCGCAGCTCCTGCTGCGCGAGGACTGCACCGTCACCATCGCCCATTCGCGCACCCGCGACCTGCCCGAGGTGTGCCGCCGCGCGGATATCCTCATCGGCGCGGTCGGCCGCCCGGAAATGATCCGTGGCGCCTGGATCAAACAGGGCGCCACCGTGATCGACGTCGGCATCAACCGGGTGGCGAAGCCGGACGGCGGCACGCGGCTGGTCGGCGACGTCGCCTTCGACGAGGCGCAGGGCATTGCCGGCGCCATCACGCCGGTGCCGGGCGGGGTCGGGCCGATGACGATCGCCTGCCTGTTGCAGAACACGCTGACCGCCGCCCGCCGGCAGGTGGCCGGCGGCGCGTGAGAGGCCGCGTGGGAACATAGACGCCCTGTCCTGGCGGGGTGCGTGTCTTGCTCGGTAGGCGGCATCGTTCCAGCCCGTTCCTGCTCGCAGGCTGATGGTGCCGATCACGTTGCAGGCAAGGGCCGGGAACGCCGTCTCGGTGCCCCTGTTCGAGGCGAGAGGGATCGGGAATCCAGGCCCGTCCGCGTTACTCTTGAGGCGCCCGGTCGGTAAGCGCGGCGAACGCCTCCTGTAGATGCGCGTCGAGCGAGCGTGCGCCTTGCTCGGCGCTCCATGCCTCTGCGGCGATCCGCATTGCGCCGATGCCCATCATAGCGACGACGCGAAGTCGAACGCGGTTTTCGGGTGCAGGCCATTTTTGCACAAGGGCGGCGAACAGCGCTTCTTCCTGGCGCTTGTAATCGGCTTGCTTGCGAGCGCGCAGCGCCTCGGTGGAGCGAAGCAACCGATCGATGGCGATAGCTTCGCCCGTCTCATATCTCGAAACCATCGTGAGCAAAGCATCCCGGACGACGTCGATCGGAGCGCTGTCGGGCGACGCATCGGCCAGGGCTGTGTGGAAGATGCCCTCGGCCCCGCTCTGCCAGGCGAGCAGGATAGCGTCCTTGGAATCGAAGTAGTGAAATACCGTCCGCCGGGAGATGTCCGCGGCGAACGCGATCTCGTTGAGCGTCGTCTCGTCGTATCCCTTCTCGAGAAACAGCCGCAGGGCAACCTCGGCAATACGCTGTCGCGTCAGCCGCCGCTTCCGCTCACGCAATCCCTCGGGCCGATCCGCCCTTGTCTGTCTGCCACTCATCGCAGGTAGCCTGCCCGAAATTTGCCCTCTTTGCAATGTTGCACTCAGTGCAATATGTTCATTTAGACGTCTTGGAGAGCGGACAGATGGCAGGTTGGACCTTTTCCGATATCCCTTCTCAGCAGGACCGCAGCGCGGTCGTTACCGGAACCGGCGGGCTCGGCTATGAGACGGCGCTGGCTCTCGCCCGTGCCGGAGCGGACGTAACTCTGGCCGGCCGCAATCCGGAAAAGGGTGCGGAGTCGGTTTCCAGGATCAGGGCAGAGGTGCCGGCGGCGAAGATCGCCTTCGAACGGCTCGATCTCGCCAGTCTAGCCTCGGTCGAGGACTTCGCCGGCCAGATGCTCGCCGGAGATACGTCTCTCGATCTGTTGGTCAACAATGCCGGGGTGATGACGCCGCCAAGCCGAAAGACGACCTCGGACGACTTCGAGCTTCAATTCGGCACCAATTATCTCGGCCATTTCGCGCTGACGGGACGACTGTTGCCGCTCCTGCGGAAGGCACGCGCACCTCGTGTCGTCAATCTCAGCAGCCTCGCCCATCGCGGGGGTGCCATCCATTTCGACGATCTGCAATGGCAGCGCTCGTACAGGCCTTGGGCGGCCTACGGTCAATCGAAGCTGGCGATGCTGATGTTCGCCTTCGAGCTGCAACGGCGGAGCGATGCCGGCGGCTGGGGCCTGATGAGCAATGCCGCCCACCCGGGCTACGCGCGGACCGAGCTGATCGCCAATGGGCCGGGCACCGACCGCTGGCTCTTCAAGTTGACCGGCTTTCTCCGGCCGTTCGCCAGCCAGTCCGCCGCCGAGGGCGCGCTGCCCACCCTGTTTGCCGCGACCTCACCGGACGCGCGCGGTGGAGCCTATTACGGACCGGACGGGATCTACGAACTCAAAGGACCGCCGAAGCTCGCGAAGGCAATGCCGCAGGCTCATGACAAGAAAGTTGCGGCGCAACTTTGGGAGATTTCCGAAAGCCTTACAGGCGTTTCATTCCCGGCCTGAGGCAATTGCCCGCCGGCCGCTGGAGAGCGGCGCCGGCTACACGCGCGGCAGGCGGTTCCAGGCGTCGAGGCCGGCGATCTTGTAGGCCTCGGCGAGGGTCGGGTAGTTGAACGTGTTCTCGATGAAGTAGTCGATCGTACCCTTGAGGTTCAGCACCGCCTGGCCGATGTGGATCAGCTCGGTGGCGCCCTCGCCCACGATGTGGACGCCGAGCAGGCGCCGGGTCTTCACCGAGAAGATCATCTTCATCATCCCGTTGTTCAGCCCCATGATGTGGCCGCGCGAGGTCTCCCGGAAGCGGGCGATGCCGCATTCATAGGGAATCTCGCGCCGGCGCACCTCCTCCTCGCTCATGCCGACCGTGGACATCTCGGGCACCGAATAGATGCCATAGGGGAAGAATTCCGGCGGCGGCGGCGGCTCCAGCCCGAAGGCGTGGCAGGCGGCGACACGTCCCTGCTCCATCGAGGTCGAGGCGAGGCTCGGAAAGCCGATCACGTCGCCCGCCGCGTAGATGTGCGGCACGTTCGTCTGCAGCGTCTTGGGCTCGACGGCGATGCGCCCGCGATGGTCGACCGCGAGCCCGGCCGCGTCGAGGTTCAGCCGGTCGGTCGCGCCCACGCGCCCCGCGGCGAAGAGCAGCATGTCGGACTGCACGGTGCGCCCGTCGGCCAGCTTGCAGACCGGGCGCTCGTCGCCGTCGAGCTCGATCGAGGTGACGGCGGAACCGAGTCTCAGCCCCACGTTCCGGTCGCGCAGTTCGTGCACGAACTCGTCGATCAGCTCCTTGTCGATGAAGTCGAGGAAGCTGCTGCGCGGCTCGATCAGCGTCACCGCCACGTCGAGGGCGCTGAAGATGGTGGCGTATTCCACGCCGATGACGCCCGCGCCGATCACCGCGAGGCTGCGCGGCAGCTTGGGCAGGTCGACGATCTCGTCGCTGTCGAACACGGTCATGCCGTTGAAGGGCACGTAGTCGGGGCGGAACGGGCGGGTGCCGCAGGCGATCAGGACGTGGGCGGCGGTGAAGACGTCGACGTCGCCATCGTCATTGGTGACCTCGATCGTGTGCGGATCGGTGAAGCGGGCCTCGCCGCGCGCGTTCTTCACCCCGTTGCGGGCGAACTGGTGCTCGAGGACCTCGACCTCGTGGTCGAGCGTCTTGTGCAGCCGGCTCATCAGATCGCCCGCCCCGATGTCGTGCTTCACCCGGTAGGAGCGCCCGTAGAAGCCGCGCTCGCGCCAGCCCGACAGGTTGAGCACGGTCTCGCGAAGGGTCTTGGAGGGAATCGTACCGGTATGGACAGAGACCCCGCCGACGCGCCGGCCCTTCTCGATCACCAGCACCGACTTGCCGATTTTTGCGGACTGCACCGCGGCACGCCGCCCGGACGGGCCGCTGCCGATGACAATCATGTCGAAGTCGTACATTGAAAGCTGAACCGTTCTGATGGCGGGATGGACGCCCGGGCTTTCGATGCACGATGAATGCCAAGGTCCGATGACGACCGCCGTCCGGCGGCAGGATATCGGGCGCGGCCGCGAGGCTGCGGCGTCACGGGGCAGGACACAGGGAAGAGGTGGCAGGCGTGGCTGATCGCAGGCAGGAGACATCGGGCAAGGCGCAGGCGGCGAAGGGAGCCGAGACGGGCGCGGAAGAGCTCAGCACCGGCTCGGGCGCGCCGGTCGCCAATGAGCGCACACTGGAGCAGGCGCTGGGCCTCCAGGTCCGCGCCACCCGCCGCGACCTCGACCTCACCGTCTCCGATCTCGCCAGCGCCGCCGGCATCTCGGTCGGCATGCTCTCCAAGATCGAGAACGGGCTGATCTCGCCCTCCCTCGCCACGCTGCAGGCGATCTCGAGCGTGCTCAACGTGCCGCTGTCGACGCTGTTCTCCTCCTTCGAGGAAAAGCGCGACTGCTCCTTCGTGCCCGCCGGGCAGGGCGTGCACATCGAGCGGCGCGGCACCAAGGTCGGGCACCAATACGAGCTGCTCGGCCACGCGCTCGGCGGCGAAGTGGCGGTCGAGCCCTACCTGATCACGCTCAGCGAGGAGGCGGTGCCCTATACCGGCTTCCACCATGTGGGCATCGAGTTCATCCACATGCTCTCCGGCGAGGTGATCTACCGCCATGGCGACCGCACCTACCATCTGCGGCCGGGCGATTCGCTGATGTTCGATTCCGCCGCCACGCACGGGCCGGAGGAACTTCTGGTGCGGCCGATGACCTATCTGTCGATCATCGTCTATCCGCGTGCGCCGAGCTGAGCGCGGACGCCCGCTCCCCCGCAACCCTCGCCCCACGATTTCCTCAGAAGAAAAATTTATTCTCCAGCATTGACGGCCCGCCGGCACGCACCTAAGAAGGAGCGTGACATCGCCTCCCCCGGATTTGTGCCAGGAGCTCCGCCATGTGCGGCATCGTCGGGCTGTTCCTCAAGGACCCCAAACTCGAACCCGAGCTCGGCGCCATGCTGGCGCAGATGCTCGACGTGATGTGTGACCGCGGGCCGGACTCGGCCGGCTTCGCCGTGTACGGCGCCGGTGCTCCCGGTTTCGTCAAGCTGACCCTGCGCGGCCCGGCCGGCACCGATTTCGCGAAGATCGGCGCCGAGATCGGCCATCTCGTCACCCCGCGCGACACCCATGCGGTGCTGAGCGTGCCCGCGGCCGAGGAGATGGCCGCGCGCACCGCCCTGGCCCGCATCGCGCCGGATATCCGCGTGGTCGGCGCCGGCTCGCGCATGGAGCTCTACAAGGAGGTCGGCCTGCCCGCCGACGTCGCCCGCCGCTTCAAGCTGGACGCCATGTCCGGCACCCACGCCATCGGCCATACCCGCATGGCGACGGAGAGCGCGGTGACGACGGACGGCGCCCACCCCTTCTCCACCGGCCCGGACCAGTGCCTCGTGCACAACGGCTCGCTCTCCAACCATGCGGGCGTGCGTCGCCGGCTGGCGCGCGAGGGCGTGAGCGTCGATACCGAGAACGACAGCGAGGTCGCGGCCGCCTACCTCACCTACCGCATGCGCTCGGGCGACTCGCTGGGCGAGGCGCTGACCCATTCGCTGGACGACCTCGACGGCTTCTACACCTTCGTCGTCGGCACGGAGAGCGGCTTCGGCGTGCTGCGCGACCCCATCGCCTGCAAGCCCGCCGTCATGGCCGAGACCGACGGCTATGTCGCCTTCGGCTCCGAATACCGCGCCCTCGCCGGCCTGCCGGGCATCGATACGGCCCGCGTGTTCGAGCCGGAGCCGGCCAAGGTCTATTTCTGGGATCGCGCCGCATGAAACTCTCCCTGACCCCTGCGGCGGCCGAACGGGCCGTCAATGTCGATCTCGCCAGCTCCGCGCTGCGCGAGCTGAACGCGGCGCTCCACAAGCTGACGCCCGACACCAACGAGACCTACTGGCGGATCGCCAACCCCGCCGGACGCCACGCGGTCGCAGCCGGGCTCGACGTGCCGGTGACGGTCGAGATCGACGGTCCCGTCGGCTATTACTGTGCCGGCATGAACAAGCAGGCGAGCGTGATCGTGAACGGCAATGCCGGCGTCGGCGTCGCCGAGAACATGATGAGCGGCTTCGTGCATGTGAAAGGCGACGCCAGCCAGTCCGCCGGCGCCACCGCCCATGGCGGCCTGCTGGTCATCGACGGCAACGCCTCGGCGCGCTGCGGCATCTCGATGAAGGGCGTCGACATCGTGGTGAAGGGCTCGGTCGGCCATATGAGCGCCTTCATGGCGCAGGCCGGCACCCTCACCGTGCTGGGCGACGCGGGTGAGGCGCTGGGCGACAGCCTCTACGAGGCGAAGCTGTTCGTGCGCGGCTCGGTGGCCGGTCTCGGCGCCGATTGCGTGGAGAAGGAGATGCGCGACGAGCACAGGACGCTGCTCGCCGCCAAGCTCGACGCCGCCGGCATTCTCGGCGAGGTCGATATCTCCGAGTTCCGCCGCTACGGCTCGGCCCGCTCGCTCTACCACTTCCACATCGACAACGTGTCGAGCTACTGAGGGCGGGCGCGATGAACGACATGACCCACACCCCGCGCACCAAGCCGCGCGTCTCGGCCACCTTCGACGAGTACACGCTCTCGGAGATCCGCCGCGCCGCCGCGACCGGCATCTACGACATCCGCGGCGCCGGCGCGAAGCGCAAGGTTCCCCATTTCGACGACCTGCTGTTTCTCGGCGCCTCGATGTCGCGCTACCCGCTGGAGGGTTATCGCGAGCGCTGCGACACCTCGGTCGTGCTCGGCACCCGCTTCGCCAAGAAGCCGATCGAGCTGAAGATCCCGGTCACCATCGCCGGCATGAGCTTCGGCTCGCTCTCGGCCAATGCCAAGGAAGCGCTCGGGCGCGGCGCCTCGACCATGGGCACCTCGACCACCACCGGCGACGGCGGCATGACCAATGAGGAGCGCGGGCACTCCAAGACGCTCGTCTACCAGTACCTGCCCTCGCGCTACGGCATGAACCCGGACGATCTGAAGCGCGCCGACGCCATCGAGGTGGTGGTCGGCCAGGGCGCCAAGCCCGGCGGCGGCGGCATGCTGCTCGGCCAGAAGATCACCGAGCGCGTCGCGGCCATGCGCACCCTGCCCGTCGGCATCGACCAGCGCTCGGCCTGCCGCCATCCCGACTGGACCGGCCCCGACGACCTCGAAATCAAGATCGAGGAGCTGCGCGAGATCACCGACTGGGAGAAGCCGATCTATGTGAAGGTCGGCGCGGCGCGCCCCTATTACGACACCGCGCTGGCGGTGAAGTCCGGCGCCGACGTCGTGGTCGTCGACGGCATGCAGGGCGGCACGGCCGCGACGCAGGAAGTGTTCATCGAGAATGTCGGCATCCCGACCATCGCCGCGGTGCATCAGGCGGTGAAGGCACTGCAGGACCTCGGCATGCACCGCAAGGTGCAGCTCGTGGTCTCCGGCGGCATCCGCAACGGCGCGGATGTCGCCAAGGCGCTGGCGCTCGGCGCCGACGCGGTCGCCATCGGCACGGCGGCGCTGGTGGCGCTCGGCGACAACGATCCCCACTACCAGGCGGAATACGAGGCGCTCGGCACCGTCGCCGGCGCCTATGACGACTGGCACGAGGGACGCGACCCGGCCGGCATCACCACCCAGGACCCCGAGCTGATGAAGCGGCTCGACCCGGTCGCCGCCGGCCGTCGCCTCGCCAACTACCTCGCGGTTCTGACGCTGGAGTGCCAGACCATCGCCCGCGCCTGCGGCAAGAGCCACGTCCACAATCTCGAGCCGGAGGACCTTGTCGCGCTGACCATCGAGGCGGCGGCGATGGCCAACGTACCGCTCGCCGGCACCGACTGGATTCCCGGTCGGGATGGACGATTCTGAACCCGCACCCCGCGCCTCGGCGCGGGGTTTGCATTTGATCATCGCGCAAAGAACCCGGAAGGGTCGGGGAACAGCACGGATTGCAGATGGCAAACGATCTCGCTCACGCCGCCAAAGAACTCGGCATCAAGTACTTCCTCATCTCCTATGTCGACCTGTTCGGCGCGCTGCGCGCCAAGCTGGTGCCGGCCGCCGCGATCGGCGGCATGCAGAAGGCGGGCGCGGGCTTCGCCGGCTTCGCCACCTGGCTCGACATGACGCCGGCGGACCCGGACCTGTTCGCGGTTCCCGATCCCGAGAGCTTGATCCAGCTCCCCTGGAAACCCGAGGTCGGCTGGCTCGCCTCGGACCTCGTCATGAATGACGAGTTGGTGGCGCAGGCCCCGCGCAACGTCCTCAAGAACACCATGCTCGGCGCCGACTCGCTCGGCTACCAGATGAAGAGCGGCGTCGAGTGCGAGTACTTCCTCACCACGCCCGACGGCCTGAAGATCTCCGA
Source organism: Ancylobacter mangrovi (assembly GCF_024752335.1). Classification (NCBI taxonomy): domain Bacteria; kingdom Pseudomonadati; phylum Pseudomonadota; class Alphaproteobacteria; order Hyphomicrobiales; family Xanthobacteraceae; genus Ancylobacter; species Ancylobacter mangrovi. The sequence goes on along the minus strand of NZ_JANTHY010000001.1, from coordinate 152,500 downwards.
CGCCGCCGACGACGCGACCAAGCCCTGCTACGACCAGTCCGCCCTGATGCGCCGCTTCGAGGTCATCAGGGAGATCTGCGACTGCATGCTGACCCTCGGCTGGGGGCCCTACCAGAACGACCATGAGGACGCGAACGGCCAGTTCGAGATGAACTGGGACTTCGACGACGCCCTCGTCACCGCCGACCGCCACGTCTTCTTCAAGTACATGGTCAAGGCGATCGCCGAGAAGCACGGGCTGCGCGCCACCTTCATGCCCAAGCCCTTCATCGACCTCACCGGTTCGGGCTGCCACATGCACACCTCGCTGTGGAGCCCGGACGGGGTCAACCTGTTCGAGGACGAGGACGGCGAGCTCGGCCTGTCCGATCTCGGCTACAGCTTCATCGGCGGCCTGATCCACAATGCCGAGGCGATGTGCGCCTTCACCAACCCGACGGTGAACTCCTACAAGCGCATCAACGCGCCGGTCACGATCTCCGGCGCCACCTGGGCCCCCAACACCGTCACCTACACCGGCAACAACCGCACCCACATGATCCGCATCCCCGATGCGGGGCGGCTGGAGCTGCGCCTGCCGGACGGTTCGGCCAATCCCTATCTGATGCCCGCCGCCGTGCTCGCCGCCGGCCTCGACGGCATCCAGAACCAGCGCGATCCGGGCAAGCGGCTCGACATCAACATGTACACGGACGGGCACAAGGTGCGCGGCGCCAAGAAGCTGCCGCTCAACCTGCTCGACGCCACCCGTGCGCTGGCGAAGTCCAACATCCTGCGCAGCGCGCTCGGCGCCCCGCTCATCGACGGCTACATCAAGCTGAAGACCGAGGAGTGGAACGCCTATTCCCACCACCTGACCGAATGGGAACGCGCCAACACGCTCGACATCTGAGCGGCGCCCGACGACAGCAGCGGCCGGGGACTGACCCGGCCGCTCGCGCCCTTTCTCAATCGCGCACGGTGAACGGCACCACGCCGCGCCGGTCCGGATCGAGCATGATCTCGCGGTCCAGCGGGGGGAAGGCGCGCTCGGGACAGGCGACGCGCGGGCAGATGCGGCAATTGACGCCGAGCGGCGACACGCTGGCCGATTTCAGGTCCATCCCGTCGGCATAGACGACCTCGCCCGCATAGGAGACCTCGCAGCCGATGCCGAGCGCATAGCGGCGCTCGCGCTGGCCGTGGCGCGTCGGCGGCTTCCAGGTGCTGCGCGCGAGGCACAGATAGCGCACCCCGTCCGGCATCTCGCCGAGCTGCATCAGCATGCGCGAGGGCTGCTCGAATGCCTCGTGGACGTTCCACACCGGACAGGCGCCGCCATAGCGCGCGAACTGGAAGCGCGTGGCGCTGTGGCGCTTGATGACGTTGCCGGCGCGGTCGACCTTCAGGAAATAGAACGGCACTCCCTTCTCGCCCGGCCGCTGCAGGGTCGAGAGCCGATGGCAGACCTGCTCCAGGCTCGCCCCGGTCATGGCGCCGAGGAGGTCGAGGTCGTGCCGCGTCTCGCGCGCCAGGCGGGCGAAGCGGCGATAGGGCAGGATCAGCGCGCCGGCATAATAGTTCTGCAGCGACAGCCGGCACACTTCGCGCGCCGCCGCGCTGCGGAAGCCCGCATCCAGCACGTGCCGGTCGATCAGCTCGCTCTGTTCGAAGCGGGCGATCAGCGCCGCGAGGCGGAAGCTGCGGCTCGCCGGATCGAGCGTGCGCGAGAGCGTCGCGGTCCGCCGGTGGCGGTCGAAATGCAGCAGCGGCGCGTCGGGCTGGTCGGCCGGCGCGGCATCGACCGTGATGCCGTGGTGCCGGCGCAGATGCTCGACCAGCACGGCGGGGGCGTCGTCGCGCGCGAACAGGTCGAGCGCGGCGCTGCGCTCCTCGGCCGCGCGGTCGAGCCCGTCGACATAGTTGTCGATGTAGTGGAAGTGGTCGCGCACCTCCTCATAGGGGGCGAGGTTGCGCGCCTCGCCGTCGAGCTCGGTGGCGATCGACGTCACCGCGTCGTCATGGGCGGCGCGGCGCTCCTCGAGCCGGCGCAGCGCACCGTAGAGCCGCAGGAAGGCATGGGCGAAGGCGGGGGCGTGGGTGGTCGCGTTCTTCAGGTCCTGGAGGCTCGGCTCCAGTCCCTTGAAGACGGGATCCGCCAGCGCCTCGCGCAGATCCGTCACCACGCGGTCGAGATCGTCAGCGCCGAAATGGGCGATGTCGAGATTGAAGGTGCGGCTGATCGCGAGCAGCACGGCGGCCGTCACGGGACGCTGGTTACTCTCGATCTGATTGATGTAGCTTGGCGACAGGGACAGGCGACGGGCGAAGTCGATCTGCGTCAGGCCGAGCCGCTCGCGCACGTTGCGCACCGCGTGACCGGCATAGACCTTCTTCGACATGAACGGCGGACCTTCGATTTTGTGAAAATTTTACAATTTCACGATCCGCATTTTCACAGCTTATCTTTTGTCCCGCAAGCGCCTAAGACACGACGTGTGCCGGGAAGACGTGCAGGATGCGCGAACGCGGCGCGCGATGACGGGCATCGCCGGCGGCTTCCCGTCGGGCGCCCGGGGCATGAAGCCGAGGGCGAACTGCGGCCGGTACGCCGCTGCCGCCACGACGAGACGATGCGTTCGAGGGACCGCCATGAAGCACATTCTCGATGAGCTCGAACAGCGCCGCGCCGGCGCCCGCATGGGCGGCGGCGAGCGGCGCATCGACGCGCAGCACAAGCGCGGCAAGCTCACCGCCCGCGAACGCATCGAACTCCTGCTCGACACCGGCTCCTTCGAGGAGTTCGACACCTTCGTGCAACACCGCTGCACCGATTTCGGCATGGAGAAGACCAAGACCCCCGGCGACGGCGTCGTCACTGGCTGGGGCACGGTGAACGGGCGCAAGGTCTTCGTCTTCGCCAAGGACTTCACCGTTTTCGGCGGCTCGCTCTCGGAGGCGCATGCGGCCAAGATCACCAAGATCCAGGACATGGCGCTGAAGACCCGCGCGCCCGTCATCGGGCTGTTCGACGCCGGCGGCGCGCGCATCCAGGAGGGCGTCGCCGCGCTCGGCGGCTATGGCGAGGTGTTCAAGCGCAACGTGCTCGCCTCCGGCGTCATCCCTCAGATCTCGGTCATCATGGGTCCCTGTGCCGGCGGCGACGTCTATTCGCCGGCCATGACCGACTTCATCTTCATGGTCCGCGACACCTCCTACATGTTCGTCACCGGGCCGGACGTGGTGAAGACCGTCACCAATGAGAGCGTGACCTCGGAGGAGCTCGGCGGTGCCAAGGTGCACACCTCCAAGTCCTCGGTCGCCGACGGCGCCTATGACAACGACGTCGAGTGCCTGCTGCAGATGCGCCGGCTGATCGACTTCCTGCCGGCCAACAACCGCGACGGCGTGCCGGAATGGCCGAGCTTCGACGATGCCGAGCGGCTCGACGCCTCGCTCGACACGCTGGTGCCGGACAATCCCAACAAGCCCTACGACATGAAGGAGTTGATCGCGAAGACCGTCGACGAGGGCGACTTCTTCGAGATCCAGGAAGCCTTCGCGCGCAACATCATCACCGGCTTCGGCCGCATACAGGGGCGCACCGTCGGGCTGGTCGCCAACCAGCCCATGGTGCTCGCCGGCGTGCTCGACGCCGACGCCTCGCGCAAGGCGGCGCGGTTCGTGCGCTTCTGCGACGCGTTCGAAATCCCGATCGTCACCTTCGTCGACGTGCCCGGCTTCCTGCCCGGCACGGCGCAGGAATATGGCGGGCTGATCAAGCACGGCGCCAAGCTGCTCTTCGCCTATTCGGAAGCGAGCGTGCCGCTCGTCACCATCATCACCCGCAAGGCCTTCGGCGGCGCCTATGACGTGATGGCCTCCAAGCATATCGGCGGCGACGTGAACTATGCCTGGCCGACGGCGCAGATCGCGGTGATGGGCGCCAAGGGCGCGGTGGAGATCATCTTCCGCGCCGACATCGACGACCCGGCTAAGATCGCCGAGCGCACCGCGGAATACGAGGCGCGCTTCCTCTCGCCCTTCGTGGCGGCCGAGCGCGGCTATATCGACGAGGTGATCACGCCGCGCTCGACGCGCAAGCGCATCGCCCGGGCGCTCGCCCTGCTCGCCTCGAAGAAGATCGAGGCGCCGATGAAGAAGCACGACAACCTGCCGCTGTGAGGCTCACGCATGTTCAAGAAGATCCTCATCGCGAACCGGGGCGAGATCGCCTGCCGCGTCATCAAGACGGCGCGGAAGATGGGCATCAAGACCGTCGCCGTCTTCTCCGACGCCGACAAGGACGCGCTCCACGTCGCCATGGCGGACGAGGCGGTGCCTATCGGCGCCGCGCCCGCCGCGCAGTCCTACCTGCTTGCCGAGAAGATCATCGAGGCGTGCCGGCAGACCGGGGCCGAGGCGGTGCATCCCGGCTACGGCTTCCTGTCCGAGCGCGCCTCCTTCCCTGAGGCGCTGGCGGCGGCGGGCATCGTCTTCATCGGCCCGAACCCGGGCGCGATCGAGGCCATGGGCGACAAAATCGAGTCGAAGAAGGCGGCGGCCGCCGCCAGCGTCTCGACCGTCCCCGGCCATCTCGGCGTCATCGAGGATGCCGACCATGCCGCCAAGATCGCCGACGAGATCGGCTATCCGGTGATGATCAAGGCCTCGGCCGGTGGCGGCGGCAAGGGCATGCGCATCGCCTATTCGCGCGACGAGGTGAAGGACGGCTTCGACCGCGCGCGCTCGGAGGCGAAGTCCTCCTTCGGCGACGACCGCGTCTTCGTCGAGAAGTTCATCGTCGATCCCCGGCACATCGAGATCCAGGTGCTCGGCGACAAGCACGGCAACGTCATCTATCTCGGCGAGCGCGAATGCTCGATCCAGCGCCGGAACCAGAAGGTGGTCGAGGAAGCCCCCTCCCCGCTGCTGGACGAGGCGACCCGCCGGCTGATGGGCGAGCAGGCCGTGGCGCTGGCGAAGGCGGTGAACTACGACAGCGCCGGCACGGTGGAATTCGTCGCCGGGCAGGACCGCTCGTTCTACTTCCTCGAGATGAACACCCGCCTGCAGGTGGAGCACCCGGTCACCGAGCTCGTCACCGGCATCGACCTCGTCGAGCAGATGATCCGCGTCGCCGCCGGCGAGAAGCTGGCCATGACCCAGGCCGAGGTGAAGCTGAACGGCTGGGCGGTCGAATCCCGCGTCTATGCCGAGGACCCCTACCGCAACTTCCTGCCCTCCATCGGCCGGCTGTCGCGCTACCGCCCGCCGGCGGAAGCGATGAAGGACGGCGTCACGGTGCGCAACGACACCGGCGTCTACGAGGGCGGGGAGATCTCGCTCTATTACGACCCGATGATCGCCAAGCTGATCACCCACGCGCCCACCCGCGAGCAGGCGATCGAGGCACAGGCGGACGCGCTCGACGCCTTCGCCATCGACGGCATCCAGCACAACATCCCGTTCCTTTCCGCTCTGATGGCGCATCCGCGCTGGCGCGAGGGCCGTCTCTCCACCGGTTTCATCGCCGAAGAGTACAAGGACGGCTTCCACGCCACCGCACCGAGCCCGGTGCTGGCGCGCCGGCTCGCCGCCGTGGCGGCGGTGATCGACAATGTCGGCAATGCCCGCAAGCGCGGCATCAGCGGCCAGATCGCCGGCCGGCCGGTCATGTTCGAGCACCAGCGCATGGTCCGGCTGGGCGAACTCGCCATCCCCTGCGAGGTCGACCGCGCCGCGGGCGGCTTCATCGTCACCTTCCTCGGCGCCGACGGGAAGCCGCAGGACACGCACGAGCTGCGCTCGGGCTGGCAGCCGGGCGAGCCGGTGTGGAACGGCGTGTTCGACGACGAGGCGATCAGCGTGCAGGTGCGCCCGCGCCTCAACGGCGTTAGCCTCGCCCATCGCGGGGTCGCGGTCGATGCCCTCGTCTACACCCATCGCGAGGCCGAACTCGCCGCGCTGATGCCGGTGAAGCTGGAGGCCGGCAGCGGCAAGCAGCTGCTCTGCCCGATGCCCGGCCTCGTGGTCTCGATCGCCGTGGCCGAGGGCCAGGAGGTGAAGGCCGGCGAGGCGCTGGCCGTGGTCGAGGCGATGAAAATGGAGAACGTGCTGCGGGCGGAACGCGACGCCACCGTGGCCCGTATCCTCGCCAAGGCCGGCGACAGTCTCGCCGTGGACGCCGTCATCCTGGAATTCGCCTGAGGAGGGCCTCATGGATGCGCTCACCGATCTCGACCTCGCCTCCTTCCCGCCCGCGAGCCGGGCGGACTGGCTGAAGCTGGTCGAGGGCGTGCTGAAGGGCGCGCCCTATGACAGGCGGATGGTGACGCGCACCCCCGACGGCTACACGCTCGACGCCCTGCCCGAGCGGCGCCGGGATGCGGTGCCGCTCGCCGGACGGCCGGCCGGCGCGCCATGGCACATCGTCTCCCGGATCGACCACGACAACCCCGCCCTTGCCCACGAGCAGATTCTGGAAGATCTCGACGGCGGGGCCGACGGCATCGGCCTCGTCTTCGCCTCCGCCCCCTCCGCCCGCGGCTTCGGCCTGCCCGTGCGCCACGAGGAACTGGTGGCGGTGCTGAAGGGGGTGATGCCGGAGTTGATCACCCTGCGGGTCGAGGCGGGCCAGTTCCAGGGGCGCGACATCGCCCTCGCCCTCGCTCGGCTGTTCGAGAAGCACGACCCGGCGCGGCTCGACCTGCGCTTCGGCCTCGACCCGATCGGCGATCTGGCAGCGCTCGGCAGCGCGCCGATCGAGTGGGACGCGCTCGCCGCCCGGCTCGGCCAGACCGCCGGCACGCTGCGCGGGCGCGGCTTCACCTCGCCCATGCTGCGCGCGGACGGGCGAATCCATCACGATGCCGGCGCCACGGACGCGCAGGAGCTCGCCGCCGTGCTCGCGACGGCGACGGCCTATCTGCGCGCGCTGGAGGCCGCGGGCCTGACGCTCGAGGAGGCGGCCGCCGCGATCGAAGTGACGCTGACCGCGGACGTCGACCAGTTCGGTACGCAGGCCAAGCCCCGCGCCTTCCGCCAGCTCTGGGCGGCGATGCTCGGCGCCTGCGGCGCGGAGGCGGTTCCGGTCGCCATTCACATGGAGACCGCGTGGCGCACGCTCACCCGGCACGATCCTTACGTGAACCTGCTGCGCGGCACGGTCGCCGCCTTCGCGGCGGGCACGGGCGGCGCCGACAGCCTGACCGTGCTGCCCTTCACCCAAGCGCTCGGCCTGCCGGACGACGCCGCGCGCCCGCTCGCCCGCAACACGCAGATCCTGCTGATCGAGGAATCGAACATCCACCGCGTCGCCGATCCCGGCGCCGGGGCGGGCGCGATCGAGGAACGCACCGAGAAGCTCGCCGCGGCGGCATGGGACATCTTCCGCGACGTCGAGCGCGAGGGCGGCATGGTGGAAGCCCTCACCGCCGGCACCTGGCAGCGCCGTCTCGCCACCGCGAGCGCCGTGCGGGCGAAGGAAGTGGCGACGCGGCGCCTGCCGCTCACCGGCACCTCGGAATTCCCGCTGCTCGGCGAGAGCGTGCCGCCGGTCCTGGCGCCGCCGCGCCCCGTGCCCGCCCCGGGGGGCGAGGGCGCGCTGAGCTGCGAGCCGCTCGCCGGCCATCGCCTCGCCGAACCGTTCGAGCGGCTCCGTGCCGCGGGCGAAGCGGCGAAGCCGGCGCCCCGCGTCTTCCTCGCCAATCTCGGCACGCCGTCCGATTTCACCGCGCGTTCGGGCTTCGCCCGCGCCGCCTTCGAGGTCGGCGGCATCGCCGCCCTCTCCAATGACGGCTTCACCGACTGGAGCGCGCTCACCGAGGCCTTCCGGGCCTCCGGTGCGGGCATCGCTTGCCTGTGCTCCTCGGACGAGGTCTACGCCACGTCAGCGGTCGAGGCGGCGCGGGCGTTGCACGCGGCCGGTGCCGGCACGCTCTATCTCGCCGGACGCCCGGGCGAGCACGAGGACGCCTGGCGCGCCGCCGGGGTCGAGGTCTTCCTCGCGGCGGGCGACGATCTCATCGCCTTTCTCGCCGATGCCCACCGCCGGCTCGGCATCGATGCCACACGGGAGGTCACGTCATGAGCACGGGCAGGACGACCGGCGGCGCCAGCCGCATCCCCGATTTTTCCGCCATCGAATGGACGGCACCCCGGCCTCCCACGCCGGCGGCCGCCGCCGAGGCGTGGCAGACGCCCGAGCGCATCGCGGTGAAGCCGGTCTACGGACCGCACGACATCGAGGGCCTCGGCTTCGTCGATTCCTATCCGGGCATCGCGCCGTTCCTGCGCGGGCCCTATCCCACCATGTACGCGACCCGGCCGTGGACGATCCGGCAATATGCCGGCTTCTCGACCGCCGAGGATTCCAACGCCTTCTACCGCCGCAACCTCGCGGCGGGTCAGAAGGGCCTGTCGGTCGCCTTCGACCTCGCCACCCATCGCGGCTATGACAGCGACCATCCGCGCGTCGCCGGTGATGTCGGCATGGCGGGGGTGGCGATCGATTCCATTCTCGACATGCGCACCCTGTTCTCCGGCATCCCGCTGGACCGGATGAGCGTGTCCATGACCATGAACGGCGCGGTGCTGCCGGTGCTCGCGCTCTATGTCGTCGCGGCGGAGGAGCAGGGCGTGAAGCCGGCCCAGCTTTCCGGGACCATCCAGAACGACATCCTCAAGGAGTTCATGGTCCGCAACACCTACATCTACCCGCCCGGCCCTTCGATGCGCATCATCTCCGACATCTTCGCCTTCACCTCCAAGGAGATGCCGCGCTTCAACTCGATCTCGATCTCCGGCTACCACATGCAGGAAGCCGGGGCGACGCAGGACCTCGAGCTCGCCTATACGCTGGCCGACGGCGTGCAATATGTGCGCGCGGGCGGCGAGGCGGGCCTGCCGGTCGACAGCTTCGCGCCGCGGCTCAGCTTCTTCTGGGCGATCGGCATGAACTTCTTCATGGAGGTCGCCAAGCTGCGCGCCGCCCGCCTCATCTGGGCAAAGCTGATGAAGGAACTGGGCGCGCAGAGCGAGAAGTCGCTGCCGCTGCGCACCCATTCGCAGACCTCGGGCTGGAGCCTGACCGCGCAGGACGTGTTCAACAACGTCATGCGCACCATGGTCGAGGCGATGGCGGCAACCCAGGGCCACACCCAGTCGCTGCACACCAACGCGCTCGACGAGGCGCTGGCGCTGCCGACCGACTTCTCCGCCCGCATCGCCCGCAACACGCAGATCCTGCTGCAGCAGGAGAGCGGCACCACGCGCGCCATCGACCCCTGGGGCGGGGCCTATTACGTCGAGCGCCTGACGGCCGATCTCGCCCGCCGCGCGCTCGGCCACATCGCCGAGGTCGAGGAGCTCGGCGGCATGGCCAAGGCGATCGAGGCCGGCATCCCGAAGCTGCGCATCGAGGAAGCCGCCGCCATCACCCAGGCGCGGATCGACGGCGGCGCGCAGAGCGTGGTCGGCGTCAACAAGTACCGGCCCCTGCGCGAGACCCCGATCGACGTGCTGAGGGTCGACAATTCGGCCGTGCGCGCCGCCCAGCTCGAGAAGCTGAGGCGCCTGAAGGCCGAGCGCGACCCGAAGGCGGTGGAGGCCGCCCTGACCGCGCTGGAGAATGGTGCGGCGGGCAAGGGCAACCTGCTCGCGCTCGCCATCGACGCCGCCCGCGCCAAGGCGACGGTGGGGGAAATCTCCGACGCGCTGGAGCGCGTCTTCGGCCGGCACCGCGCCGAAATCCGCGCGGTCTCCGGCGTCTATCGCCGGGAGGCCGAAGCGATGACCGACAAGGTGAGCCGCGTCCGCGCCATGGTGGACATGTTCGAGCACGAGGAAGGCCGGCGCCCGCGCATCCTGGTCGCCAAGGTCGGGCAGGACGGGCACGATCGCGGGCAGAAGGTGATCGCCTCGGCCTTCGCCGATCTCGGCTTCGACGTCGATATCGGCCCGCTCTTCGCCACGCCCGAGGAAGCCGCCCGCCAGGCGGTGGAGAACGACGTGCACGTCATCGGCATCTCCTCGCTCGCCGCCGGGCACCTCACCCTCGTGCCGCAGGTGAAGGCGGCGCTGGCGGCGGAGGGCCGGCCGGACATCATGGTGGCGGTCGGCGGCGTCGTCCCGCCGCAGGACTACGACGCGGTGCACGCGGCCGGCGCGGAGGCGATCTACCCGCCGGGCACCGTCATCGCCGACGCGGCGGCCGAGCTGCTCGCCAAGCTCTCCGGCCGTCTCGGCCACAAGCAGGCGGCGGAATAGCGCCGCCTCAGGCCGGCTTCTGGGCTGATTTGAGCGGATTGAACGCCCAGACCAGCACGGTCATGATGCTCACCCCGATCACGATGCCGACCAGCCGGTCGACCGGCGGGTCGAGCGAGGTCGGCGGCCCCGCGCCCACCAGCGTCACCAGATAGGCGATCGCCGATTGCGTGCCGATATAGGCGTTCGGCGACTTGGCGAGGTGCAGCCGGGCGAAGGTGAACACGCCAAAGAACAGCGCGGCGGTCCACCACCAGGGGTCGGAGGCGTCGATGCCGATGACGATGAGCCCCGCCGTCCCGCCGATGATGCAGCCGAGAATGCGCTGGAAGCCCCGGTGCCGCGTCGCCATCGGGTCGCTGTCGACCACGATCAGGCTGGAGATCAGCACCTGGGGGAGCTGCGGCAGGTCGAAATAGGCCCAGATCAGCACGATGATGATGGTGCCGAGCCCGGCGATCAGCGCCTGGCGCAGCGCGTTCTCGGGGGTGGCGGCGCTCGGCTGCGCCACCAGATGCGCCGGCAGTTCGCCCGCGCGCGGGCCGAGCGCCCAGTTGGACAGCGTGCCGCAGACCACGCCGATCATGATCTCGTAGCAGCGGTCGAAGGCGAAGTCGTAGAGGTCCTGCGGCTGGACCATGGTGTAGAGCATGACCAGCATGAAGGTCAGCGCACCGTAGAACCAGGCATAGCCATAGGCGCTGCGCTGGCGGCCATAGGTGCCGAGGGCGGCGGAGGCGGTGACCAGCACCGCCTGCTGCACCGGCAGCCCTTCCATCCACTGGCCGACGAAATAGCCGAGCGTCACGCCGATGAGCGTGCCCGTCACCCGCAGCACGCCCTTGGTGAACAGCGCGTCGCGATCGGTGTTGGCGATGATCATCACACTGAGCGCGGCCCAGTAGGGCTCGGCCAGCCCCATCCACAGGGCGATGTAGACCGCGACGAGTACGCCCGAGGCAGTGGCGAAGGCCTGTCGGGCGACGTCGTCCATCGCCTAGAACCAGATCAGCACGCGGGCATCCGCGCCGTTGAACAGCCGCAGGCCCTCGGGCCAGTCGTCGAGCGTGACCTCGACCGGGAAGCGCCGTGGCAGCCGCACCCAGTCGGTCGTCGGCGCCACATAGGGCACCACCTCCGGCACGTCCGGCGAGCGCGCCACGCCGGTGGCGATGCCACTGACATGGCCTTCATGGATGACCCAGGGGTCGGAGCCGAGCGTCAGCCACACCTTCTGGCCGACCTGCAGCCGGGCGAGATGCCGCTCGGCGACGTTCGCGACGATGCGACGGCGCCGCTCCGTCACCAACGCCAGCACCTTGGTGCCGGGCTCGAGATAGTCGCCCTGCCTTGTGGTGAAGGGTGCCACATGCCCCGGCTCGGGTGCGGACACGGTGGTCTTGGAGAGATCGTACTGCGCCTTGTCGAGCGCGGCATTGGCGGCGGCGATGTTCGCCTGCGCCACGGTCACGCGGCGCGCGGCCACGCTGAGCTGGGCCTGCGCCATCAGCACATTGGCGCCGGCGGTGGCGACGTCGCGGGTGGCGACGTCCAGATTGGCCTCGGTCGAGAAGCCCTCGGTCGAGAGCGACTTCACCCGCCCCAGCGTCGCCTGGGCATTGGTCTGCACCGCCTCGGCCGAGGTGACGTTCGCCTTCGCCGCCGTCACCTCGTCGTGGGCGAGCTCCAGATCGGCCTTCGCCTGCGCGAGCGCGGCCTGCGTCTCCTCGAGCTTGAGCTGGAACGGGGTCCGCTCGATCTCGAACAGCAGGTCTCCCGCCGCGACGGGCTGGTCGTTCTGCACCGCGAGGCGGGAGACCGGGCCCTCGATCTGCGAGGAGATGACGACGATGTCGCTCATCACATAGGCGTCGGAGGTGTAGGCGAAGAAGCGGACGCTGATCTCGTAGAGCGCGAAAAGCGCGATCGCCACGCCCACGATCAGCGTCACCGGATGGCGCAGCAGGCGGCTCAGCATGTAACCACGAATCTCCCGCATCCCGCGCGGCGGTTACCGGCATCATCGCGGTTTTGCGGGCGGTCCTCAATCCGTCCCGCACGCGCTCTTCACAGCGGCGGATGCGGGATCGAGGACAGAAGCTCGCGCGTATAGTCCGCCTTCGGCGCCGCCATCACCTCGGCGGTGCGGCCCTCCTCCACGATACGCCCCGCGCGCATGACGATGACGCGGTCGCACAGCATGCGCACCACTTCGAGATCGTGGCTGACGAAGATGTAGCTCATGCCGAGCCGTACCTTCAAATCCTGCAGCAGGTTGAGCACCACGGCCTGCACCGAGACGTCGAGCGCGGCGGTCGGCTCGTCGAGCACGACGAGATCGGGATCGAGCGCGATCGCCCGGGCGATGCCCACGCGCGCCTTCTGCCCGCCGGAGAGCTGGTGCGGGAAGCGGTCGAGAAACTGCGTGGGAAGGCCGACCAGCCCGGCCAGTTCCTCCACCCGCGCGCGCAGGGCGCCGCCGCCGAGCCCCGTGCCCATGCGCATCAGCGGATCGGCGATGGCGCGGGCGGCGGTGAAGCGCGGGTTGAGACTGTCGGTCGGGTCCTGGAACACGAGCTGGATGCGCGGGCGGAAGGACGAGCGGGCGAAGCGGCGCGCCGGCATGGCGCCGATGTCCTCGCCGTCGAACAGGATCCGCCCGGAGGTCGGGTCGGCGAGGCGCATCACCATCATCGAGGTGGTGGACTTGCCGCAGCCCGATTCACCCACAAGGCCGAGGCTCTCGCCCCGCGCGACCTCGAAGCTGATGCCGTCCACCGCGCGGAAGGGTGCGTCCGCCTCGGCGTCCGCGCTCCTGCCGAACAGCTTGGCCAGCCCACCGCCGTTTCCCTGCCGCGGATATTCCTTCACGAGATTCTCGACGACCAGCAGCGGCTCGCCCGTCTTTGCCGGCGTCGCCGCGGGCATGGGCGGCGCCGCCTCGGGCACCGTGCCCTCCGGCAGCAGGTCGCGCAGGCCGATGCCGGGACGCGGCGTCGCGCGCATCAGCTTGCGGGTATAGACGTGCTGGGGGGCACGGAAGATCGCCTCGGCGGTGGCGGATTCCACCACCTTGCCCTTCTCCATCACCATCACCCGGTCGCAATAGGCGGCCGCCAGCCCGAGATCGTGGGTGATGAGGATGGTCGCCATGTTGCGCTCGCGCGCGAGCTCGACCACGAGGTCCATCACCGCCTTCTGGGTGGTGACGTCGAGGCCGGTGGTCGGCTCGTCGGCGATGAGGAGCTGCGGCCGGCAGGCGAGCGCCAGCGCGATCACGATGCGCTGGCACATGCCGCCCGACAGCTCGAACGGATAGGCGTGGTAGCGCTCCTCCGGCCGGGCGATGCGCACGGCCTTCAGCACCTCGATCGCCTTCTCCCGGGCATCGCTCGGCTGCGCCTGCACGTGCTCGATCAGCACGTCCTCGATCTGCTTGCCGACCTTGCGGATCGGGTTCAGCGCCGCGCGCGGGTTCTGGAAGATCATCGACATCTCGCGCCCGCGCAGGGCGCGCACCGTGCTCTCCGAGGCGTTGCCGACATCGACGCCGCCGAAGGTGATCGTGCCCTCGGCGATGCGTCCGGCGCGGTCGAGGATGCGCATCACGGTGTAGGAGGTGACCGACTTGCCGGAGCCGGATTCGCCGACGATGCCGAGCGTCTCGCCCCGGCCGAGGGTGAGGTTCACCTTCTCCACCGCCCGCACCGCGCCGCGCCGGGTGGCGAACTCGACGGTGAGGTCCTGCACGTCGAGAAGCGGCGGCTGCATGTGGTTGGCCCCGTGCGCGATGTCGGTGCGGATGTTCATGGCCCGCTCTCCTCAGGTGCGCCGCTGCGGATCGACGAGGTCGCGCAGGCCGTCGCCGAGCAGGTTGAAGCAGAACACCGCGAGCATGAGCGTCACGCCCGGGAAGAAGGCGATCCACCATTCGCCGGAGATGATGAAGGAGGCCCCCTCGGCGACCATGATGCCCCATTCGGGCGTGGGCGGGCGCACGCCGAGGCCGATGAAGGACAGGCCCGCCGCGTTGAGGATGGCGTAGCCCATGGTCAGCGAGACCTGCACCATCATGATCGGCAGGATGTTGGGCGCGATCTGCCCGAGCAGGATGCGCAGCTCCGAATTGCCGGTCAGCCGCGCCGCCTGCACGAAGCCGGCCTCGCGGCGGATGTTCGCCTCGGCGCGGGCGACGCGGACATAGAGCGGGAAGTTGATGATCGCGGTGGCGATGATGATGTTCGTCACCGTGTTGCCCATCGCCGCGACGATGCCCATGGCGAGGACGAACAGCGGGAAGGCCATGATGGTGTCGGAGACGCGCCCGACGATCTGGTCGGTCCAGCCGCCGAAATAGCCGGCCGCGAGGCCCGCGAAACCGCCGCCCACGAACACCAGCGCGACGGATGCGACGGCGATGGTCATGTCGAGCCGGGTTGCCACCACCACGCGCGAGAAGATGTCGCGCCCGAGCTGGTCGGTGCCGAACCAGTGCGCGGCGCTCGGCGGCTGCAGCGCGGCGGCGGTGTCGCTCGCCAGCGGGTCGTACGGCACGACATAGGGGCCGATCAGCGCCGCGACGACGAGCAGCGCGAACAGCGCGAAGGCGATCCCGGTGACCGGGTTTTCGGCCATGATGTGGCGCGCATGGGAGAACAGGTTGTCCCGGGCGGGCGGGGCGTCGGTCGCGGTGGCGAGGCTCATGGCGGATCTCCTCACGCTTCGATGCGCACGCGCGGATCGACGAGGCCGTAGAGAATGTCGATGGCGAGGTTGAGCAGCACGTAGAGGATCGCCATGGCGAGCACGAAGCCCTGCACCGGCGCATAGTCGGAGGTGATCAGCGCCTCGATGGCATAGGAGCCGATGCCCGGCCAGGCGAACACCTTCTCCACCAGCACGTTGGCGCCGAGCAGGAAGGAGAACACCATGCCGAGCGTGGTGATGACCGGCAGCAGCGCGTTGCGGAAGGCGTAGCCGAGCACGATCTTCGAGGGCTTCAGCCCGCTCGCGCGCGCCGTGCGCACGAAGTCGGAGGCGAGCACGGCGAGCATGGAGGCGCGCGTCATGCGCGCGATCGGCGCCAGCGAGAAGATGGCGAGCGTCACCGCCGGCAGCCAGATCTGCGAGAAGGCTGCGCGGAAGGTCTCGAAATCGCCGGTCGCCAGGCTGTCGATCAGATAGAAGCCGGTGATGTCCGGCGGGGCGGAATAGAAGAAATCGAGCCGCCCCAGCGGCGCCGGCGCCCAGCCGAGCCGGAAATAGAAGACATAAACCAGCAGCAGGCCGGTGAAGAAGACGGGCAGCGACACGCCGGCGGTCGCCACAATCCGGCACAGATGGTCGATCCACGAGCCCTGCCGCACGGCGGCGAGGATGCCGAGCGGCACGGCGATCAGGATCGAGAGCAGCAGACCGAGCAGGGTCAGTTCGGCGGAGGCCGGCAGGCGCGCGCGCAGATCGTCGAGCACCGGCTGGCCGGTGGTCAGCGAATTGCCCAGATTGCCGGTGGCGAGGTCCTTCACATAGGCGACGAACTGCACCGGCAGCGGCTTGTCGAGGCCGAGCTTGGCGCGGATCTCCTCGATCGCCTGCGGCGTCGCCGCCGGGCCGGCGAAATAGGCCGCCGTGTCGCCCGGCAGCACCCGGGTCAGCAGGAAGGTGACGATGATGACCCCGATGATGCTCGGTATCGCCGTCGCAAGACGCCTGGCTATCTGGGCAAGCACGCGCAACCCTCCGCGGTTGAGAGTACGACCGTCCTTTCGGACCACGGCGGCCGTCGCCGTGGTCCGCACATCGCCGCGCCGCCGCCGGCGCGCGTCGCGCTACCCTCAGCCCTTCTTCAGGGTCCGATAGTCGAGCTGGCGGTGGAACCAGTACTGGTAGCCGGTGATCGGCTTCTGCATCGCGACGCTGAGATAGGGCTGGTAGAGCGGCACGCGCGGCACGTCGGCGAAGGCGATGTCGATGAAGCCGTCGACGTCCTTGTTGTAGGTCGGCCAGTCGGCCGCCGCCGCCGCGGCGCGGGCGCCGTCGATCAGCTTGTCCATGGCCGGGTTCTTGTAGCTCATCGTGTTGAACAGCGTGTTCTGGCCATGATAGCACCAGAAGAAGAAGTATTCGGGATAGTCGAGCCAGCCCGAGAAGAAGTTGGAGATGAGCGGCATCTCCTTCTTGATCAGCTCGCCGCGCCAGTTGGCGCCCGGGATCTTGTTGAGCGTCACCTTGATGCCGATCTGGCCGAGGCTCTCCTGCACCAGCGTGCAGAGCGGTTCGTTGATCGCCGCCGAGCCGAGGTCGAAGGACAGCGTGGTCTCGAAGCCATCGGCATAGCCGGCCTTCGCCATCAGTTCCTTGGCCTTGGCGATGTCGGTGTCGTAGGCGTGGGCCTGCGGCCAGACCGGCTCGCTGACCGTGTTCGACTTGGCGCCGTAGAGCGGCTTGGCGAGGCCGAACAGCACCGCGTCCATGATCTTCTGGTAGGGCAGCGCATAGGCCACCGCCTGGCGCACCTCGAGCTTGTCGAAGGGCGGCTTGGTGACGTTCATGCCGATATACTGGATGCCGTTCGAGATCGGGTTGGAGATGACCTTCACCTTCCCTTCCTTGTCGAGCTCCACGAAGTCCTTGGCCGGCAGGTCGAAGGAGATGTCGGCGTCGCCGCGCTCGATCAGCGCCCGGCGGTTGCCGGCGGAAGGCACCATGCGCCACACCACGCGCTTCAGCGCCGGCATCGGGCCGCACTTCCAGGAATCGTTGCGCTCGAACAGCACCTCGGTGCCGGACTGCCACTTCGTCACCTTGTAGGCGCCGCCGCCGGCCGTGTTCTGCTTGGTGTATTCGAGGCCCCACTTGTCCTGCTCGGTGGCCTTGGACTGCACCAGCCTGGAGTTGAACACCGACGGCACGATCACCGCGAGGTCCGGCATGGTCAGCCGGTCGGGGCGGATGAAGTCGACGCGGAAGGTGTGGTCGTCGACCGCCACGAACTGCTCCGGCTTCTCCAGCGAGCCGGCCTTCATCTGCACGGTCGGGAAGCCGCCGACCGACACCGCGCGGTCGAAGGACCACTTCACGTCCTGCGCCGTCACCGGCGAGCCGTCGTGGAAGGTCGCGTCCTTGCGCAGCTTGAAGGTGACCGAGTCCGGCTTGAGGTCCCACTCCTCGGCAAGCTCCGGCACCAGCTTGTCGCGGTCGTAGCTCTGGGTGCCGTCCGGCATCGTCTTGGTGCCGTAGCTCATCAGGCGGTCGTAGCAGTTCCACGCCACCTCGTAGCCGGGACGGTTGGTACCCACGCCATGGATGTCGAGATTGTTCGGACCGGACTCGCTGACCAGCAGCAGAGTCTCCTGCCGCGCCGACTGCGCGCTCGCCGACGACCACACGGCCGGGGCGGCGACGCCGGTAGCGGCGGCGGAGGAAACAACGGTGGCGGACTTCAGAAATTCACGACGGTTCATGGAAGGCCGAGCTCCGGGCAATGTCGGATGGAAGGTACCCCTGCATTCTCTGGCCGATACTGTGCATGCAATTTCGTGAATTTGCGTGCTCAAATTGTTTTCACGCTTGCTCAAATTCTGGCCTGTATGCAATTCTCGATTCATGGCAAGGATAGGCGGTGTTCTTTCGGCGAATGCAGCAGGATAGGCGCCCACCCATGTCGGACGACCGGCAGACGCGGACCGAGAAGCTGGCGAGCGAGATCGCCGATGCCATTCTCGACGGCACGCTGGCGCCCGGCAGCCGCCTCGACGAGCATATGCTGGCCGCCCGCTACGGCACCTCGCGCACCCCGGTCCGCGAGGCGCTGCGCCAGCTCGCGACCACCGGGCTGATCGAATTGCGCCCGCGCCGCGGGGCCATCGTCGCGCAGGTGACTTCGGACGAACTCGAGATGCTGTTCGTCGCCATGGGCGAACTGGAGGCGACCTGCGCCCGGCTCTCCGCCATGAGCATGACGCCGATCGAGCGCCGGCGCCTCGGCGCGCTCTACGATTCCATGGGCGAGATGGTGGCGCAGGACGACGTCCCCGCCTACACCGCCGCCAATACGGCGCTGCACGCCATGTTCTATGCCGGGACCCACAATCCCGTGCTGGCGGAGATGACGGCCGGGCTGCGCCGGCGCGTCGGGCCGTTCCGGCGGGCGCAGTTCCGCGCCCCGGGCCGGCTCGCCCTGTCCCATGCCGAGCATGGGACGGTAGTGCGTGCCGTGCTCGGCGGCGATGCCACCGCGGCTCACGCCGCCATGCTGCACCATGTCAGTCTGGTCGAGGACGCCTTCGAGCAGCTCGTCGCGACGGCGATGGAAGCGCCGGGCTCTCCCCCCCACCGGGCGAAGGCCGGCTGACCGTCTCCCAAAGCGAATGGCGGGGACGTTCGACGGCCATGGATGTCGCCATCGCCGCCGAAGCTTGCCGCCAGCCCTGCTCGTTGCGCGTCAGGACGGGTCCTTTTCTTCGATCGTGGGGAGCATCGACCCGTCCTCATCGTCCGAACGTTCGCGCGCACCAGGATGCTCCTCGATGAGGGGCCCGGGCGTGCGCGCCGCGCGGGCGGCGTCGGCGCGGCGGCGCGCGGGCATCTCGATATCCTCGGGACGCTGGTTGACGACGCGCAGCGGTGCCGCCAGCCCCTTCTTGTCGGATCCCATGTAGATGGTGCGATGCGGGAACGGGATCTCGATCCCCTTCGCCTCGAACGCCGCCTTGATGCGCCGGTAGAACTCGCGCTTGACGTTCCACTGGCCGAGCGGTCGGGTCTTGAAGCGCCCGCGCAGCCAGACGCTGGACTCCTTCAGTCCCTCGACGCCCACCACCTCGAACGGCTCGACGATGGTCTCCGCCAGCGGCCCCTTGGAGGCCATGTCCGCCGCGACCTCGGCCATCAGCGCCAGCGCATCGTCGATGTTCTCGCGATAGGCGATGTCGACGTCGACCACCGCATAGGCGAAGTCCTTCGACATGTTCTTGATGGTCTGCACCTCGCCGAACGGGATCGAGTGCACATTGCCGTCGAAGTCGCGCATGTGGACGGTGCGGATGGTGATCTTCTCCACCAGCCCGGCATGAGTGCCCACCTCGACCACGTCGCCCACCGACAGCGTGTCCTCCATCAGGATGAACACGCCGGTGATGACGTCCTTGACCAAAGTTTGGGCGCCGAAGCCGATGGCGAGGCCGAGGACACCGGCACCGGCCAGCAGCGGGGCGATGTCGACGCCAACCTCCGACAGCAGGATCAGTCCGCCCAGCGTCAGCAGCACGACGCGGAACGCGTTCTGCACGAAGGGCAGAAGCGTCTTCAGCCGCGTCGAATTGGGGTTGGTGAGGCGCAGCCGCTCGGCGAAGGCGGCCGCGATCTCCCACAGGACGAGCCCGATCACCAGCACGATGCCGATCGAGATCATCCGGCCGACAAGCCCCTGCCCGGACTCCGAGGCCAGCCATACGAAGGGCTGCGCGCCCCAGATCTCCAGCAGCACCAGCAAGACGAAGGCGATGAACACCCATTTCAGCACGGTGCGGAGGATGGGGATGTAGCGGTTGGCGCGCACCTCGAGCAGCGGGAAGCGGGCGTGCAGCTCCGGATTGAGCCGGAACACCCGGTCGAAGGCGCGGATGAGCCCCATCCCGACCAGCGTCGCGATCGTCACGGCGAGGATGGAGAGCAGGGTCGCGCGGGCGAGGAAATCGAAGCCGCGGCCGATGTCGAGCACCCACACCAGATACGCCACGGAGATGTAGGCGATCATCAGCACGTGCCAGAACTCGGCGACGGTATCGCGCACCCGGGCGAGCTTGCTATCGCGCGAGCCGAGCCTGCGCAGGCGCCGACCGACGCCGTTCCTGACCTGGAGGATCAGGACCACGCTCATGCCCGCGAGCAGCAGGGCGAGCAGGTCGCCGAAGAACACGTAGGCCGCGCGGGAGAGCCCGAGCACCCAGGCCGCGCGCAGGATGAAGTAGCCGTAGATCGCCGTGTGGGTGAAGCGCCGGACCCAGAGATAGCCATAGGCCGCGCTTTCATTGTCGAGCCTGAACAGCCGCATCTGCGGCGCATCCGGCGTCAGCACAGCCCGCGCGGCGACGATCACCAGCCGCGCCAGGACGTTGGCGTTGATCACTGTCACCACCGCCAGCCGGACGATGAAGCTGAGCTCGACCAGCGCCAGCACGCCATAGGCCACCGCCGCGAAGACGGCGATCGGCACCACGTCGAGTATGGTGCGCATGATGAGCATCAGCAGCTTGGCGATGAAGGAATGCGTCGCCCTCGCCTCGATGGCGCGCCGCGGGCGCGACAGCAGCCATTTGGCGGCGTATTCGGCGAAGATCGCCGCCACCAGTACCGCGATCACCATGCTCACCGCCCAGCCGATGCGCTGAAGCACGAACGGGTCGGTGAGATTCTCGAAGAGCTGCATCGCCTCGGTGGGCAGCGTCTCGATCTCGCTCAGGATGCCGAGCACGGCCCCGGAGAAGGCTCCGAGCGATTCGGTGGCGCCCGACAGCCAGTCCTCGCGCTTGACCGGCTCCTCGGCGACGGCGCCGCTGTCGACCAGTGCGCGCAGCTTGTCGAGGAACTCCTTGCGGGTTGCATCGTTGCTCAACGTATCGAGCAGCGCGCGCAGATTGGGCGTCGTCTCCGTCGCAGTGGTCGAGGCGGGCGTCGAAGCGGCGGGAGCCGGCACCTGGCTGAAGGCCGGCGCGGTGAAGAGAAGGCAGAAGGCGAGCAGGAGAAGGCTGGGTAACGCGCGCGGCGGCATAAGAGATCCCGTCGTTCTTGATCACGAGCGCCCGAGTCGCAACGCATGTCACGGGCGAGCGGCAGGAGGCGGGCCATCGCCAACGCGGCACGCCGGCGCTTGTTCCTCCCAAGGGTTCCAGATTTGCCGCGATGCGGCAACCCGCCCGGACGCAGGGCAGGTTCCTCCCCTGCCCCGGTCTCTACCGTCGTGGAATTGTGGCCGGCCGCACGGCGGGCCTCGGCAAGGCGCCGCGACTGGTGTTCAATGACGTCCCGGGAACGGCCGCTCCGGGGTGCCTGCACGCAAATGATCGATTTTACCTATATACTTTCGGGGTTTCTCGTCGGCGCCCTGGTGGGCCTCACCGGGGTGGGCGGCGGCTCGCTGATGTCGCCCATGCTGATCCTGCTTTTCGGGGTGGCCCCGACCACCGCCATCGGCACCGATCTGTGGTTCGCGGCAGTTACCAAGATCGTCGGTTCGACCTTTCATCACCGCTTCGGCAGCCTCGATCTGCGCATCGCGATGCTGCTCGGGCTCGGCAGCATTCCGACCTCGATCATCGTCATCGCCAGCCTGTACCACTCGCAGCTGGCGTTCGATCCCGCGATCACGACGCGGATCCTCGGCGCGGTGCTGGTGGCGACATCGATCGCCATGATGTTTCGCGAGCGCATCCGCCGGGCCGCTGCCCGCAACAGCCACCGGCTCGATCGTCTCACCCTTTTCCGCGACGCCGGCACGGTGCTGTGCGGCTGCCTCGTCGGCGGGCTGGTGACCCTGACCTCGGTCGGCGCCGGCGCGCTCGGGGCGGTGTTCCTCATCGCCCTCTATCCCGGCCTCGCCGCGCGGCAGATCGCGGGGACCGACACGGCCCACGCCGTGCCGCTGACCATCATCGGCGGGATCGGCTATCTTTTCCTCGGCAATGTGGACCTCGCCCTGCTCGGCCTGCTCCTCATCGGCTCGATCCCCGGCGTCGCCATCGGCGCCCTGGCCTGTTCGCGCCTCGACGACCGGCTGGTACGGGTCCTGATCACCGTCGTGCTGCTGATTGCCGGTATCAAGCTGCTACTGCGCTGAGTTTTCTCCGACTTTTAGGGTAACGTTGTTATGACGGAGGGCATTCCGCCCGCCTGCGATCGCGATTATCGTCGGGTCAACTGAAGCGTGAAGGCAGGCGCATGGCAGGGCAATCGGGCGATGCTCCCGTCAAACGGCCGGAAAGGAACCGGTTTCGCGCGATCGTGGTCGCCGGCCTGATCGGCCTGTATGCAGGCGCCGCGCAGGCGCAATCCACCGCCGGCGGCACGGTGAAGCTCAACGTCGTCGGCGGCCTCGCGGGCCTCACCCAGTACACCAAGCTCGAGCAGCCCTTCTGGCAGTCCGAGATCGCCGAGATGTCCAACGGGCGCATCTCCGCCACCATCCGCCCGCTCGACGGCGGCGGGCTGCGCGGCCAGGAGATGCTGCAGCTCCTGCGTCTCGGCGTGGTCTCGTTCGGGACCGCGCTGCTCTCGGTCGTCGCCGGGGACGAGCCGGAGCTGAACGCCATCGACCTGCCGGTGCTCAACCCCGACATCGCCACCCTGCGCCGCACGGTGGCGGCGTTCCGCCAGCATCTCGCCGACGTGCTGCGCACGCGCTACGACATCGAGCTTCTCGGCGTCTACACCTACCCGGCGCAGGTGCTCTTCTGCAAAAGCGCGTTCAAAGGGCTCGACGACCTGGTCGGGCGCAAGGTGCGCACCTCCTCGGTCGGTCAGTCGGAGCTGATGGCGGCGCTCGGCGCGATTCCGGTGCTGGTCCCGTTCGCCGAGATCGTGCCGGCGCTGCGCGAGGGCGTCACGGATTGCGCGATCACCGGAACGCTCAGCGGCTACGAGATCGGGCTGCCGGACGTGACCACCCATGTGCATGACATGGCGATCAGCTGGGGGCTTTCCGTGTTCGGCGCCAATCGGACGACATGGAACGGCCTGCCTGCGGACGTGCGTTCGACCATCCGCTCGGGCGTGGCCGAGCTCGAACGCCGCATCTGGCTGCAGGCGGGCGCCGACACCGAGCGCGGGCTCAGCTGCAATGCCGGAGCCGCCTCCTGTGGCGAGCCGCCGAGCGAGCCCATGACCATCGTGCCGCTGTCGAAGGCCGACGCGTCGCGGCGCCGGCATCTCCTCGAGGACGTCGTGCTACCGCGCTGGATCGCGCGCTGCGGCCTCGCCTGCGTCCAGGCCTGGAACACCTATCTCGCCCCCACCCATTCCATAACGGTATCCGCCGAGTGAGCCTTGCGCGTAGCCCTAGCAGTCGATGACAGCCCATGATCTGGCACCGTCTCAAGCTGATTGTCGCGAGCGGGACGGCGATCATCCTGCTGATTATCGTGGCGGGAACGGCCGCGCTTCTCGACCGCGCCGAGCGGACGGCGACGGCGACGGTCGAGATCTCGCTGGAGCGCTCGGCCCAGGCGGTCGAGAACGCGCTGAACCGCCAGCTCCTCCAGGTCCATGGCGCGCTCGCGAGTCTGCCCACGCTGTTCAGGGCCGCCAGGGTCACGCCCATGGACCCGGTGGTGGTCGACGACCTGCTGAGCGGGCTGAACTTCCAGACCCTCGCCTATCGCGACCTGCTGCTGGTCGATTCCCAGGGCACGATCCTCGGATCGGCCCGCCAGCGTCCCGTGGGCCGGCACCTTCCCTTCGACGCCGATGAGCTGAAGCAGGGCCCGACCGCGCTGGTCGGGCCGGTCCGCAATGCGATCACCGGCGACTGGTCGATCTACGTCACCCGCTCCATTTCCGGCTGGAACGGGGTGACGGCGGTCGCCGAGGTGCCCATTCCCACGCTGATGAAGCTGCTCGCCGAGACCGGTACGCTGCCGGGTGTCCGGCTTCTGCTGGAGCGCCCCAACGGGCAGCTCATCGCCTCGCTGCCGCATGACGAGCTCGAGACCGGCCGCATACGTCCTTCAGCTCTCGGAAGAAGCGCGCCGGACGGCAGGGCGTTCATCTCGGTCAATGCCGCCACCGGCCAGAGCACGGTCTCGGTGGTGCGCGCCTCGCTCTATGGCGATGCGCGAGTGGTGCTCACCGCGCCGCTCGACGCGATGCTGACCGACTGGCGGCGCGACCGCGACGCCACCATCATGATCGCCACGATCGGCACCCTCCTGATCGCCGCCTTCTCCGCGGCGCTGCTGGTGGCGCTGCGCCAGCGCGAGAAGACCGATGCGGAACGTGCCCGCGCGCAGGCGGTGCTGGTCAACGCGGTCGAGGCCATGTCGGACGGTTTCGTCATGTGGGACGAGCATGACCGCCTCGTCACCTGCAACGAGCGCTATCGCGACCTCTACAGCATCAGCGCGCCCTTCATGATCGCCGGCTCGACCTTCGAGGAGATCGTCCGCAAGGGCGTCGAGGAGGGGCAGTATCCGGAAGCGGCTGGCGATGCCGAGGGCTTCGTGGCGCGCATGTTGGCGCTGCACGCCGAGGGAACCGGCTCGGAGGAGCGCCTGCTCCCCGACGGACGCTGGGTGCTGATGAAGGAACGGCGCACGGCCGATGGCGGGACCGTCGGCACGCGCACCGATATCACCCAGCTCAAGACCATGCTGGGCGAGCTCGGCGAGGCCAATCGGCGGGCAAACGAGGCGGCCGCCGAGGCACGGCGCCAGAACGCGGCGCTGACCGAGCGCGAGAGCCGCATCCGCTTCCTCGCCCATCATGACGACCTGACGCGGCTGCCGAACCGGGTGCTGTTCCGCGACCGCGTCGCCTCCGCGCTCAACCGCGCCGCGGCCCGGGGCGAGGAGCTCGCCCTGCTCTATCTCGACCTCGACCGCTTCAAGGACGTGAACGACACGCTCGGCCACCCGGTGGGCGACGCGCTGCTGCAGGCCGTGGCGGCGAGGCTCAGCGCCTGCGTCAACGATCCCGAGCGCGTCGCCCGTCTCGGCGGCGACGAGTTCGCGGTCGTCAGCCTGGCCGAGGTGCAGCCGGAAAGCGCCGAGGACCTCAGCACCCGGATCATCGAGGAGATCGGCCGGCCCTACAACATTCTCGGCCACACGATCGGCATGAGCGCGAGCATCGGCATCGCGGTCGCCGACCGGCAGGGCAACGACGCGGACGGGCTGCTCAAGCAGGCGGACCTCGCGCTCTACGAGGCGAAGGGCAAGGGCCGCGCCCGGCTCTGCGTCTTCGAGCCGGGCATGGAGGCGCATCTGCGCGACCGCCTCGCCATCGAGGCCGACCTGCTCCTCGCCCTGCCGGGCGAGCAGTTCGAGCTCGTCTACCAGCCGATCTACGATCTGAATTCGGGGCGGCTGCGCGGCTTCGAGGCGCTGCTGCGCTGGCACCATCCCACGCGCGGGCTGGTCAGCCCGGCGGCGTTCGTCCCGGTCGCCGAGGACACGCGGCTCATCGTCGAGATCGGCAACTGGATCCTGCACCGGGCCTGCGTCGACGCGCTGCGCCTGCCGGACGGACTGCGGATCGCGATAAACCTGTCACCGATCCAGCTCGCCTTCGGCGACATCGTCGAAAGCGTGGCACAGACCCTGCGCGACACCGGGCTCGACCCGACGCGGCTGGAGCTCGAGATCACGGAGACGGCGCTGTTCAGCAACGACCAGCGCAATCTCGAGGTACTGAGGCGGCTCAAGCTGCTGGGCGTGCGGATCGTGCTCGACGATTTCGGCACCGGCTATTCGAGCCTCAGCCATCTCCATCTGTTCCCGCTCGACAAGGTCAAGATCGACCGGCTGTTCGTGCGCGACAGCACCGTGCGCTCGAAGAGCGCCGTCATCGTCGAGGCCATTGCCGGGCTCGCCTCGCGGCTCGGCATGACGACGACGGCGGAGGGGATCGAGACCACCGATCAGTGGGAGGTGGCGCGCGCCTCCGGCTGCACGGAGGCGCAGGGCTACCTGCTGGGCAAGCCGCTGCCGATCGAGGGGGCGCTGCACGTCGCCACCCTGCCCGACCATCCCTGCTTCAAGGCGCCGAAGGCAATCTGAGCCGCGCCTGGACGATCGTGCTTGCCGATGGAGCGCCGCAGCCGCCCGTCAGGGGCGCTCGCCGCGGGCCAGGCGCCCGCTGATCGCCGCCAGCACGGGGAGGAGATCGGCGACGCCGTCGATCACGTAGTGCGCGCCGGCCGAAGTCAGCTTCTCGACCGCCTTCGCGCGGCGTTCGACGAAGGCCTCGGGGGACAGCGCCGCGGTGTCGCCGCGCGACAGGCCGAACACGTTGCCGGTGACGGCGACGCCGACGGTCCAGGCGCCGCAGTTCAGCCCCTCGCCGATGCCGACCTCGGTGTCGTCCACCTTCACCACCGACCAGGCCGGATAGACCTGTAGGTCCGTCAGCACCTTCCACATGAGGAAGGGGGTGGGGCGCCCGTCCGGCACGTCGCCGGTGCAGGCCATGGCGTCGGCCGCGAAGCCCTGCTCGGCCGCGCGCGGGGTGATCTTCGCCATGATCTCGCGCGTGTAGCCGGTGGTGCTGCCGATCTTCACGCCTGCCGCGCGCAGCGCCGCCGCCGTCTCGGCCGCGCCGGGAATGAGGTCGGCGAAGCTTGCCGCCACCGCGAGGTTCTTCGGCACGAACACCGCATAGACCGCGTCGATGTCCGCCTCCGTCGGCGCGTGGCCGTGCACCCTCTGCCACTCGGCGGCGACGCGCGGCATGGCGAGCAGCGCGGCCACATGCGGGCGCTTGGCCATGCCCATCGGCACGCGGGCCTCGTCGATGCTGATCTCGACGTCGAACTCGCCGAACGCCTCGACGAAGGCGCCCATCGGCGCGAGCGAGCCGAAATCGACGACGGTTCCGGCCCAATCGAAGACGATGGCCTTGAGGTGGGACAGTGACATGGCATTCATCCGGTTGAAGAGCGCCGCGCCGCCGGTGGTCATTGAGCCGACCTCGAGGCGTCGCGGCAGGAAGATCCGTCCCGCCTCAGCGCAGCATGGCCCTGCTCGACACGCGGGACAGGACGGTCAGCACGATCAGCGTCGCGACGCCGAGAATGGTGGTCAGCGTCGCCGCGTCGAAGATCGCGCCGCGATCGGACAGGGCGAAGATCCGCACCGGCATGGTAACCCAGCCGGGCGGATAGACCATGATGGTCGCGCCGAGCTCGCCCATCGACAGCGCGAAGCTCAGGCTGAAGGCGGCGATGAGATAGGGCGTCAGCAGCGGCAGCGTCACCCGCCGCAGGCGATAGAATGGCCGCGCGCCCAGGCTCTCGGCAATCTGCTCGCATTCGGCCGGCACGCGGGCGAGGCCGGCGGTGACGTTGCCGAAAGTGAAGGCGAACACCAGCACGAAATGGGCGATCAGCACGATGGCGCGGGTGCCGTTCAAGAGGAAGGGCGGCTGGCTGAAGGCGACCAGCAGGCCGAGCCCGACCGAGACGGACGGCACCGCGCTCGGCACGAAGAACACCGCCTCGAGAAGCCGCGCGGGCAGCCTGACGCGGCGGCGCAGCGCGAGCGCTGCCCAGGTGCCGCAGGCGAGCGCGGCGCTGCTGGCGATGGCGCCGGTCATCAGGCTGGTGACGAGGGCGTCGAGCGAATCGCTGCGGAACGCCTCGGCGTAGTGGAGGAGCGTGAACTCGCCCGGCAGGGCGCCGTTCCAGGTCCGCGCGAGGCTCGCCAGCACGATCACCGCGATCGGCAGCCCGTAGAGCACCGCGAAGAGCGGCAGCACGACCGCCCAGACGGCGAGGCGCCAGGCCCTAGACCCTGCCAGCATTGCCGCCTCCGAAATGCGAGATGATGGCCCGATAGAGGCCGTAGAGCCCGAGCGAGAGCACGACATTCACCACCGCGATCACGCAGGCACTCGTATAGTCGAATTCCTGGATCGCCTTGGCGTAGACCAGCATCGGCAGGGTGATGACGTCCTTGGCGCCGATGAAGAGCACGATGCCGAACTCGTTCACCGTCAGCAGCAGGCACAGGCTGCCGCCGGCGAGCAGCGCGGGCAGCGAGGCCGGCAGGATGATCTGGCGGATGACGCGGAACGGGCGCGCGCCGAGGCTGCTCGCCACCTCGAGCTGGGCCGGCTCGATGGTCGAGAACGCCGCCAGCAGCGGGCGCATGACGAAGGGGGTGAACACGGTGATCTCGGCGAGGATCACGCCCCATTGGGAATAGAGGAAGTCGACCGGCGGCTGTTCAAGATGGAAGGCGTCCACCAGCAGCCCGTTCAGCAGGCCAGCCGAGCCGTAGATGAAGGTGAAAGCCAGCGTCATCAGGAAGGTCGGCAGGGCGATGATCATGTCGATCAGCCGGCCGGCGATCGGCGCGCCGGGAAACGGGATGAACGCGATCACCAGCGACAGCACGAAGCCGAGCACGAGGCAGCCCGCGGTCGCGCTGCCGGCGATGACGACCGTGTGGTAGAGCCCGCTGACGAACTCGCGCGAGCGCAGCACCGTCTCGATGTGAAGCAGCGAGGCGCCCTCGCCTTCCGGCGCCAGCGCCTCGCGCACGATCAGGCTGAGCGGGTAGAAGAACAGGACCAGCAGCACCAGCAGCGGCGGCACCACCCATAGCAGGCCGGCCCGGAAGCTCCGCCCCGGGCGCGGGGATGCGACGGTGTGGGCGGCGAGGTCAACCACGGGGCGCGTCCTCCGGCACCAGCGTCACCTCGGACGGATCGAAGCAGACGCGCAGCTGATCGCCCAGCGCAGGAGGCACCGCCATCGGCACGCAGGTCATGCGCAGGCTCTCGCCTTCCGCCGTCAGCGTGATGTTGTGCACGTCGCCCTGCCACTGGACGCTCTGCACCACGCCAGTCAGCGCATTGGCCACCTCGCCCTCGCCGGCGAAACGCATGTGATGCGGGCGCACGCAGAGCAGGCAGTCGCGGCCCTCGGGCAGGTTGTGCGGATTGCGCGCGAGCAGCTCGGCGCCGCCGAACCGCACCCGCGCCTCGCCCGGCCCGGCCGCCGTCAGCCCGCCGACGGAAAGGAGATTCGCCCGACCGAGGAACTCGGCGGCGAAGCGCGTGGGCGGGTGGCGGAACAGCGCCTGCGCCTCGCCGAAGGCCTGCATCTCGCCGTCGCGCATGATGCCGATATGGTTGGCGAGCGTCAGCGCCTCGGTCTGGTCGTGCGTCACATAGAGCACGGTCAGGTCCGGCAGGTCGTGATGCAGCTTGGCGATCTCGTCGATCATGGCGCGGCGGATCTGGGTGTCGAGTGCGGAGAGCGGCTCGTCGAGCAGCAGCACCTGGGGCTTGGGCGCCAGCGCCCGGGCGATGGCGACGCGCTGCTGCTGGCCGCCGGAGAGCTCGCGCGGGTAGCGCTTGCCATAGGCCGACATGCCGACCATGGCGAGGCATTCGGGCACGCGCTGGCGGACGACGTCCCGCGGTGCGCCCTGCGCCTGGAGGCCGAAGGCGACGTTATCCTCGACCCGCATATGCGGGAACAGCGCGTAGTTCTGCACCACCATCCCGATCTGCCGGTCATAGGGCGCGAGGTCGGTCACGTCGCGGTCGCCGATCATGATGCGGCCGGAGTTCGGCCGCACGAAGCCGGCGACGACGCGCAGCGCCGTGGTCTTGCCCGAGCCGGACGGGCCGATCAGCGCCACGATCTCCCCGGGATGGACCGTCAGGGTCAACGACTTGAGCACGGTCAGCCCGCCATAGGCGACCGAGACGTCCTCGAATCCGATCCGGCTGCCCGACGTCCGGGAGGCAGTGCGCACCCCGTCGAGGGGCGCGCATCGCTCGATTTCCTGGGCGGTTATGTCGACCATCAATTGCCCGAGATCGCCTGCTTGTAGGCGGCGACGTCGGCCTTCAGGCCGTCCAGCACCTTGGTCCAGTCCGGCGACCAGATCTCGACGCCGTCGAGCATGGCGTTGAGCTTCTTGAAGTTCTCGTCGTCCGGCTTCACGTCGGTGCGTACGGGAAAGCCGCCGGCAACCGAGCTGACGTCTTCCTGCGCGTCCTTGCTCAGCAGGAAGTCGATCAGCTTCTTGCCGTTCTCCGCGTCCGGGGCGTTGGCGACGAGGCCGATGTAATAGGGCAGCGCGAAGGTGCTCTTCTTGCCGTCCGGGCCGGCGGGAATGAAGATCTTGATGTTCGGGTTGCTGGCCGACTGCGCCAGGTTCATCTGCATGTCGCCATTGGCGACATAGAGCTCGCCCTTGTTGACGAGGGCGGTCAGCTTGCCGGTGGAAGCGGAGGGGCCGAGATTGTTGGCCTCGAGCTTCTTGAGGTAGGCGAGGCCCGCTTCCTTGCCGCCGAAGACGTGGAAGGTCTGCAGCATCAGCGCGGTGCCGTCACCCGCCTGGCCGGGCGTCGAATACTGGAGCTTCTTGGCGAACTTCGGATCGAGCAGCGCCTCGTAGCTCGCGGGCGCTTCCTTCAGCACGGAGGCGTTGTAGATGAAGTTCGGGTAGTTGTTGATCATCGCCGCATAGAGGCCGCCGGCATCCTTGTCGCGGGCCTCGATCATGTCGCCGCCGGCGGGGGTGTAGGCCTGCAGCAGACCTTCGCTGGCGGCCTTCTGCATGAACGGCGGCAGGGTCACGAGCACGTCGGCCTGGGTGTTCGACTTCTCCTTGGACAGGCGGTCGACGACGCCGCCGGAACCGGCCTCGACGAACTGGACCTTGATCCCGGTCGCCTTGGTGAACGCGTCGAAATGCTTGCCGTACCAGCTCGGCGAACCGTCGTGGAGACCGTCGGCGCTGTAGATCGTGACGACGCCCGAATCCGCAAAGGACGGCGTCGTGGCTGCCGCGAGGAGCAGCACGGAAAGGATGGAGGCTTTCATCAAACGGGTTCCCTTTTGGGTGCCAGGCGAGAGGCGGCCTTCCGACCATTAATTAGGCGACTTACGAACTGACCAAAAAATGATCTTGCCGCGTCGCCGATAAGTAAAATCTATTCGTCTTATGGTCATAGAGGTCACGCTTATAGGTCGTGAATCGCCGCACGCGACCATCGGCCCGCTGCATGTCGGTCCGGAGACAGCCCTTAGGGAAGCATCAGGCAAAGGCGACGCCGCGGGACTGCGCCAGCAGGCGCGGATCGCGCGAGCGGATGGTGACCGGCCGCCCCTCGATGATCTCGAAGCAGCGCGCCAGCGTGTCCTCTTCGAGCCGCGCCATCGCCTCGTGGGTGAAGAAGGTGAGATGGGGGAACAGAATCACGTCATCCCGCCCGAACAGCGGGCTCATCAGGTGCCCCTCGCGCGCCAGCGGCTCGCTGGAGAAGACGTCGAGCGCCACCCCACCGAGGCGGCCGGCGAGCACCGCCTCCACCAGCGCCGCTTCGTCGATCAGCGCGCCGCGCGAGACGTTCACCAGCACCGCGCTGGGCTTGAGACGGGCGAGCTCGGCCCGGCCGATCAAATGGCGCGTCTGCGCGTTCAGCACGCAGTGCAGCGACACGAAATCGCAGCCGGCGAGCATGGCGTGGAGATCGTCGACCTTCTCGACGCCGGCCCGCGCCATGGTCTCCCGGTCGACATTCGGATCGAAGCCGAGCACCTGCGCGCGGAAGCCCTGCCCGGCCATGCGCGCCATGCTGCGCCCGATCTTGCCGACGCCGACAAGACCGACCACCGAGCCGGCGATGTCGCGCCCGAGCCAGCGCTGGGCGGGCCAGATCCAGCCCTCCTCCTGCATCGCCCGCCCGATCTCGGGCAGCCGCTTGGCCAGCGCGATCATCATCGCGAAGGCACCCTCGGCCACTGTCTCCTCGGCATATTCGGGAACGTTCACGACCGGGATGCCGCGCGCGATCGCGGCCGGGATGTCGATCGCGTCGATCCCCACCCCGTATTTGACGATGCCGCGCAGTTTCTTCGCCGCGGCGATGACGCGCGCGGTGACCGGCGTGTAGCACATGAGCAGCAGGTCGGCGTCCGCCACCGCCTCCGCCAGCGCCTGCTCGCAGATGCCGTCCGGCAGCGTCACGAGGTCGACGCCCCGTGCGAGCAGCCCAGCGTCGATGCCCGGACATTCGAGCTCCGCATCGGTACGAACGGCCTTCATGCGCGTGGCTCCGGAAATGGCGGATGGGGGACGGGAGAGGCGGTCAGCCGGCCAGAATGGCGGACTCAACGATGTCGAGCGCCCGGTCGAGATCCTGTTTCGAGATGACCAGCGGCGGCGACAGGGTGAGCACGTTGCCCTGGCTGATCTTGAAGCTCAGCCCGGCCTCCAGGCAGCGGTAATAGACCGTCTCGGCGAGCGCGAGGTCCGGGCGCCGCTCGGCCCTGTCGGTGACGATCTCGACGCCGAACAGCAGCCCGCGCCCGCGCACGTCGCCGATATGGGGCGTGCGGGCCATCAGGTCGCGCATGCGGCCCATCGCGTGCGCGCCGAGCTCGTCCGCCCGCTCGACGAGACCCTCCTCGCGGATGATGGCGAGGGTGGTGAGCGCAGCACGGGTCGTGACCGGGTTCTTCTCATGCGTGTAGTGGCCGATGGCGTAGTCGCCGGCGACGTCGAGGTCGTGGCGGGCGATCACCGAGGCGATCGGCAGGATGCCGCCGCCCAGCGCCTTGCCGAGCACGATGATGTCCGGCGTCACCCCGTCATGCTCGGAGGCGAAGAACCGCCCGGTCTTGCCGAGCCCGGTCGGGATCTCGTCGAAGATCAGCAGCGTGCCGTGCCGGTCGCAGGCCTCGCGCACCGCCTTCCAGAAGCCGGGCGCCGGCACCAGCGGCGTGGCGCGCATCGGCTCGGCGATGAAGGCGGCGAAATCGCCCTCGCGCCCGAGCACGTAGGAAATCATGTTGGCGCAGGCGCGCGCGGAATCCTCGAGGTTGTCGTGGCCATAGGCGCAGCCATGACTGGCCCAGGGCGCGACATGCTCGG
This sequence comes from Ancylobacter mangrovi, assembly GCF_024752335.1. Lineage (NCBI taxonomy): Bacteria > Pseudomonadati > Pseudomonadota > Alphaproteobacteria > Hyphomicrobiales > Xanthobacteraceae > Ancylobacter > Ancylobacter mangrovi. Next base: position 119,645 of record NZ_JANTHY010000001.1, on the reverse strand, counting down.
CGCCCGGCAACAGCGGCCCGGCGATGCCGGAGCGGAACGTCGCCTCGCCGCCGACACTGGAGGCGCCGAAGCCCGCGCCGTGGAACGCGTCCCAGAAGGACAGCGTCTTGAAGCGGCCGGTGGCGGCGCGCGCCAGCTTCAGCGCCACTTCCACCGCGTCCGAGCCGCCGGTGGTGAACAGCACCTTGTCGAGCGTGCCCGGCGCCAGCCGGCCCAGCGTCTCGGCAAGTTCCACCGCCGGCTCGCAGGTGAAGCGCCGCGGCGCGAAGCACAGCTCATCGAGCTGCGCCTTGATCGCCTCCTTCAGCCGCGGATGACCGTAGCCGATGTGGTGGACACTGTTGCCATGGAAATCCATGTAGCGCCGGCCGGTCGTGTCCTCGATCCAGATCCCTTCGGCTTTGGCGATCGCGGCGACGCAGGGGCTGGACAGGCTCTGGTGCAGGAAGGCGTCGGAATCGCGTGCCAGCAGGTCGCGCGTGGCGGCATCCTGCTGGCGCGCCGTCCACGCGGCGCGGGCGGCCGAGGTGTTGGATTCCCCTTCGGTGTGGACCAGCGACAGCGGGCGGGGCGGCATTCAGGCGTCTCCTGGCAGGGCGCGCGGCGGGCGCCGACTGTTCATGTGAGCGCCGGCCGGTGCGGCGGCAGTGCGAAGGCGCTGCGGCGAACCTTACGGACCGGCAGGTGGATAGCACCCGTTCAGGACGATCAGGCGACGAGCCGCGCGCGCTCGCCCAGAACGTGGGGCGCGGGCGCCGCCGAGGCGACGCCCATCTCCTCCAGCGAGCGGCACGCCGCCTCGACCACCGCGCGCATGACATGCGCGTCGAAATGGCCGATGCAGCCGACGCGGAAGCTCTCGACCGCCGTCAGCTTGCCCGGATAGATCAGGAAGCCTTTCGCCTTCATCAAATCGTAGAAGCGCGGGAACGAGAAGTTCGGGTCCGCCGGGCAGAAGAAGGTGACGATGATCGGCGAGAGCCAGCGCTCCGCCAGCAGGGTCTCGAAGCCCGCCGCGCGCATGCCGGCGACCAGCACGTCGCGGTTGTTGGCATAGCGCGCGCCCCGGCCGGCGACGCCGCCCTCGGCCTCATGCAGATGCAGCGCCTCGATGAAGGCGGCGACGACATGGGTGGGCGGGGTGAAGCGCCACTGGCCGGTCTTCTCCATCACCTTCCACTGGTCGTGCAGGTCGAGGCTCAGCGAATGGCAGTTGCCCTGCGCCGCCTCCAGCTCGCTCTTGCGGGCGATGACGAAGCCGAAGCCGGGCACGCCCTCGATGCACTTGTTGGCCGAGGAGACGAGCGCCTCGTAGCGCAGCGCGTTCACATCCGCCGGGACGGCGCCGAAGGCGCTCATCGAATCCACCAGCAGTTTTCGTCCGCGAGCGTAGACCGCCTCGGAAATCTCCCGGACGGGATTGAGGATGCCCGAGCTGGTCTCGCAATGGATGACCAGCACATGGGTGATCGCCGAGTCGGCGTCGAGCGCCGCCGCCACCTCCTCGCCGCGCGGAGGCAGGTAGTCGCCCTTGTCGATCAGCGTGTGGGCGCGGCCGAGATAGCGCAGGATCTGCGCCGCCCGCAGCCCGTACGCGCCGTTGGCGAGCACGAGAACCTTGCCCTCGCGCGGCACCAGCGTGCCCAGCATCGCCTCGACGCAGGCCGTGCCGCTGCCCTGCATCGGCACGCAGTCGAAAGCGCCGTCGCGGTCGTCGATCAGCGCCAGAAGCCGGCGGCGCAGCTCTGCCGTCAGCGCCCGGAAATCGCCGTCCCATGAACCCCAGTCGCGCAGCATCGCCTGCTTCACCGTGGCCGCAGTGGTCAGCGGGCCGGGCGTCAGAAGATAGGGCTCGCCCAGCATCGGCGGCTCGAAGGCCGTCGCGGCGTCGTCAATCGTGCCATCGGACATGGCCGGGCCTCACGAAAGGACATTCATCGTCCCGTCATGATGGCGTGCGCAGGTTTCATTTGAGAAATCGTTATTTTGTATCCATATATAAACTGGAGCGATGATCGGCCAGTCATCCGGCCGGCACGCTCGCGAACCGTCCTTCCCGCGACCCGCGGCTTCCTGCCGCCCAGCACAGGCCCGCGACGCCATGCGCTACGTGCAGCTTCGTGCCTTCCACTATGTCGCGATCTCCGGCGGCTTCTCGCGCGCTGCCGCCGAGCTGTTCCTGACCCAGCCGGCCATTTCCGACCAGGTCCGCAAGCTGGAATCCGAATACGACATCCTGCTGTTCAACCGCGAGCGCAAGCAGGTCACGCTAACCCCCGCGGGCGAGAACCTGCTGCAGATCACGCGGCGCATGTTCGACGCCGAGAACCAGGCGCTGGAATTGCTGTCGGAATCGCGCGCGCTGCGCGCCGGCGTGCTGCGCATCGTCGCCGACGCGGCGCACCACATCCTCCACATCCTGCACGCTTTCCGCGAGAAATATCCCGGCGTAATGGTCACGATCCGCTCGGGCAACACCGAGACCGTGGTCGAGAACCTTCTGAACTACGAGGCCGATATCGGTGTGCTCGGCGACCTCAATCCAAGCCGGGAGTTCGACATCATCCGCCTCGACGCGACCCCGATCACCGCCTTCACCGCGCGCGACAACCCGCTGGCCCGCCGCGACGCGCTCTCCTTCGCCGAGCTCGCCACTCTGCCGCTGGTCGGCCGCGAGGTCGGCTCCAAGACCCGGCGTCGCCTCGAGGAGAGCGCGGCCAGGGACGGCGTGCAGCTCAATTTCATGATCGAGGCCGAGGGCCGCGAGGCGGTGCGCGAGATCGTGGCCTCCGGCCTCGGCGTCGGCTTCGTCTCGGAAGCCGAGTTCGGGCTCGACCCGCGCCTCGTCAAGATCCCGATTCGCGGCGAGCCGGTGCTGATGGAAGAGGCGCTGATCTGCCTCAGCGAGCGCAGCCAGGCGAAGACGATCCGCGCCTTCCTCGACCTCGCGCGCACGCTCGCGCCGCGCGAGGCCCCGCAGCCGTCACGCCGACGCGCGGGCACGTGACCCCGGCCGGCCTTCGCGCGGTCAGTCGCGCAAGGCGCCGGGCGTGCGGGTGAAGATCGAGCGCAGCACCTCGACCCCCTCGTCCATCTGCTCCTCGCTGAAGGCGCTGAAGCCGAGCGTGATCAGGTGATCGACCTGCGCCTCGCGGGCGAGTGCCGAGATCGGCAGGATCTCGAGCCCGCGCCGCGCCGCCGCCTCCGCCAGCCTGCGCCCGCTCAGCCCTTCGGCGAGCTCGGCGATCACCTCCATGCCGGTATTGGTCGGCGTCGCCCGCAGCCAGTCGGACAGCCGCCGCTCCAGGCAGTCCAGCAGATGCTCCTGCCGGTGCGCGTAGAGGCGGCGCATGCGCCGGACATGGGCGGCGAGATAGCCGTCATCCATGAAGCGCGCGACCAGCGCCTGTTCGAGCATCGGCGAATAGCGCCCGACGATGGCGCGGGCGGAGACGAAGGCTTCGACCAGCGCGTCGGGCAGCACCGCGAAGCCGAGACGCAGGCCCGGGAACAGCATCTTGCTGAAGGTGCCGAAATAGAGGACGCGCCCTTCGCGGTCGAGCGCGTGCAGCGCCGGCATGGGCCGTCCGCCATAGCGGAACTCGGTGTCGTAGTCGTCCTCGAGGATCCAGGCGCCGGCGGCGCTGGCCCATTGCAGCAGCGCGTGGCGCCGCTCGAGGCTCAGCTCCATGCCGAGCGGGAACTGCTTGGAGGGCGAGACATAGGCGAGGCGGGCATTCGGCGCGCGCGCCAGCCCCTGCGCGACAACGAGGCCCTCCTCGTCGACCGGCAGCGGTATGGGAACCGCGCCGGCGGCAGTCGCGGAGGCATAGATGCCGTCATATCCGGGGTCCTCGCACCAGACCTGCTCGCCCGGGGTGAGCAGGATCCGGCAGGCGAGGTCGACCGCGTGCTGGGCGCCGGCGAAGATGACGATGTTGTGCGGCCGGCAGGTCAGCCCGCGGCTGAGCGCGACATGCTCGGCGATGGCGACGCGCAGCGGCTCGTAGCCCTGCGGGTCGCCCTCCCCCAGCAGTTCGCCGGCCGCGCCGGGATCGAGCTCGCGGTAGAGATTGGCGGCGAGGCTTGCCCAGCGGCGGACCGGGAAGGTGTCGACGGCGGGGAAATTGGCGCGGAACGGCACCGGCCGGCGCATATGGCGCAGCGTGGAGGGCGCGTGGGTGATCGCGGAATCCGGCGCGAAGCAGCGGTTCATGTTGCCGGCCGCCTCGATGGCGGGATTGATGCGCGCCGGCGCCTTGGCCGGAAGCTGCTCGGGCAGGTCGTGGACGACATAGGTGCCCGACCCCGTCATCGGCTGCAGGAAGCCTTCGGAAATCAGGTGGTCGAAGGCCAGCAGCACGGTATTGCGGGAGACGCCGAGCAGGCGTGCGAAGTCCCGGGTCGAGGGGAGCTTCTCGCCCGGCTTGATCGATCCAGCGGAGATTTCGCCGACCAGCCGGTGATAGAGCTGCCGGTGCAGCGGGAGGTCGGTGCCTCTCTCGATGTCGAGAGCGAGCGAATCCAGGAGATGCACGGCGCCTCCACGATCTGGGTGGCCGCCGAAACGCAAGATTCGCGCCACGCCTGCCCGCGCCACGACGGCCCTCTCCGCCCCTCTCACACGGCGCTGCGTTCGCGCTCCGGCCGGTGCCCGAAGGTGACGGTGCCGGTCAGCATGAGGACGAACATGACCGCGAGCAGGAAGAACACCACCAGGTTGACGCAGGTGGCGAGCGCGTAGAGCTCCGGTTTCACCCCGTAGCGCAGCGCGCCCCAGGCGGCCGACGGCAGGGTCGGCGTCGCCCCCAGCAGGTAGAAGGAAATCTCCAGATTGTTGAAGGACATGATGAAGGTGACGATGAAGGCCCCGAACAGGCCGGGCCAGACCAGCGGCAGCGTCACCTCGAAGAAGGTGCGCATCGGGCTGGCGCCGAACACCATCGCCGCATCGTCCAGCCGCCAGTCGTAGCGGTAGAGCTGGGTGGCGATGATCAGCAGCGCGTAGCTGAAGCAGTGCACCGCATTGGCGAGGATCGCCGAGCCGAGATTGCCCGGCAGGCCGAGGAACAGCCCGTTGAAGATGAGCGAGGAGATGCCCAGCAGCACCTCCGAGACGAAGAGCGGGGCGACGAACAGGGCGAGGTAGAGCGGCGCGCGGCGGCCCGCATGGCGCAGGAGGCCGATGGTCGCCAGCCCCGCGAGCAGAGTCGAGAGCGCCGCTGCGCACAGGCCGATGATGATGCTGTTGCCCAGCGCCGCCTGGTAGAGCGAGTTGGAGAACAGCCGCCCCATGATGGTGAGCGTCCATTTCGGCGGATAGGGAAAGGTGTAGTTCCGCGCGAAGCTGGCGAGCGCGATGTGGATGATCGGCAGGTAGAGGAAGAGATAGCAGAGCGCCACCGTCCCCAGCAGCAGCGTCCTTGCGGGCCTGAAGCGCATCCTCATCCCCTCCCGAAGCCGGTGAAGCCGGTGCGGCGCAGGTCGAGCAGCCGCGCCACGACCGCGACCAGCAGCACGCAGACGGCGAACAGCACGACACCCATCGCCGCCCCCAGCGCCCATGTGCCGCTCTCGGCGAATTGCTGGGCGATCGCCATGCCGAACAGCGTGCCGTTCGGCCCGCCGAGAAAGCGCGGCGCCAGCGTCGCCGACAGGCAGGGGATGAAACACAGGGCGAAGCCGATCAGCGTGCCGAACAGGTTCAGCGGCCAGGTGACCTCGAAGAAGGCGCGCGCGGGACTGGCGCCGAAGATCTTGGCGGCATCGATCAGCCGTTGGTCGAAATTGAGCAGCGAGAGATAGATCACCGTCACGACAATCGGCAGATAGAGGTAGATGAGGCCGATGGCACTGGCGAAGTTGGTGTACATGATCACCCTCAGCGGCGCGGCGCCGAGCGACATGAGCACCCCGTTGAGCAGGCCGATCGGCCCCAGCAGCCCCTGCAGCGCGATGATGCGCAGCACCTCGCCGGTGAGGAACGGCACGGCGAAGGCGAGTGAGAGCAGCAGGCGGTAGCGCCCGCCATACAGGATGATGCCATAGGCGATCGGCCAGGCGAGCACCGTGCAGATCACCGACACCGCCGTCGCCATGAGCAGCGAGCGCAGCAGGAAGGTCTGGTAGGCGGTCTCGGTCGCCAGCACCCGGTAGTTGTTCAGGTTGAAGTCCTGGATGATGTGGTAGTTCTCGGTGCGCCAGATGCTGAGCACCAGCATCGACAGCAGCGGCAGCACGAACATCGCAACCAGGAAGACGCTGGGAATGCCGAGGAAGATGGCCGGTGCGAAGCGCCCTCTCACTGGTCGCCTCCCGCCTGCGCGAACAGGTCGACATCGGCCGCGTCCCAATAGGCGATGACCTCGGCGCCGCCGGGCAGTTCCGCGCCGTCGCGCGGCCGGCTGGCGATGAGCTCGCCGCCGCTCCAGCTCAGCACGTATTCGGCATAGGCGCCGCGCAGGATCACGTGGCGGATTCGCGCCGCTATCGTGTTCGCGCCCGCGGCCGCCCCGGGCTCGGCGAGCTTCAGGCGCACCTTCTCGTTCTTCACATAGGCGACGACGTTATCGCCCTCGCCGATGCCGGGCCGGGCGGCGGTCTCGATCAGAACGCCCTCGCCGCGAATGGCGAGACGATCTCGCGCCTTCGCGGCGACACCCTCGAAGCGGTTCGAGCGGCCCACGAACTGGGCGATGAAGGCCGTCTTCGGGCGGTCGTAGATGTCGGTGCGCGAGGCGAAATCCTCCACCCGCCCGCCGCGCACCACGGCGATGCGGTCGCTCATGCTCAGCGCCTCTTCCTGATTGTGCGTGACATAGATGAAGGGGATGCCGAGCGCGGTCTGGTGCCGGCGGATCTCGACCTCCATCTCCTGGCGCAGTTCGCGGTCGAGATTGGCCAGCGGCTCGTCGAGCAGCAGCACCTTGGGCCGGCCGACCAGCCCGCGACCGAGCGCGACGCGCTGCTGCTGGCCGCCCGAGAGCTGGTTCGGATAGCGCTTCTCGAGGCCGCGAAGGGCGAGGATGCCGAGCACCCAGTCCACGCGCTCGGCGATCTCGCCCTTCTGCAGCTTCAGCATGCGCAGCGGAAAGGCGAGGTTCTCGTAGACCGTGCGGTGCGGGAACAAGAGGAATTCCTGGAACACCATCGCCACGCCCCGCCGGTGCGGCGGCAGGTGGGTGACGTCCTCGCCGTCGATGAGGACACGGCCCTGGGTCGGCGTTTCCAGCCCGGCGATGATGCGAAGGAGCGTCGTCTTGCCCGAGCCGCTGGGGCCGAGCAGGGAGACGAACTCATGCTTGTCGATTGCCATGTCGACGCGGTCGACAGCCCAGACGCTGCCGTACTGCTTGGATACGCCGTCGAGGGTTATGTAGGCCACGCCGCACTCCCGGATGAAAAGAGACAGAAGCTGATGCCCGGGCCGCCGGAGCGCACCCGGGCGATGGCTTCGGTCCGATCAGGCGGCCTGCATGCGCGACCAGACACGCTCCCATTTCTCGGTCGAGGAGGGCTGGTCGAACATGTACATGGTCGACAGTTCCTCGGTGCGGTCCATCAGATAGAGCTTCTGCTCCTCCGGCGTCGAGATCGGGCGCAGGTCCACCGTCGCCGAGGTGCCGGCGATGAGCGAGATCTTCTTGATCGTCTCGGGAGCGAGGAAAGTGTCGATGAAGTCGTAGCAGAGCGCGAGCGTGCCCGGATCGGTGACGCCCGAGGTCACGAGCCAGGTGTCGACCCAGCCGAGCCCGCCCTCCTTCGGCACGAGATGGTGGGCGAAGTCGAGATCGGTCTCGCCCTTCATCTTCTTCTGCACCAGCACGCGATAGATCTGGGCGAATTCCGGCGCCGCGACGATCGCGCCGCTCTCCAGAAGCTGCTGCAGCGTGGTGTTGTCCTGGTAGCGGGTGAGCAGGAGCGGCTTCTGCTGGATCAGCAGCTTCTCCACCTCCGCCAGCTCCTCGTCGGTGAGGACGTAGGGGTTGAACGGCTTGCCGTCCGGGCGCGGCTTGTCCTTGGTGCCCATGCGGGTCGCCACCAGGATGCCGGTAAGGGCGATGTTCTCCTCGAAGCGCGCGCTGGTCGACAGGCGTCCGGCATAGGCCGGGTCGAACAGCACCTCGATGCTCTGCACCTTCTCCTTCGGCACCTCGGCGGTGTTGTAGGTGGTGCCGTAGCTCCCCCAGCACCAGGTGACGCCGAAATGCTCGCCCGAGGTCTGGTCGGTCAGCAGCTTGTAGCGGTCGGGCTTGAACACCGGGTAGACATTGGCGGTGTTGGGGATCTTGGCGTAGTCGATCGCCCGGATCAGCTTCTCCCGGAAATAGAGGCCCGGCCAGTAGCCGTCGGCCTGCACCAGATCGAAGTCCTTCGTGCCGCCGACGCGCAGCTTGTTATAGGCTTCGGAATTGCCGTCGAAGAAGGTCGGCGAAAACTTGACCTTGTGCTTGTCCTCGAAGGCCGAGACGATTTCGGGAACGGCGTAGCCCTCCCACATCAGCGCGCGCAGCTCGGTCGGCGCCGCCGAGGCGGGCCGGATATAGGGTGCGGCGACGGCGGTCACGGCGCCGGCCGCGAGCGTCTTCAGCACGGTGCGGCGATCGGCGGACAGCGCGGACGAGACCGCCGCGTCGCACGAACGAGACTTCGATTTGGTCATGGTCAGGCCCTCTGGTTTTTCGAGATTGGCGGGATTGCTTCCCTGCGGGACCCATGCCTTGTGCGTTTCCCCTCCGGGCGGTCTGGCGCCGCCTCAGCCTGCGTGTCACCTGTCGCCGTTCAGGCCGCGAGCGCGAACGGGTTGTCGGCGTCGGCGTAGTTGACCGGCGTCATGTGCCAGCCTTCCTTGTGCTTGCGCCAATAGGTCTCCTTCAGCTTCGCGCTGATCGGCCCGGGCCGGTCGTTGCCGTAGATGCGCTCGTTCACCCGCGCGCAGGGCATCACGCCGCCGGCGGTGGTGGTGGTGAACACCTCGTCGGCATCCATCAGGTCGTCAAAGGTGATCGGCCCGACCTCCGGCTCGAGGCCGAGCTCGGGGCAGATGTCGAGCACCGACAGGCGCGTCACCCCTTCCAGCGCGCCGCGATCCGGCGTGATGACCTTGTTGCCCTTGACGATGAAGACGTTGAAGCCCGCGCCCTCGGTCAGGAAGCCGTCCTGGTCCAGCAGGATGGCGGTGTCGAAGCCCTTGTCGTTGGCCTCGAACATGCCGCGCGTGAAGTCGCGCCACATGTAGTTCTTCAGCGTCGGGTCAAGCGAGCGGGGCGAGATGCGCGGCACCGACGCCACCAGCAGATGCGCGCCGCGCTCCTGCACCTCCGGCTTGATGACGTCGACCCACGGCACCGCATAGGCGATGAAGGTGTTGTCGCAGTCGAGCGGGTTGCGCGAGCCGTAGACGCTCGGGACGCCGCGGGTCGAGACCATCGCGACGAAGGCGTCCTTCAGCCCGCTCAGCGCCACCACGCGCCCGAGGATGTGGCGCATCTGCTCACGGGTGACGCCTGGATCGAGCCGGTAGCCGGCCAGCGACTTGTGGAAGCGGTCGAGGTGGTCCTCGAGGCGGAAGAAGCCGCCATCGGTCACGTGGACGACGTCATAGGTGACGTCGGAATGCACGAAGCCCCAGTCGCCGACCGGAATCCTGGCCTCGGAGATCGGCACATAGGTGCCGTTCATGTAGGCGGCGCCCTTCGAGTAGTCGGGGCTCGACTCGCTCATGGTGTTCTCCTTCCAATTTCCGCACCGGGCGGACCGGAGACAGCTTTCCTCTCAATGGCCCCATCAAAAAGCACCGCTTCGCAGGAAACGGACGGTACCACTTCCATCGCGGCGGGCCGGCCGTCCGGGTGCCCTTCCCGGGCACCGCGTCCCTTGCTTCGCGCGCGGGCGTGCGCATATGTCGGCAGGCCGACTCTTTTGCGCGGCGATCCTGATATGATCGCGCGCGGCGCGTCTCGCGCCATCGTCCCCCGTGTCGGCAAGCAAGGCCCCGGACCTGAGTATCATGGCAGACGCCCGATCGATTCCCCTGCTCTTCGGACGCGCCGGCATCGAGCTGAAACTGCCCGAGGCGGCGCGCCCGCAGATCATCCAGAAGGCGCACCTCCCCCGGCTGCCGGACCCGCGCGCGGCGCTGCAGGACGCGCTCGACACGCCGATCGACGCCCCCCCGCTGGCGCAGCTCGCGAAGGGCCGGGCCAGCGCCTGCATCCTCATCTGCGACATCACCCGGCCGGTGCCGAACGGGCTGTTCCTGCGGCCGATGATCGAGACGATGCACGCCGCCGGCATCCCGCTATCCGCCATCACCGTGCTGGTCGCCACCGGCCTCCACCGGCCGAACGAGGGCGCGGAGCTCGCCGAGCTGGTGGGTGACGACTGGGTGCTGGAGAATGTCACGGTCGCGAACCATTTCGCCCGCGACGCCGAGGCCCATGTCGACCTCGGCCCGACGCCGACGCGCGCGACGCCTGTCTTCATCGACCGCCGCTTCGTCGAGGCAGAGCTGCGCATCGCCACCGGCCTCGTCGAGCCGCATTTCATGGCCGGCTGGTCGGGCGGGCGCAAGGTGGTGGCACCGGGCGTGGCCGGCCACCAGACCATCCGCACCTTCCATTCGGCGCGGTTCATGGAGGACCCGCTGGCGGTCCAGTGCAATCTCGTCGGCAACCCGCTGCACGAGGAGCAGCTCGAGATCGTGCGCAAGATCGGCGAGATCTACGCGCTTAACACGGTGCTCGACGAGGACCGCAACCTGGTCCACGTGACCTTCGGCGAGATCATCGCGAGCCATCTGGCGGCGGTCGACTTCGTCACCGCCGCGACGCGCATCGAGATGCCGCGCAAGTTCAAGACCGTGGTCACCACCTCGGCCGGCTATCCGCTCGACAAGACCTACTACCAGACCGTCAAGGGCATGGTGACGCCGCTCGACATACTGGAGCCGGGCGGCACGCTGATCATCGCCTCGGAATGCTCGGAAGGCTTCGGCTCGGAAGAATTCCGCGACGCGCAGGCGCGCCTGGTCGAGCTCGGGCCGGAGCGCTTCCTCGCCACCATCAGCGCCAAGTCGCTGGCGGACATCGACGAATGGCAGACCGAGATGCAGCTCAAGCCGATGCGGATCGGCCAGATCCAGCTCTACACCACCGGGCTGACGCCGGAAGAGCGGCGGCTGACGGCGGTTGAGATCGTGCCATCCCTCGCCGAGGCGGTGAGCGCCAGCATCGCGCGCCACAACGATCCGGCCGTCGCGGTGATCCCCGAAGGCCCCTATGTGGTGCCGGTCCACCGGGCATGATCCGGCGGCATGTGCATCTCGACGCGGTGGGCGGCATCGCCGGTGACATGTTCGTCGCCGCAATGCTCGATGCGCTGCCGGAGCTCACGGGCCGCGTGATGGGCGACGTCGACGCCGTGCTGCCGCCGGACGTCGGCAGGGCCCGGCTGGTGGACGGGCTGAGCGCCGGCATCCGCGTGCGGCGTCTGGTCTGGCAGGGCGAGCCGGACCACGTGGACGAACCTGCCCACGGACATGACCACCCGCATGCGCACGAAGCGGCCCACGGAAGCACCCATGAGCGGGGGCACACCCACGGCCACGACCACGTGCATGGCGACCACCCACATGGCGATCACGCCGCCGACAGCGGCACCTTCGCCGAAATGCGGGCGCGGATCGCCGCGGCCCCGCTTTCGGCCGGCACAGCCGAACAGGCGATCGGCATATTGACGGCGCTGGCCGAGGCGGAGGCACACGTCCATCGCATGCCGGTCGAGGACGTCCATTTCCACGAGATCGCCGACTGGGATTCGCTGCTCGACGTGGTGGCGGCCGGCAGCCTGATCGCGGCGCTCGGGGATGCGTCCTGGAGCGTGTCGGAGCTGCCGCTGGGCGGCGGCACGGTGAAGACGCGGCACGGCCTGATGCCGGTGCCGGCTCCCGCCACCGCACGGCTGCTGGAAGGCTTCGCCTGGCGCGACGACGGCGTGGGCGGCGAGCGCGTGACGCCGACCGGCGCGGCCATACTGCGCCACCTGCGCGCCGGGTGGCAGCGTCCCGGCGGACGGCTCGCCGCGACCGGCACCGGGGCCGGCACGCGCGAGCTTCCCGGGATGCCCAACATCCTGCGTGCGATGGTGACGGAGGTTACGGAAGCCGTGGAGGCGCCGGCCGACGAGACGGTCGCCGAGCTCGCCTTCGACATCGACGACATGACCGGCGAGGAGATCGCCAGCGCCGCTCAGCGGCTGCGCGAGATCGACGGCGTGCTGGACCTCTCCCTGGTTTCGCTGATGGGCAAGAAAGGGCGCCCGTTCAGCGGCTTCCGCCTGCTGGTGCGGCCGGACGCGCTGGACGACGTCGCCGCGCGCTGCCTCGTCGAGACGTCGACCATCGGCCTGCGCTGGCATATGGTGAGCCGGCGCCGGCTGGGGCGTGCCGCCCGCAGCGTCGCGACCGACGAGGGCCGGCTGCGGCTGAAGGAAGTTGTGCGCCCGGACGGTCGCGTCACCCGCAAGGCGGAGAGCGACGACCTCGCGGCCCGCACGCTCGGCGAGCGGCGCGAGATCAAGCGCCGGATCGAGGACGAACCCGATGAACGCTGAGGCGATCGAGCACCGGCTGGCAGCGGCGCTGGCCCGCCACGCGCGGCTGACGGTGGCGGTCAGCGGCGGCGTCGACAGCATGACGCTCGCGGCGCTCGCGCAGGCCCATCGGCCGGCCGGCGCGACGCGGATGGTGCACGCCCTCTCCCCCGCAGTGCCGGCGGCGGCGACGGCGCGCGTGCGGGCGCGGGCCGCGCGCGACGGTTGGCGGCTCGAGGTGGTCGGCGCCGGCGAGTTCGAGGACCCGCGCTACCGCGCCAACCCGGTCGACCGCTGCTACTACTGCAAGACGCACCTTTATGACCGCATCCGCGAGCTGGCGCCGGAAGGCGCCATCGCCTCGGGTGCCAATCTCGACGACCTCGGCGACTATCGGCCGGGGCTGACGGCGGCGGCCGAGCGCGGGGTGATCCATCCCTTTATCGAGGCTGGCATCGGCAAGGACGCCATCCGGCTGCTGGCGCGCCGTCACGGGCTCGACGAGGTGGCCGAGCAGCCGGCCGAGCCGTGCCTGTCGAGCCGGGTCGAGACCGGCATCGCGATCAGCGCCGCCGACCTTGCCTTCATCGAGCAGGCCGAAGCCTCGCTCGCCGCCGCGCTGCCCGCCAACGCGACCCTACGCTGCCGCATGACGGCGCGCGGCGTGATGGTGGAGCTCGGCGAGGCCGCGCACATGCCCGCCGTCGACATCGTGCGCCGCCTGTGCGGCGAGGCGGGTCGCGCCTTCGCGGGGGTCCGACCCTACCGGCGGGGCAGCGCCTTCCTCGGAGCGCCGGCATGAGCGAGCCCGGCGGATCGCACATGGATTCCGACGCGCGCCGCGACCTGCGCATGGACTGGGAGCGCGAGGCCCGCACCGGCATGCCCGAGGCGGTGCTGTGCGAGCCCAAGAGCGCCGACCAGATCGATCGCATCGTCGCCGGCGCGAAGACGGCCGGCCGCGCCCTGCTGCTGACCCGGCTGTCGCCCGAGCACCACGGCCTGCTGGCGGCGCAGACCCGGGCGGCGCTCGATTACGACGCGCTTTCCGCCACCGCCATCGTGCCGGCGGCGCACGGACCGGCGGCGCTCATTCCCGGGATCGGCATTGTCGGCGCCGGCAGTTCGGATGCACCCGTGGCCCGCGAGGCAGCGCGCACGCTGACCTTCTGCGGCTTCGCCGCCCCGACCATCCTCGACGTCGGGGTCGCGGGCATCGACCGGCTGCTCGTCAACCTGCCGCAGATCCGCTCCTTCGACGTCGTCATCTGCGTGGCGGGCATGGAGGGAGCGCTGTTCAGCGTGCTCGCCGGCCTTGTCGAGGCGCCGGTGATCGCGGTGCCGACCTCGGTCGGCTACGGAGTCGCCGCCGGCGGCACACTGGCGCTGCACAGCGCGCTCGGCGGCTGCGCGCCCGGCGTGGTCGCGGTCAACATCGACAACGGTTTCGGCGCCGCGGCCGCCGCCATCAAGATCATGAAGCGTACCCACCGCATGGTCGAAGCCGCGCCGACCGACCGCACGGAGACGGCCGCGAGATAGGGCGGCCCCTGGCCGCCACCTCGGAAAAAAATCGCCCGCCGGGGCACCGAATGTCGAACGCAAGACATTCCGGGGCTGCCGGCCGCGCTAGAAAACCGATTCGCCATCGGTGCCCGCGCGCCGGTGGCGCGTCGTCCGCCGCGCGAAACGCACCTGCGAGCCGCAGGCTCGCACGGCCCCGAGCGTGGCGGCGCCGCCGCACGACCGAGGTGATCTCCTTGAAGACCGATCCGCTTTCCGACTCCGGCACCGCGGCCGGGACCCCGCCCCCTGTGCCGAACGCAAGAGCGCTGACCTATCTCGTCGCCTCGGCCCTGTTCATGGAGAATCTCGACGGCACGATCCTCGTGACCGCGCTGCCGGCGATGGCCCGCTCCTTCGGCGTCCATCCGGTCGATCTCGGCATCGGGGTCTCGGCCTATGTGCTCACGCTGGCAATGCTGATCCCGCTGAGCGGCTGGCTCGCCGAACGCTTCGGCAGCCGGCGCATCTTCACCTCGGCTATCGTGATCTTCACCGCTGCCTCGATCCTGTGCGGGCTGAGCGAGAGCCTGCTCACCTTCACCCTCGCGCGCATCCTGCAGGGGGTAGGCGGCGCGATGATGGTGCCGATCGGCCGGCTGGTGGTGCTGCGCGTCACCGACAAGCGCGACCTGATCTGGGCGATCACCACCATCACCTGGCCGGGGCTGGTGGCGCCGATCCTCGGGCCGCCGGTGGGCGGGCTCATCACCATGCACTTCTCATGGCACTGGATCTTCTATCTGAACGTGCCGCTCGGCATCGTCGCGGTCATGATCGCGCTGCGGCTGATGCCGCGCGAGGAGACGGTGACGCCGCGCCCCTTCGATGCGCTCGGCTTCGTGCTCACCGGCGTCGCCTGCTTCTGCCTGCTCTATGCGGTGGAACTCGTCAGCAATGGCCGCCCGGCGGGAATGGTGCTCGGGCTGATGGTGGCGACCGGCCTCGTCACCGGCTTCCACGCCGTCGCCCATGCCCGGCGCCACCCCTTCCCGCTGCTCGACCTCTCGGCGCTGGCGATCCGCAGCTATGCGGTGGCGCTGCGCGGGGGCTCGCTGGTTCGGGCGGCGATCCAGGCGGTGCCGTTCCTGCTGCCGCTGATGTTCCAGGTCGGGTTCGGGCTCGACCCGCTGGAATCGGGCATGCTGGTGCTCGCCGTGTTCGCAGGCAACCTCGTCATGAAGCTGGTGACCACGGCGATCCTGCGCCGCTTCACCTTCCGCTCCATCCTGCTCGTGAACGGCACGCTGAACGCGCTCGCGATCGGCGCCTGCGCGCTGATCTCGGCCGAGACGCCGCTGATCGTCACCGTGCTCTTGATGTTCGTGAGCGGGGTGACGCGCTCGGTGCAGTTCACCACGCTCAACACGCTGTCCTTCGTCGATGTGAGGCCGGAGCAGATGAGCGGCGCCAACACGCTGTTCAACGTGCTGCAGCAGATGGCGCTGGGCATGGGGGTGGCGCTGGCGGTGCTGGCGCTGCGGCTCGCCGGGCTGGTGGACCCGGCCGCCGAAGGCGTGGTGCCGGTCGCCCATTTCCAGATGGCGTTCGTCATGATCGGCGTGGTTGCGCTCATCGGCACGCTCGACGCACTGCGGCTCGACCCGAAGACCGGCGAGGCGGTACGCCGCCGGAAGTGAGCGGCCGACCTCCATAATGAACGGGCCGGACGGCAGCACGCCGTTCCGGCCCTTCTTGCGTTCGTGCCTGAATGACGTCGCGGCGCGCCCGGGGGATAGATCACCCCGGGGCGGCCGTCCTCAGACCTCCGGCGAGACCGCCGCGGCGCCGATGTCGCCCTTCTGCGGCGCGCGCAGCACCAGCAGCAGCGGCACCACCAGCACCGCGCCGAAGGCGAGCGCGAGCAGGCCGTCCTCGAAGCTGCCCGTGGTCTCGCGCAGATAGCCCATCACATACGGCCCGACCACGCCGCCCAGATTGGCGATCGAGTTCACCGCCGCGATGGCGGTCGCCAGCGCCGCGCCGGTGAAGAAGCGGTGCGGAATGGCCCAGAACGGCGCGAGATAGCCGAACATGAAGAACCCCGCCGCGATCAGCGCCGCCATCTTGGCCACCGGATCGGGGAACAGGGTGGAGAGCGCCAGGCAGATCGCCACGGCCGAGATGGCGATGGCGACGAAGCCGCGCCGGTTGCCGGTGCGGTCCGAGATGTAGCCGAAGAACAGGATGCCGCACACCGCCGCGACCGAAGGCAGCGCGGTGACGAAGCCGACCTGCATGTTGGTCAGGCCGAAGCCCTTGATGATCTGCGGCAGGAAGAAGTTGACGCCGTAATTGATGATGACGGCGCCGAAGCAGATCAGGCCGAGCGAGAGCACGCGCACGTCCTTCAGCACCGCAAGGATGCCGTGGCCGTGCCCGCCGGCGACCGCGTCGGCCTCGCCCGCCATGCGCCGGGTGAGCCAGTCGCGCTCTTCGCGCGTCAGGAACTCGGCCTCGGACGGGCTGTTGCGCAGCATGACGTAGAGGACGAACGACATCACGATGGTGGGCAGCGATTCGAGGATGAACAGCCACATCCAGCCCTTCAGTCCGAGCAGGCCGTCCATCGCCAGGAACATGCTGGAGACCGGCGCGCCGATGACCGAGGAGAGCGGGATGGAGAGCCAGAAGATGCTGCCCATGCGCGCGCGGTACTTGGCCGGGAACCAGAGCGACATGAAGTAGACGATGCCGGGATAGAGGCCGGCCTCGGCGATACCGAGCAGGGCGCGCAGGATGTAGAAGCTCATCTCGCCGCGCACGAACACCATCATCAGCGAGATGATGCCCCAGGTGAACATGATGCGCGCGAGCCAGATCCGCGCGCCGACCTTGGCCAGGATGATGTTGGACGGCACCTCGGTGAGCACATAGGTGAGGAAGAAGATGCCGGCACCGAAACCATAGGCGGCGGCGGAAAGGCCGATATCCGCATTCATCGTCAAGGCGGCGAAACTTACGTTCACCCTGTCGAGATAGGCGAGGAAGGCCGACCCCACGAGCAGCGGAACGAACCGCCACGCGACTTTGCTGATGACCACCTTTTCTTCAACCACGTGCATCCTCCCAGACGCTGTTTTTCCCGCTGCGGCTCATGGGGCCGCGCTTCAACCATGCGGTCGCGATCGTCTCCTTAAGTGACGAAACGTCACCTTGATGATCTGCTGGTTTGTTCTGTGAAACCGGGGCCGGACCACTGTGCGCCGCGGACCCGGAACGACCGACTCGAGCCTGCAAGCCGATACGGTTCGCCGAGGCTTGCTTGACAGCTTGCGGCCTATTAGTACTATGATATTAAAAAAATGCAAGAGCCAAAAAGCCGCCATGAATACCGCAGCGGAATGCCGTTTCGGCAGACGATGGGAGGGCCTCCGATGACCGCCGATCTCCATGTGCCCCGCCCGCCGGCTTCGCCTCATCCGCGCACGTACCGCGCCCATGTGCCGGGCGCCTGCCGGCCGCGCCCCTCGCCCGACTAGCCCCGCGATGCCCGTCACCGGCGACGACGGCCCTCCCGGCCGCGAGCCATGGCCGAGGCGCCCATCCCGTTCGGCACCGTCGCCGAAACCGCCATTTGCCGGCAAACATGAATCATGACCGACGGGCCCGCCCGCCCTCGAGGCCGGCGCCCGTCAGCCGTGCCGCCCGAGCCACGTGCCGGCGGCATGGCGAGAGGAGGAAAGCATGAGCGAACCCTATGTCTATCGCGGCGCCACCTACCGGGACCCGGCGGCGCTCGCCGAATGGCTGGCCGGAACGCCGCCCGAGGCGGCGCTGGAGCCGGAGCTGGCGATCGTCGACCCGCACCATCACATCTGGGAAAATTCCAAGCGCGGGCGCTACCTGCTCCACGAGTTCCTCGCCGACGTAAACGAGAGCGGCCACGACGTGCGCCGGACCGTGTTCGCCGAGTGCGAGGCCATGTACCGCGCCGACGGGCCGGAGCCGTTCCGCCCGGTCGGCGAGGTCGAGTTCGTGCGCGGCGTCGCGGCGATGAGCGCTTCCGGCCAGTATGGCCCGCTCCGCGTCGCCCACCGGATGATCGGCCATGCCGACCTCACGCTCGGCGGGGCGGTGCGCGAGGTGCTGGAGGCGGAGATCGACGCCGGCGGAGGGCGGCTCAGCGGCATCCGCGTCTGTGCCGCCTGGGACGGGCACCACGAGGAGATCGGCCGCTATGTCGCCCATCAGGTGCCGCCCGGGCACCTGCTCAACCCGGCCCTCCACGAGGGCGCGGCGGTGCTGGCCGAGCTCGGGCTGAATTTCGAGACCTGGGTGTTTTTCCACCAGCTTCCCGACGTGATCGCGCTGGCGCGGGCGGTGCCGCAGGCGACCATCATCGTCGACCATGTGGGCGGGCCGATCTGCGTCGGGCCCTATGCCGGCCGCCGGCAGGAGCTGTTCGAGGTCTGGCGCGGCCATATGCGCGAGCTCGCCACCAGCAGCAACGTCCATGTGAAGCTCGGCGGCCTCGGCATGCTGCATTTCGGCTTCGACTTCCACCTGCGCGACGTGCCGCCGCCCTCCACGGAACTGGCGCAGGCCTGGCGTCCCTATATGGAAACCGCGATCGAGGCGTTCGGCGTCGAGCGGGCGATGTTCGAGAGCAACTTCCCGGTCGACAAGCAGTCCTGCCGCTACGGCACACTGTGGAACGCGCTCAAGCGCATTGCCGGCAATGCATCGGTGCAGGAGAAAGAGGCGCTGTTCGCCGGCACCGCCTCGCGCGTCTACCGGCTGTGAGCGAGGGGCGAGGCCGCGCGGGGATTCCGGCGCGGTCCCGCCCGCTACGAATCCGGCGCGGCGAAGCGGCGAAGCGCGTCCCGGTCGACCTCGATGCCGAGGCCCGGGCCGGTCGGCACCTCGACCCAGCCGCCGTGCTGGACCAGCGGCTCGGTGATGACCGCATGACGGAACGGGTGCTCGGAACGATCCATCTCCAGCAGCGGCTCGCGCGGGCGCAGGCGCGCCGGCGTATGCGGCACCGAGGCGAGAAGCTGCAGCGCCGCGGCCATGCTGATGCCGCTGCCCCAGACATGGGGGATGTAGCGGATGCCGAAGGCGGTCGCCATGTCGGCGATCTTCTTGCATTCGGACAGGCCCCCGGCCGCGCCGGTGTCGGGCTGCACGATGTCCATGGCGCGCGAGGTGAAGATGTTGATGAAGCCCCAGCGCGTATAGTCGCATTCGCCGCCGGCGACCGGGATCGGCTGGCCGAGCTTCACCTCATGATAGCTGGCGAGGTCCTCGGGCACGACCGGCTCCTCGAACCAGGCGATGTTCTGGTCGGCAACGCGGCGCCCCAGCTGGATCGCCTCGATTGCGTCATAGGCGTGGTTGGCGTCGAGCATGAGTTGGCGCCCCGGCCCGATCAGGTCGCGCGTGGCGCGGATGAGCTCGATGTCCTCCTCGAAGTCGATGCCGATCTTCAGCTTCACCCCCTCGAAGCCCTCGTCGAGCCGCTCGCGCACCTCCTCGAGGATGTACTCGAACACGTCGCCCTCGTCGCGGCGGTAGGTGCCGGTGGCATAGGCCTGGATGCGGGTGCGCATCGGCCCGCCCATCAGCCGGTGGACCGGCGCGCCGAACGCCTTGCCCTTGATGTCCCACAGCGCGATGTCGACACCGCTGAGGCCGCTGATGACGAGGCCCTTCTGTCCCTGGTCGCGGAAGCGGTTGTAGAGGTTCTGCCAGATCACGTCGGTGGCGATCGGGTCGGCGCCGATCAGCAGGTCGCGGAAGGCGTTGACGACGGCGGCGTTGGGCCGCGCCGGCCCGAAGCACTCACCCCAGCCGACGAGGCCGGTGTCGGTGACGATCTCGACGATGCAGGACTTGCGCACCGTGGTACGGTCGACCGACCAGCCGAAGGGCTGTTCCAGCGGCGCCTCGAGCACATGGGTGCGAAGCTCGGCGATTTTCATGGTCTGATCCTTGTGGCCAGCAGGTCAGTCGCCAAGGCTCAGCGTGCCGAAGCCGTCGACCGCGATGGAAGCGGAGGTCGCGGGAAGCGCGATCGGTGTCGGCTTGACCAGCGAGCCCGCGAGCACGATCTCGCCAGCGCCGAGCGTCAACCCGTGCGAACCGAGCTTGCCGACCAGCCAGCGCAGCGCCTCCAGCGGGCGCAGCGCGTCGGCGGTGTTGCCGCGCACGACCTCGCCGTCGATCTCGATCAGGCCGGCAAGGTCGTCACCGATGACCTCCTGCCAGCCGGGCCGGGGCGCCCGCAGCACGAAGGCCGAATGGAAGAAATCGTCGGTGAGGATGGTCGGGATGCCGACCTCGAGGGGCTGGCCGTAGCGGTTGTCGACGATCTCGCAGGCGAGATGCGCCGAGCCGATGGCGGCGCACAGCGCCTCGTCGGACAGGTCGTCGCCGGCGCGCAGCTCGGCGGAGGTGATGAAGGCGATCTCGCACTCGACGGAGGGCGCGACCAGCGGCAAGCTCAGCGCCTCGCCGAGGCTCGGCTTGTGCGTCAGGTCGTAGATGCCGGCATAGGCCGGCTCGGAAAGGCCAAGCGCGCGCTGGCCGTCGGCGGCGATGGAGGCGATCTTGTAGCCGACGCGGCGGATGCCGGCCTGCGCGAGGGCGTCATGCACCTCGCGCTGGACGCGGTAGCCGGCTTCTTCGTCCGGCGGGCGCCGGTCTTCGGGGAAGCGATACCAGCGCGGTCGGTGCGTACGCACCTCCACGAGCCCGGCGCGGTCATGTGCGGTGAGACTGGCCAACATACTCGATCCAAATTCGACGGGAGAGCGCGAGCGCCAAGCGTCCGCCGCCCGGCCCGCTCCCGCCGGCGGGGTCGGACGTCGTGATCGGTCGCATCACGAGGACCTGTTCAGGATGTGCTCGCCGGTACGGCAGATCGGTCGTCCGCCCGGTAAGCTATTAAATAGTACGATATGATTTTTGCGGGAGCAAGTCAACGCGGCGGGAGCGTATGATGAGCCGGCGGGAGAGACCGGCCATCGCCTTCGCGCGCCGCAGGCGGGCCAGGATACGGCCGGACGGCACGCCGCCGGGGTTCCGGTCGTCGGGTTCGAACAGCGGTCCAGCCGGGGCCGAATCCCGGGGCCGAAACCGTTGCGGGGAATATGCCAGCTTGACGCGTATACAAAATTCAAGTAGTATTATCATATGGATAGAATGACACGCGCCACCGACCGCTCGCTGAAACGGAACCTTCGGGAGCAGGTCGTCGACGAGATCGGCGGGGACATCGTCTCGGGCCGCCTGAAGCCCGGCGACTTCCTGCCGAGCGAGGAGGTGCTGCTCGGCCGCTACAATGTGAGCCGGACCGTGCTGCGCGAGGCGCTGAACGTGCTGGCCGGCAAGGGCATACTCGACGCGCGCCCCAAGCGCGGCACCATCGTGCGCCCGCGCAACGAGTGGAGCCAGCTCGATCCCGTGGTGCTTGGCTGGCAGCGGGCCCAGCGCGGCACCCCGGCCTCCGACGACGGGCGCGACGCCCTGATGGAGGTGCGGCGCATCGTCGAGCCGGGCGCGGCCGCGCTCGCCGCCCAGCGCGGCACCCAGGAGGACTTCGCCGCCATCGAGGAGGCCTATGCGGCGATGGAGAAGGCCGGCGATTCGCCCGAGGACTTCATGGCGGCGGACCTCGCCTTCCACACCGCCTGCCTCTATGCCAGCAAGAACGACTTCCTGGCGCCCATCGCCCACGCCATCCGCTCGGAGATGATGGCCTCGCTGCGGATCACCAACCGCGATCCCGAGACCAACCGCACCATCTCGCTGCCGCTGCACAAGGCGATCCTCGACGCGATCGTCGCCCGCGATCCCGAAGCCGCTGCCACGGCCATGCGCCGGCATCTCGACGACACCGAACGCCGCCGCTCGCAGTCGCGCGCGGCCGGCTGAACGCGGCAGACGCGGCCGGCTCCCGACACAAGGGCCGCCGAACGCGTCTTGTGTTTATGAATATAATAGTATTTATTGGCGCCGAATTCAGCCCGCGAAGAGGCGCCGTTTCATGCAGGTCAATCACATCAATCTTGAGGGCCGGATCGCCGTCATCACCGGCGCCGCCCAGGGTATCGGCTTCGCCGTCGCCTCGCGCTTCCTCGCCTCCGGCGCCAGCGTCGCCATATGGGACATCAACGAGGCCGCCCTCGCCCCGGCGGCGGAAGCGCTCGGCAATTCCGAGGCGGTCGCGACCCGTCAGGTCGACATCGCCGACTATGAGAGCGTGACGCGGGCGACGCAGGCGACGCTCGAGCGCTTCGGCCGCATCGACATACTGATCAACAACGCCGCCCTGGTCGGCCCCAACGCCAAGGTCGCCGACTATCCGCTCGACGCCTGGCGGCAGGTGATCGACGTCGACGTCAACGGCACCTTCCATTGCTGCCGGGCCGTGGTGCCGGTCATGCTCGGGCAAGATTACGGGCGCATCGTCAACATCGCCTCGATCGCCGGCAAGGAGGGCAACCCCACCGCCGCGGCCTACAGCTCGGCCAAGGCGGCGGTGATCGCGCTCACCAAGTCGCTCGGCAAGGAGGTTGCCGACGCGAACGTGGCGGTGAACTGCGTGACGCCGGCCGTGGCGCGCACGCCGGGCGCGATGGAGCAGGCGCCCGAGCACATCGCCTACATGCTCGGCAAGATCCCGCGCGGCCGCTTCCTCGAGCTCGACGAGGCCGCCGCCATGATCGCCTGGCTCGCCAGCGAGGAGAATTCCTTCACCACCGGAGCGGTGTTCGATCTCTCCGGCGGCCGCGCGACCTACTGAGCGGGCGGGCCGGTGGCCGAGGCGCGCATTCCCTGGCCGACGCTGCGGCGCCCGCTGGTCGCCATCCTGCGCGGCATCGCGCCGACCGAGACGCCGGCGGTCGTCGGCGCGCTGGTCGAGACGGGCTTCGAGGCGATCGAGGTCCCGCTCAATTCGCCGGACCCGTTCGCCTCCATCGCCACCGCCGCCCGGATGGCGCCGCCGGGCTGCCTGATCGGCGCCGGCACGGTGCTCGACGTCGAGGAGGTCGATCGGCTCGCCGACGCTGGTGGGCGGCTGCTGGTCAGCCCGAACGTCGAGCCGGCCGTGCTCGCGCGCGCCGGCACGCATGGCATGGTGACGATGCCGGGCGTATTCTCCCCCACGGAGGCGCTGGCGGCGGCCCGCGCCGGAGCCTCGATGCTCAAGTTCTTTCCGGCCAGCGTGCTCGGCCCTTCGGGGATCGCCGCCATCCGCG
The DNA here is from genome assembly GCF_024752335.1 of Ancylobacter mangrovi. Lineage (NCBI taxonomy): Bacteria > Pseudomonadati > Pseudomonadota > Alphaproteobacteria > Hyphomicrobiales > Xanthobacteraceae > Ancylobacter > Ancylobacter mangrovi. Next base: position 96,282 of record NZ_JANTHY010000001.1, on the reverse strand, counting down.
CCGTGCTGCCGCCCGGCCTCGGCATCGCCGCCGTGGGCGGCGTGTCGGAGACGAATTTTGCCGACTATGGAAAAGCCGGCATCTGCGCCTTCGGGCTCGGCTCCAGCCTTTACGCACCCGGCCTCGACGCGCGCGAGATCGCCGCGCGCGCCCGCCGCGTGATCGACGCCTATGACCGCGTGTTCGGCCCGGCCTGAACGCGCGCGCGGGCGGGGCCCGCGAGACCAATCAAACGAGAGAGGCACGCCCATGAGCGTATTGGTGGGAAGCGGTGAGTTCACCTACCGCGTCGAGGAAGGCTGGGGGAAGCTGCCCGAGGGCTGGTCGCTGGGCGATGTCGGCGGCGTGGCGGTGGACCGGCAGGACCGCGTCTACGTCTTCAACCGCGGCGGCCATCCGATGGTGATCTTCGACCGCGAGGGCAACTTCATCAAGTCGTGGGGCGAAGGCAGGTTCGTGCGCCCGCACAGCATCTGCATGGGGCCGGACGACACCGTCTACTGCGTCGACGAGGGCAGCCACGCGGTCTATCACTGCACGCTCGACGGCGAGGTGCTGATGACGATCGGCACGCCGAACGAGCCAGGCGAGGAGTTCAGCGGCGCGCCGTTCAACCGGCCGACCCAGGTGGCGCTGTCGCCCGAGGGCGACATCTACGTCGCCGACGGCTACGGCAATGCGCGCGTGCACAAATACACCGCCAAAGGCGAGCACATCCTCTCCTGGGGCGAGTACGGCACCGACGAAGGCCAGTTCAACATCGTCCACAACATCTGCTGCGACGCGAGCGGCCTCGTCTATGTGGCCGACCGCGAGAACCACCGTGTGCAGGTGTTCCACCCGGACGGGCGCTTCAAGACCCAGTTCGTCAACCTGCACCGCGCCTGCGGCCTGTCGATGCAGAACCCCGAGGACCCGGTCTTCTTCGTCGGCGAGCTCGGCCCGTTCCTCGCCATCAACCGGCTCTATCCGAACATCGGGCCGCGGGTGAGCGTCCTCGACAAGAACGGCAGGCTGCTGGCCCGACTCGGCGGCTTGCGCGCCGGGACCGAGCCCGGCACTTTCATCGCGCCGCATACGGGGGCGACGGATTCGCATGGCGATCTCTATATCGGCGAGGTCTCCTTCTCGGCCTGGATCCCGGTGTTCCAGACCCAGCGCCCGGCCTTCGTGCGCAGCCTGCAGAAGTTCACCCGGGTGCCGGCGGCTGCCTGAACGCCGCCGTCGCCACGCTTCCCTCCACTCGAAGAGACCATTGCGATGAAACTGCTCCGCTACGGCGCCCCCGGCGAGGAAATGCCCGGCCTTCTCGACGCGGAAGGACGCATACGCTCGCTCGTCGGGCAGGTGCCGGACATCGACGGGGCGACGCTGGCGCCGGCGGCGCTGGCGAAGCTCGCCGCCCTCGATCCCGCGTCGCTGCCGCTGGTGGAAGGTTCGCCTCGGCTCGGCCCCTGCGTCGGCCAGGTGGGCAAGCTGGTCTGCGTCGGCCTCAACTATTCCGACCACGCCGCCGAGACCGGGGCCGAGATCCCGGCCGAGCCGATCCTGTTCATGAAGGCGACCTCGGCGATCTGCGGGCCGAACGACGACGTGGAGATTCCGCGCGGCTCGACCAAGACCGACTGGGAGGTCGAGCTCGGCATCGTCATCGGCAGCACCGCGAAATACGTGTCGGAGGCCGAGGCGCTCGACCATGTGGCCGGCTACTGCGTCGTCAACGACGTGTCCGAGCGCGAATTCCAGATCGAGCGGCTCGGCCAGTGGACCAAGGGCAAGTCCTGCGACACCTTCGGGCCGATGGGGCCGTGGATGGTGACGAAGGACGAGATCGCCGACCCGCAGAAGCTCGGCATGTGGCTGGAGGTGAACGGGCGCAAGGTGCAGAACGGCTCGACCGCGACCATGATCTTCGGCGCGGCCTATCTCGTCTCCTACATCTCGCAGTTCATGAGCCTGCAGCCGGGCGACGTGATCTCCACGGGCACCCCGCCGGGCGTCGGCCTCGGCATGAAGCCGCCCTCCTACCTCAAGGCCGGCGATGTGGTCAGCCTCGGCATCGAGGGGCTCGGCGAGCAGCGCCAGCGCTTCGTCCAGGGCTGAGCGGACGGCCCGGGCATCGCGGCCCGCAACCCATGCGCCATGAGAAGGGGAGCGGACGTCCGCTCCCCTTTTTGCATAGTGGCCGCTTCAGGGCTTCAGCGCGCGCAGTTCCTGCGTGGTGCGCGAGGCCGCGGCCATGAGGAAGGCGGCGTCAGACTGCGTCGGGACGAACCGCGAGCCGTGGGAGATGTAGATCGCCTGGCGCTGCGGGTCGCCATCGCCGCCGACCCCGAAGAACTTGCCCTGCGCCTTGCACGCGCGCCCCACCCGCTCGACCGCCGCCATCGCCTCGGGATCGCCGAGCTGGCCGGGCTTGCCCATGCTGGTCAGAAGGTCGGTGAGGCCGATCAGGATCACGTCGACCCCCTCCACCGCGGCGATCGCCTCGGCATTGGCGACGCCCTCGACGGTCTCGATCATGCACACCACCAGCGTATTGCGGTTCATGATCGCGATCGCCTCGGCCTGCGGCAGCGGGCGATAGTCGAACAGCGCGTAGCCCGAGGTCGCCGAGCGGCGGCCGATAGGGGCGTAGCGCGCGGCATTCACGCCCGCCTGCGCGTCCTCGGCCGTGTTCACGTCGGGAAAGACGATGCCGGTGATGCCGCCGTCGAGCAGCACCGGAATGTCCGGGTCGCGGCAGCTGCGCACCCGCACCATCGCGGTGATGCCGCAGCCGAGCGCGATCTGCCCGATATGGGCGATCGTCTCCCGCGAATAGATCGCGTGCTGGGCGTCGATGAACAGGAAGTCCATGCCGCTCGAGTGGGCGATGCGGGCGACGTCGCCGGTGCGCGAGACGCGCACGATCATGCCGACCGCGAGCTCGCCCGCCTCGAGCCGCTGCCTGGTGGGATTTGCGATGTCGGCGATATCAGGCATGTCCGATCTTCCTGCTGGGCGCCGCCGCCTCGCGGGCCGCGGGCTCCTCTCCCATGATGCGGAACGGCGGCTCGCGCTGCATCAGGCAGTGCGGGCCGAGTTCGGCGAGGCTGGTGCGGCCCATCTGGCCGAGATTGACGTCGATCTCCTTGCGCAGGATCTCGATCGCCTTCTTGGCGCCGGGAAGGCCGAAGGCGGCGACGCCGTAGAGGGTCGGCCGGCCGATGAAGGCGAACTGCGCGCCGAGGCACATGGCGATCAGGATGTCCGAGCCGCGGCGGATGCCGCTGTCGACCATCAGCACCATCTTCTCGCCGACCGCCGCGCGGATGAGCGGCAGCATGTCGATCGGGGTCGGCGCCATGTCGAGCTGGCGCCCGCCATGGTTGGAGACGATGATGCCGTCAATGCCGAGGTCGGCGGCGCGCACCGCGTCCTGCGGGTGCAGCAGGCCCTTGATGACGAGGTTGCCCGGCCAGATCCTGCGGTAGTGCTCGACGTCGGCCCAGGTCTGTTCCGAGGCCGGGGTCTGGGTGCCGAAGAAGTCGGCCACCTGGTCCGGCGTCGCGCCCTCCTTCACGTAGGACTGCCAGGCCGGCATCATCGGCGTGCCGCCGCCCGCCTTCAGATAGTCCATCAGCCAGCCCGGCCGCGACAGGCCGTCGATCACGGTCGACATCTTGAACTTCAGCGGGCGGGTGAAGCCGTTGCGCAGGTTGCGCTCGCGCTTGGGGACGATTGGCACGTCGGCGGTGAGCACCAGCGTCTTGAAGCCGAGATCGGCGATCCGCCCGACCAGCCGCTGGCCGACCGCGCGCTCGCGGCTGCTGTAGAGCTGGTACCAGAGATTGTCCGGCGCGCGCGCCAGCCCGTCCTCGACCCGCGAATTGCTGGCGCAGGGAAAGGCGAAGACGATGTTCGCCTCGGCCGCCGCCTGCGCCAGCATCTCGTCGGCGCCGGGACGCCAGAGGCCGGAGATGCCGGTCGGGCAGATGCCGAGCGGGCTGTCATAGGTGACGCCGAACAGCGTCGTCTTCTGGCTGCGCTCGGAGATGTCGACGAAGTAGCGCGGCAGCAGCCGGTAGTTCTGGAAGGTCTGGCGGTTGCGGGCGAGGCAGGTCTCGGATTCGACGCCGCCATCGATGAAGTCGAAGGCGATCAGCGGCAGGCGCCGCCGCGCCGCGGCCCGCAAGTCGTCGATGGTGACGATCTTATCGATGTTCATGGAAGTCCCGGATTTGCGCTGGGCACCCTGCCCGACAGGCCCGCCGGCCAGGGAGCGGGGGCGGCGCGGGCGGATCGAACAAGATTATAATATTATAAATACGCCCACCCCTCCCGCTGTCAATCGACGACGCCCCTAGCTGGCGCGAAAGCGCACCAGCGCCTCGCGGTCGATCTCGATGCCAAGGCCCGGGCCTTCGGGCACGCGGACCCGACCGCGCTCGTGCTCGATCGGCTCGGTCAGGATCGCCTGCCGGATTGGGTGTTCGGTGCGGTCGAATTCAAGCAGCGGCTCCTGCGGCGCCAGCGAGCACGGGGTGAAGGACGGCAGCACGGCGAGGAGCTGCAGTCCGGCGGCGATGGCGATGCCGGTGCCCCACACATGCGGCGCGTAGCGTATGCCGTAGGCGCTCGCCATGTCGGCGATCTTCCTGCACTCGGAAATGCCGCCGGCGGCGCAGGTGTCGGGCTGGACGATATCAAGCGCGCGCTTCTCGAACAGCTCGCGGAAGCCGAAGCGGGTGAACTCGCATTCGCCGGTGGCGACCGGGATGCGCAGCGCCGCCTTGACCTGGAGATGGCCGGCGACGTCCTCCGGGGGCACCGGCTCCTCGAACCAGCCGATGTCGTATTCCTCGATGGCGCGGCCGAGCCGGATCGCGGCGACGGTGTCGTAGGCGTGGTTGGCGTCGATCATGAGGCCGACCTCCTCGCCGATCGCCGTGCGCACGGCGCGGGTGATCGCTGCGTCCTCCTCGACGCCGAAGCCGACCTTCAGCTTCACCGCGCCGAAGCCCTCGGCGACGTAGCCGGCGGCCTCCTCGGCGAGATATTCGGCCGGCTCGCCCTGCTCGCGGCGGTAGAGGCCGGTCGCATAGGCCGGCACCTCGCTGCGGACCGGGCCGCCGAGCAGGCGATGGACCGGCTGGCTCAGATATTTGCCTTTCAGGTCCCAAAGCGCGATGTCGATGCCGCTCAGCCCCTGGATGATCACGCCCTTCTGGCCGTGGTCGCGGAAGCGGGCATAGATCTCGTTCCAGAGATATTCGCTGCGCATCGGGTCCTGCCCGACGAGCAGCGGGCGCATCGCCGCCACCACCGCCGCGTTGATGCGCGCCGGGCCGTAGCATTCGCCCCAGCCGACCAGCCCCTCATCGGTGACGATCTCGACGATCATCGCCGTGCGCGTCGCGTACCAGGCGCGCGAATAGGCGAAGGGTTGCGACAGCGCCGCCTCGAGGACGTGCGCCCTCACATCAGTGATCTTCATTCGTTGTCCCCCGTTCGGGCGCATGGGACCGGCGGAGCACCGCCGGCGATGTCAGCGCGCACCCGAGTTCCGCACCAGGAAGGATGGATCGAGCTCGGCGGGCGAGGTGCAGCCGATCAGCGCCATGTCGCGGTCGATCTCTTCCGCCAGCAGGGTGATCGCGTGCCGCACGCCCGCCTCGTCGCCGACCGAGGCGGCGAAGAAGAAGGGCCGGCCGAGAAAGACGAAGGAAGCGCCGAGCGCGAGCGCCTTGAGCACGTCGGTGCCGCGACGGATGCCGCTGTCCAGCATGACGGTTGTTGACCCGCCGACCGCGGCGACGATGTCCGGCAGCGCGCGCAGCGAGGCGAGGCTGCCGTCGAGCTGGCGCCCGCCATGGTTGGAGACGATGATGCCGTCGGCGCCGATGTCGCGGGCCTTGCGGGCGTCCTCGGGTGAGAGGATGCCCTTGAGGATGAAGTTGCCCTGCCACTGGTCGCGGATCCAGGCCATGTCGTCCCAGGTCAGCGAGTCGCGGCGCCCGAAGCTGCGCTGCGCGGTTGGCGAGATCAGCGGCGGGCCGCGCTCGCCGCCGGAGATGTTCTCGAAGCGCGGCATGCCGTTGCGCCATAGCGTGCGGGCCAGCGTGTGGGTGAGCCAGCGCGGATGGGTGATCCCGTCCCAGGCGAGGCGCGCGGTCGGGCGCAGCGGGATCGAGAAGCCGTTGCGCACATTGTTCTCACGGTTGCCGTTCACCGCCACGTCGACGGTGACGACCAGCGTCCGGTAGCCGGCGCGCCGCACTCGCTCGATCAGCGGCCCGACCGTGGTGCGGTCGCCCGGTATGTAAGCCTGGAACCACGCGTCGGGATTGGCGGCGATGACCTTCTCCATCGCCATCAGCGAGGCGCCGCTGAGCAGGCAGGGAATGCCCGCCTCATAGGCACCGCCGGCGAGCACGCGCTCGCACTCGAAGGCGCCGAGCGCGGTCGAGCCCATCGGCGCGATGCCGAACGGCGCGCTCCAGCGATGGCCGAACAGGTCCACCGCCTGGCCGCGCCGGGTGGTGTCGACCAGTACCCGCGGGATGAAGCTCCAGTCGTCAAAGGCGGCGCGGTTCGCGTCGCGCGTGCCGTTGCTCTCGACGCCACCGGAGACGAAACCGTAGATGCAGCGCGGCAGCACGCGGCGCGCCTCGACCTCGAAATCGTCCAGCGAGAGGACGCGCGAGAGACGGCGCGGCGTGTTGGCGTCGCTCGAGCCCGCCCAGCGGAAATCGGATGCCGTAAAGGACGTCTTGGGGGAGTTGGTCCCCGCCCCGGATTGTTGCTCGGCCGCAGCCACGCTCGTTCCTTCCCAACGCCCTCGCACGCCCGCCCATCGCCGGAGGCCGCAGCGGGAAACCCCGCCCGGCACGCCCGCCGCCCGACAGCAGAACGCCGTTTCTTGTTCTCGATGGCAGCGGAAGACCGCGAGACGCGGGGCTTCACACGCTGCTGATTAAAAAATATAATAGTATTTATTGACATCTTGTCAATCCCCCGCCTCAATGCGCCAGGGCCGGCCCGGCGCATATGGCGGGGACAGCCGGCCACCGTTTCCGACGCAAAAGACCTGGGTCAGACCCCGAGTCCGAACAGGGCTCGAGGCCGGCCGGGCCCGAGCTGGGAGTGCCTTGACTTGCGGATGTTCTGCGCCGCCGTCGACTGGGGAACGTCGAGCTTCCGGCTGTGGCTGCTGGACCGGGCGGGCATGGTCGTGGCCGAGCGGCGCAGCGACGAGGGCATGCAGCACTGCCACCGCGTCGGCTTCGCTCCCGTGCTCGAAGCCCATCTGGCGGCAGCCGGCGCCCCGGCCGGGCTGCCGGTAATGATCTGCGGCATGGCCGGCGCCCGGCAGGGCTGGCAGGAGGCGGGCTATCTCGACCTGCCCGCCCGGCTCGACACGCTGCCCGAGCAGGCCATTCGGATTGCCGCTGCTGCGCGCGAGGTGTTCATCCTGCCCGGCCTCGCCCAGCGCCGCGCCGAGGCACCGGACGTGATCCGCGGCGAGGAAACGCAGCTTCTCGGCGCCCTCGACGCGAGCGACGACACGCGCCTGTTCTGCCTTCCCGGCACGCATTCCAAATGGGTCGCGGTGGAGCACGGCGCGGTGACGCGCTTCGCCACCTTCATGACCGGCGAACTGTTCGCCCTGCTCTCGCGTCACTCCATCCTCGCCCATGCGATGCCGCAGGAAATGGAGGTGCGCGAGGACGCGCCGCGCTTCCTCGAAGGGGTCGAGGACGGGGCGAGCGCGCCGGAGGCGGCAACGCGGCGGATGTTCGGCCTCAGGGCCTCGCAACTGCTCGGGTTCAGCGACCGGGCCGACGGCGCCGCCTATCTCTCGGGCCTGCTGATCGGCGTGGAGATCGCCGGCGCGCGGGCCTTCGGTGACGGTGAGAAGGCGCTCACGCTGCTCGCCAGCGGGCCGCTGGCACGTCTCTACGAACGGGCGCTGACGGTGCACGGCTACACCGTCGCGACGCGCGACGCGGGCGAGGCGACGCGGCGCGGTCTCCATCAGGCGGCGCTCCGGCGCTGGCCGCACTGCGCGCCGACGGAGGCCGCCTCGTGATGCATCCGAGATCCCCCGCTCCTCGCCGGCGGCCGCTTGACGGCAGCGGTCAGACGCTTAATTATAGAACTATATATAACGCTCCGATCGCCATCGGCAGCCGCCCGCCCCTCGCCGCGAGGACGGACCGGGCCCTCCGCCACACGTCCAGAACACGCATCCGGGTACGCATCTCATGAACGGATCGACCGCACCGATCAATCGCAAACGGCTTGTCTTCTTCGAGCGCTTCTTCCATCCCGTCGCCGAGCAGATTCTGGGCGACCAGGAAGACATCGAGCTCATCAAGCTGCGCTATGGCGACGACGAGGACGAAAACTGGCGCGAGCTCTCGCGCAGCTGCGCCTATCAGATCGGCGCGCGCACCGAGCTGGTCGAGCCCTGGTTCGCCGACGGCGCGCTGATCGCGCGGGCGCCGCGGCTCCTCGCCATCTGCTCGATCGGCGCCGGCTACGATGTGATCGACGTCGACGCCTGCACCGCGGCCGGCGTCGCCGTGTGCAGCCAGTCGGGCACCAATTGCGAGCCGGTGGCCGAGCACGCCATCGGCATGATGCTCAACCTGTCGAAGAAGATCGGCATCTCCAACCGCGCGCTGCTGCGCGGGGGCGCCGCCGACCGCATGGACCTGCGCGGCAACGACATCGTGGGCAAGACCGTCGGCATCGTCGGCATCGGCGCCATCGGCTCGCGCACCGCCCAGTTCTGTCGCGCCTTCGATATGACGGTGCTGGCCTACGACCCCTACCTGACCCGCGAGCAGATCGCCGCGCGCGGTGCGGAAAAGGTCGAACTCGGTGAATTGCTGGCGCGCGCCGACTTCGTCACCGCGCACTGTCCGCGCACCGAGGAGACGCTCGGCATGTTCGACGAGGCGGCCTTCGCGCAGATGAAGCCGACCGCCTATTTCCTCAACACGGCGCGCGGGCGCATCCATGACGAGGGCGCGCTGCTCGACGCGCTGCGGCGCGGGGTGATCGCCGGCGCCGGCATCGACGTGTTCGACCACGAGCCGCCGCCGCCCGACCACCCGCTGCTGCAGCTCGACAACGTCATCGCCACCCCGCACATCGCCGGCATGACGGCCGAGACCTTCTACAACATGTCGGTCAAGACCGCCGAGCAATGGATCGAGCTGCTGCACGGCAAGGTGCCGCCGCGTCTGGTCAACCCCGAGGTCTGGCCGCGCTACAGCGCGCGCTTCGAAGAAATCGTGGGCTTCCGTCCGCAGCCGCTGGGCTGACCGGGGCGCCCGCCGGCACGACATCCATGCCGCCACCAGGAAGGGGCAGATATTATCTATAGACCTATCATCAATCATTGACTCCGGGTGCGAGCTGACGTTTCGTCACCTGCGTCGCCGACACGGTGAATCCGGCCGCGACGAGGAACGAAAACGAGCCGCCACGAGGCGTCAGGCAGGCCGCGCCCGGGACGTCGGGCCGCGGATCGCCCGGGCTTCGGCCTTCGTCGGCGCTCATCCGGGAGAGAAGACGCTTTCACCAGAACGGCCCGCCAGAACCAGAACCAAGGGCCGGGGGAACCTAAGGAGGAAACCGTAATGTTCCGCACGAAACTGTTCGCGGCAGCCCTGGCGCTGCTGCTGCCGGTGGTCGCCGGCTCCGGTGCCAAGGCCGGCGAGGTGCTCGATCGCGTCGTATCGAGCGGCAAGCTGCGCGTGGCGGTGATGGGCAGCCTTCCGCCCTATACCAACATGCGCCCCGACGGGCAGATGGAAGGCTACGACATCGACCTGGCGAAGAAGTTCGCGGCGGCGCTGAAGGTGACGCCCGAATTCATCGTCGTCGACAGCGCCGGGCGCGTCGCCGCGCTGCAGACCGGCAAGGCGGACGTCACCATTTCCGGCTTTGCCCGCAATGTGCAGCGCTCGCTCACCATCGCCTTTTCCGACCCGTACCTCATCGTGCCCGGCCGGATCCTGGTGAAGACCGACAGCCCGCTGAAGTCGGTCGAGGACGTCAACGATCCCAAGGTGAAGCTGTCGCTGAACCGCGGCGGCAATTCCGAGCCGATCATCGCCGCCAAGTTCCCGGACGCGCAGCGCATGCGCTTCAACACCAATGCGGACGGGCTGAACGCGCTGATGTCCGACCAGGTCGACGCGATGGCGCAGGACGCCTTCTACCACGCCGAGCAGATCGCCAAGCATCCCGGCCAGCTTCGCATGCTGGACGGGACCTATTCGCGCCAGGAAGACTCGATCGGCGCGCCGGCGGGCGATGCCGACTGGCTGCGGGTGATCAACCTCTGGCTCGAGCAGCTCAACGCCACTGGCGAGAACAAGGAGCTGTTCAAGAAGTGGTTCGGCTTCGATCCGCCCAAGATCACCGCCGACTACTGACCGCCTGGCGGGCGCGCGGGCCTGAGGTCCGCCGCCCGCCGCTCTCCTGCGACCGCTGTCTGCGGCGATCACAGATCGGCATTCCATGAATTCCTTCTCGTTCAGCCTGCGCGCCATCGTGCCTTATCTGGGCGAGCTGCAGACGGCGGTGCTCGTCACGCTCGCCATGTCGCTCGCCACCATCGGGCTCAGCCTCGCCATCGGCCTCGTCTTCGCGGTGCTGCGCCAGAGCCGCTCGGCGCCGCTGCGCTGGTTCGCCACCGCCTATGTCGAGTTCTTCCGCAACACGCCGCTGCTGGTGATTCTGTACTTCGCCTATTTCATGATGCCGGTGATCGGGCTGCGCATGTCGCCGTTCCAGTCCGGCCTCGTCGGCATGACGCTGCACTTCGGCGCCTACATGACCGAGATCCTGCGCGCCGGCCTGATCGCGGTGCCGCACGGGCAGTACGAGGCGGGCCATTCGCAGGGCATGACCAATTTCCAGATCCTGCGCCACATCGTGCTGCCGCAGGTGATCCGCACGATCTACGCGCCGCTCGGCAACCAGCTCATCACCATCATCCTCGGCTCGTCGCTGACCTCGGCGATCGCGGTGAACGACATCGCCGCCTGGATGCAGACGACGGGCTCCGACACCTTCCGCTATTTCGAGACCTTCCTGATCGCGGCCGTCGTCTATGCCGTGCTCTGCCAGGTCATCAACCTGACGCGCATCTACATCGGACGTGCGCTCTTCCCGGACAATCGGTGATCGCATGCACGAGACCTACGGCCTTCTCGAATACATGCCCTCGGTATTCAGGGCGCTCGGGCTCACCATCTGGCTGAGCTGGCTCTCGCTCATCATCGGTGCGGTCGGCGGGCTGGTGCTGGCGCTCATGCGCACCTCGGGGTGGCGGGTGCTGAGCGTGCCCGCTTTGCTCTATGTCGAGATCTTCCGCTCGATCCCGATCCTGATCATCCTGTTCTTCTTCTTCTACGGCGCCCCGCTGGTGCTCGGCATCAACGTCTCCGCCTTCGCGGCGGCCACCGCGGCGCTCTCCGCCCATGCGAGCGCGCTGATGACGGAAGTGATCCGGGCCGGCATCGAGAGCGTGGGCCGCGGCCAGTGGGAGGCGGCGCAGTCGAGCGGCATGACCTACGGCCAGGTGATGCGCCACGTGGTCGGCCCGCAGTCGATGCAGGTGATCCTGCCGCCCTCGGTCAACATCTACATCATGATCCTCAAGGAATCCTCGATCGCCTCGATCATCGGCTATGTCGAGCTGACCGCGACCGGGCTGCTGATCCGCGAGGCCCATGGCGGCGGGTTCGCGATCCTCGGGATCATCGCCATCCTTTACTTCATCGTCTGCTACGCGATCTCGCTCGCGGGCGGCGCCCTCGAACGCCGCATGAAAATCGCCGGAAGCGGCCTGCACATGGACGGGACACGATGACCCAGGCGCCAGTTCTCAAGATCGACACCCTCATCAAGAAGTTCGGCTCGCGGACCATCATCGACGGCATCTCGATGGACGTGACGCCCGGCGAGATCGTCTGCCTCGTCGGCCCGAGCGGCACCGGCAAGTCGACGCTGCTGCGCTGCGTCAACGGGCTGGAGGACATCCAGGGCGGGCGCATCGTGTTCGAGGACGAGCCGGTGCGCGCCCACAGCAAGAAGATCATCGACGTGCGCAAGCGCGTCGGCATGATCTTCCAGCAGTTCAACCTCTACCCGCACCTGACGGCGCGCCAGAACATCGTGCTGGCGCAGGTCGTGGTGCACGGCGTCGACCGCAGGAGCGCCACCGAGCGCGCCGACGAACTGCTCGCGCGGGTGCGGCTGGCGCACCGGGCCGACGCCTATCCCGCCCGCCTGTCGGGTGGCGAGCAGCAGCGCGTCGCCATCGCCCGCGCGCTCGCCACCAACCCGCACATGCTGATGTTCGACGAGCCGACCTCGGCGCTCGATCCCGAGACCGTCGGCGAGGTGCTGGCGGTGATGCGCGAGATCGCCGAGGAGGGACGCACCATGCTGGTGGTGACGCACGAGATGCGCTTCGCCGCCGAGGTGGGCACCCGCATGGTGTTCATGGACCAGGGCAAGATCGTCGAGGAGGGCGTGCCGCGCGAATTGCTGGCGCAGCCCAGGACGGAGCGCGCGCAGCGCTTCCTGCAATCCATCCGTCACTGAAGGCGGCGCCGGGCCGTTTCCCGACTCCGGCCATCCGGCGCCTGCCGCCGCAGCGGTTCACGAGGCCGCTGCGGCTTTTTTTTGCCTTCACCGAAGTGCCGACCGCGCGAAGAGAGGCTCGCGCGCCCTCGCCCCGCCTTTAACCTACCGTAACGTAAGGACAATTCGCACCGCCGCCGCGAGCCGGCGTCTTGACAGCTCCGCGCAACGGATGATGATAATTCTATAAATATCTCGCCGTCATGGCGGGTGACAATAAAGGGAGGATCCTCATGCCGGCCTATCCCGCCCCGCATCGCCCGATCGCGTTTCGAAGCGGCAGCGGCTAGCCCGCCCGCGGCTTCCGGCCCTTCGACCGTCCTTCACCCAACCGGCTGATTTGTCCAGGTGATGCCGCCGAGGGGCGCCGCATCGCCCAACCGAGGCTGTGCCGCGCGATGCGAAACAACAGGCGCTTCATCATCCACATCCTGCTCTTCCTGTTCCTGTGCTGCTACTCGCTCGACCGCGTCACCATGGCGGTGGCCGGCAGCACGGTGGCGAAGGAGATGGGGCTCAGCCCGGTGGCGCTGGGCTATCTGTTCTCGTCCTATCTCTGGCTCTACGCGGTCGTGCTGCTGCCGGCCGGCGCACTGACCGACCGGCTCGGCGCGCGCCGCGCCAGCGCGCTGGCGGCGACCTTCTGGTCGATCTGCCAGGCGCTCGGCGGCTTCGCGACCTCGGCCTTCACCCTGCTGCTCACCCGGCTCGGGCTCGGCCTGTTCGAATCGGCGGCCAACCCTTGCGCCCACAGCGCGATCCGCGAATGGACGCCGCGCAGCGAGCGCGGCTTCGCCACCGCCATCTGGTACGCCGGGACCACGGCCGGGCCGGCGCTCGGCTCGCCGATGGTGGCGTGGCTGATCGCCACCTATGGCTGGCGCTGGGCGTTCATCGCCACCGGCGCGCTGGGCCTCGTCTGGGTCGCCGTCTGGGCGCTGTTCTACCGCTCGCCGGAAGAGGCAAGCTGGATCACCGAGGAGGAGCGCGCCAAGGTGCTGAGCGAGCGCGACGTCGCCTCGGCCGACGACGATGCCCGCTCCATCGGCTATCGCGGCCTGCTGCTGACCACGCCCACCATGTGGGGGCTGGCGCTGACGCAGGGCTGCATCAACTACACCGCCTATTTCTTCCTCGCCTGGCTGCCGGGCTTCCTGCAGGCCTCCTACGGCCTGTCGGTGATCGAGACCGGCGCCTATACGGCGGTGCCGTTCGGGCTCAGCGCGGTGCTCGGCATCGGCCTCAGCGCCGTCGCCGACCGCATGCTCAGCGAGCGCGCGCTGCGCGAGGGCAAGCGCCGCTACGCGGTGGCGATCGGCGCGCTGATGTCGGCGTTCATCCTGCTCACGCCCTATGTCGGCTCGATCGGCCTCGCCATGGTGGTGCTCACCGTCTCGCTGACCTTCAACACCTTCGCCCAGTCGATGAACTTCGCGCTCACCAATGACCGGCTGCGCACGTCCGGCGATGTCGGGCGCGCCTATGCGTTCTTCACGCTGGGCGGCATCAGCTTCGGCATCGCCGGGCCGATCGTCACCGGCTACCTCGTCGGCATGACCGGCAACTTCAAGGTGGCGCTGCTGCTGTGCGGGGTGCTGTCCTTCCTCGGTGCCGCGCTGGTGGTGCTGATGACCCGCCGCCCGATGGGCGAGGAGGTCGCCGGCGTCGCCCAGCCGGCGTGACCGGCTCGCAAGCCTTCGGACAAAAGAAAGGGCCGGCGCGAGCCGGCCCTTTTGCGTCGGGAGACGGAGGGCGCGTCAGCGCGCGGGGGCGCGGGCTTCTGGATAGTCCGCCTCGAGCGTCACCTTCTCCCAGGTGTCGAAGTCGCGGCGCATGGAATCGAGCTTGGCCCGCACGTCGTTGAGCGCCTTGGCGCCGAGCACCAGCCGGTGCGGCGTCTGCGCCGCCGTCAGCGCGGTGATGATCGCCTCCGCCGCCCGCACCGGGTCGCCCGGCCGGTTGGTGCTGGTGAGAAGCTGGTCGATCCGCGTCGCCACCGAGCCGGCATAGGCCGGCAGGGTGCTCGCGGTCGATGCGAGCGAGCGGGTGAACTCGGTCTCGAACGGGCCCGGCTCGACCAGCAGCACCTTGATGCCGAATTGCTCGACCTCCTTGGCGAGCGCGTCGGACAGGCCCTCCACGGCGAATTTCGAGGCGGCGTAGTAGCCGGTGCCGGCATTGCCGGAGAGGCCCGCCAGCGAGGACAGGTTGACGATCGCCCCGCCGCCCTGCGCGCGCAGGATCGGCAGCACCTTGCGGGTGACGGCGGCGAGGCCGAACAGGTTGGTGTCGAACATGGTGCGGATGGCGGCCTCGTCGCCCTCCTCGACGCTGGCGGCGTAGCCGTAGCCGGCATTGTTCACCAGCACGTCGATCCGCCCGAAGCGCTTCATCGTCGCGGCGACGGACGCCTCGATCTGCTCCGGTCGGGTCACGTCGAGCGCGAGCGCGAGCGCGCGGTCCTCGTGGCCGGCCACGAGATCGGCGATGGCGGCCGGGTTGCGCGCGGTGGCGACCACCCGCCAGCCGCGCGCGAGCACGCGCTTGACGAGCTCGCGTCCGAAACCCTTGGAGCAGCCGGTTATGAACCAGACCGGCGCGGTGTTCTCTGTCATGCGGTTCTCCATCGTGCGGGCGGCCGCGCGGCCGCTATTGGGAACGGGCGGCCGGGCGCCGCCCATAGGCCTCCGGGTTGTGCACGTTGGCCGGCCGGCGGCCGGCTAGCTCGTCGATGATGGCCTGCGCCGCCGCCCGGCCGACGCGTAGCAGCGCCTCTCCGGTCTGCCCCGCCACATGGGGCGAGAGCACGACGTTCGGCATCCGCCGCAGCGGCGAATCCACCGCCAGCGGCTCCTCGGCGAAGGTGTCGAGCGCCGCCCCGCCGAGCCGCCCGGCCTCGAGCGCGGCGATCAGCGCCGGCTCGTCCACCAGCTCGCCGCGCGCCGTGTTGACCAGCACCGCGGCGGGCTTCATCGCCGCCAGCGCGCGGGCGTCAATCAAGGCTCGGGTCTCGTCGGTCAGGCGCGTGTGGAGGGTCACGATGTCGGCGCCGGCCAGCACCTCCTCGCGCCCGGCGAGCCGCACGCCCTCGGGCATGATGGCCGGCGGATGGGGATCGCAGGCGAGGATCTTCATGCCGAAGCCGAGCCCCTGGCGGGCCACCCGCCCGCCAATGGCGCCGAGCCCGAAGATGCCGAGCGTGCGGCCCTCGAGTTCGCCGCCGACCTGCGGCGTGCGCTGCCAGAGCCCGGCCCGCATGCCGGCATCCGCCTGCGGCACCTTGCGCATCAGCGCGAGCAGCAGGGCGAAGGTGTATTCGGCGACCGCCGCCGCGTTGCTCGCGCCGGTATTGGTGACGACGACCCCGTGCTCGGTCGCCGCCGCGAGGTCCACCGCGTCGACCCCGACCCCGTGGCGCGACACGATGCGCAGGTGCGGCGCCGCCTCGATGACCCGCCGCGTCACCGTGCCGAGCCGGGCGAGAATGGCGCTGGCTCCGGCCGCGGCCTCGGCGAGGCGCTCCTCGGAGGGGTACGAATCGAGGATCAGCACCTCGAAACGCTCACGCAGCAGCGCCACCGCCTCGGCATGGATGCTGGGGTCGGTGAGCACCACCAGCGGGCGGGCGGGCGCGCCGCCGGTGGAGCCGGCCGGATGGGCGGCCACGGCCTCAGATGCCTTCCAGCTCGTAGTCGTGATCCATCACGACCAGCCGGTGCTCGAAGCGCCACTCGCCATCGTCCTTGCGCAGCTTCACCTCGTAGCGCCCCGGGCCGAGCAGCTTGCTGGCGCCGTTGCGGACCTGGAACACCAGCAGGTAGCACTTGGCGAAGGCATGGTTGCCCTCGACGTCGATCAGCATGTTCGAGAGCACGTGGCGCAGCTCGGTGCCGCGGCTGCGGAACTGGGCGAAGCGGGTGGCGAAGGCGCGGATCTGGTCGGCGCCGGTATATTTGCCGACCGCCGGGCTCTCCAGCGCCCCGTCGGGCGTGAAGCAGGACACCAGCGTGTCCACGTCGCCGCCGTCGATTGCCCACATGTAGCGCGCGAAAAGGTCGGCGATCGCGAAACGATCTTCCGCGGAAGGCTTGGCCATCGGGATTTCCTCTTTCTTGCCGGAACTGCAGGCGGCGTCTCCGCACCGCCTTGCGTTCTTTATTGTTCTATAAACAACGATTGACACGCCCGGTCAATCCGGCTTCGATGCCGCCGACCCGTCGACAGGTGCCGAGCCGCATGCCCCCCGAGCGTTTGAAAATCGTCGTCTTCCATCCCCGCGCCGAAGCCTACAAATCCCTGCTGACCCGCGCCGCGGTGGATGCCGAAATCGTGGTGGCGAAGGACGAAGCCGCGCTCGCCGGTGCGATCGAGGGGGCGCAGATCCTGCTCACCCTCACCTGCCCGCCGGCGGTGATCGAGCATGGCGGCGCGCTGCGCTGGATCCAGGTGGCGAGCGCGGGCATCGACCCGCTGCTGGCGCGCCGCGAGGCGCTGCGCGACATCGCCGTCACCAATGCGCGCGGCATCCACGCCGACCATATCGGCGACTACACCATGGCGGCGATGCTGATGCTGCTGTGGGATATGCCCGGCCTGCTGCGCCACCAGGCGGAGCGGGTCTGGCACCGCGAGCCCAAGCCCGCGCTGGCCGGCCGCACGCTCGGCGTCGCCGGGCTCGGCGCGCTCGGCCAGGGCATCGTGAGGCGCGCGCGGGCAGCCGGCATGGAGGTGGTCGGCCTCAGCCGCGGCGGCGCGCCGGTCGAGGGCGTCTCGCAGGTCTATCGCCGCGACGAGCTCGAGGAGATGCTGCCGCGCTGCGACTTCCTCGCCCTGGTGGTGCCGGGGACGCCGGAGACCGAGCGCATGATCGACGCCCACGCGCTCGGCCTGATGAAACCCGGCGCCTTCCTCGTCAATCTCGCCCGCGGCTCGGTAGTGGACGAGGCCGCGCTCGTCGCCGCGCTCGAGGACGGCCGGCTCGCCGGCGCGGCGCTCGACGTGTTCGCGACCGAGCCGCTGCCGGCGGCGAGCCCGCTCTGGGCCATGCCGAACGTCATCATCACCCCGCACGTCGCCGGCATGAGCGACGACTATGACGAACGGGTGCTGCAGATCTTCCTGGACAACCTCGCCCGCTTCCGGCGCGGCGAGGCGCTCCGCAACCGTGTCGACCTTTCGCGAGGATATTGAGATGCCTGCGACCCGCATCGAGGGACTGACCGACTGCCACATGCATGTCTTCGGCCCGATCGACCGCTATCCCGGCGCGCCGGATCGCACCTACACGCCCGAGCGGATGGGTCTCGCCGAATACGCGCCGGTCGCCGCCCGGCTCGGGGTCGACCGGATCGTCATCGTGCAGCCCAGCGCCTACGGCACCGACAACCGGGCGACGCTCGACGGGCTCGCCACGCTCGGCGACAAAGGGCGCGCCGTGGTGGTGATCGACGACAGCTTCGACGATGCGACGCTCGACGCCTATGAGCGGCAGGGCGTGCGCGGCATCCGGCTCAACCTCATGACGCCGCGTATCACCGATGCAGCTGCTGCCGAGGCGACCCTGCTGGCGGCGGGCCAGCGGATCGCCCGGCTCGGCTGGCATATCCAGATCTATGCCGATCTCGAGCTGGTGGCGCTGCTGGCACCGGCGGCGCGCAAGTCGGCGGTGCCGGTGGTGTTCGACCATATGGGCGGGTCGAAGGCCGCCGCCGGGCCGGACGTGCCGGGCTTCGGCGTGCTGCTCGACCTGCTCAAGGAGGGCAAGTGCTGGGTGAAGCTCTCCGGCGCGGACATCGTGACGTGGGAGACCACCGACTTTTCCCGCGCCACGCCGTTCGCCCGGGCGCTGATCGCCGCCAATCCGCACCAGTTGGTCTGGGGCTCGGACTGGCCGCATCTCGTGCACCACAATAGCGGGCGCGGCGACGCGGCGCCGCCCGCCGGCTACCGGCCGGTGAACGAGGAAAAGCTCATCGAGGCCCTCGCCGGCTGGGCCGGGGACGAGGCGACGCTGCGGGCGATCCTGGTCGACAACCCGGCCCGGCTCTACCGCTTCTGAGGCCCGGCGCCCTCTGGCTCGGCCACCACGTCAGAGGATCGGCGAGCGGAACAGCCGGTGCTCGACGATCAGTTCCTGCGTCACGTCGACCACCGACTGCAGGCTCGGCCCGAAATCGGCCACCTGGTAGCAGAGCGAGACGCGGTGCGCGTCGACGGGGATCGTCACCGGCACCCGTACCGCCGCGCCGCGCTCCAGCTCGGCCGCCACGACCCGGATCGGCAGCAGGCCGATGGCGAGGCTCGCCAACACCATGCGGATGGTAACCGAGAGGCTGTTGCAGGTGCTCACCCGCGAGGGCACCGCCCCGCCGGCGGCGAACCAGTTCATCATGGTGGCGTAGAGCCGGGCGCTCTCCGGGCTGCCGATGAGGTGGCGGGTCGCGAGTTGCACGGGCGTCAGCGGCGCCTGCGGCAGCCGCACCTCCGGCCCCGCGACCCAGCCAAGCTCGATCTGCCCGACCGGGAGCTGATGGATATGGCTGCCCACATCGGGCTGCGTCACCACGCCGAGATCGAGCTGGTGGTTGTTGAGCAGCGTGCTGATCATGCCGGCATCGCCGACGGTGACCGAGATCGTGAGCTGGGAATGGCGCTCCTCGAGCCGGCTCACGAGGTCCGGCAGGCAGATCAGCGCGAAGGTCTCGGTGACGCCGATGCGCAGCACGCCCAGCAGCGGATCACGGCTGCGGAAGCGCGTCACCATGTCGTCGGCAGCGCCGAGCGTGCGGGTAGCGTATTCGACCAGCGCCTGTCCGTCGGCCGTCATCATCACCCGCGGCCCGTTGCGGGTGAACAGCGCGACGCCAAGCTCGGCCTCCAGCTCGCGGATGCGCTGGGAGATGCTCGGCTGGGTAACGCCGAGGTGCCGCGCGGCGGCGTGGAAGCTGCCCAGCCGCACGATCTGCTCGAATGCTCTCAACTGCGCCAGCGTCACGGCCATGATAATTTCTACCTATCATAATGGCCAACAATAATCGATTTTTCTGTCGCATGGAGCGCTGCTACGGTGACCGCAATCAACCGTCGGAACACACGGCGGACGTGCGGGAGGAAACGGCAGCGGCAGCCGCGGCGGGCGCCTTGGGCGACGCGCGGCGCGCGCCGATGGCCGGCCATTTCCCGATCCTGCCCGTCCTGACCGACGAAACGGCGACCCGCGCCTCTGGAGCGTGCCCATGCCCATATTTCCGGTCGAACGGGGCGAAATCTATTACGAGGTCACCGGCAGGGGACATCCGCTGCTGCTGTTCGCGCCCGGCTTCCTCGGCTCGCGCATCGCCGGCTGGCGGGCCGGCGGGGGGCAGGCGAACGCGCCCTTGCGCAATCCGGTACCGGCGCTGGCCCGCTCGTTCCGCGTCATCACGCTCGACGTGCGCAATGCCGGCCGCTCCTGGGCCGAGATCGGCCCGGACTATGACTGGCCGCTCTACACCGCCGATCATGTCGCGCTGCTGGACGAGGTCGGCGCCGAGCGCTGCCACGTGCTGGGAAGCTGCTTCGGCGCCTCGTTCGCGCTGGCGCTGGCCCATGCGGCGCCCGAGCGCGTCTCCGCTCTCGTGCTGCACAACCCGGTCGGGCTGTCGGGCGACAACCGGGAGCTGATCGAGGCGAAAATCGCGAACTGGACCGCCTCGCTCGCCGGCCGGCCGGACGTCTCGCCCTCCGCGCTCCGGGCGGTCGGGCCGCGCATGTTCGGGCGCGACTTCGTGTTCAGCATCACCCGCCATGCCGCCGGGCGCATCACCGCGCCGACCCTCCTCATGCCGGGCGACGACCGGCTGCACCCGCCCCTCGTCTCGGCCGCGCTGGCGCGGCTGACGCGGGCCGAACTTTTCCCCCGCTGGCAGGACCGGAGCGCCGGGACCGATGTCCTCGAGCGCGTGTCGGGCTTCCTGCACCAGCACACGCCGGGGCGAACCCGGCTGGCCCGCGGCCGCCCCTAGGCGATCCGCAGACACGGCGAGACATCCCCCTTTCACGGACCGCCCGTGCGCGGCCCGCCCCCGTTCCATTCCCCTTGAAGACAGGACCTATCCATGACCGGACGTGACAGGAGCTGGAGCTCCAATGCGGTGAAGTCGGCCGCGGCCTCGGGCGCGACCATTCGCGGCGTGCACTTCACCTTCCCCGCACCGACGGCGATCGAGGTCCTGGCGCCGCTGGAGCTCGATTTCGTCTATCTCGATGGCGAGCACGGCTCGTTCGAGACCCGCGACCTCGACGTGTCCTGCCTCGCCGCCGAGCGCTACGGCATGGTGCCGATCGCCCGCGTGCCGGACCGCACCTCCGGCACCATCATCCGCTTCCTCGACCGCGGCGTGCGCGGGATCGTGCTGCCGCATGTCTGCTCGGTGGACGACGCGAAGGACGCGCTGGACGCCATCTATTATCGCCCGCTCGGCAACCGTTCCTTCGGCGGCGGCCGGCCGCATTTCCTCTCGATCGAAGACCTGCCGGCGCATCTGGCGATGTGCAACGCGGCGGTCTCGGTCGGCGTCATGATCGAGACCGCGAGCGGGCTCGAGGCGGCGGCCGACATCGCCCGGCTGGAGGGCGTCGACTATCTCAGCTTCGGCATGAACGACCTCGCGCAGGATCTCGGCCATCCGGGCGAGCCGAACCACCCGGAGGTGCAGCGCCGGTTCAAGGCCTGCGCCGAGCGCATCCGCGCCGCCGGCAAGCCGGTGCGCGAGGACTTCATGAAGTTCGCCTGGATCAATCAGGTCATCCTCGCCGGCGCGCGCCAGTTCATCGAGACGCCCACCGGGCAGGCCTACTGAGCGGGAGCCAAACCATGGACGAGTCCGGCATCGAACGGGCCGCGCAGCTTCTGAACGCCGCGCGAAGCAGCCGCCGGCTGCTCGCCGCCCTCCCCGAGGAGGCGCGCCCGCAGAGCTTCGCCGACGCTGCGGCGGTGCAGGAGCGCGTGCTCGCACTCTCGGGCGAGAAGGTCGCCGGCTACAAGCTGGCCGGCACCGATCCGGCGAGCGTCATGTGGGGGGCGGTGCTCGCCTCGCGCGTCTTCGCCAGCCCGGCGACGATCGAGGCCGACCTCGTGCCGCTGCTCGGCGTCGAACTGGAAATCGCCTTCCGTCTCGACCGGGAGGTCGCCGCCGACGATCTCGACTGGGACGCCGCGCGCTTCGATTCGATGGTCACGGCGCTGCCGCTCATCGAGATCGTCGACACCCGCTTTGCCAGCTACAGGAGCACGCCGCTGCTGCACCGCGCCGCCGACTTCATGTCGAACGGCGCGGTCGTCACCGGCCCTGCCCTGCCCGACTGGCGCTCGGTCGATCTCGAGCGGCTGCCGGTGCGGCTGTCCCTGAGCGGGCGCGTGGTGGCGGAAGGCATAGGCGGACATGGCGACGGCGACCCGCGGCGCACCGCGCTCGCCTTCCTCGCCGCCCCGGCGCAGGGTCGCCGCCTGCCGGCGGGAACGTTCCTCACCACCGGCACCTATACCGGCCTGCAGTTCGCCGAGCGCGGCGACCGGGTGGAGGCCGATGCGGGGCCGTTCGGGCGGCTCGAGGTCGCGTTCTCGCGCTGAGGCTCGCCGCGCCTTCAGGAGCGGTTCGAGGTCTTCGACGCGTGGGCCGGCACCTTGGCCGCGCCCTTGCGCGGCGCGGCGGCGCCCTTCGCAGCCCCGGTGACCGCCCGAGACTTGGCACCGGATTTGGCCCCGGATTTGGCCGTCGCCTTCCCCGCGCTGCCGGCGCGCGGCTTCGCGGCCTCGAGCGTCTTCAGGCTGGCGGCGGCGCCGTCGAGATAGAAGTCGATCTTGCGGGCGATCAGCGCATCGAGATCGCCTTCCACAGTGAGGTCGTGCAGCCAGCGCCGGAAGGCGACGTGGTAGATGCAGGCGTGCAGCGACTGCACCAGCTCCATCTCGTCCTCGCTCGGCGGGCCCTCGGGCGCCTCGACATATTCCGTGCGCAGCGCGGCGATGATCCTCGTGAAGATCCGGTCGGTCAGGATCGTGTAGTAGCGGGCGTTCAGCGCGCTGTTGGTCAGGCCGCTGAACAGGAACAGTCGCACGTGGTCATAGGTGAGCACGGTGCGGGTGAACTGCTGGTAGAACTGGGTCAGGCGCTCGCGCACCGGCCGCGTCTCGTCTTCCAGCAGCGCCTCCAGCGCCGGGCTCCAGTTCTGCGGGAACAGCCGGTCGTAGATGCGCACCAGCAGCGCTTCCTTGGTCGGGAAGTACTTGTAGAGCAGCGGCTGGGTGATGCCGATCCGGCGCGCCAGTTCGATGGTGCCGGCGCTCAGCCCGAACTCGGCGAAGTAACGCGTGGCCTGGTCGAGGATCAGCTCCTCGCGCTCGGAGGCGAGCATGCGGCGCCGCTGGCGGACCTCCCGCGGCGCCGTCGTGGACGGGGCCGCGGCGGCCGCGGGCTGCTGACGTTGTCTCGACTTCAGGTCCACGCTCGCAATCTCACTCCCCGGGGCTGGAAGGGCTGGTCGCTAAGCGCTAGCAGCCCCTCATCGGAAAGGGAAGCAGCCTACCGCCGACCTCAGGCGAAGCGGTAGAGCCGGGCCGGATTGTCGACCAGGATGCGCTTGCGCGTGTCGACGTCCGGCACCCATTCTCCGAGCAGGTCGAGCAGTTCGCCATCGTCGGGCATCCGGCCCTTGATGGCGGTGTGCGGCCAGTCGGTTCCCCACACGCAGCGCTCCGGCACCCGCTCGACGAAACGGCGCGCGAGCGGCGTGACGTCGCCATAGGGATAGCCGGCCTGCGAGTTGCGGTAGCCGCACAGCTTCACCCAGTGCCGGCCGGTGTCGAGCAGCCGCAGGATTTGGCCGAGAATCGGGTCGTCGTCGGGGACGTCGGCCTTCAGCCCGCCCATATGGTCGAACACGACCGACACGGGCAGCGTCTCGATCACCGGCAGCACCTTCGGCCAGGTGTCGAGCGGCACGTACATCTCGATGTGCCAGCCGACCTCGGCGACCTTGCGCGCGACACCGGGCAGGTTGTCGAGCGAGGGGCCGCCGCCGGCCGTGGTGATGAAGCGCGTGGCCCGGATGCCGGCATCGTCCAGCGCCCGGAGCTCGGCGGCATCCACGTTCTGGCCCACCATGGCGACGCCGCGCGCCCGCCCGACGCCGAGCTCGCCCACCGCGTCCGCGGTGCGCCGGTTATCGGCGCCGTAGACGCTCGGCTGCACCACCACCATGCGCTCGATGCCGAGCGCGCCGAGCATGGCGAGATAGGCCTGCGGCGAGGCGTCCGGCGGGGTGAAGCTGCGGTTCTCCACATAGGGGTAGCGCTCGACCGGCCCGAGGATGTGGGAATGGCAGTCGCAGGCGAGAGGCGGCACCGCGAAGCTGGGCGGGCGCGTGGTCTCGCGGGGTCCTTGGCACGGCTCCATGACTGTTCCTCCCGTTGGCCCAGGCTCTTGTGACTTCTTATTGAGTGATCTATGAATAAGCTGACGTCAAGATGCAACGGGTGGCGCGGGAGGAAAACGGCTGACGACAGCCGCCGCGCGGGAGGTCGTATGATCGTCGATATGCGTATCTACACGGTGAAGCCGGGTAAGGTGGAAGACTTCGTCGCCTTCTACCGGGAATTCGGCTGGCCCATACAGCAGAAATATTTGGGCCGTTGCCTGGGATGGTTCACGGGAATCGACGGACAACCGAATCAGGTCGTGCATCTGTGGGGCTATGACAGCTTCGCCGACCGCGAGGCGCGACGGCGCGAGATGTTCGCCGACGCGGCCTGGCAGGATTATCTGCGCCGCATGGGCGCCGGCGAATGGCTGCTGCATACGGAGAACCGCTTTCTCGCGCCGACCGACTTCTCGCCGATGCAGTGAAGGCTGCGAGGGAACGCCACAGATGAACGCCACGGCACGGCAGACCGGCCTGATGCTCGCCACCATGGAACCCGCCGCCAGCTTCGAGGAGGAGTTCCAGCAATGGTACGACACCGAACACTTTCCCGAGCGGCGCGACACGCCCGGCTTCCTCACCGCGACACGCATGGTCTGCCTGTCCGGCTGGCCGCGCTACATCGCGCTCTACGACCTCGAATCGCTCGAAGTGCTGGACGGGCCGGACTACGCGAAGATCGCCGGCCGCAACTACACCCGCTGGACTCACCGGATCGTGGGAAAGGTCTGGGGCCAGTACCGCGCCGGCGCCCGCCAGATCTATCCCGGCGGCGCCCTGCTGGGGCAGGCCGGCTCGTTCTCGCGGCTGGCGCTGTGGCGGTTCTGCCAGGTGCCGGAGGGAATGGCCGAGACCGTCACCGACGGGCTGCGCGCCATCTATGAGGGCCAGCCGGAGACGGCGCAGATCCGCGTGTTCGAGGCGCACCAGCACGACGGCACCGACGTGATCGCGCTGATCGAGCTCCACGCGCCGTGGGAGCCGCCGCCCGGCGCAGTGGCGGCGCTGAAGGAGGCGCGGCGCCACCTCGACTGCGTCAACGTCTACACGCCCTATGAGCGGCGCCGGGAAAGCTCCTTTCCCCGGCCGGCCTGACCGGCCCGAACCGCCGGCCCGCGCGATCGCCCGCGCGGAAGCCGGCGGCACGCATGCGCAGATCCAGGAGACCAAACCGTGACGAGCCTCTTCCCCGACATCTGCGTCCTCGTGCCGAGCGGCGTCCTGCATTCCCATGCCGTCGAGCGCATCGGCGAGCAGTTCCGGCTGGTGCGGACCGAGCGGCCCGACACCGCACTGCTGGCGCCGGAGGTGGTGCGCAGCATTCGCGGCGTGGCGGCGGCGATGACGCCGCTCGACGCGGCCTTCATCGATTCGCTGCCGAACCTCGAGATCATCTCCTATTTCGGCATGGGCTACGAGGCGGTGGACGCCCGGCACGCGGCGACGCGCGGCATCGTCGTGACCAACACGCCGGAGGTGATGAACGAGGAGGTGGCCGACGTCGCGGTCGGCCTGCTGCTGAGCTGCGTGCGCGAGTTCGGGCCGGCCGAGGCCTGGCTGCGCTCGGGCCGCTGGGAGCGCGAAGGCAACTACCCGCTGAGCGCGGCGACGCTGCGCGGGCGCTCGATCGGCATTTTCGGCATGGGCCGGATCGGCACCGCCATCGCGCGCCGGCTGGCGGCGTTCGACGTGCCGATCGCCTACCACAACCGCTCGCCCAACCCGGCCGTGCCCTACGCCTACCATCCGAGCCTGATGGAGCTGGCGAAGGCGGTCGACACGCTGGTCTGCGTGGCGCCGGGCGGGCCGGCGACGGAGAAGGCCATCAATGCCGGCGTACTGGAGGCGCTGGGGCCGGACGGCGTGGTGGTCAATGTCGGGCGCGGCAGCACCATCGACGAGGAAGCGCTGGCGGCGGCCCTGCACAAGGGCGTCATCCGCGGCGCCGCGCTCGACGTGTTCGCCGACGAACCGCATGTGCCCAGCGCGTTGCTCGACGCACCGAACACCGTGCTGCTGCCGCACATCGCCTCGGCCTCGCAGCGCACGCGCCGCGCCGTCGCCGATCTGTGCGTCGACAACCTCGTCTCCTGGTTCGGCCGCGGCGTGCCGCTGACCCCGGTGCCGGAGGCCGCGCATCTGCCGGCGCGCGGCGACCGGGTGGGTTGATCGGGGCGAGGGAGCGGAACGCGATGACCGGGCGCCTGGAAGGAAAGGTCGCGGTGGTAACAGCGGCAGGCCAGGGCATCGGCCGCGCCACCGCGCTCGCCTTCGCCCGAGAAGGCGCGCACGTGCTGGCGAGCGATCTCGACGCCGGAAAGCTCGCCGGCCTCGACGGGCCCTCGATCGCCACCGCACAGCTCGACGTCACCGACGCCGCGGCGATCGCCGCCTATGCGCAGGCGGCCGGGCCCGCCGACATCCTGTTCAACTGCGCCGGCATCGTGCATGCCGGCAGCCTGCTCGACGCCAGCGACGACGATTTCGACCGCGCGGTCGACATCAATGTGCGCTCCCAGTTCCGCATGATCCGCGCCTTCCTGCCGGGCATGATCGCCCGCGGCGGCGGGTCGATCATCAACATGTCGTCGGTGTCGGGCGTGCCCGCCGGGGTGCCGAACCGCTTCGTCTACGCGACCACCAAGGCGGCGGTGATCGGCCTCACCCGCTCGGTCGCCATCGACTATGTGAAGGCGGGGATACGCTGCAACGCCATCGCGCCCGGCACGGTGCAGTCGCCCTCGCTGGAGGAGCGGATCCGCGCGCAGGGCGACTACGAGCAGGCGCGCGCCGCCTTCGTCGCCCGCCAGCCCATGGGCCGGCTCGGCACGCCCGAGGAGATCGCCGAGCTCGCGGTCTATCTCGGCAGCGACCTGTCGGCCTACACGACCGGGCATGTTCACGTGATCGATGGCGGGCTGAGCCTCTAGCCACCTCACTACGCTTGCATTTTCACCAGCGACGGGGCCTCGCCGAGCCCTTGCTCTTGAGATTCAGGGTACTGGCTCGGGCGGCCTCCGACCGGGCAGGCCGGCCACCCTTCCCGGCGGCGCGCCCTCACGCTGACCCAGCGGAAATCAGTGGCCAAGAATCTTTTCATGATATAATAATATAAATAGCGGCCTACCCCAACGTTCCCTCGCCGGAATGACGCTCACGCCATGTCGAACGCCGGTGGACATCGCACGCTGCCGCCGAGCAACGGCGCTGCCCGCCCGGGCCGCAGGGAGGAAAGGAAACCCAGATGAAGAAGCTGCATGCGCTCATGCTCGGCGTCGGCGCCGCCCTGGTCGCCGCCCCTGCGCTCGCCCAGGAGCCGATCACGCTCAAGATCTCCTACCAGTTCCCCGAGCATCACTTCGTGACGCTCGGCTGCATCAACCCCTTCATCGAGGGGGTCGAGAAGCGCGTGCCCGGCAAGGTGACGTTCCAGCGCTTCCCCGCCGAGCAACTCGCCAAGGCCTTCAACCAGCTCGATTCGGTGCGCAACCGGATCGCCGACATCTCGATCCACAATGCCGGCTACACGCCGCAACTCACCCCGCTCACCACCTTCCTCGAGCTGCCGGGGATGTATTCCTTCGACGACACGATGAAGGCCCAGCGCGCCTTCGAGAAGCTCGCCAAGGACGACCTCGCCAAGACCGAATACGCCAAGATCGGCGTCGTGCCGGTCTGGGTTTTCGTCACCTCGCCCTACCAGTTCCAGATGGTGACCAAGGAGCCGACCACCAGCATCGACCAGCTGCGCGGCAAGAAGCTGCGCGTGCCGGGTGCCGGCGCCGAGATGGCGCTGAGCGCGATCGACGCGGTGGGCGTGCGCGTGCCCGCCTCCGACCTCTACCTCGCGCTTCAGCGCGGCACCGTCGACGGCTCGATCATCTCGACCCAGGCGCTGCCGGCCTACAAGCTCGACGAGGTGCTGGGCTCGATGTCGACCAATGCGAGCTGGGGCGGCTCGCCCTTC
The DNA here is from genome assembly GCF_024752335.1 of Ancylobacter mangrovi. Taxonomy (NCBI): domain Bacteria; kingdom Pseudomonadati; phylum Pseudomonadota; class Alphaproteobacteria; order Hyphomicrobiales; family Xanthobacteraceae; genus Ancylobacter; species Ancylobacter mangrovi. Next base: position 68,201 of record NZ_JANTHY010000001.1, on the reverse strand, counting down.
ATCGCCCCCATGCGCAAGGACCGCTGGGACGCCCTGCCCGACGATGTCCGCCAGGCGATTTCCGAAGCTGGCCACGAGGCGGGCGAGAAGTGCGTCGAAACCTATATGCGGCTCGAAATCGAGGAGCACGAGCGGCTGCGCAAGCTCGGCAAGACCGTGTTCGCGCTGCCCGAGCCCGCGCTCAAGGAGCTCGACACGGCGCTGCAGCCGGTGGTCGACAACTGGCTGGCGCAGATGGACCAGCGCTCGCTCGACGGCAAGGCGGTGATCGCCAAGTTCAAGAGCAACCTCGCGGCGGAAGACTGAACCCTTAGCGCGACGGCGGGTGCCGCGCGGCGGGCGCCCGCCGATGGCGAGGCCGGGGTACGCCCATCCCCGAACATTCCGGAACACGAACGATGCTTGCACTCATCCATCGCGTGCTCGACCTGCTCGAGCGCGCCCTGATGACGGTGGCGGGCTGCATGCTGGTGGTCATGCTGTGCTCGCTGACCATCGATGCCGCCGGCCGCTACCTCTTCCACCACCCCCTGCCCGGCAATTTCGAGTTCACCGGCTATTTCTCGATGGTGATGCTCGCCTTTCTCGCCCTGCCGCGGAACTACACCACCGGCGGGCACATCCAGCTCGACGTGCTGAAGCCGTGGCTGCGGCGGGTGCCGCTGCGCCTCAGCGAGCGGCTGAACGCGCTGCTGGCGGCGGCGGCGTTCGGCATCGTCACCTGGTACGCCGGCATCGAGGCGCTGCACAAGATAGAGATGCGCGAGACCACGATCGGCATCGTGCAGATGCCCGTCTACATCAGCTTCATCTGCTTTCCGCTGGGATGCCTCGTCCTGACATTGCGTCTGGCGGTCGAGATCTTCTTCCCCGAAGAGCACCGGCAAGTCGAGGACATCGAACTGTGACCGCGATCGTCCTCATCGTTACCGTGCTTCTTCTGATCCTGCTGCTCAACGGCATGCCCGTCGCCTTCACCATGCTGGTGGCAGGCGGCGTCGGGGTCTACCTGGTCGCGGGCTGGGACACGATGGCCGGCGTCATGAGCACGGCGCCCTATGAGCAGGTGGCGAGCTACACGCTGTCGACGCTGCCCATGTTCATCCTGATGGCGGAGTTCCTCACCGCCGGCGGCTTCACCGCCGACATCTTCCGCGCCTTCTACAAATGGTCCGGGCATATGCGCGGCGGGCTCGCCTATGCGGTCATCTTCGGCGGCGCGATGCTCGCCGCCATCTCCGGCTCGAGCAGCGCGGCGGCCGGCACGCTCGCGGGCGCGGCACACCCGGAGATGCGGCGCTACGGCTACGACGATTCCTTCGCGACCGGCGTGATGGCGATGTCGGGCACGCTGTCGATCATGATCCCGCCGAGCATCGCGTTCATCATCTTCGGCATCATCACCGAGACCTCGGTCGGCGCGCTGCTGCTGGCCGGCATCCTGCCCGGCCTGCTGACCGCGCTCGGCTACGTGCTCGCGATCCGCCTGTCGCTCTGGCGCAATCCGGCGCTGGCGCCCACCGCGCCCGGCCGGTTCCCGCTGCGCGAGCGGGTGGAGACGCTGTCCACAGTCTGGCCGGTCATGCTGCTGATGATCATGCTGCTGGCCGCCATCTACAGCGGCGCCGCCACGGTGACCGAAATCGGCGCGGTGGGCGCGGCGGCGGCGCTGGTGATCGCGCTCGCCATGCGCCGCATGACGCTGCGCAGCTTCGTGAAGGCGGTCACCCACGGCACCCGCAACAGCGCGATGATCCTCGCCATCATCGCCGGCGCGTCGGTGTTCGGCATCTTCGTCACGCTGAGCGGCGTGCCGCAGATGCTGGTGCAGGCGGTGGAATCGGCCGGGGTCGACCGCTGGGTCGTGTTCTCGATGATCCTGGTGCTGCTGCTGATCCTCGGCTTCTTCCTCGACCAGCTCGCGGTGATGGTGCTGACGCTGCCGATCATCTTCCCGCTGCTGCTGCGGCTCGGCTTCGAGCCGATCTGGTTCGGCGTCATCCTGGTGAAGACGGTGGAGATCGGGCTGGTGACGCCGCCCATGGGGCTGAACTGCTTCGTGGTCTCGAGCGTCACCGGCGTGCCCGCGCACAAGGTGTTCCGCGGCATCTGGTGGCTGGTGCTGGTCGACATGCTGGTGCTGCTGGCGCTGATCCTGTTCCCGCAGATCTCGCTGACCATTCCCCGATGGGCCGGCGCGATGTGAGCGCGGCACCCCGCCGGGCCGGCACCGCCGGCCCGGTATCGGCCCGCCGGTCAGGCCGCAACGGGCATGCCGGCGGAAGCGGGCATCAGCCGGACCGGCGCGCCGTCGAGAAAGGCCAGCGCGTTCTCCACCGACTGCCGGTAGAACACCTCGAAATTCTCCTCGACGCAGTAGCCGAGGTGCGGCGACAGCACGACGTTGGGCGCGCTGAGCAGCGGATGGCCGGCCGGCAGCGGCTCCTCGTCATAGACGTCGAGCCCGGCCAGCAGCGTACCCTCGTTGAGCCGCGCGATGAGGGCCGGCGTGTCGACCAGCGGGCCGCGCGAGGTATTCACGAGGATGGCGCCGGGCTTCATCAGCGCCAGCTCCGCCGCACCGATGATGCCGCGCGTCTGCGGCGCCAGCACGAGGTGCAGGCTCACCACGTCGGCGGTGCGCAGCAGCTCTTCCTTGGAGGCGTAGGCCACGCCCGCCTCGGCCGCCCGCTCGGCGGTGAGGTGCGGGCTCCAGGCGATGACGCGCATGCCGAGCGCGGCGGCATAGCCGGCGACCATGCGCCCGAGGCGGCCGAGCCCGATCAGGCCGAGCGTGCGCCCCTTGAGCGAGATGCCCGGCGCGATGCCGGACTGGAAGGTGCCCGCGCGCACCGAGGCGTCGCCGGCCGCCACCCGCCGCGCGGCGGTGAGCATGAGGCACAGGGCGAGCTCGGAGGTCGATTCCCCGCCCTCCCCGGATTCGGTGCGGCAGACCACCACGCCGCGCGCCTCGAGCGCCGCCACGTCGACCGAGAGGTTGCGCATGCCGGTGACGTTGAGCAGGCGCAGGCGCGGCAGCCGGGCGGTCAGGCTGGAGGGAAAGCGCGTGCGCTCGCGCAGGGTGAGGAGGATGTCGAACGGGGCGAGGCGCTCGGCGAGCTGCGCCTCGTCCTTGAGGCTGTCATGGAAGAACGTGATCTCGGCCCGCGCCGCGAGCGCCGACCAGTCGGTGCATTGCGCAGCGATGCGCTGCCAGTCGTCGAGTACCGCAACCTTCATCCCGTCCTCCCGAAACCTGCGGCGATGTCCGCCGATGCCGGGCACGATTGTCCGCCGCCGGCCGATGAGCAAGTCAATCGCAAGTCATGCCCAGTAAGTCATTCCCGCCGCGGCCCTACGGGACGGCGGGACGGCGCGGCGCGGCCGCCCGCGAGGCGGCGCCGGACGTCCTCGCATAGCCGTCCGATACCGCCGCCCGTGTCGGCCAGACGACATTAACGCCCGGGCGATCCGCTTATTTTCCTCGCGCCTTTACTGCGAAGAGGGCCGCCGGCGAGCCGCGGCGACCGGCCCCGACACGAGTTGCCCCGATGCGACCTTTCGCACGCGCCCGACGGCGCGGCGGAACATGCGGCCGAACCAGAACAATGACCCGGAGGAAACGATGACGACCAACGCACGCGACGATAGTCAACGCCCGAGCCGGGCTACCGGCCCTTCGCTTTCGCGCCGCGAGGTGTTCGGCCTCGCGGCAGGGGGCGCGGCGGTGCTGGCCACGGCCAAGCGCGCCGATGCGCAGGTGGCCGCGCCCGCCGTGCGCAAGAAGGTGAAGCTCACCTACTGGAACTGGGCGGACAACCCGAACCACCAGAAGATCTCGGTCGATTCGGTCGACATGTTCAACAAGTCGCAGGACTTCATCGAGGTCGCGCTCGACGCCAACATGGCAGTGATGGAGGCGCGCAAGAAGCTGGTGGTCTCCTACGCCGCCGGCGCGCCGCCGGATGTCATCAACACCATCCAGTACTGGGTGCAGGACTATTTCGACAACGGCATCCTCGAGCCGATCGAGGACCGCTTCAACGCATGGGACGAGAAGTCGGACTTCTTTCCCAACGTCATGGAGCAGACCCGCTCCAAGCCGGACCAGCCCTTCCTCTACCTGCCCCAGACCAGCATCCCCTATTTCCTCTACTACCGGGCGGACTGGTTCAACGACGCCAATCTCAAGCCGCCGGAGACCTATGACGAGCTGATCGCCGACGCCAAGGCGCTGACGAAGGCGCCGGACCGCTACGGCTTCGCCATGCGCGGGCAGACCGCCTCGGCGATCCAGGTGATCTTCCCGATCTGGGCCAGTGCCGGCGTGCAGTTCGCCACCCCGGACGGCACGGTGGACTTCGATTCACCCGCCGCGATCGAGGTGACCGACAAGTGGCTCGGCATGGCGCTGCGCGACCACTCGGCCCAGCCGACCGCCGCCACCGATGGCTATCGCGAACTCTACGCACTGATGGAGAAGGGCCGCTGCGGCATGTGGTTCTACGGCCCGCATGCGAGCCCGGCGCTGATGACCGCGCTCGGCGACAAGATCCAGGGCACCCAGAACCCGCGCGTCGGCGACAAGCACTACATGATCGCCAATCCCGAGGGCCCGATGATGGTGTCGAGCTGCAAGGAGAAGGAGGCGGCGTGGGAGTTCATGAAGTTCATCGCCAGCGGCGACGCGGCGATGCTCTTCACCGCCAACCGCATGGTGCCGCCGGTACGCACCTCACTGTCGAAGCGGCCGGTGTTCCAGGACAACCGCTTCATCCGCATGTCGCTCGACCATCTCGATACCTGGTGGACCCCGCCCTACGCGCACGAGTACTGGACCAACTTCCAGGACAAGATCCCGCCCTACTGGCAGGAGGCCGTGCGCGGCAACATCACCGCCGCCCAGTTCAACCAGCAGGGCGCCAAGCTGCTGCGGGGCGAGGCGTGAGGCGCGGCTGCGAGGGGCCCCGGGGATCGACGGTGACACATGGCTGAAGTCAACCTTCAAGGCGTCGTCAAACGGTTCGGCGACCACGACGTGGTGCGGGGCATCGATCTCAACATCGCGGACGAGGAGTTCGTCGCGCTGGTCGGGCCTTCCGGCTGTGGGAAGTCGACCACGCTACGCATGATCGCCGGGCTGGAGGAGGTCTCCGAAGGGCTTATCACCATCGGCGGGCGCGACGTCACCGACGTCGCGCCGAAGGACCGCGACATCGCCATGGTGTTCCAGAGCTACGCGCTCTACCCGCACATGACGGTGAAGGAGAACATGTCGTTCGGCCTGCGCCAGCAGCGCGTGCCGCGCGCGCTGATCGAGGAGCGCGTCGGCGAGGCGGCGCGTATCCTCAACATCGAGGACCTGCTGGCGCGCAAGCCGAAGCAGCTCTCGGGCGGGCAGCGCCAGCGGGTCGCCATGGGCCGCGCCATCGTGCGCCAGCCCAAGGTGTTCCTGTTCGACGAGCCGCTGTCCAATCTCGACGCCCAGCTGCGCGTGCAGATGCGTACCGAGATCAAGCGGCTGCGGCACAAGGTGCGCACCACGACTGTCTATGTGACGCACGACCAGGTGGAGGCGCTCACACTCGCCGACCGCATCGTGGTGATGAACAAGGGGCGGATCGAGCAGATCGGCACCCCGCACGAGCTCTACCACACCCCGGCCACCGACTTCGTGGCCGGATTCATCGGCTCGCCCTCGATGAACTTCGTGCCGGCCGAGCTGGTCGGCGGGCCGGACGGGCCGGCGCTGCGCCTCGGGGCGGAACTCAGCCTCGACCTGCCGGCCGACCGCCGGCACTGCTATGGCCGGCTCGCCGGGCGCTCCGACCTGCTGCTCGGCCTGCGGCCCGAGCACATCGTCGTCGCCCGCCAGCCGCTGCCGCCCGGCCATGCCGTGTTCGACGCGCTGATCGACATCGTCGAGCCGGTGGGGCTGGAGAGCTTCGTCTATTTCCGCCTGGCGGGCACGGAGTTCTGCGCCCGGCTGCCGCCCGACAGCGGGGCGCGGGAAGGCCAGCCGCTCGGCCTCGCCGCCAACCTGAACCAGATGCACATCATCGACACCAGCACCGGCCGAGTGATGGGGCGCTCGTGAAGGACGAGCCGCCTACAGGCGCGCCCGCCCGTCATGGCGGGCGAGGCGGGCCAGCAGGTAGTCGACCTCGTCCCGCGCGGCGGGAGTGAGCACGGAGCCGGGCTTGCGCTGGGCGTCGCTGGCGATGAAGCCGCGGCGCATCAGCACGTATTTGCGCACCGCGAGGCCCACGCCCTGCTGCTGCTCGTAGCGCAGCAGCGGCAGATGGGCGTCGAACAGATTGTGCGCCTCCTCGCGCAGCCCCTCCTTCTGCAGCCGCACCACGTCGGCGAGCATCTCCGGGAAGGCGTAGCCGGTCATGGCGCCGTCGGCGCCGCGCTCCATCTCGAAATCGAGGAACAGCCCGCCATTGCCGGTGAGGATCGAGAGCGGGCGCAGCGAGCCGTCCTTCTGGAAGCCGCGCAGCGCCGAGATCTTCTCCAGCCCCGGCCAGTCCTCGTGCTTCAGCATCACGCAGGAAGGGTTCTCCTCGACGATGCGGCGGATGACCTGCGGGGTCATCTGCACCGTCAGGGTGAGCGGATAGTCCTGGATGACGAACGGAATATCGGTGCCGATCGCCTCCACCGCCTGCCGGTAATAGCCCGTGATCTGGTCGTCGGTGCGCAGCGCCGGCGGCGGGGCGATCATCACGCCCGCGGCCCCGCGCTCCATCGCCGCCCGGGCGAGCGCGCGCATAGCGGCGAAGCCCGGCGCCGAAACGCCGACGATCACCGGCAGCTCGCCGAAACCGTCGATGAAGCGGGCGGTGATGGCGAGCGCCTCGTCCGGCTCCAGCTTGGGCGCCTCGCCCATGATGCCGAGCACGGTGACCCCGGTCGCGCCGGCGGCGAGATAGCGCTCGACCAGCCGGTCCACCGAGGCGAAGTCGACCGCGCCCAAGGGCGTGAACGGGGTCGGCGCGATCGGGAACAGGCCGGAGGCGGTGGCGTCGAGCAGCATGAGGCGGGTCTCCCTTCGGCGAGCATCGCACGTTAGCGGGCGCCATCCGAGAGCGGTGTCGGCAAAACGACAAGTGCTTCGGGCCCCACGCACCCGGCCGGGATAGCGCTTGTCCGGTGGGCGACAGCCGCCGCTTCGCGCGCACGCTAGCGTCCGGCGAGGATGGATACCGGGAGGGCGCCGCGCCGTGAAGATCACCGACATGCGCGTCCACCCGCTGACGGCCCGCTTCGACAAGGTGCGCTGGACCGCGCACGAGCCCTTCGACACCGCGCAGCTCGTATTGGTCGAGATCCGCACCGACGAAGGGCTCGTCGGCATCGGCGAAATCTCGACCGGCCCGCAGGCGAGCGTGTGCGCGCTGCTCGACATGATCGCGCCGGTGCTGACCGGCCTCGACCCGCTGGCGCCGGAGGAGATCTGGAACCGGCTGTTCGCCGTCACGGTGCCGCGCCCGGGCGGCAGCGGCCCGTGGGACGCCCGGCCGCTCCCGCTGCCGCGCAACCAGCGCCCGCAGTTCATGGCGGCGATGGCGGGCATCGACATCGCGCTGTGGGACCTGCGCGGCAAGGCGGCGGGGCTTCCCGTGTTCCGGCTGCTCGGCGGCAGCCGTACCGACGTCTTCACCTATGCGGTCGGCGGCTTTTACGTCGAGGGGGAATCCCCGCTCGCCTGCGCCGACGAGCTCGCCTCCTTCGTCGCCGACGGCTTCCGCGCGGTGAAGCTGAAGACCGGGGCCCTCTCGCTCGCCGACGAGGTGGCGCGGGTGCAGGCGGTGCGCGCGGCGATCGGGCCCGACGTGCTGCTGATGCTGGACATGAACGCCCCCGTCGATATCGAGGGCTGCATCCGCTTCGCCCGCGCGGTCGAGCCTTACGACATCTTCTGGCTGGAGGAGCCGCTGCACTGGTACCTGCAGCCCTCCGACTTCGCCCGCGCCGCCGCCCGCTGCCCGATCCCCCTCGCCCATGGCGAGCGCGAGTGGCACCGCTTCACGGTGCGCGAGTTCATCGATTGCGGGGCGCTCGGCTATGTGCAGTTCGACTGCACCCGCCATGCCGGCTTCAGCGAGGCGCTGCGCATCGCCCGCTACGCGGCGATGAAGGGGGTGATGGTGGCCCCGCACACGGCGGCTCACCTGCACGCGCATCTCGTCTCCGCACTCGGCGACGCCGCCTTCGCCGCCGAATCGGTAGGCGACTCGGACATGCACCCGATCCACCACCGCATCTTCCACGGCGGCGCGCGGTATCGCGACGGCCGGGTGCACCTCACCGAGGCGCCGGGCTTCGGGCTCGAGGTCGACTGGCGGGCGGTGGAGGCGCTGAAGGGCTGAGGCCGCTCCGCCCTCGCCGAGCGGTCAGACGAAGAAGGCGCGAAAGCGCGCCAGCGTCTCCTCCGGCACCTCCTCGGGAATGAAGTGTCCGCTGACCACCGGCCCGCCCTCCACATGGGTGGCATAGTCGCGCCAGACGGCGAGCGCGTCGTTGAACACCGCCTGGGTGTGGCTGCGCACGCCCCACATGACCATCAGCGGCACCTCGACCTTGCGGCCGAAATCGGCGTCGTCCATGTCGAGGTCGACGGTGGCGCAGGCACGGTAGTCGGCGCAGGACGCCATGATCATCTTCGGCGTGAAGCAGCGCACATATTCGGCCCACGCCTCCTCGTCGAACACGCTGCGCGTATTGCCCGGCAGCACCATCATCTTGGTGAGGAACTGCTCGGGCGGTACGGCGGCCATCATCGCCTCCGGCAGGCCGCCGGGCTGCGGCATGAACACCCAGTGCCAGGACTTCAGCGCCCAGGCGCGCGAGGCGTTGTGCCAGACATGGCGGCTCGGCAGGATGTCGAGGATGGCGCATTTGGCGACCACCTCGGGATAGTCCTGCATCATGCGGTGCGCGGTGCGCCCGCCCCGGTCGTGGCCGGCGAGGAAGAAGCGCTCATGGCCGAGGGCGCGCATCACCTCGATCTGGTCCTGCGCCATGGCGCGGAACGAATAATTGGCGCAGTCGGCGTCCGGCTCCGGGGCCGAGCTGTCGCCATAGCCGCGCAGGTCGGCCGCCACCACGTGGTAGTCCTCGGCGAGCTCGTTGGCGATCTTGTGCCAGCACACATGGGTCTGCGGGTTGCCGTGCAGCAGCAGCAGCGGCGGGCCCTCGCCGCCGTGCCGCACGCGGATCCGCGCGCCGCTGGTATCGATAAAGGTGTCGGCAAATCCCTCGAACATGGCTGGTCCCACGCAATCGCGTCCGCGCCGGCGAGACTAGCGCCTCGGCCGGCGGGCGATGTCGCGCAGGCGACAGGCCGGGAAGAAGCCCGCCGCTAGGCTCGCAGGATGCCGTCACATGCGGGCCGGCGAGCACCGGGGGGAGACGATGATGCGGACAGGCCCGGCGGCCCCGGCGGGGGACGACTGACGCGATGCCGCCCTCCCCGACAACGGTGCGCCTCGCCTGCCTCGGCTTCGTCTTCGACCGGCATGCGCAGGCCGTGATCCGGCAGGGCGCGCCGGCCGGCTTCGAGCTCGCCTTCGCCGAGCGGCCGCAGGACATGAGCGAGGCGATGCTGGCGGCGAGCGAGGTGCTGCTCGTCACCGCGCCGGTCACAGACGCGATGATGGCCTGCGCCCCGTGCCTGCGCTTCATCCAGAAATGGGGCACCGGCTACGACAAGATCGACACCGAGGCCGCCCGGCGGCGCGGCATCGCGGTCGCCATCACCGCCGGCGTCAATGCCGACACCATCGCCGAGCACGCGATCGCGCTGATGCTGGCGACGCTGCGGCGGATCCCGCTCGCCGACCGGGCGCTGCGCGAGGGCCGCTGGATTTCCGGAGAGATACGCCCGGTCGGCCAGCGGCTCTATGGCAAGGCGGTCGGCATCGTCGGCTTCGGCAATATCGGCCGCGCGGTCGCCCGCCAGCTTCGCGGCTTCGACGGCGAGGTGCTCTATTTCACCCGCCGCGGCCCGGTGGCCGGAGAACTGGCGCATGGCGCGCGCTTCGTCCCGTTCGAGGAGCTGCTGGCGCAGAGCGACATCGTCACGCTCCACTGCCCGGGCGGAGCCGCCAATGCCGGCATGATCGATGCCGCCGCGCTGGCCCGCATGAAACCGGGCGCGACGCTCGTCAACGCGGCGCGCGGCGACCTGGTGGTCGAGGCCGACCTCGTCGCGGCACTGAGGAACGGCCGGCTCGCCGGTGCCGGCCTCGACGTCTTCGCCGAGGAGCCGCTGCGGGCGGATTCGCCGCTGCGCGGCCTCGACAATGTCGTGCTGACCCCGCATTCGGCGGGCAGCCTGATGGACGACGTGCCTATCATGGCGGCCCACGCCTTTCGCAACATCACCGCATTCCTGGGCGGCGAGGCCCTGCCGGCGCGCGACGTCATCGTGCCGCCGGCCGCGCCGCGCGCGCCCGTCAGCAGCAAAGGCCGAGACGATGATACTCGATGATCTCAAGGGAGCCCGCGTCCTCGTCACGGGCGCCAGCTCCGGCATCGGGCTGGCGGTGGCACGCGCCTTCGCCGAGCACGGTGCGGCCGTGGCGGTGCACTATTTCCACAACGAGGCGCCGGCGCGGGCGCTGGTCGATGAACTGACCGCGGCGGGCGCGCGGGCGATGCTCGTCTCGGGCGATGTGAGCCGGGCGGAGGAGGCGCAGGCCATGGCCGGGCGCGCGATCGCCGGGCTCGGCGGGCTCGACATACTGGTCAACAATGCCGGCGGGCTGAGCGACATGGTGCCGCTCACCACCTATGACGGCGCCGGCTATGACCGGCTGATGGACCTCAATGTCCGCTCGATCCTCGCCGTGACCCAGGCCGCGCTGCCGGCGCTGCGCGCCTCCGGCCGGGGCTCGGTGATAAATACCGGCTCGGTGGCGGGCCGCAATGGCGGACGCGTTGGCTCGGCCATCTATGCCGCAGCCAAGGCCGCGGTGCATTCGCTGACCCGCAGCATGGCGCAGGAGTTCGCCAGGGACGCGATCCGCGTCAACGCCGTCGCGCCGGGCCTCATCCTCACGCCGTTCCACGACGGCACGCCGCCCGAGCGGCTCGAGGCGGTGAAGGCGGCGGTGCCGCTGAACCGGCTCGGCGTTCCGCAGGACTGCGTCGGCGCCTATCTCTTCCTCGGATCGACGCAGATGAGCGGCTACACCACCGGCGCGATCCTCGACGTCAATGGCGGGCGCGTGATGGCCTGAGAGCCACCGGCGCCGCGCGCGGCGTCAGCGGTCGTCGGCGCCGAGCGTGACCGCCTCCCAGGCGGCGAAATCGGCCTGCATCGAGGCGAGCTTGTCGCGCGCGTTCTGCAGCGCCAGCCTGCCGAGCAGCAGGCGCGCGGGCGGCTTGTCGGCGGTCACGGCGGCGAGCACGGCCTGCGCCGCCTTGATCGGGTTGCCGGGCGCCGTCGAGGGATGGGAGATCGCCCGCAGCCGGGCGCCGACCGTCGCCTCATAGTCGGCGATCCTGCTCTCCTCGCGCTGCACGGCGGTGCGGAACTCGGTGCGGAACGGGCCGGGCTCGACCAGCAGCACCGTGATGCCGAGATCGGCCACCTCCTTCGCCAGCGCGTCCGACAGCCCTTCAACGGCAAACTTGCTGGCCGCGTAGTAGCCGGTGCCGGGATTGCCGGAGATGCCGGCCATGGAGGAGAAGTTGACGACGAAGCCGCTGCGCTGCGCGCGCATGACCGGCAGCACGCGGCGGATCAGGCCGGCGAGGCCGAAGACATTGGTCTCGAACATCGCACGGATCGCGCCGTCCTCGCCCTCCTCGACCGAGCTCTGGTATCCGTAGCCGGCATTGTTCACCAGCACGTCGATCCGCCCGAAGCGCTCCAGCGTGCGCGCGACCGCCTCATCGACCTGCGCCGCGTCCCTCACGTCGAGCGGCACAGCGAGCGCCTGCTCCTCGAAGCCCTGGACGAGATCGGCCACCTTGGCAGGATCACGCGCCGTCGCCACCACCTTCCAGCCGCGGGCCAGCACCTGCTTCACCAGCTCGCGGCCGAAGCCCGAGGAGCAGCCGGTAATGAACCAGACAGGCGCGTCGTGATCGGCCATCGGGAGTCTCCGTGCGGGTGTATGCGGGCCGGCCGGCGCGCGGCGCCGGGCCGGAAGGCCGCAGCCTAGGCCGATGCGCGCGCCGCCACTGTCGGACGCACGACAATCTCCCGCCCCGACGCCGCCCGCGAGCACGGGCGGCAGGCGCGCTGCGGAGCCCTCAATGCCGCTCGCTGGTGCGCAGCGGCGGGTCGGCGAGGCGGCCGGCGGTCGGGTTGCAGGGAATGAACAGCCGCCGCCCCTCGCGGCGGATCTCGCCGGCCTTCTCCAGGCCCGTCAGCAGCGTGGTCACGCTCTGGCGCGAGGCGCCGATCATCTCGGCGATCTCCTGATGGGTCAGCCGGCCGTCGATCTCGATCTCCTCGCCGCGGTCGATGCCGTAGAGCGCGCCGAGATGGCGCAGCGCCAGCGCGATGCGACGCTCCACCGTGGTCTCGGCAAGGATCTGGATCACCTTCTTGAGCTGCTCGGCCTTGAACTCGGCGATCGCCAGCACGCAGCGCAGCGCATGGGCCGAGCGTTCGGTGAGCTCGACGAGCTGCTCGCGCCCGATCCACAGGACGCGGCTGTCCTCCAGCGCCTGCGCCGACCAGCAGTGATTGCCGGCCCATCGGGTGCAGCCATGGGCGCCGACCAGCATGCCCTCCCGACAGTAGGAGGTGGTGAGCGAGCTGCCATTGTCGTGGATGTAGTGAACCTTCACCGTCCCGCGCAGCACGATGAACAGGTTCTCCGAGCGGTCGCCCTGAAGGTAGAGCGCCTGGTTCTTGGCGAGGCACTTGGCGACCGAGCGGGTGAGGAGGAAGTTCCTGTCCTCCAGCCGCAGCATCTCCATGAAGCGGGGATAGGGCAGGTTTCCGTTGCGGTCCATGTTGACCTTCACGTCGTGAAGGATGTCCGCACCGGTGGACGGCGCATATCCGATGGTGCTGGTTTCCATTGGCGTTTTCCTAGGCGGATTTATATATATTTTGATTTGTTCCGCTCGTTGCTTACGCGCGGCCGGATGGTTCGAACCTTCCTTTTGGGAATGGCTCCGTTTCCTCCTGACTGAGCTTAGGTCGAGCGGGCGCGATTTCGCAAGGACGTCGTCCGACGGGGCGCGCCGCAGGCCGGCTCAGAAATTCGGCTTGGCGCCGATCTGCTGCGAGATGATCAGGGCGGTCTGCGTCAGCCCCTCCACCAGCCCGGCGAGTTGCTCCTCGCGGAAGCGGAAGCCGGGAATCTGGAAGCCGACGCTGCCGATCACGTCGCCCTGCGGGCCGAAGAACGGCACGGCGATGCCGATCGAATTGAGCGTGCGGTGCGAGCGCGACAGGGCGAAGCCCTCCTTCAGCGTCGCCTCCAGTGCCGCCCGCACTTCGGCCGGGTCCAGCACCTCGCCGCGGATGTTGGTCGTGGTGCAGGTGGCGATGGCGGTGTCGATCTCCTCCGGGCTCAGATGCGCCAGCAAGGCGCGGCCGGAGGCGCCCCACACCAGCGGGTCGCGACGGTTGAGCTCGACGATGTAGCGCATCGGGTCCTGCGGCGAGGCGGCCTGCGCCGTATACATGCGAAGCTGCCGGCGCTCGAGGATGGTCAGCATCGAGGTTTCGTTGAACTGGCGCGTCAGCGCGTCGAGCAGCGGCTCGGCGATCTCGGCGAAGGGCATCTTGCCGCTGAGCCGGCCGACGATGCGGTAGAGCTCCATGCCCGGCGAGAAGTTGCCATCTGTCTGTTCGGCGAACTCGTGCTCGGCCAGCTTGCGCAGCAGCCGGTGCGTGCTGCTGACCGGCCATCCCAACAGGTTGGCGGCCTGCTTGGCGTTGAGATGCGGGTAGTCCGACAGCAGGCTGACCAGCCTCAGCACGCGGTTGATGGCGCCAATCTCGTTCATGGCCAACACGTTAGCCCAACGCTCCGGCGCTCACAACGTGACCGGGGCGCCGTCGCGATGCTGTCCCGCTTTGCGTTTGACCGTGCGGCATTCCGCTGCCATATTCCGTTGAGTTGGATTTAAAACTCACTGAGTGAGATGACCGGCGGGCGAACTCGAGGCGAGATCGAACCCGTTCCGGCACAGGGCAGGACGGACGCGCAGCATGGACGTGCAGGACAGCAGGCCCGCGGAGAGCGTCGACGGCCCCTTGGTGCTGGGCACCGGCCGCTTCCGCTACGAGCCGCTCGACGACTGGATGAGCCTGCCGGAGCACGTCGTGCTCGGCGAGGTGGCGGCGGTGGCGGTGGACGCGCGCGACCGGGTCTACGTGTTCAACCGCGGCGCCCACCCGATGGTGGTGCTCGGCCCCGACGGCGGCTTCCTCGATAGCTGGGGCCAGGACCTGTTCACCAAGCCGCACGGCCTGCATATCGGCTCCGACCAGAGCATCTACTGCACCGACGAGGGCACCCACACCGTGTGCAAATGTACGCTGGAGGGACGGCTATTGATGCGCATCGGCGTGCCGGGCAAGCCCGCCCCGCGCATGAGCGGACGCCCGTTCAACCGCTGCACCCACACCGCACTGGCGCCGAACGGCGACATCTACGTCTCGGACGGCTACGGCAACGCCGCCGTGCACAAATTCAGCCCCGACGGGCGGCATCTGCTGAGCTGGGGCCGCTCCGGTTCGGGGCGCGGCGAGTTCAACCTGCCGCACAACATCCATTGCGACGCGGACGGCCTCGTCTATGTGGCGGACCGCGAGAACCACCGCATCCAGATCTTCGACAGCGAGGGGCGCTACCAGACGCAGTGGAACAACCTGCACCGGCCGAGCGCGATGTACATGACCGACGGCCCCTGCCCGCTATGCTTCGTCGGCGAGATCGGCCCCTACATGACGCATATCCGCGACAACCCGAATCTCGGCCCGCGCATCAGCATCCTCTCGAACGGCGAGGTGGTCGGCCGCCTCGACAGCCATGGCGGCCCGGGCACGGGTATCGGCCAGTTCACCTCGCCGCACGGCATCGCGCTCGATTCGCGCGGGGACATGTATGTGGGCGAGGTCACGACCTCGTCCTGGCCCTCGCTGTTCCCCGGGCGGCCGCTGCCCGACAAGCTCAACTCGCTGCGCAAGCTCCGACGGATCGTGGAGGAGTAGCCGGTCCGACCACGCGACAACCGGCGCAAAGACGCCGGAACACAAGGCCTGGGACATGGAAACGCTGGAACAGAACATCGTACTGGGTACCGGCACCTACCGCTACGAGCCGCTCGCCGACTGGGCGAAGCTGCCGCCGGGCTGGGCCCTCGGCGAGGTGCCCTCGGTCGCGATCGACGCCCGCGACCGGGTCTATGTGTTCAACCGCGGCGAGCGGCCGCTGATCGTGTTCGACCGCGAGGGAAACGTCCTCGATAGCTGGGGCGAAGACCTCTTCACCAAGCCGCACGGGCTGCATATCGGTCCCGACCAGACCATCTACTGCACCGACGAGGGCACCCACACCGTCACACGCTGCACGCTGGACGGCCGGGTGCTGCTGCGCATCGGCACGCCGGACCAGCCCTCCCCGCGCATGAGCAACCGACCGTTCAACCGGCCGACCCACACCGCGCTGGCGCCGAATGGCGACATCTACGTCTCCGACGGCTACGGCAACGCCGCGATCCACAAATACGATCCCGACGGGCGCTATCTGATGTCGTGGGGCACGTGCGGCTCGGGGCCCGGCGAGTTCAACCTGCCGCACAAGATCGCCTGCGACGACGACGGCTGGGTCTATGTCGTCGACCGGGAGAACCACCGGATGCAGGTGTTCGACGGCAATGGCCGCTACGAGACGCAGTGGAACAACCTGCACCGGCCCGGCGGCATGTGCATGGTCGGGTGCACCGACCCGCTGTTCTTCCTCGGCGAGCTGCCGCCCCATCTCGCGCATAACCGCGACTATCCCAATCTCGGCCCGCGCATCAGCATCGTGCAGAACGGACGGCTGGTGGGGCGGCTCGACAGCCATGAGGGCGCGGGCAACGGCCTCGGCCAGTTCACCTCGCCGCACGGGCTAGCGGTGGATTCGCGCGGCGACCTTTATGTCGGGCAGGTCACGCGGAGCACCTGGCCGCTGCTCTTCCCCGGCCGCCCGCTGCCCGAGCAGCCGACCATGCTGAAGAAGCTGCGCCGGCTGCCGGAAGCCTGACGCGGCAGCCGCGCCCGCTACAGGCGGAGCACCGACGACACGACGCCAAGGACGAAAAGCGGCCGCCGACCAACAAGCCGCAAGCCAAGGGAAAAAGGGAGACAAACATGAGGAAGGCACTGCTTCTTGCGCTGACGGGCCTGTTGGCCTGCACCGGCGTCGCATCCGCCGACGACTTCCCCCAGAAGGGCAAGCCGATCACCTTCGTCGTGCCCTCGACGGCCGGCGGCGGCGCCGATACCGCCGCGCGCCTGCTGGGGCCGCTGCTGGAGAAGGATCTCGGCGTGCCGGTGGAAGTCGTCAACAAGCCCGGCGCCTCGATGCAGATCGGGCTCGGCTATGTCGCGACCGCCAAGCCGGACGGCCAGACCATCGCCCTGCTGGTGCTGCCGACCGCCGCCAGCGGCTATCTCGACACCGAGCGCAAATCGCCGTTCGGGCGCGACAGCCTGGTGCCGATCGGCCTCTATTACGGCGCCCCGTTCGGCATCGTGGTGACGAGCTCGAGCCCCTTCAAGACGCTCAAGGACGTGGTCGACGCCGCCAAGGCGAAGCCCGGCAAGATCAAGGCCGGCACCAGCGGCTTCATGGCGACCGGCCATTTCGCGGCACTGGCGTTTGAGAACGGCACCGGCACCAAGCTCGCGACGGTGAATTTCCAGGGCGGCGGGCCGCAGCTCACCGCGCTGATGGGCGGGCACACCGACGTGTCGATGAACTCGATCGGCGAGCTCGTCACCCAGCAGAAGTCCGGCGCGCTGCGCATCCTCGCGGTGATGAGCGACAAGCGTGACCCGAACCTGCCGGACGTGCCGACCGTCGGCGAGGCGGGCTATCCCGAGATCGGCGCCATCGGCTCCGACATCGGCCTCGCCGCCCCGGCGGGTACGCCGCAGGCGGTGATCGACCGGCTGACGCTTGCGCTCAAGACGGCGATGGACGACCCGACCCTGAAGGAGCGGATGACCGAGTACGGCAACACGCTGAGCTATCTGCCGCCGGCCGAATATGCCGCCTTCTGGGACAAGGTCGACGCGCGCTTCAAGCCGCTGATCGAGGCCGCGCGCAAGCAGGGCCAGTAGCGCTTCCGCCGGCGCCGGACGTCCCGTCGGGCTTCGCGATGGGGCGGTCCGGCTGCCGCCGGACGGCATCGCTCCCGTGCCCGGAGGGCCGGATCGGCGATGACCGCCCCCCGTGCGCAGCGCGCTCATCCCCGAACACAGGCGACGTGATGACGACACAGCGGGTCTACCAGATCACTTCGGTGGCAATCTTCATCCCCAGCGTGATGCTGGTGCGCGGCGCGCTGGAGCTGCACTACTACACGCCCATGGGCCCCGGCCCCGGCTTCTTCCCGTTCTGGCTGGCGCTGATCCTGGCGCTGCTCTCGGTGATCACCTTCCTCGAGGCGACCTTCGGCGAAGCGGCGCGCGAGCTGGCGCGCGGCAACACCGATTTCGCGAGCGACCGCGCCGGCCTGTTCCGGCTGGTGACGCTGCTGCTCGCCCTCGCCGGCGCCGCCTTCTTCCTGGAGCGGGTCGGCTACGGCGCCACCATGTTCGTGATGAACGCCGTGGTGCTGTGGGCGCTCGGCACGCGCAACCCGCTGACCATCCTCGTCGTCGCGGCGGTCGGCAGCTTCGGCATCGAATACGTCTTCAGCCACTGGCTGAACGTGCCGCTGCCGAGCGAGGATCTGCCCGGCCTGTGTCCTTCCTGGCTGTGCGGAGCCTAGCGCGTGGAAACCTTCCTGCTTCTCATCGGTGGCTTCGCCGACGTCCTGCATCCGGGCAATCTCGCCTACGCGCTGATCGGCTGCGTGCTCGGCACGCTGATCGGGGTGCTCCCGGGCATCGGCCCGGCGGCGGGCACGGCCATCCTGATCCCGGTCACCGCTACGCTTGACCCGACCGGCTCCATCATCATGCTCGCCGCCATCTATTATGGCGCGATGTATGGCGGCACCATCACCTCGGTGCTCATCAACACGCCGGGCGAGGCGGCCTCCGCCGTCACCTGCCTCGACGGCTACGCCATGGCGAGGCTCGGGCGCGCCGGGCCGGCGCTGTCGGTGGCCGCCATCGGCTCCTTCATCGGCGGCACCATCGCCACCATCGGGCTGGTGTTCCTGGCGCTGCCGCTCACCCGGCTCGCCCTCACCTTCGGGCCGCCGGAGATCTTCGCGCTGCTGCTCATCGGGCTGGTGCTCGTCACCTCGCTCGCCAGCCAGTCCATCACGAGGGCGCTGATCGCGGCGACCATCGGGCTGCTGCTGGCGCAGGTCGGCATCGACCCGATCATGGGGATGCAGCGCTTCACCTTCGGCCAGCTCGAGCTGATGGACGGCCTTCCGATCGTGCCGGTGGTGATGGGCCTGTTCGGCATCGCCGAGATCCTGCTCAGCATCGAGCGGCCGCTGACCGCGATGTTCGCGCCGCCGGTCGGCTCGCTCTACATGTCGCGGCAGGACGTGCGGCGCTCCGCCGGTCCGGTCGCGCGCGGCACGCTGATCGGCTTCATGCTCGGCCTGATCCCGGGGCTCGGATCGATGATCCCGGCCTTCCTGTCCTATGCGGTGGAGCGCCGGATCTCCAAGCACCCGGACGAGTTCGGCCGCGGCGCCATCGAGGGCGTGGCCGGGCCGGAGACGGCCAACAACGCCTACGCCAACGCCGCGCTGATCCCGCTCTTCACCCTCGGCATTCCGGGCTCGCCGACCACCGCGATCCTGATGGGCGCGTTCATGATCAACGGCTTGGTGCCCGGCCCGACGCTGTTCATCGAGCACGCGCAGTTCGTCTGGGCGGTGATCGCGAGCCTGGTGGTCGGCAACCTGATCCTGCTCGTGCTCAACCTGCCGCTGATCCCGCTCTGGGTGGCGATGCTGCGCGTGCCCTACCCGATCCTCGTCGTCATCGTCCTCGCCTTCTGCGTGGTCGGCGCCTACAGCCTCAGCAACCAGACTTTCGACATCGGCGTGATGCTGGCGTTCGGCGTCGCCGGCTACCTGATGAAGAAGGTCGACATTCCCGCCGCGCCGCTGATCCTCACCATGATCCTCGGCCCGCTGCTGGAAAGCGCGCTGCGCCAGTCACTGGAAATGTCGGGCGGCGACTTCATGATCTTCTTCGACCGGCCGCTGTCGACGGCGCTGATCGTGCTCGCCTTCGCGGTGCTCGCCATCTCGTCGCTGAAGACGTTCAACCAGGTCAAGGTCGACGCCGAGGCGTGAGCGCCCGGCTGCGCCCGGCGCAACGAAGGGAAGGAGACGAGGGTGGATCTGGAACTGACCGGGAAGGTGGCGGTGATCACCGGCGGGGGCGAGGGAATCGGGCGCGCCGCCGCCGAGCGCATCGCCGCCGAGGGCGGCAACGTCGTCATCGTCGGCCGGCGCGCGGGGCTGGTCGAGGCGACGGCGGAGGCGATCAATGCGCGCGGCGCGGGCACCGTTCTGCCCTTCGCCTGCGACATCACCGAGGAGGGCGCCGCCGAGCGCATCGTCGGCGCCGCGCTCGCCCGCTTGGGGCGGGTGGACATATTGGTGAACAATGCCGGTACCTCGCTCGCCAAGCCGTTCGAGCAGACCACGCGGCAGGAATGGATGAGCGATTTCGACGTCAAGGTGTGGGCGGCGCTCGACCTGATCCGGGCGGTGATCCCGCAGATGCGCTCGCTCGGCGGCGGGCGCATCATCAACGTGACCGCCATCGCCGGACGCGCGCCGCGGGCGGGCTCGCTGCCGACCTCGACCGCGCGGGCGAGCGGCATCGCCGTCACCAAGGCGCTGTCGCGCGATCTCGCGCCCGACAACATCCTCGTCAACACGGTGTGCATCGGCTTCATCAAGAGCGGTCAGCACGAGCGGCGCTACCACCGCCAGGGCCTCGCCGCCGAGGGCGCGGCGCTCGACGCGCTCTATGCCGAGGACGCGCAAAAGCGCGACATCCCGCTCGGGCGCGTCGGCGAGTCGAGGGAGGCCGGCGACGTCATCACCTTCCTCGCCTCGGCGCGGGCGAGCTACCTCACCGGCGTCGCCATCAACATCGACGGCGGCACCTCGCCGGTAGTGTGACCCGCCCCGAGGGCCGGATACGCACCTCCCGTCTGTCGCCCGGGCGACATTCGGCGCTCCGGCGCCTCGCTAAATTGCCGCGCGCCGTGCCCGGCCGGCCTTTCGCCGGCCGACCCGTCCCGCGCGACGAGCGCGGGAGGGCACGATCCCGATCCGCCTGCCCGCGAAGGAGCCCCTCGTGAAGAAGCTGATGAATGCGCCGGACGCCTATGTCGACGAGATGCTCGAGGGCCTGTGCGCCGCCCACCCGACGCTGGTGCGCACCGGCGAGCGCGGCCGGGTGATCCGCGACGCGCGCGCGCCGAAGAACGGCAAGGTCGGCATCGTCTCGGGCGGGGGCAGCGGCCATCTGCCCCTCTTCACCGGCTATGTCGGGCGCGGGCTGATCGATTCCTGCGCCATCGGCGAGGTGTTCGCCGGCCCGGCCGTAGGCGACTGCGTGGAGGCGATCAAGGCGGCCGACGGCGGGCGCGGCGTGCTGCGCCTCTACGGCAATTATGGCGGCGACCGGATGAATTTCGACCTCGCCGGCGAGCTGGTCGAGGAGGAAGGCATCCGCACCACCACCGTGCTGGGCTGCGACGACATCGCCAGCGCCGCGCCCGAGGAAAGCGCGAAGCGTCGCGGCGTGGCCGGCCTCATCCTCGCCTACAAGGCGGCCGGCGCGGCGGCCGAGCAGGGCGCGGATCTCGACGAGGTGACGTGCATCGCCGCCAAGGCGGTGGAGCGCATGCGCACCATCGGCTGCGCGCTCTATCCCTGCCAGGTGCCCGGCGCCGCCGAGCCGACCTTCACCATCGGCGAGGACGAGATGGAGATGGGCATGGGCATCCATGGCGAGCCCGGCATCTGGCGGCGCACGCTCGCCCCGGCCGACGAGGTCGCCGACGAGATGCTGGAGCGCCTGCTCGCCGACCTGCCGCAGGCGCATCAGGAGCGGGTCTGGGTGCTGGTCAACAGCCTCGGCGCCACCTCGCTCGACGAGCTCTTCATCATCTACCGGCGGGTGAAGGCTGGGCTCGACCAGCGCGGCATCACGGTGCTGCGGCCGCTGGTCGGGCACTACGCGACCTCGATGGAAATGGCCGGCTGCTCGCTCAGCCTGATCGGCGTCGACGACGAGCTCGACGCGCTGCTGCGCGCCCCGGCCGACTGCCCGTTCTGGAGGAACCAGCCGTGAGCGTGACGACGACCGGGTTCGCGGCCCTGCTGGCGCGGGTCGCCGCCATCGCAGCGGAGCGCGAGCAGGAGCTCAACAAGGCCGACGGCAAGCTCGGCGACGGCGACACCGGCATGACGCTTCGGCGCGTCTTCGCCAAGGCGGCCGAGGCGGTGGCCTCACCGCCGGCCGACTATGGCGACTTCTTCAAGCGCGCCGGCATGGCGGCGAGCGGGGCGACCGGCTCCAGCCTCGGCTCGCTGGTCGCCTTCGTGTTCCTCGCCTTCGGCAAGGGCTATGCCGGCCGCACCGAGCTCTCGGCGGGCGACGTCGCTGCCATGCTCGGCCTCGCGCGCGAGACCATGCTGGCGCGCGGCGGCGCGGCGCTCGGCGACAAGACGGTGGTCGACATGCTGGCCGCCATCGAGGAGGCGCTGCGCGGCGCGGGCGACTTCGCCGGCATGCCAAAAAGCGCGCTGGCAGCGGCGGAGACGACGCTCGACGACTACCGCGCGCGGCCCAACCGGGTCGGACGCGCGCGCATGTTCGCCGACCGCTCGGTGGGCCTCGACGATCCGGGCATGCTGGCGGTAGCGCTGATCTGCCGCGACCTCGCCGCCCCGACGGCCTGATCGAAAGCGCGATCCGCTCGCCGGCGGCGTCCGAATGTCGCCCGCGCGACAGCCGCGCCGCGCCGAACCGCTAGCTTCCGGGGATCGTCGCCGGCAGCGGGCGGGGCCCGCCCGAAGGCCCGGCGGGAACGGCGCAATCCAGAGGACGGGGTATGAGTTACGGCGCGCACCGCTTTGAGTTCGACGTTGTGCGGGGATGGGAGCAGCTTCCCGAAGGCTGGTCCTTCGTCGAGGTCGCCGGCGTCGCGGTCGACTCGCGGGACCGGGTCTACGTGTTCAATCGCGGCGAGCACCCGGTCATCGTGTTCGACAAGGAGGGGCGCTTCCTCGACGCCTGGGGCGAGGGCGTCTTCGCCAGCCCGCACGGCATCTACATCGACAAGGACGACCAGCTCTACCTGACCGACGACGCCGACCACACGGTCCGCATCTTCGACGCCGACGGCAACTTCAAGATGATGCTGGGCGAGCCCGGCGTCGCCTCGCAGACCGGCTACGAGATCGGCGTCAGCCCGGTGCTGTTCGGCGGCCAGCCCTTCAACCGGGTCACCAATGTCGCCAAGTCGCCCAATGGCGACCTCTATATCAGCGACGGCTACGGCAATGCGCGCGTCCACCGCTTCTCCGCCGAGGGCCGGCACCTGGCCTCCTGGGGCCAGCCGGGCACCGGGCCGGGCGAATTCAACCTCGTGCATGCGGTGGCGGTCGACAGCTCGGGCCGGGTCTATGTGTGCGACCGGGAGAATTCGCGGGTCCAGATCTTCACCGCCGACGGCGTGTTCCTGAACGCGTGGGACTGGGTCGGCCGCCCCAACGACATCTTCATCGACGACCAGGACTTCATCCACATCGCCGAGCTCGGCTGGGCCAAGCCCGTTGGCTACCACGTCCACGACAAGGCCTGCCGCTGCCCGCCGGCCGGGCACGACCCGGTGGCGCGCGTCACCGTGTGCGACCCGGACGGCAAGGTTGTCGCGCGGTTCGGCGGCCACAAGCCGCTGCTGCCGGGCAACTTCATCGCCCCGCACGGGCTGTGGTGCGATTCCTGCGGCGACCTCTACGTCGGCGAGGTGGTGGTGCGCGGCGGCGCGGTCGACCTGCTCGCCCCCCTCACCCCGCACTGCTTCCAGAAATTCAAGCGATCGGGCGTGTAGATGATCACGCGCGCCCGACCCAACGCCCGCGGAGGCCGGCAATGAGCGACATCCCGATCGCGACGGTTGCGACGACCCGGCGCCGCCGGAAGCGCATCGACCTGTTCCCCTACATGCTCATCGCGCCGATCTGCCTGTTGCTGGCGGCCGTCACGGTCTACCCGACCCTGAAGGCGGTGGAGCTGGCGATGACCAACGCCTCGCTGCTGCGCCTGCAGCGTGCGGCCTTCATCGGGCTCAACAATTTCCGGCGCATGCTGGACGACCAGGTGTTCCTCGACGGGCTGTGGCGCACGCTGCGCTGGGACCTCGCCGTGGTCTCGCTGGAGCTCGCCATCGCGCTGCCGATCGCGCTGTTCCTCAACCTCAACTTCCGCGGGCGCGGCTTCGTGCGGGCGGCGATGATGGTGCCCTACATCACCCCGCCGGCCGTGGTGGGCCTGCTGTTCCTCTACATGTTCGACGGCAATTTCGGCGTGGTGAACGACCTGCTGGTGCGCGCCGGGCTGATCGACAACTACGTCGCCTGGATGAGCAGCCCGCTCGCCAGCTTCTGGATCGTGGTGTCGGCCATGGTCTGGTACGGCGCGCCGCTGATGGCGCTGATCCTGCTCGCCGCGCTGCAGACGATTCCCGGCGAGCTCTACGAGGCGGCGCAGGTGGACGGCGCCAGCCGCTGGTCGCAGTTCGTCAGCATCACCATCCCGCACATCCTGCCGACCATCTTCTTCCTCGTGCTGCTGCGCATGATCTGGATGTCCAACCACATCGACATGATCTTCGTCATGACCGGCGGCGGGCCCGGCTTCAGCAACCACACCGAAGCGGTCTACAGCTTCATGCTGACCAACCAGTTCCAGATCGGCTACGCCTCGGCCATCGCCGTGGTGCTGGCGGCGATCCTCATGTTCGTCTCGGCCTTCTATGTGCGCCACCTCGCGCGCAACGTGCTGGTGAACGCGTCATGAGCGCCGCGCCCCGCACCATCCGCCGGCGCCGCTCGCAGGCGCCCCGCCGCGCGCTGATCGGGCTCGGCGCCTTCGTCGTGCTGTTCTACTCGCTGGCGCCGCTGATCTGGATCTTCATCGCCTCGATCACGCCCGAGCACACCGCCGACTTCGACCGCGCCTGGCTCAGCAATCGGCAGGTGACCTATTTCCCGGAGGCGCCGACGCTGGCGAATTACGGCAGCCTGTTCGAGGCGGTGCCGTTCGGCATGTATTTCCGCAACAGCACCATCATCGCCGGCGGCAACATGCTGCTGACGCTGGTGATCGCCAGCCTCGGCGCCTATGGCTTCGTGCGCTTCCGCTTCTTCGGGCGCTCGTCCTTCCTAGTGGCGACGCTGGTCGCCTACACCATCCCGAGCGTGGTGCTGCTGGTGCCGCTGCTGGTGATCTTCCGCACCTACGGGCTCAACAACACTCATCTCGGCATGATCCTCGCCGAGGCGACGCATTCGGCGCCCTTCGTGCTGCTGCTGCTCATCAACTATTTCTCGACCCTGCCGCGTGACCTCGACGAGGCGGCGCAGGTCGACGGCTGCGGCCGGCTGAAGGTGCTGTGGCGGATCATCATCCCGCTGTCGCTGCCGGGACTGGTGGCCGGCGGGCTGCTGGCCTTCATCATGACCTGGAACAACTTCCTGTTCGCCTTCCTGCTGACCTCCACCGCCGAGGTGAAGACGCTGCCGGTCATTATGCGCCAGTTCGCGCTCGGCGAGCCGGCGGTGTGGGGCGTCAGCGCGGCGGGGGCGATCGTCAGCACCCTGCCGGTGGCGCTGATCTTCCTGCTGTTCCAGCGCATGCTGATGAGCGGGCTCGCCGCCGGCGCGGTCAAGGGATGACCGGCCGGCACCCGCGCATGGAACAGCCAACGTGCAGTGGCCCGCGCGCATCGGTGCGCGCCGCCCGGGAGAATCGGACATGACATCGCCGCGCATCGTCCTCCTGCATGCGACGCCGGTCGCGATCGATCCGGTGCTCGCGGCCTTCGCGCAGGGCTGGCCGGAGGCCGAGCTCGTCAACCTGCTCGACGACGCGCTGTCGGCGGACCGGGCGCGCGAGGCAGACCTCGGCGAGGAGATGATCGAGCGCTTCGTCACCTTCGCGCGCTACGGGCACCGCATCGGCGCAGACGGGCTGCTCGTCACCTGCTCGGCCTTCGGCCCGGCGATCGAGCGCGCCGCGGCCGTGCTGCCGGTGCCGGTGCTGAAGCCGAACGAGGCCATGTTCGAGGCCGCGCTGGCGCAGGGCGACCGGATCGGCATGCTGGCGACCTTCGCCCCCTCCATCGGCACGATGGAGGACGAGTTCGCCGAGGAATCGGCCCGGCTGCGGCCCTCCGCCGCCCTCACCACCGTGCTGGTGCCGGACGCGATCGACCTGCTGCGCAAGGGCGACGCCGACACCCACAACCGGCTGGTGGCGCAGGCCGCGCCCCGGCTCGGCGGCATGGACGCGGTGATGCTGGCGCATTTCTCCACCTCCCGCGCCGCGCCGCTGGTGCGCGAGCGCCTCGAAGTGCCGGTGCTCACCGCCCCGGGCGCGGCGGTCGCCAAGATGAAACGGCTGGTGACCGGCGCGCAGGCGGCGGCCTAGGGGGACGCGCGGCATGCTGATCAGGGTGATCGCCGACGATGTCACCGGGGCGCGTGTGTCCGTCGACCGTGCGCCGGCCATCGGGCGGAACGGGGAAGCGGCATGAACGAGGCCGAGGCCCGCGCCGAGCTCGTGCGCCTGTCGCGTTCGCTGTTCGAGCGCGGCTACAGCGTCGGCTCGGCGGGAAATGTCAGCGTGGCGGTCGCGGACGGGCTGCTGGTGACGCCGACCAATTCCTGCCTCGGCTCGCTCGAGGCCGGGCGGATCGCCAAGCTCGACGGCGGCGGGCGCCACGTCTCCGGCGATTCCCCCTCCAAGGAGGTGTTCCTGCATCGCGCCTTCTACGAGACCCGGCCGGGCACCGGCGCGGTGGTGCACCTTCATTCCACCTATGCGACGGCGCTGTCCTGCCTCGTCGACATCGACCCGGACAACGCGATCCCGCCGCTGACGCCCTATGTGGTGATGCGCGTCGGGCGGGTGCGCCTGCTGCCCTATCTGCGGCCCGGCGATCCCGCGCTCGGCGACGCCATCCGCGCGCTGGGGGGCGCCTGCGCGGCGGTACTGCTCGCCAATCACGGCCCGGTGGTGGCGGCGCGCGACCTGCGCAGCGCGGTGTTCGCCGCCGAGGAGCTTGAGGAGACCGCGCGCCTCGCCCTGCTGCTGCGCGGCCTGCCCGCGCGGATGCTGGAGCCGGCGCGGATCGACGAACTCGAACGGGCCTTCGGCCCGGGCGCAGGGGGGTGACCGGCGGGTCGCCCGGAGGAAGGCAAGGTTTCGCGTCATGAGAAGATACAGCGCCCATATCGGCTACCTGTTCTCCGACCGGCCGCTGGTCGAGCGCATCGCGGCCGCGCGAGCGAACGGCTTCGACGCGGTCGAGAACCCCGCGCCCTATGCGACGCCCGCGCCTGTCATCGCGGCGGCACTGAAGGAGGCCGGGCTCACCTATGTGCAGATGGGCCTGCCCTCCGGCGACGCGGCGCGCGGCGAGAAGGGGCTCGCCGCCCTGCCCGAGCGCGTCGCCGAGTTCCGCGCGACGCTGGAGCCGAGCCTCGACTATGCCGAGGCCGTGGGCTGCCGCGCGATGCACGCCATGGCCGGGGTGCGGCCCGAGGGCGTGCCCGCAGCGAAGCTCTGGGACACCTATATCGGCAACCTCGCTCTCGCCGCCGACGCCGCCCGGGCGCGCGGCATGCTCCTGCTGCTGGAGCCGATCGGCAGCGGCACCATCGCCGACTACCTGCTGGACACGCCGGACCTCGCGCTGCGCGCGATCCGCGAGCTCGGCCGGGACAATGTCCGGCTGATCTTCGACGCCTTCCACACGGTGAATGCCGGCCTCGACCCGCTGCCCTTCATCCGGGACCATGCCGGGCTGATCCACCACATGCACATCGCCGACTATCCCGGCCGCCACGAGCCGGGAACCGGCACACTCGACTTCGCCGCGCTCTACGCCGCGCTCGATGCGGCCGGCTATGCCGGCTTCATCGGCTGCGAATACGTGCCCGCCGGGCGCACCGAGGATGGCCTCGGCTGGCTCGCGGCCCACAGGGCCGGAGCGATGCGCAAGGCCGGCGCGGCCCATGCGTGAGAGAGCGGACGTTCAGGACACAACAAGCCGAGCCAAGGAGAATCTCAGATGACCAAGCACACTCCGGTCGAGGGCGAATCGGCCATCGCGCTGACGCAGACCCCCGCCACCTACAGGAACTTCATCGACGGCGCCTTCGCGCCCGAGACCGCCGCCACCATCGAGGTGACGAACCCGGCCGACGGCACGCTGCTCGGCCGCATCCCCGATTCCGATGCGGCCGCGGTCGAGGCGGCGGTGGCGGCGGCGCGGCGTGCGCAGCCCGCCTGGGAGAAGCTGCCGGCGGTGGCGCGCGCCGAGCATCTGCGCGCCATTTCCGCCAGGCTGCGCCAGAACCGCCGGGCGCTCGCCGACATCGTGGTGCGTGAGCAGGGCAAGATCGCCCCGCTGGCGCAGATCGAGGTCGACTTCACCGCCGACTACATCGACTACATGGCCGAATGGGCGCGCCGGCTCGAGGGCGAGGTGCTGACCAGCGACCGGCCGAACGAGACCGTGCTGCTGCTGCGCAAGCCGCTCGGCGTGGTGGCGGGCATCCTGCCGTGGAACTTCCCGTTCTTCCTCATCGCCCGCAAGCTGGCGCCGGCGCTGGTGACCGGCAACACCATCGTCATCAAGCCGAGCGAGGAGACGCCGATCAACGCCTTCGCCTTCGCGCAGCTGGTCGCCGAGACCGACCTTCCGGCGGGTGTGTTCAACCTCGTCGGCGGGCGCGGCAAGACCGCCGGCGAGGCGCTGGTGACGCATCCGGGCATCGACATGGTGTCGTTCACCGGCAGCGTCGCCACCGGCACCCACATCATGCAGGCGGCGGGGCGAAACCTCACCCGCGTCAACCTCGAGCTCGGCGGCAAGGCGCCGGCGATCGTGCTGGCCGATGCCGACCTCGATCTGGCGGCCAAGGCGATCTACGATTCCCGCGTCATCAATACTGGGCAGGTGTGCAACTGCGCCGAGCGCGTCTATGTGGAGCGCAGCGTGCATGATGCGCTGGTCGACCGCCTGAAGACGCTGTTCGAGGGCACGCGCTATGGCGACCCGTCCAAGGAAGCGGACCTGCACATGGGCCCGCTGGTCAACAAGGCCGGCCTCGACAAGGTGGCCGCGGCGGTCGAGAAGGCCAGGTCCGACGGGGCGACCATCGTCACCGGTGGCAGGATCGCCGAACGCCCCGCCGGCTTTCACTACGAGCCGACGCTCATCACCGGCGCGCGGGCCGACATGGACATCATGCGGCGCGAGACCTTCGGCCCGGTGCTGCCGATCCAGGCGGTCGACAGCCTCGACGAGGCGATCGCCCTGTCGAACGATTCCGACTACGGGCTGACCTCCTCGATCTTCACCTCGAACCTCAATTCGGCGCTGAAGGCGAGCCGCGAGCTGAAGTTCGGCGAAACCTACATCAACCGCGAGAACTTCGAGGCGATGCAGGGCTTCCATGCCGGCCGGCGCAAGTCGGGCATCGGCGGCGCGGACGGCAAGCACGGGCTGTACGAGTTCACCGAGACCCACATGGTCTACATCCAGGGCTGAGGGCGGCGCCCCCTGTCCGTCGGCGGACGGGGGGCGCGCCTTCGCACCTCACAGCTTCAGCGCACGCAGCCGCTCGACCTCCGTCTTCGCCGCCATCATCAGGTAGCTGACGTCGGAGCCGGAGGTCAGGTAGCGCACGCCGAGCCGGATCAGGTGCTCCTGAAGCCCGGCATCGCCGCGCGCACCGCCCACCCCCATCGCCTTGCCATGGGCACGGCAGGCGGCGGCGACGCGCTCGAACACCGCCTGCATGCGCGGATCGCGATAGGCGGCGGGAATGCCCATCAGATTGCTGACGTCGAGCGCGCCGATATGGATCACGTCGACGCCCGGCACGGCGGCGATCTCGTCCACCCTCTCGATCGCGCCGGGCGTCTCGAGGATCAGGATGACGAGTTCGTCACGGTTGAGCATCTCATTGGCCTCGCCCTGCCCGACCGCCCGGTAGCCAAGGCTCGGCCCGGTGCCGTAGGCCGAGCGCACGCCGCGCGGCGGGTAGCGCAGGTTCCTCACGATCGCCTCCGTCTGCGCGGCGGTCTCGACATGCGGGACCATGACGCCCTGGCAGCCAGCGTCGAGGATGCGCGCAGCGTGGAACGGCTCGTGCGAGGGCACGCGGGCGATCGGCGTGATGCCGCAGCCGAGCGCGGCGACGCTGATCATCGCCGCCGTCTCAAGCGAGGTCGCGCTGTGCTCGAGGTCGATGAAGATGGCGTCGAAGCCGCAGGCAGCGGCGATCATCGGCACCTCGGCGCTGCGCATCTGGTTCACCGCCATGCACAGGACGAGTTCGTCATTGGCGAGTTTCGTCTTCGCCGCATTCCCCGGCATGGCCCTCTCCCCGGCAGGAAGACGGCCCGGCAGGGCGCCTTCATCGGGAACGATAGGCGGCGCCGAGGCCCGTTCCTGTCGCCCCGCCGACAGAGCCGGCCGGGCGGCGCCGCTAGCAATGCGGGAAGCAGGCGACATAGCCGCTGCCGGGGAAACGCCATGCCGAACGTCATCGAGAATGTCGCCAAGCGGAAGCTGCGCGAGGGCCGGCTGGTCCTCAGCCTCAGCGTCAACCAGATGCGCACGCCGAATATCGGCCTCGTCGCCGCCGCCTGCGGCTATGACGCGATCTATTGCGACCTCGAGCACAACCCAACCTCGCTGGAGACCGCGGCGGCGGTGTGCGTCGCGGCGCTGCCGACCGGGGTAACGCCCATCTGCCGGGTCGGCTCGCACGATCCCCATCTCATCGCCCGCGTGCTCGACTGCGGCGCGCAGGGCGTGATGGTGCCCCATGTCGGCACGGCCGAGGAGGCGAACGCTGCGGTCGAGGCGGTGCGCTTTCCCCCGCTCGGGCAACGCTCCGCCTTCAGCCAGGCGCCCACGCTCGGCTACATGACCCCGCCCCAGGGCGAGCTGCACCAGCTGCTGAACGAGCAGACGCTGCTGGTGGTGATGCTGGAGACGCCCGAGGCGGTCGAGAACGCCGACGCCATCGCCGCGGTCGAGGGGATCGACGTGGTGCATATCGGCTCCACCGATCTCAGCACCGGCATGGGCGTTCCCGGCGAGTACCGGCATCCGCTCATGCGGGCGGCCTATGAGAAGGTCGCAGCGGCAGCGAAGCGGCACGGCAAGTCGATGGGCGTGGGCGGCGTGCGCAACGACCCGGAATTCCTGGGCTGGCTGATGGATATCGGCGTGCGCTCGCTGACCGGCGCCTCCGATCTCGGCTTCATCCTTCAGGGAGGAAAGGCCGACGTGGAGGAGACGCGGCAGATCGGAGCCCGGCGGATGGGTGCCTGACGGACCGGCGCCCGAGGCGGCGCCGGCCGTCAGCTCACATTCGCGTCCTCGGGCATGAGCTGGGCATAGAGCGCGGCGAGCCGGTCGCGGTAGCGGCTCTCGGAGAACAGCGCCGCCTGCGCCCGTCCGCGCCCGGAGAGCACGCCGCGCAGCTCGGCATCGCTCGAGAGCGTCTTGATCGCGTTGGCGATGGCACGCGGATCGTAGGGGTCGACCAGCAGCGCGGCATCCCCGGCCACCTCCGGGATCGACGCCGTGTTGGAGGTGATGACCGGCGTGCCGAGCGACATGGCCTCCAGCACCGGCAGGCCGAAACCCTCGTAGAGCGAAGGGAAGACCAGCGCCTTGGCGCCGCGGATCAGGCTCACCAGCAGCGGGAACGGGGCGTAGTCGAAGCGCCGCACCCGGTCGCGCACGAAGGTCAGGTTGTCGAGCTGCTCGAGGTAACGGTTCGAGCCTTCGTTCAGGAAGCGGAGCTCCTCGCCCGCCTTCCACGCGGTCTTGCCGAGCAGCACCAGCGGCTCGTCGACCTGCGAGGCGAGATAGGCCTCGATCAGCCGGGAGATGTTCTTCTTCGGCTCGATGGCGCCGAAGAACAGGAAGTAGCCCTTGTAGGTGAGGCCGAACGCGCCCTCCACCTCCTCGCGCACCAGATCGTCCGGCTTCTCGGCGTATTTCGCCGGGATCGAGACCGCCTGGTAGGTGTTGGTGATCTTCTCCTCGGGGTAGTCGAACAGCTCGACGATGTCGCGCTTCGACGATTCCGAGACGGTGACGACGTGGTCGGCGCGCTGCAGCACGCCCTGGATCATGCGCTTGTAGAACTTCTTGTTGTCGAGCGTGGTGAAGGGCAGGCGCAGCGGCACGAGGTCGTGCAGCGTGTAGATGTTGCGCGTGCCCGGCAGCCTGATCGGCAGCGGGTAGGTCCAGTGCATCAGGTCCGGCCGCGGCACCCCGCCGACGGTGAGGAAGTGCTTGTAGGCGCGGAAATGCCAGTAGCTGCGCGAGAACAGCTCCGGCGCGTTCCAGATCCGGTCGTAATGGGGCATGCGCGACTGGAAGGCGCGCGAGATCACCTTGCCGCTCATCGGCACGTCGCGCGCGCGGATGCCCATCGGCGAGGTGCAGAGCTGGACGAGCCGCCGGCTGAGTTCCAGCAGGAAGGACGGTGAGCCGGCATTCGGATCGAAGAAGGCGATCTCCCGCAGCAGGGGGTCCGTGCTTGGGGCGGCACGGGTGCCGTAGAGGATCTCGGTCCGATAGCCGAGCTCACCGCAGGCGAAGCTCAGATTGCGGGCATAGGTGGCGACACCCGTGCCCGCCTCGAGCGCAAGATTGTAGCCGTCGATCATCACCGTCCCACGACGCGCCGGCCGCGAGAGCATGGACGGGGCCGGCGCGCCGGCCCCGTTTTCGTCACCCCGCAACAGCCTGCACCTCCGGCGTCCGCGCCCGGGCCCGCGCCACGCCGCCGACATGCGCGTAGGGGATATCGCGGATCAGCGGATGCTCGAAGACGGTCTGTCCGCGCGGGGCGGAGATCGGCGCCACGTCGATCGGGAGCGCCTCGATCAGCGGATCGATGTCGAACTCGACCGGCTTCCACGCGATGTCGATCGACCACATCAGGTGTTCCCAGTCGGTCGGCTTGTTGCGGCGCTGCACATAGACCGGGATGCGCGGGATGCCGAGCCCGAGATAGAGGTCGGTGATGCGCAGGTCGTAGCCGTCGTCGGGGTCCATGACGCGCCCGATCAGCCCCTCGGGCGTGCCGCGCGGGGAGAAGTAGAGGCACGGAATGCCGTAGCTCTCCGCGAACACCATGCCGTGCAGGCTGGTGGAGACCAGCCGCTTGCAGGAGAGAATCTCGTCGAGCTTCTCGCGCATCGAGGCCGCGCTGACCTCGGTCAGCGTGTTAATGATGCGCACGCTGTCCTTGAACTCGTCCGGAATGTGGTAGCGCGAATAGGCCTCGCGCGGCTGCGCGTCGAGCGAGCGGTCCACCAGGTCGGAGAGGTGGACGATGACGCCGAGCTCCCACTTCTTCTCGACCGGCGGGTTGTAGAAGCGCGGCAGCGCCCACACCGGATCGCCATAGACCGGCTTGCCGACCGCATTGTCCTCGCCGCCGAGCAGCCCCCGGCTGACCGGGCCGCGCGTCGCGTGGATGCGGTAGCGCGTGCCGGGATCGGGGTGGAAGGGCACGCGCTCGCCCTCGCCGCCCGTGTTGATGTAGCGCGAGGAACCGGTACCCCAGACCGACACGTCGCCGTTCTTCAGATTCTGGGCGATGGTGCCGACCGCCGCCATGCGCACGCTGTTCGCGTCATGCGCCTGGTGCACGATCGGCTTGCCGGAGAGGAGCGCCACCATGACGGGGCTGAGGGCGTCGCCCAGATTCAGGTAGTTCTGCGTGCGCGTGGCGGCCACCCAGCTAAGGGGAACGGTGCCCGTCTCACGCACCATCTTGCGCAGCGAGTCTTGGTGGAGCACGTCGCGTTTCCTTCTATTGGTCATGGCAGGGCGACCGCCGGCGCGGATTCGACGCGGTTGTAGACGTCGTCGAGCCGGACGATGTCGTCCTCGCCGAGATAGGAGCCGACCTGGACCTCGATGAGCTCGAGCGGGATGCGGCCGGGATTGGTGAGGCGGTGGACGGCGCCGAGCGGGATGTAGGTCGACTCGTTTTCCTGCACCATGAACACCTCCTCGCCGACCGTGACCTCGGCGGTGCCGTGCACGACGATCCAGTGCTCGGAACGGTGGTGGTGGCGCTGCAGCGAGAGCCGCTCGCCCGGATCGACGATGATCTTCTTCACCCGGAAGCGGCCGCCGAGATTGATCGTCTCGTAGCTGCCCCAGGGCCGGTAGCAGCGGGGATGCTCGTTGGCCTCGTTGCGCCGCTCGGCCTTGAGCGAGGCGACGAGGTGCTTGACCTCTTCCGAGCGCTCGGACGGCATGACCAGCACGGCGTCGCCGGTGGCCACCACCGAAAGCCCCTCCACGCCGATGGCCGCGACCAGCGGGCCCTCGGAATGGATGTAGGAGTTGGCGGCGTCGATGACCCGTACCGGGCCGCGGGTGACATTGCCGGCCTCGTCGGACTCGGCGATCTCGCGCATGGCGTTCCAGCTGCCGACGTCCGACCAGGGGAAGCTGCCCTCGACCACGGCGGCGCGGCTGGTGCGCTCCAGCACGGCATAGTCGATGGACAGGCTCGGCGCGGTGCGGAACTCGGCGCCGAGGCGGCAGAAGCCGAGGTCGCTCCGCGCGCTCGCGACCGCGCCGCGCACCGCCTCGACGATCTCGGGCTCGAAGCCCTCGGCCTCTTCCAGCATCACATGGGCGGGGAACAGGAAGTTGCCCGAGTTCCAGAGGTAGCCGGCCTCGACATAGTCGCGGGCCATGGCGGCGTTCGGCTTCTCGGCGAAGGCCTCGACCCGCGCCGCCGAGCCGCCGTTCAGCGCGCTGCCGCGGCGGATATAGCCGTAGGAGGTACGCGGCTCGGTCGGCGTGATGCCGAAGGTGACGATGTGGCCGAGCCCGGCCGCCGCGAGCGCCTTGCCGCACGCCTCGCGGAACGAGGCGGTGTCGCCGATGACGTGATCGGCGGCGAGCACCAGCAGGGTCGCCTCCTCGCCGTGGAGCTGCTGGGCGAGCAGCGTCGCGGCCAGCAGCGCCGGCGCGGAATCGCGGCGCACCGGCTCCAGCAGCACGGTCGGCTCGATGCCGATCTCGCGCGCCTGGCGCTGGGCGAAGAAGCGGAATTCCTCGTTTGTGACGATGATCGGCGAGGCGAACATGTCGCCCGGCGCGACGCGCTGGAGGGTGTCCTGATAGAGCGTGGCTCCCGAAGTGGAGAGCGGCAGGAACTGCTTCGGCAGGGAATCGCGCGAAATCGGCCAGAGCCGGGTTCCGGACCCACCCGCGAGAATGACCGGGACGATCTTAGAGCCAGCGACCATCGGTTGCCCTCCTCACTTTGGGAAAGTCATGACACAGTAGTGGGACGGCACATGCCCGAACCACTTCGCAAGTGCGAAATGATATACGTCATATGGAATAACTCAATACAAATTAGGTACCGAAATTTACTTCGGATTTCATTCGTATTTTAATCCTTAGACTCAGCAGAGTTTCTTATCACTTTGTCATAAATGCGGAATATCTACGACACTGCGGTCTTATTGACCGCCGCGCCGCGAATTACCGCACCGCATCATTCCCGAAGGTCGCTCATCGCCACCTCACCTCCCGGGTGGCGGACGCCGACCGCGAAGAACTGGCGCACGACCCATTCGCGCAGGACGCCCGGCACGAAGCGGGACAGGCCGATCAGCGCAACCAGCGGCAGCGGGAAGGCGACGCTGCGCGCACCGCGCTCGGCCGCCGTGGCGATGGCGGCGGCGGCCCGCTCCGCGCTCCATTCGAACGGCCGCCAGCCCTCGTAGCCGCGGCTCATGCCGGTGGCGACGAAGCCCGGACAGGCGACGGTCAGCCGCACGCCCTGCTGCGCCAGCACCGGGCGCAGCGCCTCGCCGAAGGCGATCAGCCCCGCCTTGGTGGCGCTGTAGGTCGGCTGGTCGTGCAGCGGCATGCGCCCGGCGAGCGAGGAAACGAGGACGACCCGCCCCGCGCCTCGCGCGCGCATCGAATCGAGCAGCGGCAGCACCGTCGCCACCGCGCCCTCGAAATTGGTGCGGATCTGCGCCAGCACCTCCGGCAGCGTCTCCGCCTCGCCCATCCGCCCGAGGCTCGCCTCGACGCCGGCATTGGCGAACACGGTATCGATCGGCATCCGCGCGTCCTGCTCGGCGACGAAGCGGGCGAGCGCGGCGCTGTCGCGTACATCGAGCTGCGCCGTCGTCACCAGCGCGCCCCGGCGGCGGCAGTCCTGCGCCACCGTCTCCAGCCGCTCGGCATTGCGGGCGACCAGCAGCAGCGCGACCTCCGGGCGGGCGTAGTGGCGGGCCAGTGCCGCCCCGAGCCCGCTCGAGGCGCCGGTGACGAGGATGCGCCGCCCGTTCACGCGGGCACCCGCTCGTCGCTCGCCATGCGGGCGAGAAGGCTTTCCACGGCGCGCCCGATGGTCGCCGGCGCGAAGAAGCCGCCGGCAAGCTGGGTGCGCGCCAGGACCACACACCGGTAGGCGTTCACGAGATCCCGGTCCGGCGGCGGCGCGCCGTTCCAGAATGAATCGAGCGCGCCCTGATGGGCGAGGCCCGGCATGTCGTAGGTGGCGCGGCCGAGCACCTTCAGCGGCTTCCCATGCTGCAGGGTCGCAAGCGCCGTGGTCGAGTTCACCAGCACCACGCCGGAGCTGGCGGCGATCAGCGGATCGATGTCGCCGCCCTCGACGAACACGACGCGCCCGGCGATGTCGTGCTCGCGCGCCACGCGCTCCACCATCCGCCGGGTCGCCGGCAGGCCGGTGTCGTAGGGATGTCGCTTGACGACAAGGCGCGCCGCGTCATGGGCCGAGCACGCGAAGGAGGAGAGTACGAGCCGCACCACCTCCTCCACCGAGCCGAAGGGCGAATGGGCGCGCATCTGGAAGTCGCCCTCGAGCTGCAGCGGCAGCAGGAAATGGGGGGCACCGTCGGCGAGCCGCGCGCGGGCCGCCCGGTCACGCCGCGCCGCACCCGGCGCGTCGAGCCATCGCGCCGCCCAGCCAACATAGTCGAGCGCGGGGTGCGCGAGCGTATGGCGCCGGTAGCGCAGGAACAGCGGCGCGAGCACGGCGTGGCCGGCGTGCCAGGCGATGTCCCACAGCGCCCGGCGGGCGAACGGCTCGGCGGAAGGCGAACTGTTCTCCGCCGGCTCGGGCAGCCGCGACGCCGCCTCACGCAGCGCCTCGGGCGTGCGCGGAAGATCGGAATGGCCGTTCACGCCCCAGTTCTCGCAGGTGATCCAGCCGGGCCGCACATAGCCCTCCTCGAGCAGGTGCAGCCGCACGCCACGCGCGCGGCCGATCGCCACCGCCGGCGCGTGATAGGGCCGGCAGTCGCCGAACAGCACGATGTCGCTCACCGCCTCGTCGGCCATCAGCCGCTCGAGACGGGCCGGCCAGTCCTCGAGCCGGCCGAGATAGAGCCGCGCCCGGTCGGGCCAGAAGACGAGGTCGCCGCCGCACAGATGCACCTTCACGATGCGCCCCCCGCGCCGGCGCAGCGCCCGCGCCAGCCTTACGGCGAAGGGCGAGGCCGGGCCCTGCAGGAAGAGGAAGCAGCGCCCGGCGAAGTCGCGGGCGTGCAGGCCCGCGCCTGCGGCCTGCCGCTCCTGCCCCGCGCGCAGCTCCGGCAGCGCCTTACGCTCCGCGACGAAGCCCATCGGCGGGCGCCCGGCGCAATGTGCCGCGCCGTTCAATAGTCGATCCGATCGACGATCTCGGCCGGCAGCGGCCAGGTCATCTCGTCCGGCGACACCGCCAGCGGCATCGGGAAGGCGCGGATCAGCGGCTGGTCGTCATAGGTCAGCGGCCGCCACGTGCCGTGGACCCAGGAGAGCA
The DNA here is from genome assembly GCF_024752335.1 of Ancylobacter mangrovi. Classification (NCBI taxonomy): domain Bacteria; kingdom Pseudomonadati; phylum Pseudomonadota; class Alphaproteobacteria; order Hyphomicrobiales; family Xanthobacteraceae; genus Ancylobacter; species Ancylobacter mangrovi. The sequence goes on along the minus strand of NZ_JANTHY010000001.1, from coordinate 30,917 downwards.
CCTGGTCCCAGTCGGTCGGCTTGGAACGGTCGAGGCAGAAGGAGGACAGCGTGCTGCGCCCGACACCGGAATAGAAGTCGCGCATCCGGTGGTCGATCTGGTGCTGCGCATTGCCGAGGTCGAGCATCCGACCCTCGCCGTCGCCATAGGTGGCGAACCAGGCGCAGGGAATGCCGTAGGTCTCGGAGATGACGAGCCCGTGCAGGCTGGTCGAGACGATGGCGCGGCAGGAGACGATCTCCTCCACCTTGCGGCGCATGGCGTCGGCGGTCGGGTCGCAATGGGTGTTGATGAGGCGGATGCGGTCCTTGAACGCGTCCGGCACCACGTAGCGCCGCAGCGACGGCTTGACGCCCGCCTCCGGCGTGCGGTCCTCGAGCTCGGTGATGTGGAGGATGACGCCGAGGTCGTGCGTCTTCTCGACATCCTTCATCGGCCAGAAGCGCGGCAGCATCCACACCGGGTCACCGAAGACGTCGGGCACCTCGATGCCGGCGGCGCGCAGCGTGCGGGCGCTGTTCGGCCCGCGTAGCGCATGAACGTGGAACGCCGTGTCGGCCGGGCGCACATAGCCGCGCACCAGCGGGTCGACCGGGTTGCGCTCGGCATCGACGCCAGTTCCCCAGAAGTGCAGGATCCCGTTGCGCTGGTTGTGGCCGATCGTACCGACGGCGACCATGCGCTCGATGGCCTGGTCGAAGCCCGCGCGCCGCACCGGCACGCCGGCCATGCCCGCAACGATCAGCGCGCTCAGCGTATCGCCGAGATTCGCATAGGGGCTCTCGCGGGTGGTGGCCGCCCAGGACAGGGGAATAGAAATGCGGTCAGCGTTCATGCGCAGGAGGGTGGCAACCTCCGGCGTGATTCCGGCGGGTGGAGCCTTTTCGAAGCCGACCACTTTCGCCACCGTCGATGGAACCGCAGCGGGCTTTTCGCCCCCCTCCCTTTCGGGTTCCAACGCCCGAGCTTCCGTTTGGTTCACTTCGATCGGATCGGCGGGGTCGCTGTCGCGGTCCTGTTGGCGCAGCAGCGCCACGTCATGCTGCAAAATCAATCCCTTGATGACTGGATGGTCCCAGATGCTCTTGCCCGAGGGCGCCTTGAGCGGCGACGGCGTGAAGGGAAACGCCTCGATCAGCTTCTTGGAATCGAAGGTGACGGGCTCCCAGGTGCGGTCCACCGCATCCATCACCGCCTGCCAGTCGGTGGGCCGGCCACGGTCCTGGAAATAGGCGGGGATGTGGCGCCGGCCGAGACCGAGATAGAGGTCGACGATGCGCAGGTCCGCCGGCCCCTCCGGATCCAGCGCCAGCCGGCCGAGCCCGCGGGGCTCGGAGAGCGGGGGGAAATAGAGGCAGGGAATGCCGTAGGCCTCGGCGATGATCAGCCCGTGCATGCTCATCGAGACGATGCGCTCGCAGGCGAGGATCTCGTCGAGCTTGGCCTTCAGCGCCGGCACGCCGAGCGGCGTCACCGTGGTGATGAGGTGGACGTCGTCCTGGAACTCCTCGGGCACGTCGTAGCGCTCGAACGCCGGCAGCGGGTGCGGCTCGTAGGAGCGGTCGGCGAGCTCGGACAGGTGCAGGATCACGCCGAGCTTCCACTTCTTGCGGATGCGCGGGCGGTAGAAACGCGGCAGCAGCCAAGCCGGGTCGCCATAGAGCCCCGGCCGCTTGCCGCCATTGGCCATCAGGCGCTCGGCGACCGGCCCGCTGGTGGCGTGCAGCACGATGGCGCCGTGGCCGGGCGGGGCGAAGGCGACGCGCCGGTCGAGCGGCGCCGAGGGGTTCTTCCAGGGCGAGCAGCCGGTGCCCCAGACATGTACCTGCCCGCCCTCGAAGGTGTGGCCGATCGCACCGATCGCGGCCATGCGCACCGAATGCGACTTCGCCGGCACGCGCCGCACCGGCACCCCGCCGACCATGGCCGTCAGCACCGGGCTCAGCGCGTCCTCGAAGTTGAGATAGTCCATCAGGGTAGTCGACCCGGCCCAGCCGAGCCGTACCTCACCCTCGGATTGTACGAGTGCCTCCAGCGCTGTTTTCATGAGCCCTCACGCGCCTCAAGCAAACCCGAAATATCCATACGGTTGCGATCCATCCAACGCTCTACGTGAAAATAGAATTGTCTTTTTCATTCGGCGTGTCCACTCCGACATAAATATTCGGGGGAAGTGGAACCTTATCGCAGAAGCTGCGTTAGGTCACCCCCACAACCGTTCCGATAGGCTCTTCGCCGGGTGCCGGCATGCGTTTCGGCAACCGTAGCGACGCGTTGCCGCCGGGAGAGTACCTCGCAAGGTTGCATTGCACCCATGCAATTTTCGCAGTGCGGGATATGCCGCAGAACACTACCGCTGGTCAAACGCATTCGTCAGCTAGAGCGCGCCGGTAAATTCGCACCCGCGCAGCCGTTTCACGTTATCGCCGCAATCTAGTGAGTCTAATTAATAGTGATGTCGAGAAATGACTCATGTCAGATGTGATGGAAATTTGTTCAAAAATGCTTCCATTAAAACGGCGTAATCGATTACTCACTTTTGCGGTTTCTGAGTACCCTTTTCGGCCAAAATCGGTGAGATAATACACAAATCAGCATCTAGACAGATCATCATTTTTGATGCTGCAATGCAAACGATAGGCATCATCTGTAGACATTTAGGCGGCGTTCGACGGCCGGTCCCCGTCGGATCCGTCGACCAGCGAGACGGGTGGCTCATGAATTTTGAGAACTTCGGACATGAGTCTGGACGCGCATTCGGTCAGGAGAGCCTCGTCTCCTGGGTACGAAATCTGCGCGAAACACGCACCGGGGATGATGCGGCGCAAATCATAGAACAACTTCAGATTTCACTGGATACCGTTGGATCGCGACCAAATTACTTGCGAATTGCAAACAGTGAACACGTAGTTGGCGGCGTGTTCGTCGAGGACGGCCAGTGCGTCGCCTGGGGCTTCGATCGCCACGACCTGATGAAGCCGGTGACGCTTCGCCTTCAGGTCGATGGAACGACGATCTTCCGCTGCACCACCGCGCCGGCCACCCACGAGTCGATCCTCGCCACCGGCTACCGCCTTTCCGGGCACCGGCAGATGGTTCTCACGGTCGAAGAGACCAGCGCCTATTCGGGCCCCCTCGCCGCGCAGCCCTACTGGCCGAACGTGGAAACCCGCGACGACCTCACCCAGTTCATCTCCGGCATCGGCGACAGCGCCCGGGAAGCGCGCATGCGCCATCTCGTCTGGCACGAGATTCCCAACGTGACGCGGCGCCTCGAGACCTCCGACGAGCCGCCCGCCCGCTGGCGCGCCTCGGTCTATACGCGCTTCATGGCCAACCGGCTGGAGATGAAGGGCAAGCTTTCCGGCGGCCAGTCGGTTGCCAACTGGATCGTCTCGGAAGTGTTCGAGGACTGGTACAAGCGCCAGGTCTTCTGCCTGACCGACGAGATCCACACGTTGCTGAGCGAACCGGTTATGAACCGGCGGGTGATGAAGCACGAAATCAGCCTCACCCTGTTCGCCTTCTGGCGCCGGCACTACCCGCACATCGACATCTTCACCGAGGAAGGCCTGCGGCTCGTCCAGTTCAAGTTCGCCACCGCGCCCTTCATCGCGGACAAGAACAACGTGAAGCTGATCTCGGACGGCCTGCGTCGCTCGCTGTCGGCGCCGGCGGAGATGTACCGCAACCGCGAGTTGCCCTGGAGCTGGTACTGGCTGTTCCTCCTCGAGGACCAGGGGCTCGGCAACCGGCTGCGCGACGAGGACTTCGCGCGCCTCACCAGCTTCAAGGAAGTCGCGCTCGACGTGACCCAGCCCGACCGGCTGTCCTTCACCCCGCATGTCTGGCGCGCCTATTGGGGCGCCGGCGGGACGCCCGACTTCACCCGCTTCGACCTGGCGCTGATCTCGATCCTCGCCGACACGCCGCTTCCCGAGGTCGCGGTGGCCGAGCGCGGAGCCGACTTCTGGCGGGCGCGGCTGCAGGAGGACATCTATGCGCGGGCGCCGGAGCTCGCCGTCCTCTCCGCGCTGGGACGCGTCGAGGTGATGCCGGCCGCCATTCCCGACGAGGTACCGCGGCGCGATCTCGTCATCATCGGCCACGCCAACGAGACCGGAGTCGGGCGCAACCTCTCCATGTTCGGAGAGGCGCTCTCCTCCTTCTCGCCGCTGATCTTCAACGCGGACGACGGCGCCTGCGTCAATCCGGACGGCGACTACAACCCCTCGGTCGGGGTGCGCGCCCGCGTCGTGCTGTTGTGCGTCAACGCCGACCGCACGCCGGAGATGATCGCCCGCTTCGCCGGCATCTGCGAGGACGCGCACATCATCGGCTTCTACCTGTGGGAGAGCGACCGGCCGCCGGCCAGCCACACGCTGGGCGCGCTCGCCGTCGACGAGATCTGGACGCCGAGCAACTACGTCGCCGAGGCCTATCGCAAGATCACCCCGGTGCCGGTCACCGTGGTCGACAAGGGGCTGCACGCGCCGCTCTCGCACGTCCCGTTCCTCGACCGTTTCCGGCACGACCCGTCCGAGTTCATCTTCCTGACGGCGGCGGAGTTCGGCTCGTCCATCGTGCGCAAGAACCCGCTCGACGTGGTGAAGGCGTTCCAGCGGGCGTTCGAGGGCAGCGATCTCAATGTGCGGCTTCTGATCAAGATCCGCGAGATTAATCCCGGCCACTGGAGCAACATCGATTCCTACTGGGAGGAGATCGAGGAGCGCATCGCCGGCGATGACCGTATCGCCATCGTCGAGGGCAACCTGACGTCCGAGGAATACTGGACGCTGATGTGGAGCGTCGACGCGATGGTCTCGCTCCACCGCTCGGAAGGCTTCGGCTACTTCATCGCCGACGCGATGTTCGCGGGCAAGGCGGTGGTGGTCTCCGACTATTCCGGCTCGCAGGACTTCTGCGATTCCGGCAACGCCTTCCTGGTTCCGGTGCAGCAGACCCCGGCGCCGCCGGAATATCTGGCGAGCCGCGGCTATATCGGCCAGTGGGGTGCGCCGGACGTCGAGGCCGCCGCCCGGGCCCTGTACGAGGCTGCCGCGGATGCGGATCTTCGCGCGGCCCGCGCCGAAGCCGGACAGGCCGGCATCAACCGCAAGTACGACTTCGCCCGGTGGAGCGACGCGGTGTCCGCGCGCATCCAGGAGCGGATCGACCAGGGCCGCCGGATGGCGGACGCGGCGCCGGAAGAGCCGGCCGCGTCCGAGGCGGCGATCGCAGCCGCGGGGCGCTAGGCGCCTCGCGACCTGCCGCAGCAGTACAAGCCCGGCCTGCCGCCCGCCGGGCAAATGACTATTCCTGACGAGGTGTCGATTGGATAGCATCGTTCCCGGCACGGATGCCGCTCTGTCCTCCGCTTTCCGGCGCCCCCCGCACCTGGCGGCTATACTGGGGTGTGCCTGCCGGCTGCCGGGCGCTGCGGACGAGGCCGCCTTCTGGTCGCTGCTGGCGCGCGGCGAATGTGCGGTGAGCGAGATTCCGGCCGAACGCTGGTCGCGCGAGCGCTTCCTGCATCCCTCCCGCAACGTGCCCGGCCGGGCCTACACCTTCGCCGCCGGCGTGCTGGACGACATCTTCGGCTTCGACGCCGGCGCGTTCGGACTGTCGCCGCGCGAGGCCGAGCAGATCGACCCGCAGCAGCGCCTGCTGCTGGAGCTGGTGCGCGAGGCGTTCGAGGACGCCAACATCCCGCTCTCCAGCGTCGCCGGGTCCAATGTCGGCGTGTTCGTGGGCGCCTCCTCGCTCGATCATTCGCTGCACTTCATCTCCGACATCGCCGCCGCGGACTCGCATTTCGTCACCGGCAACGCGCTGTCGATCGTCGCCAACCGCATCTCGCACGTCTTCGGCTTCACCGGCCCGAGCCTCACCATCGACACCGCCTGCTCCTCCTCGCTGGTCGCCTTCGACCGCGCGGTGAAGGCGATCGAGAACGGGGAGATCGACACCGCGGTCGTGGCGGGCGTGAACATCCTGGCGAGCCCGTTCAACTTCATCGGCTTCTCGCGCGCCGGCATGCTCTCGCCCACCGGCCGCTGCCGGCCTTTCTCCGGCTCGGCGGACGGCTATGTGCGTGCCGAGGGCGGGGTGGTTACGGTCCTCAGCCGACTCGATCACGTCAGCGCCGCCGGCTGGACGCCGCGCGCCGTGGTGATGGCGAGCGGCACCAATTCCGACGGACGTACGGTCGGCATCGCCATGCCGGAAGGCCGGGCGCAGCAGCGCCTGCTGGAAGAGCTCTACGAGCGACGCGACATCGACCCGGACGACCTGGCCTTCGTCGAGGCGCACGGCACCGGCACGCTGGTGGGCGACCCGGTCGAGGCGCGGGCCATCGGCTCGGCGCTCGGCCAGCGGCGCTCGACGCCGCTGCCGATCGGTTCGGTGAAGTCCAATATCGGTCATCTCGAGCCGGCCTCCGGCCTCGCCGGCCTGCTCAAGGCGCTGAACGCGCTGGAGCGGCGCGAGCTGCCCGCCTCGCTCCATCTCGATACGCTGAACGAGCACATAGACTTCGACGCGCTGAACCTCGTTCCCGCCTCCGGCACGCTCTCCCTCGACAGTACGGCGCGCCTCGCCGGCATCTCCTCCTTCGGCTTCGGCGGCACCAACGCCCATGCGGTGATCGCCCTGCCGGAAGCCCACGAGAAACCGGCGCGCGCCCCGGCGGCCTCGGCGCCGGTGCTGATGATCTCGGCGCACGACCCGGACGCGCTCTCCGCGCTCGCCGACGCCTATGCCGACCGGCTGGAGCACGAGCCGGAGCCCGAACGCCTCGCCCACGCCGCCGCCCATGGCCGCGCCCGCCTGCCGCACCGCATCGCAGTGCCGGTGAACGAGCCGGATGCGCCGGAGAAGCTGCGGCGCATGGCGCGCAGCAGCGGCGAAGCGGCGTTCCTGCGCGGCTCCGTGCGCGGGTCAGGCTCCTCCATCGCCTTCGTCTTCACCGGCAATGGCGGCCAGTATGCCGGCATGGGCCAGGCCGCCTGGCAGTCGAGCCGGGTGTTCCGCGAGAGCGTCGAGGAGATCGACGCGATCTTCCAGCCGCTCGCCGGCTGGTCGCTCGCCGCCGCCTTCCGACAGCCGCCGGACGACGACGCCCTCGCCGCCACCGAGATCGCCCAGCCGCTGATCTTCGCGCTGGAGATCGCGCTCGCCCGCGCGCTGATGGCGGGTGGCTGCACGCCGGCGGCAGTGGTCGGCCACAGCGTCGGCGAGATCGCCGCCGCCCATGTCGCGGGCGCGCTGAGCCTTTCCGACGCGACCCGCCTCATCCACCTGCGCAGCCAGATCCAGGCGACGACGCGCGGCAGCGGCGTCATGGCCTTCCTCATGGCGAGCCCGGCGCAGGCGCAGGCGTTCATCGCCACCACCGGCCAGACGGACGTCGTCATCGGCGCCGTCAACGCACCGTCCGGGGTGACGCTCTCGGGCAGCGGATCGGCCGTCAACGCGGTGCTGCGCTTCGCGCGCCGGCAGGGCGTGGTCGGCAAGCGCCTCGCCATCGACTACGCCTTCCATTCGCCGGCCATGGCGCCGCTGCGCGAGCCGATGCTGGAGGCGCTGGCGTTTCTGGCCCCGCGCGCCTCGGCGATCCCCTTCGTCTCCGCCATCACCGGCGAGCCGGTCGAGGGCGCCGCGCTCGACGCGCGCTACTGGTGGGAGAATATCCGCCAGCCGGTGCAGTTCGACGCCGCGGTCCGCGCCGTGGCGCGCGACCGTTCCATCGGGTTCTTCCTCGAGATCGGGCCGAAGGCGGTGCTCACCGGCTTCCTGCGCGAGATCCTCGCCGACGAGGGCCGCAGCGCGACCGTGCTCGCCTCGTTGCAGGAGAAGGACAGCGGCGAGGAGGATCCGGTCGAGCGCAGCCTGCTCGCCGCGCTGGTCAACGGCGCGACGGTGGACGAGGCCCGCTTCCTGGGCACGCCAGCCCCGCTCGGGCGGATCGACCTGCCGAAGACGCCGTGGCAGCGCCAGCCGACCCGGCCGCCGCGCACCGCCGAGGCGATCGACCTGACCGGCGCCGGCATCAGCGACCACCCGCTGCTCGGCGCGCGCCTGCGCAGCGACGACGGCGAATGGCGCGGCCTGCTCGACCTCGATTCGCGCCCGTTCCTCGCCGACCACAAGGTCGGCGGCAATGTCGTCGTGCCCGCCACCGCCCTCGCCGAGATGGCGCTCGCCGCCGGACGCGAGAGCCTCGGCACCGACCATCTGCGGCTCGAGGATTTCGCCATCCTGTCGGCGCTGCGGCTCACGCCCGGCGAGGTGACGGAGACGCAGGTGCGCCTCGACGCGATCGGCGCGGTCTCCATCTCGTCCCGCGCCCGCGGGTCGCAGGACTGGATGCTCAACGCCCATGGCCGGGTGCTGGCCGACAGCGGGGCGAGGCTCCCGCTCGCCGGGCCCCCGGCCGGCCCCGCCGGCGAAAGCGCGCTGGAGGGCGAGGAGCTCTACGCCGCCGCCGCCCGGCTCGGGCTCGACTACGGGCCGGCCTTCCGGCTCGTGCGCGCCGCCCGGCGCTCGGGGATGGAGATCCGTCTCGACCTTGCGGCGCCGACTATCCCGCACGAGCCTTACGTGCTCCCGCCGACTCTGGCGGACGCGGCCTTGCACGGCCTCGTCCTCGCGATCGGGATCGGCGCCGAAATCGAGCCTGCCAGTGCCGGCACCGCCTTCCTGCCGGTCCGCTTCGCGGCGGTCACCGTGCGCGGCGCGGCGCCGGCCGTGAGCGCGCGGCTCGTCGTGCGGCGCTGCGGCCCGCGCTCGCTGGAGCTCGACGTCTCGCTGCTCGACGCGGCGGAGGCCGAGGTCGCCCGCATCGAAGGGGTCGAGCTGCGGGCGGTCGCGCTCGCGGCCGGCGACACGCTCGACCACGATTTCCGCCAGAGCTTCGTCCGGCCCGGCCCGGCCCGCACGCAGGCGGGCGAGCAGGCCGGGGCCTTCGTCGACGCGACCGACGACCTGCCCGGCTCGGACGACACGCTGATGCTCGACGCGCTCGCCTATGCCATCGCCCATCGCGGCGTGGCGGAGGTGGCCGGCGAGGAGATGCTGGCCGCCGGAGCGCTCGATATCGAGGCGCTGATCGTGCAGGGCCGGCTCGCCGCCGAGCGCCGCGACACGCTGCTCTCGCTGCTCGAACTGCTGGCCGAGGGCGGGCTCGCCCGTCACTCCGCGGATGAGGGATGGCATGTCCTGCCGCAGAGCGATCTGCCCGAAGCCGAGACGCTGCTGCACGAGATCGCGACGATGGCGCCCGACCGCGCCGCCGAGCTCGCCATCGGCGCCCGCCTCGCCGTCGACCTCGCGGCGCATCTTGCCGGCACGCTCACCATCGCCCACGCGGCCGGCCTGACCGACCAGTGGGCAAACGGTTCGCCCGCCGCCCGCGCCGTCGCCGAGCACGCCGCCGCGCTGGTCGCGGATGTGGCGCGGCAGGCCCAGACGTTGCAGACGGAGACGCCGCTGTCCATGATCCTGACCGAGCGCAACGGCGTCGTCCTCGACGCGCTGCGCCCGCTGGTCGAGGACGGCCTCCTCGCCCTCACCGTGCTGCCCGCCGAACCCGCCGCCCGCCCCGCCCTCGCCGACCGCGTCCGGCCCTCGGCCGGGATGGTGCTCGGCGAGGAGGACGCGCTGCCGGCGGCCGATCTGGTCCTACGTTTCGATCCCCACAAACCGTTCGATGCGTCCAGCCCCGCCGGCCGGCAGATTCTCGCCGCGCTGCGGCCGGGTGGCGCGCTGGTCTCGTGGGACTTCGCGCCGCGCGGCTTCACCCGCCTGCTGGCCATGGACGCGCCCGGCGAGGGCGCGCGCGGCCGGCGCCGGCTGTGGAGCGCCCGGTCGGTGACGGACATAAGCGTGATCGCGGCGCCCGAGATGCAGGCGCCCGCCCACCAGGCCGCCGTGCCGGCGCTCGCCGCCTGGCTTGGCGGGGACGCGCCCTCCTGCCTGATCTCCGGCGATGGCCGCGCGCTCGACGTCGACCCGATTGCCACCGGCAAGGACAACGTCCTCGTCCGGCGCCTTGCGACCGGCGAGGACGCCGGCTCGCTCGCCGCCGCGATGGACGACACCCGCGCCCTGCTGGAGAGCCTGCGAGCCGGAGGCGACGCCCCTTCCCTGCGGCTCCTGATCGAGGGCGACCCGCTCGGCGAATGCCCGACCGCGGCGGCGCTGTGGGCGTTCGGCCGCACGGCCATGAACGAATATCCCGACCTCGACATCCGGCTGGTCGCGCTCGATCGCCAGCCACTGGACGACGCCGCGATGGACGAGTTTGCCCGTGCCATCACGGGCATTGCCGGCGAGCGCGAGCTGGTGCTGGATGCGCACGGCCTGAAGGCGGTGCGCCTCGCGCCGGCGCCGCAGGCCCGCGCCTCGGGCGAGGAGACCGCCGCCCGGCTCGGCATGCAGATGCCCGGCTCGCTCGACCGCCTCGCCTGGAAGGCGGAGCCGCGCCGCGCCCCCGGGCCCGGCGAGGTCGAGATCGCGATCGACGTCACCGCCCTCAATTTCCGCGACGTGATGTTCGCGCAGGGGCTGATCGGCGACGACATGCTGGAGAACGGCTTCGCCGGCCCGACGCTCGGCTTCGAATGCGCGGGCCGCGTCGCGCGGACCGGCGCCGGCGTCGCGGCGCTCAAGCCCGGCGACGCGGTGATCGCCTTCGCGCCGGGCGCCTTCGCCACCCATGTCACCGTGCCCGCCAGCGCGGTACTGCCGACCCCCGCCGGCATGGGCCCCGAGGCGGCGGCGACGCTTCCGGTCGCCTTCCTCACCGCCTGGTACGGGCTGGTGCAGTGCGCGCGGCTGGAAGCGGGCGAGACGGTGCTGATCCACGGCGCCGCCGGCGGTGTCGGCCTCGCCGCGCTGCAGATCGCCCGGCTGCGCGGCGCCCGCATCATCGCGACAGCCGGCTCGCCGGAGAAGCGCGCCCTCGTGCGCCTGCTCGGCGCCGACGTCGTCTACGATTCGCGCAGCACCGCCTTTGCCGAGGCGGTGCGGGCGGAGGGCGGCTGCGACGTGGTGCTGAACTCGCTCGCCGGTCGGTCGATGGAACTGTCACTGCGGGCGCTGAAGCCGTTCGGCCGCTTCATTGAGCTCGGCAAGCGCGACTTCGTCGCCAATACCAGCATCGGCCTGCGCCCCTTCGCGCGGAACCTCACCTATTTCGGCGTCGATGCCGACCAGTTCATCGCCGCCCGGCCGGCGCTGGTCGCGGACATGCTCGCCGAGCTCGGCCGCCTGTTCGCGAGCGGGGCGCTGCGGCCGCTGCCGCACCGCGTCTTCGCCGCCGACGAGGTGCGTGCCGCGTTCCGGCTGATGCAGGGCTCCGGCCATGTCGGCAAGATCCTGATCCGCCCGCCGGCCCATGCGCCGGCGCCCGCGGCGCCGATGCCGGCCTTCGAGGCCGCCGCGGACGGCGTGCACCTTGTGGTCGGCGGCACCGGCGGCTTCGGCCGGGAGACGGCGCGCTGGCTGGCCGAGCGCGGGGCGCGCCACGTCGTCGTCGCCTCGCGCCGCGGCGTGATCGACCCGCCGCTCGCGGTCGAGGGCGCCGAGATCGTGGCCGAACCGCTCGACGTGCGCGATCCGCTCGCCTGCACCGACCTGATCGAGCGCCTGCGCGCCGACCATGGGCGCATCGCCGGCATCGTCCACACCGCCATGGTGCTCGACGACGCGCTGATCCGCGATCTCGACGCCAGCCGCTTCGAGCAGGTGCTGGCGCCGAAGGTCGATGGCGCGCGCCATCTCGACGCGGCGACGGCCGGCCTCGAGCTCGACTATTTCGTCCTGTTCTCCTCGGCCACCGCCCTCATCGGCAATCCCGGCCAAGCGGCCTATGTGGCGGCCAACGCCTATCTCGAGGGTCTCGCCCGCCGCCGGCGCCGCGAGGGCCGCCCGGCGCTCGCCATGGCCTGGGGCGCCATTTCCGATGTCGGCGTGCTGGCGCGCGATGCCGCAACCTCGGAGATGCTCAGCCGCCGCTTCGGGCTCGGCATGATCACCGCCGCCGCCGCGCTGGACCAGCTCGGCGCCTGCCTCGCTGATACCGATATGCCGCCGGTCGTGGTTCACGCGCCGGTCGACTGGGGGCCGGGGCGCGATCTGGCGGTCATGTCCGGGGCGAGCTTCGCCGCGCTGCGCCCGGCCTTCGACGACGCCGCCGAGATGGTCGGCGAGGCGGGCCTCGTCGCCCTCATCCGCGACCAGAGCGACAGCGAGGCACGCCTCACCGTGCTGCGCCTCCTGACCGCCGAGCTCGGGCGCATCCTGCGCCTGCCGGCCGATTCGATCGACCCGACCCGCCCGCTCGGCGATCTCGGCATGGATTCGCTCATGGGGCTCGAGCTCGACATGGAAATGCAGCGCCGCCACAAGGTCGCGCTGCCCATGCTCGGCCTCGGCGCCGGCGCGACCCTGCAGGACGTCGCAGACAAGGTGTTCAGCAAGCTGCGTCCCACCGCCGAGGCGGCGGGCGAAGCCGTCCCGGTGTCGAAGATCCACCTTCCGGAGGAAGGCACCCGGCTGATCGACCGCCACATGCGCAACGCGCCGACGCAGGCGGCGATCGAGGCGCTGCAGGGCAAGGTCGCGGCCGAGAACCTGCGGGACGGGAGCCTGCTGCGATGACCACAACCAACACCCCCACGCAGCTCGACGATGCGGCGAGGGCCGCGCTCCTCGCCCGCATGCGCCAGCGCCCGGCGGAGATGAACACGGTCGCCCGGCCGGTCTACGACACCGCCTTCGACACGCTGCCCGGCTATGACGAGCTGCGCATGGTGCGAGCCACCGGCGAGGCGCTCGGCATCGCCAACCCGTTCTTCCGCCCGCATGAGGGGCGCGCCGGCGCGCTCTCGCGCATCGCCGGGCAGGAGGTGATCAACTTCGCCTCCTACGACTATCTCGGCCTGAACGGGCATCCCGACGTCCGGCGCGCGGCGCAGGAGGCGATCGAGCGCTACGGCACCAGCGTCTCGGCGAGCCGTCTCGTCGCCGGCGAACGGCCCTTCCATCGCGAGCTGGAAGCGCGACTCGCCGGCCTGCACCAGGCCGAGGACGCGGTGGTCTTCGTCTCCGGCCACGCCGCCAACGTCACCAGCGTCGCCACGCTGATCGGCCGCGATGACGCGGTGTTCCACGACGCGCTGATCCATAACAGCATCATCGTCGGGGCCGAGCTTTCCGGCGCCGCGCGGCGGACCTTCGCGCATAACGACCTCGACGCGCTGGAGCGCATGCTGGCTGCCGAGCGGGGCCATTACCACCGCGTGCTGATCGTCGTCGAAGGGCTGTACTCGATGGACGGGGACGTGCCCGACCTCGCCCGGCTGGCGGCGCTCAAGCAGCGTTTCGGCGCCTGGCTGATGGTGGACGAGGCGCACGGCATCGGCGTGCTCGGCGCCACCGGCAGGGGCATCGCCGAGCTGGCCGGGCTCGACCCGGCGCTGGTCGACATCTGGATGGGAACGCTGTCCAAGTCGTTCGCCTCCTGCGGCGGCTACATCGCCGGCTCGCAGACCCTGATCGACTATCTCAAGGTGTCCGCGCCGGGCTTCGTCTACAGCGTCGGCCTCGCCCCGGCCGCCGCCGGCGCCGCGCTCGCCGCGATCGAGGCGATGGAGCGCGAGGGCGAGCGGGTGGCCGCGCTGCAGGCCAATGCCCGCCACTTCTTCGAGACCGCGCAGGCGGCCGGCCTCTCGACCGGCACCGCCGAGGGGCATGCCATCGTGCCGATCATGGTCGGCGATTCCCTGATGGCGGTGCTGCTGTCCGAAAGGCTGCTGGCCCGCGGCGTCAACGTGCTGCCGATCATCCATCCGGCTGTGCCGCACCGCTCGGCGCGGCTGCGCTTCTTCATCACCGCCGCCCACACCACCGGGCAGCTCGACGAGGCCGTACGCGTACTCAAGCAGGAAATCGAGGAGAGTTCCCGGTTCCTGGCCGCGCTCGGATTCGACAGCGAGGCAGACGACGACCCGTCGGATGCGATGTCTGTCCTGCAGGCGAGGACGTGAAATGAAGGTCGTGCTCGACATCACCCGGATGCTGCGGCGCTCGTCCCAGTCGACGCCGACCGGCATCGACCGGGTCGAACTCGCCTATGCCCGTCACCTGCTCGGCAGCCGCGCCTATAAGGACCGGGTCGCCTTCGTGGCGCGGGTGCGCGCCTCGACCTGGTATTTCGACGCCGACGCCGTCGCCGGCTTCACCGAGACGCTGACGCGGCGATGGAAGCACGCCGAGGGGCGTGTCACGCGTCGCGAACTGGGCAACATCGAACGCTTCCTCGACCTGGCGCCGGGCGCCCTCACCGATATCGAGCCGGAGACGCCCCCGCGCGCGGCGCTACCGGACGTGCTGCCCACGCTCAAGCGCCTGTTCTCGCCGGTCAACCTGCTGCCGCGCCTGCTGCGCCCGCGCAACTCGCAGGGGGCGGTCTATCTCAACGTCTCCCATGAGGGGCTCGGCTCCGGCAACGGCATGCGCGCGATGATGCGCGGCCACGGGCTCAAGCCGATCTATCTGGTGCACGACCTCATCCCCCTCACCCATCCCGAATATGTCCGGCCCGGCGACGCGGAGAAGCACGAGACGCGCATGCGCACCGTGCTCGCCTCGGCCGAAATGGTGATCTGCAACTCGCACCATACGCTGGACCAGCTCTCCGCCTTCGCGGCGCGCAGCGACATGGCGATGCCGGCCAATGTGGTCAGCCCGCTCGGCGTGGAAAACGAGTTCGGCGTGCAGGAGCTGGCGATGCCGGAGGTGCACCCGTACTTCCTCACCGTCGGCACCATCGAGCCGCGCAAGAACCACCTCGTGCTGCTCCATGCCTGGCGGGTGCTGGTGGAGAAGCTCGGCCCCAAGGCGCCGAAGCTCATCATCGTCGGCCGCCGCGGCTGGGAGAACGAGAACGTCATCGACATCATTGAGCGCTGCCGCAACCTCGGCGGCCATGTGCTGGAGTGCAACCGGCTGCCGGACGCGCATCTGCGCCGGCTGATGAAGCAGGCGCGCGGCGTGCTGTTTCCCTCCTTCGCCGAGGGCTACGGCCTGCCGCTGTTCGAGGCGATGGCGCTGCGGGTGCCGGTGATCTGCTCCGACCTGCAGGCGTTCCGCGACATCGCCGGCGAGGCGCCCTGCTATCTCGACCCGATCGACGGCCTCGGCTGGGCGCGGGTGATCGAGGACTATGCGCGCCCGGATTCAGCGGCGCGCGACAGCCAGCTCCGGCTGCTGGCGCAGACCCGCGTGCCGCGCTGGAAGGATCATTTCTCCATCATCGACGGGATTATCGACGCCGTCGCCGCGCCCGCCGGCGAGGTGCGCGCGCCCTCCCCGTCGTGGCAGCCGGCCATCAGCTTCGAGCGGAGCAAGGAATTGATCGCCGCCGGCGAGCTCACCGATGCCGGGCGCGCGCTCTCCCTCATCGCCGCCCAGCCGCATTCGAGCACGAGGTGGTCGGTGGCGGAATCCTCGGCCAGCTCCTCATATCCTGGAAGGATCGGCGCATGATCGCCGTAGAACACCAGCAGCGAGCGATCGGTCAGCGCGTCGAGCGCCGCCACCAGCCGGCCGAGCAGGGCATCGGCATTGGCGGCGTGGCGCACATACTGCTCCACCGGATCGGCGATGTCCGCCAGCCGGCCCGGCCCGTAGGGATCGTGCGCCTCCATGGTGACGGCCATCAGGAACAGCCGCTCGCCGGCCTCACCCGCGGACTGGAGCTCGGCGATGATGCGCTCGCCGACCGCCCGGTCGCCGATATAGGGGCCGAAGCGATCGCCCGGCACGAACTCGCCCTCATCGACGAAGCGGGAGAAGCCGAGGCGCGGGATCGCGGCATCGCGCCGGAAGAAGCGCGCATCGTGCGGGTGCAGGAAGATGGTGCGCCAGCCCGAAAGGCCGAGCCCGCTCGCCAGCGACGCGCCGGCCAGCCGGTCCGGGCGCATATAGGGGTCGAAGCGGTCCATGCCCTGTTCGGCGAAGGCGATGCCGGTCAGCATCTCCACCTCGGTGCGGTGCGTGTAAGCGCCGAAGCAGGAGACGGCGAGGCGGCCATGCACCAGAGCCCGCCGGCGCAGCCGGTCGAGATGGGGCAGTTCCAGCGCGAGGCCGTTGCGCCGCAGGTCGGCAAAGGATTCCGACTGCACGATGATCACCGCCCGGTAACGGGTGCCCCCGAGTTCGGCGGCGCTCTCACTGCTCTCCCTCCCGCCGTCGCGGCGCCACAGGGCGAAGCCCGCCGCCAGCGAGACGGAGAGGCCGAGTCTCGCCACGAACGCGTTGGCGGAGCTTCCGAGAAGCTCGGCCGCGAGCGCGGGCAGCCGGCCGGCCAGGGCGCCGGCGCGGGCGATGAAGACCGGCACCACCAGCAGGGCGAGCACCAGCGCGGCGCCCTGCGCGACGCTGCCTTCCGCGCGCGGCTCGATCGAGGTCCAGGCGAGGATCGCGCCCGCCAGCAGCAGCGCGACGAGGCCGAGGCCGAGCGCGGTGCGACGCCCGACATAGAACAGCGCGGGATGGCGCAGCAGCAGCGGCAGGAAGCCGAGATCGCTGAACACGAGCGGCTCGCGCAGATAGTCGTATTTCACGCGCGAGACCAGCACGAAGGTGCCGAGCGTGACCAGCGCCGCGACGGCGGCGAAGAACGGGCGCGCCGACAGGCCGAACCAGAGCAGCCACAGCCAGAGCGCGATCGCCGCTCCCATGAGCCGCGCCTCGCCCGGCACGCGGCCGCCACGCTCGCGCGCGGGTACCGCCAGCCGGTCCAGCCCTCGCGCGCCGATCACGGTGACGGTGGCGCCGATGAGCAGCGTGGCGAGCGTCCAACCCATTTCGTCTCTCATTCCCCTGCCCGGAATACGTCACTGGAAAGCACAATAAGACGCCATTCCAGGTATTTTAAGGGCAAAACTGCGAATATCGCCCGCCCTGAGAAAGAATATATAAAATATATCTCGCATGTTAAGAGATATTATACTATTGGACACCCATATCACCACGCGACAGCGGATTGAGGGAAGCGGCATCACATGAACAAGCTGCACCCGTTTATTGACATGCCGAAGGCCGAGCCGGTTGACGAGAAGACGGCGGAGAAGATGAAGCCCGTGGCGCCGACCCGGAACAAGCCGCTTCGACCCGTGCCGCGCGAGATCCCCGGTGGCGCCGAGGAGGAGGCGCGCACGCCCGTGGCGCGCGCCAAGCCGACGCGCCCCGTCATCAAGCGCGAAGGCTTCCGCCTGCCCGGCATCGACATCGCCGATCTGGTCGCCGACCTGCCGCGCAAGGCGCACAAGCGCCGCTCGGTCGGGCTGTGGGCCTCGTTCCTGCTGATGGTGGCGGTGCCGACCCTCGCGGCCGGGCTCTATTACGGCATCTTCGTCTCCAACCAGTACCAGTCGGAATTCCGCTTCGCCGTTCGCACCCAGGACTTCGCGCCCGCCGGCACCACCGCGGCCAGCACCGCGCTCGGCGCGGCGGCGCGCTCGGGCATCTTCACCGACAGCTTCCTGGTGGTCGACTATCTCTCCAGCCGCCAGGCGGTGCAGGACCTGCTCAAGACGGTCGACCTGCGCGCGATGTACTCGCACGCGGGCACCGATCCGCTCTCGCGGCTGCGGGGCGCGGACACGATGGAGAACCTCGTCAGCTACTGGCAGTCGATGATCGACGCCTCGTTCGACCTCGCCACCGGCCTCACCCTGGTGCGCGTGCGCGCCTTTACGCCGGAGGATGCGTACACGATCGCCTCGACGCTGGTGAAGCAGAGCGAGAAGCTGGTCAACGACATCTCCTCGCGGGCCCGCGAGGACGCGGTCAGGTTCGCGCAGGCGGACGTCAACCGCGCCGAGGAACGGCTGCGCGGCGCGCGGGCGGCCCTGCGCCAGTTCCGCAATATCGAGCAGACGCCCGATGCCGCGCGCACCGCCGGCGGCACGCTCGACCTCGCCATGAAGCTGCGCGGGGAGCTCGCCGACCAGCAGTCGCAGCTCGCCTCGCTGCGTACCTACATGGACCCCGACGCTCCGACCGTGAAGGTGCTGGAGAGCCGCATCGCCGCCACCAACAAGCAGATCGCCTCGGTCGAGCGCGAGATCGGCAAGGGCGCGCACGACGCCGCGACGGCCGGCGCCACCACCACGGACGCGACGACGGGCGTGGCGGGCTCGCAGCCGGTGCTGTCGGACGTGCTGTCGAAATATGAGGACCTCGACCTCAGCCGGCAGTTTGCGGAGAAATATTACGACACCACCCTCTCCGCGCTCGAGCTCGCGCGTTCGGAGGCGGCCACCCAGCAGACCTATGTCGCCACCTATGTGCAGCCGGCGGTGGCGCAGGCGAGCGAATATCCCCAGCGCCTGGTCTCGATCCTGATCGTCTTCCTCGCCGCCGGCGCGCTTTGGTTCATCAGCGTCATGGTCTTCTTCTCCATCCGCGACCATGTGGCCTGAGCGGAGGCAAGCGCGGCGATGAGCCTGACCCCGCCATTCGACGACGCGCCGCGCCGGGGCTTCGGCCCCGTCCGGCTTGCGGAAGGGCTGCGCACGCAGGGGCGCGTCGTCATCGCGCTGATGCTGCGCGAGATGCGGCTGCGCTCGGTGCATTCGCGCCTCAGCTACCTGCTGGCGCTGCTGGAGCCGATCCTGCAGCTCACCATGATGATGGGCATCTTCACCATCATCGGCCGGCGGCCGGATTTCGGCACCAGCCTGCTGCTGTTCCTCGGCACCGGCATCCTGCCCTTCTTCCTGTTCACGCACGTCTCCGGGCGCACCACGGGGGCGATCCGCGCAAGCGGCCTGGTGCGCGCGCTCGCCCTGGTCCAGCCGCTCGACATCATGCTGGCGCGCGCGCTGCTGGAGACGGCGACGCTGCTGATCGTGGCCATAATGCTGTTCACCTTCATCTACGCGACCGGGGTGAAGGAAGCGCTGCCGATCCGCCCGATGCTGGCGATCGAGGGCTTCGCGGCGACCGCGCTGCTCGCCATCGGCGTCGGCCTGATCAACGGCGTCATCGGCGCCTTCTTCCGGCTCTGGGCGTTGATCTACGGGGTGCTGTCGCGCTCGCTGATCTTCCTTTCCGGCGTCTTCTTCGTGCCGGACTTCATGCCGCCGCCGATCCGCTACGTCCTGAGCTGGAACCCGCTGCTGCACGGGCTGGAATGGTTCCGCTCCGGCTTCTACCTGACCTATCCGACGCTCACCCTGGACAAGGGCTACCTCATCCAATGCGCCGTCATCTGCCTGCTTCTCGGGCTGGCGGCCGAGCGTGTGTTCCGGGCGAGGCTGATATGATGGCGGTGCAGCTGTCCGACGTCGCCAAGACCTACCGTGCGTCGCACGGCTCGAGGCGCGTCTTCGAGCATCTCGACGCTGTGTTCCAGCAGGGGGTCTCGGTCGGCATCCTCGGGGCGCGCAGCGTCGGCAAGTCGACGCTGATCAAGCTGATCGGCGGCTCGACGCTGCCCGACCACGGCAAGATCCGCCGCTACGGCTCGATCTCGCCCCCGGTCGCCAACACGCAGGCCTATCACGCCTCGCTGACCGGCCGCGAGAACCTGCACTTCGTCGCCCGCGTCAACGGCTTCGACGGCGATGCCGCCGCCCAGTTCGTCACCCGCTTCGCGGAGATGGGCGAGGCGATCGACCAGCCGCTGTCGAGCTATACGCGCGAGCGGCGCTCGCGCTTCCTGTTCGCCGCCTCCTACGCCCTGCCCTTCGACATCTTCATCGCCGACGAGGCGCTGTATGGCGGCGCCGGCGAGTTCCGCGAGCGCTGCGCCGAGCTGGTGCAGCAGCGCCGGTCACACGCGACGCTGCTTTTCACCACACGATCCCCACAGATGCTTCGTAGGTTTGCGGATGTCGGCGCCGTGCTGCACGACGGCCGGCTGCAGATGTTCGAGCGTATCGGCGACGCGATACGCCTGTTTCGCGCCCTCGACACCAGCGCGGCGCCGGAGAGCGACGACGGGCGGGACGAAGAGCAAGACGAGGAGGAACGCCTCGTCGACGAACCCTTCGGGCCGCTGGCCTGAAGTTGCCTTCCATCACTTTCGATCGGGAGGTCCCGATCCAACCTGAAGGAGCCGATATGAACGAACTTCCCGAAATCAGCCGCCAGCTCGAGCGTTTCGTGGCCCGCCGCCTCGTCGAGTTCGACCAGGCGGCCTGGAAGGAACTGACCATCCAGAAGCGCAAGGAGTGCATCCAGGCCGCCCGCCGCGCGCTGAAGGCGGAGCGGAACTTCTTCGCGCGGCAGACGCCGGCCGCTGCGCCCGCCCCGGCCGAGTGATGTCAGCGTACTTCGATACCGGCTGCGACCCAGCCGGTATCGGATACCGTCGATTCGCGCGACGGTTGAGCAACTTTCGAAGTATTTACAAGATTTACCCTCTTGCCGGGCGCGTCTGTTGCGCTTCGGGCACAGGGGGCGAGCTTAATCTGCCGTCTGTCATCGCGGTGTGGATACGAACCTCGATCCGGTTTACATGACCTATTCGAGAATAACAGGGATCGGGCGGCTTGATTATGCGTGGTCCGAAGGCCAGCCTCGCCGGGCTCGCCGCGTTGTGTATGGTGCTCGGTGGTTGTGTCTTCTTTCCCGGGTCGGGTCCGACCACCCAGGAAGTGATGTCGCCTCCCCAGAGCGAGCCCGCCGACTACGAGATCGTCGACGTCGACGCGAACGCGATTCAGGCGATGAGCCTGTGGCGTTCGCCGAGCCTCGCGCGCAGCTTCGGAGCCGGCCGCCTCGCGCCGGAGACCACGGTCAGCATCGGCGACGTCGTCTCGGTGTCGATCTGGGAGGCGAGCCGCGACGGGCTGTTCGGCAGCGGCTCCAGCAGCGACTCGGGATCGAGCAGCGAGACCCTTCCCGGGCAGACTGTGGACCGCGACGGCCACATCAAGGTGCCCTATGTCGGCGAGATCTCGGTGGTCGGCAAGCGCCCCAGCCAGATCGCCAAGACCATCGAGCAGGGACTGACCGGCAAGGCGATCGAGCCGCAGGTGCTCGTCACCCTGCCGCAGCGGACCTCCGCCTCGGTGGTGGTGGTCGGCGACCTGACCGGCGCCGGCCGGGTGAACCTCAACGTCAAGGGCGACCGGCTGCTCGAGGTGATCGCGCAGGCCGGCGGCATCAAGGCCCCGCCGCACGAAACCTTCGTGCGCGTGACGCGCGGCAAGCGCAGCACGACGATGCAGCTCTCCTCCGTCCTCGCGCGGCCCGACGAGAACATCTTCATGCGACCGGGAGACACGGTCTACGTCTTCCGCCGGCCGCAGACCTTCACCGCCCTCGGCGCCGTGAAGAGTGCGGGCGAGATGCCGATCGACCGCGACGACTTCACCGTTGCGGAGGCTATGGGCGTGTCGGGCGGCCTGATCGACAGCCTGGCCGATCCGAGCGGGGTGTTCATCTTCCGCTACGAGCAGGCGGCGGTGGTGCGCCAGATCGATCCGCAGTCGCCCTATCTCAACGGCAACACGGTGGTGCCGGTCATCTACCGGCTGAATCTCAAGGACCCGTCGGGCTACTTCGTCGCCCGCGCCTTCCCGATCCGTGTCGGCGACATCGTCTACGTCGCCAATGCGCCGGGTGCCGAGTTCACCAAGTTCCTGCGCATGGCGCAGACCATCAGCACGCTGGTGCGCTCCAACGCCGTGGTCTCCACCAGCGACTAGCGGGTGGCGTGAGCAACGGAGGCCGGCCATGAGACCGATCATGGCCGGCGGCCTCGCGGCCCTCGCGGCCGCCTTCCCCCTCGCCGTTCTCGCGCCCGTGCCGGCGCGGGCGGCGGAGCCGGGTTCGGTCGGCGACTTCATGATCATGGATGTCTGCGTCGACGCGTCCGACCGCATCGTCGCGAACCTCGTGCCGGGCGATGCCGGCTGCACGCGCGAACGCGACATCCGCGTGGGGGAGACGCCGCCCTACGAACTGCGCAACTTCCTCAATCCGGGCCGGAGCTGCACCGACGATGGCGGCTCGATCATCCGCATCAACCGGCCGGTCGAGCGGAACGGGCAGACGCGCATCGTCTCCTCCAACAGGCCGGTGCCGCCGGGCCCCTGCAGCGGCAGCCGCGACGCGCGGGCGGACGAGGATGGCGCCGGCGAGGGCGGCGCCTCGATTCAGTGGTACGACAAGGGCTACGGCTTCATCATGGGCAGCTACAGCCCTGTGGCGCTGTCCATCTACCAGACGCCGCTGTGCCGCGACGGCGATACCTCCTCCCGGCGGTTCTTCCGCGGCTGGGTGATAGCGCCCACCGAGGTGCCCGCGCCCGGCCAGAGCGGCTATGGCGTGTTCCGCAGCCGCCTCGCCACCGGCGCCGCCTCGTCGCTCCCCGCCGCCTGCCCGACCCGCTACCGCCAGGCGCTGACCACCTGGCTGGTCACTCCGATGCGTTTCACCTCGGGGCGGGAGATGGTGGCGATCGTCTCCGGCCATTTCGCGCAGGCGAGCCGCGACGGGCTCTCCCCCGGCGCGACCATGCAGATGGAGCAGACCTACTGGACCCGCGCCTTCGGCCTCTCGCGCTGGGAGAAATGGGCGCGCGAGGACTGGGTCCACCCGCGCAGCCACCGCCCGGCGGTCGAACTCGCCCGCGAGCTCAAGAAGCGCGGGCGCTGCGGCCCGCCGGCGGGCGGTACCTTCGACATCTCGCTGCGCACCCGCTTCACCGACGCGCCGGGGTCGGACGACCTCTATGCGCGGATGATCGTCGACCCGCA
The DNA here is from genome assembly GCF_024752335.1 of Ancylobacter mangrovi. Lineage (NCBI taxonomy): Bacteria > Pseudomonadati > Pseudomonadota > Alphaproteobacteria > Hyphomicrobiales > Xanthobacteraceae > Ancylobacter > Ancylobacter mangrovi. The sequence continues at coordinate 8,133 of NZ_JANTHY010000001.1, read as the reverse complement.
GACCGGCGAGCGTCGGCGTTGGGTCATGACGCTGTGCGAGGACTACACCAACATCCACAAGCGCCCCGCCGATACCCCGCTTGAGGACGTTTCCGCCATCGCCGATCCGGCCTATTGGAGGCCGTGACGTGCCTGAATACCGAGGCGGGCGGCCCGGCAGGTTCCGAGCCGGCTGCGCCGCGAAGCCTGTTTTGTGCAACCAAGAGGTAAGTTTCCCATGTTCCCGAAGCCCTCGGCGTCACTTGTTCCGAACACCTATGCGTATGAGACGGTTCCTCTGGTGAAGCCGACGGGGTTTCGCGAATACGACGCGCGCTGGCTGTTCGGCTCGGAGCTGAACCTGATGGGGGTGCAGGCGCTGGGGCTCGGGCTCGGCACGCTGATCCACGAGCTCGGGGTGCGTCCGGAAGTGGTGACCGGGCACGATTTCCGCGGCTACTCGGCCTCGATCAAGCAGGCGCTGGCGCTGGGGCTGATGGCCGCCGGGGTAAAGGTGCACGACATCGGCCTTGCTCTGTCGCCGATGGCCTATTTCGCCCAGTTCGCGCTCGACATTCCCTGCGTCGCCATGGTCACCGCCTCGCACAACGACAATGGCTGGACCGGGGTCAAGATGGGGGTGAACCGGCCGTTGACCTTCGGCCCCGACGAGATGAGCCGGCTGAAGGAGATCGTGCTCTCGGGCGCCGGGCAGGCGCGCCCGGGCGGCGGCTACCGCTATGTCGCCGACTTCCCCGAGGTCTACATCAAGGACCTGACCGACCGGCCGAAGCTGAAGCACCCGGTGAAGGCGGTGGTGGCCTGCGGCAACGGCACGGCGGGCGCCTTCGCCCCGCGCATCCTGGAGGCGCTGGGGGTCGAGGTGGTGCCGCTCGACACCGAGCTCGACCACACCTTCCCGAAGTACAATCCCAACCCGGAAGACCTCGAGATGCTGCACGCCATGCGCGACGCGGTGCTGGCCTCGGGGGCGGATGTCGGGCTCGGCTTCGACGGCGACGGCGACCGCTGCGGGGTGGTGGACGACCAGGGCGAGGAGATCTTCGCCGACAAGGTTGGGGTGATGCTGGCGCGCGACCTCTCCGCGCTCCATCCCGGCGCGACCTTCGTGGTGGACGTGAAGTCGACCGGGCTGTTCATGACCGACCCGGTGCTCAACGCCAACGGCGTGAAGGCGGACTACTGGAAGACCGGGCACTCCTACATGAAGCGGCGGGTGCACGAGAGCGGGGCGCTGGTGGGGTTCGAGAAGTCGGGCCACTACTTCTTCAACCGGCCGATCGGGCGCGGCTATGACGACGGCCTCGTCTCGGCGATCGCCATCCTCGACATGCTGGACCGCAACCCGGGCAGGAAGCTCTCCGAATTGCGGGACGCGCTGCCGCGGACCTGGTCCTCGCCGACCATGTCGCCGCACTGCGCGGACGAGACCAAGTACGGGGTGGTCGAGGCGGTGGTGAAGCACTTCGAGGCGATGAAGGCGCGGGGCGAGACGATCGACGGCCAGCCGATCCGCGACCTGGTCACGGTGAACGGGGTGCGGGTGACGGTGGAGGACGGCTCGTGGGGGCTAGTGCGGGCGTCCTCGAACAAGCCGGAGCTTGTGGTGGTGGTGGAGAGCCCGGTGTCGGAGGCACGCATGCGCGACATGTTCAGGCTGGTCGACGGCGTGCTGCGCACCCACCCGGAAGTGGGCGCCTATAATCAGAGCCTGTGAGGAACAGGGCGCCGTTCAGGCGGCGCCCTTCGCCAGGTCGTCCCGGCGCTGCCGAACGCGCGCGACGCCAAAAAAGAAGAGGCCGGCTTGCGCCGGCCTCATTCAAATCGTCGATCGTCTTCGTAGTTTTGGTTGCGGGGGCAGGATTTGAACCTGCGGCCTTCAGGTTATGAGCCTGACGAGCTACCGGGCTGCTCCACCCCGCGTCAGAGCCGACTTTTTCGCGTTCCCGGAGGGCCGCGCCGCGTCGACGAGGCGTATCTAGCAATCCCGATGGCCAATTGAAAGGGCTGCGCGCTAACTTTTTGTCATCAGTTCGTCGCGGCCATCGGTGGTAGTGTCGCAAGCACCTGAAGACACGGAGAAATTCGATGGCGGAGCTCAGGGACGACGTGATGGTGGAAGACGCCGCCCCACTCGCCTCCGACACCGACACGCCGCTCGGCCCGCTCGGCCATGCCCTGCTCCACGCGGCGCAGGAAGCGCGGACGGCGCTCGACACCAGGGATCCGGTCAAGTCGGTTCACGACCTGCGCAAGGCGTTCAAGCGCCTGCGCGCGCTGCTGCGGCTCGTGCGCGGCCGCAAGAAGGCGCATGACGCGCTCGCGCTCGAGCGCGCCCTCGCCGACGCGGCGCGACGACTGTCCGGAGCGCGCGACCACGCCGCCCGGCAGGAGGCCCTCGACGACCTCGTGGCCAAGGCGGAGCTCGCGCCCGAACACGCGCAGGCGGCCATGCTCGCGCTCTCAGCGCCCGAAGAGAGCGGTCACGCCACGCTCGGCGTCGGGCCGCACGAGGCCGACCTCAACGCGCTGGTCTATCGCTGCCTCATCGACACGCCGCGCTTCGCCGGTGCCATGTCGACCGGCCAGCTCGTCGAGGCGCTCGCCGACGACTACGCGCGCGCCCGCCGCCGCGGCCGAAAGGTCGATCCGGCGGACGCGGAGGGGCTGCACGACCTGCGCAAGGCGGTGATCGCGCAGCGCTACCAGATGGGCTTGGTGACCCCGCTTTGGCCGCGGCTCGGCAAGGTGTGGGAGGACGAGCTCCAGCGCCTGCGCGACAAGCTCGGCAAGCATCACGACCTCGCCGTGCTGGCCGCGCGCCTCGCGGCCTATGAGCCGGGCGCGCAGGACGAGGCGTGGCACGCCGCCGTCAGCGCCGCCGCCGGGGCCCGCCAGCAGCGGCTCGCCCAATCCGCCCTCCACCTCCACCGGCGGCTGTTCGCCGAGCGCCCGAGGACGTTCCGCCGGCGTATCGCCGCCTATTTTGATCCTGTATCGAAGAAGGAATAAGAGAAGGCGCCCGAGCGCAGGAAGGTTCGATGTTCGTCCGCCAGATGCACTACCTCGTCGCCCTCGCCCGCGAGAAGCATTTCGGCCGGGCCGCCGAGGCCTGCCACGTCTCCCAGCCGACGCTTTCCGCCGGCATCCGCAAGCTGGAGCAGGAGCTCGGCCTGCCGATCGTCGTGCGCGGCCATCGCTTCCTCGGCTTCACGACCGAGGGCGAGCGGGTGCTGGGCTGGGCCCGGCAGATCGCGGCCGACTATGAAAGCCTGCGCCAGGAGCGCGCCGAGCCGGGCGGCCAGCTTTCCGGCACGCTGCGGGTCGGCGCCATTCCCTCGACTACGGCCGCCGCCCCGGCCCTGCTCGCCCGGTTCCGCGACCGGCATCCGCAAGTGAAGGTGCAGATGCTCACCCTCAGCTCGGTCGCGATCCAGCGCGGGCTCGACGAGCTCGACCTCGACGCCGGCATCACCTATCTCGAGAATGAGCCGCTCAATCGCGTGCGCCGGCTCGACCTCTATGTCGAGCGCTACGTCTTCGTCACCCGCCGCGACGAGGCGCTGGCGCGCCGACGCACCATCGGCTGGACCGAGGCCGCCGCCCAGCCGCTGTGCCTGCTCACCTCCGACATGCAGAACCGGCGCATCATCGACCAGGTGATGAGCGATGCCGGACTGGCCGCGCAGCCGGCGATCGAGACCAGCTCGTTCATGGGGGTGTGGAGCTTCGTGCGCAACGGCCCCTGGACCAGCATCGTGCCCGAAGCGAGCTTCCGCGGGCTCGGCGACGCAACGGACCTCGTCGGCATCCCGCTGGTCGACCCGGTCCACACCCAGCCCATCGGCCTCGTGCTCTCGGACCGCGAGCCGCTGAGCCCGGTCGCCGGCGCGCTGATGAAGATGGCGCGCGACCTCTCGCGCAGTCCCGCCGGCGCGGCGCTGCCGAGTTCCGTAATGTCGATTGAGAATATTTTTAAGTAATGGCTGGTTGATCGCCGCCATCTATCAATTCTTCATCCCTTTCGATTTGAACAGAACGCTCCTGCGCCCCAGACTCTGTTCATCGGCGGCGAAGCGGTGGAGATCAGGCCGCGCGCCGCGCCGATGCGGAAACGCCCGTCGCCTCGCCCGCCGGAACCGTTGGCGATGCACGGACCACATCACGATCCGGATCCGGGGCGCCCGCCCCGGCCAGTCGGTCTGTCGCTCCCGCGGCGGAAGCGCTTCCGTGTGCCCCTAGCGAGGAGATGCCAACATGGCAAAGGTACTCTGCGTCCTCTATGACGATCCGATCGACGGTTACCCGAAGAGCTATGCGCGCGACGACCTGCCCAAGCTCGAGCACTATCCCGGCGGCCAGACACTGCCGACCCCGAAGGGAATCGACTTCACCCCCGGCGAGCTGCTGGGTTCGGTCTCCGGCGAGCTGGGCCTGCGCAAATATCTGGAGGCGAACGGCCACACGCTGGTCGTGACCTCCGACAAGGACGGTCCGAACTCGGTGTTCGAGAAGGAGCTCGTCGACGCCGACATCGTCATCTCGCAGCCGTTCTGGCCGGCCTATCTCACCGCCGAGCGCTTCGCCAAGGCGAAGAACCTGAAGATGGCGGTTACCGCCGGTATCGGCTCCGATCATGTCGATCTTCAGTCGGCTATTGATCGTAATGTGACGGTCACCGAGGTCACCTACTGCAACTCGATCAGCGTCGCCGAGCACGTGGTGATGATGATCCTGTCGCTGGTCCGCAACTATCTGCCCTCGCACGAATGGGCGAAGAGCGGCGGCTGGAACATCGCCGACTGCGTGCAGCATGCGTACGACCTCGAGAAGATGGAGGTCGGCACCGTCGCCGCCGGCCGCATCGGCCTCGCCGTGCTGCGCCGCCTGGCGCCGTTCGACGTCAACCTCCACTACACCGACCGTCACCGCCTGCCGGAATCGGTGGAGAAGGAGTTGAACCTCACCTGGCACGCCACGCGTGAGGAGATGTATCCGGTCTGCGACGTGGTCACGCTCAACTGCCCGCTGCATCCGGAAACCGAGCACATGATCAATGACGAGACGCTGAAGCTGTTCAAGCGCGGCGCCTATCTCGTCAACACCGCGCGCGGCAAGCTCTGCGACCGCGACGCCGTGGCCCGCGCGCTCGAATCCGGCCAGCTTGCCGGCTATGCGGGCGACGTCTGGTTCCCGCAGCCGGCGCCGAAGGATCACCCGTGGCGCACCATGCCCTATAACGGCATGACGCCGCACATCTCCGGCACCACGCTGACCGCGCAGGCGCGCTATGCCGCCGGCACGCGCGAGATCCTCGAATGCTTCTTCGAGGGCCGCCCGATCCGCGACGAATATCTCATCGTCCAGGGCGGGGCGCTCGCCGGCACCGGCGCGCACTCCTACTCCAAGGGCAATGCGACCGGTGGTTCCGAAGAAGCCGAACGTTTCAAGAAGGCGGGCTGACCGCCGACCGGCATCCGGCGACGAACCCGCTGGATGCCGTCTCTCCCAAGGCTGACTGGCGCCCCGAGCGAACGGCGGGGCGCCTTTTTCTTTGCCGTGCGCCGCGGCGCCGGGGGGTCGCGATCAAATTAGCGCGCGGACGTTCTCCGACGGCCGGCGCTGCTCTAGCCTCCCCGCATCGGAAATGATCGGGAGAGGCGGCATGGACTATGTGAAGCTCGGCAATACGGGGCTCGAAGTTTCGCGGCTCTGCCTCGGCTGCATGACCTTCGGCGAGCCGGACCGCGGCAATCATGTCTGGACCCTGCCGGAAGACCAGAGCCGGCCGCTGATCCGCCAGGCGATCGAACTCGGCATCAACTTCCTCGACACGGCGAACGTCTATTCCGACGGCTCCTCGGAGGAGATCGTCGGACGCGCTATCCGCGACTTCGCCCGGCGCGAAGAAATCGTGCTGGCGACCAAGGTTCACGGGCGCATGCGCCCCGGCCCCAATGGCGGCGGCCTGTCGCGCAAGGCGATCTTCGCCGAGATCGACGCCAGCCTCACCCGGATCGGCACCGACTATGTCGACCTCTACCAGATCCATCGTTGGGACCCCTCCACGCCGATCGAGGAGACGCTGGAGGCGCTGCACGACGTGGTGAAGGCCGGCAAGGCGCGCTATATCGGCGCCTCCTCCATGCCCGCCTGGCACATGATGAAGGCGCTGTTCACCGCCCGGCTCAATGGCTGGACCCGCTTCGTCAGCATGCAGAACCACCTCAACCTGCTCTACCGCGAGGAGGAGCGCGAGATGCTGCCGCTGTGCCTCGACCAGGGCATCGGCGTCATCCCGTGGAGCCCGCTGGCGCGCGGACGGCTCGCCCGCGCCTGGGACGAGAGCACGCACCGCGCCGAGACCGATGCCTTCGGCAAGACGCTCTATGTCGAGGCCGATCGCGCCGTCGTCGACGCGGTGGGCGCAATCGCCGCCAAGCGCGGCGTGCCCCGGGCGCAGGTGGCGCTCGCCTGGCTGTGTGCGAAGCCCGGCGTCACCGCCCCGATCGTCGGCGCCTCAAAGTCGGGTCATCTGACCGATGCCGTCGCGGCGCTGGAGCTGCGGTTGACGGCGGAGGAGATCGCGCAGTTGGAGGGGCCGTATGTGCCGCACCGGGTGGCGGGGTTCAGCTGAGGGGGCCGGGAGTCGGCGGTGGGGAACGAACGGTGCCGTGCCAGCCTCGGGGTGCGATCGACTGCCGGCTGTGTTGCTGCATGTGTGCAGGCGGGATCCGCCATGGGTGTTGAGTGCCGCCCGCGGGTGCCACACCTCGAAAGCGTCCCGGCCAGTCTCGGCCGCTCCAGTGGCGATGGCGCAAGGATTTTTAACAGCGAGTTCTTGGGCGCAGCCCGCGCAAAGCGTATTGAGCTCCCTGAATGTGCAGTCTCGTTCTAGCCCAACCGGGGCGGGTCGACGCCGGAGATCCGGGACAATGGAACGCCAGCGGTTTACTTGCGCTCCGTCCCTCCTAAGGCAGATGCCTCGTCGTTATCCGGCGGTTCTCTGCACGCGAGAGTGTCGATCGTCTCGCAGCCGCCCTTTGGCTCTGATCGTCGGGAAAAGCTCGACGGGAGCCAGACGGTCGCCGGCGAACAGTCGTGGGCATGCGCACGCTCCAACGGAATACCCATTGGCTGTCCGTTCGTCGGCAGACGGGGCCCCGATAGCCGCACGTCCGGTTACGTGACCTAAGCCCCTTTTCTCCTCCGGCTTAGGAGAAAGTCCGAGGGTTGATTTTTGGCCTCAGGCGGCGTGGGTTTCCAGTGCGATTGCTGCGGCGAACTCGGCGGGGGATCGATTGCCGAGAGCTGAATGAGGGCGGTTCAGGTTGTAGTCCTCCTCCCACGAGGCGATAGCGGCACGGGCTTGGCCCAGGCTCGAGAAGAGGGTCTCGTTCAGGCACTCGTCCCTGAACGACCGTTGAAGCTTTCGACGAAACCGTTCTGCATCGGCTTGCCGGGAGCGATGTGGTGCCACTCGACGCCGCTCTGCTGGCACCATTTGAGAACGGCCATCGACGTCGGCTCGGTGCCATTGTCGGAAACGATGGTCGCAGGCCTGCCCCGGATGGCGAGCAGCGCATCGAGTTCGCGTGTCACCCGAGAGCGAGATGTCGGCCACCAGCGCCGGGCACTCCCGGCTGAAGTCGTCGACGACGGCCAGCACCCGGAAACGCCGACCGTCCGTGAAGGCATCCGAAGGTCACCGAGGAGATGCCATGCTTGCGGCAGACGTCAGCGGTCTTCGCGCCCGCTTCCTGCTCCTTCAGCATCCCGATGATCTGTTCCTCTGTGAACCGTGGGGCTCGCATCGTCCGTCTCCATGATCGACGGACTCTACCTAAATCTGGAGGAGGATCCGGATCTCAGGTCAAAGCGGGCATTGCCGGTTGCCATTCCGCGCATCGGCGGGCCGCGGCAGCGATGTTGCGCCGCCCACCGGTGGCGCACTCGGTCGACTTGCTCGCCGCTGGCCCCTTCCCCCGCCTTCCCTTGCGCCGCAGACGCACAAAACCCCGCTTGTGGTTTGAGCCACGGGCGGGGTTTTGAGTGTTTGGTATCGTATGAGAAGCGCGCTGTTCTTTGCAGGCCTGGCGGCGACCTACTCTCCCAGGTCTTGAGACATAGTAC
>NZ_JANTHY010000018.1:0-1283 GCF_024752335.1 Ancylobacter mangrovi | reverse complement strand
GCCCGCGAGGCGGACATACTGGCCGCGGCCGAGGAAGTTCTTCTCCGAGACCGACACCTCGCCGATGAAGCCGTCCGTGGTCGAGTAGCCGCCGGAGACCGAGAACTCGCCGGTCGGCTGGTCCTCGACCGTGACCACCAGGATCACCCGGTCCGGCGCGGTGCCCGGCTCGTTGGTGATCTTCACGTCCTTGAAGTAGCCGAGGTTGCGCAGCCGCCGCTCGGCGCGGTCGATCAGCACCCGGTTATAGGCGTCGCCCTCGGCGAGGTCGAACTCGCGCCGGATCACCCAGTCGCGGGTGCGGGTGTTGCCGCGGATCTCGATGCGCTCGATGTAGACGCGCGGGCCTTCCTCGACGGCGAAGACCAGGTTGATCTTGCGGGTCTGCACGTCGCGGTCGCCGCGCGGGCGGACCTGGGCGAAGGCATAGCCGCTCTTCGACACCTCGATGGTCGCGTTCTCGACCGACTTCTCGACCAGCTCGGCATTGTAGACCTGGCCGGGGCTCACGCGCAGCGCGGAGCGGATGCGGGCCGGGTCGACGTCCTTGATGCCGGAGACGACGTCGACCGTGCCGACGCGGTACTGCGCGCCCTCGTCGAGCACATAGGTCAGGATGAACCCGCCCTTGGCGCGGTCGAGATCGGCGGTCACCGACACGATGCGGAAGTCGGCATAGCCGTTGCGCAGATAGAAGCGGCGCAGCAGCTCCTGGTCGTTGTTGATGCGGTCGACGTCATAGATGTCGGTGTTCTTCAGCCACGACAGCCAGTTGGACTCGGTCGTGGTGATCTCGTCCTTGAGCTTGTAGTCCGAGAACGCCTTGTTGCCGACGAAGCGGATCTCGGCCACGCCGAGCTTGTCGCCCTCGGTGATGTTGAAGACGAGGTCGACACGGCCCTGCCCGCGCTCGATCGTCTCGGGCGTCACCCGTACGTCGTAGCGGCCGGAGCGGCGATAGAGCTCGATGATGCGCTGGGTGTCGGCCTGCACCGTGGTCTTGGAGAACGGCGCGCGGGGCTTCGACTGCACCTCGCTGGCAAGCTGCTCGTCCTTGAGCTTCTTGTTGCCCTCGAAGGCGACGCGGTTGATGACCTCGTTCTCCTTGACGGAGACGACCAGCCGGCCGCCGCGATGGCTGATGGTGACATCCGAGAACAGCCCCGTCGCGTAGAGCGACTTCAGCGCCTCGTCGATCTTCGCCGGCGTCAGCGACTGCCCCGGATCGGTCGCGAAATAGGAGCGGATCGTGTCCGCATCCACACGCTGGTTGCCCTCGACGA
>NZ_JANTHY010000017.1:0-1531 GCF_024752335.1 Ancylobacter mangrovi | reverse complement strand
CGATTCCGTTGAAAAAGTCGATGTTGCTGCGGGCTCGAAGTCCTGATTCAGTTGTCCTCAGGGATGGAGGACAGGCCGATGATGGGCGAGCGAATGGGGGCGCAGGAGGCGCTGTTCTACGAGTTTAGCCTCGAACGCCACGTTCCTGCCGGCCACCTCGTGCGAGCTATCGACAGGTTCGTCGACCTCGCCGGCATTCGGGCGTACCTCAAGCCCTTCTACAGCGAGACCGGCCGACCCTCGATCGACCCCGAGCTGATGATCCGGATGCTGCTCATCGGCTATTGCTTCGGCATTCGCTCGGAACGGCGGCTGTGCGAGGAGGTTCACCTCAACCTGGCCTATCGCTGGTTTTGCCGGCTCGGCCTCGACGGCCGCGTGCCGGACCACTCCACCTTCTCCAAGAACCGGCATGGCCGCTTCCGCGACAGCGACCTGCTGCGGCACCTGTTCGAGGCGGTGCTGCAGCGTTGCATCGCTGAGGGGTTGGTCGGCGGAGAAGGCTTCGCCGTCGATGCCAGTCTGATCAAGGCTGAAGCCAGCCGGCAGAAGGGTGTCGATGGCAAAGCCGGGCTGTCGCCCGAGGTGGCCAGCCGCGCGGTCGAGGAATATCTCGCCGTCCTCGACGATGCAGCCTTCGGCGCGGCCACCGAGGTCACCCCGAAGTTTCTCTCGCCGGCTGATCCGGCTGCCCGCTGGACCGGCGCCCATGGCGGTCAAGCCTTCTTCGCCTATTCCACCAACTATCTGATCGACGTAGACAACGCGATCATCGTCGACGTCGAGGCCACCACCGCAATCCGACAAGCCGAGGTCCTGGCGGCGAAACGCATGATCGAGAGGTCGATGGACCGTTTCGACCTTTATCCGGCACGGCTGATGGGCGACAGCGCCTATGGCTCCGCCGAGATGCTCGCCTGGCTCGTGCATGAACATGGCATCGAGCCGCACGTCCCTGTGTTCGACAAGTCGGCGCGTCGCGACGGCACATTCAGCCGCACCGACTTTGCCTACGATCATGTTCGGGATCTCTACACCTGTCCGGGCGGCAAGGAGCTGCGCCGGTATCGTCGCCGCTTCAGTGTGACCCGCGACAGTGTCGATCCACACGGCCTCATGCGCTACCGCGCGGCCAAGTCCGATTGCGGTGCCTGCGCGTTGAAAGCGCAGTGTTGCCCAGCCGACCCCCCACGCAAGGTCTTGCGGTCGATCCATGAAGGGGCCCGCGACATGGCTCGGGATATCGCCGTCACCGACGCGTACGTCACATCGCGGCGGCAGCGCAAAAAGGTGGAGATGCTGTTCGCCCACCTCAAACGCATCTTGAGGCTCGATCGGCTACGCCTGAGGGGACCAAACGGCGCTCGGGACGAGTTCCACCTCGCCGCCACTGCCCAGAACCTCAGGAAGCTCGCCAAGCTCCTCCCGGGCGGACCGCAGATCAGCCCGGCATGACCGGAGAAGGCGTCCACCGGCGAAACCCGCCTTCGTGCCGGCGCGCCTCACAGGCCGAGTTTTTCAACGGAATCGG
>NZ_JANTHY010000016.1:0-3239 GCF_024752335.1 Ancylobacter mangrovi | reverse complement strand
GTCCCCGGACACGGTGAAGCGCTATGTGGGCCTTGGGGCCGACGTTGTTGTTTCGTCGGGTGCGGGTTCGGCGTCGGGCGTGGGCGACGGGGAGTATGAGGGCGCGGGGGCGTCGGTGGTGGCGGACAATGCCGCGGCGGTGGCCGGGGCGGACGTCGTGCTCGGCGTGCGGCGGCCATCTGCAGAGCTGCTGGCGGGGGCGAAGCCCGGGGCGCTGGTGATCGCGATCGCGGACCCGTACGGGCACGAGAGCGAGCTGGAGGCGATCGCGAAGACCGGGGCGAGCCTGTTCGCGATGGAGCTGATGCCGCGCATCACCCGGGCGCAGGTGATGGACGTGCTGTCGAGCCAGGCGAACCTTGCGGGCTACCGGGCGGTGATCGACGCCTCGTCGGAGTTCGGGCGGGCGTTCCCGATGATGATGACGGCGGCGGGCACGGTGCCGGCGGCGCGGGTGTTCGTGATGGGCGCGGGCGTGGCGGGGCTGCAGGCGGTGGCGACGGCGCGCCGGCTCGGCGCGGTGGTGTCGGCGACCGACGTGCGTCCGGCGGCGAAGGAGCAGGTGGAGAGCCTCGGCGGCAAGTTCATCGCGGTCGAGGACGAGGAGTTCAGGCAGGCCGAGACGGCCGGGGGCTACGCCAAGCAGATGTCGGCGGAGTACCAGGCCAAGCAGGCGGCGCTGGTGGCGAGCCACATCGCCAAGCAGGACGTGGTGATCACCACGGCGCTGATCCCCGGGCGTCCGGCGCCGAAGCTGGTGTCGGAGGAGATGGTGGCGTCGATGAAGCCGGGTTCGGTGATCATCGACCTCGCGGTGGAGCGCGGCGGCAATGTCGCGGGCGCGGTGCCGGGCGAGGTGGTGACGACGCCGAACGGGGTGAAGATCGTCGGCCATCTGAACGTGCCGGGTCGTCTGGCGGCGACGGCGTCGCAGCTTTACGCGAAGAACCTCTACGCCTTCGTCGAGACGCTGGTGGACAAGGAGACGAAGACGCTCGGCGTGAAGTGGGACGACGAGCTGGTGCGGGCGACGCTGCTGACGAAGGACGGGGCGGTGGTGCATCCGGGCTTCGGCGGCAAGACGGAAGACGCGGCGAGCGCGGCCTAGGGCCGCCCGGTCACGGCCGCGCGCGCGGGATAGCCGGCGCGCCGGCCGGGGGCTGCTCCCGGGGCGTCCTGCCCCGGAGGGTATTGCTCCCGGGCGGGCCGGGCGCGGCGGCAACGACGGATCAAACGGGACGGCGCGGCGGCGCGGCGAGCGCGCGGCGCCCGGCCTTGACAGCTTCAGGGGAAGGACAATGGCCAATCCGGCAGGGGATGTGATGGGCGCGGGCGTGCAGCTCGCCCAGAATGCGGCAGGCGGTGTTTCGGGCGGGGCAGGCTCGGACCTGACCGCGCAGGGAGCGCTCGAAGGGGCGCGCACGGCGGCGGAAGTGGCGCGCCAGGCGGCGGAGGCGGCGCAGGCCTATGCCGACGCGGCGGCGCAGCACTATGCGGAGATGGCGGGCACGGCGGCGCACGCGCTGAGCGGCGGGGCGATCGACCCGTTCGTGTTCCGGCTGTCGATCTTCGTGCTGGCGGTGTTCGTCGGCTACTACGTGGTGTGGTCGGTCACCCCGGCGCTGCACACGCCGCTGATGAGCGTGACCAACGCGATCTCGTCGGTGATCGTGGTGGGGGCGCTGCTGGCGGTGGGCGTCGACACGGTGACGGCGGGCACGGGCTGGGCGCGGGGCTTCGGCTTCCTCGGCCTGATCCTGGCGAGCGTGAACATCTTCGGCGGGTTCCTGGTGACCAGCCGGATGCTCGCCATGTACGCGAAGAAGAAGTGAGGGGCACGGGACGATGAACGCCAATCTGGTGGCCCTTCTGTACCTCGTCTCCGGGGTTCTGTTCATTCTGGCGCTGCGCGGGCTGTCGAGCCCGGTGACGTCGCGCCAGGGCAATCTGTTCGGCATGGTCGGCATGACCATCGCCATCCTGACGACGCTGGCGGCGAGCCCGCCGGCGGGGGTCGGGGGCTGGGTGCTGGTGCTCGGCGGCCTCGCCATCGGCGGCGGGGTCGGCGCGGTGATCGCGAAGAAGATCGCGATGACGCAGATGCCCCAGCTGGTGGCCGCGTTCCACTCCCTGGTGGGTCTCGCCGCGGTGATGGTGGCGGCGGCGGCGCTCTACGCGCCGGAGGCGTTCGGCATCGGCGAGCCGGGGATGATCCACGGCCAGGCGCTGGTGGAGATGAGCCTGGGCGTCGCGATCGGCGCCATCACCTTCACCGGCTCGGTGATCGCCTTCGCCAAGCTGAACGGCAACATGTCGGGCAAGCCGATCCTGCTGCCGGGGCGTCACGCCATCAATCTCGGCCTCGCGGCGCTGCTGGTGGTGCTGATCGTGGTGCTGGTGAGCACCGAGAGCCACACCGTGTTCTGGCTGATCGTGCTGGTGTCGCTGGTGCTGGGCGGCCTGATCATCGTGCCGATCGGCGGGGCGGACATGCCGGTGGTGGTGTCGATGCTGAACAGCTATTCCGGCTGGGCGGCGGCGGGCATCGGCTTCACGCTGGGCAACACGGCGCTGATCATCACCGGGGCGCTGGTGGGCTCCTCGGGCGCGATCCTCTCCTACATCATGTGCAAGGGGATGAACCGCTCCTTCATCTCGGTGATCCTGGGCGGGTTCGGCGGCGATGCGGCGGCGGGTCCGGCGGGCGCGGTGGAGACGCGCCCGGTGAAGCAGGGCTCGGCCGAGGACGCGGCCTTCATCATGAAGAACGCCTCGAAGGTGATCATCGTGCCGGGCTACGGCATGGCGGTGGCGCAGGCCCAGCACGCGCTGCGGGAGATGGCGGACAAGCTGAAGGAGGAGGGCGTGGAAGTGAAGTACGCCATCCATCCGGTGGCGGGCCGCATGCCCGGGCACATGAACGTGCTGCTGGCGGAGGCGAACGTGCCCTATGACGAGGTGTTCGAGCTCGAGGACATCAACTCGGAGTTCGCGCAGGCCGACGTGGCGTTCGTGATCGGGGCCAACGACGTGACCAACCCGGCGGCCAAGACCGACCCGAGCTCGGCGATCTACGGCATGCCGATCCTCGACGTGGAGAAGGCCAAGACGGTGCTGTTCATCAAGCGCGGCATGGCGGCCGGCTATGCCGGCGTCGAGAACGAGCTGTTCTTCCGCGACAACACCATGATGCTCTTCGCCGACGCAAAGAAAATGGTCGAGGATATCGTCAAGAACCT
>NZ_JANTHY010000015.1:2500-5757 GCF_024752335.1 Ancylobacter mangrovi | reverse complement strand
ACGCACAAAACCCCGCTTGTGGTTTGAGCCACGGGCGGGGTTTTGAGTGTTTGGTATCGTATGAGAAGCGCGCTGTTCTTTGCAGGCCTGGCGGCGACCTACTCTCCCAGGTCTTGAGACATAGTACCATCGGCGCTGAGGAGTTTAACGGCCGAGTTCGGGATGGGATCGGGTTCAGGCTCCTCGCAATGGCCACCAGGCCGGCAAAGGACAGCGAAGCGAAGCAAGGATCCGAGGATCTTGTCTGGTCTCTGGCTTTGATCCTGATGGATGGCCATCGAGGATGAGAACGATCAAGCCAATCGAACGATTAGTACCGGTAAGCTCAATGCATTACTGCACTTACACACCCGGCCTATCAACGTGGTCGTCTTCCACGGTTCTCGAGGGAATACTCGTTTTGAGGTGGGTTTCCCGCTTAGATGCTTTCAGCGGTTATCCCGTCCGTACATAGCTACGCTGCACTGCGGCTGGCGCCACAACAGCTCCACCAGAGGTACGTTCATCCCGGTCCTCTCGTACTAGGGACAAATCCTCTCAATATTCCTACACCCACGGCAGATAGGGACCGAACTGTCTCACGACGTTCTGAACCCAGCTCACGTACCACTTTAATCGGCGAACAGCCGAACCCTTGGGACCTGCTCCAGCCCCAGGATGTGATGAGCCGACATCGAGGTGCCAAACGATGCCGTCGATATGGACTCTTGGGCATCATCAGCCTGTTATCCCCGGCGTACCTTTTATTCGTTGAGCGATGGCCCGTCCACGTGGGACCACCGGATCACTATGGCCGACTTTCGTCTCTGCTCGACTTGTCAGTCTCACAGTCAGGCGGGCTTATGCCATTGCACTCGACGAGCGATTTCCGACCGCTCTGAGCCCACCATCGCGCGCCTCCGTTACTCTTTGGGAGGCGACCGCCCCAGTCAAACTGCCCACCATGCAATGTCCCGGATCCGGATGACGGACCGCGGTTAGACATCCATATCTATAAGGGTGGTATTTCAAGGGTGACTCCACGAGAGCTGGCGCCCTCGCTTCAAAGTCTACCACCTATCCTACACATACCGACACGAATGCCAGTGCAAAGTTGCAGTAAAGGTGCACGGGGTCTTTCCGTCTGACCGCAGGAACCCCGCATCTTCACGGGGAATTCAATTTCACTGAGTCTATGCTGGAGACAGCGGGGAAGTCATTACGCCATTCGTGCAGGTCGGAACTTACCCGACAAGGAATTTCGCTACCTTAGGACCGTTATAGTTACGGCCGCCGTTTACCGGGGCTTCGATTCAAAGCTTGCACCTCTCCTCTTAACCTTCCGGCACCGGGCAGGCGTCAGACCCTATACGTCATCTTGCGATTTCGCAGAGCCCTGTGTTTTTGCTAAACAGTTGCCACCCCCTGGTCTGTGCCCCTCCCACCTGGTTGCCCAAGTGGAAGGCCTCCTTATCCCGAAGTTACGGAGGTAAATTGCCGAGTTCCTTCAGCATAGTTCTCTCAAGCGCCTTGGTATACTCTACCAGTCCACCTGTGTCGGTTTCGGGTACGGTCTATACGTGGGAGCTATTTCCTGGAACCCCTTCGAAGCCAGAACAGAACCAATTCGTCTGACAACACACGGGATTCGTCACTACCCACAGGCTCAGGAATATTCACCTGATTCCCATCGACTACGCCTTTCGGCCTCGCCTTAGGGGCCGGCTAACCCTGCGCAGATTAGCTTTACGCAGGAACCCTTGGACTTTCGGCGACAGTGTCTCTCACACTGTTTGTCGTTACTCATGTCAGCATTCGCACTTCCGATACCTCCAGAGGTCCTCACGGATCCTCCTTCGCAGGCTTACGGAACGCTCCGCTACCGCTCATCCGAAGATGAACCCTAAGCTTCGGCGCGTGGCTTGAGCCCCGTTACATTTTCGGCGCAAGAATCCTAGACCAGTGAGCTGTTACGCTTTCTTTAAAGGATGGCTGCTTCTAAGCCAACCTCCTGGTTGTTTTCGGACTCTCACATCCTTTCACACTTAGCCACGACTTGGGGGCCTTAGCTGTAGGTCAGGGTTGTTTCCCTCTCGACGACGGACGTTAGCACCCGCCGTCTGTCTCCCGCGCAGTACTTCCAGGTATTCGGAGTTTGGTTAGGTTTGGTAAGATGGTAAATCCCCCTAGCCCATCCAGTGCTCTACCCCCTGGAGTATTCACGCGAGGCACTACCTAAATAGTTTTCGCGGAGAACCAGCTATTTCCGAGTTTGGTTGGCCTTTCACCCCTAGCCACAAGTCATCCGAGACCTTTTCAACGGGCACCGGTTCGGTCCTCCAGTGCGTGTTACCGCACCTTCAACCTGCTCATGGCTAGATCACTCGGCTTCGGGTCTAATCCGACGAACTGAACGCCCTGTTCAGACTCGCTTTCGCTGCGCCTACACCTATCGGTTTAAGCTTGCTCGCCAGACTAAGTCGCTGACCCATTATACAAAAGGTACGCAGTCACCCAGGACGAACCTTGGGCTCCTACTGTTTGTAGGCATCCGGTTTCAGGAACTGTTTCACTCCCCTTGTCGGGGTGCTTTTCACCTTTCCCTCACGGTACTTGTTCGCTATCGGTCGCTGAGGAGTACTTAGGCTTGGAGGGTGGTCCCCCCATGTTCAGACAGGATTTCACGTGTCCCGCCTTACTCGAGGATGAATGATTGCATTACGTGTACGGGGCTATCACCCACTAAGGCCCGGCTTTCCTGACCGGTTCCACTTGTCGCTCATTCACCACTGGCCTGGTCCGCGTTCGCTCGCCACTACTAACGGAGTCTCTGTTGATGTCCTTTCCTCCGGGTACTTAGATGTTTCAGTTCCCCGGGTTCGCTTCAAACCCCTATGTATTCAGGATTTGATACCTTCATCTGACAACTGGAATTCCTAAACCTCGCAGCTCAGGGTTGCCCCCAAGGCGAGGCCTCGGAGTTCCAGTCGTCGAAGGTGGGTTTCCCCATTCGGAAATTCTCGGATCAAAGCTTGTTCGCAGCTCCCCGAGACTTATCGCAGCGTACCACGTCCTTCATCGCCTCTCAGCGCCAAGGCATCCACCGAATGCCCTTAAGACACTTGATCGTTCTCATCTTCGATGCCCACCCCAACGGAACGAACGATCCCTCTGTGCGGAAGGATCGGGGGCGTGACGGTTTTGAGAGACCCGTCACACGGCATCAAAGCTATTCTAAAGACCAGCTTGCTTCGCATTTCACTCGACGACGGTGCGGT
>NZ_JANTHY010000014.1:0-66453 GCF_024752335.1 Ancylobacter mangrovi | reverse complement strand
AACAGCCCCGTCGCGTAGAGCGACTTCAGCGCCTCGTCGATCTTCGCCGGCGTCAGCGACTGCCCCGGATCGGTCGCGAAATAGGAGCGGATCGTGTCCGCATCCACACGCTGGTTGCCCTCGACGATGATCGAGCTTGAACTCTGGGCGACAGCGGCGACGGGCGCCACGACAGTTCCGGCGACACCGACAACAGCCATCAGTGCGACGACACCGACGACCGAGGCCATTCTACTCACAAACCGGACACAAGCAGCCATCTGGTGCGCAACCTTACCGTTGTTCTGACGTCGTGACCGCAAGCGCGCGCACGCTGCCACGATCCTTCACCGTGCGTCCCGCTTGTACAGGCTTTTGCTGGGCCTGCAAACCGAACGGAACCCTCACAGACACCTTTTCCCCGAGGCGTGGCGCGTGCGCCACGCCGCTCTCCAAGCGGCTCAAGATTTTGATATATTGAGGATATCGTTCCAAGTCGCAAACAGCATCAGCATCAGCACCAGAGCCAGCCCGATCCGAAACCCGACCTCCTGCGCCCGTTCGCTGAGCGGCCGGCCGCGCAGCGCTTCGATGGCGTAGAAAAGCAGATGTCCTCCGTCCAGCAACGGTACGGGAAAGAGGTTAAGAAGACCGATCGACACCGAGAGCACCGCGGCGAGCTGAAGCAGCGCCGCCATGCCGAAGGTCGCGACCTGACCCGATACCTGCGCGATTCGGATCGGCCCGCCAAGCTGGTCGGCGGATTCGCGTCCCGTCACCACCCCGCCGATATAGCTGAAGGTGCGATCGACGATGAACCAGACCTCGCGCGTGGCCATGGTGACGGCCTGCACCGGGCCGTAGGTCTGGGTCTTGATCTCCCCGCCCCCGGTCGAGCGCGAGATCCCCAGCACGCCGAGCCGCTGCACGTTGCCGAAGCGGTCGGTGATCTCGCGCCGGTCCGGCGTCGCGGTCAGCGTCAGGTGCTGGCCGTCGCGGTCGATCTCGATCCGCAGCGGCTCGTCGGCGCTGACGCTGACGATGCGCTGCATGTCGCTGAAGGTCTCGATCGGCGTGCCGTCGATGGACAGGATGAGGTCGTGCGGCTGGAACCCGGCCTTCTCCGCCGCGCTGCCCGGCTGCACCGCGTCCACCAGCGGCGTCATCACCGGCCGGCCGACGGTCATGAACAGCACCGAGAAGATGACGATGGCGAGGATGAAGTTGGCGATCGGGCCCGCCGCCACGATCGCCGCCCGCGCCGCCACCGGCTTGTGGAAGAAGCTGCCGCGCCGGTCGGCCTCGCTCATCTGCTCGAGCTGGGCCCGGTCGGGCGTGCTGGCAGCGTTGTCGTCGCCGAGGAACTTGACGTAGCCGCCGAGGGGAATCGCGGAAATCTTCCAGCGCGTGCCGTGCCGGTCGTAGAAACCGACCAGCTCGGGGCCGAAGCCGATGGAGAACGCGACGATCGTCACGCCCGCCCGGCGCGCCACCCAGAAATGCCCGAGCTCGTGGAAGAAGACCACGATGGTGAGCACGAACAGGAAGGGGATGACGTAGCCGAGAAGCCAGCTTGCGGTGCCGCCCATCGAGGCGAGAATTTCCATGTCGAGTTTCCCAACGTCTGCGCCGAATGATCCGCAGCACACCCTTTAGGGGTGGTTTAAGGCGAACTTGGGCAAAAGTCCTGAGCAATTGACCGGTCTTTGGCGCCGCATTGCCGCATTACCAGATCAGCAGCCCCTGGGCCGGCGCGGCGCCGTCGCGCAGCAGCCCGACCACGAGCGCCAGCGCGGCCGCGGCGATGAAGCCGTCCAGCCGATCCATCAGCCCGCCATGGCCGGGAATCAGGGCGCTCGAATCCTTCACCCCGAAGCGCCGTTTCATCGACGATTCGAACAGATCGCCCGCCTGGCTCACCACGCTGGCGAGCACCGCCACCGGCGCGGCCAGCATGAAGCTCTCGATGCCGGCCAGATGCACCACGATCATGCCCGCCAGCGTACCGAAGGCCGTGCCGCCGATGGCGCCGGACCAGGTCTTGTTGGGACTGACGCGCGGCCAGAGCTTGGGCCCGCCGATCAGCCGGCCGCAGAAATAGGCGGCGACGTCGGTGCTCCACACCACGGCGAACAGCCAGACGAGGCTCGCGAGCCCGAGCGCGGGATCGTCCCTCAGCACGCCGACGGGAATCGCCATCGCCGCCGCATAGAGCACGCCGAACGGCGTCCACAGCCGCGCGGTGCGCCCGCCGCGCGCGATCAGCGCGGTCGCCACCAGCGCCAGCGCGACGATCATCACAGCCGACGCCGGCGGACGTATATGGAGAATCAGCAGGGCAGCGAGCAGCCCGGCCCCGCCGACCGACACCAGCACCGCCCGCGGCCGGCCACCGACGATGCCGACCCATTCCCACAGCACCAGCACGGCGGCGACGCCGACCAGGATCTCGAACGGCCATCCGCCCAGGATCGCGGCGCCGATGACGACCGGCGCCAGCACCAGGGCGGAAGCCAGCCTTGGCAGGAAATCGGCACCGAGCCGCACTGCGTCACCGCTCCGCCGGGTCGAGGCCGCCGAAACGCCGGTCGCGTCGGGCGTATTCTGCCAGCGCCTGCTCCAGCCAGCTGCGATCGAAATCGGGCCAGAGCACCGGAAGGAAGACCAGCTCGGCATAGGCCGACTGCCACAACAGGAAGTTCGACAGGCGCTGCTCGCCGCTGGTGCGGATCACCAGATCGAGCGGGGGCAGGTCCGCGGTGTCGAGCGCGCCGGCAAGGTCCTGCTCGGAGATTTGCGACGCATCCAGCCGGCCGGCCGCGATCTCGGCGGCGAGCTTGCGCGCCGCGCGCAGGATCTCGTTGCGCGCCCCGTAATTGAACGCCACCGTCAGGTTGAGGCCAGTGTTGTGCCGGGTCAGCTCCTCGGCCTCTTCCAGCAGCGCCTGCACCTCATTGTCGGAGGGATGGCGCTCGCCGATGATGCGCACGCGCACATTCTTGGTGTGCAGGTCCCTGAGGTCTGAGCGGATGAAGCGCTTGAGCAGCGACATCAGCTCGCCGATCTCCGCCGCCGGGCGCGACCAGTTCTCGCTCGAGAAGCTGTAGATCGTCACCGCCTCGATGCCGAGTTCGCGCGCGGCCGCTATCGTCCGGCGCACCGCCTCGACGCCGCGGCGATGACCCTCGGCGCGCGGCAGCCCGTGGGCCCTCGCCCACCGGCCGTTGCCGTCCATGATGATGGCGACGTGGCGAGGGCCCGCACCGCCCGCCCGCGACATCTTCTCCGGTCCGATCGAGGCACTCGGTCGTGCCCCCAGCTTCATGACATTCACGGAGGCCCCCCTCCAGGAGCCTGGCGCGCCTAGACGGCCAGTATCTCTTTTTCCTTCGTCGACAGAACCTGGTCGACCTCGACGATCGACTGGTCGGTAGCCTTCTGGACCTGATCGGACATGCGGCTGAGCTCGTCCGAGCTCATCTCGCCATCCTTCTCCGCCTTCTTCAGCGTGTCGAGCCCGTCGCGGCGCACGTGACGGATCGAAACGCGGGCGGCCTCGGCATATTTATGCGCAACCTTCACCAGTTCCTGGCGCCGCTCCTGCGTGAGCTCGGGAATGCGCACGCGCAGCACCTGCCCTTCGGTCTGCGGGTTGAGGCCGAGATTGGAATCGCGGATCGCCTTCTCTACCGCCGAGACCATGCCGCGGTCCCACACCTGCACCGACAGCAGGCGGGGTTCGGGCACGTTCACCGATGCGACCTGACTGAGAGGCATGTGGCTGCCATAGGCTTCGACCTGGATCGGTTCCAGCAGGCTTGCCGAAGCGCGGCCGGTGCGCAATCCGGAAAGCTCCTGTTTCAGCACGCTGATCGCGCCCTGCATGCGGCGTTTCAGATCGGCAATGTCGATCGTCTCAGAGCTCATGGCAAACCTCGTCTCTTCATGCTCCCGGCGCGGCAGGCGCGCCGGTCGTCCGCGGCCGGGCCCGTCTCGGGTTGCGGCTATATCAATGGTCTTGCGCCCGGAGGCAAGCCGTTAAGGCGCAACCGTGGTCGCGCGCCCCTGCCCCCGGATGGCGGCGGCGATGGCGCCCGGCTCACGGATCGAGAACACCACGATAGGCAGGCTGGCTTCGCGGGCGAGAGCGAAAGCCGCAGCATCCATGACCTTGAGGTCCTTGGCCAGAGCCTCGTCATGCGTCAGTCGGTCATAACGGGTGGCGGAAGGGTCGAGCTTGGGGTCGGCGGTGTAGACGCCGTCCACATTGGTCGCCTTCATCACGGCGTGGCATTCGAGCTCGGCCGCGCGCAGCACCGCGCCGGTATCGGTGGTGAAATAGGGATTGCCGGTGCCGCCGGCGAGCAGAACGATGCGGCCGCGCGAGAGGTGACGCGCCGCGGTCTGGCGCGCATAGGGCTCGCAGATCGTCGGCATCGGGATCGCCGACAGGGTGCGCGCCGGGCTGCCGGCATGCTCGACCGCCTTCTCGAGCGCCAGCGCGTTCATCACCGTGGCGAGCATGCCCATATGGTCGGCGGTGGCGCGGTCGAGCCCCTCGCCGGCGACGCTCGCCCCGCGAAGGATGTTGCCGCCCCCCACGACGACGGCGATCTCGGCGCCGGTTTCCTTGGCGTCGACCAGATCGCGGGCGATGCGCTCGATGGTCGGCCAGTGGAGGCCGAAGGCCTCGCTTCCCATCAGCGCTTCGCCGGAAACCTTAACCAACACGCGCCCATAGGCGAGATTGTCCGGCTCGGACGGCATCGTCATGGGGCACCTCGGCTTTGCGCGATTCGCGACCGCGCGCAGTAAAGCACGCCGGGCAGCACGGTGACGGCCCGGCGTGGACTTATCAACGATCGGCGATCAGGCGCCGGCCGCGGCCGCGACCTCGGCGGCGAAGTCGCTCTCCTGCTTCTCCACGCCCTCGCCGAGCGCGAAGCGCACGAAGCCGACGATGCGCACCGGCGCGCCGACCCGGCCCTCGCTCTCCTTCACCGCCTGGGCGACGGTCTTGGAGGGATCGTGGATGAACGCCTGCTCCACCAGAGTGACCTCCTTGTAGAAGGTCTTCAGGCCGCTCTCGACGATCTTCTCGACGACGTTCTCCGGCTTGCCGGAGGCCTTGGCCTTCTCCGCCAGCACGCCGCGCTCGCGGGCAACGACATCCGGGTCGATGGCGGCAGCGTCGAGCGCCTGCGGGTTGGCGGCGGCGACGTGCATGGCGATCTGCCGGCCGAGCTGCGCGAGCTCGTCCGCCTTGCCCTCGGATTCGAGCGCGACCAGCACGCCGATCTTGCCGAGGCCCTCGCTCACCGAGCCGTGTACATAGGTGCCGACGACGCCGGAAGTCACCTCGAGCTCAGCGGCGCGGCGCAGCGTCATGTTCTCGCCGATGGTGGCGATCGTGGAGGAAATGGTCTCCTCCACCGTGCCGCCGGCCGGGAACGGGGCGGCCTTGATCGCCTCGATGTCGGCGCCGGCGGTCAGCGCCACCGTGGCGATGCCGCGCACCAGCTGCTGGAACTGCTCGTTGCGCGCGACGAAGTCGGTCTCGGAGTTGATCTCGACGACGACGCCCTTGTTGCCCTCGGTGGCGATGCCGATCAGGCCCTCGGCGGCGACGCGGCCGGCCTTCTTGGCGGCCTTGGCGAGACCCTTCTTGCGCAGCCAGTCGACGGCGGCCTCGATGTCGCCCTCGACCTCGTTCAGGGCGGCCTTGCAGTCCATCATGCCCGCGCCGGTCTTCTCGCGCAGTTCCTTCACCATGCCCGCGGTGATGTTGGCCATATTCAATTCCTCACACGATCTCATGTGTCATTCGACGACACGGCCGGCCGGAGGGTTCCGGGCCGGCCGCGCGGTGCAGTATCTGGCGCCGCCAATGCTTGGCGTCGCTATGTGACGCCGTCGCGAAGGCGGACGGTCACTCGACCTCGGCGGTGAGGCCCTTCGCCTGGGCGATCCAGCCTTCGACACGACCCGGCAGGCCGACTTCCTCACCGAGGCGATGCGCGTCCGCCGCGTCGAGGCCGGCGATCTGCGAATAGTGGAAGATGCCGAGATCGGTCAGCTTCTTCTCGATCTCCGGCGAGACGCCGGTCAGCTTCTTCAGGTCGTCGGCGATGCCGCGCGGGCCCGAGAGCGGCTCGAAGCTCGACCAGGTGGCCTCGGCCTCGACCGGCAGGTCCTCGACCATCGGCACCTCGGAGGCGCCGACGTCGATACCGAGATCGCCCTGGGCGCGGCCGATGCCGTCGATCGCGGCGCGGGCGATGAGGTCGCAATAGAGGTTGATCGCGCGACCGGCGTCGTCATTGCCCGGCACCGGGAAGGCGATGCCGTCCGGATCGCAATTGGTGTCGAGGATCGCCGCGACCGGGATGCCGAGACGGCGGGCCTCCGCGACGGCCAGATCTTCCTTGTTCGTGTCGATCACGAACAGCAGGTCGGGGATGCCGCCCATATCGCGGATGCCGCCCAGCGCGCGGTCGAGCTTCTCCTTCTCGCGCTGCAGCGTCAGACGCTCCTTCTTGGTGTAGCCGACGCCCTCGCCGGCGTTCAGGAGCTCCTCGAGCTTCTTCAGGCGCGCGATCGAGTGCGAGATCGTCTTCCAGTTGGTCAGCATGCCGCCGAGCCAGCGGGAGTTGACGTAGTACTGGGCCGACCGCTTGGCCGCATCGGCCACCGCGTCCGACGCCTGGCGCTTGGTGCCGACGAACAGCACACGGCCGCCGCGGGCCACGGTGTCGGACACCGCCTGCAGCGCACGGTGCAGCGAGGGCACGGTCTGCGCCAGGTCGATGATGTGGATGTTGTTGCGGGTGCCGAAGATGAACGGAGCCATCTTCGGGTTCCAGCGGTGGGACTGATGTCCGAAGTGCACGCCAGCTTCAAGGAGCTGACGCATGGTGAAATCAGGAAGCGCCATCGTCGTTTCTCGTCCGGTTAAGCCTCCGCGGACATGGCCGTGCCGAGGGATTTCGGCTTACGGCACCGGAACGGCGATGGATGCCCCGTCAGAGCCACGTCTCGGTCACGTCGAAGCGTGCAGTCGTGTCAAAGGGTATCCGGCCGCGAGTCCGCGTGCGGAATGGCGCGGCTTATAGGCGAAGCCGCGCATACGCGCAAGCATATGGGTCGGATGGGACGCAACGGCAAGGACAGGCGCATGTCGCGCCGGTTGCGGGCCCGCCCGAAAGCCGCACCATCGCTGAAACAGCCATGGCCGGACAGGGCCTCGGTACAGATCTTCTTGCCCGTGGCGCGGCGCAGCCGCCGCCTCGCCGAGCGAAGACCCCCGACAGCGTCTGCGCGTTCTGTATCACCTGTTCCTGGTAGATGACGACACCGCAGGTCCTATTCAGGCGCACCGCTATGGGCACCGCCCCCGCCGCGATGGCCGAGGTCCTGACCTCGCCCGGGAGGCGAGGCTGACGGCAAAGACCCCGTCGCCGGATCAGGAAGCACGATCCGAAGGCAAGTTCCCGAGGCTAGTTCCGAAGGCTAGTGCGCCTCGACCTCCACCACGCCCGGCACCGCCTTGATGGCACCGGCGATCTGTGGCGAGAGGCTGAACCGCCCCGGCAGCTTCACCTCGACCTCGGTCGCACCGCGCTCGCCGAGCAGCAGCACGAAGGCGACCTCCCCGTCCCCTCGCCCGCCGCCCAGCGCGCCCAGCCGGGCCGCCACGCTCTCCAGCGGATCAGGCGAGCGCAGGAAGATGCGCATGCCCTTCTGCATGCGCGCGGTCGCCGCGTCGAGCGGCTCGGCGGTCTGGATGCGCGCGCGCACGTCCTCGCCCTGGAGCTCGGCCGAGACCTGCAGCAGCAGCGCCGTGCCCGGCTCCAGCAATTCGCGATATTGCGCCAGCGCCTCGGAGAACAACACCGCCTCGAACTGGCCGGACGGGTCGGAAAGCCCGACGATGCCCATCTTGCTGCCGCTCTTGGTCCGCCGCTCCTGCTTGCTCACCACGGTGGCGGCGAGGCGTCCGGCGATCGAGCCCGCGCGCACCGAGCGGGTGAAGTCGGTCCAGCGCTGCACCCGCAGCTTATCCAGCGCCTTGGCGTAGTCGTCGAGCGGATGGCCGGTGAGGAAGAAGCCGATCGCCTCATATTCCTTCTGCAGCCGGTCGGCCGGCAGCCAGGGCGCGGCGGCCGGGATCGGCAGTTCCACCGCCTGCGTCGGCCCGCCGAACATGTTGCCCTGCCCGATCGCGGCTTCCGCGCCGACCGAGGCGGCGTGCGCCAGGATCGAATCGATCGCCGCCGCCGCCCGCGCGCGGTTCGGCTCCAGCGCGTCGAACGCGCCGGCATTGACCAGGCTCTCCATGGTCCGCTTGTTCAGCGCCTTGGCGTTGATGCGCGAGGCGAAGTCGGCGAGGCTGGCGAACGGCCGGTCGCCGCGCGCCTCGACGATGGCGTCCACCGCGAGCACGCCCACGCCCTTGATGGCGGCGAGCGCGTAGAGGATGCGCCCGTCCTCGACCGCGAATTCGCGCCCCGAATAATTCACCGATGGCGGCATCACCTTGATGCCGAGCCGCTGCGCCTCCTGGCGGAATTCCGCCAGCTTATCGGTGTTGCCCATGTCGAGCGTCATCGAGGCGGCGAGGAACTCGGTGCAGTAGTTCGCCTTCATATAGGCGGTCTGGTAGGCGACCAGCGCATAGGCCGCCGCGTGGCTCTTGTTGAAACCGTAGTCGGCGAACTTGGCGAGCAGGTCGAAGATCTCCGACGCCTTGGCCTTGGCGACGCCGCGCTCGACCGCGCCGTCGACGAAGCGCGCGCGCTGCTTGTCCATCTCGGCGCGGATCTTCTTGCCCATGGCGCGCCGCAGCAGGTCCGCCTCGCCGAGCGAGTAGCCCGACAGCGTCTGCGCGATCTGCATCACCTGTTCCTGGTAGATGATGACGCCGTAGGTCTCCTTCAGGCTCGCCTCGAGCGCGGGATGGACGTAGACCGCGTCCTCCTGGCCGTTCTTCACCGCGCAGTAGACCGGGATGTTCGCCATCGGCCCCGGCCGGTAGAGCGCGACGAGGGCGATGATGTCCTCCAGCCGGTCCGGCTTCATGTCGACCAGCGCGCGCCGCATGCCCGCGCTTTCAACCTGGAACACGCCCACCGTCTCGCCGCGGGTGAGCATGGAGTAGCTCGCCGCGTCATCGAGCGGGATGGTCGACAGGTCGAGCTTGATGCCCCGCTGCGCCACCAGCCGCACGGCGGTCTGCAGCACGGTAAGCGTCTTCAGGCCGAGGAAGTCGAACTTCACCAGCCCCGCCTGCTCGATCCACTTCATGTTGTACTGCGTCACCGGCATGTCGGAGCGCGGATCGCGGTAGAGCGGCACGAGCTTCGCCAGCGGCCGGTCGCCGATCACGATGCCGGCGGCATGGGTCGAGGCGTGGCGGTTGAGGCCCTCCAGCTTGGTGGCGATGTCGAAGGCCCGCTTCACCACCGGGTTCGCCTCGCTCTCGCCCTGGAGGCGCGGCTCGTCCTGGATCGCCTGCTTGAGCGACACCGGATTGGCCGGGTTCTGCGGCACCAGCTTGCACAGCTTGTCGACCTGGCCGTAGGGCATCTCCAGCACGCGGCCGACGTCGCGCAGCACGCCGCGCGCCTGCAGCGTGCCGAAGGTGATGATCTGCGCCACCTGATCGCGCCCGTAGCGCTGCTGCACGTAGCGGATCACCTCGTCGCGGCGCTCCTGGCAGAAGTCGATGTCGAAGTCGGGCATCGACACGCGCTCGGGGTTCAGGAAGCGCTCGAACAGCAGCCCGAACCGCAGCGGGTCGAGATCGGTGATGGTCAGCGAATAGGCGACCAGCGAGCCCGCGCCCGAGCCACGGCCCGGCCCGACGGGAATTCCCTGCGCCTTCGCCCATTTGATAAAGTCAGACACGATAAGGAAGTAGCCGGGAAACTTCATCTTCTCGATGATCCCGAGCTCGAAGGCGAGGCGGTCCTCGTAGTCCTTCTCGCTCAGTCCCGGTGCCGGCCCGTGGACGGCGAGCCGGCGCACCAGCCCTTCCTGCGCCTGGATCCGCAGTTCCTCCGCCTCGTCACGCTCCAGCGTGAAGCGCGGCAGGATCGGCTTGACCGTGCGCGGGCGATAGGCGCAGCGGCGAGCAATCTCGATCGTGTTCGCCAGCGCCTCCGGCAGGTCGGCGAACAGCTCCATCATCTCCGCGCGGGTGCGGAACCGGTGCTGCGGCGAGAGCTGGCGACGGTCCGGGTCGGCGACGATCCGGCCCTCGGCGATGCAGATCAGCGCGTCATGCGCCTCATAGTCCCCCTCGGCGGCGAAAAACGGCTCGTTGGCGGCGACCAGCGGCAGCTCGAAGCGGTAGGCGAGTTCGATCAGCGCCGCCTCGACCCGCCGCTCCTCCGCCACGCCGTGGCGCTGGACCTCGACATAGAGCCGGTCGCCGAACAGGCCGGCCAGCGCGGCAAGGCGCTGCTCGGCATGGTCGTTGCTGCCGGCCGACAGCGCCCGGTCGATCGGGCCGGCGGGACCGCCGGTCAGGGCGATCAGCCCGCCGGTGAGACCTTCCAGCCAGTCGAGCTTGAGATGCGGCGCGCCGTCGGCGGCGGTGTCGAGATAGGAGCGAGACACCAGCTCCATCAGGTTGCCCCAGCCCTCCTCGCTCGCGGCCAGCAGCACGATGCGCGGGCGCTGCGCGCTGGCGGGCCCACGCGGCTGGGAGCCGGGGAACTCGATGGCGAGCGAGCAGCCGAGGATCGGCTGGATCCCCGCCCCCGCGAGCTTCTCCGAGAATTCGAGCGCGCCGAACAGATTGCCGGTGTCGGTGAGCGCGATCGCGGGCTGGCGGTCCTGCTTCGCGAGCTCGGCGAGCTTCGCCACCGAGAGCGCGCCCTCCAGCAGCGAATAGGAGGAATGGACGTGCAGGTGCACGAACCCGACATCCGACAGCGCCATGTTCAACTCTCCCGACTCACTGCCTCAAGGGTGGGCGCTCGGGCGCGGCGCGTCTACCGCTCGCGGGCGCCATCCCCGCTGTCCTCAGATGCCGGTGAAGACGCCGGCCCACAGGCCGATCATGGCGACGAACAGCCCGACCGAAGCGAGCGTGGCGACTTCCTGAAGAAGGATGCGGATCATGTCGACCTCCATGGAACATATAGAGAACATTATCCTCGCAATCCCCAGAATCAACCCTTGTTCTTCTTTCGTTCCGCGCAATGGTTTACGATACGGAAATATTTGCGGACAGTTTCCCGCTATTAGCGCGGCTCGCGCAGCTGCGGCGGCCAGACGAGATCGAGCCTGAGCTGCAGCCCGGAACGGGCGCTGCCGACGACGATGGCGTCGCAGCGCGCCGCGCGCCCCTTCAGCACCTTCTCGAAATGGACGATCTCGTGCACGGCGACATGGCCGACGCGGGCCTCCTCGACGCGGACCCAGATCGCCGTCAGTTCGCCGGTCTGCGCCGCTTCGGGAATCAGTTCGGCCAGGCACTCCTGCCCCGATGCGGGCGGGTTGCGCCCCGCGATCCGCCCCAGCGCCGGCTGGTGCGCGTCGGCGCCGGCGACGCCGTATTCGAAGCTGCCGTCACCGCTGAGTGCCAGCCGCGCCTTCGGCGCGACGTAGCGCTGGCCGGTCCAGCGCAGGGCGATGATGATCACCACCGCCGCCGCCACCGCTATGGCGAGCAACGTCATATGATCGAACCGGCCGAGATACTGCGTCAGATACTCCACCATCGCCCCCGTTCCGCGCCCATGGGCACAAATTAGGGGAGGTAGCATGTCACGGCAACGGCGCTCGACCCGGCGGCTGGTTTCGCCTCTGCCGGCGCCCTGCCCGGCGCGCTAGCGCAGCTCGACGACCTTGCCTTCCTGGAGCGTCACCCGGCGGTGCATCCGCTGGGCGAGGTCCAGATTGTGGGTGGCGATCACCGCCGCGAGGCCGGTCGCCTCCACGAGCTGCGACAGCGCGTGGAACACGTGGTCCGCCGTGTGCGGGTCGAGATTGCCGGTCGGCTCGTCCGCCAGCAGCACCCGCGGCGCGTTGGCGACCGCGCGGGCGATGGCGACGCGCTGCTGCTCGCCGCCGGACAGTTCGCCCGGGCGATGCTCCAGCCGCTGGCCGAGACCGAGATAGCTCAGCAGTTCCTTCGCCCGCGCGGAAGCCTCGCGCCGCGACAGGCCGCGGATCATCTGCGGCAGCATGACGTTCTCGAGCGCGGAGAACTCCGGCAGCAGGTGGTGGAACTGGTAGACGAAGCCGACATCGGTGCGGCGGATGCGGGTGCGCGCGGCGTCGGCGAGCCCGGCGGTCGCTGTGCCGCCGATATAGACCTCGCCCTTGTCCTGGTGCTCCAGCAGGCCGGCGATGTGCAGCAGCGTCGACTTGCCGGTGCCGGACGGCGCGACCAGCCCGACGGACTGGCCCTCCATCACCGTGAACTCCGCGTCGCGCAGGATGTGCAGCGTACCCTCGCCCTGCACATAGCTGCGTTCGATGCCTTCGAGGCGCAATGCGACCGTCATCCTCGCCTCACTCGTAGCGAAGCGCTTCGACCGGATCGAGGCGCGCGGCGCGCCAGGACGGGTAGAGCGGAGCGAGGAAGGACAGGACCAGAGACATCAGCACCACCGTCGCGGTCTCGCCCGCGTTCATCTCCGCCGGCAGCCGGCTGAGATAGTAGAGCTCGGGGGAGAACAGCTCGGTGGCGGTGATCCAGGAGATGAACTGTCGGATCTCCTCGACGTTCAGGCATACCACCAGCCCCAGCACGAAGCCGGCCAGCGTGCCGACGACGCCGATGGCCGCGCCGGTGACGAGGAAGATCCGCATGATCGCCCCGCGCGAGGCGCCCATGGTGCGCAGGATGCCGATATCGCGCCCCTTGTCCTTCACCAGCATGTTGAGGCCGGAGACGATGTTGAACGCCGCCACCACCACGATGAGGGTGAGGATGAGGAACATAACGTTCCGCTCGACCTGCAGTGCGTTGAAGAAGGTGGCGTTCCGCTGGCGCCAGTCGACGATGTAGACCGGCCGCTCGGCGGCGGCGTGCACCAGCGGGCGCAGGCGCTCCACGTCGTCCGGGTTGTCGGTGTAGACCTCGATCGCGGTCACGTCGCCATTCTTGTTGAAATAGGCCTGGCTCTCGGTGAGCGGCATGAAGACGAAGGCGCTGTCATATTCCGACATGCCGATCTCGAACACCGCCGCGATCTTGTAGACCTTGATGCGCGGCGTGGTGCCCATGGGCGTGACCGAGCCGCGCGGCGCCACCAGCGTGAGGTTGTCGCCCGCCCTGAGCGAGAGCTGGTCGGCGAGCCGCTTGCCGATGGCGATGCCCGAGCCCTGGTCGAAGCCGTCCAGCGTGCCCTCGCGGATGTTTGAGCCGATCGAGGGCAGCGCGCGCAGATTTGCCTCGGAGATGCCGCGCACCAGCACGCCGCCGGCGTTGAAGGCCGAGGAGGCCAGCGCCTGCCCTTCCACCAGCGGCACGGCAAGCTTGATGCCCGGCACGCCGGCGATCCGCTTGGCCACGGCGTCGTAGTCGGTCAGCGGGTTGTCGAGCGGCTGGATCAGCAGGTGGCCGTTGAGGCCGAGGATCTTCGACAGCAATTCGGTGCGGAAGCCGTTCATCACCGCCATGACGATGATCAGCGTCGCCACGCCGAGCATGATGCCGAGAAAGGAGAAGCCGGCGATGACGGAGATGAAGCCTTCCTTGCGGCGCGCGCGCAGATAGCGCAGCGACAGCATCCACTCATAGGCGCTGAACGGGCGCGTGCCGGTCGGCTCGGCGTCCGGCATCGCGGACGCGCCCGCCGCCGCCTTGCTCGCCTTCGCCTTGCCGGCCGATCCCCTAGCCACCTTGCCCCGCCGCGCCTCGCTTCGTGCCGCCATGCGTTCTCCGCTCGCCCTTCGCGCTCAGCCGACGATCTTCGCCAGCGCCGCCTCGACCGGCAGCGTCTCGCGCGAGCCGTCGGCGCGGCGCTTGAGCTCGACCGTGCCGGCGGCGAGGCCCTTCGGCCCGACGATGATCTGCCACGGCAGGCCGATCAGGTCCGCGGTGGCGAATTTCGAACCCGGCCGCTCGTCGGTGTCGTCGTAGAGCACGTCGACGCCGCGGGCCGTCAGTTCGGCATAGATGGATTCGCACGCCGCGTCCGTCGCCGCGTCGCCCGCCTTGAGGTTCAGCACGCCGACGCGGAAGGGCGCGATCGCCTCCGGCCAGATGATGCCGTTCTCGTCGTGGGAGGCCTCGATGATCGCGGCCGCGAGGCGCGAGGGGCCGATGCCGTAGGAGCCCATATGGACCGGCCGCTCGACGCCGTCGGGGCCTGCAACCTTGGCGCCCATGGGCTCGGAATATTTGGTGCCGAAGTAGAAGATGTGACCGACCTCGATGCCCCGCGCGGAGAGACGATTCTCTTCGGGAATCGCCGCGAAGGCCTCCTCGTCATGCTTTTCCTCCGTGGCCGCATAATGGCTTGTCCAGCGGTTCACGATGGATTGCAGTTCCCCAGCGTTATCGAAATCCACCCCGGAATCGGGGGTGGGCATTTCGAGATAGGCCGAGTGGCAGAACACCTGGCTCTCGCCGGTGGTGGCGAGGATGATGAACTCGTGGCTGTGGTTGCCGCCGATCGGCCCGGTGTCGGCCACCATCGGGATCGCCTTCAGACCGAGCCGCTCGAACGTGCGCAGATAGGCGACGAACATGCGGTTATAGGCGGCGACCGCGCTCTCGAAATCGAGGTCGACCGAATAGGCGTCCTTCATCAGGAACTCGCGCGAGCGCATGACGCCGAAGCGCGGGCGCACCTCGTCGCGGAACTTCCACTGGATGTGGTAGAGGTTCAGCGGCAGGTCTTTGTAGGACTTCACATAGGCGCGGACGATCTCGGTGAGCATTTCCTCATTGGTCGGCCCGTAGAGCATCTCGCGCTCGTGCCGGTCCTTGATGCGAAGCATCTCCTTGCCATAGTCCTCGTAGCGCCCGCTCTCGCGCCACAGATCGGCCGACTGGATGGTCGGCATCATGATCTCGATGGCGCCTGAGCGGTTCTGCTCCTCGCGGATCACGGCGCAGATCTTGTCGAGGACGCGCTTGCCGAGCGGCAGCCAGGCATAGATACCGGCGCTCTCCTGCCGGATCATGCCGGCCCGCAGCATCAGTCGATGCGAAACGATCTCCGCTTCCTTCGGCACTTCGCGGAGGATCGGAAGGAAATAGCGGGAAAGACGCATAGGAAAGGACTCGCGATTCGACCGGCGCCGCGCCTGCGGCGGGATGGGCGAGTGAAACCGGATCGGTCGCGAAAAGACAAGCCCTTGCGGCCACCGCAGCTGTCCGGCCCGAACTTACGTGCGGGGCCGGCGCTCCCCGATCCCGTTCTATTGCATTGCACAATAGAACTATTGCGACGCAGGGATGACAAGCGCGCTTCGTTTGCTCTATGTTGCCGGCCTCTAGAAAGAGGTCCGCCAGTCGCCGCTTCCAGCGCGATGCCGGTCCAGGTCTCGGGAGGAATGACGGTCAAGAAAGCCCCCCGGCAGATGCCGAAACGGCGCGGAACCGGGTGCGGGCGGTCAGATCAAAGAGTAGGCGGGGCCGAGGTCCCGCCTCTTTTTTTTTGCTCGACTGGCTTTTTCTTCGACCGCGCCGGGGCGTTATTTCAGGTCGTAGAGCTTCGGATCGAATGGCATCGGGAACATATCGAGCCTGATCCAGCCCGACTCGATGATCCAGGCGATGACCAGCACGACGATGAGCGCGACCACCGAGGTGATCAGCGCCTTGCGCAGCAGCTGCGGGCGCTGCGGCGCGCCCGGCTCGGTGCCGTCCTCCACCTTGCCGTCCTCGTGCTGCGAGCGCACGCCGAACGGCAGGACGGCGAAGATCACCACCCACCAGACGATGAAATAGATGGCGATGTAGGTGGTCAGCCCCATGTGGTCAGCTTCATGTGGTCAGCCCCATGACGTCACCTCAGGCCTGCTCGAGCTCGACGAGCGTGCCGAGGAAGTCCTTCGGGTGCAGGAACAGCACCGGCTTGCCATGGGCGCCGATGCGCGGCTCGCCCGAGCCCAGCACGCGCGCCCCGGCCGCCTTCAGCCGGTCGCGCGCGGCGACGATGTCGTCGACCTCGTAGCACAGATGGTGGATGCCGCCGTCCGGGTTGCGCTGCAGGAAGCGGGCGATCGGCGATTCCTCGCCGAGCGCGCCGAGCAGTTCGATCTTGGTGTTGGGCAGTTCCACGAACACCGTGTCCACCCCGTGCTCGGGCTGTGGCACGATAGCGGAGACGTTCGCGCCGAGCGTGTCGCGGTAGGTGGCGATCGCCGCGGCGAGGTCGGGCACGGCGATCGCGACGTGGTTGAGGCGGCCGATCATGATGCGCCCTCCGTTCGTTCGAACGGCTCCTTCATACCGTGATGACGAGCACATGGCAGAGCGGCTTCTTGCCCCATGAGGCATTCAGCGCGCCGCGCACGGCCCGTGTGAGCGATTCCGCCACCGCGTCGGGATCGCGCCGGCGCGGCTTGGGCAGGCCGTCCAGGCAGTCGAGCACGGCATCCTCGATCACGTCGTCGAGCAGCTTGCCGCCGGAGCCGCGCTGGGGAACGCCCGACAGGTCGATCATCGGATCGCCCACCACCTCGCCCTTGGCGCTCATCGCCACCGCGACCGAGACCAGGCCGGCGAAGGACATGCGCCGGCGTTCGGCGATCGAGGAATCGGCCGAGGCGACCAGCACGTGGCCGTCCTTGTAGAGGCGCCCGACCGGCACCTCCTCGATCACCTCGGCGGCGAGCGAGGGATCGGCGCTGGCAAGGCGCACCATGTCGCCGTCGACGAGGCGCACGACCTCCCGCACGCCGGCGGCCCGGGCGAGGTCGGCGTGCTCGGAAAGGTGTAGCGGCTCGCCATGCACCGGCACCGAGACCTGCGGGCGCAGCCACTTGTACATCTGCTCGAGCTCGCCCCGGCGCGGATGGCCGGAGACGTGCACCAGCCCGTCGCGGTCGGTGATGACCTTCACCCCCTGCAGCACCAGCGCATTGATGATGCGGTTCACCGCGCGCTCGTTGCCGGGGATGGTGCGCGAGGAGAAGATCACCTGATCGCCGGGCGAGAGCGCGATCTCGGGGTGGTCGTCATCGGCGATGCGGGCAAGCGCGGCGCGCGGCTCACCCTGGCTGCCGGTGAGGATCGCCACCACCTTGTCGCGGGGCAGGAAGCCGTAGGCGTCCGCCGAGCGGAACGGGGGCAGGCCGTCGAGCAGGTGCTGCTCGCGCGCGACCGTGATCACCCGCTCCATGGCGCGTCCCACCAGCACGCATTCGCGCCCGGTGCGCATCGCCGCCTCGGCGATGGAGCGGATGCGCGCGACGTTGGAGGCGAAGGTGGTCACGGCGACCCGGTGCGGGGCCTTGCCGATCAACTCCGCCAGCACGCCCTGCACGTCGGTCTCGGAGGGCGAGATGCCCTCGCGGATGGCATTGGTCGAATCGCAGACGACCGCGCGCACGCCCTCGTCGCCGAGCGCGGAGAAGCGCGCCGGATCGGTGACGTTGCCGACCACGGGCGTCGGGTCGATCTTCCAGTCGCCCGTGTGCACGACGAGGCCGAGCGCGGTGCGCAGCCCCAGCGCGTGGCTGTCGGGAATGGAATGGGCGACCGGCAGGAACTCGACGTCGAACGGGCCAATCTGCGCCCGCCCGCCCGAGGGCACCACGTGGAAGGGGATCTTCGGCGCGCCCGGCTCGCCGAGCCGGCGCGCCTCCGCCAGCGCGTGGGTGAAGGGCGTCGTATAGACCGGGCAGCCGAGCTTAGGCCATAGGTCGACCAGCGCGCCGACATGGTCCTCATGGCCGTGGGTCAGCACCAGCCCGACGAGGTTGCCGCGCTCGCGCTCCTCCTCGAGGAAGGCGACGTCCGGCATGATGATGTCGATGCCCGGAATTTCCGGCGGCGCGAAGGAAATGCCGAGGTCGACCGCGAGCCATTTGCGCCGGTTCTTCGGGCCGTAGCCATACACCCCGAGATTCATGCCGATCTCGCCGACACCTCCCAATGCGGCGAAAACCAACTCGTCCGGCGACTTGCTCACTCAACTTGCCTTTCACGCCTGAACGCCGGGCGACGGGAATACGTCGCCGGCGCTGATCGTCTCGCGCACGCCATCGGCGCGGCGCAGAACCATAGCACCGGAAAAGTCCAGCGCCTCGAACACTCCGCTGGCCTCGCGGTCGCCGAAGCGTACCGTCACCTCGCGCCCGAGGCCGGGCGCCCGCCGGATCCACGCTTCGCGCGTCTCGTCGAATCCGGCGCCGCGCGCCCATTCGTCGAGCCGTGCGCGCAAGGCGAGGTCGAGCGCGCCGAGCATCTCCATCGGCGCGGTAGGATAGCCCGCCGCCGCGAGGTCTGTCGTCGGATAGGGCGTATCGGCGGGGTGGTGCGCGCAATTGACGCCGAAGCCGATCACCGTCACCGGGCGTCCGTCCGGCAGCACCGTGCCTTCCAACAGGATGCCGGCGAGCTTGGCGCCGTCGATCAGCACGTCGTTCGGCCATTTGAGGCCGATGCGCAGCGGGTCGATCCCCGTCACCGCCCGCACGGCGTCGTAGAGGCCGAGCGCGGAGACGAAGCACAGCTCCGGCAGGCGGGCCGAGGGACCCGCATCCACCAGCAGCAGCGAGGCGTAGAGATTGCCGGGCTCGGACGTCCATGGCCGGCCGCGCCGGCCGCGCCCGCCGGTCTGGCGGTCGGCTACAAACCAACGTGGCGCAGGCCCCCTCGCCTGCGCCAGCGCTTCCGCATTGGTCGAGCCGATGCTCGGATAGTGAACGACCGGCGTCGCCCCCGGAACGCGGACCATCCCTAGAAGAGCGCCCTCGCCGCCGCGCCCGCCGCCGCCAGCAGCGGCGCGGGATAGACGAAGAACAGCAGCGTAAACAGGCCGGCGATGCCGAGCACGGCGCGCAGCTCGGTCGGCATCGGCTCGAACGCCTCGGCCGGCTCGTCGAAATACATCACCTTGACGATGCGCAGATAGTAGAAGGCGCCCACCACGCTCGAGAGCACGCCGATCACCGCCAGCGTGTAGAGCCCGGCCTGGATGGCGGCGAGGAACACGTAGTACTTCGCCAGGAAGCCGGCGAGCGGGGGGATGCCCGCCAGCGAGAACATGAGCGCCGCCAGCAGGAACGCCTTCACCGGGCTGGTGCGGGCGAGCCCGGCGAGGTCGTCATAGTTCTCGACCATGCCCTCCTTGCGCCGCATCGACAGGATGCAGGCGAAGGTGCCGAGCGTCATCGCCACGTAGATGGTCATGTAGACCAGCACGCCGCGCACGCCCTGCTCGGTGCCGGCCGCGAGGCCGACCAGCGCGTAGCCCATGTGGCCGATCGAGGAATAGGCCATCAGGCGCTTGATGTTGCGCTGGCCGATCGCCGCGAAGGAGCCGAGCAGCATGGAGGCGATGGAGACGAAGACGACGATCTGCTGCCACTGGTGGACGACATGCGGCAGCGCCTCGATCGCCACCCGCACGAACACGGCCATGGCCGCAACCTTCGGCGCGCCGGCGAAGAAGGTCGTGACGGGCGTGGGCGCGCCCTCATAGACGTCCGGCGTCCACATGTGGAACGGCACCGCCGAGACCTTGAAGCACAGCCCCGCGAAGATGAAGACGATGCCGAAGATCAGGCCGAGCGTCGGCTCCTGCGCCGCGGCGGCGATGTGGAGGAAGTTGACCGAGCCGGTGAAGCCGTAGATCAGCGAGGCGCCATAGAGCAGCATACCCGAGGACAGCGCGCCGAGGACGAAATATTTGAGGCCAGCTTCGGTCGAGCGCACGGAATCGCGGTTGTTGGCCGCGACCACGTAGAGCGCGAGGCTCATCAGTTCGAGGCCCATATAGAGCGCGATCAGGTCGCCGGCCGAGATCAGCATCATCATGCCGAGCGTCGACAGGATGACCAGGATCGCGAACTCGAACCGGGCCTGCTTCTCCACCTTCAGCCAGTCGACCGACATGGCGAGCGTGCTGCCCGCCGCCAGCAGCGCCAGCACCTTGAGGAAGCGCGCATAGGCGTCGAGCTGGAAGCTGCCGTTGAACAGCGTCGCCTCGGACGGGCCGAGGATCACCAGCACCAGCGCCGCGAAGATCGCCGCGAGCGCGAGGCCGTTGACGGTGTCGGTCGACTTCGGCCCGGCGATGGCGCCGAACAGGATGAGGATGACGGCGGAAACGGCCAGCAGCAGTTCGGGCAGCGCGGGACCGAGCGCGGACAGGGTGAAGATCATGAGCGGGGCTCCGCGGGGCTCTCGGTTCGGGTCACGGCAGCATCAGGCTCGCGGCCTTCACGGCGCCGCTCGCCACGTCGGCGCGCGCCATGATGGCGTTCACCGCGACATTGCAGGCGTCGAGAATCGGCTGCGGCCAGATGCCGAACAGGATGGTGAAGAACAGCAGCGGAATCAGGGAGAGCATCTCGCGATGGTTGAGGTCGAGAATGCTCTTGAGGCTCTCCTTCTCCAGCGGCCCGAAGATCACGCGGCGGTAGAGCCACAGCGCGTAGCAGGCGGACAGGATGACGCCGCTGGTGGCGAAGAACGCCACCCAGCTGTTCCGGCCGAAGGTCGCGATCAGGGTCAGGAACTCGCCGATGAAGCCTGAGGTGCCCGGCAGGCCGACATTGGCCATGGTGAACACCATGAACACCGTGGCGTAGATCGGCATGCGGTGCACGAGCCCGCCATAGGCGGCGATCTCGCGGGTGTGCATGCGGTCGTACACCACGCCCACGCACAGGAACAGCGCGCCCGAGACGAAGCCGTGGCTCACCATCTGGAACACCGCGCCCTGGATGCCGGCCTGGGTCAGGGTGAAGATGCCCATCGTCACGTAGCCCATATGGGCGACCGAAGAATAGGCGATCAGCTTCTTGATGTCCTCCTGCATCAGGGCGACCAGCGAGGTGTAGACGATCGCGATCACCGAGAGCGTGAAGACGAAGGGCGCGAAATAGGCCGACGCCTCCGGAAACATGGGCAGGCTGAAGCGCAGGAAGCCGTAGCCGCCCATCTTCAGCAGGATGCCCGCCAGGATCACCGAACCGGCGGTCGGCGCCTCCACATGCGCGTCCGGCAGCCAGGTGTGCACCGGCCACATCGGCATCTTCACTGCGAAGGAGGCGAAGAAGGCCAGCCATAGCCACTTCTGCATGCCGGACGGGAAGTTGAAGTGCAGCAGCGAGACGATGTCGGTGGTGCCGGACTGCCAGTACATGGCCATGATGGCGAGCATCATGAGCACCGAGCCAGCCAGCGTGTAGAGGAAGAACTTGAACGTCGCGTAGATGCGCCGCTTGCCGCCCCAGATGCCGATGATGATGAACATCGGGATCAGGCCGCCTTCGAAGAAGATGTAGAACTGCAACAGGTCCAGCGACGAGAAGGTGCCGATCATCAGCGTCTCGAGCACCAGGAAGCAGATCATGTACTCCTTGACGCGGAGCTGGATCGACTCCCAGCTCGCCAGGATGCACATCGGCATCAGCAGCGTGGTGAGCAGGACGAAGGGCAGCGAGATGCCGTCCACGCCCATGCGGTAAGCTGCGATGTCGCCGATCCAGCTCCGCGTCTCCACGAACTGGAACTCGGTCGCCGACGGGTCGAAGCCGAGCAGCAGAAGCAGCGAGATGACGAAGGTCACCAGCGTCGCCCACAGGGCAACCCAGCGCGCATTGCGCTTGGCGACCTCGTCGTCGCCACGGATCATCAGCACGATGAGAAGCGCGCCGACCAGGGGCAGGAAGGTGACGACGGAGAGAATGGGCCAGTCGTACATCAGTGCGCGCCCCCGAACATGAACCAGGTGATGAGGGCCGCGACGCCCACCAGCATCACGAACGCATAGTGATAGAGATAGCCGGTCTGCAGCCGGATCACGCGGTTGGTGACGTCGACCACGCGGGCCGACACGCCGTTCGGGCCGTAGCCGTCGATGACGCGGATGTCGCCCTGCTTCCAGAGGAAGTTGCCGAGCCACTTCGTGGTGCGCACGAACAGGAAGTCGTAGATCTCGTCGAAGTACCACTTATTCAGCAGGAAGCGGTACAGCACGTCATTCTGCTTCGCGAGCGCCTTCGGCACCGCCGGGTTGGCGATGTACATCCAGTAGGCGGTGAGGAAGCCCAGTGCCATCATCGCCGTCGGCGCCCATTTGGCCCAGCCGGGAATGTGGTGCATCTCCTCGAGGATCTTGTTCTCCGGCCCCATGAAGATCGCTTCGCGGAAGAACTGATCGACGTCGTGCCCCACGAAATACGGGTACAGGATCATGCCGGCAAAGAGCGCGCCCAGCGAAAGCACGCCCAGCGGGATCAGCATGGTTTTCGGGGATTCGTGCACGTGGTCGTAGGTGTGATGATCCGCGCGCGTCTCGCCGTGGAAGGTCATGAACATCTGCCGCCAGGTGTAGAAGGCGGTCAGCGCCGCGGCGGCGACGGTCAGCACCCAGGCATAGGTCGCGAACGGGCTGCTGCTGACGAAGGCGGTCTCGATGATCGCGTCCTTCGAGTAGTAGCCCGCGGTGAAGGGGAAGCCCGTCAGCGCGAGGCCGCCGATCATCATGGTGCCGTAGGTGAACGGGATTTTCCGCCACAGCCCGCCCATGTGCCGCATGTCCTGCTCGTGGTGCATCGCCGTGATGACCGAACCGGCGGCAAGGAACAGCAGCGCCTTGAAGAAGCCGTGCGTCAGCAGGTGGAAGACGCCGACCGAATAGGCCCCCGTGCCGAGCGCGGTGAACATGTAGCCGAGCTGCGAGCAGGTCGAGTAGGCGATGACGCGCTTGATGTCGTTCTGCACGCAGCCGATCGTCGCCGCGAAGAAGGCGGTCGAGGCGCCGACGAACAGCACCACGTTGAGCGCGGTCTGCGACAGTTCGAACAGCGGCGACAGGCGCGCCACCATGAACACGCCGGCTGTGACCATGGTCGCGGCGTGGATGAGCGCCGACACCGGGGTCGGGCCTTCCATCGCGTCCGGCAGCCAGGTGTGCAGGCCGAGCTGGGCCGACTTGCCCATCGCGCCGACGAACAGCAACAGGCAGATGATGGTCGGCGCGTGCCATTCATGGCCGAGGAACAGGATGTTCTTGTCGACCAGCGCGGGCGCGCTGGCGAACACCTGCTCGAACGCGACCGAGCCGGTCATCATGAAGACGGCGAAGATGCCGAGCGCGAAGCCGAAGTCGCCCACGCGGTTGACGATGAACGCCTTCATCGCGGCGGCGCAGGCCGAGGGCTTGTCGTACCAGAAGCCGATCAGCAGGTAGGAGGCGAGGCCCACCCCTTCCCAGCCGAAGAACAGCTGCACCAGGTTGTCGCTGGTCACCAGCGTCAGCATGGCGAAGGTGAACAGCGAGAGATAGGCGAAGAAGCGCGGCCGGCTCGGGTCCTCGTGCATGTACCCCATCGAATAGAGGTGCACGAGCGCCGAGACGGTGGTGACCAGGATCAGCATGACCGCGGTGAGCGAGTCGACCCGGATCGCCCAGGTGACGTCGAGCCCGCCGGTCGACATCCAGGTGAACAGCTCGACCGTGCCGTCCTCGCCCCCGAAGGTGGTGCGGAAGAACACGATCCAGGCGAAGAAGGCGGCGATGAAGAGCAGCGTCGTGGTGACGAGCTCCGACGCGCGCGCGCCGATCATCCGCCCGAACAGTCCCGCGATCAGGAAGCCGAGCAGAGGGAGGAAAACGATGACCTGATA
Organism: Ancylobacter mangrovi; assembly: GCF_024752335.1. Taxonomy (NCBI): domain Bacteria; kingdom Pseudomonadati; phylum Pseudomonadota; class Alphaproteobacteria; order Hyphomicrobiales; family Xanthobacteraceae; genus Ancylobacter; species Ancylobacter mangrovi. The sequence continues at coordinate 42,695 of NZ_JANTHY010000014.1, read as the reverse complement.
CATGAAAGGCCCCTCACCCCTTCATCGTGTTGATGTCCTCGACGGCGATCGAACCGCGATTGCGGTAGAACACCACGAGGATGGCGAGGCCGATGGCGGCCTCGGCGGCGGCCACCGTCAGCACGAACAGAGCGAAGATCTGGCCGGTGATGTTGCCGAGGAAGGCGGAGAAGGCGACGAAGTTGATGTTCACTGCCAGCAGGATCAGCTCAACCGACATCAGGATGACGATGACGTTCTTCCGGTTGAGGAAGATGCCGAGCGTCCCGAGCGTGAACAGGATGGCCGCGACGGTCAGGTAGTGCGGAAGTCCGATTCCCATGGTCACAGCCCCTTGCCCGACGGCACCTTGACGACGTCGATCGCCGCCGCCTTGGTGCGTGCGTTCTGCACCGGGATGCTCTGGCGCTTGACGTTCGTCTTGTGGCGCAGCGTCAGCACGATCGCGCCGATCATCGCCACCAGCAGCACCAGCCCCGCCGCCTGGAAGAAGTAGACGTAGTCGGTGTAGAGCACCCGGCCGATCTGGACCGTGTTCGACACGCCGGCCGCGGCCGGCAGCACCGCCCCGGTCACCCCCTCGCCGAAGGTCCAGGAACCGAACACCAGCACCAGCTCGGCGAGGAAGACGAGGCCGACCAGCGCGCCCACCGGCAGGTACTGCAGGAAGCCCTGGCGCAGCTCGACGAAGTCGACATCGAGCATCATCACCACGAACAGGAACAGCACCGCGACCGCGCCGACATAGACCACCACCAGCAGCATGGCGAGGAACTCGGCGCCGATCAGGATGAAAAGCCCGGCCGCGTTGACGAAGGTCAGGATCAGGAACAGCACGGAATGGACCGGGTTCCGCGACGCGATGACCATGAAGGCCGACGCCACCGCGACGGCGGCGAAGAGATAGAAGAACAGCGCGGCGAGGCTCATGTCCGGCTCCCCCTGACCCGTCCTGCCGCACGGACAGCCCGTCCGCCGGCAGCGCTCGCCTTTACGGCTTCTCTCGTCACGATCTTCACGTCGTCCAATCCCTTGCGTCGCTCAACGGTATGGTGCGTCGAGCACCATGTTCCGTGCGATTTCTCGCTCCCAGCGGTCGCCATTGGCGAGCAGCTTGGCCTTGTCGTAGTAGAGTTCCTCGCGGGTCTCGGTGGCGAACTCGAAGTTCGGCCCCTCGACGATGGCATCGACCGGGCAGGCCTCCTGGCAGAAGCCGCAATAGATGCACTTCACCATGTCGATGTCGTAACGCGTGGTGCGGCGGGTGCCGTCGTTGCGGCGCGGGCCGGCCTCGATGGTGATGGCCTGCGCCGGGCAGATCGCCTCGCAAAGCTTGCACGCGATGCAGCGCTCCTCGCCGTTCGGATAGCGGCGCAGCGCGTGCTCGCCGCGGAAGCGCGGGCTCACCGGCCCCTTCTCGAACGGGTAGTTCAGCGTCGACTTCGGTTTGAAGAAGTAGCGCATCGCCAGGAAGAACGCCGAGACGAACTCGGTGAGCAGCAGCTGGCGGGCCGCCAGGTCCAATCTCATGTCGCTCTCCTTACTCGGCCATGGCCGCGGCGAGGCCGAAGCCCACCAGCGGCATGGAGACGGCGAACACCCGGATCACCGTCTTCCACCAGGAAACCACGCCCTCCAGCTGCTCACGGCTCAGCTTGCGGGCTTCTCGGGAACCGCGGATCGACAATTCCATCATCCGCGGCAGGATGAACCACTCGGCCGCCCCGAGCAGGGCGCCGATCAGCGCCCCCGCCCAGGCCACCGCCGAGGCTTCGAACAGGATCGCAAGCGCACCCTCGCTCATCTCAACCTCCCGCCCCGGGCGCCAGGCCCGAGAAGTGCAGCACGCCCGCGACCAGCACGACCATGAACAGCGAGATCGGCAGGAACACCTTCCAGCCGAGACGCATGAGCTGGTCGTAGCGATAGCGCGGGACCATCGCCTTCACCATGGCGAACATGAAGAAGACCAGCAGAACCTTGAGCAGGAACCAGATCACGCCCGGCACCCAGGTGAAGGGCGCGAAGGGCAGCGGCGGCAGCCAGCCGCCCATGAACAGGATCGCGGTCAGCGCGCACATGGTCATGATCGCCACGTACTCGCCGAGCATGAACATCATGTACGGGGTCGAGCCGTACTCGACCATGAAGCCGGCCACGAGCTCGGATTCCGCCTCGCCAAGGTCGAAGGGCGGGCGGTTCGTCTCGGCCAGCGCCGAGATGAAGAAGATCACGAACATCGGGAACAGCGGCAGCCAGTACCAACCGAGGATGCCGTAGCGGGTGTTCTGCGCCTCGACGATCGCCGACAGATTCAGCGAGCCCGCGCACATCAGCACGGTGACGATGACGAAGCCGATCGACACCTCGTAGGAGACCATCTGCGCCGCCGCGCGCAGCGCCGACAGGAACGGATACTTCGAGTTCGACGCCCAGCCGCCCATGATGACGCCGTACACGCCGAGCGAGGAGATCGCGAAGATGTAGAGCACGCCGACATTGATGTCGGCCACCACCCAGCCGGCGTCGAGCGGCACCACCGCCCAGGCCGCCAGCGCCAGCAGGCAGGTGACGAAGGGCGCGAGCAGGAACACGCCCTTGTTCGACCCGTCCGGGACCACCGGCTCCTTCAGCACGAACTTGATGAGGTCGGCGAAGGACTGGAACAGGCCGAACGGCCCGACCACGTTGGGCCCGCGCCGCATCTGCACCGCCGCCCAGATCTTGCGGTCGGCGAGCAGCACATAGGCCACCACGATCAGCAGCCCGACCAGGAGCGCCAGGCTCTGGGCGAGGATGATGACGACCTGGATGAGAGTGTCGAGCCAGCTTGTGTTGGTCATGCTCTCCCCCTCACTCGGCCGCCGCCGCGAGGCGGCTATGGGCGAGCGCCGAGCACTCGGCCATCACCGCCGAGGCGCGGGCGATCGGGTTGGTGAGATAGAATTCGGTGACGGCGGCGCGGAACGGCGCCCGCTCCGGCGTGCCGCCCAGCCCCGCCAGCGCGACGATCGCCGCCTGGCCGGCCGGCTCGACATGATCAAGCCGGGCAAGGTGCGGGAACGCCGCGTAGAGCCTGGTGCGCAGCTCCGTCAGATTGTCGAACGGCAGGCGCTGGCCGAGCACGTCGGACAGCGCGCGCAGCACCGCCCAGTCCTCGCGCGCCTCGCCCGGCGGGAACGCCGCGCGGTTGGCGAGCTGGGCCCGGCCTTCCGTGTTCACATAGGTGCCGGACTTCTCCGTGTAGGCCGCGCCCGGCAGGATGACGTCGGCGCGGTGAGCACCGCGGTCGCCATGGGTGCCGAGATAGACCACGAAGGCGCCCGGCGCGATGTCGATCTCGTCCGCGCCCAGCGCGAACAGCACGTCGACCCCGCCCGGATTGGTCATGGCGACGGCATCGAGACCGCCCTCGCCCGGCACGGCGCCGACATCGAGCGCGCCGACGCGGGCCGCCGCGGTGTGCAGCACGCCGAAGCCGTCCCAGCCGTCCTTCACCGCGCCGACCGACACGGCGAGCCGGGCCGCAAGCGCGAGGACCGCCGCACCGTCCGGCCGCGACAGGGCGCCCTGCCCGATCAGCACCAGCGGGCGCTGCGCGTTCTTGAGCGTGGTGGCGAAGGTGCCGTCGCCGACCAGGTCGGTCAGCGTATCCGGGCCGGCGCCGAGATAGTCATAGGGATAGGTCAGGTCGACATGCTCGCCGACGAGGCCGATCGGGAAATTGCCGGCCAGCCAGCGCTTGCGGATGCGCGCGTTCAGCACGCTCGCCTCGCGGCGCGGATCTGCGCCGATGATCAGCAGCGCGTCCGCCTGCTCGATGCCGGCGATGGTCGGGTTGAACAGGTAGGAGGCGCGCCCCAGCGCGGGATCGAGCTTGGTCCCGTCCTGGCGGCAGTCGATATTGGCCGAGCCGAGGGCGGTCAGCAGCGACTTGAGCGCGAACGCCTCCTCGACCGAGGCGAGATCTCCCACCAGCCCGCCGATCCGGTTGCCGGGCACGCCCTTCATCTTCGCGGCGATCGCGGCGAAGGCCTCCGGCCAGCTCGCCGGCTTCAGCCGGCCGCCGACGCGCACATAGGGGCGGTCGAGGCGCTGGGTCTTCAGGCCGTCCCAGATGTAGCGGGTCTTGTCGGAGATCCACTCCTCGTTCACGTCCTCGTTTAGGCGCGGCAGCACGCGCATCACCTCGCGCCCGCGGGTGTCGACGCGGATGTTGGAGCCGACCGCGTCCATCACGTCGATGGATTCGGTCTTCACCAGCTCCCACGGACGGGCGTGGAACGCATAGGGGCGCTGGGTCAGCGCGCCGACCGGGCAGAGGTCCGCGACATTGCCCTGCAGTTCCGAGGACATCGCCGCCTCGAGATAGGTGGTGATCTCCATGTCCTCGCCGCGCCCGATGGCGCCGAGCTCGGCCACGCCCGCCACTTCCGTGGTGAAGCGCACGCAGCGCGTGCACTGGATGCAGCGCGTCATGGAGGTCTTGATCAGCGGGCCGATATACTTGTCCTCGACCGCGCGCTTGTTCTCGGCGTAGCGGGAGGTGTCCACGCCATAGGCCATGGCCTGGTCCTGCAGGTCGCACTCGCCGCCCTGGTCGCAGATCGGGCAATCCAGCGGGTGGTTGATGAGCAGGAACTCCATCACCCCCTCGCGCGCCTTCTTCACCATGGGGCTCTTGGTGAGCACCACGGGCGGCTCGCCGTTCGGGCCGGGGCGCAGGTCGCGCACGTTCATGGCGCAGCTCGCCGTCGGCTTGGGCGGACCGCCCTTCACCTCGACCAGGCACATGCGGCAATTGCCCGCGATCGACAGACGCTCGTGGAAGCAGAAGCGCGGAATCTCCGCGCCGGCCGCCTCGCAAGCCTGGAGCAGCGTGTACTCCGGCGGAACATCAAGCTCGATGTCGTCAACGATGATCTTTGCCATGATGCTCTCTCACTCCGCCGCGACCGGAACGGGGTCGGAATGCGGGTTCGCCGAATACTGGTCGATCCGCTTCTCGATCTCCGGCCGGAAATGCCGGATGAGACCCTGGATCGGCCAGGCCGCCGCATCGCCCAGCGCGCAGATGGTGTGCCCTTCGACCTGCGTCGTCACCTGCAGCAGCAGGTCGATCTCGCGCTTCTGCGCGCGGCCCTCGACCATGCGGTCCATCACCCGCCACATCCAGCCCGTGCCCTCGCGGCACGGCGTGCACTGGCCGCAGCTCTCGTGGCGGAAGAAGTAGGAGATGCGGGAGATCGCCTTGATGACGTCGGTGGTCTTGTCCATCACCAGCACGCCGGCGGTGCCGAGGCTGGACTTCACGGCGCGGCAGCCGTCGAAGTCCATGATCAGTTCCTCGCACTGGTCGGCCGGGATGATCGGGCAGGACGCGCCGCCGGGGATGACCGCCAGCAGGTTGTCCCAGCCGCCGCGCACGCCGCCGCCATGCTTCTCGATCAGCTCCTTGAACGGGATGCTCATCGCCTCTTCGACGATGCACGGCGTGTTCACGTGGCCGGAGATGCCGTAGAGCTTGGTGCCGACATTGTTCGGCCGGCCGATGGCCGAGAACCACGCCGCCCCGCGCCGCAGGATGGTCGGCGCGACCGCGATCGACTCGACGTTGTTCACCGTGGTCGGGCAGCCATAAAGGCCCACATTGGCCGGGAACGGCGGCTTCAGGCGCGGCTGGCCCTTCTTGCCTTCCAGGCTCTCCAGCAGCGCCGTCTCCTCGCCGCAGATATAGGCGCCGGCGCCGTGGTGGACGTAGATGTCGAAGTCCCAGCCATGGACGTTGTTCTTGCCGATCAGGCGCGCTTCATAGGCCTGGTCGACCGCCGCCTGCAGGTGCTCGCGCTCGACGATGAACTCGCCGCGCACATAGATGTAGGCGGCGTGCGCGCCCATGGCGAAGCCGGCGACGAGGCAGCCCTCGACCAGATGATGCGGATCGTGCCGCATGATCTCCCGGTCCTTGCAGGTGCCGGGCTCGGATTCGTCCGCGTTGACGACGAGATAGTGCGGGCGCCCGTCCGACTGCTTGGGCATGAACGACCATTTCAGCCCGGTCGGGAAGCCGGCGCCGCCACGCCCGCGCAGGCCCGAAGCTTTCATGTGGTCGATGATCCAGTCGCGGCCGGCGTCGAGAATGGTCTTGGTGCCATCCCAGGAGCCGCGCTTGAGCGCGCCCTGCAGCCCCCAGTCGTGGAAGCCGTAGATATTGGTGAAGATGCGATCCTTGTCGGCAAGCATGGTTCGCTCCTCAATCCGCCTTGGTGCCGGGCGGCGGCGCCACGGGCTTCTTCGGCTTCTCGCTGTCGGCCTCGCCCGCCGCCTCGACCGCCTTGGCCGGCGGGGGCTTGGCGGGGGCCGGGTCGCCCTTGGGCGGCGGCGGAGGCGCCGCGGCGGCGGCCGCTGCCGGCGGGGCGGAAGGAGCCGCCTCCCCGTTCTCGCGCGCCGCGATCGCCTCGCGGGCGAGCGCCAGCCCGGCGCCGGCACCGACCATCGAGCCGTCATAGAGCTCCGGCGAGGTCAGGACGCGCAGCCCGGTGACGGGCTCGCAGGTCTTGCGCCCGTTCTGCGGGCCGGGCGTCGGCTTCTCGCCGCGCTCGAACGCGTCGAGGATCTTCTCCAGATCCTCCGGCGTCAGGTCTTCGTAGACGTCCTTCCACACCTGGATCATCGGCGCGTTGGTGCAGGTGCCCGCGCACTCGACCTCTTCCCAAGAGAAGTCGCCATCCGCGGAGAGGTGGAACGGCTCGGCGTTGATCCGCTTCTTGCAGACCTTCATCAGCTCGCCCGCGCCCATCAGCATGCAGGGCGTGGTGCCGCACACCTGGACATGCGCCTTCCGGCCGACCGGCTGGAGCTGGAACTGGGTATAGAAGGTCGCGATCTCGTAGACGCGGATCGGCGCCATGCCCAGCATGTCGCCCACATAGCGCATGGCCGGCTCGGACACCCAGCCGCCGGCCTGCTCCTGAGCACGCATGAGCAGGGGTATCACCGCGCTGGCCTGCCGGCCGGGCGGATATTTCGCGATGGTCTTCTCGGCCCAGGCAAGATTCTCGTCCGTGAACACAAAGCTCTCGGGCTGAACCTCTTTTGGCGCAAGCCTACGGACAGACATTCCGTACCCTTCCGATCAGACCGCCGGACCCTTCCGGGTCAGCGGTCCACTTCTCCGAACACGATGTCCAGCGATCCGAGGATCGCCGAGACGTCCGCAAGCATGTAGCCGCGGCACAGGAAATCCATTGACTGAAGATGCGCAAAGCCGGGCGCGCGGATCTTGCAGCGATAGGGCTTGTTGGTGCCGTCAGACACCAGGTAGACGCCGAACTCGCCCTTGGGGGCCTCCACCGCCGAGTAGACCTCGCCGGCCGGCACATGGAAGCCTTCCGTGTAGAGCTTGAAGTGATGGATGAGCGCCTCCATCGAGCGCTTCATCTCGCCACGCTTGGGCGGCACGATCTTGTGGTCCACCGCCGAGACGGGGCCCGCTTCCTTCAGCAGGCGCTCGCAGCACTGGCGCATGATGTGCGCGGACTGGCGCATCTCTTCCATGCGGATGCAGTAGCGGTCGTAGTTGTCGCAGTTCTTGCCGATCGGAATGTCGAATTCCATCTCGTCATAGCATTCGTAGGGCTGCGCCTTGCGCAGATCCCACGCCGCGCCCGAGCCGCGCACCATCACGCCGGAGAAACCCCAGGCGAAGGCGTCCTCCAGGCTGACGATGCCGATGTCGACATTGCGCTGCTTGAAGATGCGGTTGTCGGTCAGCAGCCCCTCGAGGTCGTCGCAGACCTTCAGGAAGTGGGGGATGAAATCGAGGATGTCCTCGACCAGCTTGCGCGGCAGGTCCTGGTGCACCCCGCCCGGCCGGAAATAGGCCGCGTGCATGCGCGAGCCGGAGGCGCGCTCATAGAACACCATGAGCTTCTCGCGCTCCTCGAAGCCCCACAGCGGCGGGGTGAGCGCGCCGACGTCCATCGCCTGCGTCGTCACGTTGAGCAGGTGGGAGAGAATGCGCCCGATCTCGGAATACAGCACGCGGATGAGCTGGCCGCGCTTGGGCACCTCGAGGTCGAGCAGGCGCTCGATGGCGAGGCAGAAGGCGTGCTCCTGATTCATCGGCGCGACATAGTCGAGCCGGTCGAAATAGGGCACAGCCTGCGTGTAGGTCTTGGTCTCGATCAGCTTCTCGGTGCCGCGGTGCAGCAGCCCGATATGCGGATCGACACGTTCCACGACCTCGCCGTCCAGCTCCAGCACGAGACGCAAAACGCCATGCGCAGCAGGATGTTGCGGACCGAAGTTGATCTGGAAGTTGCGGACGTTCGGGTCGACCTTGGTGGGTGCGTTCATCGATCTGACCTCACCTCAGCCCGCCTTCGGGCCGCTGGCCTTCTCGTCGCCGGGGAGCACGTATTCGGGCCCCTCCCAGGGCGACAGGAAGTCGAAGTTGCGGAACTCCTGCGCGAGCTTCACCGGCTCGTAGACCACGCGCTTGCGCTCGTCGTCATAGCGGACCTCGACGAAGCCGGTGGTCGGGAAGTCCTTGCGCAGCGGATAGCCGTCGAAGCCGTAGTCAGTCAGCAGGCGGCGCAGCTCCGGATGGCCGGAGAACAGGACGCCGTACATGTCGTAGGCCTCGCGCTCGAACCAGAGCGCGCCGGCGAACACCGGCGTGGCCGAGGGAACGGGCGTCGTCTCGTCGGCCTCGACCCGCACCCGCACCCGCGCATTTAGGGTCGGCGAGAGCAGATGGTAGACCACGTCGAAGCGGCGCTCGCGCTTCGGCCAGTCGACGCCGCAGATGTCGATGAAGCTGACGAAGCGGCAGGACGGGTCGTCGCGCAGGAAGGTCAGGACCTTGATGATGTCGCCGGCGGACGCGACGAGGGTCAGTTCGCCATAGGCGACGATCACCTCCTCGACAGCGTCGGCGAGCGCTTCCTTCACATGTGCGCCCAGCTCTTTCAGCGTCTCGTCCATGTCGTTCCCGTGTCTGCCTTCCGTTGAGGCCGGCGTCAGCGTTCGATGGTGCCCGTGCGGCGGATCTTCTTCTGCAGCAGAAGCACCCCGTAGAGCAGCGCCTCGGCCGTCGGCGGGCAGCCCGGCACGTAGATGTCGACCGGCACGATGCGGTCGCAGCCGCGAACCACCGAGTAGGAATAGTGATAGTAGCCGCCGCCATTGGCGCACGAGCCCATCGAGATGACGTAGCGCGGCTCGGGCATCTGGTCGTAGACCTTGCGCAGCGCCGGGGCCATCTTGTTGGTGAGCGTGCCGGCCACGATCATCACGTCCGACTGGCGCGGGCTCGCGCGCGGGGCGAAGCCGAAGCGCTCCACGTCGTAGCGCGGCATCGACACCTGCATCATCTCGACCGCGCAGCAGGCGAGGCCGAAGGTCATCCACATCAGCGAGCCGGTACGCGCCCAGTTGATGAGCTCGTCCGTAGCGGTGACGAGGAAGCCCTTGTCGGCGAGCTCCGCGTTCACCTCGACGAAGAACGGGTCATTGGCGCCGACCGGCCTGCCGGTCGACGGGTCGATGATCCCCTTGGCCGCCGGAGCAACGAGCGGGCTGTTGGCGGTCAATCCCATTCGAGCGCTCCCTTCTTCCATTCATATACGAAGCCGACGGTCAGCACGCCGAGGAAGATCATCATCGACCAGAAGCCGAAATCGCCGAGATCCCCGAAGGTGATCGCCCACGGGAACAGGAAGGCGACCTCGAGGTCGAAGATGATGAAGAGGATGGACACCAGGTAGAAGCGGACGTCGAACTTCATGCGCGCGTCATCGAACGCATTGAAGCCGCATTCATAGGCCGACATCTTTTCGGGGTCGGGGCGGCTGTAGGCCACCAGGAACGGTGCCACCAGAAGCGCGAGGCCGATGACAGCGGAAACGCCGATGAAGATAACGACGGGCAGGTAATCCTGGAGCAGGCTGCTCATTGACCTTCCTCCTCCCCCGTGAGGCGCGCCACGCGGCACAGCCGCTAGTCGCGAATTATTCAAAGCATGAGGGCAGGCTTATCTCACCGCCCCAAGCGAGGCAAGGGCATCGGTGGGCCTTTCGCGTCTGCGTGGTATACAGAATTCACAGCTTGCTGGCAGTCCCCCCGACATAACGTTGCGGGACCACGGTGCACTGCGGCATCTCATTGTCGCACGTCGCGATTATGACGGCGACCGCCAATTTCCGCATGGCAGACGGCCGGCGAAACCGGCGGTGTGACGGGCATACGAGGCAGGCGCGGGCCGGTATGGGAATGAGGCCAGGCGTCGGACCCCCAGAGGCTCCGCGAGGGCGCGGCGCAGGGGACAATCGGGACGCGAAACCGACCCGCGCGAGGTCGCCCGGAAAGGCCCGGAAGCACCTTTCGTCGAATCGTTCCCCGGCCCGCGCGCCGGACACCGAGATGTGACGTCAGCTCCGGCGGGCGCCCTGCCGCCTTCCGCCGGCCGTCCTATTGCTGGCGGACCCACTCGTAGGTGGCCTGGATTCCCTCCAGCAGCGGCATGCCGCATTCCCACCCGAAATCGGTGCGGGCGCGGCTGACGTCGAGCACCGAATGGGACACGTCGATCACCCGGCCGGGCTTGTAGATGGGCTGGATCGGCTGGCCCGTCACGGCGGCGAGGATCTCGATGATCTGCCGGATGGAGGTGCCCTGCCCGCTTCCAGCATTGTAGGGCCCGACCCTCTCGCTGGCGACGGCGCGCGCGCACAGCTCGGCGAGGTCGGTCACGTGCAGATAGTCGCGCACGACGCTGCCGTCGCCCCAGATCTCGATCGACTGGCCCGCATTCAGGCGTGACAGGAAGGTGGAGATCACCCCCTGCACGCCCGCATGGCCCTGGCGAGGCCCGTAGGGATTGGAGGCCCGGATCACCACCGGCGACATGCCGCGCGTGCGCCGGTACATCTCGAGATAGTGCTCGATCGAGGCCTTCACGATCCCATACGAATTGATCGGCCGAAGCGGGTGCGTCTCCGGGATCGGCACGATGTCGGGAAGGCCGTAGACCGTCCCGCCCGACGACAGGAACAGGATCCGGCTGATTCCGAGCCCGCCCATCGCGTCGAGCAGCGAGAGCGTGCCGATCAGATTGTCCTGCACGTCGGTGGTCGGGCTGAGGTCGGCCGTGCCCGGAAAGGTCGTGCTCACCAGGTGCATCACCGCCTCGACGCCCGCGAGGGCCTCGATCAGCGCCATGCGGTCCCCGAAACTGCCGGTGACGTACTCGACGCCCTCGAGCGGCTGGCGGAAGCGTTCCATCTGCCGGTCGAACACCTTCACCGCATGGCCGTGGGCCAGCAGCCGGTCGACGACATGGGAGCCGATGAAACCGCACCCCCCGATAACAAGCACTTTCATCGTGTGTCTCTTTTCACAGCCAGACTCGTACTGAGCCTCGCTGAGCCCAGGCACGATGCGCGGTTCCGCATCGCCAAAGGGCTACCGTGTCACGCCGCGTATGTTCGTCAGCAGCGTGCCCCACCCTTGCTGCGTCGGTATTACCGAGAACAGGCGCTCAAGCGCGTGCAGCTTGCTTCCGTCTTCCGGAAGGGGTTCGCGCGGGTAATCCTTCCATTGCAGCCCCAAATCGACGAAGGGACGCAAGGCGGCAGTGCGCATCCAGAACATGGTTCCTACGGGAAAGTTGATGGCCTTCGGCAGACGATCATAACCCATTGATCGAGCGATGTGCTCGGCGTGACTCATATTTCGAGTCCAGCCGATGACATGGGGATCGTCCGGATAAATCAGGCCGATTCTTTCGTCCTCATGGGCGCGGTGCAGTATCTGGTCCAGCATATTGCCCCCCAGCTCGCCACCGAGGATATTCTCTAGCAGAAACTGGCTCCACGCTCGCACGAATGCCGAGCTTTTGACGTGTTCGCTCTTCTTGATATGCACGTGGCCGACCATGTCATATCCCTCGACCAACCGGTGGCCGAACTGGGTAAGAAACGGACCGATATCACGCCCCACATTCGGCACCTCTTCGATCGCCACGACCTTCCCTGCGTAACCCTCCAATAGTGCGCGTGCCTTCTCGATCGACTCTGTACTTCCTACACTGACGAAAAGATCAGGCAATGATGCATTGAGCGAGATGCGGTCGACGATCTCGCCCAGCCCATCGGTAAAATAGGCATGAATATGCAATGCGGATCGGAGAGGTGAGGCGGGCACAGCCTTCGCGAGACTTTTACCTCCCTCCAACACCGGCAGCATCCAGGGGCCCGTGGGTCGCCCCTTGCGAAGGAAGTCGGCATAGGGATCGTTCAGGCCCTCATAACCACTGTCCTCTGCGAGAGCATAGATGAACGGATTGAAGCCGGGCTCCGGCTTCCGCGGGCCCCACGCCATCCGTCGGATGTAGTCCTTCACCAACTGGCGGGGAGCACCTGGCGGCTCCATCACCGGACGGAAGAAATCAGCACGAAAGAAGCCTGCCGTCAGTATTTCCTCGGCATCGGCCGCAACATTGTCGATCCTCGCCTTGGCCTTAAGCGCCAGCCCCTCAATTTGCCTGACATAGTGCTTGAAGTCGTATGTCGTGCGCCCGATCTCGGCCGCGACGTCGGAAACCCGCTGGTACAGGCTCTCGGACTCGGCGAGGCGCGACACCTTCTCGGTCATATCGACGGTATCGAGATAGCCCGCGACGCAGGCATCCTGCAGACCTGCGTCCTTCAGGGCTTCAGCTATGCCGGTCGTTCCCTCAAAGCATAAGACGGGAATCCGAGCACAAAGCGCGTCTATGGCAACGTTCGGCAGCGGATCGAGTCGGCTTGTGACGACGAGAACATCCGCCAATTCATAAGCGAGATCGATTTCCGAGGTCGGCGGCAGAATGGTCAACCGATCGCCGATTCCCATGTGCTGCATCTGATCCTGAAGGAAGGCAGAAAAACCCGTGTCACCTTCCGGATCGTACCCTGCCCCTATCCATACGAAGTGAACGTCCTTGGCCAGCGTCTCCCGCGCCGCCATTTGAGCTGCCACCTGTAAAAAGAGATCAACTCCTTTTCTCAGTTCGACCGTCCCTACACCCAGTACGTTGAACCGCGACTCTTGAACGCAATTCGGCCGCATAGCGTTCAAGAGGCGGCTTCGGTCGAGTGCGCGCTCCTCTTCCGTCAATCCGTCGGATGGAATGTGACATTTGCCCTGCGGGATCACATGCTCGTAAGGAGTATAATCGCGCGCGTAATTCAGAGCACTTTCGAGCGTCAAACGTGTCGAAAAGACAGTTTCATCTGCCGAGTGCATGGTCTCGGCGAACGCGGATTTCTTGCCGACATAGGCTGCGAACTCGTGTATCAGCGCGATTGACGCGACACCGATCTTTCTAAGAACGGGCAGTACCGGATGGGACTGGATCGAATTGACGATCGCAAATTCGAAATCGCGATCCGCACAAATTTTCGTCAGTAACGATTCGAAATCAGCTGCATTCGAACTACCCGAATTCGCAACAATAACTTCGGATGACACGGATCGGAAATCATCCAGGATTCCCCCTCCGAGCAGGGATAATATAATTACGTTATACCTTTCGCAAAGATCCTGCGCGAGACTGTAGACGAGGATCGGCGCACCGGAGCGATTAGCCTGGTGACTGACGAGCAGAACGTTCGGCTTCGCGGGATCATGCCCGCGCTTGCCCGCATATTCATTCTTCTGCCCTTCGACTGGGGCGATGGCCCTCACAGCATCCGGGCCGGCCGACATGGCGCGCGCGGGATCGCGGCGCCGGGCGCGGAACTCGAACTTCGCCGCCGCCTTCCTCGAGAACGGGCGCGAGACACGCGACAGCCATTTGTACAGTTTGAACTTCAGCTTGTTCTTGACCAGCTTCCACGGGCGGCGCCTTGCCCGCACCAATTCGCGCTCAAGTTCGGCGACGTACAGCGCGGTCGCGCTCGATTGCGCCGCCGCGTTCTGCAGCTCCTGGCGCAACGTCGCACTCAGGGCGGCGAGGCTCTCGTGGCTTCCGCTCCGCGCAGCTGCGCCTGATCTGCCGCTCTCGACGATCGCGATGCTCTCTTCCGCGATGGCGGGATCGAAGCCGTTGGCGCGCAGCACGCGCTCACGCGCCTCGGCGCTCAATTCCTGCAGCGCCGCCATCTTGATGAAGGGGAACCCCTCGCGGATGAGCTGGCGCCATTCGGCGATCGTGCGATTGGTGGTCTCGCGCGTGGGGAACAGCACCTCGCCCTTCAGTCCGGCCGCCTCGAAGGCATCCAGCGCCTGAATCTCATAGGCCATGATGACCTCGTGCTTGCTCTCCAGCCACCGCACCTCCGAAAGGAAGTCGAGGAGCTTCTCCACCCCGCGGTCCTTGGCCGCCAGGAAGTAGCTCTGGAAGTGATGCTTGAACTCGAAATTGTCGGTCATGCCGATCAGTTGCGCATCTGCGGCGTAGACGCGACTGAGGAGCGCCTTCATCGCTTTCTCGCTGAACGGCCCCAGCAGGCTGTCATTGGCGAGGCACAGCAGGCGCGTGGCGCGCAGGTCCAGCTCGCGCGCCACATGCGCCCAGGCGGCGAAGTCGAACCCGCCATTCTCGCGGATGAAGAGTCCGTCGACCCGGTCCAGCAGCGGGGCGGTGTCGATCTGGTCCTCCGGCTCACTGACGATGATCAGCACTGTGGCGAGGCCGGCGGCCCTCAGCGCGTCGAGATAGACTGTCACATGCGGCTTGATGCGGCCCGCCGGCGCGTGGGTGACGAACAGCACCAGCTCGTCCGTCCGCTGCGGCACCTTGAGCGCCTGGAGCAGCGCCTCCTCGACGTCGCGGGAGAGGTCCATCTGGTTGCGCCGCCGCCGCTCGGCTTGGCCGTGATGGAGATAGTGGAACAGCGGCTCGACCCCGGCGGCCGTGGCGTCCGGATATGTGTGGCGGTACCAGGTGGGATCGAAGTCGGCCGAAGGCCGCAAGCCGGCCTCGGAGCCGAACCTTATGTAGTGCACGAGCGGGTTGAGCAGGCTCGCCGCGGCCTCGGGGTGGCTCGCAACGTACCAGCGGCTCGAGAAGAAGGGATTAGGATCGCGCCCCTCGCGGGCGCCGTAGTCGAGATAGTGGCGGATCGGCCCGCCGCTATAGGCCGCCGCGTCGGGGTTGCGGGCGAGATACCAGTCGGCATCGAACAGGCCCGACGCCGCGACCAGCGCCTCGTCCCCGTTGGGGGCGGCACCTTCCGCCCGCTCGCGGCGGCGCTTCGCCTTCCGGCCCGTAACCCAGTCGAGGAGCAGGCTGCCGCGCTTCTCCAGCCGCGCGACACGCTCGTCCAGCTCGACGATATCGGCCCGCTCCTCGGACAGCTCCCTCTTCGACTGGCTCAGCTCCTGCGCCTGGCTCTGCAGGCCCTGAACCGTCTGGGTCTGCCGCTCTTCAAGCGCGGCATGCATCTTCGCGTTCTCGGCCTGCAGCAGCACCACCTGACCGCGCAGGTCGCCGATGACGGTCTCCGCCCTGTCCAGCCGGGCGACGGCCTGCGCCAGCACGTCTGGCGTCGCCTCGATCGGCACGCTCTCCTGAACCTCGATCTCCGCCGAAAACAGGTCGACGTCATGCGGGAGGTCGTGCCCGTTCGCCGGCAAGCCGGTGCCCGGCTGCGCCTCGGCCGCGGCGGCGCGCGCCTTGGCGGCGGCGGCGGCCGCGTTGCGCTCGGCGATCTCGATCCGCGCCAGGACGAGGCGTGACTGCGCCTCCAGCTCGTTCGGGTCCGGCGCCCGCTCGCGCCGCTCGAACAGGATCGCCCAAGGGCACAGGAACGACCCGTCATAGCCCGCCCTCGGCGCGAACCCTTCCTCGGCGAAGAGCTGCATCCAGTAGAGCGGCGGCTGGACGTTGATATGGGTCTCTTCCTCGAAGTCGACCGGGCTCGAGGAGAAAAGCACCTGCGGCGCGACGCTGCACAGGTTCTTCACCGCCAGCCGCGCATCCTCGGGCGGCATGTGTTCCAGCACCTCGATGCAGGTCACGAGGTCGTAGCTGCCCTCGATCGGGTCGGTGATGGAGGCGCATTCGCAATAGGGCTTCAGCCCGGCCGGCACCTGGCTAATCGCGTAGGTCGAGAAATCGCGGCCGAACGCCTCGATGCCGCGCGCGCGCAGCGCCTCGACCAGGAAGCCGATGGCGCAGCCCGCGTCGAAGACAGTCTTGGGGCTCAGCGTCTCGTCGATCCGCTGCGCGACGTTGCCAAAGAACCGGAGCCAGTGGGGCTCGTCGCGATTGTAGGGAATGCCACAATGCGACAAGAAATAATCCGCACCATAATCCTGCTCAGCCACAACTCTACTGCCCTTGTGGAGGTAAAAAAATCTGCGTCGCACCCGAGGTACTGGTCACGCGGGAAGGCTTCGGCGCCGGCTCCGAACGGTATCCGGCAGCGCGAGGGGGCATGAGGGCGAGGCCGTGCAATATCAAGAGTGTTTCCGAAATCGCAATATATCGATACGTGCATATTACGTGATTCACGGCCCGTCACCCCCGCAACTTTTAAGTGAGCGCCAAGCCGCTGTTCGCGTGCCTGCACCGCCCGTGCGCCGTCACGACCCTCGGAAATAGACGCGTTCGAACGCGGCCAAACAATGACCCCTACCCCCGCTTGGAACGCACTGCACAACCCTGCGTTCCGCAACGGTATTTCGGGGTAGACTGAGGGTCGGCCACGGGGATACCGAGGACCACGGGACACGCCGCTGGCGCCCCGGAAACAGAGATCGGCAACGTTCGCAAACGGAATCGGCCAACGGGACGACCCGATTCGCAATACCCGGCGCCGGGTCGGTCGAGACCGGCAAGCCGGCGCTTCGCCGGAACGAGCGCCGCGACCCGGCGGCCCTCCTCGGATCGCTCGCCGCCGGCGCCGCGCCGAAACTTCCCTGGGCGAAGGTCCCACCGACGCTCCGTGGCGGCTGGACGCCCGCGACCGGCAGGGGATAAGGAATAATTCGAATTCGTTGTATTTCGAGGAGCGAATCTCTCGGACCCCGATGGCCATTCCCGACGCCATATACACCGGCATCCTGACATACATGCAGGGAGGCGTGGTCGTCATAGACCTTCAGGGCACCGTCCGGGCGTTCAACCCCGCGGCCGAGCGCATGCTGGGGCTGCCGGCCCGGTCGACGCTGCGCCAGCCCTTCGCGGCCTACTTCTTCGAGAACCCCGCCAACGACACATTCGCGCAGGCCGTGCTCGACGCGATCTATGATCCGAACACCCAGCACACTCGCGACCTCGCCTTCCACCGCGATGACGGTGTGAGCTGGCTGAACGTCATCACCTCCTTCCTCTGGTCGCCGGCCGATGCCGACGGGCCATCGCGAAAGATTGGGGTGGTGGCGCTGTTCGTCGACATCACCGAACGCAAGAAGGCCGAGGAGAACCTGCAGCGCGTCAACGACCAGCTGGAGCAGCGGGTGCGGGCGCGCACGTCGGACCTCGCGGCCATCAATCGCGAGCTCCAGCACGAGATCGACGAGCGGACCATCGCGCAGCGCCGCCTCGCCTATCTCGCCGAACACGACGCGCTGACCGGGCTGCCCAATCGCCGGCTGCTGGAGCAGCGCCTGACCCGCGCCCTGGTGAGCCTGCCGCACTTCGCGGTCGCCTATCTCGACCTCGACAACTTCAAGATCGTCAACGACGCCTACGGCCACGATGTCGGCGACTGGCTGCTTTCCGCCGTCGCCGGCCGCATCGAGGAATGCCTGGGGCCGGAGGACCTCCCCGCGCGCCTCGGCGGCGACGAGTTCGCGATCTTCCTCAGCGACGCCTCGGCCGCCGAAGCGACCGTGCGCCAGGTCGTCGAGCGATTGAGCCAGCCCTACCAGCGCGCCGACGGCACGACGCTCGACATCGGCGTCAGCGCCGGCATCGCGCTGCACCCCGAGGGTGGGCGCACGGTGCGCGCCCTCATCCAGTCCGCCGACGCCGCCATGTACCGCTCGAAGCGATCGAGCCGGCGCTGACCGGCGCCCTGCATATCGGGCCACGCGAGGCGTTGGCGCCCGCCCGGGAGCGGGAGCGGTTGACGCGGTAAGGTGTTACAGCCCCGACGTTTCCCTGTAGTATTGAATGCCGGGGGTCGTCATTCATCGCTGTTTCTCTGGGGAGATTTCATGACGTTCAAGCTGAAGACCGCGCTCGTCGCTGCCGCCATTCTCGTTGCCGCACCGGCTGCCGCCCAGCAGTCGAACTATGTCGCCGCCGCCTACAGCAAGGATACCGGCAATGTCGGCTTCGCCACCGGCCATTCCGAGGATTCGGTGAAAACCACGGCGCTTTCGGAGTGCCAGACCGGCGGCGCCAGCGACTGCGTCGTCGCCATTGCCGGCCCCGATATGTGCATTTCCCTCGCCCGCGCGACCAATAAGAACCGGCTCGGCCTCGGCGGCGGCGCCACGCGCGCCGACTCGCAGAGCAAGGCGATGAGCGAATGCGCGCAGAACGACGCCCAAGGCTGCAACATCCACGACACCTATTGCGCGCCGGAAACCATCCGGTAGCGGGCGCGCCCGCACAGGTCGCCCGGCGCACGGACAGCCCCGTCACGGTGCCGGGCCGATCGATGTCGCGGATCTTGCGGAAGGGGTGCTGAAGCGGCGCCAAGCCGTTGAAACGACTGGCGGGAGTGACGGGGCTCGAACCCGCGACCTCCGGCGTGACAGGCCGGCGCTCTAACCAACTGAGCTACACCCCCAACGACGGGTCGGTGGCGACCTCGCGTCGAGTGCGGCGGGTGTTAAGGCAGGCACTTACGGGTGTCAAGCGGATGCGTGAGCATCCTCGTCGCTTCACCCAGGAAGGTGTGGACGACGCTTCGCCAGTATGGCGTCCATCAGCGCCATCGCCGTGATCAGCAGCGGCACCGAGAGGAAGGTGCCGACCGGCCCCCACAGCCATGTCCACAGCGCCATGGAAAGGAACACGGCGAACGGGTTGAGCGACACGCGGCGGCCCACGATCATCGGCGTCAGGAACTGCCCCTCTATGCCCGTCAGGGCGAGGAAGGCGGCAGCCGGCAGCAGCCCCTCCACCAGGTCGGGGAAGGTCACGATGCCCGCCATGGCGAGAATCGCCGTCATCGCCGCCGGTCCGAGATAGGGCACGTAGTTGAGCACACAGGCGAGCGCGCCCCACATCGGCGCGTTGGGCAGGCCGAGCGCGAAGGTCATGAGCGCGGTCGCCACGCCGAGCCCGATATTGATCAGCGTCGCCGTCACCAGATACGCGCCGAGCCGCTCCTCGATCTCGCGAAACACCCGCAGCGCCGTCAGACGCGTCGAGCGCGGCGTCATCGCCTGCACCACCCGCCGCTTGATCTGGTTCCGGCCCGCCAGGAAGAAGATCAGCGACCCGACGAACAGGATGAACTCCCCGATCGCCGGCGTGATGAGGCCGACCATGCTCTCCACGAGCTGGGAATCGGCGATCTCGACCTTCATCGGCGGCGAGGCCATCCGGCCCATGGATTCGATCGACTCGGCGAACGAGGACAGCCGGTAGATGAGCGGACGAAACGCGGCGAGGCGCTCCTGCAGGATCCCGCCGATCTCCGGCCCGCGCGCGGTCCAGTCCGCCACCGGCCCGGTCAGCGCCATCACCGCGCCGTACACGCCGGCGACCAGCGCTGCCACGATGATTAGCGTGCCGAGCCAGGTCGGCAGGCCGCGCCGCGCCATGGCCTCGATTGCCGGGCCGATCACGCTGCCGATCATGACCGCCGCCACGATCGGGATCAGCACCGGCCGCGCCACCACCAGCGCGGCGGCGAGCATGACGACCGCGACGGCGATGATCGACACCTGGGTCACGCGCAGCCACAGCCGCTCGTTGCGCTCGCCGGGCGTGGCCGTGGAACGGTGCCCCCCCTGCGCCGCGATCAGGAATGCGCCACCGGAGGCGCCCTCTCCGCCCGCTTCGTCCACCGCCCCGGACCTCATAATCGGTTACCTTCGCTCCACACCAACGTCTCTCGCGCCGCCACGACAAGAACGCGGGGCAGATGCGTCGGTTCCGGAGCGTCGCGCGCGCGGCCGGCCGACGGCGAGCCGGGCGGCTGCGGCGTTGCGCAGCGGCATGGACAATTCGTCCGTTTCGGGCATTCTGCACCCCTTCCAAGGAGATCACGTCCATGTTGAGCCCCGCGCCCGTCGTTCCCGTCATTCTCGCTGGCGGCAGCGGAACGCGGCTGTGGCCGGTATCGCGCGACAGCCTGCCCAAGCAGTTCCAGGCGCTGATCGGCGACCACACGCTCTACCAGGACACGCTGCGGCGGGTGTCGGACCGCACCCTGTTCGCGCCGCCGATCGTGCTGACGCATGAAGACTTCCGATTCTTCGCCCGCCGTCAGGCGAGCGACCTCGGCATGGACGTCACCGTGGCGCTCGAGCCGACGCGGCGCGATTCCGGGCCGGCCCTGCTCGCCGCCGCGATGATCGCCCAGCGCCTTGCCGGCGAGAGCTGCCTGGTGCTCGCCCTCGCCGCCGACCATATCGTCCTCGACGAGCAGCTCTTCGTCGACGCCTGCCGCACCGCCGCGATCGCGGCCAGCGACGGGCGCATCGTCACCTTCGGCATCACCCCGACCGAGCCGAGCACCGCCTATGGCTACATCCGGCCCGGCGGCGAGACCGGGCAGCCGGATGCGCGCGTCGTCGACGCCTTCGTCGAGAAGCCGGACCAGAAGACCGCGACCGGCTACCTCGCCGACGGCTATCTGTGGAACTCGGGCAACTTCCTGTTCCCGGCCGGCCTGCTGATCGAGGAGGCCGAGCGCTTCGAGCCGGAGATCGTCGCCTCGGTGCGCGAGGCGGTCGAGCTGGCGGTGGAGGACCTCGGCTTCATCCGGCTCGACGCCAGGGCCTTCGCCTCCTCGCCGGCCAAGTCCATCGACTACGCCGTGATGGAACGCACCTCGCGCGCCGCGGTGGTCGAGGGGCGCTTCCGCTGGTCCGACATCGGCAGCTGGGACGCGCTGCGCGGCGTCTCGGAGAGCGACGCCTCCGGCAACGTGACGCACGGCCCGGTGACGCTGCTCGATTCCCACAACACCTTCGTCCACTCGGACGGCCCGCTGGTCGCGGCGGTCGGCCTCGACGATGTGTCGGTGGTGGCCACCGAGGACGCCGTGCTGGTGATGCCGGCCCATCGCTCGCAGGACGTGAAGGCGCTGGTCGCCAAGCTGAAGAGCGACGGGCACAACGCCGCCAGCGAGCATCTGAAGGCGCACCGTCCCTGGGGCACCTACCAGACCATCTGCCGCGGCGAGCGCTTCCACGTGAAGAAGATTGTGGTCGAGCCCGGCGGGCGGCTCTCGCTGCAGAAGCACTATCACCGCGCCGAGCACTGGGTGGTCGTGAAGGGCACCGCCGAGGTCACGCTCGACGGCAAGGTGTTCGAGGTGCGCGAGAACGAATCCACCTATCTGCCGCTCGGCGGCGTGCACCGCCTCGCCAATCCCGGCAAGATCCCGCTGGAGCTGATCGAGGTGCAGACCGGCTCCTATCTCGGCGAGGACGACATCGTCCGCATCGAGGACGTCTACAACCGGAGCTGAGCCGCCGCGCGGGCGGCCTCCCGCCCGCTCCGGCGTCCACCGCTTCCGCCGCCCGCCTGATTGCGTCGCGGGCCGAGGACGCTTATTGACGCCCCTCTGCGGCCGTTTTCATCTGCTTCAGGGTGGAATGATTGCGCGTCGGGCGAGCAAGGGAGTATCGCTGTGGGCATGGCTCAGTCGGAGAAATTTCCCGCCACCGAACCGGCCCGCGAGGAGCATCCCATCCGCGTCAGCGTCCGGCACACCCTCGCCGTCGAGGCGCAGGGCCTGGCGGCGCTAAGCGCGGCGGTCGACGGGCCGCTCGGCGCGGCGATCGAGCGGGCCACCCGGCTGATCGAGGCCGCGCGCGGGCGGGTCATCGTCACCGGCATGGGCAAGAGCGGGCATATCGGCCGCAAGCTCGCCGCCACCCTCGCCTCCACCGGCACGCCGGCGCTGTTCCTCCACGCCGCCGAGGCGAGCCATGGCGACCTCGGCATGGTCACGCCGGACGACGTGCTGCTCGCCATCTCCTGGTCCGGCGAGACCGCCGAGCTCGGCGACGTGGTGCACTATGCCGGCCGCTTCGCGGTCCCCCTGCTCGCCATGACCTGCAATGTCGAGAGCACGCTCGGCCGTGCGGCGGACGTGGTGCTGGAGCTGCCGAAGGTCGAGGAGGCGTGCCCCAACGGCCTCGCCCCCACCACCTCCACGCTGATGCAGCTCGCGCTCGGCGACGCGCTGGCGCTGGCGCTGCTGGAGCGGCGCGGCTTCTCGGCCTCGGACTTCCGCGTCTTCCACCCCGGCGGCAAGCTCGGCGCGCGCCTGCTCAAGGTCGCCGACCTGATGCACGAGGCCGACAGCCTGCCGCTGGTGGCGATCGGCACCCCGATGAGCGAGGCGCTGATCGAGATCACCGGCAAGCGCTTCGGCTGCTGCGGCGTCACCGATGCCCGCGGCCAGCTCGTCGGCATCATCACCGACGGCGACCTGCGCCGCCATATGAGCTCGGACCTGCTGCCCCGCCCGGTGGAGCAGGTGATGACCAACTCGCCGCTCGTCATCGCGCCGGCCGACCTCGCCAGCTCCGCGCTCGGCCAGATGAGCCGGCTCCAGATCACGGTGCTGTTCGTGGTCAGCGCCGGCGAGCCCGTCGGCATCCTCCACATTCACGACCTGCTGCGCGCCGGCGTCATCTGACCCCGCCCGCCTTCATCGAGGTACCCGACATGAGCGGCCCGTCCGCCAATCCCATCGTCACCGTCGGTGACGTCCGCTTCGGCAACGCGCTGCCGCTGGCCCTGATCGCCGGCCCCTGCCAGATGGAAAGCCGCGAGCACGCGCTCGAATGCGCCGCCGCGATCCGTGAGATCACGAGCCGGCTCGGCATCGGCGTGGTGTTCAAGACCTCGTTCGACAAGGCCAACCGCACCTCGATCAAGGGCGCGCGCGGCATGGGGCTCGACGCCGCCCTGCCCGTCTTCGCCGAGATCCGAGAGCGCTACGGCATGCCGGTGCTGACCGACGTGCACGAGAACGACCAGTGCGCGCCGGTCGCCGAAGCGGTGGATATCCTCCAGATCCCCGCCTTCCTGTGCCGCCAGACCGACCTTCTGATCGCCGCCGCCGCGACCGGGCGGGTGGTCAACGTCAAGAAGGGCCAGTTCCTCGCGCCGTGGGACATGAAGAACGTCGTCGCCAAGCTTACCGACAGCGACAATCCGAACGTTCTGGTGACCGAGCGCGGCGTCTCGTTCGGCTACAACACGCTCGTCACCGACATGCGCTCCCTGCCGATCATGGCCGAGACGACCGGCGCGCCGGTGATCTTCGACGCCACCCATTCGGTGCAGCAGCCAGGCGGACAGGGCACCTCCTCGGGCGGGCAGCGCGAGTTCGTGCCGGTTCTGGCGCGCGCCGCGGTCGCGGTCGGCGTCGCCGGCGTCTTCATCGAGACCCATCCCGACCCCGACCACGCGCCCTCGGACGGGCCGAACATGGTGCCGCTGAAGGATTTCGAGGCGCTGGTCGCTCGCCTCCAAGCCTTCGATCGCCTGGCGAAGGGCGCCGCGTGAACGGCGCCCCTTTCCTCACAGGCTCTGATTATAGGCGCCGACTTCCGGGTGGGTGCGCAGCACGCCGTCGACCAGCTTGAACATGTCGCGCATGCGCGCCTCCGACACCGGGCTCTCCACCACCACCACAAGCTCCGGCTTGTTCGAGGACGCCCGCACCAGTCCCCAGGAGCCGTCCTCCACCGTCACCCGCACCCCGTTCACCGTGACCAGGTCGCGGATCGGCTGGCCGTCGATCGTCTCGCCCCGCGCCTTCATCGCCTCGAAGTGCTTCACCACCGCCTCGACCACCCCGTACTTGGTCTCGTCCGCGCAGTGCGGCGACATGGTCGGCGAGGACCAGGTCCGCGGCAGCGCGTCCCGCAATTCGGAGAGCTTCCTGCCCGGGTTGCGGTCCAGCATGTCGAGGATGGCGATCGCCGAGACGAGGCCGTCGTCATAGCCGCGCCCGATCGGCCGGTTGAAGAAGTAGTGGCCCGACTTCTCGAACCCCACCAGCGCCCCGCTCTCGTGCACCCGCCGCTTCATGTAGGAGTGCCCGGTCTTCCAGTAGTCCGCCTTCACGCCGTTGGCGACGAGCACCGGGTCGGTCATGAACAGACCGGTCGACTTCACGTCCACCACGAAGGTCGCGCCGGGATGGAGCGCGGAGAGGTCGCGCGCCAGCATCACCCCCACCTTGTCGGCGAAGATCTCCTCGCCCTGGTCGTCCACCACCCCGCAGCGGTCGCCGTCGCCGTCGAAGCCGAGCCCGACATCCGCCCCCGAGGCCAGCACCGCATCGCGCATGGCGTGCAGCATCTCGAGGTCTTCCGGGTTGGGATTGTACTTCGGGAAGGTGTGGTCGAGCTCGGTGTCGAGCGGCACCACCTCGACCCCCAGTGCCTCCAGGATGCGCGGCGCGAAGGCGCCCGCCGTGCCGTTGCCGCAGGCCACCACCGCCTTCACCGGGTGCTTCAGCTTCGGCCGGTCGGTCAGGTCCTTGATGTAGACCTCGGGGAAGTCGGCGACATAGCGGTAGCCGCCGCCCGGGCGCACCTGCCCGGCGCCCGAGAGCACGATCTCCTTCAGCCGGCTCATCTCGTCGGGGCCGAAGGTCAGCGGCCGGTTCACCCCCATCTTCACCCCGGTCCAGCCATTGTCGTTATGCGAGGCGGTGACCATGGCGACGCAGGGAATGTCGAGCGCGAACTGGGCGAAATAGGCCATCGGCGACAGAGCGAGACCGATGTCGTGCACCTTCACCCCGGCCGCCATCAGCCCCAGCGCCAGCGCCTGCTTGATCGAGGCCGAGTAGCCGCGGAAGTCGTGCCCGGTCACCACTTCCGGGCGCACCCCAAGCTCGTGGATCAGCGTGCCGAGCCCGAGCCCCAGCGCCTGCACCCCCATCAGGTTCAGCTCCGAGCCGAACAGCCAGCGCGCGTCATATTCGCGAAACCCCGTCGGCTTCACCAGAGGCACCGTCTCATACGCATAGGTGTTCGGAACAAGTGACGCCGAGGGCTTCGGGAACATGCTGCATCCTGTCGGTGGGGAAGGAACCGGCGAGTTATGACGGCTGGCGCGCGAGCGCGTCAATGCGCGCCTACACCGCGCGCCGCAGCGAGCGCGCCCCGCGCCACAGCGCCCAGATCCGCAGCAGCGGCGGCAGGGCGGGCACGCCGGTGAAAGGGTCGTGCGGGCGCGTCATGCGCGACAGGTCGCCGGGCACCAGCGCCAGCGGCAGGAAGGCCGGCAGGTTGGCGGGGTCGGTGCCCGCCAGCGCCGCGATCGCCTTGTCGTAGTGGCGCCGCGCCAGCGCCCGCATCTCGCCGAGCGCCGCGCGCAGGGCCGGGCTCGCCTGGCCGGAGACGGCGTCCTCGCGAGTCAGGCCGTGCGCAGCGAGGATGTCGAGCGGCACGTAGCACTGGCCGCGCCGCGCGTGGAAGGGAAAGGCCCGCAGCAGCCCGGTGATCGCATAGGCGACACCGGCATGGCCCGCCACCTCGGCCGACGCCCGATCGGCCGCCCCGGTCAGCACGATGGTGGCGAGGCGGATCAGCGCCGAGGACGTCTCGCCGGCATACCCCTCGAGGTCGTTCACCGACGGCATCGGGTCGTCATAGAGGTCGAAGATGCGCGCATCGAGCAGCGAAAAGAAGGTCTCGCGTGGCAGGTCGTAGGTCTCGACCGCCTCCAGCAGCGCGCCCGCCACCGGGTTGGCCCGCACATCTCCCCGCGCGCCGCCGATCAGCGCGTCGCTCCACCATTGCAGCCGCACCTCCCCCGCCATCGGGTTGGTGATCGCCTCGCGCACCCGCGCGACCTCGGCATTGAAGGCGTGCAGCGCGAACAGCGCCCCGCGCTTGTCCGCCGGCGCGAACAGGTCGGCGATGTAGCGGTCGCGGTCGAGTCCGCGCACCAGCGCGGCGCAATAGTCGGTGTCGGTGGTGGTCATGGCAGCGCCAGCAGCGCGGCGGCGACCGCCCTGTCCTCGGCGAGGAGCACGTTGTAGGTCGAGGCCGCCGCGCGGGTCGGCATGGCGTCGACGGAGAT
The DNA here is from genome assembly GCF_024752335.1 of Ancylobacter mangrovi. Lineage (NCBI taxonomy): Bacteria > Pseudomonadati > Pseudomonadota > Alphaproteobacteria > Hyphomicrobiales > Xanthobacteraceae > Ancylobacter > Ancylobacter mangrovi. Next base: position 16,513 of record NZ_JANTHY010000014.1, on the reverse strand, counting down.
GCCAGCATCGCGCAGGCGCCAGCGCAGCGCGTCGGGTATCGCCCAGGGATCGACGCCGGTGCCGATCAGCAGGAGCTCGATCTCCGCCGCCTGCTCGAACACGCGCGCCAGTGCGCCCGCGTCGATATCGGCCGGCACGCGCGGCGCCCAGGCGTGCATGCCCGAGGGCAGCGCCAGCAGCGAGCCCTCGGAGGCCATGCCGGAGAAATGGAAGGCGAAGCGGCCATAGCCATCGATCGGCACCTGGAGCGGCAGATGGGCGTCGGGCGTGGCCATGGCTTCCTCTTCGGGCGCCGGGATCGCGCCCTGCTCCGGGCGGCGAGGCTGCGGGGAGCCCGTCCGCGGGCTCCCGTCAGGCCGGAGGCATCAGGGCGCGATGCGCTCCGCGCGCGGATTCGCCGTCTTCGGCTCCTTCTCCACCAGCGTGCGCGTGGTGACGCCGAGATAGATCAGCAGCGGCGAGGCGATGAAGATCGAGGTGTAGGTGCCAACCAGCACCACGCCGAACAGCATCGTCACCGAGAAGGAGTGGATCGCCCGCCCGCCGAACAGCACCAGCGCCAGCAGCGCCAGCGTCACCGTGACATGGGTGATGACCGAGCGCGAGAGCGTCGAGTTGATCGAATGGTTGAGCAGTTCCTCGGTCGGCATCTTCTTGTAGCGACGCAGCATCTCGCGGATGCGGTCGTAGATGACGATCGTGTCGTTCAGCGAGTAGCCGAGGATGGTGAGCAGCGCCGCCACGCTCGTCAGGTCGAAGTCGATCTGGAAGATCGCCATGAACCCGATGGTGAGCACGATGTCATGGAAGTTGGCGATCGAGGCACCGAGCGCGAACTGCCATTCGAAGCGGAACCACAGATAGACCAGGATGCAGAACACGGCGAGCATCAGCCCGACGATGCCGTAGCTCAGCAGTTCCTGCGAGACGCGCGGGCCCACCACCTCGACGCGGCGGTACTCCACCGTGTCGCCGAGCGTGCCGCGCACCTTGCCGACCACCGCCTGCTGCGCCTGCTCGCCGCCCGGCTGCTCGGCGACGCGGATCAGCACCTCGCCGTCATTGCCGATCTCCTGGATCTGCACCTCACCGAGGTCAAGCGCCTCGAGCTTGGAGCGGACGTCGGCCATGTTCAGCGAGTTGTTCGGGTAGCGCACCTCGAGCAGCGTGCCGCCCTTGAAGTCGATGCCGAAATTCAGCCCGAGCGTGAGGAAGGCGGTCAGCGCCACGATCGACAAGATCGCCGAGATCGGGAAGCTGATGCGCCGGAAGCGGATGAAGTCGAAATTGGTGTCGTCCGGAACGATGCGGAGCAGACGCATGGGTGCTCGCCTTTCTCAGATCGGCACGTGCTGGGGGCGCCGCCAGCGCACCCACATCGCCACCATGAGGCGCGTGAGGGTGAAGGCGGTGAACACGGTCGTCATGATGCCGATGCCGAAGGTGATGGCGAAGCCGCGTACCGGACCCGAGCCGACATAGAACAGCACGGCAGCCGCGATGAAGGTGGTGATGTTCGAATCGAGGATGGTCGCCAGCGCGCGCGAGAAGCCCGCGTCGATGGCCGAGATGGCCGACCGGCCCGCCCTCGCCTCCTCGCGTATGCGCTCGTAGATCAGCACGTTGGAGTCCACCGCGATGCCGACCGTGAGCACCACGCCGGCGATTCCCGGCAGGGTGAGCGTCGCGCCGAGCATGGCCAGCAGGCCCATGATCATCGCCACGTTGATCGCCACGGCGAAGACGGCGACGATGCCGAACACGCCATAGGTCGCGACCATGAACACCGCCACGGCGGAGGCGCCGACGATGGAGGCGATGATGCCGGCCCGGATCGAATCCGCGCCGAGGCCGGGACCGACCGTGCGCTCCTCCACCACCTGCAGCGGCACCGGCAGCGCGCCTGCGCGCAGCAGGATGGCGAGGTCGTTGGCTTCCTGCACGGAGAAGCTGCCGCTGATCTGGCCCGAGCCGCCGAGGATCGGCTCGCGGATCACCGGCGCCGAGATCACCTTGTTGTCGAGGATGATGGCGAAGGGCCGCCCGACATTGGCCTGCGTCGCTTCGGCGAAGCGGCGCGCGCCGTTGGTGTTGAAGCGGAAGGTGACGACCGGCTCGCGCGTCTGCGGATCAAAGCTCGGCTGGGCGTCGGTCAGGTCCTCGCCCGCCACCAGCACCCGGTCCTCGATCAGGTAGGGCACGGGCGGGTTGGCGTCGGAATAGAGCACCTGCGTGCCCGCGGGCGGACGGCCCTGCAGCGCCTGCTGGGCGCTCATCGTGTTGTCGACGAGGCGGAAGCTCAGCTTGGCGGTCTGGCCGAGCAGCGCCTTGAGGCGCGAGGGGTCCTGCAGGCCCGGCACCTGAACCTGGATGCGGTCCGATCCCTGGCGCTGGATCGAGGGCTCGGTGGTGCCGAGCTGGTCGATACGCTTGCGGATGATCTCGATCGACTGCGACACCGCCTGGATGGTGCGCGCCTGGATGCCGGTGCTGGTCGGGGTGATGGTGATCACGTTGCCGTCGCGCGACACGTCGGTGTCGAGCTGCCCGGTCGCCGACAGGGCGCCGCCGATCGGCTGGGCGAGCGCACGCAGCTTGGTGTAGGCGCCGTCGGCATCCTGCCCCTCGCGGATGCGCACCTGAACGGAATCGCCCTGGATGCCGAGGCCGCTATAGCCGATGCGGTCGTCGCGCAGCACGCGGCGAGCATCGTCGCGAAGCTGCTCGAGCCGGCCCTTGCGCACCTCGGACTGGTCGACCTGAAGCACGATGTAGGACCCGCCCTGCAGGTCGAGCCCGAGCACGATCTTGCGCTGCAGGAAGCTCGGCAGGGCGTCGTAAGCGGCCGACGGGATCAGACTCGGCACGATCATCAGCCCGATGATCGCACACGCCGCCAGGATCGCGATGGCCTTCCATTTGGAAAAGTAGAGCATGTCGATCTTTCCGGCCGCTTCGCAGGCGCGCGGCCGCAGGGGTAGGCCGTCAGGCGGCGCCTTCTTCCTTGGCCGGCTCGCCCTTGGCGCGCACTTCCGAGACCATGCTGCGAAGCTGGCGGATCTTCACGCCTTCGGCGAGCTGCAGCTCGATCTCCGAATCGTCCACCACCCGCGACACCTTGCCGATCAGGCCGCCGGACGTGACCACCGTGTCGCCGCGGCGGATGTTCTTCACCATCTCCTGATGCGTCTTCACCTTCTTCTGCTGGGGACGCAGGATCAGGAAGTACATGATCACGAAGATCAGCACGAAGGGCAGCAGCGACATCAGCATGTCGGTGCCGGCGGGGCCGGCGGCCTGCGCATAGGCGGGCGTGATGAACATGTCGGTTCCTTGTCCGTCAGATATAGGCGGGCGAAAGGCCCGGCGAAGCGGCGCGGACTATACTGGTGCGCCTGCCGATTGCAAACGCCGTCCACAAGCCCGCCGGTCACGGATAGGAAAGCCCGCGCCGCGGCGCTGCGACGGCTTGTCCGGAAGCTCCGGTCTGGCTATTCCCGCCGGGCTGAAGGAGCCTCGACATGACCTCGCTGCCTGACGACCTCGCCTCCCCGGACCTCGGCGCCGTTCTCGTGCGCATCGCCGACGCGCTGGAGCGCATCGCCCCGGCCCGCGCCGCCTCGGCGGACTTCGACGCCGCCGACGCCTTCGTCTGGCAGGCCGAGGCCCGCCACCTCGAGCCGGTGCCGCGCGTCAACCGCGTCGAGATGGAACTGCTCAAGGGCATCGACCGCACGCGCGACATGCTGGTGGACAACACGCTGCGCTTCGCCCGCGGCCTGCCCGCCAACAACGCCCTGCTCTGGGGCGCGCGCGGCATGGGCAAGAGCTCGCTGGTCAAGGCCTCGCACGCCGACGTCAATCGCAGCATGGCGGCGGAGGGGCTGAAGCCGCTCAAGCTGGTCGAGATCCACCGCGAGGATATCGAGACCCTGCCGGCGCTGATGACGCTGATGCGCGCCAGCGCCTACCGCTTCATCGTGTTCTGCGACGACCTGTCCTTCGATGCCGACGACACCTCGTACAAGTCGCTCAAGGCGGTTCTGGAGGGCGGCATCGAGGGGCGGCCGGAGAACGTGATCTTCTACGCCACGTCGAACCGCCGCCACCTGATCCCGCGCGACATGATGGAGAACGAGCGCTCGACCGCCATCAATCCCGGCGAGGCGGTGGAGGAGAAGGTGTCGCTGTCCGACCGCTTCGGGCTGTGGCTCGGCTTCCACAAATGCGACCAGGACGACTATCTCGCCATGGTGAACGGCTATGCCGCCCATTTCGCCATCCCGATCGACGCCGAGACGCTGCGCCGCGAGGCGCTGGAATGGGCGACGACGCGCGGGGCGCGCTCGGGCCGTACGGCGTGGCAGTATGTTCAGGATGTCGCGGGGCGGCTTGGGGTATCGCTGTCGGAACCGCCCGCCGCCCCGCGCTGACCGGCGCCAAGGTCCACTCGTCGCGCCGGCATCGTGTCAGGCGGGTGTGACCCCGCCTGGCTGATCGGGTGCGGCGCTCAGAGCCCGGCGAGATACTGCGAGGGGTCCACCGGCTGAGAGCCCTTGCGGATCTCGAAGTGGAGCTGCGGGGTCGAGACGTTGCCGGTCTGGCCCGCCTTGGCGATCACCTGCCCGCGGCGGACGGTGTCGCCCTTCTTCACGTCGATCTCGCTATTGTGGGCGTAGGCGGTCACGTAGCCGTCCGAGTGCTTGATCAGCACCAGGTTGCCGTAGCCCTTCAGCTCGCTGCCGGCATAGGCGACGACGCCGTCCTCGGCGGCCTTGATCGAGGTGCCTTCCGGCACCGAGACGTTGATGCCCTCGTTCTGTTGCCCGCCCGGCTTCGGCCCGAAGCCGGAGATGACGCGCCCGCGCACCGGCCAGCGGAACTGCACGTTGTTGTCGGTGCGCACCTCGTCCGGGGTCTCGGAGGGCTTCACGGCGGCGATCGTCTGCGGTTTGGCGGGCGCAGGCGCCGCGTTCGGCGCGGCGGCGACGGACGGGGTCGGCGCGGCGAGCGGCTTTGCCGCCGGGGCGGCCGGCACGGCCGGCGGCTCGGGAACCCGGGAGGCGCTGGCGACGACCGGCGCGCCGGCGGCGGGAATGGTCAGCTTCTGGCCGATCCGCACCTGTGCGTTCATGTCGAGGCCGTTCGCCGCCGCGAGCGAGCCGCGGGCGATGCCATAGGTGCGGGAGATCGAGCTCAGCGTCTCGCCCGAGGTGACGACATGCGAGCCGCCGCCGGTGGCGGCCGCCGTGACAACCGGCGCGGGAGAAGCCGGCGGCTCGGGCGTGGCGGCGACGGGCGCCGGCTGCGGGCGGGTGCCGTAGAGCGGCTGCGGCTGGCCATAGGCCGGCTGGCTGCCATAAGCGGGCTGGGCACCGTAGGTCTGCTGGGGCTGCGCGCCGTAGCCGGGCTGGGCGCCATAGGCCGGCTGCGTGCCGTAGACCGGCTGCTGCGGGTTGGCGCTCGCCATCTGGCGCGGCGTGCCATAGGGCTGCGGCACCGGCTGGCCGTAGGGCGAGGGATAGCTGGAGGCGACCGCTCCGCCGGGAGGCGCCATCGGCGCGCCCTGCACTGAGCCTGTCGGCGCTGCGGCGACCGAGCCGGTATAGGCCGGCGCCCCGGTCTGTGCACCGAAGCGGCCGACATCCGAACTACACGCGGCCGCGACCCCTCCAAGAAGAGCCACGATGGACAGCCGCACAATAGGCCTGCAACCGGACGCCGGCAGGAAATTACGCATCGCACCACACCCGTACTCTAGACACGCACGGATTAAAGACCTGTATAGGTAAACGTCGGCTTAAGTCGGTGGCGCTGCGGCAGGATTGGCGGCGAATTCGCGGCAAAAAATCAGAGGCTGGCCGCGATTCCCGCCATTATCGGAACAAAACGCACCCGGCCGAGGTCGCGCCGCTCCATCGCCTGCCCCTCCCGCCCCTCGCCCGGCTTGCGCAGCCGCACCAGCGTCTGGGTGTCGTCGGGCGGGCCGAGCGGGGCGATGAGGATGCCCTCGGGCGCGAGCTGCTCGATCAGGGGCGCCGGCACTTCGCTCACGGCGGCGGTGAGCACGATGCGGTCGAAGGGCGCGCGAGCGAACAGGCCCTGCGTGCCGTCGGCGACGATCACTTCGACATTGGCGAGGCCGAGCTGGCGCAGCCGCACCGCCGCCGAATGGGCCAGCGTGCGATAGCGCTCCAGCGTCACCACGCGGCGGGCGATATGGCCCATGATGGCGGCCTGGTAGCCGGTGCCGGTGCCGACCTCCAGCACCGAATGGGTCGAATCGAGCTCCAGCGCCTGCGTCATCGAGGCGATCACAGAGGGCTGGCTGATGGTCTGCCCGCATTCGATCGGCAGCGTCTGGTCGGCCCAGGCGAGATCGCGGAAGGCGGGGTCGACGAAGCGATCGCGCGGCACCTCCTCGAAGGCGCGCATGACGCGGTTGTCGAGCAGCCCTCGCCGGCGCAGCGCCAGAAGCAGCTCGGCACGCTCCACCAGTTCGTTCTTCTCGGCTTCCGTCACCGCCGCCTCCGCTCGCCTTCCCTATGGGATCTGTGAGCGCAGACTCGTCAACGCGCGGTTACCGTTCAGCCGCGGAATACCTGCGCGAGGCGCGTCATCATCGGCTCGTCGGTCATATCGAGCCGCAGCGGCGTCACCGAGATGCAGCCCTCGTCCAGCGCATGCAGGTCCGAGCCGTTGGCCGGCTCGAACACCCGCTTCTCGAAGGCGATCCAGAAATAGGGGTTGCCGCGCCCGTCGGAGCGCTGGTCGATGCGCAAGAGGTCCTGGTTGCGCTGGCCCTGCGCCGTCACCTTCACGCCCCGCACCTCCTCGACCGGACGGTTGGGGAAGTTGACGTTGACGAGGATGCCCGCCGGCATCCCTTCCTCCAGCAGCGTGCGCACCACGCCCGGGCCGAAATGCTCAGCCACCGTATAGGGCGGCGCGGTGCGGGTGGCGAAGCCGAAGGCCTGCGACAGGGCGATCGAAGGGATGCCCAGCACCGTGCCTTCCATCGCGCCGGCGACGGTGCCGGAATAGCCGACATCCTCGGCGACGTTCTGCCCGCGGTTGACGCCGGAGAGCACGAGGTCCGGCTTGGCGTCCTTCAGCAGGTGCCGCACCGCCATGATGACGCAGTCGGTCGGCGTGCCCTTCACCGCGAAGCGACGCTCCTCGACCTGCCGCAGGCGCAGCGGATCGGACAGCGAGAGCGAATGCGACACGCCGGACTGGTCGGTCTCGGGCGCCACCACCCACACATCGTCCGACAGCGCCTGCGCAATCCGCGCGCACGCGTCGAGACCGGGGGCGTGGATGCCGTCGTCATTGGTGACCAGAATGCGCATGGATCCGCTCGTTTCTCCCGCAGGACCGCGGCCGGGCACGCCCCGGCCCGCGGCTCAGTTCCGTTCGATCGTCTTCAGCCCGCCAATATAGGGCACCAGCACGTCCGGCACCGTGACGGAGCCGTCCTCGTTCTGGTAGTTCTCGAGGACCGCCACCAGCGCCCGCCCGACCGCGACGCCCGAGCCGTTGAGCGTGTGGACGAAGCGCGGCTGCTTGGAATCCTTCGGCCGGTAGCGCGCATTCATGCGCCGGGCCTGGAAGTCGGTGCAGGTCGAGACCGAGGAAATCTCGCGATAGGCGTTCTGGCCCGGCAGCCACACCTCGATGTCGAAGGTGCGCGCCGAGGCGAAGCCCATGTCGCCGGTGCACAGCTCGACCACCCGGTGCGGCAGGTCGAGCTTCTTCAGCACCGCCTGCGCGCAGGCGAGCATGCGCTCCTGCTCGTCCAGCGACTTCTCGGGCGCGACGATCGAGACCATCTCGACCTTGTTGAACTGGTGCTGGCGGATCATGCCGCGCGTATCGCGCCCCGCCGCCCCGGCCTCGGCGCGGAAGCAGGGCGTGAGCGCGGTGAAGCGCAGCGGCAGTTCGTCCTCGGCGAGGATCGACTGGGCGACGAGGTTGGTCAGCGGGACCTCAGCGGTGGGGATGAGCCAGCGGCGGGTTTGTGCCATGCCGGCCTGTTCGGCAAAGTGGTGAAGAATCGTTACGTACGATCTATCGACAAATTCCCTCACAGGATCGCGTTCATCATCTTCCGCGATTCCTCTCAGTTCATCTAGATTTTTTCGCAACTCCAAGCGCTTAACGTGTTCCACAAATGCCTTATTTATGGCGAGAAACTGATCATCTTCAAATTTCGGCAGTTGCGCGGTGCCGAACATCGCCTCGTCCTTCACCAGGATCGGCGGCGCGACCTCGGTGTAGCCGTGCTCTTCCGTATGGGTGTCGATGAAGAACTGGCCGATGGCGCGCTCCAGCCGCGCGATGCGGCTCTTCAGCACCACGAAGCGCGCGCCCGAAAGCTTGGCGGCGGCCTCGAAATCCATCTGGCCGAGCCCCTCGCCGATCTCGAAATGCTGCTTCGGCGTGAAGGGGAAGACGCGCGGCGCGCCGAAATGGTCGATCTCGACATTGGCGCTCTCATCCGCCCCTTCCGGCACGCTGTCGAGCGGCGCATTGGGGATCGCGGCGAGCGTGTCGTTCAGCTCGCCCTCGGCCGCCTTCACGTCCGCTTCGAGCGCGGGGATGTCGGTCTTGAGCGCGGCGACCTCGGCCATCAGCGTCTCGGCGCGGTCGTTCTCGCCCGCCTTCTTGGCGGCGCCGATCTCCTTGGAGGCGGCGTTGCGGCGCGCCTGCAGCTCTTCCAGCTTGGCGATGCCGGCGCGGCGGCGCTCGTCCAGCGCCAGCAGGGCGTCGATTTGCGCCCGCGCCTCGTCCTCCGGCGTGCCGCGCCGCACCAGCGCACGGGCGAGGCCCTGCGGCTCCTCGCGGATCCATTTGATGTCGTGCATGGAAGTCTCGCTCCCGCCCTTCGGCGTTGCCCTCGGGCGTCGTTACCCATGGGCCTCGGCCCGTTGGGGCACGGACCTACCCAATCGGCGCGGTCGCGACAAGAGCGGCTTTGGAAAGAGAAGCTTCGCAGGCGTCCGCCACGCGGGCCAGAGGGGCGACGCTCAGGTCGCCCCGCCCGCGGCCGCCCCGTCCGCCGCCGCCTTCTTCTTCTCCACCATGCGCACCAGCAGCAGCGACACCTCGTAGAGCATGAGGGTCGGCACCGCGAGGGCGATCTGGCTCACCACGTCCGGCGGGGTCAGCACCGCCGCCGCGATGAAGACGCCGACGATGGCGTAGCGGCGGAACTTCCGGAGCTGGTCCGACGTGACGATGCCGATCTGCGCCAGCAGCGTCAGCACCACCGGAAGCTGGAAGCAGATGCCGAAGGCGAAGATGAGCGTCATGATCAGCGACAGATACTCGCTGACCTGCGGCAGCATGGAGATTTCGGCCGAATCCGGCCCCGCCATCTGCTGCATGGAGAGGAAATAGGTCATCGCCAGCGGCATGGCGACGAAATAGACGAAGGCCGCCCCGATCAGGAAGCACACCGGCGTGGCGATAAGGTACGGCCTGAAGGCACCGCGCTCGTGCTTGTAGAGGCCCGGCGCGACGAACATGTAGATCTGCGTCGCCACCACGGGGAAGGAGATGAACGCCGCCCCGAACATGCCGAGCTTGATCTGCGTGAACAGGAATTCCTGCGGCGCCGTGTAGATCAGCTTCACATGTTCCGTCCCGCCGGCCGCGAACTCATAGGGCCAGAGCAGGATGTTGTAGATGTGCTTGCCCAGCAGGAAGCAGGCGAAGAACGCGACGAAGAACGCGATCAGCGACTTGATCAGCCGCGAGCGCAGCTCGATCAGGTGCTCGATCAGCGGCGCCTTGCTGGCGTCGATGTCCTCCTGGCTCATGCCGCCGGCCCTTCATTGCCGTCGCCCGACGGAGCGGTCGGCGGTTCGTCCGGCGCCGCCTTGGGCGCACGGGGCTTGCGGACGCTCGCCTTGCGGGCGGGCTTGGCGGTGGCCTTGGCGGGCGCGGCCGGGCTGGCGGCGGCAGGCGGCGTCGAATCGTCCAGTGCCGCGACGGCCTGCGCGACCTCCGGCTCCGCGGCCGGCGACGGCGCCTTGCGCCGCGGCGCGCGCCTGGGCTTCGCCTCGCCCGGCTCCGCAACGGACGCCTTCTCCGCGGGAGATGCCTCGGTGACGACAACGGGAGGCTTGGCCGCGCGGTTGCGCTTCGGCTTGGCCGGCGCGGCCTCCGCCGACGTCTCGGCCGCCTTGCGGTCCGCCTCGAGCTTGGCGGCGGCCGCCTTCACCTCGTTGGCCACGTCCTCAAACGCATAGGGCTCGAGCTCGCTCGGCTCGGGAAGCTGCGTCACCGGCTCGGCGGCGGGCAGGTCCGCCCGCTCCACCGGCTGGGTCGCGCTCTTCAGCTCGCTGTCGATATCGTGCAGCGGATTGGTCGGCAGCGCGCCGGAGATGCTCTTCTGCGCGTCGCTCGCCAGGCCGCTGATCTCGTTGCGAAGGCCGCTGACGCTGTCCTTGAGGTCGGACAGCTCCGCCTCGCGCAGCGCCTCGTTGAACTGCCCCTGGAACTCGCCCGCCATGCGGCGCAACTTGGCCACGGACTGCCCCAGCGTGCGCAGCACGCGCGGCAATTCCTTCGGCCCGATCACGACTAGCGCGATGATGGCGACGACCAGAAGCTCGGACCAGCCGATATCAAGCATAGGTTATGACAGGGCCGCGCGGCGGCGCCCCTCCCCGATCCTTGGAACCCGAAGATCGGGAATCAGCCGACCTTGGTACGTTCGGCTTCGGTGGCCGGCTGATGGTCGATGTTACGCACCGGCTCCGCGGGCTTCGCGGGCGGCGCGTCGTCGTCGTCGGCCATGCCCTTCTTGAAGGCCTTGATGCCCTTGGCGGCGTCTCCCATCAGTTCGGACAGCTTGCCGCGACCGAAGAGGAGGAGCACGACCACCAGCACTATGATCCAATGCCAGATGCTCAACGAACCCATAATCAAACTCCCTTATCGAAGCGCCGCCGGCCCCTAGCGGCCGCGCATCGCAAATCCACCCGGGACACTAGGGCCGGGCCGAGGCGAAGACAAGAACCTCTGCCGGATCGATGTGCACGCCTACGTCATGCCCGCGCGAAAGCCCTGCGGTCGTTCGCCGCCGTACAACCAGCGGGCGGTCCAGCCCCTCGACCGCCACCTCGTAGAGATCGAGCTCGCCAAGGAAGCGGTGGCTCACCACCCGGCCCGCTATGCCGGTGCCGGGCGCGCGCAGCTCAAGCCCCTGCGGGCGGATCGCGGCGACCGCCCCGCCCCCCTCCTTGAGGTCCGGCGCGGGGAAGGAGCCGAGCGGGGTCACGATCCGGCCCGCGCCGACGATGCCTTCCACCTCGTTGATTTCGCAGAAGAAACGGGCGACTTCCACATCCACCGGGCTGCGGTAGAGCTTCTCCGGCGTGCCGACCTGCACCAGCGTGCCGGCGCGCATCAGCGCGATGCGGTCGCCCATCCGCATCGCCTCTTCCGGGTCGTGGGTAACGATGATGCAGGTGGCGCGCGCCTCGCGCAGCACGCTAAGCGTTTCCGCGCGCACACTGCCGCGCAGGCGACTGTCCAGCCCCGAGAACGGTTCGTCCATAAGGAGAATGCCGGGGCGCGGCACGAGCGCGCGGGCCAGCGCAACCCGCTGCTGCTCGCCACCCGAAAGCGCATGGGGAAAGTCGCCCGCATAGTGTTCGAGCCGCACCCGGCGCAGCGCCCGCAGCGCCTCCTCGCGGGCTTCCTTCGGGTTCAGCGCGCGCAGGCCGAAGGCGACGTTCTCGAGATTCGTCAGGTGTGGAAACAGCGCGTAGTCCTGGAACACCAGCCCGATATTGCGCTGCTCGGGCGGCACGAACGCCCCCGGCCCGGCCACCTCGGTGCGGTCGAGCCGGATGCTCCCGCGGCTCGGGCGCTCGATGCCGGCGATGAGGCGCAGCAGCGTGGTCTTGCCGCAGCCGGACGGGCCGAGCAGGCACAGGATCTCGCCCGGCTCGACCACCAGCGACACGCCGGCCACGGCCTCGAGCGTCCCGTAGTCGTGGTGGACGTCGTCCAGCACCAGCCGGCTGGCCAGCGAGACCGGGGTACGGGAGGGGGACGGCTGCATCGCGGCTCTTTCATCGGCGCGGAGACGGGGCGTATCGGAGACGAGGCGTATCGGAGGCCGGACACGTTCGCGGCCCCGCCGTCAGCCTTCCGCGTCCTCGCCCGCATCCTCGTCTTCGCCCGCCTCGGGCTCGGGCGCGAAGGAGAGGTCGAATTCGGGCTCCAGCGGGTCCTCGTCGTCCTTCAGCGCCGTGTCGTCGTCGGGCAGCGGCACCGTTAGGCCAGCCGATACCCTTGCGTCAATCAGGCCGGTGCCGCGCAGCTCCTCGAGGCCCGGCAGGTCGCCGATCGCGTCGAGGCCGAACTGCACCAGGAACAGCTCGGTGGTGCCATAGGTCACCGGCCGGCCCGGGCTGCGCCGTCGCCCGCGCATGCGCACCCATCCCGCCGCCAGCAGCACGTCGAGCGTGCCCTTGTTGGTGGAGACGCCGCGGATTTCCTCGATCTCGGCGCGCGTCGCCGGCTGGTGGTAGGCGATGATCGCCAGCGTCTCCAGCGCCGCCCGCGACAGGCGGCGCGGTTCGGGCTTGTCGCGGGCGAGCAGGAAGCCGAGGTCCGGCGCGGTGCGCAGCATCCACTTGCCGGCGACGCGCACCAGGTTCACCCCGCGCGCGGCGTAGTCGGCCGAGAGCTCGGCGAGCAGGGCCGGCAGGTCCGCACCCTCCGGCAGGCGGGCGGCCAGCGTCGCCTCGTCGAGCGGCTCGCCGGCGGCGAACAGCATCGCCTCCAGAAGGCGAAGCGCCGGCTTGCGGTCGCCCTCCTGCCCGGAAGCGCCATGGGCGTCGTGCGGCACGCGCGCCGCTTCGGCGCTCATGCGTCCTCCCCGTCCGAAGAATCGTCCGACGCTTCGTGCGTCCGCCCCTCGGTCCGGCTGCGGATCCAGATCGGGGCGAAGGGCGCTTCCTGCTGCACGTCGATCAGCCCCTCGCGCACCATTTCCAGGCTCGCCGAGAAGCCGGAGGCGAGCGCGGTGGCGCGCATCTTCGGATCGGCCATCCAGTTCAGCAGAAAACCGTCGAGCCGCGCCCACTCGCCGCCCAGCGCCAGCCGGCCGATCAGCCGCTCCAGCCGCTCGCGCGCATCGGCGAGGGGAATGACGTTGCGCGGGGCGAAGCGCACGCGCGAGAGCGCCATCTTCTGGCGCTGCGCGCCATAGGCGGCGAGCAGGTCGTAGAGCGTCGCCTCATAGACCGGCGTTCCCTCGCTGCGCAGCGGCTCCGGCGCGCCACGGCCGAACACCTCATGGCCGATGCGGTCGCGCGTGGCGAGATGGGCGGCGGCGCCGCGGATCCGCTCCAGCCGGCGCAGCCTCTCTGTGAGGTCGGCGGCGAGATCGGCCGCGCTCGGCCCCTCCTCGCGAGGCGGCTCGGGCAGCAGCAGCCGCGATTTCAGATAGGCGAGCCACGCCGCCATGACGAGATAGTCGGCCGCCAGCTCGAGCCGGATGCGGCGCGCCTCCTCGATGAAGACGAGGTACTGCTCGGCGAGTTCCAGGATGGAGATGCGCGCGAGGTCGACCTTCTGCGTGCGGGCGAGCGCGAGCAGCAGGTCGAGCGGCCCTTCGAAGCCGTCGACGTCCACGACGAGCGAAGGCTCGCCCGTCCGGCGTAGGGCGTCCGCTTCGAAAGCGAATTGGCTCTGTTCCATGGAAGATCGCGGCTGACGTTCAGGATGCCGCGATCATATCCGAAAAATGAGCGCGCGCCTGCGCTTGTTCGATTTTATGCGGCTGGGCGAGCCGGGCCAGCGCCGCCTCGCAGCGTCGTGCCGCCTCGCCGGCGAGAAGCGGCGAGCGCGAGGCAACCTCGCGCATCTCCGCGAAATCGCCGTTGCAGTGCAGGGCGAGGTCGCAGCCGGCGGCGAAGGAAGCCTCGGCGCGATCCGCCAGCGAACCCTCGAGCGCGCCCATGGAAAGGTCGTCGCTCATCAGCGCGCCGTCGAAGCCGATCTCGCCGCGGATGATCTCCTCGATCATCCGGCGCGAGGTGGTGGCGGGGCGTTCGGCATCGATCGCGGCATAGACCACATGGGCGGTCATGCCGAGCGGCAGGTCGTTCAGGCGGCGGAACGGCTCGAAGTCGGTCGCCTCCAGCACCGCGCGCGGCGTCTCCACCACGGGCAGGCTGAGATGGCTGTCGGCGCGGGCGCGCCCGTGGCCGGGAATGTGCTTGAGCACCGGCAGCACGCCGCCGCTCATCATACCCTCGGCCACCGCGCGGGCGAGCGGGACCACCTCGTCCGGCGTCGCGCCATAGGCACGGTCGCCGATGATGCCGTGGCCCTCGGGCAGGCGCAGGTCCGCGCAGGGGACGCAGTCGACATTGATGCCGAGCGCGGCGAGGTCCTCCGCCATCAGCCGCGCCCCCAGCCGGGCGGCCTCGACGGCGCGCGGCCCCTCGCCCGTCTCGGCGATGGCGGCGAAGGTGCCGGCGGGCGGATAGGCCGGCCAGTGAGGCGGGCCCAGCCGCTGCACGCGCCCGCCCTCCTGGTCGATCAGCACCGGTGCCTCGGGCCGGCCGACGATATCGCGGAAGGCGGAAACCAGCGCCGCCACCTGCTCGGGCGTCTCGACATTGCGCCGAAACAGGATCAGCCCCCAGGGGCGCGCCTCGCGCAGGAAATCGGTTTCCTGCGCCGACAGGCGGGTCTCGGCGCAGCCGGTGATGAAGGCGCGCGGCGCCGCACGGGAAGTCATCGGGTCGGGCCGGCGGTCAGTTACGCTGGACCATGCAGTCGCCGCCCTGGGAGCGCAGCGCCTGACACAGATTGTTCGCCTCGTCGCGGCTCGCGAACGAGCCCACCTGGGTGCGGTAGTAGATGCCGCGATCGCCGAGATCGGCGCGGCGGATGGCGACCTGCTGGCTGCCGAGGATGCCGGGGTACTTCGCCTGCATCGACTTCCAGGTGGCCTGCGCCTCCGCCTCGGAGCGGACCGAGGCGACCTGCACCACATAGGTGCCGGCCGGCGCGGGCTCGGAGGTCGCCGCCGGGGCCGGCGGGGTGTTGTCGGTCGAGGGCACCGCCGCGACGCGGGTCGGCGGCAGCGGCACGTTCGGCACGATCGACGGCGTATTGGACATCGGCGTCGGATCGGTCGAGACCGGCGCGCCCGAGCCGGGGCTCAGGGCGATCGGCGTGGAGGCGGTCGGCTGGACCGAGGATTCGACCGCGGACGGGCTGTCCGAGGGCATCGGCGAAGGCGAGGGCGAGGCGTCGTCGACGATGGTGCCGTCCGCGCGGACGGTCAGCGTGCGCACGCGCTTCGGCTCGGTCATGTCGGAGGGAGCGGGCGCGGCGGCCTGCTGGCCGGAACTGGCCTGCCCGTTGCCCGGCGTGGTTTGGATCACGCGCGGCTGCGGCTGGGCGGCCTGCGACATGTCGACCGGCTGCTCCTCGCTGGAGACGACCTTCTCGTTGCCCGTGGTCGGGGCGCCGCCGACGCGGTCATAGATAAGCTTCTGGCCCTCGCTCGCCTGATCCTGCGGCGGCTTGTCGGGCACGACCTTGTTCGGTCCCTGGTCGGCATGGATCACCGGCGGCTCGCCGTTGACGGTGGTGACGCTCGGGCCGGACATGTAGGCGTAGACGCCGGCGGTGGCGGCGACGGCAACCACGACCAGGCCGCCGATCATGACCAGCCGGCTGCGGCCGCGACGGCGCGGCTCCTCGTCGGCCTCGACCTCATAGGTCTGGTCGACGCCTTCCTGCGCCTCGTAGCCGTCGCCTTCCAGCGCGGAGCGGCCGTAGTCATAGGCTTCGTCGCCGGCGCCGAAATCGGGGGCGGCCGACGGGGCGCGCGCGCTCGAAGCCTGCTCGGCGGCGCTGCGCGCCATCCAGGACGGCAGCGGGCGATCCGCCGGCGGCGGCTCGGTGCGGTAGGTATCGGCGCGCGGCGCGGGATGGCCGAGATCGTCGCCAAGGTCGAACGGCTCGGACAGGGCGCGCGAGATCGCGTCGGCCGCGCCGTCGGAGATCGCACCGCGATCGATCGGGCGCGGGGACGGCGCGGGGGCACGCGCCGCCGGCTCGGTCGGGCGCGGGGACGGAGCGGGCGCGCGCGTCGCCGACTCGGTCGGGCGCGGACGCGGCGGCAGGAAGGGCGGCTGCTCGGAGGCGGGCGCCGAACGGGCTTCGGGCGCACGCGGTTCAGGGGCTCGGGGCTCGGGGGCACGCGGCGCGGGAGCGGCCGGGCGCTCGGGGCGCAGGCTGCGATTGAGGTCGCGCGCGGTGTCCTCCAGCGACGAGCGCTCAGTGCGCGGACGCGCCGGCGCGTCGACCCGGGGCTCGGAGCGGAAGTCAGCGGCGAGCCCGGAGAACGGCCCGGGCGTCGCGGGACGGGAGGGCGCGGCAGGGCGCGGCGCGGGAGCGGCGGGACGCGGGGGCATCGGCGCGCGGGGGGCGGCGCCGGCACTGCCGGCTCCGGGCGCCGGCGCC
>NZ_JANTHY010000013.1:0-74763 GCF_024752335.1 Ancylobacter mangrovi | reverse complement strand
AGGAAGCTCGCCAAGCTCCTCCCGGGCGGACCGCAGATCAGCCCGGCATGACCGGAGAAGGCGTCCACCGGCGAAACCCGCCTTCGTGCCGGCGCGCCTCACAGGCCGAGTTTTTCAACGGAATCGGGTCGGAAGCTGCCGTTCGATGGCTTTAAGATTTGTCTGGCTGCAGCTTAGAATCAGCGGCTCTTAGCACCGTGGGACACAAGTGCGGTGATTGGCGCCAGTATCGCGCTACAGAGGGCAATGAGCGGCGAATGGCGGAGACGGAGGGATTCGAACCCTCGAGACCCTTTTGGGGGCCTGCTCATTTAGCAAACGAGTGCCTTCAGCCTCTCGGCCACGTCTCCAGCCGCCACCGGCTGCGCGGCGCGCACCGTATCGGCGGCGACCTGTCTAGGTTTCCCCATCCCGCCGGTCAAGGGCTTTCGCCGCGTGTCCCCTCCCACTGCACAGCGACGTCCACCGCCGGCCCGGGGGCCGCGGCGCGCGTGGCCCGGCGCCCTCGTCCGCCTCAGCGCGCGCGCTGGCCGAACATGATGCTGCGCGCTTCCTTGTCGGTGGCGAGGTCGATCTTGCCGCGATCCTCCGCGTTCACCGCGAGACCCCGCTTCACCGCCGGCCGCGCCAGCACCCGCTCCAGCCAGGCGGCGAAATGGGGGAACTCCTCGAGGCTCTGCCCCTGGCGCTCCCAAAGCTTGGCCCAGCCGATGCAGGCCATGTCGGCGATGGAATAGTCGCCGGCGATGTAGGGGCGGTCAGACAGGCGCCGGTTCATCACGCCGTAGAGGCGGTGCACCTCGTTGGTGTAGCGCTCGACGGCGTAGGGCAGCTTCTCGGGCGCGTAGATGCGGAAATGGTGCGCCTGCCCGGCCATCGGGCCGAGCCCGCCCATCTGCCAGAACAGCCACTGGTCGACCTCGACCCGCCCGCGCTCGTCGGCCGGGTAGAACTGGCCGGTCTTGCGCCCGAGATACTGAAGGATCGCCCCCGACTCGAACACCGAGATCGGCGCGCCGTCCGGGCCCTGCGGGTCGACGATGGCCGGGATCTTGTTGTTCGGTGAGATGGCGAGGAAATCGGGCTTGAACTGCTCGCCGCGGGCGATGTTCACCGGGCGCACCTCGTAGGGCAGCCCGCACTCCTCCAGCATGATGCTGATCTTCCAGCCATTGGGCGTCGGCCAGTAATAGAGCTGGATCGGCTGGGTCTGAAGCTCGGCCATGGACAGAACGCCTTCCGCATCGCCCCCGCGGGCGTTTCCACACCAGAACTAGGACCAGCGCCCGCCGCTGGCAAGCACGCGCGAAACGCGCGCCCGCACGCGCGGGGGCGGCGTACAGGGCGCCGGCACGGGGCAGAAGGTTAGGTGACGGTACGTCACCATGTATACTTATTATTTTACGGTTTTACTTGCCGATACGTCATCACCAAGCAAAGCGTTAAAGAGTTCGCTAAATTTTTGCTTGATTCCGTCCAAATTTCGACATGAGGCGGATAAGTAATCGCGCCGTCCGCAACGACGCGGATGTGAAACGAGGGTTTCAAGAAATGACCAAGCGCCTCCTTGCCGGGCTGACCGCCGCGACGTTCGTCCTCGCGTCGGCTTCCGCCTTCGCTGCCTCGTCCGGCACGGCGCCGGCCGGTGCTGCTCCCGCCGCTACCGCGACTCACGCCAGTGCCACGCCTGAGAAGCCCAAGACCAGCAAGGTCGCCGTCTCCAAGCAGCAGAAGAGCTGCGAGAAGGAATGGTCGGTCGACCACAAGGCGGGCAAGCTCAAGGGCGTGACCCAGAAGGACTTCATCTCGAAGTGCATGAAGGGCGCGTGAGCGTGGCGGCCCCGCCGGTTCGCGACATCCGCGCCGGCCGGGGTCGATTCCCATCGCCTGCGATGGGCGCTCCTGCGAACTGATGCTTCCCGCCGGCGATCGGCACGCATGGCGGGACAGTCGACTGGCCGTTGGCCACGCCTGACGGCGCCGTCCCCTCGCCCCGTCGGGCCGAAACGGTTAAGCTCTCCCGGGAAGGCCGGCCTCGCGCCGGCCTTCGCTTCCGCCGACTGTACCTCTTGCCAACGCCGTACCTCTTGCCAGCGCCAAGCCTCATGCCGACGCCGAGCCGCCTGTATTCGCCGAGCCGCATGCCCAGACGATTCGCGGCCGCGTGGGCCTGCGTGCTTCTCCTGGCCGCCCTCGCCCTGCCCGCGCCGACGCATGCGCAGTCTTCACCGACACAGGCCTGCGCGGATCGCTGGAACCAGATGAAGGCGCAGGACAAGACCGGCGACCTCACCTATCGCGACTTCGCCCGCCAGTGCCTTGCCGAACTGTCGGACGACGACGGCGCCGCGGCCGATTCGCCCGAGCCCGCCAAGCCGGGCGATTCGAAGCCGGCGGCCAAGCCCTCCGGCTCCGGTGCGCCTGTTCCCACCGGTCCGGCGGCCACGGCGGCGCAGCCCTCGATCAAGCAGTGCGCCGACCTGTGGAACGAGATGAAGGCGAAGAACCAGACCGGCGACTTCACCTATCGCGAATTCGCGCAGCAATGCCTCGCCGGCACCGCGGCCGGCGCCAATGCGGCCAAGCCCTCCACCCCTCCGGCCAAGGCGCCCGAGACCGGCGCGGCCCCGAAGAACCCGGGAAGCGACGCTGCCGCCAAGCCGCGCACCTCCGTTCCCTCCGTCGGCACGCGCCCGATCGGCGATGCCACGGCGGACGCCGACGAGCAGGATGAGGAGAAGGAGGACGAGCGCGCGGCGCTGAACCGCTGCAACGCGGCGTGGAAGGTCTACAAGGCGAGCCACAACCTCACCGGCGCCAAGGCGTGGCACGTCTTCATGGCGAAATGCCTGCCCTGAATACTGCCCGCTTCCCGAGCGGCGCGTCCTGAACGCACCCGGCAGGGCGGCTATGCCGGCCCGCCCAGATCCAGCTTGAAGCCTTCGTGCCGGCGCTCGAAGCCGAGGCGCTCATAGAAGCGCTGGGCGTCGAGGCGCTTCTTGTTGGTCGCGACCTGGAGCGAGTTGGCCCCGCGCCGGCGCGCCTCGGCGATGGCGAACGTGACCATCGCGGAGCCGATGCCGCTGCCGCGCGCCTCCGGGTGAACCTGCACCTGCTCCAGCACGCCGATTCGCGCGCCGCGCCGCACCAGCACGGGGAAGACCACCAGCAGGAAGGTGCCCAGCACCCGGCCCTCGCGGCGCGCTACGTAGAGCGCGAGGTTGGGATCGGCGCTGACCGCCTCGAACGCTTCCTCATAGACCGGCAGGACCGACGGGTCGGTGGTGTCGCGCTCGCCCAGCAGGCGGTCGGCAGCGAGGATGGCGACGATCTCCGGCAGGTCCGCCCGCGTCGCCCGCTCGATGCTCACGGACACGCCGCAAGCCTGCGATTTGCCCTGTTCGCCGGTCACGGCTCGTCCCCGCCTCAGATGCCGAGCTTGCCCTTGAGCAGTTCGTTCACCGCCTGCGGGTTGGCCTTGCCGCCGGTCTGCTTCATCACCTGGCCGACGAACCAGCCCAGCATGGTGGGCTTCGCCTTCACCTGCTCGACCTTGTCCGGGTTGGCGGCGATGATGGCGTCGACCGCCGCCTCGATGGCGCCGGTGTCGGTGACCTGACGCATCCCCCGCGCGTCGACGATCTCGCGCGGGTCGCCGCCCTCGGTGAACACGATCTCGAACAGGTCCTTGGCGATCTTGCCGGAGATGGTCTTGTCGGCGATCAGGTCGACGATGGCGCCGATCTGCGCGGCCGAGACCGGCGAGGTCTCGATGTCCTTGCCGTCCTTGTTCAGCCGGCCGAACAGCTCGTTGATGATGAAGTTCGCCGCCGCCTTGGCGTCGCGCCCCTCGGCGCAGGCCTCGTAATAATCGGCAGTGGCCTTCTCCGCGACCAGCACGTCGGCGTCATAGGCCGACAGGCCGTAGGCGGAGACGAAGCGCGCCTTCTTCTCGTCCGGCAGCTCGGGAAGATGCCGGGCGAGCTCGTCGACGAAAGCCTGGTCGAATTCGAGCGGCAGCAGGTCCGGGTCCGGGAAGTAGCGGTAGTCGTGCGCCTCTTCCTTCGAGCGCATGGAGCGCGTCTCGCCCTTGTTCGGGTCGAACAGGCGGGTCTCCTGCTCGATCGTGCCGCCATCCTCGATGATGCCGATCTGCCGGCGCGCCTCGGTTTCGACCGCCTGGCCGATGAAGCGGATCGAGTTGACGTTCTTGATCTCGCAGCGCGTGCCGAACTCGTCGCCGGGCTTGCGCACCGAGACGTTCACGTCGGCGCGCAGGTTGCCCTTCTCCATGTCGCCGTCGCAGGTGCCGAGATAGCGCAGGATGGTGCGCAGCTTGGTCACATAGGCCTTGGCCTCCTCCGAGGAGCGCAGGTCCGGCCGGGAGACGATCTCCATCAGCGCCACGCCCGAACGGTTGAGGTCGACCAGCGACATGGTCGGGTGCTGGTCGTGGATCGACTTGCCCGCGTCCTGCTCCAGATGCAGGCGCTCGATGCCGATCTCGATCTGCCCTTCGGCAGTGTCGACCAGCACCCCGCCCTCGCCGACGATCGGGCTCTTGTACTGGCTGATCTGGTAGCCCTGCGGCAGGTCCGGGTAGAAGTAGTTCTTGCGGTCGAAGACGGACTTCAGGTTGATCTCGGCCTTCAGGCCGAGCCCGGTGCGCACCGCCTGCTTCACGCATTCCTCGTTGATGACGGGCAGCATGCCGGGCATGGCCGCGTCGACGAGGGAGACATGGCTGTTGGGCTCGCCGCCGAAGGCGGTCGAGGCGCCGGAGAACAGCTTGGAATTGGAGGTGACCTGGGCATGGATCTCCATGCCGATCACGACTTCCCAGTCGCCGGTCGCGCCCTTGATCAGCTTCTTCGGGTCGGCGGGGCGGGCGTGCATGTTCATCCTCGGCGGGCCTCGTCTGGATAGGTCATCGGCGCGGAACGGGTCGTGAGAACGTCCGATTGCGCCGTTTCCCTACTCCGTGTACCGCGGACCCGCAACCGGCGCCCGCTCCGGCCGCCATCCCCGGCGGGCGCCCGCCCTCCACCGCCAGCCTTCCCAGCCAAGCGAGGTCGAGCCGATACCATGTTCACCATCGACGAGCTCGAGAGCGCCCTGGCCGACATCCACGCCGTATTCGCCGGCACGCCGCAATATGCCTGGCCGATGCTGGCGCGCCGGGCGGGCACGGAGGTGTGGGTCAAGCACGAGAATCACACCCCGACCGGCGCCTTCAAGGTGCGCGGTGGGCTGATCCATCTGGCGCGTCTTGCCCGGGAAGGAGGCGCCCCGCGCGGCATCATCTCCGCCACGCGAGGCAATCACGGTCAGTCGCTCGCCTTCGCCGGCGCGCGCTTTGGCATTCCGGTCACCATCGTCGTCCCGCACGGCAACAGCCTCGAGAAGAACGCCGCCATGGCGGCGCTCGGCGCGCGGCTGATCGAGCACGGCACCGATTTCGACGCCGCCCGCGCCCACGCCATGGAGCTCGCCGCGCGGGAGGGGCTGACCTTCGCGCCCTCCTTCCATCGCGACCTGGTGCTGGGCGTGGCGACCTGGTCGCTGGAGCTGTTCCGCGCCGCGCCGCCACTCGACGTGCTATACGTGCCGATCGGCCTCGGTTCGGGCATATGCGGCGCCATCCTCACCCGCGACCTGCTCAGCCTTTCGACCGAGATCGTCGGCGTGCAGAGCGCGCACGCCCCCGCCTATGCGCTGTCCTTCGAGGCCGGCCATCCGGTGGAGACCAACAGCGCCGACACGAAGGCGGACGGGCTCGCGGTGCGGGTGCCCGATGCCGGGGCGCTCGCCATCATCCGCGAGGGCGCCTCGCGCATCGCGACCGTCAGCGACGACGAGGTGGCGGCGGCCGTGCGGGCCTGTTGGGAGGACACCCACAACCTCGCGGAAGGCGCCGGCGCCGCCGCCCTCGCCGCGCTGCTGCGCGAGAAGGAGACGCTGCACGGCCGGCGCGCGGGCGTGGTGCTCTCAGGCGGCAACATCGACCTCGCCCTGTTCCGGGACTGGGTCGCGGGCGGGCCTACCCCGGCGGCTTGAGGAAGATCAACGCCGGCCGGCCACCTTCTTGCCACGATCGGGCAAAGCGAAGGAGGCGGACATGAAGGTGGACACGATCGACGAACGTCTGGCCCTGTTCGGCCGGATGCTGGAGCAGGCGGGGGTCGACGTCGACAGCCCGACCCTGTCGGAGCGCGAGCTGCGCGCGGCGGTGCAGCGCTGCCTCGGATGTCAGTCCGGCGACGAATGCCGCGCCTGGTTGGCGGAAGCTTCCGAGAACCAGCCGCCGCCCGGCTTCTGCCGTAACGTCGAGCCCTTCGCACGCTGGGCCGAGCGCCAGGCTGACATCGAGTTCGCCTCGCTCAGCGAGGCCGTGTGCTCGCTGGACGCCGCCGGCAGCGGCAGCTGACGCGGAAGCGCACCGAAGGACCGACGAAGGGCTGGCTCAGCCGAGCCGCTCGTTCTCGTAGTCGATCACCCACTGGATGAGGATACGCCAGAGCTTCTCGACCAGCTCGGGCGGCACGCCCTTGGTCTCGGCGCGCACCATCACCTTCTCGACCACATCCTCGACCCGCTCGGGCAGGAGCGCCGCCAGGCCCTCCGCCCGTTTCACCGCGATCACATGCTTGACCACCTCGAAGCGGCGGGCGAGCAGTTCGACGATCTCGCCGTCGATGGCATCGATCTCCGCCCGGAAGGGCGCGAGGGAGCGCTCATTCTCGGGCAGGATGCGCACGGTCACAGCCACCACTTGTCGTGGCACTCGAAGCGCCCGGCGGCGTCCTCGATCACCTGCGCCAGCGCGAACAGCCCTGCCTCGCCGAACGGGTGGCCGATGAGCTGGAGGCCCAGCGGCAGCCCTTCCGAGGACCGCCCGGCCGGCACCGAGATGCCCGGCAGGCCGGCCATGTTCAGCGTCACCGTAAACACGTCCTGCAGATACATTTCCACCGGATCGGCTCCCGACTTTTCGCCGATACCGAACGCCGCCGAGGGCGTTGTCGGCGCCAGCACGGCGTCGATGCCGTCGGCGAAGGCGGTCTCGAAGTCGCGCTTGATCAGCGTGCGCACCTTCTGCGCCTTCAGATAATAGGCGTCGTAATAGCCGGCGGACAGCACATAGGTGCCGATCATGATGCGCCGGCGCACCTCGGCGCCAAAGCCGGCGGCACGGGTCTTCTCGTACATCTCGATGATGTCGCGCCCCTCGACCCGCTCGCCGTAGCGCACGCCGTCATAGCGCGCGAGGTTGGACGAGGCCTCGGCTAGCGCGACGATGTAGTAGGACGGCAGCGCGTATTTGGTGTGCGGCAGGCTGATCTCGACGATCTCCGCGCCCGCGTCGCGCAGCATGTCCGCACCCTTGTCCCAGAGCGCGGCGATCTCGGGCGACATGCCCTCGACCCGGTACTCCTTCGGGATGCCGATGCGCTTGCCCTTGATCGAGCCGCCGACCGCCGCCTGATAGTCCGGCACGGGAAGGTCCGCGCTGGTCGAATCCTTGGGGTCGTGGCCGGCCATGGAGCGCAGCAGCAGCGCGGCATCGTTCACCGAGCGGGCGATCGGCCCCGCCTGGTCGAGCGAGGAGGCGTAGGCGACGATGCCCCAGCGCGAGCAGCGCCCGTAGGTCGGCTTGATGCCGACCGTGCCGGTGAAGGCCGCCGGCTGGCGGATCGAGCCGCCGGTGTCGGTGCCCGCCGCGCCGGCGCAGATATGCGCGGCCACCGCCGCCGCCGAGCCGCCCGACGAGCCGCCGGGCACCAGCGGCTGCTCCGAGCCCTTGCGCCGCCACGGGTTGACGGCGCAGCCGAAGGCGCTGGTCTCGGTGGACGAGCCCATGGCGAACTCGTCCTGGTTCAGCTTGCCGAGCAGCACCGCGCCCTCGCTCCAGAGCTTCGAGGTCACGGTCGATTCGTAGCGCGGCAGGAAGTTCTTGATGATGCGCGAGCAGGCGGTGGTGCGCACGCCCTCGGTCGCGAACATGTCCTTGATGCCGAGCGGAATGCCTTCCAGCCTGCCGCCCTCGCCCTTGGCGATGCGCGCGTCGCTGGCCTTGGCCATCTCCAGCGCCTTCTCGGGCGTGACGAGCACATAGGCGTTGAGGTCGCCGGCCGGCTCGATCGCGTCGATATAGGCCTGGGTGAGCTCGGTGGCCGTGAAATGACGGCTGGCGAGGCCCTCGCGGGCGGCGGTGATGGTGAGGCGGGTCAGATCGGACATGGCGCTCACTCCACCACTTTCGGGACGGCGAAGAAGCCATCCTCGCTGGCGGGCGCGTTGGCGAGCACCCGTTCGGCGGCGGCGCCGTCGTTCACCACGTCCGCCCGCAGGGGCAGCTTCATCGGGATGACGCTGGTCATCGGCTCGACGCCGGTGGTGTCCACCTCGCCGAGCTGTTCCACAAAGGCGAGGATGGCGTTGAGCTCGCCCTGGAGGTGAGCCACCTCCTCCTCCGTCACGGCGATGCGCGACAGATGCGCCACGCGCCGGACCGTCGCCTGATCGACCGACATCCGAAATTCCAATCCTCTGAAACCGATGCGCGCCCTATAGCAGGCGGGCACGGCGCCCCGCAACGCAGGGCGCCGGTTTCGGGCGGGGATGGAGGATGGCCGGTGGCGATTCCGGACGGCGAAGTCCGGGCGGGGGCGTCCCGGCGAGGGCGGTCAGCGCAGGCCGGGGCCGTTCACGCCGCCATTGAGGTTCACGCCGGGGCCGGGACGGGCCAAAGCGCGGGTCTGCGCACGCGCCGGGCCGCCGGCAACGCAGCCCACCGGGTAGCCCGGACGGGTGCAGTAGATGACCCTGGCGGTGGTACGCGCCGGGGTCGGGCGCACCACGCAGCCGCGCGGATAGCCGGGGCCGGTGCAGTAGACCACCGCGGCATCGGCAGGCGCCGGAGCGGTGAAGGAAAGGCCGGCGAAAAGCAGGGCGGCGGGCGCAGCGGCGGCCCCCGCGCGGGCCAGGAACGAAAGTCGGCTGTGATTCGCAGTCATGTCGCTTCCTCGCGTGACGTGGCCAAAGGTAACCCGAAAGCGTTACTTTCGTGTCACCCGCCCGAGGAGTCGGGCAGGACGCCCCCTCGACAAGCGCCGACGGCGCCGACTGTTCCCCCGCGAATGCCTGGTCTGCCGGCCCTCTTCGATTGCCGGCGGGATACCGGGCGGCGGTCGCCCGCCGCCCGTCGAATCACGAGCCGACCTGGGCGAGGCAGGCGCCGGCCGCCTCGGCATTGCTGCGGGCGCTGCCGCGGCTGATCTGGCCGGACATGGCGAGCGACTTGGTGGTGCTGGTGACGGTCTCGCGCACATCCGCGCCCGAGCTCACCTGCCCGATGGCGGCGGCGTAGATCGCCTTGCCGTCGGCCGACAGCGAGGCGGCGCAGGCATCGGCCGAGGCCTTGTCGGCATGGGCCGGCGCGGCGGCGAACATCAGCGCACCAAGGCAGGCGGCCGCGAGAGCCTCCCGCACCGGGACGACACGAGAGAGGGTCATGCTAATCTCCTTCGGAGGTGGGATTCAGCGCAGGCCCGGTCGGTTGACCGGCCCGCCAAGATTCACGCCCGGCCCGGGCCGGACGACCGCGCGCGCCGCCGGCGCGCCAGCGGGGCCCGGCACGCAGCCGACCGGATAACCCGGCCGGGTGCAATAGACCGCGGCACGCACCACCGGATTCGGCCCGGCGAGCGGCGTCGCACGCACGACGCAGCCGGCCGGCACACCCGGACCGGTGCAATAGACCACGGCCGCCTGCGCCGACGGCGCGGGCAGGCCCACCACACCCAGCACCGAGAGCAGCGGTGCCAGCGCAGCGCCGACCGTCACGGTTGGAAGGAAAGAACGAAGTCCGGTCATGTCGCGTCCTCGCCTGGACGTATCGTTGCGGAAACGGCGCGACTTAGAGCCGAACGGAGGGGGAGACACAATGTCGATTTTTGATCGCTTCGGCCAGAGCCGGGGACGGCGATGATGCTCGCCGGAGTGCCCGCAACACGGGTCCGCGAGAGCGACGACGCCCCGCCCCTCGCCGCGGTCCGAACCGATCCGGCCCTGTCGGCGGAAGAGGAGGCGGAACGTTCCCGCCTGCATGCCCGGCCCGATTTCCCCGGCATCGCGCGCACCGCCGCCACCAAGCTCTGCGCCTCCTACCGAAACGACCGCCTGCTCTCCCGGCTGATGAACGATCGCGGCCGGCTGACCCTGATGTCGCTGATGATCGACCTGCATTTCGAGCCGCCCGAGGCGCAGGGCCTGACCTCCGGCCGGCTGAAGGCCGAGGCGGCAGCGCTCGACATCTGCAGCCCCGGGCGAGTCAGCGCCGTGCTCGCCGCGTGCCGGCTGTTCGGGCTGGTGGCATCGGCGCCCGACGATGACCGCCGCCGGCGCCGGCTCGTCGTCACCGACCGCCTGCTCGACCTGCACCGGGAGCGCTGGGCGGTGATGCTGGAGGCGCTCGCGAGTGCCCTCCCGGAAGGAGCGGAGGGCCTCGCGCGCCTGCGCGACAAAACGTTCCTCGCCGCCTATGTCGGTGCGCTGGTGGAACCGATCCGGGCCGGATGGCGCCCGGTGTTCGACGTGCCGAGCCTCGAACTGTTCGTCGAGCGCGACGGCGGGCTGATCCTGGCGTTCGCGCTGTTCGAGAATGGGGGCGCCGGTGCGCCGCTCTCCGCCGCCGAACTGGCGCGCTCCTACAAGCTCTCGCGCTCGCACATCGTCGACATCCTCCAGCAGGCGGTCGACGCCGGCCTCGTGCGGCGGATCGAGGAGCGTGCGCAGGGCGGGCCGGGATTTGTCGCCCGGCCCGCGCTCGTCGACGCGATGGAGATGCTGCTGGCGACCGCGCTGGTGCGTCAGGCCCGGGCGGTGCGCCGTGGGCTCGCCGCCACCGCCCCGGGGTGAACGGCGCCGGTCAGGCGGCGAACTCGACCGCCTCGCCCTTGGCCGGCACCACGACGGTCGCTTCCTCGCCGACCAGCGCGATGAAGCGCTCGGCGTCCGGCTCCAGAAGGCCGAAGGTCGCGTAATGGCCGGGAATGATGGTGAGCCCGCCGAGATAGCGCGACACCGCGACGGCGGCCGATTCCGGGCCCATGGTGAAGCGGTCGCCGATCGGCACGATGACGATCTCGGGCCGGTGCAGCTCGGCGATCAGCGCCATGTCGGAGAAGATGTCGGTGTCGCCCATGTGCCAGACCACCGGCTCGCCCGGGGCCTTGACGATCAGGCCGTTCGGATTGCCGAGATAGACGCTGGCGCCGTCCACCATCATGCCGGAGGAGTGGTCCGCCCGCACCATGCTCACCGCGAAACCTTCGGTGTGGATGGTGCCGCCGGTGTTCATCATCTCCAGCTTCTCGACGCCTTGCGTCGCCAGCCAGCTCGCCAGATCGGCATTGGCCACCACGGTCGCGCCGGTCTGCTTGGCGATCGCCACCGTGTCGCCGAGATGGTCGCCATGGCCGTGGGTGAGCAGGACATGAGTCGTGCCGGCGGTCGCCGCGGCGAAATCGCCGTCGAAGGCGGGATTGCCGGTCAGGAACGGGTCAATCAGCACGACCTTGTCCGCGAAATCGAGACGAAAGGCCGCGTGGCCGAACCAGGTGATCTTCATTGCCATCTCCGTGGGTAGGAAGTGGGCGGGAGGATAGGCGACGGCGCGGACGACTCAAGCGCGGAGCCGGTCACACGGGCCCGCCGCTGCCCGCGCCCTCCGCCATATGGCGCGGCGCGCGCGGGCGTGCTAGGCGCACGGCACCATGGTCGCGCCGATCCTCACCATCGCTGAAGCCGCCCCGCTGCTCGCCGGGCGAGGGAGCCTCGTCGGGCTCGACCTCGGCACGCGCACCATCGGCATCGCCAGCTCCGATCCCGACCGCCGGCTGGCGACGCCGGTCGAGACCATCGCCCGCAAGCAGTTCACGCCCGACGCCGCCCGCATCCTCTCGCTCGCCGAGGCGCGCGGCGCGGCCGGCTTCGTGCTCGGCCTGCCCGTCAACATGGACGGCAGCGAGGGTCCGCGCGCGCAGTCGGCCCGCGCCTTCGCCCGCAACTTCGCGCGGCTGACCGAACTGCCGATCATCCTGTGGGACGAGCGCCTGTCCACCGCCGCGGTGGAGCGCGAGATGATCGCCACCGACATGAGCCGCGCCCGCCGCGCCGAGGTGGTCGACCAGCAGGCCGCCGTCTTCATCCTCCAGGGGGCGCTCGACCGCCTGCGCCACATCGCCGGGGACAGGTGACGCATGACGGGTGTGCTCGGCGCCCTGGTCCCGGTGTTCCTCATCATCGCCCTCGGCCAGATCCTGAAGCGCAGCCTGCTGCCGGAGGATTCGCACTGGGTGGCGCTGGAGCGGCTCACCTATTTCATCCTGTTCCCGGCGCTGCTCATCGTCTCGATCTCGCGCGCCGAGCTCGGCAATGTGAAGGTGCTCCAGGTCTCGGTGTCGCTGCTGGGCGCCATCGCGCTGTTCAGCGCGCTGCTGGTGGTGATGCGCGAGCCGATTTGCCGGGGGCTGCGGCTGATGGGGCCGGGCTATACCTCGGTGGTGCAGGGCTCGCTGCGCTGGAACAGCTATATCGCGCTCGCGGTCTCGGGCTCGCTCGCCGGCACCGCCGGCCTCGCCGTGGCGGCGGTCGGGCTCGCGGTGATGATCCCGACCCTCAACACGATCAGCGTCGCGGTGCTGGCGCGCCATGGCGAGGGCGCGGCCGGCGGCAACCGCGCCATGCTGATCCAGATCATGCGCAATCCCTTCATCTGGTCCTGCGCGCTGGGCGGGCTGATCAACCTGCTGCACATCCACGTGCCGGCAGTGATCTTCGACTTCGGCGACATATTGGGGCGGGCGTCGCTGGCGCTCGGCCTGCTCGTGGTCGGCGCCGGGCTGCGGCTCGCCGACCTGCGCCGCCCGCGTGGCGCCACCTGGCTCACCAGCGCGGTAAAGCTCATCGGCGTGCCGCTGGTGGCGATCCTGATCGGCTCGATGCTCGGCCTCACCGACGTGGACCTGCTGATCGTCGCGGTCGCTTCCTCGGTGCCCTCGGCGCCGAACGGCTACGTGCTTGCCCGCCAGATGGGCGGGGACGCGCCGCTGCTCGCGCAGATGCTCACCGTGCAGACCGTGCTCGCCGCCGCGACCATGCCGGCGATCATCGCCGCCGTGTCGCATCTGGGGGGGTGAGCGGCAAGAACGGCTGCGTCCCTGCCGCCACGTGTGGTCCGCAGGGTCAGCAGCGGGTCCAGTAGCCGGTGCCGCGCATCGGGTTGGTCTCCACCCAGCAGCGGTTGGCGGGCCGGGCATAGGCCGGGCGGCCGTAATAGACCGGGCCGGGCGGCGGTTCGTAATAGCGGGGAGCGTCGTAGTAGCGCGGGCGCGCCGCGTTCGCAATCGCCGCACCGGCGACGACGCCGGCGGCCACGCCGAGGCCGACCGCACAGCCCTCGCAGCGCACCTGCTCGACCGGCGCGGACGTCGTACGGGCGGATTCGGGAACCGCGGCACCCGACATGGGCAGGGCGGCGGCAGGCACGGCACTCAGAGCGGCCACGGCCGCAACGGCCATCGCGGCGAGCCGGCCGGCAGCCGGCCGGGTGGAATGAACGGACCTCGTCATCGATCGTTCTCCAATCGTGCCCCTCAGCACTGTGGCGCGACAACGTGGGCGTGCGAACGAAGTTCCCTGACGGCACCCCGCCACCGGGACGGCCGCTCGCCGTGGACAGCGACGGGAAAGACTTGCGGCGGGGCCGTGCTGCGTCTATCCAGCCGACTTCGATATGACATCGAACCCGACCGCCAGCTTCACCCTCTCGCGCCGGCACCTGCTCGGCATCGAGGGCCTGTCTCCCGAAGAGATCGTCGGGCTGCTCGACCTCTCCGAGGAATTCGTCATCCTCAACCGGCAGATCGAGAAGAAGCGCGCGACGCTGCGCGGGCGCACCCAGATCAATCTGTTCTTCGAGGCCTCGACCCGCACCCAGTCCTCGTTCGAGCTGGCCGGCAAGCGGCTCGGCGCGGACGTGATGAACATGGCGGTCAGCAACTCCTCCCTGAAGAAGGGCGAGACGCTGATCGACACCGCGGCGACGCTCAACGCCATGCACCCGGACGTCCTGATCGTGCGCCACAGCGCTTCCGGCGCTGTCGAGCTGCTCGCCCGCAAGGTCGACTGCGCGGTGGTCAATGCCGGCGACGGGGCGCATGAGCACCCGACCCAGGCGCTGCTCGACGCCCTCACCATCCGCCGCAACAAGGGGCGGATCGAGGGGCTGCTGGTGGCGATCTGCGGCGACATCGCCCATTCGCGCGTCGCCCGTTCCAACATCCTGCTGCTGCAGGCGCTCGGCGCGCAGGTGCGGGTGGTCGCGCCGCCCTCGCTGCTGCCGACCGACATCGAGCGCTTCGGCGTCGAGGTCCATGGCGACATGCGCCGGGGGCTGGAGGACGTCGACATCGTGATGATGCTGCGGCTCCAGCGCGAACGCATGAACGGCTCGTATGTGCCTTCGGTGAAAGAGTATTTCCATTTCTGGGGGCTCGACGAAGCGAAGCTGCGCCATGCCCGGCCGGACGCGCTCGTGATGCATCCCGGCCCGATGAACCGCGGCGTCGAGATCGATTCGGCGGTCGCCGACGGCGCCCAGTCCCTCATCCGCGAGCAGGTCGAGATGGGCGTCGCCGTCCGCATGGCCGTGCTCGACGCGCTCTCGCGGACGCTGCCCAATGCCTGACCTGCGCTCCACGCCGCGCCCCACCCTGCTGTCCGGCGCCCGGATCCTCGATCCCTCGCGCGACCTCGACACCCATGGCGACATCCTGATCGCCGACGGCGTGATCAAGGACATCGCTGGTAACCTGAGGGCCGCCGGCCTGCCCGACGACACCGAGATCGTCGACTGCCGCGGCCTGATCGCCGTGCCGGGCCTCGTCGACATGCGCGCCTTCATCGGCGAGCCCGGCGCCGAGCACCGCGAGACACTGGCCTCCGCCAGCCAGGCGGCGGCGGCGGGCGGCGTGACCACCATCGTGTGCCAGCCCGACACCGATCCCGTCATCGACGATCCCGCCATCGTCGACTTCGTGCTGCGCCGCGCCCGCGACACCGCCATCGTCCACGTCCATCCCATGGCCGCCCTGACCAAGGGGCTGGAAGGGCGCGAGATGACGGAGATCGGCCTGCTGCAGGCCGCCGGCGCGGTCGCCTTCACCGACGGCACCCGCTCCGTGCCCTCCGCCCAGGTGATGCGCCGCGCGCTCACCTATGCCCGCCATTTCGACGCGCTGATCGTGCACCACACCGAGGATGCCGGCCTGACCGGCGAAGGGGTGATGAACGAGGGCGAGCTCGCCTCGCGTCTCGGCCTCGCCGGCGTGCCCAGGGCGGCGGAGACCATCGTGTTCGAGCGCGACGTGCGCCTCGCCGCCATGACCGGCGGGCGCTACCACGCCGCCTCGCTCACCTGCACCGATTCGCTCGACGTGCTGCGCCGCGCGCGCGAGGCGGGGCTCGACATCACCGCCTCGGCCTCGATCAACCATCTGACGCTCAACGAGCGCGACGTCGTCGGCTATCGCAGCTTCTTCAAGCTCAGCCCGCCGCTGCGCGCGGAGGACGACCGGCAGGCGCTGGTGCAGGCGGTGGCGGAAGGGCTCGTCGACGTGATCGTCTCCGACCACAACCCGCAGGACGTCGAGGTCAAGCGCCTGCCGTTCTCGGAAGCGGCCTTCGGCGCCATCGGCATCGAGACCATGCTGGCGGCCGGCCTCCGGCTGGTGAATGACGGCTCGGTCACGCTGATGAGCCTCATCCGCGCCATGTCGACCCGCCCCGCCCAGCTTCTCGGTCTGGAGGCGGGCACGCTGCGCCCCGGGCGAGCGGCGGACATCGCGCTGATCGCGCCCGACGAGGCGTGGATCCTCGACGCGGCGATGCTCAAGTCGCGCTGCCGCAACACCCCCTTCGACGAGGCCCGCTTCGAGGGGCGCGTCATACGCACGCTCGCCGCCGGCCGTACCGTGTATGAATACGTGTGAGCCGGAGCGTCCCGGTGCCCTACCGGGATACACTTTCCGGCGAAAGCCACTAAGGTCGGTCCCATGAGTTGGTCCCTGCCCCCGATGTCGAGCTATGCCGCGCTGCTGCTCGGCTACCTCCTTGGCGCGATCCCGTTCGGCCTCATCATCACCCGGCTCGCGGGCACCAAGGACATCCGAAGCATCGGCTCCGGCAATATCGGCGCGACCAACGTGCTGCGCACGGGGCGCAAGGGCCTGGCGGCGATCACGCTGCTCTGCGACGCGCTGAAGGGCACGGTCGCCGTGCTGCTCGCCGGCTGGCTGTTCGGCGCGGCCGATACGCTGCCGGCGGCGCTCGGCGCCTTCCTCGGCCACGTCTTCCCGGTCTGGCTCGGTTTCAAGGGCGGCAAGGGGGTGGCAACGTTCCTCGGCGTGACCATCGCCCTCGCCTGGCAGGCGGCGATCGTGTTCGCCGCCTCCTGGCTCACGGTCGCCTTCGTCACCCGCTATTCGTCGCTCTCCGCGCTCGTCGCCAGCATCCTCACCGCGCTCGCCGCCTTCCTGATCGCGCCGCCGCCGACCGGCCTGCTGCTGGCGATCCTCTCGGCGCTGCTCTGGTTCATGCATCGCGCCAACATCGCCCGGCTGATCGCCGGCACCGAAGGCCGGATCGGCGGGAAGGGCTGAGGTTTGGCCTTACGCGGCGTCGAGCTCGACCACGGCCAGCGCCGCGACTGGCTTCGCCTGTTCCGGGCCGAGAATGTCGGGCCGCGGGCCTTCCTCAACCTCGTCAACCGCTTCGGCGGCGCGGCGGCGGCGCTGGAGGCGCTGCCCGGCATGGCGCGGCGCGGCGGCCGGCTGATCGAGCCGCGCATTCCCTCCATCGCCGAGGCCGAGGCTGAGATGGAGGCGCTGGCGCACATCGGCGGCCGCTTCATCGCGCTGGGCGAGCCGGCCTATCCCGTGCTGCTGCGCCAGATCGAGGACGCGCCTCCCCTGATCGCCGTGCGCGGCCGCCCCGAGCTCATGAGCGCGCCCGTGGTCGGCATGGTCGGCTCGCGCAACGCCTCGGGCGCCGGGCGCACCATGGCGGCGCGGCTCGCGCGCGGGCTCGGCACGGCGGGCTGGGTGATCGCCTCCGGGCTGGCGCGCGGCATCGACACGGTCGCCCATGAGGCGAGCCTCGACACCGGCACCATCGCCGTGCTCGCCGGCGGCCACGACCGGCCCTACCCGCGCGAGAACGAGCGGCTGCTTGCCGCCATCGCCGAGCGCGGCGTGGTCCTCACCGAGATGCCGATGGGCTGGGAGCCGCGCTCGCGCGACTTCCCGCGCCGAAACCGTCTGGTCTCGGGCCTGTCGCTCGGCGTGGTGGTGGTCGAGGCGGCGGAGCGCTCGGGTTCGCTCATCACCGCGCGCCTCGCCGGCGAGCAGGGTCGCGAGGTGTTCGCCGTGCCGGGCTCGCCGCTCGACCCGCGCGCGGGCGGCACCAACGCGCTGATCAAGCAGGGCGCCGCGCTCGTCACCGACGTGTCGGACGTGATGTCGGCGCTGGCCGCGTTCCGCGAGCGCCTGCCGGTCATCGACGCCGACGAGGAGGTGTCCCCGCCGATGGAGGCGCCCGAGCCGGGCGACGACATGCGCGCCCGGGTGATCGGCCTGCTCGGGCCGACGCCCCTGCCGGTCGACGACCTCGTGCACATGGCGGGCACGAGCGCGGCCGAGCTGCAGATCGTCCTGCTCGAGCTCGAGCTTGCCGGCCGGCTGGAGCGGCATGGCGGCGGCCGGGTCTCGCTGCTGTGAAAGCGTCAGTCGTCCCGCCCGCCCGGCTCGGCGCGGCGGGCCGCCGCGCGTGCCTCGTCGCGCGCCATCTCGAGCAGATAGCGCAGCACCGCGAGGTCGGTGGTGTCGGCGAGCTCGGAAAGTTCGTGGGCCAGCGTGGCGATATAGTCCGCGGTCTCACGCGTCCGGTCTGCGTGGCGATCGATCTCGTTCACGAAAGTTCCGTAGGGCTGAATTCTGGATAACTGAAGGGTAACATTCCGTTTCCCGATATTGCTACCCATGGCTGCATTGTTTCCTATCAACACTATCAAAAATTGTAATACGGTTTGCCACATTCTCGCGCATGGGTGGTATGCGACTGATCCGCAACCACGACGCGGGTCGAGCCGTTGCATGGAAGCGCCAGGCTGGCACTCCTCGTGCTTGTGGAACGGATGCCATTTGACAGCCGGTGGCGGCTACCCCATTTTCCCGGCCTCTTTCAGGGCTTGATATACCAACGGACACAGCTGGCTCATGCAGGTCGTCATCGTCGAATCGCCGGCAAAGGCGAAGACGATCAACAAATATCTGGGTCCAGGCTACGAGGTCTTCGCCTCGTACGGACATGTGCGCGATCTCCCGGCCAAGGACGGCTCGGTCGATCCCGAGCACGATTTCCACATGCTGTGGAACGTCGATCCCAAATCCCAGAAGCGTCTGTCGGACATCGCCCGCGCGGTGCGTGATGCCGACGCGCTGATCCTCGCCACCGACCCGGATCGCGAGGGCGAGGCCATCTCCTGGCACGTGCTTGAGGTGCTGAAGGAGAAGCGCGCGCTCAAGGACAAGCCGATCTCGCGGGTCGTCTTCAACGCCATCACCAAGCAGGCTGTGCTTGAGGCGATGAAGAACCCGCGCATGATCGACGAGGCGCTGGTGGATGCCTATCTCGCCCGCCGCGCACTCGACTATCTGGTCGGCTTCACGCTTTCCCCGGTGCTGTGGCGCAAGCTGCCTGGCGCCCGCTCGGCGGGGCGCGTCCAGTCGGTCGCGCTGCGGCTCGTCTGCGACCGCGAGCGCGAGATCGAGACCTTCGTCACCCGCGAGTACTGGTCGATCGCCGCCCGGCTCGCCACCCCGCGCCGCGACGAGTTCGAGGCCCGGCTGGTCGGCGCCGACGGCAAGAAGATCGGCCGGCTCGACGTGGGCACCTCGGAAGAGGCGGCCGCCTTCCGCCAGGCGCTGGAGAGCGCGAACTACACGGTGCGTTCGGTCGAGGCCAAGCCCGCGCGGCGCCACCCCTACCCGCCCTTCACCACCTCGACGCTGCAGCAGGAGGCGAGCCGCAAGCTCGGCCTCGCGCCGGCGAGCACGATGCGGATCGCCCAGCGCCTGTACGAGGGCGTGGACATCGGCGGCGAAACGGTCGGCCTCATCACCTATATGCGTACCGACGGTGTCGACATGGCGCCGGAGGCGATCGCCTCGGCGCGCTCGGTGATCGGGCGCGACTATGGCGAGCGCTACGTGCCCTCCGCCCCGCGCCGCTACACCGCCAAGGCGAAGAACGCGCAGGAAGCTCATGAGGCGGTGCGTCCCACCGACCTGGCGCGCCGCCCGAAGGACGTGACGCGCTACCTCGAATCCGACCAGGCCCGGCTCTACGAGCTGATCTGGCTGCGCACCATCGCCAGCCAGATGGAATCGGCCGAGCTGGAGCGCACCACGGTCGACATCGACGCGGTCGCCGCCGGCCGGGCGCTGGAGCTGCGCGCCACCGGCTCGGTGGTGAAGTTCGACGGCTTCCTCACCCTCTATCGCGAGGACCGGGACGACGCACCGGCGGACGGCGATGACGAGGAGAACCGCCGCCTGCCCGCCATGTCCGCCGGCGAGGGCCTCGCCAACAAGGGCATCAAGGCCGACCAGCACTTCACCGAGCCGCCGCCGCGCTATTCGGAAGCCTCGCTGGTCAAGCGCATGGAGGAGCTCGGCATCGGGCGTCCCTCCACCTACGCCTCGGTGCTCGCCGTGCTGCGCGACCGCGAATATGTGCGCCTCGAGAAGCGCCGGCTGGTGCCCGAGGACAAGGGGCGGCTCGTCACCGCTTTTCTGGAGAGCTTCTTCGACCGCTATGTCGAGTACGACTTCACCGCCGATCTGGAGGAGAAGCTCGACAAGATCTCGGCCGGCGAGCTCGCATGGAAGGACGTGCTGCGCGACTTCTGGCTCGATTTCACCGCGGCCGTCGGCGAGACCAAGGACCTGCGGGTCTCGGAAGTCATCGCCGCGCTCGACGAGATGCTCACCGCGCATATCTTTCCGCCCAAGGAAGACGGCTCCGACCCGCGCCTGTGCCCCAATTGCGGCACCGGCCGGCTGTCGCTGAAGGTAGGCAAGTTCGGCGCTTTCATCGGCTGCTCGAACTATCCCGAGTGCAAGTACACCCGCCCGCTCGCGGTGCAGTCCGGCGAAAATGGCGAGGCGGTCGAGACCGGCCCGCGCGTGCTCGGCACCGATCCGGAGACAGGTCTGGAAGTCACCGTGCGCGACGGGCGCTTCGGCGCCTATCTCCAGCTCGGCGAGGCCGCCGAGGGCGAGAAGCCCAAGCGCTCCAGCCTGCCCAAGGGTCTCGCCCCCGCCGATGTCGATCTCGACACCGCGCTCGGCCTGCTCTCGCTGCCGCGCGAGATCGGCCGCCACCCGGAGACCGGGGAGCCGATCCTCGCGGGCATCGGCCGCTTCGGGCCCTATGTGCAGACGGGCAAGACCTACGCCAATATCGAGGCCGGGGACGACATCCTCGCCATCGGCCTCAATCGGGCGGTGACGCTGATCGCCGACAAGCAGAACAAGGGGCCGGGACGCGGACGTGCGGCCGGCGGGCGCGAGCTCGGCGAGCATCCCAGCCTCGGCGGGCCGGTGACGGTGCGCCCGGGCCGCTTCGGCGCCTATGTCAATCACGGCAAGGTCAACGCGACCCTGCCCAAGACCATGTCGCCGGACGAAATCACGCTGGAGCAGGCGGTCGAGCTGATCACCGCCAAGGCCGGCTCGGCGCCCACCAAGCCCGCCCGCCGCGGCGCGTCCAAGGCCGCGAGCAAGGACGCCGACGCGCCCGCGAAGAAGCCGGCGGCGCGCAAGTCCGCCGCCAAGAAACCGGCCGCCAAGGCCTCGTCGGCCAAGGCGTCTTCTGCCAAGAGCCGCTCCGCCACCGGCGGCTGAGGCGAAGTCGTCCCGCCGGGCGGCGGGGCGACGATCTCCGGGAAAGAGATGTGGAAGCGGGCGGCGCGCCGCCCGGCCCTATTCCGGCAGCGCGGCGGCCGGCGAGGCGTGGCCCCTGAGCGGGCGCTCCTGCATCGCGATCATCGCGATCAGCGACAGGGTGAGCGCGGCCGCTGCCATCAGGAACACCCAGCGGAAGGCGAGCGCGAGCGCCTCGCTCCCGGCCTGCCCGCCGCCGAGCAGGGTCTCCATCGAGCCGCTTCCCTCCAGTCCCGACATGCTGATGACGACGGCGCCGAAGCCGGCGGTCAGGATGGCGCTGCCGAGCGAGCGGAAGAAATTCGCCAGCCCGGTCGCAGTGCCCATCTGCGGAAGCGGCACGGCGTTCTGGATCGCCACGGTCGAGACCGGCAGCACCGTGCCGAGCCCGATGCCCGTCACGCCCATCGCCACCAGATAGAGCCACAGCGGCGGGTTGACCGGCTCATAGGCCAGCACCAGCAGGGCGAGAATGCCGCCCACGAGGCCGAGCACCGGCAGACGCTTGTAGTGGGTGACGCGGCTCATCACCTGCGAAGCGCCGGTGGCGCCGACCACGACGCCCGCCATCAGCGGGATCAGCGCGAGGCCCGACTGGCTGGCGCTGAGCCTGACCACGCCCTCCAGATAGAGCGGCATCTGGATCGACAGCCCGACCATGGTGCCCATCGCGAAGGCGGCCGAGGGCACGCCGGTGCGCACCACCTGGTTGGAGAGCACCGCGATCGGCAGCAGCGGCTCCAGCGCCGTCGCCACCCGCACCGCGAAGCCGAGCCAGATGACGGCCGAGATCGCAGCGAGCCCGAGGATCTGCGGCGAGGTCCAGGCGAAGCGCGTTCCGCCCCAGCTCAGCGCCAGCAGCAGCGCCACCGTGGCGGCGCACATCAACAGCGCGCCGATCACGTCGAGCCGGCGCGGATGGTGATGGGCCGGCAGGCGGCGCAGCGTGCGGTCGCTCATGGCCGCGGCGGCGATGCCGAGCGGCACGTTTATCCAGAAGATCAGCGACCAGTGCAGGTGCTGGGCGAAGAAGCCGCCAAGGATCGGCCCGGCGATCGAGGAGGTGATGAAGACGGCGGCGAAATAGACCTGGTAGCGCCCGCGCTCGCGCGGCGGCACCAGCAGGCCGATGATGGTCTGCGCCAGCGCGATCAGGCCGCCGCCGCCGAGCCCCTGCACGGCGCGCCCGCCGATCAGCCACAGCATGGACGGCGCCAGCGCGCACACGATCGACCCGACGAGGAACAGCGCGATGCAGCCGTTCAGCACCGGGCGCGGGCCGTGGATGTCGGCGAGCTTGCCGACCATCGGGGTGACGGCGGTGCCGGTCAGCAGGTAGGCGGTGACGATCCAGGAGAGGTTCTCGAGATCCCCGAACTCGGCGCCGATGGTCGGGAGGGCGGTGCCGATGATGGTCTGGTCCAGCGCGGCGAGCAGCATGGCGAGCATCACGCCGACAATGATGGTTCTTATCGCGGCATGGTCGAGCGGGGCGGGCTGCGCCTCCGTGGTACAGGCATCCATTAACGAATCTTTCAAGCAGCGGCTGGTCCCGCCCCCCGGGACGGCGCAAAATCTTCCTATGATCGCCTGAATGCAAGGGCAAAGGAGGCGCCCCCGCCGCCGGTGCGCCGGCCCGCCCGTCGACGTGAGCGCCCGATACCGCTAGCGTCTTCCTGACATTCTCGGACAGTGACTCGTGCGCAAACCCGCCAGACCGAAACCCCGCAAGGAAGCCGTCCCTCGCCGGCCGAAGGGCCTGCCTACCCGCGAGGAGCTCACCGCCTTCATCGCCTCCCATGGCGGCGACGTCGGCAAGCGTGAGATTTCGCGCGCCTTCGGCCTCGACGGCAGCGACCGGATCGTGCTCAAGGCCATGCTGCGCGAGCTCGCGGACGAGGGGCTAATCGGGCGCAAGCGCCACAAGCTCCACGTGCCGGGCGCCCTGCCCGCCGTGGTCATGAGCGAGGTGGTGGAGCGCGACGAGGACGGCGAGCTGATCGCCAAGCCGATCGACTGGGACGAGGAGGAGCACGGCGAGGCACCCCACATCCTGGTCCGCCTCGCCCGCCGCGGGCGCATGGCCGGCCCGGCCCCGGCGATCGGTGATCGCGTATTGTTGAAGACCGACGAGATCCCCGAGGCCGACGGTCGGGTGCGCCACACCGGGCGGGTGCTCAAGATCATCGAGAAGGCGCGCGCCCTCACCCTCGGCATCTTCCGCCGCGACGCGCAGGGCGGCGGGCGCCTCGTGCCGGTCGACAAGCGGCACATGGGCCGCGAGCTCGTCATCCCGCCCGACTTCGCCGCCGACGCACAGGAGGGCGACCTCGTCTCGGTCGAGGTGGTGCGCCACCACGCCTACGGCCTGCCGACCGCCAAGGTGAAGGAGCGGCTCGGCTCGATCTCCACCGAGAAGGCGATCAGCCTCATCGCCATCCACGCCCACGGCATTCCGAGCGTGTTCCGGCGCGAGGCGCTGGCCGAGGCCGATGCGGCCAGGCCCGCGACGCTGGGCGGGCGCGAGGACCGGCGCGAGGACTGGCGGGACCTGCCGCTCGTCACCATCGACCCGCCCGACGCCAAGGACCATGACGACGCGGTGCATGCGGTGGCCGATCTCGATCCCGACAATGAGGGCGGCTTCATCCTCACCGTCGCCATCGCCGACGTCGCCGCCTATGTGCGCCCCGGCTCGGCGCTCGACCGCGAGGCGCTGGCGCGCGGCAACTCGGTCTATTTCCCCGACCGGGTGGTGCCGATGCTGCCCGAGCGTATCTCCAACGACCTGTGCTCGCTGCGCCCGCTGGAGGACCGCCCCGCTATGGCGGTGCGCATGGTGGTCGGCGCCAATGGCCGCAAGAAGCGCCACAGCTTCCACCGGGTGATGATGCGCTCGGCCGCCCGGCTCTCCTATATCCAGGCGCAGGCCGCGATCGACGGGCGGCCCGACGACACGACCGGCCCGCTGCTGGACGAGGTGCTGCGCCCGCTCTGGGCGGCCTATGCCACGGTGAAGAAGGCGCGCGACGCGCGCTCGCCGCTCGAGCTCGACCTGCCCGAGCGCAAGATCCTGCTGAAGCCCGACGGCACGGTCGACAAGGTCGTCGTCCCCGAGCGGCTCGACGCGCACAAGCTGATCGAGGAATTC
This sequence comes from Ancylobacter mangrovi, assembly GCF_024752335.1. Taxonomy (NCBI): domain Bacteria; kingdom Pseudomonadati; phylum Pseudomonadota; class Alphaproteobacteria; order Hyphomicrobiales; family Xanthobacteraceae; genus Ancylobacter; species Ancylobacter mangrovi. The sequence goes on along the minus strand of NZ_JANTHY010000013.1, from coordinate 50,544 downwards.
ATGATCCTCGCCAATGTCGCGGCGGCCGAGACGCTGGAGGAGAAGCACACGCCGCTGGTCTACCGGGTGCACGACCAGCCCTCGCTGGAGAAGATGTCGGGCCTGCGCGAATTCCTGCAGACGCTGGACATCAAGCTGCCCAAGACCGAGACCGTGCGCCCGGCGCAGTTCAACGACATCCTCGCGCGCGTCGACGGTTCGGAGCTGGCGCCGCTGGTGAACCAGGTGATCCTGCGCAGCCAGGCGCAGGCGGAATACGCATTCGAGAATTACGGCCATTTCGGCCTGCATCTGCGCCGCTACGCGCATTTCACCTCGCCGATCCGGCGCTATGCCGACCTCATCGTGCACCGGGCGCTGATCCGCGCGCTCGGCCTCGGGCGCGACGGCCTGCCGGAGACCATGACGCCCGAGCAGCTCGCCGAGATCGCCGCCCGCATCTCCGCCAGCGAGCGGCGCGCCATGGCGGCCGAGCGCGAGACCATCGACCGGCTGATCGCCCACCACATGGCCGAGCAGATGGGCGCCCAGTTCAAGGGACGCATCGCCGGCGTCACCCGCGCCGGGCTGTTCGTCACGCTGGACGATACCGGCGCGGACGGCTTCATCCCCGCCGCGACGCTGGGGCTCGACTATTACCGCTACGACGAATCGCGCCACGCGCTGATCGGAGAGCACAGCGGCGAGATGCACCGGCTCGGCGACCGCGTCGAAGTGAAGCTGGTCGAGGCCGCGCCGGTGGCTGGCGCGCTGCGATTCGAGCTTATATCGGAAGGACAACAGGTCACGGGCGCCCGGAAAGGCGCGCGCGGAGCGGGCCGGTCCCGTTTCCGCCGCCCCGAGGAGCGCCCGCGCCGCGCGGCGCTGCGCGGCAAACGCAGATAGCGCCCGGAGGCGCGACGCAGATGAAGGCACGGCCGCAATATCCCTATCGCCCGGTCGGCACCGCCCTCAGCCGCGGGCTGCACATGCGCTGCCCGGCCTGCGGCGAGGGCAAGCTGTTCCATGCCTATCTCAAGGTGAACGAGCGCTGCCCCTCCTGCGGCGAAGCGCTGTGGCACCACCGCGCCGACGACGCCCCGCCCTACATGGTCATCACCATCGTCGGCCATATCGTCGTGCCGCTGCTGCTGGCGGTGGAAATGGCGCTGCATCCGGCGATCTGGATCCACATGGCGCTGTGGCTGCCGCTGACGCTCATCCTGTCGCTGGCGCTGCTGCCGGCGGTCAAGGGCGCGCTGATCGGCTATCAATGGGCGCTCCACATGCACGGCTTCGATCCCTCCGATCCCGAGCACGACCCGCTCCCGCCCAGCCGCCGCGCCCAGGCGGCGATGGGCAAGCCCGCCAGCCTCGGATCCTGAACCTTCCGGAACGCCTCCCCGCCATGAGCCCTGTCGACGTCACCTCGCGCTTCAACGTTGCGGCGCGCGGACCCCGCCATCCGACCATCCGCCCCGCCGATGCGGCGGTTCTCATCCTCGTCGATCGCTCGAAGCGCACGCCGCGCCTGCTGTTCGGCCGGCGCAATCCGGCGATGCGCTTCATGCCCGGCAAGCTGGTCTTCCCCGGCGGCCGGCTGGAGCCGAAGGACCGGCACATGCCGGTCTACGGCATGCTCGACGCCGAGAGCGAGCGCCGCCTCGCCGCCCGGGTGGTGCGCCCGAGCGCGGCGCGTTCGCGCGGGCTGGCGCTCGCCGCCATACGCGAGGCGTTCGAGGAGACCGGGCTTGCGCTCGGCACGCGCGAGGCCGGCACGCCGGAGCGGATGCCCGACGGCTGGCAGGATTTCGGCGCCGCCGGGCTGTTCCCCAATCTCGAGGCGCTGACCTTCGTCGCCCGCGCCATCACCCCGCCCGGCCTGGTCCGCCGCTTCGACACCCGCTTCTTCATCGCCGACCTCGCCGATGTGAGCCATCGCGTGGACGGCGTCATCGGGCCGGAGCGCGAATTCGTCGAGGCCGCCTGGCTGACGCCGGACGAGGCGCGGGGCGCCGAGATCCCCGACATCACCCGCGCCATCGTGGAAGAGGTCGAGACCCGGCTTTCCGGCGGCAACAAGCCCTGGCTGCCGGTGCCGCTCTATTTCGCCCGCGGCAAGCGCATGTATCGCGAACCGCTGGCCTGAGGCGGCGGCCCGGCGCGGCCCGCCTCCCCCCGGTCCGCGTGATGAACACATTGCCAAAAGTCATTCGACTTTCGCCGTCCATGGGGTAGAGCCAACGGCCCGGAGGCTGCGTCCTCCCTGCTCCAGGTGCCGTCATGTCCGCCCCCGTCTCCTCCATCCCCGCGCCGCGCGGCGCCAACGTCGCCTCGATCGCCGCCGCGATCGCCGCGATCTCGGTGGTGGGGCTGGGGCTGGCGCTGTCGATCCCGCTGCTTGCCTTCGAGCTGAACGCGCGTGGCATCTCCAGCACCTGGATCGGCATCAACACCGCAGTCGGCGGCGTCGCGACCATCCTCATCGCGCCCTTCATGCCGGATCTGGTGCGCCGCTGCGGCGCCGGGCCGCTGCTGATGGCCGCGCTGCTCGCCGCCGCCGCCAGCCTCGTCGCCTTCAAGCTGACGGGGCCTTTCGTGCTGTGGTTTCCGCTGCGCTTCGTGTTCGGCGCCGCGCTGTGCGTGCTGTTTGTCGTCAGCGAGTTCTGGATCAACGCGGCCGCGCCGAGCGGGCGGCGCGGGTTCGTCATCGGCATCTACGGCACCGTGCTCTCGCTCGGCTTTGCCGGCGGACCGGCGATCCTGAGCCTTGTCGGCACGGATGGCCTGACGCCCTATCTGTGGGGCGCCGGCTTCTTCGCCCTCGCCGCCGTGCCGGTGCTGATCGGCGCCTCCGGCGCGCCGGTGATCCGCAAGGAGAGCTCGGGCGGCGTGTTCAGCCTCATGCGGATCGCGCCCGCCGCGACACTGGCCGCCTTCATCTTCGGCGCGGTCGAGACCGGCTTCCTCAACTTCCTGCCGCTCTACGGCCTGCGCCGGGGCCTCGGCGAGGCGGACGCGGCGATCCTGCTCACCGTCGCCGAGCTCGGCAATGTCGGGCTGCAGCTCCCGCTGGGCATGATCAGCGACCGGGTGGACCGGCGCCGGCTGCTGCTCATATGCGGCACGCTGGCGCTGGCCGGCGCGCTGCTCCTGCCCCATCTCGCGGTCGATAGCTGGGTGATGTGGGCGGTGGTGTTCGTCACCACCGGCATCTGCGCCGGACTCTACACGGTGGGCCTCACCCTGCTCGGCGCGCGCTTCGAGGGCGCGACGCTCGCCACCGCCAACGCCGCCTTCGTCATGCTCTACTCGATCGGCCTGATCGTCGGCCCGACCGCGGTGGGCGGGGGCATGCAGGTGCTCGACCCGGACGGCTTCGCCTGGGCGCTCGCCCTGTTCCTCGCCATCTATGTGGTGGTGGTCGCGGGGCAGATATGGCGCGATCGCTGACGCGCCTTCCTTGACAATCGCGCGCCGATCACGGATACGGACGCGCAACGAGCGGCGGACCAGCCGCACGAACCCAATCTGTTTGACGTGGCCGTCCCACGTTCGACTGCCACGCTCCTGGAGATCCGGTCATGGCCAAGGCAACGACCATCAAGATCAAGCTCGTGTCGAGCGCCGACACCGGCTTCTTCTACGTCACCAAGAAGAACTCGCGCACCATGACCGACAAGCTGGTCGTGAAGAAGTACGACCCGGTCGCGAAGAAGCACGTCGAGTTCCGCGAAGGCAAGATCAAGTGATCTGAGCCTTCGGGCTCGAGCCAAGCACGCAGAAGGCGCCGCGAGGCGCCTTTTTTGTTGCCGGTACAGGGATTTGCGGACGACGCCTGAGACGACGAATCAGGCGAGGATCGGAAGGTGGCGGCGCGAAGAGGCCTTCCGCGCCGCCACCCGCCGACTGACCCCCACGGACCCAGGAGATGCGGCGGACCCGAGCACTCCGCAGGGCAGCTCGATACCGGCCTCAGGCTAGCGCAAGCCGCGCGGAAAGCAACTGTCCGCCAGGTGGCGAATCGCCCCGACAGACGCCTCAGTCGGGAAGGAACTGGCGCACGGTCTCGAGGAACCGGCCGACCGAAATCGGCTTGGAGAGATAGGCCTCGCAGCCGCCCTCGCGAATCCGTTCCTCGTCGCCCTTCATGGCGAAGGCGGTGACCGCGATCACGGGAATCGCCTTGAGCTCCGGGTCGGCCTTAAGGGCGCGCGTGACGTCGAGGCCGGAGACTTCGGGAAGCTGGATGTCCATCAGGATCAGGTCGGGCCGGTGGTGGCGCGCGAGGTCCATCACGTCCCGCCCGTTGCGGGTGCCGATGGTGACGTAGCCGTGGGCTTCCAGCAGATCATTGAAGAGCTTCATGTTGAGCTCATTGTCCTCAACGATCAGAACGGTCTTGGGCATCGGGGCTCGATCCGTGAATCCTGCGAGGTCGCCGACGGTCCACGCGGGCCGGAATCCAGCAGCGTCGGCCCGTCAATGGCGTTAATCTAGCCGCCCATTCCTTACGGAACCGCAAATGCAACGTCGCTCTTCCAAGCCCCTGTCGACGCTCCAGGCCGCCCGCGAGGTGAGTCTGGGCGCCCTGTCTTACCTCGCCGGCGATCCGGAGCGGATCGGCCCGTTCCTCGCCGAGAGCGGCCTCTCGCCGGCCGACCTGCGCGGGGTGGCCGCCTCGCCCGCCTTCCACGTCGCGCTGCTCGATTTCCTGATCGCCCATCAGGACCTGCTGCTCGACTATGCGCAGACGGCCGAGATCGACCCCGGCCATGTGGTGGCGGCGCGCGAGATCCTGTTCCACGCCGATATCGGCGAGGACTGACGGCGCGTCACGGGGGAACGAGGGAGCGATCGGGAGACCAAGGATGGCGCGCCTGCCCGCCTTCTGCCGGGACTGCCTGCACGAGGCGGGCGGGGAGCCGCGCTGCCTCGCCTGCGGCAGCCCGCGGCTCGTCCGCCATGGCGAGCTCGACACGCTCCACATCGCCCATATCGACTGCGACGCCTTCTACGCCTCGGTGGAGAAGCGCGACGACCCGAAGCTGCGCGACGTGCCGGTGATCGTCGGCGGCGGCAAACGCGGCGTCGTCTCCACCGCCTGCTACCTCGCCCGGGTGAAGGGCGTGCGCTCGGCCATGCCGATGTTCAAGGCGCTCGCCCTGTGCCCGGAGGCGGTGGTGGTGAAGCCGAACATGGCGAAATACGCCACCGTCGGCCGGCAGATCCGCGAGCGCATGCTGGGGCTCACCCCGCTGGTGGAGCCGCTCTCCATAGACGAGGCATTCCTCGACCTCGCCGGCACGCAGCTCCTGCACGGCGAGAGCCCGGCCCGCGCGCTCGCCCGTCTCGCCCGCGAGGTCGAGGCCGAGATCGGCGTCACCCTCTCGGTGGGGCTGGCGCCGAACAAGTTCCTCGCCAAGATCGCCTCCGACCTCGACAAGCCGCGCGGCTTCGCGGTCATCGGCGCAGGCGAGGCGCGCGCCTTCCTCGCCCCGCGCGGGGTCGGCACGATCTGGGGCGTAGGCAAGGCGACGCAGGAGCGCCTCGCCCGCGAGGGCTACCGCCTGATCGCCGACCTGCAGGCGGCCGACGAGGCGACGCTGGCCCGCCGGCTCGGCAATGAGGGGCTGCGCTTGTTCCGCCTCGCCAACGGCATCGACGAGCGCCCGGTCAACCCGGAGCGGGAGACCAAGAGCGTCTCCACCGAGACCACCTTCGACGTCGACATCAGCGATTTCCGCGCCCTCGAGCAGGAGCTCTACCGGCTCACCCGCAAGCTGTCCGACCGGCTCAAGGCCGGCGGCCATGCCGGGCGCACGGTGACGCTCAAGCTCAAGACCGCCGATTTCCGGCTGATCACCCGCGCCCATTCGCTGGAGGACCCGACCCAGCTCGCGCACCGCATCTTCGATCACGCCCGCACGCTGCTGCAGCGCGAGGCGGACGGGCGGCGCTTCCGGCTGATCGGGGTCGGGGTGTCCGAGCTCGCGGACCCGGCGCTCGCCGACCCGGCCGATCTCGTCGACACGGTGAACACGCGGCGCGGCATCGCCGAGCGGGCGGTGGACGACCTGCGCGCGCGCTTCGGCAAGGAGATCATCGATCGCGGCATCATGCTCGACGCCCCGCGCCGCACCGGGACGCCGCAGCCGGACCGCAACCTGTCCTCCCCCGACACGCCGCCGGCCGGGCCGGACCCGGTCAGTTCTTCGGGCACTCCTCGCGCGGAAGCGCCTCGTAGGAGGTGAGCGTGCCGCGCAGGGCGAAATCGCCATAGTCCAGCTTCAGCGCGCGGCTGACGCCGTTGTCGAACAGGTCGAAGCTGATGATGTAGTCCGGCGTCTGGCTCTTGCCGCCATGCTCGTAATAGCTGATCGTCACCGGGTAGCGGGTGCGCCCCGCCAGCTCGCCGGACTTGGCGGCGGCTTCGAGCCCGTTCTCGTCGGTGAGGCCCTTCCCGATCACGGTCAGCGTGTCGTAGACCTTCCGCCCGTCGGGCGAGCCGTCATAGACCGCGGCCTGCAGGATCGGGTCGCCGCGGGTCGCGGCGGAGAGGATCTCCATCACGTGCTGGGTCGGCAGCAGCACGTTGCCGGGAATCTGGATCGTCGCCTCTTCCGGCTCGGTCGCCTTGACCACCAGCTTGCCGCCCTTGCGCTCGGCGACGCCGTCCGCCTCCTCCGGCACCTCGCCATTGACCGCGTTGGTGACGCGGAAGCGGTAGGCGCTGCCCGAGCCGTCCTCCCAGGTCGCGGTCGAGATGGCGCTGCTCAGCCGGCCGCCCTGCGTGTCGAGGTCCGTGTTCTGGCGGAGCTGCACCGAATAGCCCGCGCAGCTGTTGCCGCGCAGCTCATAGACGATCTGCCCCTTGGCCGCGTCGACGCGCTTGGCCGGCTCGCTTCCGTCGAGCGAAAGCGCGTAGGTCGCGCGGTGCGGCGCGAGCTGGACCGCCCCCGCCGGCAGCCCCGCGCACAGGAGGAATGCCGAAGCGAGGGCGACGCGGAACGGCACGCGGAAAGGCATAGGCACGGCTCCTCTGGCATGCTGCGCGCAGCTTGCGCACGGCCCTCCGATCAGCCAAACATCGCTACCCGAGCGGGGCAAGGGCCAATATCGAACAAGGCTAACGCCCTCCGACCCAGGGTCCGAGGTAACAAGATAGCATGGAGAGACATATGTCCGGAACGGTTGAAGCCAGGCTGGCGGCGCTCGGCATCACCATCCCCGAGGCGAGTGCGCCGGCGGCCAACTACGTGCCGAGCGTGATCACCGGCAACCAGCTCTTCATCTCCGGCCAGATCTCCATGGCGGGCGGCAAGATGATGCAGGGTAAGCTTGCCCGCGAATCCGACATCGAGGCCGGCCGCGCCGCCGCGCGCCAGTGCGGCATCAACCTGATCGCCCAGATCAAGGCCGCGCTCGGCGACCTCGACCGGGTGAAGCGGGTGGTCAAGCTGGTCGGCTTCGTCAATTCGGCGCCGGACTTCACCGAGCAGCCGAAGGTCGTCAACGGCTGCTCGGACCTGTTCGTCGAGGTGTTCGGCGATGCCGGCCGCCATGCGCGTTCGGCGGTGGGCGTCGCGGCGCTGCCCTTCAATGTGAGCGTCGAAGTCGAAGCGATCATCGAATTCGCCTGAGCGCGGCCCGTGAGCGGCCCTCCCGCCTATGCGATCAACGCCCCGGCCTGGCTCACCGCCCGGCCGGTGGCGCATCGCGCCCTGCATGACGCGGCGCGCGGCATCGTCGAGAACACGCCCGCGGCAGTCGACGCGGCGATCGCCCGCGACTACGCGATCGAGGTCGACATCCAGCTCGCCGCCGACGGCGAGGTCATGGTGTTCCACGACGACACGCTCGACCGGCTGACGACGGCCACCGGCCCGGTCGGCGCGCTTTCCGCCGCCGCGCTCAAGGCGGTCGCCTTTCGCGATACCAGCGACCGGATGATGACCCTGCCGGAGCTGCTGACGCGGGTCGCCGGGCGGGTGCCGCTCGTCATCGAGATGAAGAGCCGCTTCGACGGCGACGACGCGCTCGCCGTGCGGGCCGCCGACATCCTGGCGGACTATGCCGGCCCGGCGGCGCTGATGTCGTTCGACCCCGACCTCGTGGCCGCGGCGCTGCGCCTCGCGCCCCACATTCCGCGCGGCTTCACCATGGAGCGGCGCTATGACGACCCGGAATGGGATTTCCTGGCGCCGGGCACCAAGTTCGCCTGGGGCAACCTGCTCCACATCCCGCGCACGCGCCCGGACTTCCTCGCCCATTACGTGAAGGACCTGCCCTCGCCGGCCGTCGCGCTGGCGCGGCGCTCGCTCGGCCTGCCGCTGCTGACCTGGACCGTGCGCACCGCAGAGGACCGCGCCGTCGCCGCCCGCCACGCCGACCAGATCATCTTCGAGGGCTTCCTGCCCTGAGCATCTTGCCCTGAACTCCCACCCAAGCATGCGCTCCGTGCCCTGCCCGCAGTGCAGGGCACCGGAATTCGCGTTGTCGTGAAACGCCTTCCGTCCGCCGCATGGGGCGCGCACATTAGGCACGGCACCCCGGGCCATCCTGCGAACGACACGGCATCCCATGACTGACGACACCATCCGTCTGCGCGTCGAGAGCGACATTCGTGCCCTCACGCCCGCAGACTGGAACGCCTGCGCCGACGACGCCTCGCTCGAAACCTTATCGAACGACTTCAAGAAGCTGATCTGCAAGGATTTTTCCGACCCGGCCAAACGGCGCGGCAACCCGTTCACCAGCCACGAGTTTCTTTCCGCGCTGGAGGAATCCGGCTCGGTCTCGGCCAAGACCGGCTGGCTGCCGCAGCATCTGGTGCTGGAGGGCGCGAACGAGCAGGTGCTCGCCATCTGCCCGGCCTATCTGAAGTCCCACTCGCAGGGCGAATACGTCTTCGACCATGGCTGGGCCGAGGCCTATGAGCGGGCGGGCGGGCGCTACTATCCCAAGCTCCAGGTCAGCGTGCCCTTCACCCCCGCCACCGGCCCGCGCCTGCTGGTGCGCGCCGGCGCCACCGCGCCCGCCGCCCGCACCGCACTGGCGCAGGGGCTGGTCGCACTGGCGGAGATGCGCGGCGCCTCCTCGGTCCATGCCACCTTCCTGACCGAGGCCGATGCGCGGGCGCTGGAGGGCGAGGAGTTCCTGCCCCGCACCGACCAGCAGTTCCACTGGCACAATCGCGGCTATGGCAGCTTCGATGACTTCCTCGGCGAGCTCGCCTCGCGCAAGCGCAAGGTCATCCGGCGCGAGCGGCGCGAGGCGCTGGCGAACGGTATCTCCGTCCACTGGCTCACCGGCGCCGATATCACCGAGGAGATCTGGGACGCCTTCTTCGCCTTCTACATGGAGACCGGCTCGCGCAAATGGGGTCGTCCCTATCTCAACCGGAAATTCTACTCGCTGATCGGCGAACGGATGGCGGACCGCGTGCTGCTGGTCATGGCGAAGCGCGCCGGACGCTGGATCGCCGGTGCCATCAACTTCATTGGTCCGGATACGCTCTATGGCCGCAACTGGGGCGCCGTCGAGCATCATCCCTTCCTGCATTTCGAGGTCTGCTACCACCAGGCGATCGAGTTCGCGATCGCGCGCGGCCTCGCCACGGTCGAAGCCGGCGCCCAAGGCGAGCACAAGCTGGCACGCGGCTATCTGCCGGTGACCACCCGCTCGGCCCATTTCATCGCTGACCCAGGCTTGCGCGCGGCGGTGGCGAGCTATCTCGAGCGCGAGCGCGACTATGTGGAGAGCGCGGGCGAGGAGCTGACCGAGCTCGGCCCCTATCGCCACAATGCCCGCCACCTCGACGAGGAAGCCTGACCCGCGAACGGGCGCGCGAAGCCTTGACCGGCGCCGCGCGGGCTGCAATCACGGCCCGCACACAGGACGGCCGGCGGGCGCCGGGCCGACAGGGAGGACCGCCATGACCTATGATCCGGGCAACATCTTCGGCAAGATCCTGCGCGGCGAGCTGCCCGCCTACCGGGTCTATGAGGACGAGCGCGTCCTGGCCTTCCTCGACATCATGCCGCGCGCGACCGGCCACACGCTGGTCATCCCCAAGGCCCCGTCCCGCAACCTGCTGGACGTGGAGCCGGACGACCTCGCGGCGGTCGCCGCCGCCGCGCAGCGCATCGCCCGCGCGCAGATGCGCGCCTTCGAGGCCGACGGCATCACGCTGACCCAGCACAACGAGAAGGCCGGCGGACAGGAGGTGTTCCACCTCCATCTCCACGTCATCCCGCGCCATACCGGCGTCGAGCTGCGCCCGCCCCTGTCCTACAAGGAAACGCCGGAAGCGCTCGCGGCGCAGGCGGAGGCGCTCAAGGCCGCGCTCGCGGGCTGATCACGCCCCGATGCCGAGCCACCAGGCGCCGGCGACCAGCACCGCCTCGGCGGTGAGCACGCCCGCCAGCACCGAGCGCCGGCCGACGAGGAAGCCGGCGATGCCGGAGCCCACCGCGGCCAGCCTGAGCCAGAGCGGAAGCGCCACCAGCGCCCCGCTCGGCACCAGCACCAGATGCGCGACCACCGCCGCCAGCAGCGCCGTCGCCACCGCGCGGATCCAGCGCATGAGGAGGCTGTCGTCGTCGAGCCCGCGCCCGAGCGCGACGCCGAGGACGCGCCAGACCTCGTTCGGCAGGAAGCCGACCAGGATCACGATCAGGATCGCCCCGAACTCGCTGAGCTGTCCGTTCACGGGCGCGCTCCCGTCCGCCGCTTCGGCAGCAGCCGGGCGATGAGGAAGGCGAGCGTTCCCCCGCCGACGCCGGCCCAGAACAGGTCGAGCCCACCCGGCAGGTAGGAGGCGAAGGGCGAGATCGCCGCGCCGAGCACGATGGCGAGCCAGTCGACGCGCGCCTTCGCATTGCGCACCAGCAGGATGGTGAAGGAGATCGGCGTGAGCAGCAGCAGCGCCACCGCGAGCGGCGCCGGCAGCACGTTGGTGAGGTAGAAGCCGGCGGCGGTGCCGATGACGCTGGTGGTCATCAGCCCGGCGCCTACGCCGACGGAGAAGGCCGGGCGCGCCGCCGTCGGCACCTTGGGCAGCAGGCGGAAGCCTTCCGCCCACAGCGTGACGGCGACGAAATGGGCGCAGAGCAGTTCCTGCCACAGGCGCGGCCTGCGCCCCCGCATCAGCGGCATCAGCGACACCACCATCGGCAGCAGGCGGACGCCGGAGAGGCACACGGCGATAGCCAGGGCCGGGAGCGAGGAACCCGACGCCAGCCCGCCGACCAGGATCACCTGCGCCGGCAGTGCCCAGACCAGCACGGTGGAGAGCAGGCCGGCGACGATGGGAAAGCCGAGGTCGTGCAGCAGGCCGCCGAACCCGAGGAAGGTCGCCAGCAGCACGAAGCCGGGCGCGCTCAGCGAGGCGACGGCGCCGCGCAGAAACCAGACCGGGGTGCCGGCCTCGCCGGCCTCGGGGATGGAAGGGGGTGAATGCATTATGCGGAATCCAGTGGGCCGTTGATCGACCCGCAGGACGGCGCGGTCAAGCCGAACCTTCGGACCCTGGCCGCCAGATAAAACAAAACCGCCCGCGAAGTACCGCGGGCGGCTTGCATTTTTCGGTGATCGGCCCGGCGTACCGGGCCGCTCCGACGCGACTCAGACCTTGAGCGGCACGCGCGGCACGCGCGAACCGCCGGCCCGGCCACGCCCGCCATCGGCGGCCTTCTTGGCCTTGGTGCCGGTGCCGGCCTTGCGACGCGGCGCGCGCTTGGGCTTCGGCGCCAGGATCTTCTCCGGCTTCGGCGTGATCGGCCCCTCGGGGAACTCGAAGCCGAGCGAGGTGGTCGCCGTCTCGTCGGTGACGACCACGACCCGCACATGCCCGCCCGAGCGCAGCTTGCCGAACAGCACCTCGTCCGCCAGCGGCTTCTTGATGTGCTCCTGGATCACGCGGCCCATCGGGCGCGCGCCCATCTGCTCGTCATAACCACGCTCGACCAGCCAGGCGGTCGCCTCGTCGGACAGCTCGATGGTGACGTTGCGGTCGGCGAGCTGGGCCTCGAGCTGGAGCACGAACTTCTCGACCACCAGCGCGATCACCTCGTTGGTGAGGTGGGCGAACGGTATGATCGAATCGAGCCGGTTGCGGAACTCCGGCGCGAACAGACGGTTGATCGCCTCCACGTCGTCGCCCTCCCGCTTGGAGCGGGTGAAGCCGAACGCCGACTTCGACAGGTCGGCTGCGCCCGCATTGGTCGTCATGATGAGAATGACGTTGCGGAAGTCGACCTGCTTGCCGTTGTGGTCGGTCAGCTTCCCGTGGTCCATCACCTGCAGCAGGATGTTGAACAGGTCGGGATGCGCCTTCTCGATCTCGTCCAGCAGCAGCACGCAGTGCGGATGCTGGTCGATGCCGTCCGTCAGCAGGCCGCCCTGGTCGAAGCCGACATAGCCGGGAGGCGCGCCGATCAGCCGCGAGATGGTGTGCCGCTCCATGTACTCCGACATGTCGAAGCGAAGCAGCTCGACGCCGAGGCTGGAGGCGAGTTGCTTGGCAACCTCGGTCTTGCCGACGCCGGTGGGGCCGGAGAACAGGTAGGAGCCGATCGGCTTCTCCGGTTCACGCAGGCCCGCGCGGGCGAGCTTGATCGCCGAGGCGAGCGCCTCGATCGCCTTGTCCTGGCCGTAGACGACGCGCTTGAGCGTGGTCTCCAGCCCGGCGAGGATCTCGGTGTCGTCCTTGGAGACCGTCTTCGGCGGGATGCGGGCGATGGTGGCGATGGTCGCCTCGATCTCCTTCACGCCGATGGTCTTCTTGCGCCGGCCCTCCGGCAGCAGCATCTGGGCCGCGCCGGACTCGTCGATGATGTCGATCGCCTTGTCCGGCAGCTTGCGGTCGTGGATGTAGCGTGCGGAGAGCTCCACCGCCGCCTTGATGGCGTCGTTGGTGTAGCGCAGTCGGTGGTAGTCCTCGAAATAGGGCTTCAGCCCCCGCAGGATCTCGATCGCGTCCGGCACGGTCGGCTCCGGCACGTCGATCTTCTGGAAGCGCCGGACCAGGGCGCGGTCCTTCTCGAAGTACTGGCGGTACTCCTTGTAGGTGGTCGAGCCGATGCAGCGCAGCGTGCCCGAAGCGAGGGCAGGCTTGAGCAGATTGGAGGCATCCATCGCCCCGCCGGAGGTCGCCCCGGCGCCGATCACCGTGTGGATCTCGTCGATGAACATGATCGCGTCCGGATAGGCCTCGATCTCCTTCACCACCTGCTTCAGGCGCTCCTCGAAGTCGCCGCGGTAGCGCGTGCCGGCGAGCAGCGCGCCCATGTCAAGCGAGAACACGGTCGCCTTCTTGAGGACGTCCGGCACCTCGCCGTCGACGATGCGGCGCGCAAGGCCCTCGGCGATGGCGGTCTTGCCCACGCCGGGATCACCCACGAAAAGCGGGTTGTTCTTGGAACGGCGGCAGAGCACCTGGATGGTGCGCTGGATCTCGCCGTCGCGGCCAATCAGCGGATCGATCTTCCCGTCGCGCGCCTTCTTGTTGAGGTTCACGCAATAGGCTTCGAGCGCATCGGCCTTCTTCTTGGCCTCTTCCCCGGTCTTCGTCTCCGTCTCCTCCTCGGCGCCACGGACGGGACGACTCTCGGACATGCCGGCGCGCTTGGCGATGCCGTGGCTGATGTAGTTGACCGCGTCGTAACGGGTCATGTCCTGCTCTTGCAGGAAATAGGCCGCATGGCTCTCCCGCTCGGCGAAGATCGCGACCAGCACGTTGGCGCCGGTCACCTCCTCGCGGCCGGAGGACTGGACGTGGATCACCGCGCGCTGGATCACGCGCTGGAATCCGGCCGTCGGCTTGGAATCCTCGCCCGCGTCCTGCACCAGGTTGTCGAGCTCGGTGTCGATGTACTCGACCAGGTTCCGGCGCAGCTTCTCGAGATCGACATTGCACGCGCGCATGACCGCGGCGGAATCCTGGTCGTCGACCAGCGACAGCAGCAGGTGCTCGAGGGTTGCGTATTCGTGATGGCGTTCGTTAGCGAGCGCGAGGGCCCGGTGAAGTGACTGTTCGAGGCTTCGGGAGAAGGTGGGCATCGGGACCTCTTCATTTAGCCGTCGCGGGGCGTCACTTCTTCTCCATGACGCACTGCAAAGGATGCTGATGCTTTCGTGCGAAGTCCATCACCTGGGTGACCTTTGTCTCGGCCACCTCATAGGTGTAGACGCCGCACTCGCCCACGCCATGCTGGTGCACATGCAGCATGATCTGGGTGGCTTCCTCCCGGTTCTTGGTGAAGAAATGCTCCAGCACGTGCACGACGAACTCCATTGGCGTGTAGTCGTCGTTGAGAAGGAGCACCCGATAGAGATTGGGCCGCTTCACCTGCGGCTTGGTACGGGTAATCACCGCCGTGCCGGGCGCGTTGTCGCCGCGCCGGCGACGCTCGTCGTCAGCCATCATCCTCTCGTGCAGCTTAGACATGACCGATAGTGCCATTCAGGCTGGACCTTCGCGGCCGGGGCTGGCCGTAGGAAACTATAATAGGTACGCCTCCCCCCCAGCGCCAGAGCCTCCTTGCGGGCGGTCTGTCGCAATCCGGTGACATTGCCCGCCCGGATCATTGCGCGACGCCGCCTTGGCGCATGACCGCGCGATGACGCGCCCCTTGCGCCCGCCGTGGAAAACATCCCCGAGGGGCGAGGAAAAGGCGTGCCGGCCGGCACGGCAGGTCGTGGCCGGGCATGGCCACAAAAGCAGAAGGCCCGGCGGGGAGCCGGGCCTTTGCGGTGGAGACGGTACCGGCCCAAAGCCGGAAGAGACCTGCCGAAGAGACTGCGGGAAGCGATGCGCCCGAGCACCCTCGCCGGACCTGCCCCGCGAATACGGCAGCGGGACAAGCCCGCGCAGACGCCGTCGCGACGGACCCGGGGAGAGCCCCAGAGAGACCAGCCTCGGCGCGGCGCCTCACTCGACGCCGGTCAACTGACGCCGGTCACCTGATCGTCGGTCACTTGGCGCCGGGAAACTTGCCCAGCATGCTCTCGTACGGCTTGTAGGTTTCCTTGGCGAGATCGGCATAGAGCTCGCCCATCTTGGTCGCCTGGGCGACGAAGCCCTCATAGGCGTTCTTGAAATAGTCGGACTGGATCTCGACCGCCTTGTCGAGCGTCTTGGCGCCGAACAGCTTCTCGGCCGCGGCAGTGCCTTCCTCGAAGGACTTCTTGGAATAGTCGGCGACTTCGACGGCGATCGCCTGGACGCCCTTCGACATGGTGCCGAAGCTCTTCATGGCGATGTCGAGATTGTCCTTACCCAGTTTCTGGATCTCGTCCATATTCTGCATGGTAGCCAACTCCTTTGCTCCTCCGCGCGTGCGGCCTACGCGTCTCACCCGCGCCTGCTTTGGGAAACCGTGGTCCCACGCTCTATATAATGCGATGCACCATCCACGTCAATGAATTTTGTGCACTGCAATATGGCGGCTACAACACTGCGCTACCTGCCCTTTTTCTCGCCACATGAATGTCGTTCACTATCCGAGTTTACGAGTTCGTAACCGCGCCCTCCATAAGCTCCCCGTAGTGATCGCTCGGCAACGTTTCCTTGAGCTGCGGGATATCAGCGCCGCAAAGGCGCATGCAACGCAGGGGGCGCTGACGGGTCTGGATGTTCCCGGCCGGGGGCCGGATGAGTAGCGGGACGGGTAGATGCAGGTTCCGGGGATGGGCACGCGGCTTCTGCGTGCGGGGGCGACCTTGTTGGCAATTTCGGTGCTGGGGGCCGGTGCGGCCGAGGCAGCGAGCGGCGGCTGGCAACGCGGTTATGCCGACATCGTCATCGACGCCAACACGGGCAAGGTGCTTCACCAGGACGACGCGGATTCGCTGCGTCATCCCGCCTCCGTCACCAAGGTGATGACGCTCTACCTGCTGTTCGAGCAGCTCGAGGCCGGTAAGCTGCGGCTCAATTCGCAGCTCAAGGTCTCCTCCTACGCGTCCAAGCAGCAGCCCTCGAAGCTCGGCGTGAAGGCCGGCTCCACCATCCAGGTCGAAGACGCCATCCAGGCGCTCATCACACGCTCGGCGAACGACGTCGCAGTGGTGATCGCCGAGAACATCTCCGGCAGCGTGCCCGAATTCGCGCGCCTGATGACCCGCCGCGCCCACCAGCTCGGCATGTCGCGCACCAACTACGTCAACCCGAACGGCCTGCCCGACAAGCGCCAGCTCACCACCGCCCGCGACCTCGCCACACTCGGCCGCGCGATCCAGGAACGCTTCCCGACCTACTACAAGTATTTCGAGGAACGCAGCTTCATGTATCACGGGGTCGCCATCCGCAATCACAACCGGATGCTCGGGCGGATGAAGGGCGTGGACGGCATCAAGACCGGCTACACCAACGCCTCCGGCTTCAATTTGCTGACCAGCGTGAAGCGTGACGGCCGCTACGTGATCGCCGTGGTGCTCGGCGGCCGCAGCGCCGCCTCGCGCGACAACCGCATGGTCGCGCTGCTCAACGACACGCTGTCCCGCGCCTATTCCGGCCGGCAGATGGTCGCCCGCATGGACAAGGCGCCGGTGGACGCCGACGACCTGCCGACGCCGGTGGTCGCGCTCGCCACGCCGACGCCGCCCGCCCCGCCGGCCGTGTCGCCGGAGGAGGTGCCGGTTCCGCTCGCCAATCCGCGCTTCGCCCTGGCCTCGGCCGCCGCGTCCGTCACCTCGTCCGCCTCCGCCCCGCTGGCGATGGCCGAGGTCGAGGACGAGGACACGATGGCCACCGCCTCCATCCCGATGCCGCTGGCCGCGCCGCAGCAGGCCGCGCGCGCCCCGGTCAAGGTCGAGGCCGCCCAGGTCGCCGCCGCGCCGGTCGAGGATACCCCGCCCGTGGGTTCGGCCGCGCCGATCGTGCCGGTGAACGTCAAGACCGTGGCTGTGGTATCGCCCAATTCCGCCGCGACCGCGCATTTCAGCAACCAGCCCGGCATTCTCGGCACGCTGTCCTTCAGCCCGCTGCCGGGCTCGGGCGTGAAGACCGCCGCGGCGCAGCGCGCCATCAAGCCGATCGAGGTGGCCAGCGTCGGCGACGTCGCCATTCCGCGCCAGGACACCGAGGTCGCCGAGAAGACCGCCGCTCCGCGTTCGGGCTGGGCGATCCAGATCGGCGCCTATGGCAGCGAGGCCGACGCCCGCGCCCAGATCGCCCGGGCGCAGAAGAAGGTCCCCGGCCCGCTCGCCAATGTCGATCCCTACACCGAGGAAGCGACCAAGGGCTCGACCACCTTCGTGCGCGCCCGCTTCGCCGGCTTCGATGCCGAGGCCGCCGCGCGCAAGGCCTGCAGCGCCCTGAAGCGCCAGGACTTCGGCTGCATGGTCTTCCGGAACTGACGGGGATGCGATCAATGCCCGTCGAGCAGGATATCCTTGGCCTCGTTTACCCGGGCGGCGAGATAGTTCGACCCGCCCTGGTCGGGATGGAGTTTCTTCATAAGGGATCGGTGAGCCTTTCGGATCTCGTCCGTCCCCGCCCCCGGCGGAAGGCCCAGGATCTGGTAGGCCTCCTCTTCCGTCATCGCGCCGCGGCTCGCCGCATGAGCGCGCCCCCGGCCCGGGTCGCCCTGAGCGTTTTCACGCCAGCCGGGCGCCCGGCGGTCCAGGTAAGCTTCGAGTAGCTGGCGGCTCTCGGGGTCCACCTCGAGCGCGAGCCGCGCCAGCGTCGCCACGTCCAGCCCGTCGAGGGCGGCCCCCTTCAGCGGCCCGCCGATCACCGTGCCGCTGAGCCGTCCGCTGTCATGGTCGAGCACCATGTCGAGCATGGCGGTGCGCACCTTCGACTGCCTGCCGGGCGTCTTCTGCCCGCGCGACCAAGGCAGCGCCTGGCCGATGTTCCAGCCGATCAGCGACAGGCCGAAGATGCCGAGCGGCAGCGCGGTCTCGATATGCCCGCGCATGCCGAGGAAGCCGGCGAGCAGCAGCACCACCGTCCCGCCGACCGAGCGGCCGAGCTTGGCCAGCGTCTGCGCGTCGGCCCGGCCGAACGCCTTCAGCCCGTAATAGAGCAGCGCGACGATGGCCGCGCCCGCGAGCAGGTTGATCATCGCCGCGCTCCGAGCGCGGCGATAAGCTGGCGGGCGCCGGCCGAGGACTGTGCCAGCGCGGTCAGCGCCTGCGTGCCTCCAGCCGCATAGGCCGCAGCCGCGCGCAGCAGCGCCCGCAGCTGCGCCGCGGCGCCGGCATCGAACCGGCACCACGCCCCGTGCGTCAGCCGCGCGATCTCGCGAAAGGCGTTCTCGGCCACCGGGTCGTGACCTTCCTGGAACAGCATCACCGGAATGGCACGCATCGCCAGCGGCCCCGCCTCGGCGCACAGGGCGTCGACCGGCTCCTCCATGGCGTCGCCGATGAACACCACCGCGCCGACGGGCCCCCTCTCCGCCTGGCTGGCGGCGTGACGCAGCACGCGGGAGATCTGCGTGCGCCCGCCCCGGCAATCGATCCGCCCCATCAGCGCGCCCAGCTTGCCGGCGTCGGCGAGCCAGGGCGAGGCCTTGCACTCGTTGATGCCGCGATAATAGACGAGCTGAATGTCGAGGCCGCCGATCGCGGCCGCCTCCTTGAACATCTCCGCCTGCAGCGAGCAGGCGAGGTCCCAGGTCGGCTGGCGGCTCATGGTGGCGTCGAGCGCGAAGATCAGCCGTCCGCGCCGGTCCGCCGCCACCGGGGGCCGGGCCTTCACCTCGGCGAGGAAGGCCGCGACGTCGGCACTCGCGGCGGACGGTGCCGGCGTCCGGCCGGTCGGCGCCGTGGGGGAGGTGGACGGTCTGGTCTTGTCGGCGGCCATGAAACACCTGCACGCGGATTCGCGGCGATAGTAGCGGGGGAAGAGGCATGGCGAACAGCCATCTCCCGAACGGTTGACCCCCCTTCCCGCTCTGCTAGCTTCCGCGCCCCACCCGCCGACGCATCCCGCAGGTCGCATCATGAGCTCCACCCGCACCATCCGCTCCGTCCACACCGTCGCGGATCTTCGCGCGCAGGTGGGCCGATGGCGCGCGGGGGGCGAGAGCGTCGCGTTGGTGCCCACCATGGGCGCGCTCCACGCCGGACACGTCGCGCTGATGGAGGCCGCCCGCGGCGAGGCCGACCACGTCGTGGTGTCGATCTTCGTCAACCCGACCCAGTTCGCGCCGACCGAGGACCTCAGCCGCTACCCGCGCACGCTGGAGGCCGATCTCGACAAGGCCGACGCCGCCGGCACCGAGCTCGCCTTCGTGCCGGACGCCGGGGAGATTTATGGCGAAGGCTTCTGCACCACCATCTCGCTCGCCGGCCCGGCGCTAGGGCTCGAGACCGACTTCCGTCCCACCCATTTCGCCGGCGTCGCCACCGTCGTCGCCAAGCTGCTGATCCAGACCCTGCCGGACGTTGCCCTGTTCGGGCAGAAGGATTACCAGCAGCTTCAGGTCGTCACCCGTCTGGCGCGCGATCTCGATCTTCCCGTACGCATCGTCGGGGTGCCCACGGTGCGCGAGGCGGACGGCCTCGCCCTCTCCTCGCGCAACGTCTATCTCGGCCGTGAGGAACGCGCCGCCGCGCCGACGCTCTACCGGGCGCTGAGCGAGGCTGCCGCCGCGATCGCGGCCGGCGAGCCGATCGCCAATGCCGTCGACGCGGCCCGCCACGAGGTCATCGCCGCCGGCTTCGCGCTCGACTATCTGGAAGCGCGCCATGCCGCGACACTGGCTCCGATCGCCTCTCCCGCCGAAGGCCCGGTCCGCCTGCTGCTGGCGGCGCGGATCGGCACCACGCGGCTCATCGACAATCTGGCCATACCCGACTGAACAGCCGGCCCGCCTCAGGTGAAGGTCACGTAGCTGACCGCCATGCCGATGATGACCAGCACCAGGCCGATGCCCAGTACGTAGCGCATCGGCCGCACCTCGGCCGCCTGACGCTCCTCGGTGTTCGCCTTCACGACCGTCTCGCCGTGATCGAACTCCCGGTGGTCGTCCGAATCCTGGACCATCTCGGTCTCCCTTATCCGTTCTCACCTAAGGACAACGTTCAAGGAGCGGTCCGGTTCGCACTCACATGAGGCCGAGTGAGCGCAGTTCGCGGCGCAGGTGCTCGGGCAGCACGGTGCTGCCCTCATCCGTACCGAGGTCGGCCGGCGCGTCTTTCGCGGCGAGGTACCGCCAGCCCTGGAACGGCCGGCTCGGGCGCGGCATCACCTTGTGCACCGCCGGCTCGAGCACGAGGTGGCAGCGCCGGATGCCGTCGCCGTCCACGAAGGGTCGTATCGCGAGCAGGCGCTGGCGGCAGGCGACCTCGCCCTTGATGACCCAGTAGAGCGAGCCACCATCGAGCAGCTCGTCGGTGCGGGTCGGCACCATGCGGGTGGTGTGGAACTGCTCCACCGGCTCGCCGCGCGCGGCCTTGCCGGCCAGATTCTGCGCGATCCACTCCTCGAGGTCCTGGATGGATTCGGCGCCGACGCAGAGTTTCAGCAGGTTGAGAGGCATGGCTTTGACGGGCATGGGAGGCCGGGCGGTTCGCCGCCCTCTATACGCGCTTCACCACGGGCCAGTCGACCTCGTCGATCTCCAGCACGTGGGTCTCCTTCAGCGCCGCCTCCTTCCACGCAACGAAGGCCGGATGGGCGTGGATCGCCTCCACATAGGCGGCCGCGACCGGGTCGACCTCGATGGCGTAGGTGCGCAGCCGCGTCGCCACCGGCGCGTACATCGCGTCCGCCGCGCTGAAGGCGCCATAGAGGAAGTCCCCGCCGGCACCGAAGCACTCGCGCGCCTCGCTCCAGCGGCGCAACAGCACGCGCACGTCCTTCAGCGTGTCCTCGGGAAAGGCGCGCGGCTCCACCGGGCGCCAGAGGTTCATCGGCGCCTCGCGGCGCAGCGCGCCGAAGCCGCCATGCATCTCGGTCGCCAGCGAGCGGGCATGGGCCCGCGCCACCGGCTCGCGCGGCCAGAGCGGCTTGTGGGGAAAGCGTTCGGCGAGATGCTCGAGGATGGCGATCGATTCCCACACCACCGCCTCGCCGTCGATCAGCACCGGCACCCGCCCCGCCGGCGAATGCGCGCGGATCTGGCTCTTGAACTCGGGCGTGTCGAGCGGGACCAGGATCTCCTCGAAGGCGATGCCGAACGCGGTCATCGCCAGCCAGGGGCGCAGCGACCACGAGGAATAGTTCTTGTTGCCGATCACCAGCTTAAGCGTCACGCCGTGCCTCCGCGCGGGAATTGGGGGACGCCACCTTCCGGCGTCGCGCCTCGCGGCGCAAATGCGAAGACGTCATGGACGCGATCAGCGACGTTGATCGCGGCCCGGGCGGCATCGGCTGGCGACCCACTCGCAGTCCGGAAACGGAAAACGGCCCGGCTGTTGGCCGGGCCGCTTTCAGATTTAGGCAGGCCGCTCGCAAAAGCTGAACGAGAGCCAGGAATTGGCAGGCACGTTCAGCTCGCGGCGACCTGAACGGCGTCGAAACCGCCGAACAGATAGACCAGACCGACACCTACGAGAAAGGCGACAACAGCCCAGCGCGCAACTCCCCAACAGGAGCGCTCGGAAAGGGAACTCATGGATGATCCCCGGATAATCACACCTGACCGCCGGCTTTCGCGGGAACGACTCCCGAAGCGCAGCGCACGAAACATTATTTAATGAAACGTTACTCCTTTCGCAATCGCGGAAACGTCACAATCCACTGCTGCCCTGCAACCCAGACGCGCTCGGGACGCATGGGAAGGGCGGATCCGGGGCGTGCCTGTCTTCGCGCCAATGGTAAGCTCGGCCACCGCCGCATCAGCCGATTCGGCGGCGATGCTGGTTGAAGCGAAACGCGAGGGCACGATCCTACCGCCATGTTCGGCTTCACTTATCTGGACGGGATGGCCTTCGCCCTGTTCGCCGTGACCTGGGTCGCCTACCACCATCTGATGGAGGGCGGGTGGTCGCGCGGGCGGACCCTGAACGGGCGCATGGACGGCTTCCGGCTGCAGTGGATGCAGCGCATGCTGGCGCGCGAGAACCGCATCGTCGACACCCAGATCGTCGCTGCACTGCAGAATGGCACGGCCTTCTTCGCCTCCACCTCGCTGCTGGCGATCGGCGCGGCGCTGGCGATCCTCCAGTCGACCGACGCGGTGATGGCGATCTTCGCCGACCTGCCTTTCGTCGCGCCCACGCGCGCGAGCTGGGAGATCAAGACGCTCGGCCTGACGCTGATCTTCGCCAACGCCTTCTTCAAGTTCGCCTGGGCCTACCGGCTGTTCAACTACACGACCATCCTGGTCGGCTCGACGCCGCCACCCGCCGAGGCCGCCAGCGCGGAGGCGCAGGCGCATGTGCTCTCGGCCGCGCGCATGGCGACGCTGGCCGGGCGGCACTTCAACCGCGGCCAGCGCGCCTTCTTCTTCGCCATCGGCTATCTCGGCTGGTACATAAACGGCTGGGCCTTCATGGCGGCGACGGTCGCGATCTTCTTCGTCATGATCAACCGCCAGATCGGGCGCGACTCGCACTGGATCCTCGATACGGACGCGGGAGGCCGGCCGTGACGGCGCCATCTACCGACACAGCCCCGACGGACGCCGCGCCGGACGAGGCCGCGATGGAGGCGGCGATCCTCGCCCTCGCCGGCCGTCCCGACGCGCCGCGCACCATCGCTCCCGAGGAACCGGCGCGGGCGCTGGCGACGGGGCCGGACTGGCAGAGCCTGCTTCCGCTGGTGCGCCGCACCGCGCTGCGCCTTGCCCGCGAGGGGCGGCTCGTCATCTATCGCAAGGGCAAGCCCGTCGACCCGGACGGCCTCAAGGGCGTCTACCGGCTCGGCCTGCCGCCGGACGAACCGGCCTAGGGCTGGGATTCGGGCCGGGGCGCGGGGAACCACGCGTCGGTGCGTCCGGTCCAGTAATAGACGGCAAGTCCCACCCATTCGCGCACGGAACGGTCGACGAAATCGAGCCCTTCCGACACGCTGCTGAACAGCCCGAAGCTCAGCCTGTCCGTGGTGCGGAAATCGACCGGATAGGCGATCACCGGAAATCCCGCGGCACGGAAGCATCCCACCGCGCGCGGCATATGGAAGGCCGAGGTGACGAGCAGCCAGCGCTCGCCCGGCTGCGGCTCGAGCAATTCCCGCGCGTTGCGGGCGTTCTCGGCCGTGTTGCGCGAGCGGGTCTCGAAGGTCACCCGCGCCGGATCGACGCCGAGCTGACCCAGCGCCCGGCGGACCACCGCGGCCTCCTGCATGGTCGAGCCGAGGATCTGCCCGCTGCCGCCAACGAAGACCAGCCGCGCCTGCGGGTAGCGGCGCGAAAGGTCGGCGAGCGCGAATTCCCGCTCGGCCGACTCGTTGAAGCTCGGCTGCCCGCGCGAGGCGGTGATCTCGGTCAGCTCCGCGCCGCCGAGCACGATCACGCCGGTCACCGGCCCCTCGCCCTCATATTGGGGAAAGCGCTGCTCCAGCTCGTGCATCAGCACGCGCCCGAGCGGCCCCAGGCCAGCCACCGCGATGCCGATCGCCCCCAGTGCGGCGAGCGTCAGCCCGAGCCGGCGGAACCATGGCATCAGCATCAGGCCGACGAGCGCCAGCAGGGTGAGGAAGGTCGAGGGAACGGCGACCATCCAGGCGATCTTGGAGGCGTAGAAGAACATGAGGCTGCCTCCCGCTCAGACGATGACGCGGCGGCGCTGCGGCGTGGGCGTGAGCGGGCGGAGCGCGCGTTCCAGATACCGATCGATGCTCGACAGCGGAACCGGGCTCGCCAGCAGGAACCCCTGCACCTGATGACAGCCGACCGACTGCAGGTAGCGAAGCTGCTCGCGCGTCTCCACGCCCTCGGCGGTGACGGTGATGGCGAGCGCGCGCGCCAGCCGCACCACGCAGTCGATGATCGCCGCCGCGTCGTCGCTGCGGCCGATGTTCTGCGTGAAGCTGCGGTCGATTTTGATCGTGTCGACGCGGAAGCGGCGGATGTAGCCGAGCGAGGAATAGCCGCTGCCGAAATCGTCGAGCGCGATGCGGATGCCCATGTTGCGCAGGGCCGAGAGCGAGGAAAATGCTTCGGGCTGGTTGCCGAACAGCAGGTTCTCGGTGATCTCGATCTCCAGCCGCTCCGGCGGGAAGCCGGTCTCCTCCAGGATGCGCGCCACCTGCACCGCGAGGTCCTGGGCGCGGAAATCCACCGGCGACAGGTTGACGGCGATCTTGACGTCGTTCCAGTCGCGCGACTGGGCGCAGGCCTGGCGCAGCATCCACATGTCCAGCTCGGTGATGAGGCTCGACTGCTCCGCGACCGAGATGAACTCGCCGGGCGAGATGACGCCGTTGGTCGGGTGATACCAGCGCACCAGCGCCTCGAAGCCGACCACCGCCTCGCCGTCGACCGAGAATTGCGGCTGGTAGAACACCGCGAGCTCGCCCTCGTCGAGCGCGCGGCGCAGCTCGCGCTCCATTTCGCGGCGGCGGACCACCTCGCGTTCCATGCTCGGCGCGAACAGGCGCACCGCGTTCCGCCCGTCCGCCTTGGCGCGGTAGACGGCGATGTCGGCGAGGCGCAGCAGCTCGCTGGCCTCGGTGCCGTGGTCGGGCACGATGGTCGCGCCGACCGATCCGCTCACCGCCAGCGTCTGCACGGCGAGCTCGACCGGCTGGCGGACCGTCGCCAGGATGACGGCGCCGATGGCCTCGATCTCGTGGTCGTCCGCCCCGACCGGGACCAGGATCACGAACTCGTCGCCGCCGAAGCGCGAGGCGAGCGCTACCGGCATGGGCAGGCTGTTCAGCCGGTTGCCGATCTCGGTCAGAAGCTGGTCGCCGATATGGTGGCCCAGCGTGTCGTTGATGTCCTTGAAGCCGTCGAGGTCGAGAAAGAAGATCGCGAGCCGCGCGCCGGGGGCGTTCTGCGCCGGCCATTCGCCGATGGTGCGCACCAGCATGGCGCGGTTGGCGAGCCCGGTGAGCGGGTCGACATAGGCTAGGCGCGAGGCCAGCGCCTCGCTGGCGGCGAGGTTCTGCGTGGCGCGGCGCGCGAACCAGAGCACGATCGCGGCGGCGACCAGCAGCAGGACGGCGGTGCCCGTCAGTGCGGGCAGCAGCGCCCGGATCAGCGAGGCGCCGGGATTGTCCGGAATCCAGCTCAGCCACGCCGGCGGCAGGTTCGAATCGTAGAAGGGAATCGCCACCGCCTGACGTTCGCTACCCGGCGGGTGATTGGTCACGATCGGGTCGACGATGTGCAGCTCCCCGACAATGTCGCCGAGGAAATTCGCATCCATGAACAGCACGGTCACGGCGATCGGCGGCAGGCCGCTGGGCGGCACCACGCGCCCGTAGTCCGGTGTGATGCTGATCGCGCCCACCAGCGCGGGATGGCCCTCCACGCGCATGTAGCCAGCCCGGAACACCGGCGGCAGCTCGCGGCTGCGCCCGTCCTCCATCTTGGGAGCGGTGGCGGCCTCGTGGCTGCGCGCGGCATAGGCGCTCTGCACGCCGCGCACCAGCGGCAGGATGGCGTCGGCGTCGAAGGGAGCCTTGTCGACCGGCGTCAGCGCGCCATCGACCGAGGCATAGGCGACCCCGCTGTCGAGCACGATGTAGGACCGATTGTGCCGCTGGGTCTTGTAGAGCCAGTGGCCGAAATTCTCGTGCACCCAGTCGACGTCGAGGAAATAGGCGGTGCGCAGCACCGATTCGTCCCAGTGCGCGAAGCTCGCCAGGTCCCGCTGCAGCGAGCTCGCCCGGCGCTGGAGCGACTCGACCACGACGCTGCTCCAGCGAGCGCGCGAGGCCATGTCGATGCGTTCGGCGGCGACGAAGGCGAAGCCGGCCATGGCGACGACCGCGGCGACGATGACCAGCGCGACCGCGATGATCATGCGGTCGCCCGCGCGCGCCAGGTCCGGGTGCGGCGAGCCCGCCGCGCCGCGGATCGCGTCGCCTTCGGCACGAGGTCCAAGAAGGCGTCCGAAGGGCGCCTTCATCCGCTCCTCCAACAAGACGACAACAGCTTAGCTCGTGTTTCCTTAATTCCGATTGAAATCAGATAGGGAGGTAGACACGAAGCGGCGAGTCCTAGAACCACAATGAAGCGATACCCAGGAACGCGAAGAAGCCGACGACGTCGGTCACTGTGGTGACGAAGGGACCGGAGGAGACCGCCGGATCGACCTTGAGCCGGTCCAGCCCAAGCGGGATGAGGATGCCGCCGAGCGCGGCCGCCACGAGGTTGATGATCATGGCGAGGCCGATGACGTAGCCGAGATCGGCCAGGCCGAAGCGGGCGAAGACCACCGCCGCCATGATCACCGCGAAGACAACGCCGTTGAACAGCCCGACCAGCAGCTCGCGCATGACGATGCGCCGGGCGTTGCTGGCCCTCAGCTCGCGCGTCGCCAGCGCCCGCACGGCCACCGTCATGGTCTGGGTGCCGGCATTGCCGCCCTGGCTGGCGACGATCGGCATCAGCACGGCGAGCGCCACCATCTTCTGCAGCTCGCCCTCGAACAGCGAGATGACGAAGGAGGCGATGTTGGCGGCGATCAGGTTGAGCAGCAGCCAGGAGAAGCGGCTGCGGGCGATGTACCAGAAGCTGTCCGACAGCTCCTCGTCGCCGGCGACGCCGCCCAGCGCCTTGAGGTCCTCGTCGGCCTCCTCCTGGATCACGTCGACGATGTCGTCGACCGTGAGCACGCCGACGAGGCGCCCTCCCTCGTCGACCACCGGCGCCGAGATCAGGTTGTAGCGCTCGAACACCCGGGCGACGTCCTCCTGGTCGTCGGTCGCCTGCACCACGTGGCGGTCCGGCGTGACGACCTCGCCAAGCTTCACGTTCCGGCGCGTGCGGATCAGCCGGTCGAGCGGCACCGAGCCGCTGTGGCGGTAGGTCGGGTCGACCACGAACACTTCGAAGAAGGTCTCCGGCAGCCCTTCGGTCTCGCCGATGTAGTCCAGCGTCTGGCCGACGGTCCAGAACGGCGGCAGCGCGATGAACTCGGTCTGCATGCGCCGGCCGGCGCTGGCCTCGGGATAGTCGAGGCTGCGCTGCAGCGCCGCGCGCTCGGGCGTCGGCAGATAAGCGAGGATCTGCTGCTTGTCGGCCTCGTCGAGGTCCTCGAGGATGTAGACCGCGTCGTCGGATTCGAGCTCGCGCAGGCCCTCGACCACGGTGCGGGTCGACAGCGCCTCGAGGATCTGCAGGCGCGCGGTCTCGTCGAGCTCGGTCAGCGCGGTGAAGTCGAAGTCCGGGCCGAGCAGTTCGACGAGGCGCGGCCGGTCCTCGCCGGGAAGGGCCTCGAGCAGGCGCGCCAGGTCGCTCTCGTGGAGATCGGCGACCAGTTCGCGCAGCGCGCCGACATCGCTGGTCGCGACCGCGCCGGCCACCGCCTCGACGAAGCCGGGCACCTCGATCGGGTCGCGTTCGGGTTCCGTCCCGCGCGCGGGCGGGACGGCGAGATCGGTCTCTTCGCTCATGCCGCACTCCGGCCGGACGTTCGCACTGACTGGATGGAGCTGTTCTTAGGAAGCATCGCATGGGAACGCAAATCGTTCCGCGCGCGATAGATTCGAACCGGCCGGCGCCGTTGTCGGTCCGCAACAGGAGAACCGGCAGCATGACACCTCAAGCGACCCGCCTGATCATCCACGGGCGCGTGCAGGGCGTGGGCTACCGCGCCTGGCTCGCCGACAGGGCGCGCCGCGAGGGCCATGCCGGCTGGGTGCGCAACCGGCGCGAGGGAACGGTGGAGGCGCTGATCCACGCCGCGCCCGATTCGCTCGCCGCCTTCGTCGAGGCCTGCCGCACCGGGCCGCCCTCCGCACGGGTGACGAATATCGAGGTGATCGGCGAGCCCCCGGCGCAGGGCGGCATCATCGCCGGCGACTTCGCGGTACTGCCGACGCTCTAGCCTTCGGTCCGCGTCGGGCCGAACAACACTTCGAACTCGCGCCGCAGGGCGAGATCGACATCCTCCATCGTCATCGGCAGGCCGAGCTCGACTAGGCTGGTGACGCCGTGCTCGCGCACGCCGCAGGGCACAATTCCCTCGAAATGCGCCAGCTCCGGCTCCACGTTGAGGGAGACGCCGTGCATCGTCACCCAGCGTCGCACCCGTATGCCCAGCGCCGCGATCTTGTCCTCGCCCTCCCCGGCCTTGGTGGGATGGCGCACCCAGACGCCCACCCGGTCCTCCCGGCGCTCGCCGCGCACGTTGAAGGCGGCGAGCGTGCGGATCAGCCATTCCTCCAGCGCGGCGACATAGCGGCGCACATCCGGCGCGCGGCGCTTGAGGTCGAGCATGACATAGGCCACCCGCTGGCCGGGGCCATGATAGGTGAACTGGCCGCCGCGCCCGGTCTCGAACACCGGAAAGCGGTCGGGATCGACCAGATCCTCGCGCCGGGCGCTGGTGCCGGCGGTGTAGAGCGGGGGATGCTCGAGCAGCCAGACGGTCTCGTCGGTCCGTCCGGCGGCGATCGCCTCGGCCAGCCGGTCCATCTCGGCCAGCGCCTCGGCATAGGCCACCGGCGCGGGCGCCACGCGCCAGGCGACGGGCGGGCTGCCCGCCAGCGGCAGGAAGGATGTGGGCAGCGCATCGCGCGCGGTGGAGGGGGAAACGACGCTCACCTTCATGGCCCACACATAATCATCCGCGGCCGCGCTGTCTCCCCGCCGAGAGCCGCGGCGAACGCAGCCCTGTCCACAGCCCATGGCGGCTCTTGTGGAGCCTCATTCGATCTGTTAGACGATCCCCCGCTCGCGTCGGTAGCCACTTTGCCGGCGGATCAACGGGCATTTGCGGTCGTGGCGGAATTGGTAGACGCGCTGCCTTGAGGTGGCAGTGGGTAACACCGTGGAGGTTCGAGTCCTCTCGACCGCACCATTCCCGATCTGAAGGATCGGCCCCGGTCCGGAGATCTGTCCGGGCCCCTCATCCGAAAATCTGACGATCAGAGCGGCGCAGGTCTCGCGTGTCGCGGCGTCGCGTGTGCGCCGTTGGCTCCGGCGGCGCGTCCGGCCCCTGCCCTGCCCCGTGCGACCACGGGGGGCGCGTTAACGCCGCACGGGGGCGCCGCTCACTGCGGGGCGGTCGCCGTCACCGGGCCGGCGGGAACGACGTGGACGACGTGGTAGCCCTTCCGGTGCAGCTCGGCGAGGAAGGCCGGCATCATCTTCGCGGTCTGCTGGTGGGTGTCGTGCAGCAGGATGATTCCGCGCCGTTGCCGGTCGAGCCTCGACATCAGCAGCTTGAGCTGCTGGTCCGCGGTCATCGGGTTCCAGTCGCCCGCCCACAGGTCGGCGCCGAACACGCCGACGCCCCGCTTGTCGAGATAGGCGAGGAGCTGTGGTGACGAGCCGAAGCCGGGAAAGCGGAAGAACGGCACCCGCGGCTGCGCGCCGGCCTTGCCATAGGCGGCCTTGTCG
This sequence comes from Ancylobacter mangrovi, assembly GCF_024752335.1. Lineage (NCBI taxonomy): Bacteria > Pseudomonadati > Pseudomonadota > Alphaproteobacteria > Hyphomicrobiales > Xanthobacteraceae > Ancylobacter > Ancylobacter mangrovi. Next base: position 21,148 of record NZ_JANTHY010000013.1, on the reverse strand, counting down.
ACCGTGGCGAAGCCCTTCTCGATGTCCGCCACCGCCTTGTCGAACGGCAGGTCCGCCAGCGTCATGGGGTGGGTCTGGCTGTGGTAGCCGAGCGTGTGGCCACCGGCGAGGATCTGCTTCAGCAGTGCCGGATGGGCGGCGGCGTTGCGGCCGATGACGAAGAAGGTCGCCCGGGTGCATTGCTGCGCCAGCGCCTTCAGCACCGCCTCGGTCGCTCCCGGATGCGGCCCGTCGTCGAAGGTCAGCACCACCTCGCCCTCGGCGAGGTCGAGGGTCTGGGGAAAGTGCTTGGTGCCGACCTGCAGATGATGAGGATCGACCTCGAGCACGCGCTCGGTGCCGAGCTTGCCCGCGCAGCTATCGGTTGCGAAGGCGCTGCCCGGCAGCAGGCAGGCGGCGAGGAGGGCGAGAGTGGGCAGGCGCCAGGAATGGCCGAGCATGATGGACCCGAAATCGGTGGGCGAACGCGGCGGCCCGGCGCAATCGTCCGGGCGCTGCCGGGTTTCAATGGCGCGTGGATTGCGACGCGACCAAGGCAGCGCCCGGCCGCGCCTCAATAGGCGTTGCTGTGGACCGCGACCCGGACCGTCATCACCAGGATCTTGATGTCGAGCCAGAGCGACCAGTCGTTGATGTATTCGAGATCGGCGGCGACGCGGCGCTCGATGTCCTCGCGGCAGTGGGTCGCGCCGCGCAGGCCGCGCACCTGCGCGAGGCCGGTCACGCCCGGCTTCATCGCGTGGCGGCTCCAGTACTCCGGCACCAGCTCCCAGAACAGCGCTCCCTCGGCGCGCGAGCCGAGCGCGTGCGGGCGCGGGCCGACGAGGCTCATGTCGCCCAGCAGCACGTTGAAGAGCTGCGGCAGCTCGTCGAGGCTCGTGCGCCGCAGGAAGCCGCCGATCCGGGTGATCCGTGAATCGCCGCGCGAGGCCGAGATGCCGCCGTGCTTGTCGGTGAGGTCAGTGCGCATGGTGCGCAGCTTGAAGCAGCGATAGGTGCGGTTGTTGCGCCCGGTGCGGTCCTGCACGAACAGGGCGGGCCCGGGCGAATCGAGCTTCACCAGCACCGCGCAGACGGCGATGACCGGGCCGGCGACCAACAGCATGCCGCTCGCCACCAGAAGATCGAACATCCGCTTGAGCAGGCGCTCGCCGAGATTGAGCGGGCCGCGCGAAACGACGAGCGTGGTGTGGTCCTCCCAGCGCGAGAGCGCGATCGGGCGCACTTCGCCCAGATCCGCCACCACTTCGGCGTCGACACCGGTCTGGCGCATCGCCTCGGTCCAGGCCAGCCTCTCGCCGGAGTCGGAAAAGGCCAGCACGACGCGGTCGGCATCGCGGACCGCGTGGCCGAGGCGGTCGAAGAAGCGCGGATCGGCGAGTTCCGGCACGATGCCGGCCTTGTGCACGTCGACCAGGAAGGTCATCCGGTGGCCGGCGCGCCGCTCGAGCCCCTCGCCGTCGGTCAGCACGACGATGCGCGGCTCGACGATCGAGCTCAGGGTCCGGCGGATCAGCCGCACGCCGACGAGGCGGAAGGCGGCGATCAGGAACATCGCCAGCACGATCGTCATGCCCGTCTGCAGGCGCGACAGCTCCTCGCCGACCTTGAGGCCGAAGGCGATGCTGAAGGTGATGGCCGAGGAGCCCACAATCGCCAGGAACGAGGTCAGCACCGACCGGCCGAGCGACCCCAGCACCGCGATCGAATAGGCGCGCAGCGCCAGCGCCATGACGAGGTAGGAGGGCGACAGCAGGACGAGCGACTGCACCCAGCTTCCCGCGCTCACATCGGAGAACCGCAGGAAGGCGCTGAGCACGCCCGCCCCGCCGATGGCGGCGAGATCGACAGCGGCCGCGCCGACCATCAGCCCGCAGCGGATAACGTGCCGGTAGCGCTCCAGCCGCGCTACGTTGGCGAGGCGGCCGGCTGCCTGTTTCCGGTCCGGAACATCAAAGACGCTCAATTCGCTCACGGACGACCATCCCCCACGCTCGTCCCGTTGCTGCCGGCGTATCCCGTGACCCAAGGCGCATTCCGATCCCGAAGACCACCCGACAGGCGAATACATTCACGGCGCGCGCTTGGTAAATGGCGGCCGGCCGCCATTTCCGCGGCAGGCCGGCTTCCGGATTCCCTCATGCAATGAGCGAATCCGAAAGGCGTACCGCCACGATACTCCTATACTCCAAAGGTAATAGTCGCTGCCAGAACGGCTGTCGACCCGATCAGCTTTCGGGCGCCTCGACGATGGGGTCGTAATGGGAGGCATCGAAGCCTAGCACGTTCCAGCTCTGCTGCATGTGCGGGGGCAGCGGCGCGGAGACGTCGATCATCCGGTCGCCACGCGGATGGGGGATCACCAGCCGGCGCGCCAGCAGGTGCAGCCGGTTCTGAAGCCCGCCCGGCAGCGGCCAGTTCTCGATGTCGAAATATTTCGGATCGCCGACGATCGGGTGGCCGATATGGGCGGCGTGGGCGCGCAGCTGGTGGGTGCGCCCCGTCACCGGCTTCAGCGACAGCCAGGACATCTTCTGCGCGGCGTGGTCCACCACGGCGTAATAGGAGATGGCGTGGCTCGCCTCATCGTCGCCGTGCCGCGCGACCCGCATTTTCTCGGCCGCGTCGTCCTTGGCGAGATAGGTGGAGATGCGCCCCTGCGCCGGCCGGGGAACGCCCGGGACCAGCGCCCAGTAGACCTTCCGGGCGGAACGCGAGCGGAAGGTCTTGGCCAGCGTCGAAGCCGCCAGCCGGCTCTTCGCCACCAGCAGGATTCCCGACGTGTCCTTGTCGATGCGGTGGACCAGGCGCGGCTTCTGCCCGTCCTCGCGGCGCAGCGCCTCCAGCATGCCGTCGACGTGGCGATAGGTGCCCGAGCCGCCCTGCACGGCGAGGCCGTAGGGCTTGTTGAGCACCAGCACGTCGCGGTCCTCGTAGAGCGTCATCGCCTTGAGCGCGGTAGCGTCCTTGTCGTCGGCGCTGGCGCGGCGCACCGCCGGCGCCGCGATCGCCCCGGCGGGCGACGATGGCCGGGGGGGACGCACGCCGGGCGCCGTGCCCGCCTCCGCATGCTCCTGCGCGTCGAGATAATCCGCCGCCGAGAGCTGCGCCTTCTCCTCCAGCGGGGGAATGCGGATGGCCTGGCTGGCGGAAAGCCGGGTATTGGTCTTCACCCGGCCGCCATCGACGCGCACCTGCCCGCTGCGCAGCAGCTTCTGCAGATGTCCGAAGGACAGGTCAGGGAAATGCGTCTTGAACCAGCGGTCGAGGCGCATGCCCTCTTCATCGCTGTCGACGTGTCGTGTGACGACGGCCATCGTGTGTGTTCTCCTCGCCCCAGCACATAGCCGAGACGAGGCCCCGCGTCACGCGACCGCGCGCACCAGCGCCAGCCCGCCGAACACGGCGGCCAGCGAGACGATGACCGATCCACCGACATAGAGCGCCGCCAGCCACACCTCGCCGCGCTCGGCGAGAATGGCGGCGTCGAGAGAGAAGGAGGAGAAGGTCGTGAACCCGCCCAGCAGGCCGGTGACGACGAAGAAGCGGGCATGGCCGGCCCACATGTGCTCGACCCGCATGGTCAGCCAGCCGGCGGCGCAGCCGATGATGAAGCTGCCCACCACGTTGACGAGGAAGGTCCCGAACGGAAAGGCCGTGCCGAACATGCGCATGCTCGCCATGCCCACGGCGTTTCTCAGCACGCCGCCGATCCCCGCGCCAAGGAAGATAAGGAACAGACCGCTCATCGTCATGGCTTCCCCTTACCTCTGCTGCCGCTCCGCGCGCAAGCGGGCCCAGTAGTCGAGGCGCTTGCGGATCTCGCGCTCGAAGCCGCGCTCGACCGGCTCGTAGAAGTGCTGGCGGCCCAGCTTGTCGGGAAAATAGTTCTGCCCGGAGAACGCGTCGGGCGCGTCGTGGTCATAGTCGTAGCCCGAGCCATAGCCTTCCTGCCGCATCAGCTTGGTCGGCGCGTTTAGGATGTGCTTGGGCGGCACCAGAGACCCGCCCTCCTTCGCCACCCTCAGCGCCTGCTTCCAGGCGGTGTATACGGCGTTCGATTTCGGCGCGGTTGCCAGATAGACCGCCGCCTGCGCCAGCGCGAGCTCGCCCTCGGGCGAACCGAGAAAATCGTAGGTGTCCTTCGCCGCATTGGCGACGACCAGCGCCTGCGGGTCGGCGTTGCCGATATCCTCGGACGCCATCCGCACCAGCCGGCGGGCCAGGAAGAGCGGATTCTCGCCAGCGTCGATCATGCGCGCCAGCCAGTACAGCGCCGCGTCCGGGTCCGACCCGCGCACCGACTTGTGCAGCGCCGAGATGAGGTTGTAGTGCCCGTCCTCGCTCTTGTCGTAGATCGGGGCGCGGCGCTGCACGATCTCCTGCAGCTTGGCGCCGTCGAACACCTCGCCCGGTCGCGCGGCGCGCCAGGCCTCCTCGGCCAGCGTCAGCGCCGCCCGCCCGTCGCCATCCGCCATCCGCACCAGCACCGCCCGCGCGTCCGTGTCGAGCGGCAGCGGGCGGCCCTCAAGCTCCTCGGCCCGGCCGAGCAGCCGGTCGATCGCCTCCTCGTCAAGGGCGCGGAAGGTGAGCACGCGGGCGCGCGACAGCAGGGCCGCGTTGAGCTCGAAGGACGGGTTCTCGGTGGTGGCGCCGACCAGCGTGACGGTGCCGTCCTCCATCACCGGCAGGAAGCTGTCCTGCTGGGCGCGGTTGAAGCGGTGGATCTCGTCGACGAATAGCAGCGTGCCCCGGCCGAGCGCGCGGCGCCCGCGCGCCGCCTCGAACACCTTCTTCAGGTCGGCGACGCCGGTGAAGATGGCCGAGACCTGCTCGAAGTCGAGATCGGTCGAATGCGCGAGCAGCCGGGCGACGGTCGTCTTGCCCGTACCGGGCGGTCCCCAGAAGATGAGCGAGCCCAGCGAATGGCTCTCGATCATGCGGGTGAGGATGCCGTCCGGGCCGGTCAGGTGCTCCTGCCCGACCACCTCGGAGAGCTGACGCGGCCGTAGCCGGTCGGCCAGCGGCCGCGGCGCGGTGGTTTCGAGCCCGGCGCTGGCAAAGAGGTCGTCAGCCAAGGAAGCCTCATCCCGGAAGCATGGCGGTGAGCGTGCGCCCGCCGCGCTGCAGCGTAATGCGCCACACCCGCGAGGGCGAGGCGGTGGCGCGCACCAGATCGGCGGTGCGCTCGATGCGCTCGCCATTCACCTCGACCAGCACGTCGCCGACCTTCAGATTGGTGAGGTCCGCCGGCGAGCCGTCGGCGACGGCGGTTACCACCACGCCCTTGTCCGGCTCGACCGTGCGCAGTTCCTCCGCCACGGCCGGCGACAGGTTCACCACGGTGGCGCCGGCGAGCGGCGAGCGGCCGTCAAGCACGCGCTCCTCGCGCGGCACGGTCTCGGGCGCGGCCTCGAGCGGGAGCGAGAGCTCCATCTTCTTGCCCTGCCGCACCACGGCCACCTCCACCTTGCCGCCCAGCGGACGGGTGGCGAAGCGATAGCCGAAGGCGTCCGGGTCGTCGGTCTCCTGCCCGGCGATGCCGGTGATGAGGTCGCCGACCTTCAGCCCGCCGAGCGCTGCGGGGCTGCCGGGCACCACGCTCTGCACCAGCGAACCGACCGGGCGCGACAGGTCCAGCCCCTCGGCGATGTCCGGCGTCACGCGCTGGAGCTGGGCGCCGAGCCAGGGGCGGCGCACCGACTTGCCGCCGCTCAGCACCGATTGCAGCACCACGCGCACCATGTCGGCGGGAATCGCGAAGCCGATGCCCTGCGAGCCGCCCGAGCGCGAGAAGATCGCCGTGTTGATGCCGATGACGCGCCCCGCCGTATCCACCAGCGCGCCGCCCGAATTGCCGGGATTGATGGCCGCATCGGTCTGGATGAAGAACTGGTAGTCGGTGATGCCCACCTGGGTGCGCGCGAGCGCAGAGACGATGCCCTGCGTCACCGTCTGGCCGACGCCGAACGGGTTGCCGATGGCGAGCACGATGTCGCCGACCTGGAGGTCGTCGGACGAGCCGAGCTCGGCGGAGGGGAAGTCGCCCTTGCCGCCCTTAAGCTTCAGAATCGCCAGATCCGTGCGCGGATCGCGCAGCAGGATGTCGGCGTCATATTCGCGCTTGTCGGCCAGCGACACCCGCACCTCGTCGGCGCCGTCGATGACGTGGTTGTTGGTGACCACCAGACCCGAGGGGTCGACGATCACGCCCGAACCGAGGGCGCGCTGGATGCGCTCGCTCGGCCCGCCGAAGCCCGGGCCCGAGGGGGCGCCGAAGAAGCGCCGGAAGAACGGGTCGTCGAGCAGCGACATGCCCCGGCGCTGGCGGACCGCCCGCATCGCGTAGACGTTGACGATGGCAGGCGCGGTGCGCGCCACCACGGGCGCGAAGCTGAGCGCGATCTCCGCCCGCGAGGTCGGCACCCGCGTCTGCCCGGGCGTCGCCATCGGCATCGGCGTGGGCGGCGTTGCCGGGCTGGGGGCCTGCGCCGCGGCGGGCGCGATCAGGAGAAGGGCGGCGGTGAGGAAGCTGGCAAAACGGTTCATGGCCCCAGATATAGCCTTGGCTCCTTGGCGGAAAAAGGGTCGAGGGCAGTCACGGCTCCACTTCCGCGCCTGCCCGTAGGCGAGCCATGCGCCCCGCCCCGGCGCAAACAAAAAGGGGCAGCCAAGGCCGCCCCTTCGTCATGCCGTTGCGTCGCCCGGTGTCAGGCGGCGGCGGATTCTTCGGTCTTCGACGCCTCGTGACGGGCGAGGTCGGCGGCGCCCTTGGCGCTCTCGTCGCGGTCGACCAGCTCGATCACCGCGATCGGGGCCGAATCACCGTGCCGGAAGCCGGCCTTGATGATGCGGGTGTAGCCGCCGTTGCGCTCCTTGTAGCGCGGGCCGATGACGTCGAAAAGCTTGCGCACGACGGCGACGTCGCGCACCTCGGCGATCGCCTGGCGGCGCGCATGCAGCCCGCCACGCTTGCCGAGGGTGATCAGCTTCTCGACCACCGGGCGAAGGTCCTTCGCCTTCGGCAGCGTGGTGATAATCTGCTCATGGGTGATGAGCGCCTGCGCCATGTTGGCGAACATGGCCTTGCGGTGCTCAGCGGTCCGGTTGAACCGGCGATATGCCTTGCCGTGGTTCATGACGACTAAATCCTAAGGTGCGACGGCCTTCGAGCCGGGTAATGGATGTGACGGCTCGAACGCCGCGTTCAGTGCTCAGTAGTGATCTTCGAACCGCTTGGCGAGATCCTCGATGTTCTCCGGCGGCCAGCCCGGCACTTCCATGCCGAGGTGCAGGCCCATGCTGGCGAGAACTTCCTTGATCTCGTTCAGCGACTTGCGGCCGAAGTTCGGGGTCCGGAGCATCTCCGCCTCGGTCTTCTGGATCAGGTCGCCGATATAGACGATGTTGTCGTTCTTCAGGCAGTTCGCCGAACGAACCGACAGCTCGAGCTCGTCGACCTTCTTCAGCAGCGCCGGATTGAAGGGCAGCTCCTGCATGGCCGGGCTCTCGGCCTCGCGCTTGGGCTCCTCGAAATTCACGAAGATCTCAAGCTGGTCCTGCAGGATGCGCGCGGCATAGGCCAGCGCGTCCTCGGGACCGATCGAGCCGTTGGTCTCGATGGTCATGGTCAGCTTGTCGAAGTCGAGGATCTGGCCCTCGCGGGTGTTCTCGACCTTGTAGGAGACCTTCTTGACCGGCGAGTAGAGGCTGTCGACCGGGATCAGGCCGATCGGCGCGTCCTCGGGACGGTTGCGGTCGGCGGCGACGTAGCCCTTGCCGGTGTCGACCGTGAACTCCATGCGGATCTCGGCACCGTCATCGAGCGTGCACAGCACGAGCTCGGGGTTCAGCACCTGGATGTCGCCGACGGTCTGGATGTCGCCGGCGGTGACGATGCCCGGACCCTGCTTCTTGACGACCATGCGCTTGGCACTGTCGCCGACCATCTTGATGGCGATGTCCTTGATGTTCAGGACGATGTCCGTCACATCCTCACGCACGCCGGGGATCGACGAGAACTCGTGCAGCACGCCGTCGATATGCACCGACGTCACCGCCGCGCCCTGGAGCGAGGACAGCAGGATGCGACGCAGCGCATTGCCGAGCGTCTGGCCGAATCCACGCTCGAGCGGCTCGGCGACAACCGTCGCGAAGCGCTTCGCATCGCCGCCGACCGAAACCTCGAGCTTCTCGGGCTTGATCAGCTCTTGCCAGTTCTTCTGAATCACTTGCGTCACCCTTGCTTTCGACGGCCCCCGGACGAAACCTCCGGGACGCGCCCCCGGCCGGGCCGGGAGGGAATGCCAAACGCGGCGTGCCCGGCGGCGCGTGAAAGCGCCGCCCGGCCTAGCTAAAAATCAGACGCGCCGACGCTTGCGCGGGCGGCAGCCATTGTGCGGGATCGGCGTCACGTCGCGGATCGACGTCACCGTGTAGCCCGCGGCCTGGAAGGCGCGCAGCGCCGACTCGCGTCCCGAACCCGGGCCGGAAACCTCGACCTCGATGGTGCGCATGCCGTGCTCGGCGGCCTTGCGCGCGCAATCCTCGGCCGCGACCTGCGCCGCGTAGGGGGTCGACTTGCGCGAGCCCTTGAAGCCCATGGCACCCGCCGAGGACCAGGCAATGGTGTTGCCCTGCGCGTCGGTGATGGTGATCATGGTGTTGTTGAACGACGCATTCACATGCGCGACGCCCGACGCGATGTTCTTCCGCTCGCGACGCTTGATGCGGGCAGCTTCCTTAGCCATTTGATCTTCGATCCTTCAGGCGCGCCCGTCATTCCAGGCGCTCGGGACAATAGTCTTGAATGTCGAAACCGGCCGCTCATGCCGCCGGCGTGCAAAAGCGGGCCAAAGCCCGCCTCCTCACTTCTTCTTGCCGGCGATCGGCTTGGCCGGACCCTTGCGGGTACGTGCATTGGTGTGCGTGCGCTGGCCGCGCACCGGCAGACCACGGCGATGGCGCAGGCCACGGTAGCAGCCGAGGTCCATCAGGCGCTTGATGTTCATCGACACTTCGCGGCGAAGGTCGCCCTCAACGATGTAATCGCGGTCGATGGTCTCGCGGATCTGGAGCACTTCCTGATCGGTGAGCTGATTTACGCGGCGCTCGGCCGGGATGCCGACCTTCTCCACGATCTCCGACGCGTTCTTCGCGCCGATGCCGTGAATGTACTGAAGCGCGATGACGACGCGCTTGTTGGTCGGGATATTGACGCCTGCGATACGGGCCACTGGCCGTCTCCATGTCGTCCGGCAAGCCGGAGGTTTACCTCACCTCGCGTCCGGTGGAGGCCGGCTCATGCGAGGATGCGCAAGGCGCCGCGCGACATCACCGCGTGATGTCGGCCCGCGACGCCCTTTCTAAGTGAAGCGCGGCACATAGAGCGATTCTGGCGCCCTGTCAAGCCCGCGCGACCAATTCGGTCAGACGGCCTCGAGAATCTCCGAGATCGCCTGCTCCACCTCGCCGATCGGCTTCATGCCGTCGACGGCCACCAGGAGCCCGCGCTCGGCGTAATAAGGCGCCACGACCGCGGTGTCGCGGTTGAACGCCTCGAGCCGGGTCTTGAAGATTTCCGGGTCGTCGTCCCGGCGCACCGGTTCGCCACGCTCGGTGGCCTCGCGGGCGCGCTGCAGGATGCGGTCGACAAGCTTCGCCTGGTCAACCTTGAACTCGATCACCGCGTCGAGCTTCAGGCCCTTGGCGGCGAGCATGTCGTCCAGCGCCTTGGCCTGGGCGACCGTGCGCGGGAAACCGTCGAGGATGAAGCCCTTGGCGGCGTCCGGCTGCTCGATACGATCGGCGACGATGTCGATCACGATGTCGTCCGACACGAGCTTGCCCGCGTCCATCACTTCCTTGGCACGCAGGCCGACGGGCGTTCCGTTACGCACCGCCTCGCGCAGCATGTCACCGGTCGAGAGCTGCACGATGCCGTGCCGTGCGACCAGACGCTGCGCCTGAGTTCCCTTGCCCGCACCCGGCGGACCAAGAAGAATCAGCCTCATCGACGCTTCCCCCTGAGCTTGGCCTTCTTGACCAGCCCTTCATACTGATGCGCCAGCAAGTGCCCCTGGACCTGCGCAACCGTGTCCATGGTCACGCTCACCACGATCAGCAGCGACGTGCCCCCGAAGTAGAACGGAACCGCAGCATACGAGATCAGTATCTCGGGGAACAGGCAGACGACCGCTAGGTAAGCCGCACCGATGACGGTGATGCGAGTCAGCACATAGTCGATATACTCGGCCGTGCGCTCACCCGGACGGATACCGGGGATGAAGCCGCCATGCTTCTTGAGGTTGTCCGCCGTCTCCGTCGGATTGAAGACGATCGCGGTGTAGAAGAAGCAGAAGAACACGATCAGCGCCACGTAGAGCAGCATGAACAGCGGCTGGCCATGCCCGATCAGCGCGGTGACCGTGGTCAGCCATTCCGGCCCGCGGCCCTGCATGAAGCTGGCGACCGTGGTCGGGATCAGCAGCAGCGAGGAGGCGAAGATCGGCGGGATGACGCCCGAGGTGTTCAGCTTCAGCGGCAGGTGCGACGACTGGCCGTCATAGACCTTGTTGCCCACCTGGCGTTTTGGATACTGGATCAGCAGCCGGCGCTGGGCGCGCTCCATGAACACGATGAACATGATCACCGCCACGACCATCAGGATCACGGCGAGGATGATGCCGGTGGACAGGGCGCCCTGGCGGCCGAGTTCCAGCGTGTTGGCGGTCGCCGAAGGCAGCTCCGCGACGATGCCGGCGAAGATGATCAGCGAGATGCCGTTGCCGATGCCGCGCGAGGTGATCTGCTCGCCCAGCCACATCAGGAACATGGTGCCGCCGGTCAGCGTGATCACGGTCGAGATGCGGAAGAACCAGCCGGGATCCGAGACCACCGAGCCCGAGCCCTCGAGCCCGACGGCGATGCCGTAGGACTGGAACACGGCCAGCACCACCGTCAGGTAGCGCGTGTACTGGTTGATGGTCTTGCGGCCCGCCTCGCCTTCCTTCTTCAGCGCCTCCAGCGTCGGGGAGACGGTGGTCAGCAGCTGGATGATGATCGACGCGGAGATGTACGGCATGATGTTCAGGGCGAAGATCGCCATGCGCGAGACCGCGCCGCCCGAGAACATGTTGAACAGGCCGATGATGCCCTGCTGCGCGGTGTTGAACACGTCCGCAAGCGCATCCGGGTTGATGCCGGGCATCGGAATGTAGGTGCCGAGCCGATAGACGAGAAGCGCACCCAGCGTAAACCAGATGCGCTTCTTCAGTTCTTCGGCCTTCGCGAGAGCACCGAAATTGAGGTTCGACGCGAGCTGTTCCGCTGCCGAGGCCATGAGGCTTCGCTCCCTCGCTGTGCCCTGAAGGACTTTGTAGGTAGGCCTGACTTAAGCGTCAGGCCGCCGTTTCACCAGCCTTGGCCTTGGACGCGAGCAGCGTCACAGTGCCGCCGGCCTTCTCGATCGCTTCGACCGCCGACTTCGTGGCGTGGGCGACCTCGAGCGTCACCTTCGCCTTCAGCTCGCCGCCGCCGAGCACCCGCACGCCCGCCTTGGCGCGGCGCAGCACGCCCGCCTCGACCAGAGCCGCCTGGGTGACCGCCGTAGCGGCGTCCAGCTTGCCCGCATCGATCGCGGTCTGGATGCGGCCGAGGGAAACCTCGTTCCAGTCCAGCGCGAAGATGTTGTTGAAGCCGCGCTTGGGCAGGCGACGATGGATCGGCATCTGGCCGCCCTCGAAGCCCTTGATCGCGACGCCGGTGCGCGAGGTCTGACCCTTCACGCCACGCCCGCCGGTCTTGCCCTTGCCGGAGCCGATGCCGCGGCCGACGCGCATGCGCTTCTTGCGCGCGCCGTCATTGTCCTTGATCTCGTTGAGGCTCATCGCCAGTCTCCTTCGGCGCCGTCAGGCTTCGACGACGCGGACGAGGTGGCGGACCTTCTGGATCATGCCACGCACGGCCGGGGTGTCTTCGAGCGTCGAGCGACGCCCAAGCTTGTTGAGGCCGAGACCGACGAGCGTCGCCCGCTGCTCCTGGGGGCGGCGGATCGGGCTGCCGATCTGCTCGACCGTGACCGTCTTGCTGCTGTTCGCCATGATAAGCTCCACTACCTCTCAGGGCGTCAGTCGGTCGCTTCGGCGTCGTCGACGCGGCGGCGGGACTGAAGCTGCGACACCTTCAGGCTGCGGCGCGCGGCCACGAGGCGCGGGCTGTCCTGGTTCTTCAGCGCGTCGAAGGTGGCGCGCACCATGTTGTACGGGTTGGACGAGCCGAACGACTTCGCCACCACGTCCTGCATGCCGAGCGTCTCGAAGACGGCGCGCATCGGGCCGCCCGCGATGATGCCCGTACCGGCCGGAGCCGCGCGCAGGATCACCTTGCCGGCGCCGTGATGGCCATGCACGTCATGGTGCAGGGTCCGGCCCTCGCGCAGCGGCACGCGGATCAGCGCGCGCTTGGCGGCTTCCGTCGCCTTGCGGATCGCCTCCGGCACCTCGCGGGCCTTGCCGTGGCCGAAGCCGACGCGGCCCTTCTGGTCGCCGACCACCACCAGGGCAGCGAAGCCGAAGCGACGGCCACCCTTCACAACCTTCGCGACACGGTTGATGTGGACCAGCTTGTCCACGAACGTGTTGTCGCGATCCTCGCGTTCACGCTCACGTTCACGAGCCATGATCTTATCCTCGTCGTTCTGCGGGGGGATCCCGCTCGTGATCTCAGAAGTTGAGACCGCCCTCGCGGGCGGCATCGGCGAGCGCCTTGACGCGGCCGTGATAGATGAAGGCGCCGCGGTCGAAGACCACGTCCTTCACACCGGCTGCGACGGCGCGTTCCGCCACGAGCTTGCCGATCGCCTGCGCCGCGGCGACGTCCGCGCCGGTCTTCAGGCTCTCCCGCAGGGTCTTCTCAAGCGACGAGGCGGCGGCGATCGTCACGCCGCGCGCATCGTCGATGACCTGCGCGTAGATGTGCTTCGACGAGCGATGCACCGAGAGGCGCGGCCGCCCGTTCGCCGTCGTGCGAAGAGCACGACGGACACGCGCCTTGCGGCGCTCGGTAGCGTCCTTGTACTGGGCCATGGTTCGAATCCGTTACTTCTTCTTGCCTTCCTTGCGGAAGATGAACTCGTCGGCGTACTTGACGCCCTTGCCCTTGTAGGGCTCGGGGCCACGGTACTTGCGGATCTCGGCGGCAACCTGACCGACCTTCTGGCGGTCGATGCCGGACACGATGATCTCCGTCGGCCGCGGCGTGACGATCTGGATCCCTTCCGGGATCGGATAGTTCACGTCGTGGCTGAAGCCGAGCGCCAGGTTCAGGGACTTGCCCTGCACCGCGGCGCGATAGCCGACGCCGTTGATCTCGAGCTTCTTCTCGAAGCCCTTCGTGACACCCTCGACCAGATTGGCGACGAGGGTGCGCGACAGGCCCCACATGGACTTGTGGCGGTTGGTCTCGCCACGAAGCGAGAACAGGATCGCCCCGTTCTCCATCTTCACGCCGATCTCGTCGACCACGTTCACTTCCAGGGCGCCCTTGGGGCCCTTCACCTTGACCGTCTGGCCGTCGACCGAAGCGGTGACGCCGGCGGGAATCTCGATGGGCGCTTTGCCGATCTTGGACATTGCTCTCTCTCCCTCCAGGTCAGAAGACCGTGAAGAGGACCTCGCCGCCCACGTTCTTCTCGCGGGCTTCGTGGTCCGCCATCACGCCCTGGGGCGTGGAGACGACAGCGACGCCGAGACCGTTGGCGACGCGCGGAAGGGTCTTGACCGACGAATAGACCCGCCGGCCGGGCTTGGAAACGCGGGCGATCTCGCGGATCACCGGTTCCCCGTCATAGTACTTGAGCTCGATCTCGAACTCGCTGCGGCCGTTGACCGGCTCCGAGGCGGAATAGCCGCGGATGAAGCCTTCGGCGGTCAGCACTTCGAGCACGCTCGCACGCAGGCGCGAACCGGGGGTGGAGATCTTCTCCTTGCGCCGCATCTGCGCATTGCGGATGCGGGTGATCAGATCGCCGATCGGATCAGTCGTGGACATGGACCGGCCTCCTCACCAGCTCGACTTGACGAGGCCGGGCACCTGGCCCAGCGAACCGAGTTCGCGCAGCGCGATACGGCTCATCTTCAGCTTGCGGTAATAGGCACGCGGGCGCCCGGTGACTTCGCACCGGTTGCGGATGCGCACCTTCGCCGAATTGCGCGGGAGCTCCGCCAGCTTGAGGACCGCGGCGAAACGCTCCTCGATCGGCAGCTCCTTGTCATTAACCAGGGCCTTGAGACGAGCCCGCTTGCCGGCATAGTTCTTCACCAGCTTGCGACGATGCTCGTTCTTCTCGACCGCGCTCTTCTTCGCCATATGCTCTGCTCCTAGTCTCCGCGTTTGGGGCCTGGCCCCACGGCCGGAAGGGGATGCTTACTGACGGAACGGGAAGTTGAAGGCCTTCAGAAGCGCGCGCGCTTCCTCGTCCGTCTTCGCCGTCGTGCAGACGATGATGTCCATGCCCCACATCTGATCAACCTTGTCGTAGTTGATCTCGGGGAACACGATGTGCTCCTTGATGCCCATGGCGTAGTTGCCGTGGCCATCGAAGCTCTTGGGGTTCAGCCCACGGAAGTCGCGAACGCGCGGCAGGGCGATGTTCACGAGCCGATCGACGAACTCGTACATGCGCACCTTGCGCAGCGTGACCTTGGTGCCGACCGGCTGATTCTCGCGCAGGCGGAAGTTCGACACCGCCTTGCGGGCGCGGGTGATCACCGGCTTCTGGCCGGAGATCAGCGCCAGATCCGCCGCAGCGGTCTGCACCTTCTTGGAGTCCGCGGTCGCCTCGCCGACGCCCATGTTGATCACGATCTTCTCGATCGAGGGGACTTCCATGGCATTCTTGTAGCCGAACTGCTCGACCATCTGCTTGCGGATGACGTCCTCGTAGTGGGACTTCATCCGCGGGGTGTAGCTCGTCTCAGCCATCGATCTTCTCCCCCGAGCGCTTGGCGACGCGCACCTTGGTGCCGTCCGCCTGCACAAGGAACCCGACGCGGGTCGGCTTGCCGTCCTTCGGATCGGCGTGCGCGATGTTCGACAGGTGGATGGGACCCTCCTTGGAGATGATCCCGCCTTCCTGGTTCGCGCTCTGCCGCTGGTGGCGCTTCACCATGTTCACGCCGCGCACCTTGGCGACGTTGTCCTTGGGAAGAACCTGGATGACCTCGCCGGTGCGGCCTTTGTCGCGGCCGGCGAGGACGACGACCTTGTCGCCCTTCTTGATCTTGGCGGCCATCACAGCACCTCCGGCGCCAGCGAAATGATCTTCATGTGGTTCTTCGCGCGCAGCTCGCGCGGAACCGGTCCGAAGATACGCGTGCCGACCGGCTCCTTGTTGTTGTTGATCAGCACCGCCGCATTGCGGTCGAAGCGGATCACCGAACCGTCGACGCGATGGATGTCCTTGGCGGTGCGCACCACGACCGCCTTCATCACATCGCCCTTCTTCACGCGGCCGCGCGGAATCGCTTCCTTCACCGACACCACGATGATGTCGCCGACATGAGCGTACTTGCGCTTCGAACCGCCAAGCACCTTGATGCACATGACGCGACGCGCACCGGAATTGTCCGCCACGTCGAGATTGGTCTGCATCTGGATCATGACGCACCTATTTCTCGCAAAAACGGTGCTCGCCCGAAGAGCGGCGCACCCTCAACCCCGTTTCCGGGAAGCTCCGACGGAAAAGCTCAGACCTCGGCCCGCTTCTCACCCTGGACGACGATCCAGTTCTTCAGCTTGGACAAGGGGCGGTGCTCCTCGATCCATACCGTGTCGCCTTCCTTCCACGTATTTCCCTCGTCATGGGCGTGGTACTTCTTGGAACGGCGAACGGTCTTCTTCAGCAGCGGATGGGTGAAACGGCGCTCGACACGGACCACCACGGTCTTGTCCTGCTTGTCGCTCACCACGACGCCCTGCAGCAAACGCTTTGGCATCGCCCTCTCCTCACTTAGCCTTGGCCGCCGAAGCGGCCTTCTGCGCCTGGATCGTCTTGACCCGCGCGACATCGCGGCGGATCTGACGCACCCGCGCCGTGTTCTCGAGCTGGCCGGTCGCCTTCTGGAACCGGAGGTTGAACTGCTCCTTCTTGAGCGAAAGAAGCTCGTCGGAGAGTTCGTCGGCCGTCTTGGTCCGGAAATCGGTTGCCTTGGTCATCATTCCCTCCGTCACTCGGCGATCCGCTCGACGAAGCGCGTCTTGACCGGCAGCTTCGCGGCAGCGAGGCGCAGCGCCTCGCGCGCGATGTCCTGGCTGACGCCGTCGATCTCGAACATGATGCGGCCGGGCTTGATCTTGGCGGCCCAGTAGTCCGGGGCGCCCTTACCCTTACCCATACGCACTTCGGTCGGCTTGGAGGAAACCGGCACATCCGGGAAGACGCGGATCCACACGCGGCCCGCACGCTTCATGTGACGGGTCATCGCGCGACGCGCGGCTTCGATCTGGCGCGCAGTGATGCGCTCCGGTTCAACGGCCTTCAGCCCGAACTGGCCGAAGTTGAGGTCAGTCCCGCCCTTGGCGACGCCGTGAATGCGCCCCTTGAACTGCTTGCGGAACTTCGTGCGCTTTGGTTGCAGCATGTCGCGCCTCTTATTCCTTCTCTACGCCACTCACGCCGCGTCGCGGCGCGAGGAGCGACCACCCGAGGGCTCACCATCCGCCTGGCGCTTGTCCTGCGCCATCGGATCGTGCTCGAGAATCTCACCCTTGAAGATCCAGACCTTGACACCGCAGGTGCCGTAGGTCGTGAAGGCCGTGGCCGTACCGTAATCCACGTCCGCGCGCAAGGTGTGAAGCGGCACGCGCCCTTCACGATACCACTCCAGACGCGCAATCTCCGCGCCGCCGAGACGGCCCGCGCAGTTGATACGAATGCCTTCCGCGCCGAGACGCATCGCCGACTGGACGGCGCGCTTCATGGCGCGGCGGAACGCCACACGGCGCTCGAGCTGCTGGGCGATCGATTCGGCGACGAGCCGCGCGTCGATCTCCGGCTTGCGGATCTCGACGATGTTGATGAAAACTTCCGAGTCGGTCATCTCGGAAACCTTCTTGCGCAGCTTGTCGATGTCGGCGCCCTTCTTGCCGATCACCACGCCCGGACGCGCCGAGTGGATGGTGACGCGGCACTTCTTGTGCGGACGCTCGATCACGATCTTCGACACCGCAGCCTGCTTCAGCAGCTTCTGCAGCATCTCGCGGATCTTGATGTCCTCGTGCAGCAGCTCGCCATATTCGCCCTTGCCGGCGAACCAGCGCGAATCCCAGGTACGGTTGATGCCGAGCCGCAGCCCGACCGGGTTGACCTTCTGACCCATCAGGCTTTCTCCTCGACTTCACGCACCACGATGGTGATGTGCGAGAACGGCTTCTCGATGCGGCTGGCCCGCCCGCGGGCACGCGCCGCGAAGCGCTTCATGACCAGCCCCTTGCCGACATGAGCCTCGGCGACGATCAGATCGTCGACGTCGAGCTCATGATTGTTCTCGGCATTCGCGATGGCCGATTCCAGGCACTTCTTCACGTCGCCCGCGATCCGCTTGCGGGAGAACTGCAGGTCGGCGAGCGCGGTCGCGACCTTCTTCCCCCGGATCAGGCCGGCGACGAGGTTGAGCTTCTGGGGGCTCACGCGCAGATTGCGTGCAACCGCCTTGGCTTCCGTATCCGCGAGCGCGCGCGGACGAGCTGCCTTACCCATGATGCTGCCTCTACTTGCGCTTGGCTTTCTTGTCCGCAGCGTGCCCGTAATAGGTGCGGGTCGGAGCGAACTCGCCGAACTTGTGGCCCACCATGTCCTCGGTCACCGAGACCGGGACGTGCTTGTTGCCGTTGTAAACGCCGAAGGTGATCCCGACGAACTGCGGCAGGATCGTGGAGCGGCGGCTCCAGATCTTGACGACGTCGTGACGACCCGAGCTGCGCGCGGCTTCCGCCTTCTTGAGGAGGTAGCCGTCGACGAACGGACCTTTCCAGACCGATCGAGACATTGTTCAGTTCCCCTCGCTCACTTCTTGCGGGCGTGCCGGCTGGACACGATGAACTTGGTGGTCGACTTGTTCTTCCGGGTCCGCTTGCCCTTGGTGGGGAAGCCCCACGGGGTGACCGGATGACGACCGCCCGAGGTACGGCCCTCGCCGCCACCGTGCGGGTGGTCGACGGGGTTCATGGTGACGCCGCGGTTGTGCGGGCGGCGGCCCAGCCAGCGCTTGCGGCCGGCCTTGCCCAGATTGGTGTTCATGTGGTCCGGGTTGGAAACCGCACCCACCGTGCCGCAGCACTCGCCATGCACCAGGCGCTGCTCGCCCGAGTTCAGCCGCAGGATCACGTAACCCTGGTCGCGGCCGACGATCTGAGCGTAGGAGCCGGCCGAACGCGCGATCTGCCCGCCCTTGCCGATCTTCAGCTCGATGTTGTGCACGATCGTGCCGACCGGCAGGTTGCCGAGCGGCGCCGTGTTGCCCGGCTTCACGTCCACGGTCTTGGACGACAGCACGCGGTCGCCGACGGCGAGACGCTGCGGGGCCAGGATGTAGGACAGCTCGCCGTCGTCATACTTGATGAGGGCGATGAAGGCGGTGCGGTTCGGATCGTACTCGATACGCTCCACCGTCGCGCCGACGTCGCGCTTGGTGCGCTTGAAGTCGACGAGGCGGTACGCCTGCTTGTGCCCGCCGCCGCGGAAGCGGACAGTCACGCGGCCATTGTTGTTGCGGCCGCCGGCTTCCGACTTGCCCTCGGTCAGCGTCTTGACCGGCTTGCCCTTGTACAGGCCCGAGCGGTCGACGATGACGAGCTGGCGAAGGCCCGGCGTTACCGGCTTGAAGGTTTTGAGCGCCATGTCTCCGATCCCTTATCCCCGGCTCACAGACCCGTCGTGATGTCGATGGAATGGCCCTCGGCGAGGGTCACGACCGCCTTCTTCACGTCGTTCTGCACGCCCTTGCGGCCCTTGAAGAACTTCGTCTTCCCCTTGCGGACCAGCGTGTTGACGCTCTCGACCTTCACGTCGAAGAGCTTCTCGACCGCCTCTTTGATCTGCGGCTTGGTAGCCGACAGCGCAACCTTGAAGACGACCTTGTTGTGCTCGGACGCCATCGTGGCCTTCTCGGTGATGACCGGGGACACGATCACGTCGTAATGGCGCGGATCGAGGCTCATTTGAAACGCGCCTCCAGAGCATCGACAGCCGCCTTCGTCAGCACCAGGGTCTGACGACGCAGGATGTCGTAGACGTTGATGCCCTGCACGGGCAGCACGTCGAGGTGAGTGACATTGCGCGAGGCGAGGCCGAAATTGGCATCCACCTCGGCACCCGAAACCACGAGCGCGTTGGCGAGGCCGAGACCCGCCAGCCGCTCCTTGAGCAGCTTGGTCTTCGGCTCGCTCAGCACCGCGTCGTCGAGCACGATGATCTGCTGATCCTTCGCCTTCGAGGACAGCGCGTGCTTCAGCGCCAGGGCGCGCACCTTCTTCGGCAGATCGCTCGCATGGCTGCGGGCCACCGGACCGAACGCCTTGGCGCCGCCGCGGAACTGCGGCGCGGAAGCCGCGCCGTGACGGGCGC
The DNA here is from genome assembly GCF_024752335.1 of Ancylobacter mangrovi. Classification (NCBI taxonomy): domain Bacteria; kingdom Pseudomonadati; phylum Pseudomonadota; class Alphaproteobacteria; order Hyphomicrobiales; family Xanthobacteraceae; genus Ancylobacter; species Ancylobacter mangrovi. The sequence continues at coordinate 1,524 of NZ_JANTHY010000013.1, read as the reverse complement.
CGCCGGTGCCCTTCTGCTTGTACATCTTGCGCTTGGTGCGGTTGACGTCCGAGCGCGACAGGGTCTGGTGGGTACCAGCTTGGCGGCGCGAGAGCTGCCACACAACGCAGCGATGCAGGATGTCCTGGCGCGGCTCGAGACCGAAGATCTCGTCCGACAGGGTGACGGAACCGGCTTCGGCCCCGTCGAGAGTTTTGACGGCGAGTTCCATCACACGTTCTCCTCGGCCGCGGCCTCGACCACCGGCGCTTCGGCCGGGGCCTCGTCGGCCGCCTGCTCGCCCGGCAGCCGGAACTTGCCCGGCTTCGGCGCCTCGGCCGGCAGCTTCTTCTTCACCGCGTCGGCGATCAGGATCCAACCGCCCTTGTTGCCCGGAACCGCGCCCTCGACCGCGATCAGACCGCGCTCGACATCGGTCAGCACGACCTTGAGGTTCTGCGTGGTGACGGTCTCGGCGCCGAGGTGACCCGGCATCTTCTTGTTCTTGAAGGTCTTGCCGGGGTCCTGACGACCACCTGTAGAACCGATCGAACGGTGCGAGATCGACACGCCGTGGGTGGCACGAAGACCGCCGAAATTGTGGCGCTTCATGCCGCCGGCGAAGCCCTTACCGATCGAGGTGCCGGTCACGTCGACGAACTGGCCCACCACGAAGTGGTCCGCCGTCAGCTCGGCCCCGACCGGGATCAGCCCTTCCTCCTCGACGCGGAACTCGGCGAGCTTGCGCTTGGGCTCGACCTTCGCCACCGCGAAGTGCCCGCGCATGGCGCGCGTCGTGTTCTGCGGCTTGGCCTGGCCGACGCCAAGCTGAACCGCGACATATCCGTTCTTGTCGAGCGTCCGGTGGGCGACCACCTGGCAATTATCGACTTTCAGCACAGTGACCGGAATATGCTCGCCTGCATCGGTAAAGATGCGGGTCATTCCGACCTTCTGGGCGATGACGCCTGACCGCATGGCCGTGTCCCCTCGCCTTCTCTCAGAGCTTGATCTCGACGTCGACACCCGCGGCGAGGTCGAGCTTCATCAGCGCGTCCACCGTCTGGGGGGTCGGGTCGACTATGTCCAGCAGACGCTTGTGCGTCCGCATCTCGAACTGCTCGCGGGACTTCTTGTCCACGTGCGGTCCGCGATTGACCGTGAATTTCTCAATCCGCGTCGGCAGCGGAATGGGACCGCGAACCTGGGCGCCCGTACGCTTCGCCGTCGAGACGATCTCGCGGGTGGAAGCGTCCAGGATACGATGATCGAACGCCTTGAGGCGGATCCGAATGTTCTGGCCGTTCATTGACTTCAAGGCTCCCAGAGGGTTCGCCAAACTGGAACCCGCCCCGGCGGTCCGGGACCGGTTCCACGAAAAAGGGGCGCAGGACTACCCGGCGCCCCCCGGGATTGAATCGATCACTCGATGATGGCGGCGACGACGCCGGCACCGACGGTGCGGCCGCCCTCGCGGATGGCGAAGCGCAGCTTCTCTTCCATCGCGATCGGAACGATCAGATGGACGTCGACCGAGATGTTGTC
>NZ_JANTHY010000012.1:0-85914 GCF_024752335.1 Ancylobacter mangrovi | reverse complement strand
TAAACTCGTAGAACAGCGCCTCCTGCGCCCCCATTCGCTCGCCCATCATCGGCCTGTCCTCCATCCCTGAGGACAACTGAATCAGGACTTCGAGCCCGCAGCAACATCGACTTTTTCAACGGAATCGGGCCGTAACCGGTCTGTCAGGTCTTGGCGATGGTGGCGCATATAGCTGCCGTTCTGCTCCCGCCCCAAAGAGGGCGTTCAGATTGTCCGCTTAGCAGCGGGCCGCTTCCGCTTGAAGTCGAGACCATAATGAAAATTCCAATCCTTCCAGGCGCCCGGATTTCGCGCCCAAGGTCAACGACTGGCCCAAGTGCAAGAAACCAGGGGACGCGCGATACTGAGCCTGCTCGAAACAAGAAGAGTGGACGCCCGGGCGACGCGGCCGGGCGTCCAACTGTCCTCTCCGTTCCGCGACGATGGGACGGGAGGGGACAATCCTCAGCCCGGCAGCACCAGCACTTTCGCGCCGTCGGGAACGCGGCCGTACAGGTCGATGATGTCCTGATTCATCATGCGGATGCAGCCGGAGGAGACCGCCTCCCCGATCGACCATGGCTCGTTGGTGCCATGAATGCGGTAAAGCGTATCCTCGCCGTTTTTGAACAGATAGAGCGCGCGTGCGCCTAGTGGATTGTCGGTGCCGCCGGCCATGCCGTTTCGCCAGGGCCGGTACTTCTCCGGTTCACGCGCGATCATCGCATCGGTGGGGCGCCAGCTTGGCCAGCTGCGCTTGTAGCCCACGTCGGCGGAGCCGGAGAATTCCAGCCCCGCGCGGCCGACGCCCACGCCGTAACGCAGCGCCATGCCGTTCTCCCGGACGAGATATAGGAAGCGGTTGTGGGGGTCGACGACCAACGTGCCCGGCGGCTGGTCGGTGGGGTTGCGTACGAGCTGGCGGACGTAACGCGGCTTCAACTGTTCCGGATCGACCGCCGGAATGCTGAAGTCGCCGTCCGTGACAGCGCCGTAGCGGACGGCATGCGCCGGCGCGACGCGCGGCATCGGGGGCGGCGGCGGGGGCGGTTCATTGGTGACGCAGGCGGCAAGGATGAGAGGCGCGAGAACGCAGAATGCGGCACGGCGCGACAGGCCCTGCCCATCGCCGGATCGGGGAAACGTCATGGATGCAGCGCCTCACTTTGCGTTGGCTTGCTGGCGCCGGGCCTCGGCGATGGCCCGCTTGAAGCTGGCGTAGTCGAGCGTCGAGGCGAGCAGCGGGCCGACGAGATAGGTCGGCGTTCCTTGCAGCCCAAGGGCATTGGCCTGCGAATTGTTGCGCTTCAGCAGAGCGGCAATGTCGCCAATCCGGGTCTGCAAATCGTTCATCAACCGATCGAGATTTACGCTCGTGGCCTGCACGGCTTTCAGCATGACCTCCTCGGGGATCCGACGGCCCGGAATGGCCATCAGTGCGTCATGCACCTCCAGATACTTGCCCTGATAGTTCGCGGCGAGGGCCAGCTGCGCCCCATAGACCGAGGCTTCGGTGAGAATCGGCCAGTCCTTGTAGACAAGGCGAATGCGGCCATCTTCCTTCACCACGCGGGCGAGGTCCGGTGCTGATTTCTTGCAGTAGGGGCAGTTGTAGTCGAGGAAGGCGACGATCGTCACATCGCCCCGCGGATTGCCTGTCACCGGGGCATCGGGATCGTGCAGGATGGCGTCGACATGCACCGTGCCCTGTGCGGCCGCGTATCGGGAGCCTGCCGCCGCCAGCGGGGCGGACAGCAGGGACAGGGCGACTAGCCTGATGACGTTTCTGCGTTGCATGGGTGCTTCCGGGGGCTAGAGACGGGTCACAGGCCGGCGCGAGCCGCCAGCCGTTCGATGTCGTCGCTCGAGACGACGCCCGTCAGACGCGAGCCGGCGATCTCTTGGCCTTTGGCGTCGACGAGGAAGAGCGTGGGAGGGCCCACCACGTCGAAGCGCGCCATCAGGGCCTGGGTATCGGCGCCATAGGCGGTGACGTCCGCGATGATGTGCGACAGGCGCGCAATCCGAGCGCGCACTTCGGGCTCGGCCATCACGGCGGCGTTGGATTTGCACACCGTACACCAGTCGGCGGTGAAGGACACCAGGGTCGGATGCCCGTCCACCCCAACCTCGGCGAGGACCTGCCGGAAGTTGCCGAGGGAGGAAACGCGGGTTTCGGCAAGCGCAGGACGATCGGCGCCGGCGGCGGCGCTGAGGACGCCGAGGGGGCGGAGCGGATCGGTGCCTCCGGCCGCGGCGCCGACCACCAGCGTTCCGCCATAGATCACGGCCAGAAGGCCGAGGGCCTTTGCGAGCCGACTCGGCGCCGCGCGGCGCGGCCGGTCGAAGGCGCCAAGGAAGACGCCAAGTCCGATCGCCAGCGCCCCCCAGATGGCGAGGCTCGCGGCCGCAGGAATCAGCCGTCCGGCCAGCAGCACGGCGATGCCGAGAAACAGGGCGCCGCAGGTGTGGCGGACCGCCACCATCCAGGCTCCGGAGCGCGGCAGTATGTGAGCGCCGAACGCCCCGACGACGACCAACGGCAAGGCCATGCCGAGGCCGAGCATGAACAGCGCGGCACCGCCCCGCAGCATGTCGCCGCTTTGGGCAGCATATAGGATCGCTGCCGCCAGCGGCGGGGTCACGCACGGCCCGACCACGAGCGCGGAGGCGAACCCGAGCGCCGCTGCACCGGTGAGAGATCCCCCGGTGCGGATCGGCAGGCCCAGCCGACCGGCGGGCAGCGCCAGTTCGAGTTTCCCGAACATGGATATGGCGAGCACGCCAAAAACCATCGCCATGGCGCCGAGGGCCCAGGGGGTCTGCAGGGCTACCTGCAGGTTGGCGCCGGACCAGCCCGCGGCAATCCCCAGCACCCCATAGGCCGCGGCCATGGCGAGCCCGTAGCTGGACGCCAGCAACGTGCCCCGGGCCATTGACGGCGGGGTTCCGCCCCCCGCCAGAATGCCGGACAGAATGGGCAGCATGGGAAACACGCAGGGCGTGAATGCCAGTAGCAGGCCGAACCCAAGGAAGCTGGCCATCAGTCCCGGCAGCCCGCCTTGGAACAAGGTGCCGGCGCCGTCAGTGGAGGCATCGGCTGCATCCTTCACGCGCGGCGCGACACCGGGATCCCACCGCTCCATGGGCGAGACACGGGGCGCGCCGAACGGCACCTTTGCCTTGCCGATGCTGGCGGATGTGGCGTCCGGCGCCGCCACGCCGAGAGTAGTGAGATCGACGGTTCGGACGATCTGCGGGTAGCAGATGCCAGCTTCCGCGCAACCCTGGAACGCCACGCGCAGGAGGCCGTGTTCGGGCAATCCCGGCGCCGTCGCTTCAGCGCGGGCGTGATAGACTTCCACCATTCCGAAATTGGGGTCGTCCTTAGGTTCGCCGGGGGACGTTTCGAGCGGCACGGACGATCCATTCGCCTGTGCCGTCAGGCTGTCGCGATAGAGATAGGTTCCCGGTGCGATTCGCCAGGCGAGGGTCAGCGTGCCGTCTACCGTTCGGCTGGCGGACAGGTGGAAGGCGTCGTCGGGCGCCAGCGGGGCGCCAGCCAAAGCCGTCCCCATCAGTCCCAGCAGCAGACCGATCCACATGGCGGCCCACCGGGCCGCGGAAAGCATTCGGAGCATCGCCATCACCATGGCCGCTCCCTCAGGCTCCCACCTTAAGCCAGCCTTAAGGCGTGCGTATAAGCTGGTCACAGACGGGAGAGATCCATGCGCATCCTCGTGGTTGAGGACGATCCGGTTTTGATGAACGGCCTCAAGGCCGGGCTTCGGCTTTCGGGGGCCACCGTGGACGGGGTCGAAACCTGCGCGGATGCCGAAGCCGCGCTGCGTGCCGACCGGTTTGATGCGGTGGTGCTGGATGTGATGTTGCCGGACGGGTCAGGTTTCGATGTCCTCGGCAGATTGCGGGGGCAGGGAAACGTGACTCCGGTGCTGATGCTCACCGCCCTTGATGAGGCGCGGGACCGGGTACACGGGCTGGACGCCGGAGCCGACGACTATCTCGGCAAGCCCTTTGACCTCGACGAGCTCGCCGCGCGGATGCGGGCCATCGCCCGCCGCGGCCGGGGGCGCGCGCAGGCTGTTCTGCGGTTCGGCGACATGGTCCTCGATCCTGCGGCGTTGAGCGCCACGGTGGAAGGAACCCCGGTGGCGCTGTCCCGCAGGGAGTTCGCCGTACTGGCGGTGCTCATGGAACGACCCGAGGTAATCCGTTCGAAAGGCGAAATCGAACAGCAGCTCTATGGCTGGCAGGAGGAAGTGGAAAGCAATGCTGTGGAGGTCCACATCCATAATCTCAGGGGAAAGATCGGGCGCGATACCATCGAGACCGTGCGCGGGCTCGGCTATCGCATGAAGGCCAGCACATGATCTCGCTCCGGCGCCGCTTGTTCCTCGTGCTGATCGCCGCCACCAGCCTCATCTGGCTGTGCGCCGTGGTTTGGATCTATCTGTCCAGCCGCTCGGAACTTGAGCATGTGCTGGATACGCGCCTTCGCGAGGCAGCCCGGATGGTGCATTCGCTGGTCGCGGGCGGCAATCTGGCGGCGGCGGACGCTGTGCCCGTCGCGGACACAGAGTATGAGCGGCAATTGTCCTGCCAGATCTGGTCGCTCGATGGCAGGCTATTGGCCCGCTCCTCGAGCGCCCCCGAGGAGGCGCTGTCTGGCCCGGCACAGGGTTTCGGTTGGCGCCTTGTAAACGGCGAAGATTGGCGAGTGTATACCCTCCTCGACCAGGTGAAAGGCGTGCGGGTGGTAGTGGGTGATCGCGTGGGGCTGCGCGCCCGCCTCGTGCGCGATCTGATCACCGGCGTATTGGCGCCGGCGGTGCTGGTGGCGCCGCTTCTGGCCGTTCTGATTTGGGTTAGCCTTGCTCGCGGCCTTGAGCCGCTGGCCCGCATGGCCAAGGAGATTGCGGGTCGCGACGGCGAGGACATGTGTCCGGTGGCCGCCGGTGACGCGCCGTCCGAGGTGCGTCCGCTGCTCGATGCGTTGAACAGCCTGTTCGGCAAGGTGGAAGCTGCGCGCAAGCATGAGCGCGACGTCACGGCCTTCGCCGCGCATGAGCTGCGTACGCCACTCGCCGGCCTGAGGACGCAGGCCCAGGTGGCGCTCGCCGCCACCGACGCCGACATGCGCACGGACGCCTTGCGCCAGATCATGATGTCGGTGGATCGATCCGCACGGCTAGTGCGGCAACTGCTCGCCCTCGCCAAGCTGGAGGCGGCTCCCGTGGGCAAGAGCACAGCGGAGCAAATGACCGTTGGCGGCATGCTGCGGGACATCGCGGAGCAATTTTCCGCCGCAGCTGGGATCGACGTGCACATTGAGCCAGCGCTTGAAGGATGGTCCGTCTGCGCGGACAGGGAGTGCCTTTATCTCGTCCTGCGCAATCTCCATGAAAATGCTCTTGAGCATATGCCGGCAGGCGGCAGAGTGACCTGGCGGCGCCTGCCAGAGGGGCTCTGTATCGAGGACGAAGGCCCCGGTATTCCCGAAGAGGAGCTGACTCGCGTGACCGAGCGCTTTTTCCGGGGGCGAATGAAAAGTGCCTCCGGCATCGGGCTTGGCCTTACCATCGCCAGCATGGCAGCGACCCGTATCGGCGCACAATTGGTGCTTGCCAATCGCACGGATCGAAAGGGGCTGTTGGCCCGTCTGATCTTCCGGCAGTCGGAACGGGCTCTCCTTTGAAGGGGAGAAGGCGCGATGGGTCTGCAGGTTTTTCTGCACATTTTACTGAAGGTTGGGCGTTGTATTTCACCGCAAGCCGATGGGTTTGCCAAGGCTGCAAATGTCAAGAAGCACGCTTACAACTTGCCCGAGGTTTCCGACTCCTCGGCGCCGTTGGAAGCTCTTATTGAGGGGGCACCGCCTCGGGAGCGGGTCTTGATTGACTGCCCGGAAGCCTTTGGTGCCATGGCAGCGACAAGGACAACGCCATTCAGAGCATTTTGGCGACGGCCCACGCCAGTAGATACTGCGCCACCGCGAAGATAACGTGTGATACGAAGACATAGAGGCTTACGTCGACAGCGTTCGGCAGTTTGCGGGCGAAGAAGCCGCCGCCCAAGCCGGGCATCAGCACCATCAGACCCGCGAGGCTGCTAATCACTACCCCCACAAGCACCACGGGCCATACGGTCGGCGCATGGATGAAGGCGAGCCCCCAGAACAGCGGGAACATCACCGCATAGGCAATGCCCACCAGATAATGGAAGAGCCAGCCCAGCGCCGTTTCAGCGCCGGAAAAAGGGCCTGTGTCGGCCCCATCCAACACCAGCCGGCCTTGCGGCAGGCCCTTCAGCCAGCGTCCAACAGAAGGCCAGTCCGTGCCTGGCAGCCAGCCGATGCGAACGCTCACCTGTGCCCAGATGTCCAGAACCAGCGTCGAGCCGATGCCCACGACGAGAATGAAAACGGCGAACAGCGGTGTCACGGAACCTCCGGCAACAGCGAGCGCGACGGCCAGTCGCATTGCGTCTGCGATACGCCGTCAGGCGCGGAGCATAAATTCTTTCTCCGCGCCCTGATCAATTACAGTTTCGGTTCAATGAAGGCTTAGGCCGCGACGCTCACTTCCGCTTTGACGTCGATGGTCACGCCGGCCTTTTTTGCCAGATTGCCGACGATGCAGACTTTGTCTGCAGTTTCGATCGCCGCTTTGGCGGCGGCGGCATCGGCGTCGGTTGCCCACGTGGTCAAGATGACCCGGGCGATATGCCGGATGGCGAAAATATCGTCCGTGGCCTGCGCCGAGGTCTCGACAGAGAGTTTCTCGACCGGCACCTTCTTCTTGTCGGTGATCGCCCGGAGCGTGGCGGTGAAACAGGCCAGCGTGGCGGCGGTGAACAGTTCCTTCGGGCTTGCGCCCGCGCCGCTACCACCGAGATCCGCCGGAATGCCGATACCGACCGACCATCCCTCGCCCGTGATCCGCCCTTCGCCTTCGAAACCGCCCTCCCAGGAGGACGTCATCTTGATATCAGCCATGATCATCCTTCCTCAGGCAGCCTTGGTAACGGCAATGGTGTAGTGATGCTTGGGGTACAACCCGACAATGGCATCCACGGGCTGGCCGTCCTTGAACACCAGCACCGTCGGTACTGAGCGAATGCCAAAGGCGTTGGCAATTTCGGGTGCCTGGTCGATATCGACCTCGCCAAAGTTGGCCTGCCCCTTCAACTCGCCAGCCACCTCGTTGTAGGTCGGCTCCAGCGCGATGCAGGGGCGACACCAGGTGGCCCAGAAGCGCAGCACCTTCACGGCGCCGGGCTGGTGCATGAAGCTTTCAAAGTTTGTCGCGTCGAGCGCGGTGACATCAGCCATCGGTATCTCCCCGGGGTTGGGTGGTCAGGCCGAAAGGCCATCAGTTGGAAGGGCGAGCGGCAGCCCCGCGAGGTAGCGATCCGCCTCCAGCGCCGCCATGCAGCCTTGGCCGGCCGCAGTGACGGCCTGGCGGAACTGGTCGTCGGTGACGTCGCCGGCGGCAAAGATGCCGGGCACGCCAGTAGCGGTGCTGCCGGGCACGGTCTTCAGATAGCCGCCCGGCTTGACCGGCAACTGATCAGTGAAAAGTTCGGTCGCGGGGCTGTGGCCGATGGCTATGAAGACGCCATCGGTTTTCAGCGCGGTCTGCATCCCATCGCGGGTGTCGCGCAGGGTGACCCCAGTGACGATCTGCGGCGCGTCGGTGCCGGTGATCTCGGTCACTTCCGCGTTCCAGATCACCTCGATCCCGGGATGGGCAAACAGGCGATCCTGCAATACCTTTTCGGCCCGCAGCCTGTCGCGGCGATGGATGAGCACCACGCGCCCGGCAATACCCGCCAGAAACAGAGCTTCCTCCACCGCCGTGTTGCCGCCGCCAATGACGGCGACCCGCCGCCCCCGGTAGAAGAAGCCGTCACAAGTGGCGCAGGCGGAAACACCGCCGCAGCGGAACAGGGTCTCGGAGGGGAGTCCGAGCCAACGCGCACGGGCACCGGTGGCGATGATCAGCGCATCGGCCGTATACTGGACGCCGCTGTCGCCCACCAGATGAATCCCGTTCGTGACCCGCGCGCGGGTAACCAGATCGGTGACGATCTCCGCCCCCATCCGCATGGCCTGCTCATGCATCTGCTCCACCAGCCAAGGGCCTTGAATGGGGTCCGCGAAGCCGGGATAGTTCTCCACGTCCGTGGTGATGGTCAGCTGTCCGCCGGGTTCCAGCCCCGTGAGAAGCAACGGCGCCAGACCGGCACGGGCGGCATATATCGCCGCCGTGTATCCCGCTGGGCCGGAGCCCAAGATGATAAGTCTTCTATGCATGGCTTTGCCGTCCGTGATATCCGCAGTGATATATGGCACGGCCACCCAGCATTTAAGTTCGAATTCATTATCGACATTAATAATGAAATTGCATATATTTCCTGTCATGGAGATCAAGGAACTGCGCAGTTTCGTCCGTGTGGCCGAAACGCTGAATTTCAACCGCGCAGCTGAGCAACTGAACACTTCGCAGCCGGTGGTAACGAAGACGGTGGCCCAGCTCGAACACAAACTCGGCGTCAAGCTCTTCGAGCGCACGACCCGACGCGTAGCCTTGACCGCCGCAGGCGTGGTGATGCGCCGGGAGGCTGAAGGGTTGCTTGCCCATTTCGACCGCGTTCAGCGTGCGGTGCGCCATGCCGTCGCCGCGGAAAGCGGGCGGTTTGCAATCGGCGTGACCCCGCTGGCCATGCAGACGGTCTTTCCCGCCCTGATCCGGGGCTTTCGCGAGGCGCATCCGCAGATCGATGTGTCGATCTGCGAGCTGCCAACGGATGCACAGGTCAAGGCATTGCTTGCGGCCGAGATCGACGTCGGGTTTCTGCTGGCCCCGGCTGACGATCCGGCGCTGGAGGTACGAACGGTCCATTCCGAGCAGATGCGTCTGGCCATTCCGATCGCCCATCCGCACCTGCGGAGTCTTGGCGAAGGGGCCATCCCGCTCTCGGCCTTCGCGACCGACACCTTCATCATTCCACCACGGTCCCTGAACCCCGGTGTTCATGACGAGATCCTTCGCGCCTGCGCGGTCGCCGGCTTTCGCCCGCGGGTGAAGGACTGCACCGAGGGCCAGAGCTGCCTTTGCCTGGTGGAGGCCGGCATGGGGGTGAGCTTTGTCACCAGCCGGGTGGAATGTGCATCGAACGGCACGGTGCAGATTGTCGACCTTGAGGAGCCAGCCCCGCGACTGAATGTGGCGCTGGCCTGGCGGCGCGACGATCCCTCGCCGCTGCTGGCCGCGATCCGCGATCTCTCCTTTCCGGAAAAGGCGGCGGCTGTCTGAGCCGCCGCCCGCACTCAGGCTGCGGCCTCGTCCGGGCAGAGCCCCCCATTTTCACGACGGATCGTTGCGCAATGGCGCCGGTCGATGCCGGCCGATATCACGGCCAGTATCAGACCGAAGATGACCACGACGCCCGCCACCGGCCCGGTCATCGCCAGTCCCAGGTGATCGACCACCAGTCCGCCGCCGCCGGCTCCGAGCGCGATGCCGAAGTTGAAGGCGGAGATGTTCATGCTTGAGGTCGCATTCACCGCCCGTGGCGCGATCAGCGCCGCCTGCTGCACGGCATACAGCTGGAGGATCGAGACCGAGGCAAAGGCCACAATGCCCCATGCCATCACGAGCGGCGTGACCGTCCACACGTTACTGGCCAGCGGCATCAGCAGCAGGAGTGCCAGCGCCATGACGGCGTAGATGCCAAGAAGCACCGGCATGGCCCCCACACGGTCCGCAATGCGGGCGCAAACCAGATTCCCGATCGCAACGGCGACGCCGTAGAAGAACAACATCACCCCGATGCCGTTCGGCGTCATGCCGGTGAAAGTCTCGAGGATCGGCGAGAAATAGGTGAAGGCCACGAACGATCCGCCGTAACCCACGAGCGTGATTGCGAACAGCAGCGCCAGGCGCGGCTTGAACACCACCGACATCTGTTCCGCAAACGACGATGGGGCGGGACGCTCGATGGTCCCCGGCAGCAGCCAGGCCAGCGCGGCAAGGGACAGGAGGCCAATCGCCGTCACCGCCACGAAGCTCGTGCGCCACCCGAATGCCTCAGCGATGAAAGCGCCCAGCGGCACGCCCGAGATCAGCGCCAAAGTGATGCCGGTGAACATGGTGGCGATCGCCTGCCCCGCCTTCTCCTTCGGCACGAGCTGCGCGGCAATGACCGTGGCGATCGAGTAGAAAACGCCCTGTACGACGCCCGACAGAATGCGACCGATCAGCAGCAGGCTGAACGTCGGTGCAAGCGCGGACAGCGTATTCGCGATCACGAACAGCACCATCAGCGCCAGGACGAGGCGCTTTCTCTCGAAGCGGCCGGTGACAGCGGTCAGCAAGGGGGCGGCGATGGCGACCGCCAAAGCGTAGATGCTGACTGTCAGGCCCGCAGTCGCCAGGCTCACCTGCGTGTCGCGTGCGATTTGCGGCAGGATGCCGACGATGACGAACTCGGCCATTCCGATGGCGAGCGCTGTAGCCGTCAGGGCCCAGACTCCGATTGGCATGAAATCGCTCCGTAGCTAGTGAGGCACGCGATTGGCGCATGCCTTTCAACCCATGCGCTTACCGGCTACAGCGGCGTATTAAAAATATGGGTGTAGAATTATAATATATTCCGTATTTGCATAAATCATCATTATGTCTTGCTCGGATGGCTAACCGCAGCGGATGGCGTCGACTTGACTCGCAGGAACATGTTGACAACCATACATTAGATCATTCAATAGATTGTTTTAATGATTGAGGATAAAATGACAGAGATCGCTGCCGTGGTCGCCGAACGGGCGACAACGCTTAATCCCAAGAAGCTTCTGGCGGAAATGTTCGCCGAAGAGCGGCCCCATTGTGCCGGAATGGCAATTTATGAAGGAAATGCGGTGCGGCTTTGCCGCGCCCCGGATGGCGATCTGGTTGACGTGGTGCCGGGCTTTGGCCTGTTGGGCTCAGCCGCTCTGCACCGTCTGCAGGGGACGGCAATGGTCGCGCAAGTGTGTCGCAGGACGCATTTTGAAACTGCCCCTCGCTCGCCGACACACCTCCCTACGAACGGGAACTCAGGGGCCGCACCTGGACCTTCGTCCATTCGGGCAGTTGCGCGGGATTGAGATCGGTGCCGCTCTACGGCACGTTCCGTCCAATCGGAGAGACCGACGCGGAACATGCGTTTTGCGTGCTGATGGACCGCCTGCGCGACGTGGTCGGCTATGACGGTGACCTTCCCGACCCAACCCGGTTACTCCTGCGCCTGCAACCCGCCATCAGAGCCATGCGGTGCCATGGGCCGTTTGACTTCCTCCTCTCCAGCGGTGATCGGATCATCGCATTTGGCAGTGCGCCAATGCTCATCAAGACCTCGACCTCCGAACAGGGCCATGCTCTCGTCGTCTCTAACCGCACACCACCGGGCGCAGCCGGATGGGTCTGCCTTATGCCCAATACCGTGGCGATCCTCGCCCCCTCTGGTGTGATCGACCAGCACATTGTGCAATTTGATCGAACCGATTGCGCCGCCGGACGCTTGTCTCCGGCCGAGGAGCAAGCGATCGACTATAATTGCAGCTGAAAGTAACTTTGGGCATGCGGCTGATTTTCGACCTCTGATCTTATCATGCTCGACTCTACAAATATTCAATGAGTTTCACATGAGTGACCGCGATGATAATCGCTTTAAAGAGCTCGCCGAGTTTGCGAAGACCCTTGGGCATGCGCATCGCCTGTTACTGCTCGAGCATATTGCACAGGGAGAGAGGGCGGTGGAGCGCCTCGCCGAGCTTTCTGGCCTGTCCGTTGCGAACGCGTCCCAGCACCTGCAACTCTTGCGCCGCGCCGGTTTCGTAGAGACACGACGCAGCGGTAAAAAAATACTCTATCGCCTGAGCGGAAATTCGGTCATTGAGATCGTCACGGCGCTCCAGCGCTACGCTGACCACTCCCAGGCAATGCACAGACAGGGAATCGCCAATCGCCTCGCCGATCCGGACAGGCTTGAAACCGTTTCGCGCGGCGACCTGCTTCAAATGCTCGACGCGCAACAGATTACTCTTCTTGATGTACGTAGTGAGGAAGAGTTTGCGTTAGGGCATATCATGGGCGCCACGCATATTCCATTGGATGAATTGCTGGGTCGGATGAATGAGCTCCGCTCCGATTATGAGATCATCGCCTATTGCCGCGGTCCGAACTGTGTTCTGTCCATTCAGGCCGTGCAGATGCTGACGATGCACGGCTATCAAGCAAGGCGCTTCGCGGACGGGTTGCCACAATGGAGAGCCTCTGGACTGCCGCTAGCCTGAAGATCCGGCATCCGGATCTTCTCTTGCACACATCCGGTAGCGGCAATCAAGCTGGTTCCGGCCTACATTGGGGATCCAATCAAATAGCTGACGCATTTGACTGATTCCGTTCAGAATTGAGTATTGCCCGAGCGGAGTACGTCGGAGGGGACTTTAGGGGCAAGGTCAAAGGAAATAAAGAAGGACGGCACGTGCCGAAATGTCTGGTTCCAGGGGGCACATAAGAGCCCACTCCTGGCGCGCAGTCCAGAAAGACTATCTACCTACCCCTCACCGTGCCGTCGCAATGCGCTGCCCGTTCGCCGGATTTACCAGCACGTCCATCTGGAGACCGAAGATTGTAAGCAGCCGTTCCGGCGTCAGCATCTCCTCCGGCGTGCCGCGAGCGATGAGCCGGCCGGCGCGCAATGCCAGGATCTCCTCGCAAAAGCGGGCGGCCAGGTTGATGTCGTGGAGAACGACAAGCGCTCCGATCCCGCGTGAACGACAGAGGTTCTGTACGAGGGCCAGCACATCGATCTGATGCGCAAGGTCGAGCGCCGCGATCGGCTCGTCGAGCAGCAGGCATTCGGTGTCCTGGGCGACCAACATCGCCAACCAGGCACGCTGGCGCTCCCCACCCGAGAGCGAGTCGACCAGCCTGTCGGCGAGCTGCACGACATCGGCCAGGGCGAGCGCTTCGTCGACAAGGGCACGGTCGGCCTCGCGGAAGGGTCCGAGCGGTCCGTGCCAGGGATAGCGCCCCAGCCCGACCAGTTCCTTGACAAGCAGGCCTGGAGCCGGAGGGGGCTGCTGCGGCAGGTAGCCGACCTTTCGGGCGAACGGACGGTCTCGCCACCGGGCGAGCGGCGTGCCGGCGAAATGGACCTCGCCGGTCGATGCCGCCTGCTGGCGCGCGAGTATCTTCAGCAGCGTCGACTTGCCGGATCCATTGTGGCCGACCAGCCCGATGAGCCGCTGCGCCGGAAGCTGCAAGGTCAACGAGTCCAGCAGCGTGCGCTCACCCATGCGGCACGACAGGTCCGCGATCTCGAACAAGGGGGTGCCGGAAGGCGAGAGGGATGACGGATCAGGCATGACCGTGCTCCGGAATGCCAATGACTTCTTCGCCGTGCCGGATCTCGACGATGCGTCCCTCCTTCATGAGCACGAGACGGTCGGCGAAGCGGAAATAACGGTCGTCATGGCTTATCACGACCACCGTCTTGCCCTGCGCGCGCAGTTGTCCGAGTAGCTCGGCGTAGAAGATGCGGCGGAAGGCGGGGTCCTGATCGGCAGCCCATTCGTCGAAGACGACGACCGGGCGCTGTTCCAGATAGGCCAGCAGCAGGGCGAGCCGCTTGCGCTGGCCGGTCGAGAGGTCCGTCGTCGTGAAGCGGCCCTCGCGGATCGCCAGCTTGCCGACAAGCTCCAGCCGCTGAAGGTGGCGCGCCATATCGCGCTCGTCGACGGGCTCGATCACCTCGTCGAAGAGGAAGTAGTCGGCGAACACGGTGGAAAAGAGCTGGCGATAGTCGTCGCGGCTTGCTGCCGTTACCTCCCTTCCGTCTACACGAATGATCCCCTCGCGCGGCTCGTAGAGCCCGAGCAGCAGCTTTACCAGCGTGGTCTTTCCCGAGCCGTTCTCCCCGACGATGAACAGGATTTCGCCCGTATCGAGGGTGAGGTCGACCGGCCCGAGATGGAAGGACACGCCGCCCTCCGGCGGAAAGCCATAGGTGACTCCCACAAGCTCGATCCTCCTCATTGCCGGGATGGACTTTACGGGCTCGAGCAATCCGTCTTCCGGGTTGGCGAAAGCCCGTTCGAGAGCGGCGATGTTGTGGAGCGCGACCTGCGCCTGGCCGATCGCCGGCAGCGCGGCGACTAGCTGCTGCAGCGGCCCCTTGATGTAGAGCAGCACGAGCACGAAGCCGGAGAGCACTTCGGCGGGAATTGCCAAGCGGGACTGCAGGGCGAGCAGGAGGCCGATGACGAGCAGGAACAGGATCGAGCCGAAGGCGTTGGCCGACATGTAGGTCCGCATTGCCCGGATGCGCAGATCGCGTATGCCGGCAATGGTGCCGCCGAGCCGCACCGCGCGCATGTGGAGGCGGCGCGGACGGCTGATCCGCAGCTCCTTCGCTCCCTCGGAGATCGCACGATACTGCTGCTGCAGCTCATCCTGCAGGCGCCGCGCGGCATCGAAGCCGGCGCGTCCCCTGCTGCGCGCCCGCATATGCACGGTCATCCCGAGCGCCAGCGCGACCGCAGCGACCAGCGACATAAGGGGCGACAGAACGAGGAGATAGGCGAGGCCGCCCAGCGTCACCGCGAAGGCGATCGCCAGGCTGGAGAAGGCGAAGGTGAAATTGCTGAGCACCTCGACGTCATGGTTGAGCACAGCGGTGATGCGATGCGTGCGGAAGCGGTCGATCCGGTCGATGGGCGCGCTCAGGATGCGGTCGGTGAGTTCGGTGCGCAGCACTGCTACGGCCTGCTGGCCGACATAGCTGTTGCCGAGATCGGAGGCGACCTCGCCGGCCACGGTGACGAGACAGAGGCCGGCGAAACCGAGCAGCAGGGCTGGCGTGGCACCCTGGTCGGAATGCAGCGTGTCGTTGATGCTCGCGAGCAACCATGCGGTCGCGAGGCCGCTCGCCATCCCGCTAAGCGTCGCCGCCAGCGCCAGACGCCAGAATGGCCGCAACAGGCGGATGGCGCTGCCGAGCAGCGGGCGCGAGGCGATAGGTGTCATCGGCGTGCCCACAGCAGGAACAGGAAGAGCGGCCCGCCGAACACCGCACTGACCAATCCCTCCGGCATCTGCCAGGGGAACAGCAGCGTACGTCCGGCCCAGTCCGCCGCCAGCAGCAGCGAGCCGCCAATGGCGGCAGCGGCAACGAGCTGATGAAGCGCGCGCTTCATGCCGATGCGCTGTGCAATGTGGGGGGCCATCAGGCCGATGAAGCTCAGCGGTCCGACGACGAGAGTGGCCGAAGCGGTCGCTGCGGCGACGATGGCGAGCAGCACGAGGCGGCTTCGCGCGGCATCCACGCCGAGCGAGCGAGCCGTCGCTCCCAGCGGCAGAAGCTCCAGCCAGCGTAAGCTCAGCATCGCGGCGAGGAACGTCGCCAGCGCCAGCGCGATCGCCATCGACGCCTCAGGTGCGGTGACCCAATAGGTCGAGCCGGACATCCAGGCCAACAGCATAGCGGTGCGCGGATCTCCTCCCATCAGCAGCATCGCGGCGACGCCGCTGAACAGCGTGGCAAGCGCGACGCCGGCGAGCAGCAGGCGCTCCGGCGCGAAGTGCCAGCGCCAGTTGATCGCGACGATGACACCCAGTGTGGCCGCAGCGCCGGCGAACGCCGCCAGCATCATTGCGGGCCGGTGAAACCCCGGCAGGGCATAAAGCAGGACGATGACGCCCAAGGCGGCGCCGGAGGAGATGCCCAGCATCTCCGGGCTGGCCATCGGATTGCCGGTCATGCGCTGCATCAGGGTTCCAGCGACGGCCAGAAGCACACCGGCGGCGAGCGCGGCCACGACGCGCGGCGCACGCCATATGAGAACGTCCGGTGCGGTCGCCAGGCTGAGGAAGCCCCAGCCGTCCGCATTCCGGCCGAAGACCAGCGCCAGCACGCAGGCGGTACAGAGCAGGCCGACCAGCAGGCCGGCAACGGCGGGAGGACGCCGCGTGCGGAAGCCATCCTCCAGAACACGGCGCGGCGGGGTGACCTCGGCATGGCGCAGCCGCATCATGATCCACAGCAGCAAAGGTGCACCGACGAGCGCCGCCGCGCTGCCGGTCGGCAGCCCGCTGCGAAGGGTGCCGGCTTGCTGGACGACCTGGTCGATCGACCAGAGCAGTGCAGCGCCGATCGCGGGGGCCCAGAGCAGCCTCTGCGCGAGCGTTCGGGCACCTGTGTGGCGCGCGAGGTGACCTGCAGCAAGTCCGATGAAGCCGATTACGCCGACGGCACTGACGGTAAAGGCGCCGAGCGCGATCGCCAGCCCGAGGGCCATCAGCCGGATCGCACCGGCCGGAACGCCGACGCTGCGGGCATGCTCGTCGCCGAGGTGGAGATTGGCGAGCGGGCGCGCGATGAGCGCGGTGATCATCCCCCCCAGCGCGACCAGCGGAAGCAGCGTGGCGGCACTGCCCCATCCATTCTGCGCCAGTGAGCCGCTTTGCCAGACGAAAAGCGGGTTCAGCGTCTCATGGTTCAGGATGGTGAGCGCGGCCCCGAGCGATCCGCAGAGGAGGTTCAGCGTGAGGCCGGCCAGGATGACCGTGACCGGCATGAAGCCGGCCCCGCGCCCGATGGCGAGCACGATCGCGCCAGCCGTTGCCGAACCTGCGAGCGCGACCCAGCCCTGGCCGTGGTCGAGAAGGTTCGGCGCATAGACCGAACAGACGGCGAGAGCGAGATAGGCACCCGACGCCGTGCCGAGCGTCGTCGTGTCGGCCATGGGGTTGCGCAGGCCGGTCTGCAGCAGCACGCCGGCGAGCCCCAATGCCGCGCCTGCACACCACGCGATGACGATGCGTGGCAGCGCGGCATGCGTGAAGATCAGCATCGGCACATCGCCATTCGTATCGGCGACGGCCTGCCACCATAGGCGGGGCGGCAGGAGGCCTGATAGTGCGTGGGCGCTCGTCACGGCGCCCGCGAGGGCGAGGAAAAACACGAGGACGCCCGGCCCACCGACGCGACGGGAGCCGCTGCCCGATTTCTTCTCAACCATCGCCGCGGCCAGTCGGCGCATTAGCCAGAGCGGCCACGAGCAGGCGCATGGTCCGCCAGATCGAGGGGACGCCCCCCAGCGCATAGAAGGCTGGAATGGTGCGCGCGCGTCCTTCCTTCACCATCGGCAGGCCCTGCCATAGCGTGCTGGCCCGCAGTTCCCGCTCGGCGCGCCGGGTGCGTGCGCCCTGGTCGAGATACAGAAGGACGGCATCTGGAACGGCGGCAAGCTCCGCAATGTCGACCAGCGCGTTGCCGAAGGCCGATGTCGGCGACGTCAGGGCATTGCGCAGGCCGAGCCGGAGCATCAGTGAATGCACCCAGCTCCCCTTGCCATAGAGAAAGAGCTGCGTGCCATTCTCATGCAGCACACCGACATAGACAGGTCGCGATGCCACCCGAGCCAGAGCCCCGCTCGACTCCGCGAGGGCAGCGTCGAATGCCGAGAGACAGGAGGACGCGGCCTCCTGCCGTCCGGTCGCTGATGCAATCCGGGTGAAGGCCTCGCGGGCATTGTCCATGGCGTCGGTACGCGCATCGATGATGGTCACGACCTCGACCGGTGCGATCCGCTGGAGCAAAGCCGCGAGGCCGCCCTGCCAGTTTGAGATGAAGATGCGGTCGGGCACGAGTTCGGCGAGCAACTCCAGATTGGGCTCTGTACGCGCTCCGAGATCGCGGACGTTGAGGGGCGGTTGGAACTCAGGCAGCCATTGCCGATAGGTGGCGATGTCGGCGATCGCGATGGGCGCGACGCGCAGCGCTAGCAGGCATTCAGCCGCCGCCCAATCAACGGCCGCAGGGCGCGGCGCGGCGTTTGCCGCAGCGTTGCCCGCCGGCGCACATAGCAGCGCCGCACCGGCGAGGAAGCGCCGACGATCGATTCCGATCCTGCGACCGGACACGCGCATGCTCGCCGGGCGTTCCACGTCAGAAATCGAAGGTCGTCGACAACAGCACAGTACGCGGCGCGCCACGGGCAAGGCCGAACGAGGAGGACGCAGCCGCCCAGTAGCTCTCGTCGAAGACATTCTCGACGCTGGCGCGGATCGTCACCGGCTTGCCGTTTGCCCTCTCGAAGGTGTAGCGCGCGCCGAGGTCGACGCGTGTCCAGTCGGGAATGCTCTGCACGTTGTCGAGGCTGGCATATTGCGAGGAGGTGTAGATCAGCCGGCCGGTCAGGGTCAGTCCTTCGATGAAGGGCGTATCCCATTCCGCACCGAGATTGAGCTGCACGTCCGGTACGCCGATGGCCGCGTTGCCGTCATAGGCGCCGTTCGCCGTCTCCGTCTGGACGCCGTCCATAAAGGTCACGCCGCCCAGCACGCGCACCGAGGGCGTGATCTCGCCGAACACGTTGAACTCGACGCCGCGGTTCCTCACCTCACCATCGATGCTGTAGATGTTGGTCGCGGTATCCAGCACGCCACTTGGCTGCTCGATCTGGAAGACACTGAGCGTGGTGGCGAACTGGCCGAAGTCGACTTTCACGCCGGCTTCCATCTGCTTCGACTTGAGGGGCGCGAAGGCCTCGCCGACATTAGCGGAGCCCGCCGGCGCGACCGGCCCCTGGCTCAGGCCCTCGATGTAATTGGCGTAGAGGGAGACGTTCTGCCAGGGCTTCAGCACCAGGCCCACCGCCGGCGTGACCGCGCTTTCGTCGTAATCGGCGGTCTGCAGGCCCGTCGTCCCGTTCCAACCCTCCTGCACCACGTTCTGGTAGCGAGCACCGAGGATGAGCTGCACGCGATCATCGAACGCATAGAGGCTGTCGGCGATGGCGAGGCTGGTCAGCGTTGCCTCGCTGGTCTTCGGAGCGCTGGTCGCATAACCGCTGAGATCGGGCTCCGCGAAGGGCGTCGGTGCGTAGATGTTCGACGAGTATGTAGCCACCACCGGCGCCACCACTCCCATCTCATTGTGAACGCCGCTAGCGCTGACCGTCAGTTCGTGGCGAATGGCTCCGGTATCCAAGTTGGCGCGCACGCCGGCCTCGCCGGTGAGCGTGTCGACATAGGTGGGCTGCAGATAGACATTGGCGGTGAAATTGCCGACCGGGTCGGTGAGATAGATGAAATTGTAGAGGCCGAGGAAATCGTTCCGGCGCGCACCGACAGTTGCGTAGGCGGTGACGTTGTCGGTGATGTCGACCTCGCCCCGCACGATGCCGAGAATATCCTCGCCATCGGCATAGAACCAGTCCTGGCCGAGATTGGTCGAGGCATCGGGCGCCTGCGGGACAGGAACCGCGCCTGCCCGCAGATAGACGGGCCGAACCGGATTGTCCGCATAGTTCTTCTGATAGATCAGGTCTGCCGACAGCCGCACCCGCTCGCCGCGATAATCGAGCCCGAGCGCTACCTCGCCCAGTTCGTTCGACTGGCCGTCGACCGGTGCGTCGCCATTGCTGTAGGAGCCATTGATGCGGACGCCGAACTGCTTCTCGTCGCCGAAGCGACGGGAAACGTCGAACTTGCCGCCGAACTGGCTGTCCGAGATATAGCCCAGCGTGAACTGAGTGAGCGGATCGTCGCCGGCGCGCTTGGTGGTGAGATTGATGGTGCCGCCGATGCTGCCCTGGGGCGGCATTCCGGTCAGCATCGAGCCCGGCCCCTTAAGAACCTCCAGCCGCTCCACCCAGGATGTGCCGGCCATCTGGTAGGGGACGAGGCCATAGAGGCCATTGACGGAAATATCCGCATTGGCGAGCGGAAACCCGCGAATGTAGAACTGGTTGGAATAGCTGGCGTCCGCCCAGGTGGCGCGCACGGACGGGTCGTTTTCCGTCACGTCGGCGACGCTGCGCGCCTGTTGATCCTTGATAGTCTCGGACGTGTAGGTCACCACATTGAATGGCGCGTCCATGAAGTCGCGGTTGCCGAGGATGCCGAGCCGGCTCGCCACCGCGACCTGACCACCGGCATAGGGAGCCGGCAGTCCGCCTTCTCCATCCACCGTGATCGTATCGAGCGCGATGCCGCCTCCGGCGGGTGCGCCCGTCTCGCTGCCGTTCCGCGCTGTCGGATCGAAGATCCGGACGGTGTTCGGGCTCGTGAAACTGTAGCCCAGCCCGGTGCCTTCCAGAAGGCGGGCGACTGCCTGGTCGGGCGACAACTGGCCGCTGACGCCCGGCGTGCCTCGGCCGACCGTCAGCGAGCTTGGATAGAGCAGCCGGAGATTGGCCTGCCTCGCGAGGCTGAGCAGCCCGCTCTCAAGCGGGCCGGCCGGCACCGTGATCGGTATACGGGCCGCCGCGGCGGGAGCGGGAGCCGGTGTGGTCTGGGCCTGCAGCGCCGTCGCGCACGCCAGCAGGGAAATTCCCGCCAGTCCCGCGCCCACGATCATGCGACGCATGCTTGCCGTCGTCTCTTCAACCCGCATTCTCGATCCCCAATCCCCGTGTCCCGTCGGATGCCGCTCCGTGGCGACATTCTCTCGATGGGTTAGAGTCGATCGGGCGGGTGCCTCCTGACGTCGGACTCGAAATAATTGCGTCAGCGCGAGCGCACCACCACCATCATCCCTGTCAGATGAGCGATGGTGACGGGCAGGCTCGATTCCAGCACGGCAAGGGCCTCATCAGTATCCCTCAGGTCGAAAATGCCTGAGACCCGGCGCTCAGCGGCCGCCTCATCGAGGACCACGATACGGCCATGCCGGTAGCGCTCCAGCGTGGCGAGTACCTCGCGCAGAGGCTGGTCAGAGAAAACCAGCTTTCCTTCGCGCCAGGCGACCCGGCTGGAGACGTCGGCGGTGCCGATATCCAGCGCCCCGTCCCGGTTCACGCGCGCTACGTCTCCGGCTCCCAGCGCGACCTGCGAACGGGCCGAGGTGACCTCGACGCGCCCTTCCTCGACCTGCACATCGCTGCCGCCGCCATCGTCGCGGCGCACGCCGTAGCGCGTGCCAAGCGCGGTGGCGCTGAGGATGTTGTCCTCGACGACGAATGGGCGGGCGGGATTCTTTGCCACATCGAAGAAGGCTTCTCCGCGCAGCAATTCGATCCGGCGCTCCGCCGGTGAATACATAATCCTTATGGCGCTGTCGGTGTTCAGGTCGACACGGGTGCCGTCCGCGAGCGTGAAATGGCCGACCTCGCCGACCGACGTGTAGTGATCGGCGCGCAGCCGGTCGACGAAACCCAGGTGGTAGAGCGTCGTCGCCAGCACCGCGATCAGCCCGAAGGCGAGGATGTTGCCGGCAATCGCGCGCCGGGACAGGCGCAGCTTCTTCAGCCGGTCCTTCCCGATCGGTACCGCTCTGAGGTCGCCCCACAGGCTCTGCAATTCCTCATAGGCGGCGGCATTGGCGGGGTTCCTGGCGAGCCACGCGCGAAAGTCGCGGCGATCCTGATCCGTCGCGTCGCGCGACTGGAGGCGCGCGACCCATCCCGCAGCCTCTTCCGTCCGCCGTCCGTCCTCGGTCTGTTTCGCCTTGTTCGCCATCGGCAGCCCTGGCGGCGTCCTATCGGACTGGAGTCGAAGCGCAGCTTATGACCTGACGTCGCTCAGAAAAAAATCTCGGCGCGCACTTTTCGGCAATGCAGCAGCGCGCGGATGATGTGCTTTTCCACCATGTTGCGCGAAATGCCGAGGCGCACGGCGATTTCGCCATTGGCAAGGCCGTGCAGGCGGCTGAGGATGAAGACCTCCTGGCAGCGGTTCGGCAATTGCTCGATCGCCTTCGCCATGAGCAACAGCTGTTGCCGGCCAAGGACGATGCGCTCCGGTCCGGGCGTGTCGTCCGCGGACACGCAGCCCGCTTCTTCCGGCACGAAAAGTCCCGTCTCGGCGGCCCGCCGGGCAGAGGCCGCGCGTGCAACAGATTTTGCCACCTGGAACAGATAGGCTTGGGGGTTCTCGATGATGGTGCTTTGCGGCACCTCGATCATCCTCAGGAACGTTTCCTGCGTCGCGTCGGCCGCGTCCTCCCGATTGCGCAGCCGGCGCTGGAAGAAGCGCTTGAGGCGACCTTCCTCCATCCTGTGGAGCGCTTGCAGGAATGTCGTCGTCATGGGCCAGCAGACCGTTCGGAGTTGAAGATACCGTACGGTTGATCTCTACAGCGAGAGAGAATATCGACGCAATCTCAATGATTTAAATATATTCTAAGCTAGCGGGCACTGCGTCGATGGGAGAGGGCCTGCAAGGAAACTTCCGCTTCCGACGCGCCGGCGAGAAGCCCGCTCCCGGTAGAGCTGTTCTCCTATATCAAGTTCCAATACGACGCCTTCGGCGCAGCACTCGCAAGTTCACCGATCCTCATTTCGGCCGCCGCAATGGTCATCATTGATCGCCTGAAGGGTCTGCGGCGGGTGTTGCGAGGTTAGGGCAGACTCTTTGACCAAACTTGAGAAACGATCGTCGCGAGCTCCTGCGTGGCCATACGAGATCGAAAGTACCGTGGGGTACTCGGCATGAGGCCGACAATGCTTCAAGCTTCGAAGCAAACAGAACGCCAGCTCTGCTCGCGAGACAGTGCCCGAGACGCTGCAAAGCAAGCGATTGTGCCTTTACGTTGGCATTCCCGCTTCTCAGCAGCAGATCGAGAGCCGGTTCGACAACCGCCGCTCCGAGGTAGCTGTCGTTGCCCACCTCGAAGCGCCTGGCGGCTGGCAGCAACCAGTATTCCAAGCCACTGGCTGCTTCATGTGCGTTCATTCAGGTGCTACGCGATATCGGCAGCAACGACCGTTGTGGAAGGCAAACAGCCAGAAGGGCGCGCGCTTGGAATCGCTTTTCATTGGGGGAGCGAGGCAAGCTGGCAGATCAGGATGAGGCAAGGACGGAGGGGGAGGCCTTCAGCTCGGCCTCGATCCGGCGCGCCTCAATCTCCATCATTTCGATAACGGCCGGTAGCCGTTCATCGGGCAGCCGGGCCTCCGTGGCGCCGATGGCGATGGCGGCGATCGGACGCCTGCGGGGTGTGAGGATCGGCACGGCCGCACCGACTATCCCGGCGACCGAGCGGTTGACCTCCCGGTAGAAGCCCCGATCGCGCACGAGGGCGAGTTCGGCCTCGGACGGCACGTCGTGCCGGAGAGCACGGATGCGCTCGCGATTTGCCTCCCGGACCTCGTGGCGCTCGGCTTCGGGAAGATGGGCGAGGATCGTCATGCTGCCGGTGCCAAGCCCGAGCGGCGTGGCACCGCCCACGTGTCCGGTCAGGCTATGGATGGTGTAGGTGGCGTCCTGCCGGTCGAGGCAGACCGCGTCGAGCCCGGAACGAACCATCAGGAACATGCAGTCGCCGGTGGCCGCCGCGAGCCGGATCAGGGCCGGACGCGCCACGTCGGCAAGGCCGCCGGCTTCGCCACCGATAGAGCCGAGCTGGAACAGCCGCAGACCGAGGCGCAACCGTCGACTGTCGCCGACGCGAGCGAGATAGCCGGCGCGCTCGAGTGCGGCGACCAGGCGATGCGCGGTCGGCTGCTCAAGTTCGCACATGGCGGCGATCTCCGTCAGGCGCAGGCCTTCAGGAGGCGCTTCGGCGACGGCTTCCAGAATGCCGAGGCCACGCTCCAGCGCCTGAGATCCGTTCTGTTTCTTCATCGTTTCCTCCATAAATTTCCATATAATGGAATAAATATATAAGTTTCAATCATTATGCGGAATTTTATTGACGACACGGAAAGGCCCACGCAAGATTTCAGGGTCGTGAACGATGAAGACATCGGCGGCGCTCACATCGATCGAGGGGATCGTCATGCGCGTACACAGCTCCGGCGGCCGAGGCCGCCTGCTTGCGGTTTCTGTTCTTGCCTTCATGACCGGACTCACGGTGGCAAAGGCCGCCGAGCCGGCGCTTCCCGACTACATCAAGAGCCAGGGCGTGCTTCGGGTCGGCGTGAAGTGCGACTACCCGCCGTCCGGCTTTCTCGATGCACAGGGCAAGTTTGCCGGCATCGAGGTGGAGATGGCGAAGCGGATCGCCGAAATCGCCTTCGGCTCGCCCGACAAGGCGGACATGCAGTGCGTGACCTCCGAGGCACGCATACCCGCCCTGAACGGCAAGAAGGTCGATGTCATCATCGCCACTCTTGGAATCTATCCCGCCCGGCAGAAGGTCATAGACTTCACCACTCCCTATGCCTGGGGCGCCAGCGGCGTGGTCCAGCTCAAGGGCGGCAAGGCGAAGTCGCTGGCCGATTTCAACGGCAAGACCATCTCCGTCATCAAGGGAGCCTCGCAGGCCGCCTGGCTGGAGAAGAACATGCCGCAGGTCCAGACCCTGCGTCTGAACACGGTCGCGGAGGCGCTGCAGGCCGTGCGGCAGGGCCGCGCCGACGGCTACACGGGCGACACCTCGGTGCTGTTCTCCATTCTCTCGGCCAATGACGATCTCGAAATCCTGCCCGAGCAGGAGGTATTTGACGTCAGCTACATCGGCGCGGGCATCCGCAAGAACGAGCCGGAATGGAAGGCGTATCTCGACGCCCAGATCACCAAGCTCAGGGACGAGAAGTTCTATTCCAAGGTGGTGCCGGAGGTCGTCTCCGATCCAATGGTCCGTAAGGAAGTCATCAAGTTCTACGAGACGGATCCGCCGAAGAAGTAGGTCAGGTTCTTCCACAGCCCGCCGGTCGTCCATGCGGCGGCCGGCTCCGTCCCTTAACCCAAGGCGACGCCGCATGACCGACTTCTTCGACTGGGCGTATCTCTATGACACGCTCCCCGCGCTGCTGCGGGGACTGGAGATGACGCTGATCGTCAGCACGCTCGGAATTGCCCTGTCCCTGGCCATTGGCGCGCTCGGCGCGACCATGCGTCTCTCCGGACGCAAGGCGCTCGTCTGGCCGGCGCGGGCCTATGTCGCCTTCATCCGCAATACGCCGCTTCTGGTTCAGCTGTTCTTCATTTTCTACGGCCTGCCGGCGATCGGGATGCGCTTCTCCGCCTTCTGGTCGGGTGTCATCTGCCTCGCGGTCTGGGGCGGCGCGTATCACCTGGAAAGCTTCCGCGCCGGCTATCTCGGTGTGTCGGCCGGCGTCAAGGAGGCCTCAGGCGCTCTAGGGATGCGGTCATGGCACTACGCCGTCCTGATCGCGCTGCCGATCGCCCTGCGCACCGCCGTGCCGTCGATGGTCAATACGAGCATCGCCATGCTGAAGAACTCGTCCTACCTGCAGGCGATCGGGCTTGCGGAGATGACGTTCGTGGCGATCGACCGGATCGCGCTGGAATTCCGGACGATCGAGCTCTTCGCGGCGATCTGCGTGTTCTACCTCGTCATCGTACTGGCGATGTCGGCCGGCGCCGCCTTGCTTGAATCATACCTGCAACGCCCTTTCACCGCGCGGTGACGTGATGCACGTGATCTTCGTGAATCAGGAAATTCTGGCGCAGGGGCTCGTCATGACGCTGGCCCTCACCTTCTGCGTCCTGATTGCGGCGACAGCGGTGGCGACGCTCCTGGCCGCCGGCATGCTCTTCCGTTCGGCCCTCCTGCGGGTGCCCGCACGCATACTGGTCGAGATCATGCGCGACATCCCGCTGTTCGTGACGGTGATGATGATCTACTTCGTCGCCCCGACCATCGGCATCGCGCTCGATCCGTTCGAGGCCACGGTCGCGGGTCTTGGGGCCTGGGGTGGGGCCAACGGCGCCATCATCATTCGCGCCGGCATCCAGGCCGTCTCCAGCGGTCAGCGCGAAGCCTGCGCGGCGCTGGGCCTCCACCGGTTCCAGGCGCTGCGCCTCGTTATCCTTCCGCAGGCATTGCGGCCGATCCTGCCTCCGTATCTCGGCCTCGTGACCCAGCTCGTGCAGGCGACCTCGATCGGTGCGCTGATCGGTGTCCGCGAACTGCTCCGCAGCGCGCAAATCGTGATCGAGCGCACGACCATCATGGAGGGTGGGCTCTCGCCCTTCACCCTCTATGCAGCCGTCCTTGTCGTCTACTTCGTGATCTGCTTCGCCCTTTCTCTCG
Source organism: Ancylobacter mangrovi (assembly GCF_024752335.1). Lineage (NCBI taxonomy): Bacteria > Pseudomonadati > Pseudomonadota > Alphaproteobacteria > Hyphomicrobiales > Xanthobacteraceae > Ancylobacter > Ancylobacter mangrovi. The sequence goes on along the minus strand of NZ_JANTHY010000012.1, from coordinate 59,922 downwards.
CCAGCGCGCGGATGGAAGCGGTGCTGAGCCGGCACGAGCAGCCCTCATCCAGCGCCAAGCCACGTCTTTCCCGCCTCCGGCTCATGCCGCGCGGATGAAGCCCGTCCTTGCACCCAATCGAACGTGCCATGCCCCGTAAACGTGCCACCTCCCCCGATCCTGTCCATCTCGAGAACCTGCTCGCCACAGCCGTGGTCGAGCGCTCCGCCGACGTGCCGGCCGATATCCGCAACCTTGCGAGCGAGCACATCGCGGATTTCGCAGGCGTGGCGGCAGCGGGCGCGCGCTCCGGAGCCTTTGCGCAGCTGCTGCGCTACCTCCGTCCGCGCCGCGAGCCCGAGCCGGGTTTCGCTCGCGTCTGGGGCGAAGAGGGTTTCCTGCCGGCGCGCGACGCGGCGTTCCTGAATGCCGTCGCCGGACACATCGACGACTTCGACGACGACGAAGCGGAACTGTCGTTCGCCCATCCGACGGTGACGGCGCTCAGCGCCGCGGCCGCGGCTGCCGACATCGTTCCGGCGTCGGGGGCACGGCTCGTGGAAGCCTATGTTGCCGGCGTGGAGCTCATCATGCGGCTGGGCCCGCTGCTCAACCCGTCGCACTATACGCGCGGCTTCCATGCGACAGCGACGCTCGGGGCTCTCGGCGCCGCAGCGGCTGCCGGCGTCGTGTTGAACTTGGACGCGCGCGCGATGCGCCACGCCCTCGGCATGGCTGCCTCGCTGGCCGGTGGCCTGCGCAGTAATTTCGGTAGCGACACCAAGGCGCTGCAATCGGGAAACGCCGCCCGGGGCGGGGTAATGGCGGCAGAGCTGGCGCGCGACGGCGTGTCCTCGTCGGAGGGCAGCCTATTCGGTCCGCTTGGCTTCGTGACCGTATTCGGCGGAGTGCCAGGGAGCGAGGAGAGTGTCGTCGGGTTCGGTCGACCCTGGCTGTTCGACCGCCCGGGTCTCACGATCAAGGCCTATCCCTGCTGTACCTGCACCCACACGGCACTGGATTCGCTCTTCGAACTGATAGCGCAGGGGCCTTTGGAGCCGGAATCGATCCGCCGCATCGAGGTCGACGTCGACGAGGCCGCGCCACGCATCCTGATTCACGACGCGGCCCGCACAGCGCTCGAAGGCAAGTTCAGCATGCCCTACTGCCTGGCCGTCGGCCTTCTGCGCGGCAGGCTGGGACTTGCCGAATTCAGTGACGGGCTGGTCAACGATCCGGCCGTCCGGGCCCTCATGGCCAGGATCGCGATGCGGCCCGACCCGTCCCTGCCGAAGACGGGTGGCGGAATCTCGCTCGCCAGCCGGCTGCGGATCACATTCACCGATGGTCGCATCGTGGAGCGCTACGCTGAGAAGCCGAGCGGCAGCCGCGATCATCGACTGAGCCGCACTCGCCTTCGCGAGAAGTTCGTCGCCAATGCCGGAGGCCCGCTCGGCACCGCGGTAGCGGCGCTGTTCGACACGCTGCTCGGCATCAATTCGCTTTGCGAAGCGGCCCGCGGCTTCGACGGGCTTTGCGGGCGTCCGTTCGTGCCAGCCCGGGCGTCTTGATCAGGACATCGTCATGGACCTCTCCAATTTCACCACCGATCCCTATTGGTGGGACGCGGCGCCCCCGGAGGACGCCCTCGAGCCCCTGCCGGCCAGGGCCGATGTCGTGGTCGTCGGCAGCGGCTATAGCGGCCTGTCGGCGGCCGCCGAACTTGCCCGCAACGGGACGGACGTCGTCGTCGTCGATGCCGAAGCTCTCGGCGCAGGCGCCAGCACGCGCAGCGGCGGCATGGTGTCGAGCGGGCAGAAGATGGTCATGACCGGCGCCGTGCGAGGCAAGGCGCGCGAGCGAGTCTCCGAGCTGCTCGCCGATTCCGTGGATTCTTTCCAGCACATCGAGAATCTCATCGCCCAGGAGAAGCTCGACGCCGGCTACCAGAAATGCGGCCGCTACTTCGCAGCCTATGTGCCCAAGCATTATGAGCGCTTGCGCCGGCAGGGAGAACTCCTGCAGGAGATGACGGGGGTCACCGTCCATAACGTTCCGCGGAGCGAGCAGCACGGCATTACGCAGACGGATTTCTACCATGGCGGCATCGTCGTCGACGACTATGGCGGGCTTCACCCGGGCATGTACGCCCGCGCACTGAGGGACCTCGCGCGACGTTGCGGGGCGCGGCTGTTCTCTCATGCGCCGGTGCGCGCGATCCGGCGCGAGGGTGCGCAGTTCACCGTCACCACGGGGCGGGGCACAATCCTCGCCCGCGAGGTGATCGTGGCCACCAATGGCTATACCGGCGCCGCCATGCCGGAGCTGCGCAAGCGGGTGATCCCGGTCTACAGCTACCAGATCGCCACAGAGCCGCTGCCGCCGGAACTGATGGCGCGGATCAATCCCGGTCGGCGGATGATTTCCGACAGCCAGCGCGAGCTTTATTACACGCGCCCCTCGCCCGACGGGACCCGCGTCCTGTTCGGCAGCCGTCCGAGCTTCTACGACATGAACGAGCGGGCTGCCGGCCGCAATCTAGCGGCCAAGCTGGAGCAGGTGTGGCCGCAGCTCTCGAAGTTCCGCATCACCCATTCCTGGCGCGGCAAGGTGGCGATGACCTTCGACAAGGTCGCCCATATGGGCGAGGAACAGGGCATCCATTTTGCCGTGGGTTGCAACGGGAACGGTGTCGCTCTCATGACCTATCTGGGGCACCAGACGGCGCTGAAGCTGCTGGGCACGGCGAACCGGCCCTGCGCCTTCGATCGGACCGACTTCCCCACCGAGCCCTACTACAGCAAACGTCCGTGGTTCGTGCCGATCGTCAGCGCCTGGTACCATCTGCGCGACGGGATCGACCGCACGCTGTCCTGACTGATGTCCCGGCCGGAAGACCGGCCTATGGCCGAGCGAATACCGAGCGAGCCCATGAGTTCCGCCGCCGACCTCCTACACCCGGACTTCCGGCCCCTGCCCTACTGGTGGGACGACGCTCCACCGGAGACGGCGCGGGACGAGGCGCTTCCGGCCAGGGCGGACGTCGTGATCGTGGGATCCGGCTATTGTGGCATGAACGCCGCGGCGGAGTTCGCCTCCGCCGGCCGCGACGTCGTTCTCGTCGATGCCGGTCCGCTCGGCATCGGCGCCAGCACCCGCAATACCGGCGGCGTGACCGGGGGGCAGAAGCTGCTGCTCGCGGGCCCGACCCGGAACGTCACCGCCCAGCAGCTGGCGCTGATGCTGCAGGATTCACTCGCCTCCTTCGCCTATGTGGCTGGACTGATCGAGGAAGAGGGGCTCGACGCCGGCTTCCAGCGCTGCGGACGCTTCCTCACCGCCTACACGGACAAGCACTATGCGCGGCTGCTGCATCTGGGGAAACTGCTCCGCGAGCACACCGGCGTCCGCGTCACCGACATACCCGCCGACCGGCTTGGCGAGATCATCGCCACCGATTTCTATCGCGGCGGAATCCTCATCGAAGACTATGCCAGCGTCCATCCCGCCCGCTACCACCGCGCCCTGCGGCAGAGGGCGCGGAAGCGCGGCGCCCGCCTGTTCTCCCATGCCGAGGTCGAGCAGGTCACGCCAGGCACAGACGGACATAGCGTTGTCACCGTCCGAGGAACGATAAAGGCGCGCCAGGTTGTCCTCGCGACCAATGGCTATCTCACCGAGCGCTTCGATGCGTTCCGCCGACGCCTGATCCCGGTGGCGAGCTATCACATCGCCACCGAGGAATTGCCGCCCGAGCGCGTCGCCGCGCTGCTGCCGCGCGGGCACATGGTGTCGGATTCCCAGCGCAACCTCACGGCCGTGCGCCCATCGACGGACGGGCGCCGCCTCATCTTCGGCGCCCGCCCGGCCGCCTTCGATCGCGACGAGACCCGGGCGGCCAGCCTGATCCACCGGGCAATGTGCGATGTCTTCCCCTCCTTGGGCGACGTGCGTGTCAGCCATTGCTGGCGCGGCACCGTGGCGATGACCTTCGACCGCAAGCCGCATCTGGGGGAGGAGGACGGGATCTTCTACGCCCTCGGCTGCAACGCCAGCGGCGTCGCCATGATGAGCTATCTCGGCCGCGAGATCGCGCGCCGCGCCATGGGCACCCAGCCGCGAAAATCGGCTTTCGAGACCGAGCATTTCCCACAGAAGGCCTGGTACCGCGGGCACCCGTGGTTCGTCCCGCCGCTGACCGCCGCCTATAACCTGCTCGACGGCCTCGATCGCTGGAGCGACAGGCGGCCCTGAGAGAGCCGCCCGACAGTGCGCCTGCTTCGGCTAGACTTCCCCGGAGAGGCTCGCCGACCTGCGGCGCGCGGCGTCGACCGCGTGACCGAGCAGGTGGTCGAGCGCGTCATCCGCGAGGAGAATCTCGAGAGCCGCCGCAGTCGTTCCGTTCGGGCTCGTCACCTTCTCGCGCAGATGGGCCGGATGCTGCGAAGTATCGCTCATGGCGAGCGCCGCCGCGCCCGCAACGGTTTCGCGCGCCAGATCCAGGGCGAGCTTTTCACCCAGACCGAGGGTCGCCGCGCGCCGGGCGAGACACTCGATGAAGAGGAACACATAGGCCGGACCGGATCCGGAGATGGCGGTTGCCGCGTCGATGAGTTCCTCGCGATCGACGAAATGCACGCTTCCGCCGGCGCGAAGAAGGGCCACCACGCGCTCCCTCGTCCCGCCGTCGGTCCGGCTGTTGGCGAACACGACGGTCGAACCCTTTCCAAGCGAGGTCGGCGTGTTCGGCATCGCCCGCAGGATGGCGACATCCCCCAGCATGCTCTCAAGCCTGGCGGTGGTGACCCCGGCGGCGATGCTCACATAGGCTGCCGTGCCGGCGAACCTTGCATAGGCCGGCGCGATCTCGGCAATGGACTGCGGCTTCACCGCGAGGACGATCAGCCGGGGCTGGAGCCCGGGAGCGAGTTCATCGACCGTCGAGCAGGCGGCAACGCCAAGCTGGCAGGCGCGGTCGCGAAGCATCTCCGAGGGCTCCACGACGTAGACGTCTTCCGGTGCGGCCGCACCTGCCGCGAGCCAGCCCTGCAACAACGAGAAGCCCATATTGCCGCAGCCGACGAGCAGAAGGGGCTCTCCCATGGTTTCGAATCTCTCAGGCGCGGAAAACGATACGGGATGGATGTCGGCCGGCATCGACCTACCGGTAATCCGGGTCGAAGGCGTCGTATTGCAGGTCGATCCACTCGCCGGTGAAGTTCGGCTCGCGGCGCTCGATATAGGCGCGCGGCCCCTCGCGGGCGTCGCGGAAGAACATGTTTTCCGCCTCGCCGATGACGAGCCATTCGAGACCCTTGACGGGGTCGCATCCCAGGCCCTGGTTGCGGGCGTTCTTGATGGCGCCGATGGCCTGCGTCGCCGCCTTGGCAAGCCGGCCGGCAAGCGCGTAGGTCTCCGCCTCCAGCTGGTCATCCGGCACGATCTTCGTCAGAAGGCCGAGCCGATCGGCCTGCGGTGCGTCGATCATCTCACCGAGCAGCAGAAGCTCGGTCGCCTTGCCGAAGCCGACATAGCGCGGCAGCAGGTAGGAGCAGCCCCCGCCGAGCCCGCGTTTCACGAAGATCGCCGCCATCTTCAGGTCGGGCGCCGCGATGCGGAAGTCGCAGGCCAGCGCGATGTCGAAGCCCGCGCCGACGGCGTAGCCGCGCAGCATCGCGATCACCGGCTTGCGCATCTGAAGAATGTCGTTGACGAGGCGCGGATAGCCCATCTTGAGCCGGGTATGCATGTCCGGCGGGCCGTATTTGAAGCGGTCCTCCGGGTTCAGGTCATCGCCGGCGCAGAAGGCCCGCCCCTCCCCGCGCAGCACCACGCAGCGCACCGCGTTGTCGCGCCGCGCCCGCTCCAGAAGGTCGCTGAACTCCAGGATCATGTCCGGCAGAAGCGCGTTCAGCTTGCCCGGACGGTTGATCGTGATCGTCGCGATCCCGCCTTCAGTCGAGTAGAGAAAACGATCGTCCATCTTCGCCCTCACGCGGCTTCTGCGAGATGCCGGGCAACCGTCTCGCCGACGGCCGTGACCACCGGCACGACGATGGCGCCGGCATCGGCGAGCGCCTTCATCTTGGCCCTCGCCGTGGTGTCTCCGGCACCGCTCACGGCGCCGGCATGGCCCATGCGCTTCTCGGCCGGTGCGTACTGGCCGGTGATGTAGGCGAAGACCGGCTTGCCCAGCGTGCGAACGATCTCGGCGGCGCGATACTCCATGCTGCCGCCCGGCTCGCCGACCAGTACGATGGCGTCCGTGTCCGGATCGGCGTCGTAGAGCGGCAGGATGTCGGCATAGGTGGTGCCGACCACCGGGTCGCCGCCGAGGCAGGCGACGCTGCTCTCGCCGAATCCGAAGGCGTGCAGGCTGTCCATCACCTCATAGGTGAGCGTGCCGCTCTTCGAGACGATGCCGATGCGGCCAGGCCGGGTGCGGCTGTCGGTGATGTCGGCAAGGTTGGCCTTGCCGGGCGAGATGATGCCCGCCGAATTCGGGCCCATCAGGAAGCAGCCCTTCGCACGGGCATAGGCCACCATCTTCATCGCGTCGTGCACCGGCACGTTCTCGGTATAGAGCACGATGAGCCTTGCCCCCGCCTCGACGACTTCACAGACGGCGTCGAGGGCGGCGGAATTGCGCACCGAACTGAGCACGCAGTCCGCGCCGGTCGCCGCGACGGCGGCGGCGGCGGTATCGAACACCGGCACGCCGGCCACCGTCTGGCCGGCCTTTCCGGGTGTGATGCCGCCGACGAGCGGTGTGCCGTTGGCGATCATCCGCTCGGCATAGGCGCGGCCGGTGGCCCCGGTGATGCCCTGGATGAGGATGCGGGACTTCTCGGAGAGCAGGATGGACATGCTCAGTTTTCCTTCGCGGCCTTGCTGAGCGCGATCGCCTTCTCGCAGGCGGTCGCGAAATCATCGGTGACGAAGCAGTCCACCTTTTCGAGGATCGCGCGGGCTTCGGGTTCGCGCACGCCGCGCATGCGCACCACCACGGGCGGCATGTCGCCGCCGGCCTGCCCGATCGCGAGCGCGATGCCCTCGGCGATCGTGTCGAGGCTGCGGAACTGGAAATAGACGTTGAACAGCAGAACCCTGGGCTTCAGCGTTCGCATGAGGTCGATGACCTTGGCGATGTGCTCCGCACCGCGCCACATCACGCCGTGCAGCTCGACAAGGCCGCGCACCGAGCCGCCCATGGCGGTGATCTGGTCGAGCGTCGCCATGGTCATGCCGGCGCCGTTCATCATCGCGGCGATGTCGCCGTCGAGCTCGATGCCGATGACCTCCAACTCGCGCGCCTGCATCTCGAACGGCGTGCCGTCCGGCACCGCCTTGCGATCCCGATGGCGGAAGGCCGCGTCCTCGTCGAGGATCACCTTCGCGTCCGCCGCGACCACATTGCCCGCACCGTCGACGATCAGCGGGTTTATCTCGACGAGCTCGGCATCTTCGGCCACCAGCGTCGCATAGAGCCGGCGCACGGCGGCCGCGAGCGCGGGAGCGAGGGATGCGTCCGCGCCCAGTCCACGCACGACCGCGTTCACCGTGTAGTCGCGCAGGCCCACCAGCGGATCGACGGTGCATTCGACGATCTTGTCGCGAGGCACGGATTCGATGTCCATGCCTCCCTCGGCACAGGCGAGGATCACCGGCCTGCCGCGATCGCGGTCGACCATCGCCGCGAGATAGAACTCCCGCCGCACCTCGACGCGCTGCTCGACATAGATCTCCTGCACGCGAAGACCATTGATGGTGAGCCCGGCGATCGCCGCTGCAAGGGCCTCGATCTCGTCCGGCGTATCGGCGAAGCGGATGCCGCCGGCCTTGCCGCGTCCGCCGGTAAGCACCTGCGCCTTGACCACCCACGGCCCGGCGCCCACCGGCGCACCGGCGCCATGGAGCGCGCCGGGCGGGACGGCGAAGCCGTTCTTCTTCAGCAGTTCCTTGCCTTCAAACTCGAGCAGACGGATCATCGGGCTTCACTTGTAGTTCGGGTCGAAGGCGTCGTACTGCAGGTCGATCCACTCGCCGGTGAAGTTCGGCTCGCGGCGCTCGACATAGGCGCGCGGCCCCTCGCGGGCGTCGAGGTGGAACATCAGGTCGACATTGCAGAGGATCTGCCATTCGAGACCCTTGACGGGATCGCATCCCAGGCCCTGGTTGCGGGCGTTCTTGATGGCGCCGATGGCCTGCGTCGCCGCCTTGGCAAGCCGGCCGGCAAGCGCGTAGGTCTCCGCCTCCAGCTGGTCATCCGGCACGATCTTCGTCAGGAGACCGAGCCGGTCGGCCTGCGGTGCGTCGATCATCTCACCGAGCAGCAGAAGCTCGGTCGCCTTGCCGAAGCCGACATAGCGCGGCAGCAGGTAGGAGCAGCCCCCGCCGAGCCCGCGCTTCACGAAGATCGCCGCCATCTTCAGGTCGGGCGCCGCGATGCGGAAGTCGCAGGCCAGCGCGATGTCGAAGCCCGCGCCGACGGCGTAGCCGCGCAGCATCGCGATCACCGGCTTGCGCATCTGCAGTATGTCGTTGACGAGGCGCGGATAGCCCATCTTGAGCCGGGTGTGCATGTCCGGCGGGCCGTATTTGAAGCGGTCCTCCGGGTTCAGGTCATCGCCGGCGCAGAAGGCCCGCCCCTCCCCGCGCAGCACCACGCAGCGCACCGCGTTGTCGCGCCGCGCCCGCTCCAGAAGATCGCTGAACTCCAGGATCATGTCCGGCAGAAGCGCGTTCAGCTTGCCCGGACGATTGATCGTGATCGTCGCGATCCCGCCTTCAGTCGAATAGAGAAAACGTTCGTCGGTGAGCGGTGCATCGACATTCGCCCCCGAATTTCCCTTGATCGCCTCGGTCGATGTCATTCTCGTTCACGTCCTTTACGCGCCGGTACGCCCGGCCTTGCTGAGAAAGCGTTCCATGACCTTCTGCGGCTCGCCCGCCTCGAAGGCCTGTCGATGAAGCTGGCGCGCTGCCTCGAAGGTCTCGTCGAACACGACCTGCGTGGCGGCGCAGATGCGCTGCTTGTTGAGCCGGAAGGCGGTGCGCGGCTTGGCCGCCAGTTCCTCGGCGACGGCAAGCGCGCGGGGCAGCACCTCTTCGCGCGGCACGAGCTGGTGGATGAGGCCGATATCGGCGCATTCGCGTGCTTCCATCATCCGCCCGGTGAGAACGAGCTCGGTGGCGCGAGACAGGCCGAGCATCTCGCGGATGATCCAGAAGCCCGTGGCGCTGACGAGCCCGGAATTGATCTCCGGCTGACCCATCTTCACCGCGTCATGGCCGATGCGGATGTCGCCGAGCAGCGCGAGCTGGAACGCGGAACCGGCGGCCAGTCCGTTGAGCGCGATGACGAAGGGTTTTTCGAACCGGCGGACGGCGTTGTAGAGGTGGCGCCATTCCTCGATCCACATTTCCGAGCGGGCGCCGTCGAAGGTCTTGCCTTCATTGAGGTCCTGCCCGGCGCAGAAGGCGCGCTCGCCCGTGCCGGTGAGCACGATGGCGCTGGTCGTCTCGTCGGTGCCGGCCGAGAGGATCAGCGACAGCAGCCGGGCACGCATCGGCGCGTTCCACGCATTCAGGCGCGCCGGCTTGTCGAGCCGGATGACCAGCACCGCGCCCTTGCGTTCAGCTACCACGCTGGCAGCGACATCTTCGGTTTCCATCGGGAAACTCCGTTATTGAGATTGGCCGGCCTGGGCCTTGAGCGAGGCCTCGCCTCGCCGCCGCAGCCATTCGAGCAGGGCCAGGACCACCAGCATGAAAACGATGATCAGGGTGGAGACCGCCGCGAGGACCGGGCTGACCTGCAGCGTCGCGTCCTCCCACATCTGCTTGGGCAGGGTGGTACTGAGGCCGCCGGTGATGAAGAGCGAGACCGTGAGGTCGTCGAAGGAGGTGATGAAGGCGAGCAGGAAAGCCGACAGCACGCCGAAACGGATCAGCGGCAGGGTGATCCGCACGAAGGTCTGCGTCTTTCCGGCGCCGAGGATCTGCGCCGCCTGGTCAAGCCGCTCGTCATAATTGCGCAGCACCGTCATCACGCCCATCAGGGCATAAGGAATCGACAGCACGGCGTGCCCGAGCACGAGCCCGACGGTGGTGCCGACGAGGCCGATACCGGAATAAACATAGAACAGTGCGATGGCGATGATGATGCGCGGCACGACCATCGGCGACAGCAGCAGTGCCATGATGGCGCTGCGGCCGACCACGGTCTGGCGGATGAGCACGAAAGCCGCCGGCACCGCCAGCGCCATGGTCAGCAGAGAAGCGGCGAAGGCCACGGTGAAGGACGTTACCGTCGCCGAGATCCACTGCGGCGACTGTAGGTACATTCTGTACCATTCGAAGGTGAAGCCGGACGGCGGCCATTCCATCACCGCCTTCTGGGTGAAGGAGACCGGAATCATGATGAAGATCGGCGCACAGGCGAAGAACAGCACGCTGCCTGCGGCGACCTTCCACGCGAGCGAGGCGCTGCGTCCTCCGGTTCGGCTGTCCTCCAGCGGACGGCTGTCGGCGCCCGCCAGCGCGAGCAGGCGGTCCGTGATGCGCCCCAGCACACCCAGCAGGGCTATGCTCAACCGGGCGAACACGCGTGACAGACGGGACGGCTCCGCCGCCACCCGCGCCTGCGCTGCCGCCCCCAGCGCCGAGAAGCCAGCGAGACGGTCATAGAGCCAGAAGATCACCAGCGCGCAGCCGAGCAGCAGCACGGAAACCGCGCCGCCGAACGGCCAGTTCAGCATCTCCTGGATCTCGGTGATGATCAGTTGGCTGATCACCACCTCCCGTCGGCCGCCGAGCAGCGTCGGCGTGATGAAGAAGCCGAGCGCGCTGAGGAAGACGAGAAGGGCCGCCGAGGTGACGCCCGGCAGGGAGAGCGGGAAGAACACCCGCCAGAATGCGGTGCCGCGTCCCCCGCCCATGGTCATCGCCGCCTTGGACAGATTCTGGTCGATGTTCTCCATCACCGAGACGATGATGATGATTGCCATCGGCAGCAGGGCGTGGGTGGTGCCGATGAGGGCGCCGGCGAAATTGTAGATCAGCGACATCGGCGCGTCGGTGAGCCCGAGCGCCTGTGCCCAGCTGTTGATCGTGCCATTGCGCCCGAGCAGAACCATCCAGGCCAGGGCGCGCACGAGGAAGCTCGTCCAGAACGGGATCAGCACCAGGAAATAAAGCCAGGCCCGCACCTTGTTCTCGCTGTTGGCGATGACGAAGGCGACCGGATAAGCGACGATTACCGCTACGACGGTGGTGAAGAAGGCGAGCCTCACCGTAATCCAGAGCACCTCGACATAGATGCGGCTGGAGAAGAGCTGGCTGTAATGCCCCCAGGTGAGCTGGCCCTGGTCGTTGAAGAAGCTGAGGCCGAGCAGCTGCGCGACCGGCCAGACCATGAGCAGCGCCAGGAAGATGAGCACCGGCAGAAGCGGTGCCCTTCGCGCAAACGCCGCCAGGGCCCGGGCCCAGCCGCCGTCGGAGGACGGATGATCGGGCGGGGCCACGACGCTCATGCCGCGGCTCCCTCCCGCGCGAGCACATAGGTGCGCTCGCGCGGCCATGAAATATAGACCTCGTCGCCCACATTGATCGCGCGGTCTCCCGGGCGGGTGAGCTGGGAGGCCGCGAGAGGCGTGCCGCTGCCGGTCGAGACGAAGTAGCGCGTCACCTCGCCGGTGAAGATGATGTCGGCAACCTTTCCCCGCACGCTGTTGAATGCTTCCTGCGGGGGGGCCACCGTCACGCTCAGCCATTCCGGCCGAAGCATGATCTTGGCGGCGTCGGCCGGCGCGACGGTGCTGTGGGGCGCCGACATCCGCACATGGCCGTCAAGGGGCAGCGTGAAGGAAATGCCGCCGTCCGACGCCGTCACATCGGCAATCGGAAGAATGTTACTCTCGCCGAGAAAGGCGGCGCCGAACTCCGTCTTCGGCGTGAAATAGAGGTCGGTCGGCGTGCCCACCTGCTCGATGCGTCCATGATTCATCAGGCAGATGCGATCCGACATGGTCAGCGTTTCCTGCTGGTCATGCGTCACGTAGAGAATCGTGGTGCCGAGCGACTTGTGCAGGTTCTTGATCTCGATCTGCAGCTGGTCGCGCAGCCGCTTGTCGAGCGCGCCCAGCGGCTCGTCCATCAGAATGATGCTCGGCGCATAGACGATGCAGCGGGCGAGGGCGATCCGCTGTTGCTGACCGCCAGAAAGCGCGCGCGGGACCCGCTCGGCGACATGCGGGAGCTCGACCATCTCGAGCACCCGCATCACGTCCTTGCGGATCTGTGCTTCCGGCACGCGACGCATGCGCAGGGGGAAGGCGATATTCTCGAAGACGGTCAGATGGGGGAAAAGGGCATAGTTCTGGAACACCATGCCGATGTCGCGCTTCGAGGGCGGCATGGAGGTGGCTACGCGCCCGTCGATGCGGATTTCGCCGCCCGAGGGCACGACCAGCCCCGCCACCATCATGAGCAGCGTCGTCTTGCCCGACCCCGAGGGGCCGAGCAGCGTCAGGAACTCTCCTTGATGCACGTCGAGACTCGACGGGGAAAGCGCCGTGAACTCGCCGTAGTGCTTGGCCAGCTTCTCTACCTGAAGCTTGACAGCCCGTCCGGTCAGGTTCCGTGCCGCGTCCACCGTCTGACGTCCCGCCGTCTCCTGGATCGGGTTCACTGGATGAACCAGGCGTTGAAGCGCTTCTGCGCCTCGGGGCCGAACTCCGACCAGTACTTGACGTTCTGATGTATGCCGCGCGGGAAGTTTGCAGGCGAGGTCGTGAGCAGGGCCGCGCGCTCGGTCGAGATGAACTTGTAGGCGTCGAGATTCACCGGGCCGGCCGGGATGAACTTGGTCATCTCCGCCTGCGGCTTCACGGTGCAGCTGAACTGCATGAACTCGCGCATCAGGTCGGCCTTGGGAGCCCCCTTGGGGATGGCCCAGGCGTCGACCTGCCAGAGGAAGTTGTCCCACACCACGGTAATCGGCGTTCCGGCATCGGCGGCGGCGAGCGCGCGGGCGACGAAGGCGCCCATCATGTCCACCTCGCCGCTGCTGAGAAACTGCACGACCTGCGCGCCTCCGGTCCACCACACGTCGATCTTCGACTTGATCTTGTCGAGGCTCTTGAACGCGCGGTCGAGATCGAGCGGATAGAGCCTCTTCGGGTCGACACCGTCGGCCAGCAGCGCCTGCTCGAGCGTGTAGCGTGCGTATTTGAACAGCGAGCGGCGCCCCGGGAACTGCTCGGGATTCCAGAAATCGGCCCAGCTCTTGGGACCCTTGTCGCCAAGCACATCGGTCCGGTAGACGACCGAGGTGGCCGAGACGTTTGAGCCGACCGTGTAGGGGGTCACGAACTCGGCCGGCAGCTTGCCGACATTGCCCTTCCCCTCCAGCCCGTGCTCCTCGAGGTAACCCTTTTCCCCGAGCGTCGCGGCTGCGGCCTCACCGAGGATCATACCGTCCCAGATGTAGTTCTTTGTATCGACGATGCTCTTGACCTGAGCCATCGGGTCGATGCTGGCGACCACGCCGACGACCTTGATGCCGGTGGCCTGCTCGAACGGCTTGTACAGGGTCTCGGAAAAGGCCTTCGAATAGGGGTTGCCGGGGTCGCGCACGACGATCTGCCGGTCCTGCGCCCGCGCACTCGACCAGACGGCCGGTACGGCGAGCGCGGCACCACCGAGAAGCTTGACGAAGCTCCTGCGCTCAAGCGTCTTCACATCGAATTTGGAAGTCATGCCGGTTCCCCTTGTCCTGTCTTGCTGTTGCTGGAAGGCCTTGTTTTTCATGGGTGAATATGCCGGTCGGGAACCGACCAGCAGTCGTCCACCGAGCGGTCGAGCTGGTGCTTCATGATCCGCTCGCTGGCGGTACGCGGAAACGCGTTCAGGAAGGCGATGTAGCGGGGCATCTGAAAGCTCGCGAGCCGCGGCGCGAGCCACTGCCAGAGCGCGGAGGGCTCGAGTGCCCCCGGCTGGCGGAGCTGGACGAACAGCTTGATGTCGGCCTCGCCGACATCGGAGGCCACGCCGATCACGGCGCAGTCCTCGACTTCGGGATGGGCGCTGACGACACGCTCGACCTCCCAGGCCGAGACGTTCTCGCCCTTCACCCGCACGCTGTCGGTCTGCCGGCCGAGGAAACGCAGATGGCCGCCCGGCAGCCACTGGCCGGCATCGCCGGTATGGAGTGCGCCGTCGCGCAGCGTCCGGGCGGTCGCTTCCGGCTCGTCTATGTAGCCGGCAAAGATCGCTTCGCGCCGCTTTGGCCGGATGACGATCTCCCCGCGTTCGGCCGGCGCACCCGTCTGGGGATCCTGCAGTTCGACCTCGAACCATGGAAGCGCCCGGCCGATCGAGCCGACCACCCGTTCGGTATTCACGGTAGCGATGCTCGAGGTCTCGGTCATGCCGTAGCATTCGCGGATCACGACGCCGTAGCGCTCCTCGAAAGCGCGCCAAATGTCCGCCGGACACCCTCCGCCCCAGGCGATGCGCACGCCGTGCTCGCGATCCTTCGCCGAGGGCGGCTGCTTGAGCAGGATCTGCAGAACGCCGCCCAGATAGTGGATATGGGTCGCGCCGGCCGTGCGCGCCGCCTCCCAGAAACCTCGCGCGCTGAACCGCGGCAGCATGGCGAGATGGACCCGGCGCAGCAGCGGGACGACGAGGAGCTGAGCGCCGCCGATGTGGTGCAGCGGCTCCCACATCAGCAGCACGTCGTCATCGGCGAGATCGGCGACCCGCAGCGCACCCTCGGCGGCGAAGCGCAGCATGGCATGCGTCACCGGCACGCCTTTCGGGCGCCCGGTCGTGCCGGAGGTGTAGCAGATCGCGAAAAGGTCCGAGGGCGCGACATCGGCATTCTCGATCGGGCCGTCGATCGGCCCCGCCAATACGGTGTCGAGGCTTTCCCCCATCTCCGCAGTGGAGACGAGGCGCGCGAGGTCAGGCGGCGCGACCTCGTCGACGCAGGTGACCAGCGAAGGATCGAGCACCATAAGGTCGACGTGCGCGCTTTCGAGCACGAAGCGCAGCCCCTCGCCCCGCTGGCGCGTGTTCACCGGCACCCACACGGCACCGATCCGCGCGATGCCGAGCAGCAAGGCGAAGTAGCGCGGATGGGTGTCCATCATCGCGGCGATGCGGCTGCCCTCGCCAAATCCATGTCGGCGACACCAGGCGACGAAGGCGGCGGATTGCCGCTCGAGGTCCCCGAAACGCGTCTCGCGCCCCTCGAAGACGGCAAAACGCCGGTCCGGATCGGCCTCGGCGAGGCGCAGGAAGTCGCCAAGAAAGCCGTCGACGTCGCCGGGCAGATCGGTACCGGCTGGGTCTGGCGCTGCGGCTAACTCGACGTGCACGGGCCACTTTCCTGCTTTATGTGAACTCAGAGTATTGCAATACAATACATCATGTCGTATATTGTTACTAGTCAATCGTGACAAGTCAATAAGGGGATGTGCATGGCGACGAAGAAGCGCGACGAAGGGAAGGCGAGCGACATCGAAGATCCGTTGTTGGTCCGATCCGTCGAGAAGGCTTTCCGCGTTCTCTCCGCCTTCGATTCCGGCCATGGCGCGCTCAGCCTGTCGCAGATCGCAGGAGCGACCGGGCTCGACAAGAGCGCCGCGCAGCGGTTCACCCACACGCTGCTGACGCTCGGCTACCTCTCGAAGGATCCCGTCACCAAGCAATACGAGTTGACGCCGAAGACGCTCGACCTCGGCTATCACTACACACGCTCAAGCGCCCTGGTGGAGCGCTCGCTGCCCTACCTGATCCATCTGAGCCAGGTGACCGCCGAGACGGTGAGTCTCACGGTGCTCGACGGTTGCGATGTCGTCTTCATCGCCCGTTTCCTCAGCCCGCACATGCTCAATACCGGCGTCATCGTCGGCAGCCGTCGCCCGGCCTACTGCACCGCCCCGGGCATCGCCATGCTCGCGGCCCTCCCGCCCGAGGAAGCGATCGACATCCTGGAGCGTTCGGACCGGCGCCCCTACACGCCCAATACGGTGTGGGAGATGGAGGCACTCAAGGAGAAGCTCCGGCACACTCGCGAGCGGGCATTCTCCCTCGCCAATGAGGAGATCCACATCGGCGACATCTCGCTCGCCGCGGCGATCCTGTCGGGCACCGGCCGCGTCGCCGGGGCGGTCAGCATCGGCGTTTCCCGCATCCGCTATGACAAGGACGAGGCCGTCGACAAATTCGCGCCGCTGGTAGTCGCGACGGCGCAATCCGTGTCACGGGCCGGCCCAGTGCCGCAATTGCGCTGATCGGTAAATCATTATTACAATGCAATATCTCATATTAAAATATGGGAATTATATCTTGAACTGATCCGAACTGCATCCGATAGTGCCTCCACGGCCGAAGAGCAGCCGAGACGGACGGCAGGGAACAGGGATCGATGGGCGAAGCGGAAATACTGATATTCGGCACCGGCTCCTTCGCGGCCCGGATTCTTTTCGACCTTGTCGCCGTCGCCACCGAGCCGACCCGCATCGTGATCGCCGGCCGCAACGCCGATCGCCTCGCCTGGCTCACCGCTGCCGCAAATGCCCGCGCAGGCATCTTCGGGACACCCGCCACCGTTCTGGCAGAGCGCGTCGACCTGCTGGAGGGAGATGCCGGCGCGACGGTCATCGCCCGCCACCGTCCGAAGGTCATCGTTCAGGCCGCGTCGCCGCAGGCATCGAGCGTCATCGCCGCCACCGGCAATCGCTGGGCCTCGCTGATCGCACAGGCCGGGCTTAGCCTGACGACGGTCTTCCAGGCCTTCCTTTCCGCAAAAGTGGCCTCGGCAACGGCAGAGGCATCCCCGGCCTCCCACTTCATCAATTGCTGCTATCCGGACGTCGCGAACAGCGTGCTCAAGGCGCTGGGCCTGCCCGTGACGTCGGGGGTCGGCAATGTGTCGATCCTGTCCTCTCTGTTCGCGACCAGCCCCGCCGCGACCGGGCGAGAGGTCAAGGTGCTGGCCCACTACCAGACGATAACGCCGTGGCGCCAGCCGCCCCCGGAACGGCGCGGGCCCGCGCCGCGCGTGTGGATCGACGACGTCGAGGTCGAGGACGTCTTCGCGACCTTCCGCGACGTGCAGCTCACCCGCGAACCGGTGATCGACGTGTCGGGTGCCGCCGGCGTGCCCATGATGCTCGCCATGGCCCATGGTCATGACTGGCGCGGCCATGTTCCCGGGCCCAACGGACTGCCGGGGGGCTATCCCGCGGCAATGCGGGGCGGCGTGCTGGCCCTTGATCCCCCCTCGGGAATCGACGCGGAGGCGGCCATTTCCTGGAACGCGGCCTTCGAGCGCCGCAGCGGCGCGTTCATCGACGAGGGCAACTGGCTGCGCTACGCCGGCACCGTGCGCGACTGCCTCGCCAGCGTGAGCCCCGCGCTTGCCGAGGGCTTTCCGGTGAGCGCCCTGTACGACGTCCACAAGGAGATGACCGCGCTGCGGCATCGCCTCGAGGCGCAGGCGGCGTGAGCCTGGACAGGATGACCGCCATGAACGAAGGGGCGCAGTTTCACCGGGTCTTTCCGCTCACCGGCGCCGACTGCGACGTGTGGGTCGACGGACGTCGCCTCAAGGCGCGCCGCGGGCAGAGCCTGCTCAGTCTCCTGCTGGAGCATGGCGGCCGGGTCCGCACGCATGAACGCACCGGCGAACCCCGCGCCGGCTTCTGCCTGATGGGGGCGTGCCAGGACTGCTGGGTCTGGCTCAGCCCCACCCAACGCGGACGGGCCTGCACCACTCCGGTCGAACCGGGAATGCGATGCTTCACCCGCTCTCCCGAGGCCGAGGTCCTGCCGTGAAGCGCGTGGCGATCGTCGGCGCCGGCCCTGCGGGCATCGCGGCCGCCGACCTGCTGGTCGGCCGCGCCGGCATAAGCGTGACCCTGATCGACGAAGGACAGCAGCCGGGCGGGCAGATCTTTCGTCAGCCGCATCCAGGTCTCGCTAGCGACATGAAGCGGCTGCTCGGTGCCGGCCATAAGCGGCTCGAGCGCTTCCGGGCGCTCTGCAGCAATGTGCTGCCACAGCTCGATTACCGGCCGCGCACGCTGGTGTGGAACGTCTTCGGCGGTGAACTGATGACGCTCGGCGAGAGGGGGGTCGACAGCCTTTCCTATGACGCGCTGCTGATCGCCACGGGCGCGACAGATCGTGTCCTGCCGGTCAAGGGCTGGACGATGCCGGGCGTCTATACCCTTGGGGGTGCGCAGATCCTGCTGAAGGAGCAGGGATGCCTGATCGGGCGGCAGGTCGTTTTCTGCGGCGCCTCGCCATTGCTCTATCTGGCGGCGCTGCAATATCACCGGGCCGGCGGGGCGGTCGCTGCGGTGCTCGACACCACGCCGATCGCAGCCAAGGTGAAGGCGATCCCCCGCCTGCTCGCCCTGCCGGGCGTCCTCAAGGACGGCCTTTCCTATATGGCGGCGCTCCGCCTTGCCGGCGTACCCATCGTCGTCGGCGTGACGCTCGACGCGTTTGTCGGCGACGGGCGTGCCGCCGAGGTCCGCTACCGCGCCGGCGGACGGGCGCATGCCGTCGCCTGCGACGCAGTTGCCTATGGCTTCGGGCTGCGGCCCGAAATGCAGCTCGCGGAGCTGGCGGACTGCGCGCTGCGCTACGACTCGTTCCGCCGTCAATGGTATCCAGACCATGACGGAGACGGTCGCTGCGGCCATGGCGTCTATGTCGCCGGCGACGTCGCGCAGATGGGCGGCGCCGAGGCGGCCGTCCACTCGGGACGCCTCGCTGCGCTGTCGATCCTCGCCGATCTCGGCCTCGAAGCGCCGGCCTCCCCCGAGCCGGACCGGGCCGCGCTGGCACGTCAACTCACCTTCCAGGACGGACTTGGCCATGCCTTCGCCTGGCCTGCCGCCCATGTCGCCGGGCTGGCGGGCGAGGTGATGCTGTGCCGTTGCGAGGGCGTAAGCGTCGGTGAGGTGCGTCGCGGGCTGCGCAGCGCCGGAGGGCCGCAGGAGGCGAACCGCGCCAAGGCGGCGACCCGCTGCGGCATGGGGCGCTGCCAGGGCCGATTCTGCGGCCCGGCACTGGCCGAACTCGTCGCCGCCGAGACCGGTGCGGACGGGGTCGCTCGCCCGCTCGACCGCCTTCGCGCCCAGCCTCCGATCAAGCCGCTGCCGATCAGCGCGGTGGCCGGGGAGCCACTCGCATGAGCCAGATGCATACGGATGTCGTCATCATCGGCGCCGGGTCGATCGGCACTCTGACCGCCCTGTATCTTGTCCGTCGGGGTCTTTCAGTGGTGCTGCTCGATCGCGGCTTCGCCGGTGGCCAGTCGACCGGCGTGAGCCCAGGCAGCCTGCGGCTCCAGGGCCGTAACCCGACCGAGATGCCGCTCTCCATGCGCGCGCAGGAGATGTGGGAGGCCTTCGAGGACGATATCGGCGAGAGTGTCGAGTTCGAGCAGAAGGGTCATCTGTTCCTGGCCCTGACACCGGCGCACCTCGACAAGATCGACGCCCTGATGCCGATCGAGGCGGCGCACGGGAATTTCTGCGAGAAGCTTTCCCGGGACGAGGTCCTTCGGCGTTGGCCGTGCCTGACGCCGGAGAACCTCGGCGGCATGTTCAATCCGCGCTCGGCCGTGGTGAATTCGCGCATGGTCGCGCCGGCCGTCGCTCGGGCGGCATCGCGCGCAGGCGCGCTTCTGTTCGAGCAGGAAGAGGTGCGCCTGGTCGAGCGGAAGGGAGACACCTTCTTCACCTGCACCGACCGCGACCGCCGCATCGAATCGCCGATCGTGGTGAACGCAGCCGGCATGTGGGCTCGCCCGTTCGCGAACAGCTTCGGCGAAGACGCGCCGATGTTCTCCGCCGGCCCTATCCAGATGGTCACGGAGCCCGTTCCGCAGTTCCTCGACCCGGTCGTGCATTCGGTGGATGGTCACATCATCTTCCGCCAGACCCGTGCCGGCAACATCGTCGTCGCCGGACATCCGCGTGTGCCGGTCGACGACGTCGCGCGGCGCTCGCGCGTGCCGCCCGACAAGACGCTGCGCAACATGCGGCGCCTGCTCAATGCCGCGCCGGGCCTGCTGCCGCAGAGCATCATCCGCATCTGGACCGGCATCGAGGGCTATCTGCCCGACATGCTTCCGGTGCTCGGCCCGAGCGCCACCACCCCCGGGCTCTTCCATGCCTTTGGATGGAGCGGACACGGCCTGCAATGCGCGCCCGCCGCCGCCGAGTCGCTTACTCAGCTGATTGTCGGCGGCGCAAGCCCGATCGATCTCTCACCCTTCGCCATCGCCCGCTTCACCGGCGCGGCACGGCCGGACGAACAGAAGCTGAGAGACGAATTCGAGGACAATGTCGTCCGTCCACGCTCCGGCGCCGCCGCTTCCTGATCGCTGCCGACAACCAGTGCTGCTCGCCAGCGGACGTTGCCAGTACGCGTGTCGCTGCCGTCCGCGCCGACGAGCGGATATCGTCGGCAACCGGCCCACAGGTGAGCTGCATGTCGCGGAAGGTCGCGAAGACGTCCTCGACCTCGGTCTTTTGACCCACTCGTTGAGGGTACGAGCGGTGTAGCCGATCTTCTCGGCGATCGACACCATCGCCGCCCACCGAGACGCATCTCGTGGTCCAGCACCATCCGCGCCGCGCGCTCGCGCGCCTCAAGCGAAAACTTGTCGTCTTGTTGCTCATAATGGCCCCTGCCTCTCAGGAGTTGGGGCCTCCGGCAAACCCGGCGTGGTTCACCGTTCGCTTCTATCTCGATCGTGAGCGCCGCATTCGTGACCGCCAGCCGGAAGCGCGTCACGCGCAAAAAGGTACCTCCCGAACAATCAGATTGAGGCGGGCGTGATGGCGCCGGAAAAACGCACTCTGAAGATCGATCCGCCGGTCGCCGCAGGGCGATAGTTCACCTCCGCTCCCATCGCCTGCGAGAGCGTGTGCACAATATAGAGGCCGAGGCCCGATCCGCGGGGCCCGTGGACCGGCCGTGTCGCGCCCCGACGAAACTTGCCGAAAAGCTGTTCGCGCTCCTCGGCTGGAATGCCGACGCCTTCGTCGATAACTTCAGCGAAAGGCATCTCCTCGATCCCGACGAGCAGGCGGATGGTCGAGCCGGACGGAGAGAAGCGGATGGCGTTGGAGACGAGATTGTCGAAGATCTGGTCGAGTGCTTCCACATCCGCTGTGATCTGCACGGGGTGAGGCGGCACTTCGAGCTTCATCCGAATTCCGCTACCCGCCGCCGTGGCGGCGCTGCGCTGACGGGCCCGCTCCAGCGATTTGCCGAGATCCACCCCCTCACGGAGGCGGGCCGCGCGTCCTTCCGTCTCATGCGCCTCGAGCAGCCGGCCGACCAGCGCCAGCATGACGGTGATGCTTTCGCTGGCCTCGCGCAACAGATCGTGCAGGGCGTGCGAAGAGGCGTCCAGCCGGGATGCTGCCAGGTCGAGCAGGTTGCGCAGCCCGAACAAGGGACTGCGCAGGTCATGCGCGGCGATGGCCATGAGGCTGGCGAGTTCAGCATTGGCACGGCCGAGCCGTTCATTGGCGGCGATCAGTGCCTCGTTCTGCGCCGCGATGTGAATCTGCTGGTTCTGTTCGGTCTCCTGCATGCGATGCAGGCCGCGCCGCCCGAATATGCCGGCGACGACGGCAAGCCCGGTGTTGAAGATCGCCACCGTCTTGTCGAACGGGCTGGCGGCGAGCAGCGAGACCCACAGCACGAAGATCAGAAAGGTCCCGAGACCGATCCACGCGAAGCGCCGCGGTGGGATCAGGAAAAAGACCGCCCCGGCGAGATAGACCATCGCATAGCCGCTGGGGATGCGTCCGCCGAGTGAGATTAAATAGCCCACAGCCTGCGAGAGCAGCAGGGCGACCACCACGAATATCTCCGGCAGCCAGATGAGGCGCAGCCGTTCTTCCTGCTGGCCACGCTGTGCGGCTCCCAGAAAGACAAATGCACCGAGAATGGCCAGCCCGCTCAGGACCATCATGGCAAGGCTTGAGCGGAAATAGCCGAATACGCCCTCGACCGCGGCGTCGAAGATCAGCGCGATGGAGGCGAGTTCGACGCGACGCAGGTTGAGCCGCAGCCGACGGTCCGGACGCATCACGTCATCGCCGCCACGTGGGTCGAGGAGGTCGCGCAGGCGATGGGAGGCGCTCACGGAGTAAGGCGCCCCTGCACATGGTCGCGCGCGAGGGCCTCAAGATCCTTCAGGCTTTCGAGCTGCAGCTTGATCTTGATCCGCTCGCAATAGGTGCCGACCGTCTTGATCGAGAGGCCGAGCGCCCTGGCGATCGCGCGGCTGGTCTCGCCGTCGCCGATCATACGCAACACCTGCAATTCCCGGTCGGAAAGCTGATCGAGCTGTAACGTAAAGCCGGCCTCCGCCTCGGGATCGAAGGTTTCCGTCATGCGTTGGCGCACCGCCTCGCCGATGAAGATGCCGCCGGAGGCGACGATGCCGAGCGCTTGGGCGACGACCGGGAGCCCCTCGGACTTGGCGATGTAGCCCCGCGCGCCGGCACGGATGACGCGCCGCGCGAAGGTCCACTCGTTCTGGCTGGAATAGACGAGGATGCGAGCATCCGGCTGGATAGCGAGAAGATCGCGCAGCATTTCGACGCCATCACGCCCACCCAGCACCAGGT
The DNA here is from genome assembly GCF_024752335.1 of Ancylobacter mangrovi. NCBI lineage: Bacteria > Pseudomonadati > Pseudomonadota > Alphaproteobacteria > Hyphomicrobiales > Xanthobacteraceae > Ancylobacter > Ancylobacter mangrovi. The sequence continues at coordinate 37,261 of NZ_JANTHY010000012.1, read as the reverse complement.
CGAGGATCACATAGTCCGGTCTCAACGCGGCCATCTGCGCGCGCGCGGCGGCGCTGCCGGTGGCTTCCCCGCAGATGACAAAACGGTCGTCGCGCTCGAACAGGAAGCGCAGCCCATACAGCACCACCGGATGGTCATCGATGATGAGAATGCGCCCGACCGGAGCAGACACCCGATCTCCTCCGCTCATGACCATTTCCAGATCGGCAGGAAGACTATCACACCGGTCGGGCACAGGCTGTAGGTCGGCGCCTGACAGACGCGCACGCGCGAGCCCGCTAGCGTCGTGGGAATGGCGAAGCGTGGCGACATGATCCGGCAGATCACACTGGGGAGGTTCATTTTGAAACCTGTCTTCGGGCGCCGCCGTGCGGTCTGCCGGCATAACCGATCCCCGATGAAACGAAGGATACTCGAATGAAGGCTCCTCTGTTGAAATGCGTAGCGGCACTCGGATTTCTGATGGCCTCGGCGTTGTCGGCGGTCGCCTTGCCGCTGCCGGCTTCCTTGCCCGCCGCGCCGACGGTGCAGATCGTTCCCGTTGCCAATGGCTGCGGACCAGGCTGGTATCGCGGGCCGGGCGGGGCCTGTCACAGATTTGGCTTGGGGCCCTATCCAGGCGGCTATTACGGCCCCTATGGCGGCGACGCCGCCGGGAATGGTTGCCCTCCCGGTTATTGGCGGGGTCCGTGGGGCCATTGCCGAGACACGCCCTTTCACGGCCGACTGCCGGACGGCACCTGGCAGTAAACGCCCGATTTCATTGCGGAGAATGGATATGAATCATCTTACGATCGCCATCGGCGGGGCAATTTCCGGCTGTCTACTTCTCGCAGGAGCGGCTGCCCACGCCCAGAATGCGCTGACCGCTCCTCAGCACGGCCAGGTCATTGAAATCTACTCCGATGCTGATGCGAAAGCGGTCCTCAACGCCCGCCTCGCGGCGCTCAAGACAGTACTCGAACTGACGCCCGAGCAGGAGAAGCTATGGCCTCCGATGGAGGCGTCGATCCGCAAGGTGGCCGCGGATTCGATGGCGCGCGGAAAGCAGCGCGCGGAGGCCAAGCCGCCTGCGGATTTCCTTGATGTGCTCGACCGAATTGGTGACGCCGAGGTCACACGCGGTCAGGATCTGAGGAGCTTCGTCACGGCGGCCCGCCCATTCGTCGCGGCGCTCACCGAGGAACAGAAGAATCGGATGCCAGCGTTCCTCGGCATGACGGTCGACCCTCAGGCGCCGCTAGCATCGAGATCGCTCTGGCTTTTCGAGGAAGAGGAACGATAGCCAGAACAACTCTGGCGCGAGAGATGATTTTTGGTCGCTCCGCCCGCGCGCATGCTATGTCGCTGCAATCATTTCGGTTCCGGCTCGGCGCTCGACCTCAGCTCGACCGATCCGAGCTGCTTTCCTGGATCGATCCGGTCAAGCGGTGGCATCCAGGTCTGCGGCATCGGATCCTCTGACGGCCTCGACCCAACGTGCGAACGTCTCTCAGTTCGCCCGCCGAGAATGCATAGCTCCACTGCGAATATTGTCGCTGTTCCATGCTGCATTGCACACTATTCTCACCGTCTCCGCTGCAATGCAGCAACGAACCATCGAGGAGAAGTGCCATGGGCATCGAACAGATCCGCCTCGCCGTCGGAGCGGCCTTTGCACGGCGTCGTGTCTATAACGAGATCATCGACGAGTTGTCGGCCCGAACTGATCGTCAGCTGGCCGATATCGGCCTCAGCCGCGGCGATATTCCGGATTTCGCGCAGCACGCCGCTAGTAGTGCCACCAGAGCCATCCACGTTGAGGGATCCAATCCTCGCCTTGATCTTGTTCACGTCGCGTGAGGTTGCCTGCGCCGTCGACGCTCACCGGGAACGAATCTGGGATGCAGCGATCTGCGTGTCATCCTGGCGCCGAACATCAGCACCGACTTTTACGAGGATAGGTCACTCGCACACCTTCGGGCGGCCTCCGGACCAAGCAGAAGTACCCTCATCGGTGCCCGGCGTGCGGCAATATCGGGTCATAAAGGGAAATCGGTGAGGTTGGCGGGCTGCGAGCAACCAAGAATAGGACTATGTGTACGCTATAGCCTTATGATGTACGTTGACCCATATCTGCCTCTCGACGGCCCTTTCAGCGACGTCCGTTTTGCGCCGCGATCTCGGCCGTAGCGATCGGACTTGCGGTTTCCTGAAAGCAGACGTTGCGGCTTACCGCATCACAGGTCATGGAGGCGCCAGAAGTTGACGTTGACGATCTACCCGGAAGCTGACGTTCGCCGGGCCAGCGCGAGCCGTTAGCTTGCGCCAGTCCCCAGAAGCGCTCGGACACCGCACATTTACCCAAGGACGTTACGCCCCATAGTTGATCGAGACTTGTCGTGCACGCCCAGATGCGCACATAAATATCGAACGCTGGGGACGGGTCCAATGGCAACGCGGCAAGAGATCGAGGGCTATGTCGCGGAACCTAACGAGACCATGACGGTCGAGCATAAGGGTTGGCTAGACCTTACCGACGATACGGGCAAGGCGAAGCTCGCCAAAGCTGCGATGGCTCTCGCAAATTCCGGGGGCGGAGCAATCGTCATCGGCTTCCGAGAGGATAACCAAGCGGGGCGCGCACTTCTCAGCGAGGCAAGACCTGCTGAGATCCAGCGCTACGGGGCCGATGCTGTGAACGCTGCAATCGCGCGGTATGCTAAGCCGCCATTCCACTGCGACGTCCACCACGCTACGCATCCGGTTACCGGCAATGAACATACCGTCGTCATCGTGCCCGGCGACCATCGGACGCCGATCATGACGATTCGGGACTGTGATCGAGTTGTTAGTCAAAACAAGGTTTACGTCCGCAAGCCCGGCCCCAAAAGCGAGGATGCTCGAACGCCGGAGGAATGGTCGCAGGTCTTGGATGGATGCTTGCGGGCCCGCCGCGATGACATGCTTGATGCGTTCAGGGTCATCATGGCGGGATCGGCTGGAGATGCCGCTCAGCCTGGTCTTGCCGATGATCCACTCATTACCTTTATCGCTCGAGCCGAGGATCGCTGGGCAGCGCTGGTCGCGAATCAGCCCGCTGATGCAGCGACACGTTTTCCTCGGGGCGGATACGATATCGCCATCGCGATCGAGGGCGATTTGGAACGCCCGGGGCTGCCAGAATTGCTTCGGAAGATCGATGTGGCTCACAACGTCAAGCTTACAGGTTGGCCTGCCTTTCTAGTACTCAACCGTCAGCCGCTTGATCCTCATCCGGTCGAGGGCGCGATTGAGACTTGGTTGGGCTTTGACGCGCCCGAAGGTCGGCGCTTCGACGATCCAGGTCACCAAGATTTCTGGTGGATTGCTCCGGAGGGTCTTCTCTACATGAAGCGCGGCTTTCAGGAGGATGGTCTTGACCGCCACGCACCTGGGACGGTCTTTGACTATGGTCTTCCAATCTGGCGCACGGGTGAGGCGCTTCTCTTTGCAAGGAGGCTGGGAGCGGAGCTCGGGAATGCGACCCGGCTCCGGTTCATGTTCCGTTGGCATGGTTTATTGAACAGACGCCTCGTGTCGATCGATGGTCGCCGCATGCTTGGCGGTGACCGGACATGCCGCGGGGTGAGCGAAGTCCGGGTAGAGGGATCCGCAACAGTCCAGCAGATCGATGATAATCTAGCTGAGGTGCTTTTCCCCGTCCTCGGGCGGCTCTATGAAATGTTTGACTTTTTCCCGTTGTCGCAACGCGGGGTCGCCGAAGAAATCATGCGTTTGAGAGAGCGTCGGTTTTGAGGCTTGGCGTACGTCGCTCAGCTCAGTACCGGAATGCGGGCATTTTCTCCGCTACCTGAGATAGCCCGCGATTGTCCGCCGGAGGTCGGCATCTGGCCCAATAGGCGACTCCCTATCAAATTGGCCGGCAGTGCCGTCAATGGCTCAATGCAGTCCTGCGCCAGAAGCGGACACCTAGATGGGCGCGAGAAGCTGACCTTCGCTGAGGCGTTCGCCTGCAACTGAACTACACAGCCAAAGCAACCTCGCCTATGCAAGGCACGAAGGCGGTTGAGACGGTTCGGAGATGGTGACGTGGCGCCGCGGCGGGCTGGCGAGCAACTCGCGGCCGATGGCGCATCAGGCCACGCCACGTGACCATAAGAGAGGTCGTGCACAATGGAAGTCGTCTACCTCGGCCGGTCCGGTCGGCGTCAGAAGCCCTCTCCCTTACGGGAAGGCAACGTCATTGAGCTTCTAGACAACAATTGGGATGACTACGGCCGCAAGACGCTCTTCGAGACAACGGCACGCATCGACGGACGGGAAGTCGACCTTGGGTCCATCAAGCTGCTGATCGAGGGCGTCGGTACCACCATGACGCGGCTGTCCGAGCTGCGGAAAGGCGGCTGGGATGGCGTGTTTCCGATACCCGGAGTCAACTATATCTCGGTGCCAGCCGAAATCGAGTTCTACGCCCAAATCATCTCGCTCCTCGGCGAGGAACGTGCGACCAACGTAGCGCGGGCCCTACGCGACGCGAGCTTCCTCGTCCGGATCGATCGCGACCAGGCCGCCGCCGCCCTCGCCGCCTCGGAGGACTTCAGGGTCTCACTGCAGCGAGAGCGAGGAGCAGTGAAGGCCTATCTCGACGGCTGGCAGCTGTTCGCGAATGGTAAGGTCACGGTCGCCAGCACGCGCTTCCGTTTCACCGACGCCATGGGCGAGGAATCAATACTGGCGCTAAACTTCCAATCAGAAGGTCCGCTGCCACACGACATCAACGTCCTGATAGGACCTAACGGCGTTGGCAAGTCGCAGCTGCTCCGGCAGATGGTGCGCGCGTGGCTTGGGACGCGGGGGCCAGAGCCGGCGCCCGCCTTCGAGGAACCTCCGAACATCAGTCAGCTCGTGGTCGTCTCCTACAGTCCCTTGGAGGCCTTTCCGGTCGACACGATGGAGGCCGTTATCGCCGACCGGGACGTCTACCGCTACTTCGGTTTTCGCGGGCGCTCCGCCGCGCCTCCGGAAGACGAGGATTACGACGAGTTTTCGTTCGACAAGCCCCCGCCGCCGCCGATCTTCGACACTAGATTCCCACGTATCCAGGCAGCGGGTTCGCTTGTCGACGCGCTCGGTGACGATCAGCGCTACGGAAGCATCTCGGATTGGCCAGGCAAGCTGCGCACGATGTACGAGGTGCTGCTCACAGCGCTTGACTTCGACTATTTGGCCGTGGCGGTCAGGTCGGATGGCACCGGCGACGGATCTTTAGCACCTGCTGGTCTGACTACGATCCGGATCGGGGACATTCTTTACCTTCCCATCCGCCACGCCGACGTGGCGAACGCCGATGTGGGCGCCATCCGGGCCGCGCTTCTGGCTGACGAGGGCGTCTCATTCATCAAGAACGGCGTGAAGCTTCGGCTGAGCTCCGGGCAGTCCCTTTTCTCGTACGTCGTCATCAATGTGCTTGGCGCGATCCGACGCAACAGCTTGATCGTGGTGGACGAGCCGGAGCTTTTTCTGCATCCGACGCTCGAGATCCAGTTCATCGACATGCTCAAGGGGATTCTTGCGAGCCTCACCTCGAAGGCTCTGATGGCGACGCATTCGGAGGTTGTGGTCCGAGAGACGCCCCGCGACTGCGTCCACGTCTTCCAGCGTACGGACGACGGAATCCGGATCGACACCCCGCCCTTCCAGACGTTCGCCGGCGATATCCAAAGGATCAGTTCTTACGTGTTCGGCGACCGGACCGCGGCGAAGCCCTATGAGGCGTGGATCAGGGAGCAGCTCAGCCAGTACCCCTCGGCAGACGCCCTCCTGGCGGCACTCGGTACCGACGTGAACGAGGAGCTCGTGATCCGTATCCGCGCCGTGGCCGCGGGGCGGGCATGAAGCGCCTTCAGCCGCCAGCCTTCAATAGCGTGGCCATGGTCGACCAGCTCGTGGCGGAGCGGCAGGCCGGCCAGAACGCTGCCTTCTTTACCCAGCACGCCGACGAGTGGAAGCAGCGGGTCCAGACCTACATGGAGACCCAAGGCGCGCCGTCTTTCAACCCGCGATGGCAGGCTATCCAAGCGGACCGCGCGAAATTCTACAGTCTGTACAGCCATCCGCGGCCCGGGCAGGTCCAAGAACCCATCATTCGCGCAATGCGGAAGAACCACGGCCTGTTGGAATGTCCGGCCTGCGGCGATCGCGGCGTCCCCGACACCCTCGACCACTATCTGCCGCAAGAGCACTACCCCCACTTCGTGGTGCTCCCGCACAACCTCGCGCCAATGTGCGGGACGTGCCAGCGGGCTAAGTGCTCAAAAACGGGCGACGGGCAATCACCGCGCTTCTTCCTACACCCCTACTTCGACACGGCCGCCGACGAGCAGCTCGTCACTCTCACTATCGAGCCGCCGTTCAATGCGCCGACCCATATACTGGCCGTGCGTGCTGGTCTGGACGCAGCGATCGCGCCTGTCGTGGAAACTCACCTACGGGAGCTCGGTATCCCTCAACGCTTCGGCGGTTGGTTCACGACCCAGTACACGCGCCTTCTCCGCAACGCCTCGAACCTGCGCACCGCTGGGTCTGACGTAGCGGCAACGCTAGGGTCGTTTCGTGATGCCGCACGATTGGCAGGGCCGAACTGCTGGGACCACGTGTTCTATGATGCAGTTCTGAGCAACGCGCTCCTCATGGCCTACCTAACCACCAGCGACCTTCCTGCATACCTCTGAGTAAGATCGACGCTGGCGGCGGGGTCGACCCCGCGGGGGTCGCGCACTCGCCAGTACAAAGGCCAATCCCAACGTCGATAGCGCTACCGGGAATAGCACGCCGGTGAGCGCCAGAAGCTGACACCGGATGATTGCCGATAAGCAGACATCAGCCTCGTGCCACAAGCCGCCAAGCGCATCAGACCTCGTCGATCCTTAGAAGAAGACGTACGATAATTTGTACGGTTACCGCGTGGCACGCCGTACCCTTCGGTTGTAGCGCTCGCCACTGTCAGGATCGGGATGCTCGCCGCCACCCTTCCACTCATCCGAGACCAGCCACTCCTCGAAATAGTAAAGCCATGTCGTGGCCCAGGGTACAAAGGTCTGATCGATGCGCATCGTACCCGTCCACTCGTGTGTCCCCGGCAGGGTGAGGCAAAGACGCAAGGGATCATGGTACACATGCGGCAATGGTCTGCTAGCCGCCAGTTCCAACAGGTCGGGGCTCTTGACGAACACGTCCGGTGTGCCGCCCCGCTGGAACGTGATGCGCATGACATATTCGCGGCTGAGAGCGGTCGGTTTGTCGCGGTACTCCCAGACCAAGCCCGTTGCGTGAAGTCGACCCATCCCCGGACAGATTGGATTGGCGCGCAGAAACGCATATTGCTGCGCCGGCGTCAGGTCAGGGCGGGCGCGGGAGAACATCTAATCCCCGAAGAACGTGTTGGGCCGCACCGGCGTCGCATTGGCGCCGCTCGAAAGCGTAAGCCCGACCGCAGGAGCAACATAAAGCTTCTTGTCCACGCGCGCTCGCGAGACCGCACCCGCACGGGCGTCGACCACCTTGCCGACAATGGCACTTCCGAGGCTCCTTCCAAGGCTGCGCGCGATCACATCGATGCCCTCCAGATCCGGCAGGGCCTCGAAGTCGGCAAGTGCCTTCGCGTGCCACGAATAGAACGCCGCGGCGCGGGCCGGCTCGGTGTTCCAGCGCTCGGCGAAGTTCTCGCCGACGGTGGTCTCGTTGGCCACCACGTACATCCGCCGACCATTCACCACCGGCTGATCGATGAAGTGCGGCATCAGCCGGATGGTTGCCACCAGGACGTCGAGTTCGGAATCGAAGGTGAAGGTCTTGACGCAGTACTCGTAGGCCTGAGCTGCCAAGGTGGTGATGATGATGGAAATCGGCGCGATATCCTCGATGACCTCCTGAAAGTGCACGTCCCGGTGACGCTTCAGGATCTGTACGGTCCGCCGAAGGATGCCCTTGACGACCCCGTGCACAGGGAAGGGCTCGACGTTGGCCCGATCCTGGGCCACCACCGTCTTGCCGACCCGCAGCGACGGAATCAATGCCGCCCGGCGCTCGAAGAGTGCCTTGTACCCCTTCGGATTCGTCGGCTTGAATTCCCGAAGCTTCTTGTCCGGAACCAGTTCGCCGCCATTGCTGCATTGGGCATTGATGATCGTCGGCGAAATGTCGAGATGGTATTCGCGCGCGTAGTTCAGGCGCCAGCAGCGCTTCTTTTCCTCAAGCATGCCGGCGTAGCGCGCATTCTCCTTCAGGCGCTCGCCGACGATACGCTTCAGTTCCGCCGGAGGCCGGTCGGCTGCGAAACGCAGCACTTTGCAGATGAGGTCAACGTCGAAGTCCTCGCGCAGGAGGGGCCTGACCGTCGTGCCGAGGCCGGTCGAGCCGTGCGCGTAAATCTCGATCCACTTCAGAAGGGGATTGTCAGAAGCCGAGAGCCACTCTGCCACCGCCTCGTAGCTGGTCCGCGCAACCTCGAGCTGAGCGGCGGTTAGCTCCAGCGCCCGGCAGATATCATCGAGGAGCGAGTAAATCTCGATCTTGCGCATGAGCACATGGGGTTGCACTGCCGCCCTGAACATCTTGTTCACAACTCGGCTCCTTTCAGCGGATAGAAGGGATGAAACACCTCGGCCGGACCGGTTAGGAACACCGGCTCGAGGCGGGGCCTCTCCTTACGCGCAGACGAGGCGCCCATGCCCTTGAGCTGCTTGACCCTGCGCGTATCGTCGAGCTTGAAGAAGTCCTTCGGCACATCCGGACAGCACCGGAAGATGGCATTGCGCTCGTATTCATGGCCGGTGAGCAATTTCGCCATGCCGAGCGCGCCGTGCGACTGTCCGTCCATGAACAGCCTCGTCACGTCTTTCGCGAGCCCGCCCAAGCCGGCGGCCTCGCCGATCATGTAGACCTCGTTGACACAGCCGAGGCTCAGCACGCGCAGGCTACTGGCGGGCCAGCCGAGCAAGGTGATGGCCTCGACCACCGCCAACGCGATCGGGTTGTTCGCCCAGACCCCACCATCCAGCAGCCCCACATCCTCAGCGGTGCGGTGGCGCTTGTAGTAGGTGGGCGCAGCCGCGGTCGCCATCGCGGCATCGACGGCGAGGCGCTTGTAGTCGGTCTTGAGGCGAGGGTGATGCGCCGTCTTGAAGATATAGACACCGCGATGATCAGCATCCCATGCTGGGATCACGAGCCGGGCTGTAGCCTCGCCGATGCGTCGGCCGCCGAGAACGGAGATCAGTTCGCTCCGGAGCAGATCGGCATCGTGCTTGGGCGCGAACACATGCTTGAGGCGACGCCACATGTCGCCAGTAAGCGTCGCCAGCGCTCCGCCCGATTGCCCGAAAATGTGTGGGCCACGGTGAACATACAGGTCAAGGAGCTCACGCGCGGGAATGCCCATCGCCAGGCCGATCGCCAGGATTCCGCCGGTCGAGGTTCCCGCGATGAGATCGAAGTAGTCCCCTATGGGCCGGTCAAGGTCTTCTTCCAGCGAGGCGAGAAACGACGCCGGCAACGTCCCCATGATTCCGCCGCCGTCGATGCAGAGCAGCCGGCGGATCGGCGGAGCGTCAGAAACTGGGCCGGGCAGCGTCACTTTTCTCATCCCTTCGCTGGATACGAACCGTGGCACGATACCGAGCCGAGCTTGACTGCGCTGTCACAACTCCAGATAGCAACGACCGCCGAAAATCCACGGTTTCCCGTCCGCGCCTTTGCTGTGGAACGGCAGAGATGAAACGTTCGTCGGCGACCGCGACAGCCAAGTCCCGATCGCCGACTACCGCTGCCGCGACTCGCATCGCTCATCGCCAGCGATCAGGAATTCTCGGTGTCACGGCCATCAGGCTCGCGCGCCACCCCCTTGAACTTGCCTGAGGATTGTTTGACCTCCATGAACTCACCAGTGCGCTCGTTGCGCTTCTGGAAGAGCCCATCAGGCCGCTCGAATTGGGTGCGACCCGTTACCGAGCCGCGCCGAAAGCCTTTTCCTGAGTTCGTGGCCACGGGGCCGTCCTCCACTTTCTCGATCCAGACTGACGCTTTGCCTTGCTCATGTCGGCAAAACGGCGGATCGTGAATCCGACCCGCATCGGTATTATACATCTATATTTTTGATACGGGTCAAGAGTTAATAGGGGTGAGATGAGCGAACCAACTGACCGTCCCTCATGGACGCACCAACGGCGCATGGAATTCCTGGAATGGAAGATGTTCTGGGAGGGCCGCGTCATCCGAAGCGACCTCGAAAGCGCTTTCGATATCTCGACCCCGCAAGCGTCTGTTGACCTGCGACGTTATCGAGAGATTGCGCCAAACAATATGGAGCAAACCGCCCGAGGGTATCGTCCAGCGGCGAAGTTCATGCCGCACTTTCTCAAGCCTTCGGCCGACCGCCTGCTCCTGCAGTTGCGCGCCTTTCTGTCAGGCGTCATTCCACGCAAGGATATCTGGTTCAAAGACATCCCGAATGTCGCCATCGCGCCTGATATCGCACGCGACATCCCCGCCGATTGCATGCGCCTCATTCTGCAGGTCATGCGCGATCGAGAAGCCATCGAAATTCGCTATCAATCTCTGACTAGCTCGCGCAGGCGCATGATCGCTCCCCATGCGCTGGCCCATGATGGCTTTCGATGGCATGTTCGCGCCTGGTGTTGCGAGAATTTAGAATTCCGGGATTTCGTTCTTTCCAGGATGGATGAATTCGGAAGCACGTCGAGCGTAGAGTACGATTCGGCTGACGATGCAGCTTGGCATACTAGGGTGGTGTTGCGCCTGCGGCCGCATCGCGGTCTCTCTGCTCAGCAGCGAAATGCCATTGAAAAAGACTTCGGGATGACCGAGGGCCGACGAAACGTGGAGGTGCCAGCCTGCCTAGCCTACTATCTTATTAGGCGACTCAACCTAGATTTACCGACCACCATACAGTTGACTCCTGAGCGACTTCAGATCGAACTCGAAAACCTTGACGAGATTCATGAGCAGATCAATCAGGCCAAAATTCACACGAAGCTTCTGATTGCGAAGCGGTTTCCGCAGATAGATCCCGCATCCATGTCACGATAACACGCACTCGTCGCCGCTGAAGCTGGACGAAGACTGGCCCCAATTGGGCTAATGCCACTCACGCGATCCTAAAATAGATCGCCCTGCGATGCTCCGGCGCCAGGAGCTGACGTTGATGAGATGTCCGAAACCGGACGTTGTAGGCAGATGTAGTTGAGCGTGACCGCGCGTTCGTCAACGCTCCGATCACGCAGCGGGCCGACATCGCAATTCGCTTAATCGATCAGTGGATCAACGGCTTGAAGGGCTTTCGCGAGCGATCTCCATTGCCGAGAAATGCTGCCCGCCCCGAGGCGATTCGCCTCCTCACCATTGCGTCCTTCTGATCAAACATGCCCCGACTGACCTTTGCGCGCATGCTGGAGAAATTCTGCCAGCAGCGCGCCACCACCATCCTATCCCCGCGCGATGCAGCGTTGTTCCAGAACTGGCTTCTCGGGCTGTTCGCCGCCCGGACGTCTCCGCCAAAGGCCGGGCACGACTACGACTGGCTCGCCATATCGGATGCCTGCAGCGTCGGTCATGCCGACCTCAAACGCGCCACGCGTGTCCTCTCGCCCGGCCTCGATGCCCTGACGCGGGACGTTCGCCAGAATGGAGGACTCCACCCAAGGAAGGTGAGCCGCGTCGCATCTCGCCGGGCACCTCGTGTGACTGCGCACCGTAACCCTGCAGAGTCAGCAGATTCCAATCGACCACCGGAGACGCCCGCTCCGCCGCGCCGCAAGCCCGGCGTGCGTGCAAGACCAATCGTGGAGTTTCCGGAGAGCGACGGCAAGCCATGGGACGATCCCGCAACCTTCGCCGATGCTCTTGACCTTCACATGCGCCGGCACGGCGACAGTTCGAAGCATCTCGCGCACGTCCTGGCGAACGGCGCCAGTCAGGTCGACGAGACGACCCTCAACATGTGGCGGCGCGGCGTGAAGGTGCCGCGCGCAGCCCGTAGCCTTGCGGCGCTGGAGTTCATCGAGCGGCGCTATCGCCTGCCGTCCGGCTATTTCAGGCACAAATTACCGATGACCGACCGCTGCACCTCGGCTGGCGCCATTGCCGGCATCAGTCGCGCCGAGCGGCGACGCCTCGCCTGGCACCTGCCCTTCGACTTCGATCGCCGTCCGCTGAAGGAACGGGAGGAAATCCTCGAATGGGTGCAGCGCGTGGTGATTTCCGGATCAACGGAATATCGTCGGTTCCAGGCGGCCGCGATGAGACAGCGCTACGCGGTGCGTTTTCCCGGTCTGCTCGGCGAATCCACGCGCCCGCGCGGGCTCTATCGCTTTTGCCGGGAAGAGGATGGTAGCCTGCCCGATCCCGAGCTTGCGGTCACCGCTGTCGATGCACCAGTCCAGCTTTCCGAGGAGATGGCGGACCTCGTCCGTTTCAAGACGGCGACGCTGACAGCCTTCGGCTATCAGCGCAATGGCGTCTGGGGCGAGGAGACCGCCTCGCAGAAGGTCGAGCATCTCGGCCTGATGTTTGGCGCTCTGGCGGCGGCGCCGAGCGGGGCCGTGCACGGTTTCGGCGTGCCGCTGGAGAGCCTCACCTTCGGTCTTCTCGTCTTTCCAATCGTCTGGGACTGGTACATCCAATGGCGCGAACGTCGGCGTGGCTTCTATACCGCATGGGAAGTCGACATGCTGCGCATTGCCATTGCATTGACGCGGGTCGACACCGGGTGGCTGCGTCAGAGCCCGCAGCTCGCTGATCGGATCAAGCCCATTCCCAATCTCATCACCGAGCGCGACATCGCCACGGTCCGCGCCGACTGGGCCGGCGCCTGCGAGCAGATGCACAAGCACGGACTTGCCCGCGCCAGGGAAGTCCAACGTGTCGCGCGCATCCATCGCGATCCCTTCGAGCCGATCATGGTCGTGCTGGAAGCCGACAGTCCTGTGGGCGAATACCGCAAGATCACCGAGGAGATCCTGCGGCTGATGCCGGACGAGAAGCGCTACCCGCGCGCCGCCGCTGAAGCCGTGAGGGCTTTCCTGATGCTCCGGCTTGGCCTCCATCTCGGGCTACGCCAGAAGAACCTGCGCCAGCTCCTCGTCTGCCCGCGCGGACATATTCCAAGCTCGGAACGTCGCCTCACGGAACTGAAGCGCGGCGAACTGCGCTGGAGCGAGCGCGATCGAGGCTGGGAAGTGTTCATCCCCTCCGTCGCGTTCAAGAACGCGAATTCGTCCTTTTTTGGCAGCAAGCCGTTCCGGTTGATCCTGCCGGACCTCGGCGGGCTCTACCACTATCTCGACGCCTATATCGACCGGCACCGGAGAGCACTGCTGAAGAATGCCGCCGATCCCGGCACGCTGTTCGTAAAGACGGTGAAACTCACCAGCAAGGACGCCGCGTACGACCAGAACACCTTCTATGAGGCGTGGCGGCTCGCGATCCAGCGCTACGGCATCCACAACCCCTATACGGGTCGCGGCGCCATCAGGGGGCTGCTGCCGCACGGCCCACACAATGTCCGCGACGTGCTCGCCACCCATATCCTGAAGCAGACCGGCTCCTACGAGCAGGCAAGCTACGCCATTCAGGACACGCCCGACATGGTGGCCAAGCACTATGGGCGCTTCCTGCCGCAGGACAAGGCGGCGCTCGCCGCACAGATCCTGAACCGCGTCTGGGAGGCGGCGTAGCAGTATCGCTTCACTGCTTGAAACAGTGTTCCCGGTGCCATTGCAGGAAATGCGGATGCGGCCGCTCGAACGTCTTTTTCGGCGCGATGGCGCGGCCGCTCCGGTTGATGAAGGCCCGCACACCATCGGGGTCGTTGACCTGCCGGGAGATGAGGATCTCCAGATTATCCGAGAGGCTGATCAGACCGCGATCGAACATCCAGTGCGCGGTGCCCGACAATGCCAGGCCGTTGCTGACGATGTCGGGGCCGTTGGCTTCCACCGGCCGGATATGTGCTGCGGCCACCTCGGCCCGCCCGCCGCCATTGATGAGCTTGAGCCCGCTGATCGCGCAACGCTCGTCATAGGCGCGCAGCACCACCCGCCGGAAAACCCGATCCCGCACGATCCGCGATGACAGAGTGCTGATGCGTTCCCGGGGCTGCTCGAATACGAACGGTGCCTGCTCTTCATGGAATCCGGCGAGCGGTGCACCATCGTCGACGCGCGGAAGCAACGGTTCGCTGTCATCCAGCCCGAGCCGGATGATGCGATCGAAATCGTCCGGCGAGAGCGCGCGCACGGCGGCCTGTGCGCGACCTGAAATCCGTCCCTCTTCATTCAGCACGCCACGCTCGACGACGCCATCCGCATCGCTGAACGGCACCGGATGGACGAAATCGAGATAGGAGCCGGGCTCGATCAGCGCCAGATACATGCCGGGCGCCGTCGGATCGGGCACCACACGTTCAACCCTGGCGATCGCGAAATAGCCGCGGGTTTCCGCCACCTTGCGTGGTTCGTAATAGATGATCCAGCCGCCGACACAGGCCTCGACCCGCCCGAGATACTGTGGTGGAAACTGATATCGCTCGGCCGGGCTGTCGTCGTAGATCGAGTCCGAGCGGTGAATGAAGACGCCGAATCCCATGTCCCATCCTTGATCCGCGTCATCATATTGAGTTTTCGGCGCCAGGGAGGAGAAAGTCGCACCCTCCGTTTCACTACGCACTTCGGCCCGTGGGCCATGTGAGCGATAGGACGGCTTTCTATAAATCACATATTCGCTATTATATGAGCTATAGAGGAGGCTCTATCGCTCATGGCATGGAATTGGACGCAGCTCCATTGGCCGCATTTTACCTACGATCCGGCCGCCCTTGAGCCGCTGGAGCAGCACTTCCTGCTGCTCTCCGGTGAGGTGATCGGCGCGGTCCGGCATGTGGGTGACGATGATCGCGACCTGCTGCGGATCGAGTTCCTCAGCGAGGAGGCGGTCAAGACCAGCGCGATCGAGGGTGAGACCCTGGATCGCATGAGTGTGCAATCCTCCCTGCGCCGGCAATTCGGCCTCGACACCGACGATCGCACCGTGAAGCCGAAGGAGCGCGGCATCGCGCAGATGATGGCTGATCTGTACCGGAGTTGGGCGGATCCGCTGGACGACGGCACTCTGTTCCGCTGGCACTACATGTTGATGACGGACAGCCGGCATCTGGAGACGGTCGGCGGCTATCGCCGTCATGAAGACGCGATGCAGATCGTGTCCGGCCGTTACCATCGGCCCACGGTGCATTTCGAGGCCCCGCCATCCTTTCGGGTTCCCGGGGAGATGACCGCCTATCTCGCTTGGTTCAACGGCTCGGCACCGAACGGTGGCGCGCCGCTGCCTGCGCTAACCCGGGCCGGGATTGGACATCTTTATTTCGAGAGCATCCACCCCTTCGAGGATGGCAACGGCCGGATTGGTCGCGCCGTCGCGGAAAAGTCCCTCGCGCAGAACATCGGTCAACCGACGCTGATCGCACTCGCCCATACCATCGAGCAGCACCGCAAGGCCTATTATGACCAGCTCGAAGTCCACCAGCGGACGCTCGATATCACCGGTTGGCTGATCTATTTCGCCGAGACGATCGTCACAGCCCAGCGGACGACACTGGGCCGCGTCGCCTTCCACATCGCCAAGACGCACTTCTACGATCGCTTCCGCGACAAAATGAACGACCGCCAGGAGAAGGTGATCGCCCGGCTATTCCGTGAAGGCCCCGGCGGATTCACGGGTGGCCTGAGCGCGGAGAACTACATCGCGATCACCGGCACTTCTCGTCCGACCGCCACGCGTGACCTGCACGATCTGGTCGAGAAAGGCGCCCTGACGCGAACCGGCGAGCGCCGATATACGCGCTACCATCTGAATCTGCCGGGAGCAGCCTGCAAACCATGATTCCGGGAGCAATGCGGCCCAATACTCCGAGGACTGGCTTGGGTACCACGGCAAGCATCGCTGATGTGCCGAACCTCAAATCTCCGTTTGCTCCGATAGGCTCAAGGCGTCGTCAACTTCGATCCCGAGATACCGCACGGTGCTTTCGAGCTTCGTGTGACCGAGCAGGAGCTGGCAGGCACGCAGATTTCCGGTCCGCTTGTAAAGGATGGAGACTTTTGTTCGCCGTAGGCTGTGCGTCCCGTAATCCGCCGGGTTGAGGCCGATCAGGCTGACCCATTGGTCGACGAGTCGCCCATACTGCCGAGTTGTGACGTGTCCTCCACTATGGCTGCGGCTTGGCCAAAGCCAATCGCTTCCCTTTGCGCGCCGGATTGCGAGCCACGCAGCGAGAGCGTCCTTCGTCGGTTCGGTGATCTCGAAGGGGACCGGCTGGCCGGTCTTGTGCTGGACGACCACTGATCTCGCGCGAATGCCGCTGCCGGAGAATACGTCGCCGACTTTCAGTGTGACCAGATCGCAGCCACGCAGCTTGCTGTCGATGGCAAGGTTGAACATAGCGAGATCGCGCACCCGGTTGGCAATTTGCAGCCGCGTGCGCAGGGCCCATATGTGCTTGGGCTTCAGGGGAGGTTTGGCTCCGACGATCCGGCCGGCGTTCCAAGGCTCGTGCTGTGAGTGGATCTCTTGATTGACGTGCATGGCATCCTCCTTCCGAGGAGCAGCCCCAATTAGGCTAATGCCATAAGACCCGGCCGCGAAGAGGTCGGCGGGATGCCAGCGCCAGAAGCTGACATTGAAATGAACGACGAAAGAGGACTTTGGCGGGTGGCCGCTGTTCGCCTGGGCCCCTTGGGTTGCGAGACTCTGCTATGGTGTGCGACCGCAGGGGCAGGATTGAGGGACGGGCCCGGAGTCTTGATGTCCCTAGCGCTGATGATTGCAGCGTTCTGACTCTGAAGCCACTACCGCCCAGCACTTAGTGTCACAGGTCCTCCGGCAGGCTATCGTTGCGCGCGGACGTCGAAGGCATATCGTGTGGCGCCGCGCCGTACGATTCGGTAGCGGTCGCGCCAGGTCTCGTTTGCGGGATTGCCAAGTTCCAATATCCGCCAGAGAGCGGGATTGAAGACGTTCGTGACGTACAGGATGCGGTACCGCCGCTTGCGGTCGAGCGCGGCACTCCCGGCCACGGCCAGTTCGTTCGCCGTGAACTCGAACTCCCCGCCATCGTCAAGAGCCGATTTAACTTCAAAAAGCCACTCGTGGCGGGAGGTGACGACCCGGAAGTCGAAGCCTAACCGATCATTGCCTTCCTTGTCCGGGCAGTAGGCTTCGCGGCTGGAGGACACCCAGCACTCATCGCTCATTTCGTTCGGAAACCGCAGCCGCAGATATTCCCGGACCAGCAGTTCGCTCGCGAGACCCATGGCATTCCGGAGGCTTTCCGGAGGCGCCTTTTCGCGCCGTTTGCCGCCCGGACCACCCGTCCCCGGCGTCCGCGGCTCCGGCTGCACCTGCTGCTTGAGCCGGACCGCGCCGGACCGCGCGTACCAATCCGGGCTGTTCCTGAGGCCGACGAGGACTGCGTCGGCGAGACTCCGGTGGAATTCAGCGGACTCGGGATCCACCGTGTGAGCGCCGAAACGTATGGATCGCTTGTCGATCTCTTGTTTGCGGCGGGCCTCTTCGGCCTTGGCTTTGTGAGCCGTGAGTTGCTCCGAGGTGAGGCCCAAAACCTGCAAATCGTCCGCCACCTGCATGTCTGACGGCCACAGGCCGTGCCGGTTCAGGATCGCCGGGATGTCACCGGACGCGATGATCTCGAAGTCGAGCACCCCGGCTTGTTCAAGCCGCCGCGCCGCCTGCGCGGGGTCTCCCTGACTCCAATCATCATCAGCCTTCGCGCCGTTCAGCGCGCGCCAGGCCCCGATCATGGCGCCGAGTTCAGGCAAACGCTTGGCCAGCAGTTTCCGGTTCGCAAACAACACGTCGTCGAGGGCGGGGACGATCTCCGCCGGGATTTCGCCGACCTCTTCGCGAAGACGAGCGGCGGCATGGCCGACCACATGGTCGCGCTCCAAGACCGGAAATTGATCGACCCACACCGGATCAAAGGCGATGAACGCGAGGCTCTTCTGTGCCAGGTAGCTATTGAGCGGCTCATGGGCGAGCCAGGCCGATCGCCATCGGCAGCGCAGCTGCTCCACGAGGCGTGGCCTGAGCTCGTTGAGATAGACCTCGAACATCCGCTCCATATCAGAACGGTCGTTCAGGCCCGGACGTCCGAGGGCTCGTAGGGCGCGATTGAAGCGGCCGAAGTCCAGGCCAAGCCGCACTTGCACGTCGAGGAGATTGTGCAGGTTCCTACAGGCTGTGAGGACGGCCGCGCCCTCCAAGCCATCGAGGTGCGCATCGAGCCACCCGACGAGGTCGAACCGAGATCCCCGTCTCTCGGCCTCAATTCGAAGGTCTTCCACTAGGGCCTCGCCTCCGACGTATTGAACGACCGGGAGGACCGCGCTCACGCGTCGCGTCAGTCCCCCCTCTGCCGCATCAAAGTGTTCGCGCACGAAGTCGACGCCGCGCTCCAGTGCGGCCGCAAGGCGCTCAACCGACGGTGCCGCCGGCAGCTCGCCTGGTCGCGCCAGACGGTGGAGGACGATCTCCAGCGACTTCACGCCGGACCCCAGCAACTTTGAAATCGCCGGCGCCGTCTGAAGCAGCCAACCCCAGTCGATCGTCCGATCTCCCTTGACCAGCAGCGTGGGCCAGCTGGCATGAGGCACCGCCTGGGCACCGTCATGGCGCCCCAGCGGGGTTCCCGTGTCACCCACCACTAATGAGATGCTCTCGCACTGTCTGAGGCGGATCGCGCGGGCCCGCCGTTCGATGTTCTGGCTGGAGACGTTGCGGATCTCTAGCGGATCGCCCAGCGCCTGATAGGCGAGTGCGGCGACGTCCGGCAGCCACTCGAGGCCGGGCTGACCGATTAGCAGCGGCGCGCTCGCGACCGGCGTGAAAGGCGCGCCATCGACGTGCAGCACAACGCCCGACGATGTGGGCTTGGCAGCGAAACGTCCCGTGTCGTTCAGGCGTTTGATCGCCGCGGCCTCGTCGGTGCCAGCGCCCAGGTCAAGTACGGCCTCACCGTGGTCGGCGAGCATCCTCGCCGCGAAGGCACCGCCCTCGGACGCAACGTAGACCGTTGGCGGAGCGGTGCGATCATCGGCCAGGCGCTGCAGCACACCCGAGCGCTCGACGATGATCGGGGAGTCTCCCAGCGGCAAACCAGTCTCGAGGAATTCCGACCACAGGCGTCGGTAGATTTCCCGGAAGTCCCGTCGATCCGACGACGAGATCCCTTCAACGGCAACCGCTATGTCGGCTAGCCGCCTAGTGATCTTCTCCGGATCACTCCAATCGCACAGCCCGACCCGGTCGTCGAACATGATGGCGGGAACGCCGGAGGTGGTGTCCGCTACGTAGCGGTCGACGAAGCGTGACGGCTGCCGCCCAGTCCGCGCCGCCCAACAGCGATCCGGGCGACGGAACACAAGTTCATCGTCGCGGGTGACGGCAATCCACGGCTCAGTCTTCAGAAAGGCCTGCAGCGGCGTCGGAATGGAGGTCACATCCTGGTCGCGATCCTTGTGGTAGGCGCCCACGTGGAAGGCGAAGTCGCGATCACCCACATCCCGCAGATAGGCCACGATGAGATCCGACAAGCGCTCGCGGGCGGCGTCGGAGAGCTGGGCATGTTCGAGCTGACCGGGAATCCGCCAGGCCTCGCCTCGCCGCACGTAATTCGTCTGGGGGAAAAGAAAGTAGGTTCCATTGGTCGCCGCCAGCCAAGCTTTGCCCAGCCCCTCGGTGGGCGCGCCGTTCTTGACGATACTCGACCAGACCCAGTTCGGTGTCCCACTTTCCGGTATCGCCGCAGCGATAGGGCGTAGACCATCGCGCACCTCGAGTTTGTCGAGGAAGCGTCGCCAATCGGTCAAGGTTTGGTCCGGCTCGGCTTTGGGCCACTCCGCCCAAGGTGCGAGAAGGAAATCGAGGGCCCTCTCGGCGTCACGCGACACAGCCGCCGCCTCTGTCAGATACCTTTCGAGCGCCTGGCCGCGACTCGTCCAAGCCTCCGAAAAGGCGCATTCGGCGGCCGGACGCCATCCCGTGCGGGCGGGCACATAAAGGCGCGCTGCCTTCAAGGCTTCGTCGAGGCCGTGCGCCCCACGCCGTGCGACCCGAAACGCCCAGATCAGCGCATCGCGACGTTGCGCCGCCGTTGGCGTGGAGCCCAGGGTCGTTGGAAGCTCGGCGAGCACCTCGACGGGATCGTATCGGCGAACCAGGTCGGCGGTCTGGAAAGCGTGTAAAGTCGCGTCAGAAGGCGTCGCATGCTCCGCCATGAACCGGAGCTTGCGGGAAAGCGAGCTCGGAGGCAGCGGCGGAGCGAGCCGACCGCGCTTGGTGCTCTGGCTGCGAATATAGGTTGGGCACTTGCCACCCTTGGCGGAGCCGATGGCCTCGAGCAGATCGCCCTGTGTTCCCAAGAGTATCAGCCGACCCCGCAGAGCCGTCAGGGGCAGCCCGAGGCGTTGGTGAAGGCCGACGATCTCGTCGTAGAAGGCGGGCCAATCCTTTACCTTACGCGGACCCTCGGCTCGCCGCGTGGCGGCGAGCGTCTCGAGCCAGCCCGCGAGGTCCGCTCCGCCGGGCTTGAGGTTGTCGCCGACGGCGTCCGCAAGCGCCCGTACCCGACGCAGCCGCGCCGCCCCAAGCCGGCTGTCGAGGATAGGCGCGCCGGCAGCGGCGAGGTTAGCGGGATTGATCAAGCGAAGCTTCTGCTCGCTCCAGTCGACGCCGCGGAACAGGCTCGTCCAGGCGTTCTGCGCACCCGTCTCAGTCGGCCATGCGACCACCGTGCGGATCGAGCTGTTGCGCCGTTGCAGGGCATTCGAAAGCGGCGTCCGCGACGCGGGTTGCCAGGCCAAAAGGTCGGTTATGGCTGTCGACGGCGCGTCGATCTTCTTCGCCACGGCGGCGAGCGCGACCGCCACGCAGCTTTCCCCCAGCTCGCCCATCAGATGAGCGTTGAGCGGCAGGTCGAGCTTGAGGTCGCGGCGATCGATGTCGGTAAAGAAGGGCGCGTCGGCGAAGCCCGCGAGGGGCGCCACAGCCTTCTCGTCCATGGGAAGGAAGTTGTAGAGCCTTGGCTGGCCGACGGGCTCACCCGTCAGGGCCACCGCCACGCTCACCCCTGGCTCGCCGCGCCAATCCAGCCATCGCTTGAGCTGGGGCGCCTGGCCGATACTGGCCCTGACCGCGTTTAGCAGTGCATCCTTCGCGATGGCGCGTCGGATCACAATGAAGCGGCCGGCCCGGTCAAGATCGACTGTCTCGATTTCGGCGCCTAGGATGTCCGGAACGGGCGTCGAGCCGCTGCTGTTGCGACGTAGCGTCCGGGTGGTACTGCGACCACTCCCCCGCGGCTGCGAGATATCGATCGTCACGCTGCCCAGACGCCGGAGGAAGAGAAGGAGCGGCGCCTGCTGGCTGTCCAGCTTCTGCACCTGGTCGCGCGCAAGGTTCACCGCGTCGGCCGTGGTCAGGGGCAGCCGCACCACCGTGGCGAAGCCTTGCTCCGCGAAAGCCGTGATTTCCGGCGGCTGCGCTTCCGGAGGAACGGGAAGCAGATAGCGCGGGATGTTGGCTGCGACCTGTGACGCCATCTCGGAGCCCGCGCCGAGCGCTTCAAGCATCGCCTCGATCTCGGGCCGCCGTGCGAAACGGAAGCAGTAGCCGTCGAACACGGGACCAGCGCCGTCCGTGGCCCGTGACCAGATGTGGACGTCCTCCGTGAGGGCCTCCACGCTCCGGAAGCCGAGGCCCTTGTTACCGATGCCCTCGCCGATCTCCTTCGAGCTCGTGGCGATGTTCCGGATGGCGTTGAGATCCGCGCTGCGGAACCCCCGCCCTCGGTTTGCGACGAAGAGATCGCCCTCCTCCGCGCCGCGGACAATTAGCCGGATGACCACCTCGCCGTCGGTTCGGTTCCGATCGTGAGCGTCATGAGCGTTCTGGAGCAACTCGTAGATAACGCGGTCGCCGTACTCCGCGCCGATCACGTCATTCAGGTTGCTCAGAGACTGGTAGACGCCGAGCCCCCGTTTCGCCGCGTCAAGCGCGTTCTCCAGCTGCGAAACCGTAAGCGCCTCGAGTCCATCGGGCGGCGTCTCCGCCACCGCCATGCTCTGGGTTATGGGATGCTCAACACCGTCCAATTGCGCTTTCCCCCGAAGCGAAGATGGTCCAACTTCAAGGGCATGCGTAGCACCGCAACAGCTGGTTGGCGATTACCTACGCGCCGCCAAGCGCGGCCAGCCTGCGCGAGTTAAGCAGGTTAGTGACCTGCGGCGGCTTGGTCGCGAGGACCCGCCAAGCGTTAGGCAGTAGGTTCGCATGGACTCGACTTGGCGCCAGTTGCGGACATCGAGGCTGATGCCGAAAACAGGCCTTCGACCGCTGCCTATGACGTTACTTCTCCGCTCAACGAGATTTTGGGTTGTACAGCGGGCTTCGCCGTGTCTGGTTGGTTGCTGAAGTGCTGGTGGGTCCGCAGCGTCACACAAGACTGCGCGCTTTCGGGGAAGCGAATGAGCGAACAAGAGCTACGTGGGCTATTCCTCAGCCTGCTCAGCGCCGGAACGGAGGATGAGGTCCACGCCATCCTTGATGGCGCCGGCCTCCTGAACGACGAGACGAAATGGACCCCTTATGGGGACAATGAATCGTTTTACGGTGTCGTGGAGAACCAGCAGGCCCATCCCGTACCCGCGCTCGTTGAAAAGCTCACCAATGGAATCGACGCCATACTCGAGAAGAAGGTGCGCGAAGACGGCATCGACATCAAATCGACGGAGGCACCCGCCAGTGTGCAAGACGCGCTTGATCGCTATTTCCCCAATCACCGGAACTGGGATTTGAGCGACGCGAGACGTCGACAGGCTCGAGAACTCCAAATCGTGGCCAGCGGTCCCCGCCGCGACACCTCGCTGCTGGTCTATGACAACGGTGTTGGGCAGGCCCCGGCCGACTTTCCGGGGACGTTCCTATCGCTCCTACGCGGCAACAAGAACGACATCCACTTTGTGCAGGGAAAGTACAACATGGGCGGCGCCGGCGCGATTGCGTTCTGTGGCGACCGCCGCTTCCAGCTAGTCGCAAGCAAACGATACGACGGCTCGCAGCCGCTCGGCTTCACGTTACTGCGCCGCCATCCCCCAGAGCTAGCCGCCGCGGCCGGCCGAAAAAACACCTGGTACGAATACCTTGTGTTCGACGGAAAGGTCGCAGCTGTCGAAATCGACGAGCTAGATGTCGGCCTGGAGGGCCGCAAGTTCACCACTGGCTCCCTTCTGAAGCTCTACTCCTACCGGCTTCCCGAGGGTACGCGGTCGATCATCTCACGGGACTTGAATCTCAGCCTGAACGAGTTCCTGTTCGAGCCGGCCCTTCCGTTCCTGACCGTCGACAACAACGAGCGCTATCCCGATAACCGAGCGCCAGTTACACCGGTCTATGGCTTGAAGCGCCGCCTTGAGGCTGACACCCAAACGGTCGAGACACGGTTTTCTCTAGTGTCTCAAACCCCCGAGTTTGGGGAACTCGACATCAGTGTGTATGTCTTCAAGCCGCGATCACGTGGGCAAGGCGTCAAGGAGACCAAGCAGTACATCCAGCGTGAATATTTCAAGAACGATATGACCGTCCTGTTCTCTCTAAACGGTCAAGTCCACGGTAGCTACTCATCGGAGTTCGTCACGCGCGCTCTGAAAATGCCGCTCTTGAAGAATTACCTTCTGATCCACGTTGATTGCTCAAAGTTGCACCTCGGCGTGCGCAATGAACTCTTCATGGCGTCTCGCGACCGGCTAAAAGGTGGCGACACGGCAGACGCGCTGCGTAAGCACCTACGCGACACGCTTACCGACAGCGAGCTGGGCAATATCGCCAAACGCCGGAAGTCGAGTCTGAACATCGACGATCAGGACGCGGGTAAGATGCTTCGCGACCTGACCCGCAATCTGACGATCAACGAAACGCTTACGAAGATCCTTCGTCAGACGTTCCACATTCCGGATCGGACGGTCGGCGCATCGAGCGCTGCAGAACGACACCGCGATGAGAGAGTTTCGAAACGCAAACCGCGGGACGTGCCACCGTTCGATCCGCAGCGCTTTCCGTCGATATTCCGCGTCCGTGGCGGGGACGGAGAGGAGAGCGGCCTCAAACTGTTCAAACTCCCACTCGGCGGTAGCCGGCTGATCTCGTTCGCGACGGACGTCGAGAACGACTACTTTGATCGCACCAATGATCCAGGAGACCTGAGCCTCGCAATCCTTCGTCCACAGCCGAATGCGACAGGCGGCGGGGAAGCCGGCGTTCCCTCCGGCGTCGGCGATGTGCTTGCCGTGACGCGCTCCAGTCCAACCGAGGGTGCGATCAAGGTCGGCGTGCGAGCCTCCGGCGAAGTTAAGGTAGGCGACGCCTTCGAGCTGCGGGCGTCCCTCTCAAGCCCGGGCGGCGATCTGGTCGAGACGGTGATGGTGAAAATCACTGATCCGGAACGAAAGTCCCCCACGAGGGCGCCCGACGAGGAACCGCCGCCCGGCATTCCGGAGCTTGTGCTGTGTGCTCGCGAGGGCGGCGACGGCCGTAAGTCTTGGAGCGATCTTCAGGACGCCGGCATCGATATGGACCACAACATCGTGGTGCAGCCCTTCGTCGACGACGAGAAGCTGTCTCACATCTACATCAACGTCGATAGCTCCGTGTTGAAGGATTTCAACCGGACAGCCAAGTCGACCGAAGCGATCGAACTCACAGAGCGACGCTACGTGAGCACCATCTACTTTCACGCGCTCTTCCTCTTCGCGACGACAAAATCACGCAAGTACGCCCTGCAGCGTGGCGACGGTGAGAAATCCATGGATGTCGACGTTGCCGAGTACATCTCGGACCTTTTCAGCATTTCCTACGCACAGTTCCTACTAAGCTTTGACACCGGCGACTTGATCGACGCGATCGGCTGATGTCCGAGTATTGCGTCGACACATCGATACATCGGCAGCGATGGGTTTGATTTCCTTGGACATGGCCCTTGCTCCCAATGGCTGCGACGAGAATGAACGCCAAGTCGACGGTTAGAGAAAGGAAGGTCATGCCGCGCAACCCGGACTGGACCTACGAGGAAGCGGTTCTTCTACACGCCCTCTATCGGCGGGCGCCCCGCGCCGGACGCAGACATCCGGCAGTCGAGCAGCTGTCTGGGCTGCTAGCCGTGACGGCCGCCCTTCGCGGCGTAGACGCCTCGGGTACCTATCGCAACGCCACCGGCGTGGCGATGCGGCTCAGCAACGTCGCCTCTATCGACCCCGCCCATCTAGCGCGTGGGCTCAAGGGCCTTCCAGACGGTCCTCGTATCGACAAGGTCGTCTGGGCGCGCTTCGCCGAAGATCCGGTCGGTCTCGCCGCCGAGGAGGCTCGCATCTTAGCTGCTTGGCAGACGTCACCGGTGGCTCATGAGGCACCTCAGTCGCCCAGCCGTGGACCCGCGCCCTCGTTCGGCGAGATCGTCGCCACCCGGATCGATGGCCCGACGGTTGTTTATCTGCTGCGGCTCGAGGGCCCAGTGGATCGCCTTATAACTGGGGATCGCCCCGTCCTGAAGCTAGGCCTAAGCAACGACGTGGACCGTCGAATTCGTGAACTAAACGCCGGCTTCCCCGAGTCACTGGGCCTGGCGTGGCACCTGGTGCGAAGCTGGGTCAGTCCGAGTGGTGCCGCGGCCTGGGCGGTTGAACGCGCCGCGTTGATGGCTTGCCACGCAGCTGGGTGGTCACTGGGCGGTGAGTTCTTTCGCTGTTCGCTCGAACTAGCCACCGCCGTTGTGAGTGATGAATTCGCCAGCCTAGATCGAGCAAACTAGACACCCGTCGCGCAGGTGCGGCGCGTCCTCCGGCTCAAGTCCGGCCAGCACCTGCACCAGCGGCAGATTGCGCCGCCTCGCCTTGCGCTTCGCCTCGACGGCCTCGTGGTGGGCCTTAATCTCGGCGACGCGCTCAGGACGCGACAATTCGCGCAGTGTCTCGTTCTGACTCCAATAGAACTGCTCGCCGAATTCGACCGTTTTCTCCTCGTACTCCTGCGCGAGCTTGAAGTATTCTGGGTGTGTTTCGAGGAGGCGGACCCACTCGATCTTCTGCTGATAGAAGCAGAAGTAGCATCCCGAGCGGGAGCGACCCCAGTCCATGTACGGGGGAAGCCCAAGGCCCGAGTCCTCGAGGATGCGGATGATGTCCGCGCGAACGAGACCATCGTCTTGGAAAGGATAGACGGCCTTGATGTTTGGCTTGGTGCTGATGTAGCCGAGTCGGTTCTCGTCCGCCCGCAGGCCCACATAGTTGATGACAGGGCCGTCTCCGACGTAGTCCTCGAAAGGCTTGAGCTTCATCATCTTTGTGCACCAGCGCCGATGGTTCGACGGCAGCATGCCCCGGTAGATCTTCAACCAGTGTTCGAAGGGCTTGTCCGGTGTGGTCCGGATGATGGGCTTTCCTAAGATTGCCTGCAGCCGGGCGATATAGTCCATCGTCTCGGGCAGTTCCTTGTCGGTGTCGTGGAAGATATACTCCACGTCTGGAACCCGGTCGCGAAGATAAATCGCCAGCGCGGCACTGTCTTTGCCGCCGGAAAGGCTGAGGATATGGCGAACTTCGGAATCCGCTGCGGTCACGTCGCGCCTCCAGAGCTTTGATCGCCGACATCGTCGGCCTGCCCATCCTTCTTCTTCGGCATCACCCGCCAAAGGACTTCTGCCGCGAGTTGCAGCCGCAAGGCTTCGTCCTTCCCCAACAATGTGTCGATCATTTTGACACGCTCCTCGAGCTCGTCGCTCAATGGAGATCGATGAAGCACATGCACGCGTTCCGTGCCGTCGGCCGGCGTCAAGCTCAGGCGAAACGCGTCGACATCCGGCCGCGTCTTACTGTTCGCGAAGGCGGCATGCTCGACGCGATAGAAGATCTCCGCCAACGTGCCGACCTCTTCCACGAAGCGAGCCTCGTCTCCCGGTCCCCACTTCTGGGGTGGTCGCGATACGACATAGGCTGCCAGGGACTCGATCCAAAGCTCATCACTGAGCTGGGGATCCCGCAGACGCAGCGCGAAGGCCCGTAATCTGGGCTCCTTCGCTGCAAGCGAGACCCGCGCCGCACGCTGGGCGATGACACCGCGGTCCAAGTGTCCCTCAGCCTGTCCGAGCGCCGTGGCGATTCGCGTCGAGAGGCGGCCAATAAGCCGCTGGTACGCGACGCGGAGCTCCTCGATGGCAAGACGCAGTTCGTTAACAAACTTGCGCGCTTCGTCGCCCTCCGCCGGGCGATCCACGGGGAACTCACGGAGCCCACAGGCGACGGGCAGGTCACGGAAGATCAGTGTGGCTGGCTCGCGGGCCTTGACGAGCGTGTCTCGCACGGCCGCTGCCATGGGCGTAAGTGCGCCTGCGCGGCGCACGTAGTCCGGGAGTTCGGCCGCGAATTCACAGAGGGGTACGACCACGTCGAGAAGTTCGGCGGGCCGAGCGTCCACACTTCGGGAGAACGCCACGACCAGACGCGCAAACACGTCCGCCCGCACGCCGGCGACGCGACAATGCTGGATTGCGAAGTCGCGAGGCTGCTTGAGCATCCGCATGAAGTCGTCCGGACCGAAGGTGGGGATGAACGTACCGTCCTCATAGATCGCGTACTCATGCGCACCGAGCTTGAGCACTAAGGCCAACAACAGAGGGGTGACGCCATCCCGGGCGCCAATCCTGCCGGCTCGAAGACAGGCCAAGATATCCATAGCGGGAACGGGGTCGCCGCTGCCGTTGGCGATGGCGGCCCGCAAAGCCGCCAGCGCCGGCCTCAGATGGAGCGGATCAGCGGTCGGCTCCGCCAGTGTCCATCCGGTTTCGGTCTTCACGTGAAGGCCGCCCTCGAACATGACAGAAAGGTACATCGACCGTTCCGGCGGGGCCTTGTTCGAATCGAGGCCGAGCGCCTCCTTATCCGCTGCCTCGAAAATCCCTTCGACGAGCCGTTGGCGCGCCGCGGCCGCAGCGCTGCTCAAGCTATTGCGGTTCAGGAGTTCGTTGGCGATGCGCGGCGCGTCCACAAACCGATTGTCGCAGAGGTCGGATAGACCGCGAAGTAGGCCGCGTTCGAACGCCATCGGCTCTCCGCCAACGAACCAACCCATCGCGCCGCTACGCGAGCGCAGGCCGGAGCGAGCCGCAAGCTTGGTGGTCAGGACGCGCCGCGCGATCGACAGTTGACGCGCCACCTCGGAGGCTGCGTAGGCATCATGCGCCAACTCCGGCACATGGTCTCTAACCCACTGCCAGTGCAGGATGTCCACGAGCTCGGGTCCCAGGTCACCCAAGGGCTGGCCTAGGCCCACGACTATGTCATTGCGATCCTTGAACAGTCCGGCCTTGAGCGCGTCCAGCGCCTTTACGCGCTCGTCATCGGTATCCGACAGGGCGACAACGACGACGCCGTCCGCCGCCGTCGGCTTGTCCAAGGCGGACTCCAGGTCACCAGCCGCGATGTAACGGACTTCAAACCACCGCATCGTCCCCCAGCGGATGTAATGCCCACGCGCCAGAAGCGGCGACTGATCGAGGTAGGGGATCAGATGCGAAGTCACCGCGGTCAGGGATGGTGTTTCGCGGACGGCCGTCTCCAGCGCAGCTTTGAGGTTTACGCTGGTGTTCGGCCACAAGCGGTAGCCCGCCTGGCCGCCCCGGCGATGCAGAAGACCACGGTCCACGAGGACTTCCAGGGCAGCGCCAGTCTCCTTCTCTGCCTGTGGGGCCAAGCAGGCTGCAAGCGCACGATCCGTCGGCAAGAGATCTTCTGCGTCGAGCAGGTTCAGGACCGCCACGGCCTTCAGCACCCTTCGCTCGGCGTCGGAGAGATCTTCCGCAATATCGACGGTGGCGGATATGCGCAGCCAGTGGGTTTCGTAGCTTCGGCCGGAAAGGCGATGACCGAACGCGCTCCGGATATAGTCATAGAATTCGGGAAGGCCGTACCAAGCCTCCGCAGAGATGGGTCGGTCCGCAAACGCCTTCAGAGCGAACGGTTCGTCGGATAGCAGGAAACCGAACAGCGATCGTTCATGCTGGCCGTAGCGCGCGAAGAAACGCACCAACGCCGGCAGGAGGGTCGGGTGCATCGGGTAGAGCGGGACCGCGTCTAGGCCGAGAACGGCCGTCGCGCCGCCGGCGAGCCATCCCATCGTTGCGGTCGCCTTGACCGCTGAACGTGCCGCGTTGGCCACTTTCTCGTCGACCCGCGAAGGCTGCACACCAAGCGCGCCGGCCACCAGGGCCGCCGTGTGTGCTAGGGGCTGGTCGAAGGTAATGTCTCCGAACCGGCCCCCGACCTTGTCCCACTCCTGGCGCGTCGCATGCGGCAGGGTCTCAGCGTAGGCTTGGAAGCCTTGGTGCAGCAGGTTCAAGAAGAGGAAGGGGCGGTCCGCGCTGGCCATGGCCTGCTCGGCGATCCTCTGGAACACGAAGACGTCCTCGGCCTGCGGATTCTGCGCTGCAAATTCAAGGAGTTTCCCGAACTCGTCGATGATCAGGAGGAGGCCCGCGCCGTCCCTCTTCGCAGCAGCGCGCACGTCTTCGACAAGGGCTTCGATGTCGAGTCCGCTTCCACCAGACTGGGCGAGCTCGTTTGCGCGGGCGCAGAGTGTGAGCAACTCCTTGCTCTTCCGCCCCACCCGGCGCTCCAGCGACTTGACGATACCGCGGGCGACCGATGCTACCAAGGGCTCGCGGGAGCCTGTCACAAGGACAGGCCAAAGGCGCGGCGTCTCCGGCCAGCCGACCTCCTGAGCGATCCGCTCGGTGGGGCCGGATTGCGGATCCGTAAGGAGGTGCGCGAGCGCCAGCGCAAAGGAGGACTTGCCTACGCCGTAGTCCCCAGTGACGCGCCAGGCCCGCAACCCCGACCGTGGCTTCAGGCACTCGGCAATCCGTTGGAAATGCTGCGCGGTCGCCGGAGTTATGATGTAGCCTGCCAAGGCCTTTGGATCGTAGAAGTCGCGCTCGAGCTGCGCCGAGCGCAGGAAACGGTCGGGCGTGTGGAAGAGGTCGCGGATCAGCTTCGGGGTAGAGGTCACGCGGTCACCTCTTCGGCGTAGACATCATCGAGGTTCGGACCCATACCTTCGCGGAACAGCTGCCCCTCGATGGCCGAAGGTTGAAAGGTGAAGCCTCTGCGAACGCCGGAGACAGGGCGGGCTTCGATGCGGGCGCGCACGTCGTGCTCGGGAAGCTTGAAAAGTTGCCCTGGGGAGGCCGGAGCCATCGCCACCGTGCGAAGGTTCAACGCTGGATCTGATCCGGCGAAGCGACGCCAATAGTCGTGTAGACAGTAGTCGAACAGTGCCTGGCCGATCTCCGGCTTCTCCTCGCGACGGAAGCCGTAGACGGTCTCCCAGCGGCCACCATCACTCTGGCGGGCGCCCAAGTTCAGGAGCAGTTGCAAGTCGACGAGCGGACCGTCTAGCGAGTCTTCGACAGCAGCACTACTGCCCCGCGTCGGATGGTACATGTGAAGGAAGACATCCAAATGCTGCTTCAGCGTGATGTCCGAATGATCGAATCCCATGCGCACGCTCTGCGCTTTGAAGGCCCGGAATGCCTCGCCGTGGGTGAACTCCGGATAGGGCCAGTGGCCGAGTAGGAAGCGCCAGGCAAACAATGGCCCCTGGTCGCGTGAAGCCACGTTCCAATGGAGGAGCCAGAGGGTACGCACATCCTCGAGGTAGGGATCGTGGCCCTCCTCTTCGTTGAAGATCGCTTCTCCAAAGTCGGTGATCTCAAGGGTGCGGTCGCGACCGACCGGGCACGCGACGCCGGTGACCTCCACCCAGAACTTGAGCGCGCGCACCATGTTCTTGCCAAGGCCCAGCACAACCATCGCCTTGTCGTCGTCCACAAAGGTGCGCGAATCCGCCTTCAGGGCTCGGTAGGCTTTCGGCAGCCAAGCATAGCGGCAGGCGAAGGTCTCGTGGCCCGAGAATTTGAAGCCCTTGGCGTCTGCCGCCTCGAAGGAATGGATGTCTGTCACAGTTTAGGTCCTAGCCTTGGCGGACGCTGGAGATCGCTTGGGCGATCGCGTCTCCCGCCAGCTCAATGTCTTCGAGGGTGTTGAACTTGCCCACGCCGATGCGCAGGGCGCTTTCCTGCCGCCAAGCCGGCAGGCCCATGGCGCGCAAGACGTGAGACGGGGCGTCCACGCCGCTGGCGCAGGCTGCGCCCGTTGAAATCGACACCTTGCCGCGGAGGGCGGCGACGACTTGGTCGTTGGGTGCGCCTACCGCGGAGACGTGCAGGTTGCCGGCAAGGCGAGAACCCAAGTGTCCATTGATGGCAAGGTCTGGCACGGAGACCAACAACTTCGCCATCAGCCGATCGCGAAGACCAGCGATGCGAGGCTCGTCGACAGCCATCTCCTCACCGCGGATCCGGCAGGCTTCACCAAAACCCGCAATACTCCCCGTGTTGGGAGTGGGCCCGTGCGCCTCTAATGGAAATGGGGAGGCAACGTCGCGTACGCTTGCGCCGATCAACGCGCCTGCACCCTTGGGCCCGTAAAGTTTGTGGCTGCTCAGGATGAGATAGTCGATTCCGGTGGCTTCGACGTCTAAAGGTATCCGACCGGCCGCCTGGCTTGCATCCACGACCAATCCGACATTCGCGGACCTCGCGAGGATCGCTGCCTCCTTGATAGGTTGGATCGTGCCAACTTCGTTGTTCGCCGCCATCAAGAAGAGCAGAGCGGGGCGGCGTTTCAGGGCGTCGGCGATTGACGAGATCGCCACCACTCCATCGGCATCACAGTCCACCCAATCGACAGACAGATAACCGGCGCGCTCCGCGGCGTTCAGCAGATCAATGACAGCGGGATGCTCGATCCGCGATGCTGCGACGGAGAAACTTTCACGCGTGGCTGCCATCTCTAGGCCAATTACTAACCGCAGCGCTTCGGTCGCACTTCCAGTAAATCGCACATCCTCCGGTGAGGCTCCGACAAGCTGAGCTACATCGTCGCCGGCTCGGTGCAGAATCTGCGCAGCAATTTCTCCGTACCTATGGTCACTACTGTTAGGATTCCCGAATTCGTGCAGGAGAACTTGCTGCACTCGGTCCGCAACGCGCGGATCGACTCGCGTCGTCGCATGAGCATCGAGGTAGATTTCGCGACTACCTGCGAGCGGCGACTTGACTGCGTTGCGCGACCCGACCTCGATCCGAACATCCTTGCCCAACGCCCCGAGCCATCGGACCAGCTGTTCGGATGAAACTCCGCTGAGCTGGCCTCGAAGGACACGCGACAGCGATGGCTGATCAGTCCCACATGCGCGCGCGCCCTGAGTCTGATTGAGGCCGCTCTCTGCCAAAGCCTCACGCAACGCCTCGGCTAGTTCAAGACGAAGATAGTCGGTCCGCTCTCGAAACCCGCGGCATGCTCCGACCGACGCATTTGAAGATGCCTCCGATCGCTCTGCAATGGCCCTTATCGTACTCCGACTCATATCATACCCCAGCTCATGCTTCGCATGTTATGGAATTTTACCCATAGAACAACCCTCGGTCGCCGCTTGCCACCTCCTTCCGGGTTAGGCAGCATGCGGCCTTCGGGGGAAGGGAACCAAGTTTGGCATTCAGGGTCGCAGCGCGGACGGTGCTTGAGCTGGGCGCCGAACTCATCAGCTCGGATGCTGTGGCGATCTACGAGCTTGTCAAGAACGCCATCGATGCGCGCTCGAAGGACGGCGTTACGATCGAATTCTGCGTCACTTTGCGCCACGCCGACTATGTCGATGCCCTCGAGCAACTGGACCAGCTCGATGAGTCCGCCGCGGAGGCCAGCAAGACGTCGGCAGCGCAGGAGCTGTCGGACATCAAATCGACAGTCCTTAACGCCCTGCTCATGGATGCGCCGCGGGCAGAGCGCCAAGCCATCAGCGCCGCCGTGAAGGGAGCAAAGACGGCGAGTTCGCTCCGGGCCGCGCTAGAGAAAGCCTATGTGGCTCACAACTGGATCGAGTTTCGTGATCACGGTCGAGGGATGTCGGAAGACGACCTCACGGAATCCTATCTCGTCATCGGAACGCCCTCGCGACGACGTGGTCTAGAGAAAAAGCTCAGGGAGGGTGGCAACGTCGAATACTTAGGCGAGAAAGGCGTAGGACGCCTTTCGGCGATGCGGCTCGGAAGCCAACTTCACGTGGCAACAGCGACGGCAAGCGACAAGCGCTTGAACA
This sequence comes from Ancylobacter mangrovi, assembly GCF_024752335.1. Classification (NCBI taxonomy): domain Bacteria; kingdom Pseudomonadati; phylum Pseudomonadota; class Alphaproteobacteria; order Hyphomicrobiales; family Xanthobacteraceae; genus Ancylobacter; species Ancylobacter mangrovi. Next base: position 3,928 of record NZ_JANTHY010000012.1, on the reverse strand, counting down.
TTGTCGAGGTGAATTGGCGAGACTTCGAAGATCTGGAAAAGATGATCGAGGACGTGAAGATCGTCCCCGCGAAAGGCCCTCCCAAACCCAAAAGCGAGGGGGAATGGAGCGGCACGACAATCCGCATCAATGGCTTGAACGGCAGTTGGTCGCCGGAGCGCATCAAGGAGATTGCCACCTTCGAACTGGCGCGTCTCTCGGACCCCTTCAGCGGGAGCCTGCGGCGATATCGGGTCGTGGTCCTCTTCAACGGCGGCCGCATAGACATTCCCCGCCTCGACCGAGATGTGCTCGGTCGAGCGCACGCCTCCGCCATCGGTCGCTATGAGATCAACCAGGGGAAACCGCGGCTTACCGTCGATCTCCATTGTCGCGATCTCGGGAAGGGAAATCCGCCGGACGACAAGCAGCTGATCTTCGAGCGACCAGATATTCGGTCTCTCCTTAAGGATCCGCTGACGGACATCGCGGCATCCGCGTTGCGGACGGTCGGGCAATTCACCTTCGAGTTCTACTGGTTCAACCGCCAACAGCTCCGCACCGAACTCATTGGCGCAGAAGGGCGGCGCCTAGTGAAGCTGCAGCAGCAGTGGGCGGGCATCATGCTCTTCCGGGACGGCTATCGTGTCTTCCCCTATGGCGACGATACCGACGATTGGCTCGGTCTCGATCGGCGTGCCCTGGCGGCCGGCGGTTACAAGCTCAACAAGAGCCAGTTCATCGGCCGGGCCAACATCTCTCGCACGGCTAACCCACGCCTCGTCGACCAGACGAGCCGGGAAGGTCTCAAGGACTGCGATGAGAAGACCGTACTCGTCGAACTCCTCCGCTACGTTATCCAGGACCGGCTGAAGTGGTTCCTGGAAGACGTCGAGCGGCGGCATGCGCCTCCAACGCTTGACTTTGAGGCGGCAGAGCGACGCGTCAACACACTTCAATCCCGTACCCGATCGGCCTTGAAGGGACTGGAAAAGCGCCACGCCTCGGAATCTCCTGTCGTTCGAGAGCTACTGAAGTTCTTCGAGGAAATGCAGCAGTACTTCGCCGCCGCACGGACGCGCGCCAATGAGGTCGAGGATGAGCGCGACCGAATGCTGCAGCTGGCCGGGATCGGCCTGATGCTCGAGATGGTGGCGCATGAGCTGGCGCGGTCGACCGAAACAACGCTCGACCTCTTAACTGAGGCGGAAAAGGACGAACTGCCCGATGACGTAGCGGCATTGTTCAGCACGTTGCGCGACGAGATGAAGACCATGAATCGTCGCCTGCGTGTGCTAGATCCGTTGAGTGTCTCAGGTCGACAGAGGACAGAATCGTTCGACCTTGCGCAGTTGGTGCGTGAGATTGCCGATGGACACTCAGCCCAGTTCCGACGCCACCGCGTGGATATGCGCATTCGGATCCAGGGAGACGCCAAACAGGTGATCGTGAAGGGCATCCGCGGGATGTTCGTGCAGATCGTCGAGAACCTCGTGCAGAACTCCGTCTACTGGATGGATCTCAAACGCGACGAACAAGATACCTACAAACCTGTAATTGATGTCACGTTGGGGAGCGGCGCTACGCTCATGGAGTACACTGACAATGGGCCGGGGGTGCAACCGACCCACCGCGAGGACGTCTTTACCGCCTTCTACTCTACGAAGGGTAAGACGCGTCGGCAGGGCCTAGGCCTCTTCATCGCCCGCGACTGCGCGAAGAACAACGGCCTTCGCATCTATCTTTCCGACGAGCGTCGTATTCAGCCCGATCGTCTGAACACGTTCATCCTCGAACGGGACGAGGCAGGCGATGCTTGAACAGGTGAAGGCGCTCCTACAGGCTCAAGGGTTGGAACTCGTCGTCATCGTTGATGATGCGTTCGACCCCACGCCACACGTCGAGGATCTGGAACCCGTCGAGTGGAACCAGTTCTTCGATGACTGGTCGGAAGACGATGAAGCTCGGCTTGCGCAGGCGCTCGGTCGCGACAACTTCGATGACGCTGACCCGAGCGAATTGAAGCAGGACGCCGGGTTCTTGGCTGCCGCATGGAACTTGCGTGGAGAGAGCGCCGCCGCGGCTGAACTCTTCAGAGAGTATGAGCTCGATCAGCAGGGTAAGCGTGAAGTGCTACGGCCCCTCCAGAAACTTCTCGAAGAGGAACTGGGCCTCACCTGCCGAACTGCTGGCCGCGCCCCCACGGAAGACATTAGCCAGGCGCAGCTCCTATTCCTCGATCTCTTCATGGGGCGGGTCGAAGACGATCAAGCCGTCCGGGAAGCCATGACACGCCTCCGCGGCGTGGTGGAATCTCGGCGAGACAATCCGCCAATCGTGGTTTTGCTGTCGCACAGTCCGCGCCTTGCGGAGCTGGGGCCTCTAGTGCGCGACGACGGCCAGTTGCTGGGCTGTCAGTTCCGGATGATGAGCAAGGTAAGCTTGCGAGACCCTACCAACACGATGGAACAGATCCATGATCTCGTGACGTCACGGCCCGACTCCCTCACGCTGAATGGCTTCATCAACGCGTGGGATGCAGCCATCGATACAGCTAAGAACAGTTTTCTGCGTAGCGTACGGACGCTGGATCTCTCCGACTATGCAAATACCCACGCCCTTTCGCTCGAGGGTGAAGGCGAGCCACTCGGCGACTACGTTCTAGACCTCTTCGATCTGCATCTGCACGGCGTGTTGGAAGGCAACCGGGACCTCGTCCGCGCCGCAAAGCGTCTGAACGACGTTGCGTGGGACACCTACCCGCCCGCCCAGTTCATGCCAAGCGACCAAGCCTTGACTATGATGGACGCCGCCATCTTCCACAATCAGCGGCGGACGGAGGTCGAAGTCGAAGCAGCTCCGACCGAAGTCCGGCTCGGGGACGTCCTCATGGCGCCGCTCGCACAGGAGCAGGTCGCCGCCGGCGCCGACCGCGATGTGTACATGGTCCTCTCACAGGCATGCGATCTTCAGCACGGTAATACCGACCGCATCCTACTTCTGAAGGGGCGCACCAAATCCTATCGGGCGCCCGCCTCCAAGCTGTCCGGTCTCCGCACACCCATCATGCGAGACCAAGCCGAGGTCTACGTCGTGGACTGGGATGTGTTGGGCGCGGAAACGTGGCTGTTGGCGGACGTGCCACAGAAGATCAAGGCCGGATTTCGACTGGTGCGACGGTTCCGAACACCCTACGCCCTGCAAATTCAGCAGCGCTTCGCCGGCAACCTCACACGCGTCGGCACCATGGCGGCGATGCCAGGTCGCTACGCTGTCGGCGTGAAAATCTACCTTCGACAAAAGGACGAGACGGCGAAGCTCTTGGCCCAGGCAAGCGCAGATCAAGAGGGTGCCGTGTGCCTGATCGGTCGTGACGAAAATGGCGCGAAGGCTTGGCTCCTCCTCTCGGAACAAGTGCGCAATGATTTCGCAGAGAGCCTAAAGGCTATTCCTATTGGTGATTTGCCGCCCGGCGCGCCGAAGGTCGCTGATGTGCGTAGCGATCCTGAGTTCTATCGCCTGATGAAGCGCGGGCTTTCTTACAAGCGGGAAGCCCGCTCCACGAAGCCCCTTGAGGGCACCCCGTTCGACGTCGTGCAGGTGTTCGCGACACCGAGCGCGGTAGTCGACGGCAAGATTGACCGCGGTATGCGGTCCATCATTGTGGAAACCGAATGGGATTAGTTTGGCCGACAGGCTTACTCACGTACAGTAGGGCAGCGTCCGTCAGATGCTCCGTCTTCCTTAACTGCAATGAAAATGGATTGCGTTCGCCCGTTCCTTGGAGCCGTAGAGCTGACCTTCTGAAGGTCGCCTATGGGTCGATTCCGTTGAAAAAGTCGATGTTGCTGCGGGCTCGAAGTCCTGATTCAGTTGTCCTCAGGGATGGAGGACAGGCCGATGATGGGCGAGCGAATGGGGGCGCAGGAGGCGCTGTTCTACGAGTTTA